>NZ_MRTQ01000018.1 GCF_001956215.1 Paenibacillus sp. FSL R5-0490 | reverse complement strand
AGGCTCAGCGCAGGCCCGCAGGAAAGCGAAGCGCCTGGAACGGAAATCAACAGCCTCGATTACACGCTAAATAAAAAAACTGCAGACAAGCTCTTTTTTCATCGAGTTTGTCTACAGTCTGGAATCCGCAGATTAAGCATCCGCGGATTTTTTTGTCCCATTTGATTTGTGCATTTTAAAAAATGTTCTTTGCAATATGATATATGTCACTTATTTGAAAAGCTCATGCTGATAAACTTAAAGTAATTAATAACGATTCTCACTGGCATGTGATTTTCAGTTAACGAAGGAGAGATCAGAATGGAAAACAAAGTTATTGAACTTGATGTAAGAGAGGATTTAAAAAATAAATTGGAGCCATTTCAAAAAATCATGTCGGCGATAGCTGAACTCGATATCGATGATGTTTTTATCCTTCATGCTCCGTTTAAACCCGTCCCTCTCTTTGGAGTATTAAAAGCTAAAGGGTTTGAATATGAAGCTGAAGAAATTGAAAAGAAGCATTGGAAAGTGATCTTTACTAAGAGAGGTGCGTCAAAATGAAACTGGATAACCGAGGGCTGGAACCGCCTCAGCCGATGATGAGAACTCTGGCAGCTCTTGAAGATCTGCCAGAGGGAGAAACCTTATCCATTATAAATGACAGGAGGCCCATGTTTCTTTATGAACAGCTGGACGAAATGGGCTGCAGGCATGTAACTGCCGAACAGGAAGACGGAAGCTTTTTAATAGAAATAACAAAATAAGCAGGTGATCGCATTGCTGGCCAATACAAAAAATGAGACCAATATCAAACTTCCTTTTTCATTTATACTTTTCAGCTTGCTCTGCTTAATAGGATCTATGGCGCTCATTCTTTTTCAAGGGGAATCCATGATTAACAGTCAATTTCGTATACCCGCCATTTGGTCAGCGGCTCATTTGTTTATATTGGGCTGGGCGCTGATGACAGCAATGGGAGCTATGTATCAGCTCGTTCCGGTGGCCTTTCTTACCCCTATATGGAATGAAAGATTTGGATTTATACAATTTACTGTAACCGCCTTTGGGATATTATATTTCGCGCATAGTTTATTTTATAATCCGGCGGGTGCAATGCTGCCCGGGCTCATTACATTAACAGGCATCTTAATGTTTCTGCTGCAAATGTTCATGACTTTAAGGCAGCAGGCAAAGCCCAATGTACTGACTCTTTTCGTAGGAACTGCATTGATTAGCCTGCTGTCTGCAATTCTATTGGGAATCCTTATGGTCTTCAGCATGAAAACCGGATTTATTTCCGGCCATTATCAGGCAGTTTTTAAAAGCCACATACTGCTTGGAACAGCAGGCTGGTTTACCCTTCTGATTTTTGGATTTTCCTATAAAATGGTTCCCATGTTTTCCTTGTCCCACGGATACAGCATGAAGCCTGCCAAATATGTGTTTATGGTTTATGCTATTGGGCTGGCAGCTGCTCTGATCTCTTTTTTCACCAAGAATAATTCGCTTTTAACTATAGCTTTAATGATCCTGGCTGGCGGATTTGCATTCTTCACCTGGCACATGCTGCAAATCCTGCAGAAAAGAGTAAAGAAAAAGCTTGATTATTCATTCCGATTTGCTCTTCTCGCTATACCTGCAGGGCTTTCAATCCACCTTGGAGCATTCATAAACTCACTAATCGGAAACTTTCAAAATACAGTGGGATATCTCGTGTTTGCATACCTCATGCTCTGGGTAGCCTTGAGCATTCTCGGTTATCTGTTTAAAATAGTGCCATTCTTGTGGTGGACCTGGAAATACAGCAAAGAGATCGGCAAACGGAGTGTGCCTTCTCTCAAAGATATGATGAATGACAAGGCATCCATTCCGGTTCTTTCCGCCTTCATTCTTGGTATCCTTGGTGCGACAGTCTCCATTGCCTATGAACAGCCCGCCCTGTTCCTAACCGGCCAGATTTTAACTGTTGGTGCAAGCATTGTGTTCTGTTATTTGATTATTACTGTTATAAAACAATAGGGGGAATTAACATGAATCGAAAAGAAATAGTCCTCAGCAATCTAAAAAGAGTTATGGATCCCGAATTGAATATAAACGTGGTTGATTTGGGCCTTATTTATGATATTAATATTCCAGAGGATGACAAAGCGGTTATTACCATGACTTTGACAACACCTGGATGCCCGCTGCATGACAGCATAGTCAGTGGAGTTAAATATTGCATAGAAGATCTTGAGCTGTTTTCAGATGTAGAGGTTAACCTTGTCTGGGAGCCTGCCTGGACTCCTGCTCGTATGACACCGGAAGCAAATCAGCTGTTGAGAGGTTAAAAGAAAGGCAGCGCCCTCTTGGGCACTGCCTTCGTTCAGCTTATTACGGATGGCTCTGCAGGCAGAACCCTTTTTATCATTTCGCGCACTTCAGGATTTTCATTTTTATTCATCAGAATATGAACGGTCCCTTTGTCTTCATGTGTTCTAATTAATCTCCCAATCCCCTGCCTTAACCGCAGAATCATATATGGCAGATCAACCTCTTTGAAAGGATTGGCCGAACCTTCCCTTTTCGCTGTAAAGACCGGATCGTGTGGAGGAAATGGCAGGCCATAAATAAGCACATTCTCCAGGGATCTCCCAGGTATATCAAGACCTTCCCATAAATGGACAGAGCAGAGTACTGAATGCTCATCATTTTGGAAATTTGATACGAGGCTGCTTATCTCTGCATCCCCTTCAAAAAAGAGCGGTACACTTATTTTCCCTGAAGCAAAGGCTTTGAATTCTGCCAGCTCAGAAGAACTGTTGAATAATACTAAAGCACGTCCTTCGGTTGCCTTAACTTGTTCGAGAATGTATTCCATTTTCGCTGTGCATGACTCCTCTGCAAATTCCGGCATGCGAATGACCATATTTTCTTCATAGTCGAACGGGGACTCAACAGTAAAGGATAAATAATCGTCTACTCCCAGGCTTTTTGCCATATAATCAAAGGATTTATTCTCAGACAATGTTGCTGAAGAGAAAACAAAAGGCTTCTTCTGGGAAAATACTTCTTCCCTCATAATATCTTCTACCATTCTTGGCATGATAACCAAGGTTCTTTCCCCATTATTCTCTTCAAACCAAGTTATTCCTTTTAATTCCTTAAGGAACAGTGAAAGTGAGTATGCGATTTGCTCAAGATATTCTTCAACAATTTTTAAGTCATATTCATTAATCACGTACATTTCGCTTTCAAATACTAATTCTTCCTCAAGTGTATTGATCAAGTCCTGCAGTTTACGGCCTTCTCTCATTACATCTGCAGTTTTTTCAATCGTTTTCTTGTCAGAACCAGTGTCACCCGAAGCAGACATGGACAATGTCAGAAAGAAATGCTCATTCTGGTAAATAGCATCTTCAATGATATTTAACGTTTTTTCACGCACATCATTCGCCATAAGCCTTGTTAAGAGGGATTCCAGAATCTGCTCGGAAAAACGATATGTCAGAGCCTTTTGGGATGCATATTCCAGCAGATGGCCTTCATCAAAAACCACACAAGAACTCTCAGGAAGCAATGGCAGCTGCCCTTCCCGTTTTCTCGATTCCTTTGTCCAGATATGTTCCATGTAAAAATCGTGTGAACAAATGATCAAGTCTTTTGCGCTGCGGTAATATTCCCTATGGAGAGTTTGACCGCAGCGGTGACGCTTCTCACAAGTGAAACAGTCCTGGATTGAATCCCAAGAGACATTGGTCCAATGCTCATCCGGCAATTCAGGGTAATCTTTCCGGTCACCATATCTTTCAAACTTTTGCATGGATGAGCCTGTTTGAACAAAATCCGGAAGATCATCAAAAATGCGATTATAGTGATCATGAGCATCATTTGCTACGAGCTTGTCCAGCTTGTTTAGGCATAAATACTGATCGCGTGATTTTGCCAGTCTGACATCAATATTTAACCCTAATGCTTTTTCCAGCTTGGCAATATCACCTTCTTTTTTCACAAGCTGCTCGATTAAAGTCTCATCCGCACAGGCGATAATAGCAGGTTTATTTATGTACCTTGCATAACTGATTGCATATAAGAGGTAAACAATCGTTTTCCCAGTCCCTACACCTGCCTCAGCAAAAATAACACTTTTATCTTTAAATGCTTTCTCCAGCTGAAAAGCCATAAATATTTGCTCATCCCGAATTTCAAATCCTGCTTCAGGCAATATATCGTAAAAAACATCTCCGATCCACTCACTTAGCTTTTCATAAAAAGATTCGCTCTTGGATACGGCAAAAGGCATCCGGTTCGACATGCTACCCCTCCGTAATTAAAAAGTTAAAGCGCCTAAAAACCAGACGCTCCTGAATTCAGTTCTATCATTATTTCATATATTAGGTGTTAATAATCAAATGAACATCATATAATTTTATCTCAAATACAGTAACTGTCAAGATATAACGCCAAACCTGTTGTTTTCGCCTATCAATGTTGTCCGTTGATTTCCGCTCCAGGATGCTCAGCGAACCGCGGGACTTTGAATAAGCTTCCTTGAGTAAACACCGCACGAAGAAAATGCGAATGCATTTTCGAGGATCTCGCACCTTGAGCCCCAATCAACTCAGTAAATAATATAAAAAATGCAACAAACCTTGAGAAAACAGCCTTATCAAAAAAACAGGGGTGCTTTAAGGCAGCCCCCTGCTCATTATAAACGACTAGTTGAAACGTGACATAGAAAATGACAATGCCTGCTGAAGTTCGTCCTGTGCGTTTTTAAGACTCTCCAGTGCCTCTGCTGATGGATCACCGTCTCCGTGAATTGCTTCAAGTGTTCCATTCAGCGCCTGGGAAATTTTATGGAAATCGATGCTGGAATGTTTCATTGCCACCCCTCCTGAAAAAAGAATCAGATAGATATATTCTATACAGTCTCAGGAGGTTTTATGCTTTTGCTGCTAATTATTTCTCGGCGGTCTTTTGCCCCAGTACTGATAATAGTCTGTACGAATAAAACCATTGAAGAGCTTGCGTTTTTTAGTTGCTTTTCTTCCATAGTGATTCTCAAATTCCTCGTCTGATGTCAGGATATAAATGGACCACGTGTCAAGAGGAGCAAAGGCATTTCCCATCTCTGCATACATTCGCTGTACCGCAGCCTTCTCACCAAGGCGCTCCCCATATGGAGGATTCCCGACAATGACACCATATTCCTTAGCAGTCGTAAAATCACGCACTTGCATTTGTTTGAAGTTGATCAAATCACCCAGTCCAGCTTCGAAAGCATTTTCTTCGGCAATCTTAACCATCCTGTGATCAATGTCAGCACCTGTTATATCGAGTGGCTGATCATAGTTTGCCAGGTCTTCAGCTTCATTTCTTGCATCTTCCCAAACTTTTTCAGGAATCCAGGACCATCCTTCCGAAATGAATTCACGATTAAAACCGGGTGCAATATTCTGGCCGATTAATGCTGCTTCTATCGGGATAGTCCCGGATCCGCAGAAGGGATCAGCAAATGGCTTATCAGGGTTCCAATTTGTCAGCATAACCAATGCAGCTGCAAGTGTTTCCTTCAGCGGGGCCTCCCCCTGCCCTGCACGATATCCCCGTTTATGGAGGCCGCTTCCGCTGGCATCGATGGTCAGAAGGGCTACATCCTTATGAAGAGCGACTTCTATTTTAAATAGGGGCCCATTTTCTTCAAGCCAGCCTGTCTTATTATACTTTGTTCTCATGCGTTCCACGATTGCTTTCTTGACAATCGCCTGACAGTCGGAAACAGAAAAAAGCTTGGACTTCACAGATTTACCTGATACTGGGAATTCGGCGTTTTCTGGCATATACCTTTCCCAGGGCAGCGCTTTAGTTTTTTCAAAAAGCTCGTCAAAGCTAGTTGCTTTGAATTCTCCTACTTTAATGCGAACCCGATCTGCTGTTCTCAGCCATAAATTAGACCGGACAATTGCAGCTTCATCACCTTTAAAGGTTATTCTGCCGTTTTCAACTTCACATTCATATCCAAGATCGCGCACTTCTTTTGCAGCAAGTGCCTCAAGGCCCATGGCCGTAGTGGCGATTAAATCGTATTTAGACATATTTATTTTCACCCTAACCTAATTCTTATTTCTATTATGTATACCCTAACTGGATCAACAAATAAAGTATATCTGTTTATAGGATTACCCGCAATGAATGCCTAAGTTATCATTATTATATACCAGCCTGCAGCAAAGTAAAAAAGCTCTCCCAAAAAGGAGAGCTTGAATTTATAACACTCATACTGTCTCACTAATAACGTTCTGTAAGCCATGTTTTGTACCGTAGTACTGCAAGCGACAAATGTCTCGTACTCAGGTGGCAATCATCTATCTACAGGCATCTGCCTGTCCTTCCCGTTGTTCATTTCCTCAGGGAAAGTGCCCCTACCATCATTTGGGTTTCTCGCTCGCGGGGTTTACCTCGTTCCACCCTTTTCATTTCTGAAAAGGCTACGTCACTGTGGCACTTTCAAGGTATTCATGCCATATCCCGAAGGACTTAGGCATTTTCCCTGCCGTCAGCCGGAGACAGCTCCGACTGCCCTAGCTTATGAATTCGCTAGGCACGAACACTACAGGCATCTCAGCCTGTGCGAGCATGGACTTTCCTCTACAATATAAGATATATTGCAGCGATTACCCGAACGCTATTAATGATCACAAAGAATATTATATGTAATCTGTGATGGAATAGCAATGGTTTTAAATTGGAAAGTCCGATAAATACTGTCAATCATACAATTTACTGCCAAAAACGTGTTTTTCCAGATTTGATAATCTTTTTAGGATGTCAAAATTGGTTGTTCCAGCAGTTTGTGCTGCCGGTCTGCGTGAAGCTTCCTCAACCTGTTTTTTCAGCTTCATATTTTCCAGCTGCAGATCTTCAATTTCCTGATGGAATGCCTCGTAGTCTTTAATGACCAAATCTAAAAACTTATCGACATCTTCAGGCTTGTAGCCTCTCATGGCTGTCTTAAACTCTTTTTCCAAAATATCTTTTGCAGTTAATTTAATTTTATCGGATAGCATGACACTCACCTCAGTATATCGGCAATCATAATTAATACTATTTTTCCAGAGATATGTACATTTGTCAATTTATCTGAGCATTATTCAAATGTGTCTCTCTGAGAGAATTGTTCTTCTTCTACAATCAATTGTAAATCATAAAAGGTGATTAGTCTAATATCATATTCATTTTCTTCCTGATATTTTTTTGCGGTTTCATACAGATACTTAGGGCTTCCCTCTTTTTCCATATCATAAAACAGCAGCAGAACATCACTTTTACTGATCAAAAAATGATTTTTTAATCTGAACTGCTGCGGACTTTCATATGGTTTTTTTGTGACTGAATCAACAAAATCTGCCTGAGCCAATATAGATTCATACCATTCTTTGTTGGCATCATTCCAGGAAGCTTCCTGATCTAAAAAGGGAGTAATGACTGCAAGCTTCAGGTCTTCGTATCCTTCAAGCTGAAGATTATAAACAACTTCAGCTGCCCAAAGTTCTGCACCAAGCTGCCCGCTGATGATTACCCATTCCAGACCGTCATCCATCAAAGAAAGCAGGCTTTTTCTGATTGCGGTTTTGATATAGCCGACAGCAGGGTTATCATTTTTAAATATCCCTACTTCAAAAGGCTTGTACCCTGAAATAACTGCTACTTTTGTCAATTGCAAAACTCCTTAAAGAAATCTGGCAGGGAATAGCCAGTTATATAAATAAAACAAGGGCATAAAGCCCTTGTTTATTATCTGCCTGAAAAGCCAGGCCCTTGTTTTGGACCCATTCCTGTTGATGCTCCAGCTACGCCAGTTCCAGGTCCGCCATATCCTGGTCCCATTCCCATTCCTGGTCCCATTCCCATTCCTGGTCCCATCCCCATACCTGGGCTATATGCACCTGCCACGCCAGGTCTTGGTCCCATATTCACATTTGATTGTGTAACCTGGTTAACATTTGACTGCGTTTGCGGGAAAGAGTGCTGATTCTCATAGTTAATGTGGTTTACATGAGTATGATGTGTAGGATGAATGTGCGGAACCACAATGTTCTGGAACGAATGAGTTACACAGCACTTTGTCGGATGAACAACAGCAGGCATAACCTGCGAAGGTCTCGGTCTGCAATACATGTAAAGATCCCCTTTCGAAATTGTTTTTACATTAACAACCTATGTTAGAAAGAGTAATCTTGTACTAATGAAAACACCTATTTTATAGGTACTAGCCTTAGAGCATACTGTAGAAACTGTCTTTTAAATTGGAGAAAACGATTGCAGTAGTGAAAATTACAAGGAAGAATAAAAATAAGATTGCTTTATACATCTTTTACCAGCCTCACTATATAAAATTCCTAAAAAAGTACCACACAAGTTATAATTTTAACTGTTAGAAGAAGTACATACAACTAGGAAATAGTGGATTTTTTTGTCTGGTATATTAAAATTATGTTACAAGGAGATATTAGCTTGATTAAATTTTCGTTCAAGCCGTACAATTCGCCGGTGCACATCTTCCTGTTTTATTTTCAGTTTTTCTATTCCGTTATCTGCTTCCAGCAGGTTTAACGCTTTATTTGAATAGATTATAGCCTGGCTAATATCCTTTATTCGATGCTCGTAGATCTTGGCCAGTTCAATGCAAGATATTACCTTCATATTGGTCAAACCTTTTTCAGCAATATCCTTCCATAATTTTGCTGCCTCTTCCCAATTTTTATGTTTCTTATGCTCAAAAGCTAATGCAAACCTGGCATTCAAAGCTTCAGATGACTCTCCTGCAGATATTTTATTGAAGGCACTTGCTGCCTGTGAAGATTCACCCAGTGTGGAAAGCCACCTTCCCACTTCATAAACCTCACGGGATGTCTGTCTTTCATCCAGCTGCAGAATCTGGAAAGAAAGATGTGTATACAGGCTTATCAGGGATAGGATATCAATTTCATTATGCTTTATGATTCCCAGCATGCCTTCAGGATCTTTTCTTTCAATAAAATCAAAATAAATCATTGGTGCCAGAAACCCTGGAATATCATCTTTTCTTTCAATCCCCAGAACATCTTTCTCCACTGCAGCAAGCTTTATTCTTTCAAGCTTGTGCTTCCACATTCTTCTAGCAGCATGATATAAATCAAAATGTCCAAACGGCGGCAGTTTTGGAACATGCTCCCTTAACAGGGTATGTCTCGTTTTAACCTGCGGCCAGTCGAAAGCTTTCCCGTTATATGTGACCATTGTTGAATAATCAATGCTTTCCAAAAAACTTTTATATAAAGCTATCTCAGCACCCGGCTGAGGGAGAATATGCTGTTTCAGCTTTATTTTGCTTCCCTGCAGGCTGGCTTGGCCAAGAAGGAAGATAGTATTGCCAGTCCCTCCGCCCAATCCGGTTGTCTCTGTATCAAAAAAGAAAAGATTTTCCGGCCCGTGACCGGATGCAGACAGCGGATGTCTCAGGCCGGAAGAATTCCAGGCATCCACCGCTGCTGTAAACTGTCCAAAAGTATAGATTCCATGCTTGTAATCAAGGCTGTATTCTTTTTCCCTTACAAGACAGTAAGAGTCTTCAAAGTAATACGGATAAACACCTTCTTTAGTCCATACTTCTTTAAAAGGAACATCGGCCTTATTCTCATGTTTTGGGACGGATGAAGGCTGTTTATCGTTATCTGTCCCAAGATGGCCCTTAAGCCTGTTCAGCTTGTTTTTAATGGACAATTCTATCACCTGCGCTATTAACGCCATTTTTAAAAGAGCCGAGAATCCTGAGTACGTCTTTTTTGGCCGTTTCTGATGAGGTATCTGTTCCTATGCAGGAAGGACAGCCATGGTCACATGCACATCTGCTGACCATTTCCATCGTTTCGTGCATGATATGTTCGATTCCCCCGAAAATTTTCTCACTTAACCCTACACCGCCAGGATACCTGTCATAGAAAAAGATTGTCGGCTTTTCATTATGGGCAGCTTTCACTTGCGGGACAACATGAACGTCCTGAGGATCGCACATAACAAATAACGGCACAATATGCTTAAGGGCATGTGCTGTTCCAATGAGTCCCTGTTCAAGCCGGTCCTGTTTATAATTCAAGGATTCCCGGTTAAACGAAAGCCAGGTTGAGCTTGTATGGAGCTCTTCTTCAGGAAGTGTTATTGGACCGGATCCGATATTTTCATGTGTTTCAAACTTAACTTTTTTAAATATTGTTGCCATTGCTACAACACTGACATCCCCATAGCCAATATCTCCAATGGATGACGACCTGATTTTATCCTGCTCAAGCACTTTGAGCTCTACTGCCAGATTAGCATCGGTAAAATAGTCCACATCCACTTCCCGGACAAATGCCTTCTTCTCTTCCCAATCAAGCATTTCCACCTGAAACTGGGTTCCCTGATGAAGATAGATTGCCTCATCGTGGAGAAGGGTCATAGCGGAAAAGCGGTCCATTTCACCAATTACTTTTACATTCGCAATATCTGACTGATCAATTATGATAACATTCTCCTGTGATGCTGAACGAAGACTGATGTTGTGGGCAGGAAATGAATCTTTCATCCAATAAAATTTGTCTCCGTTCTGATGAAGCACCCTCTCCTCCGCCAGATATTCCAATACCTCTTCGGTTTCAAAAGTGCCAAAACGTTCCCCGGCATTGAAAGGGAGCTCATAGGCTGCACATTTGATATGATCAACCAGAATAATAAGGTTATCCGGGTTTATTCTGGCTGTTTCAGGACTTTTATTAAAAAAGTAATCAGGATTTTGAATAACATATTGATCCAGCGGACTGGAGCTTGCCACCATAATGACAAGCGATTCACCATGCCTTCTGCCTGCACGTCCAGCCTGCTGCCATGAGCTGGCAATGGTACCGGGATATCCGGTCATGACACAAACCTGCAGCTGTCCGATATCCACTCCCAGTTCAAGGGCATTTGTGCTGACAACTCCATAGATCTCCCCTGAACGCAGTCCTTTTTCAATTTCCCGTCTCTGGGTTGGCAAATAACCGCCTCTATAACCCCGAATAGCTTTAGGCCCCAGTTTATGTTTGACAAGCTCCTGGAGGTAAGTCAGCAGGATTTCGACTCTGACCCTGCTTCTTGCAAATACAATGGTCTGGATTTTATTTTTCAGAAGTTCTCCTGCGAGCTTTCTCGCTTCGAGAGTTGCACTTCTTCTGATATTCAGCGGTTTATTGACGATTGGAGGATTATAAAATACAAAATGTTTCTTCCCGCTTGGAGCTCCGTTATTATCCACGAGTTTCATCGGCTTTTCAGTAAGCTTTTCTGCCAGCTCCAGAGGATTGGCTATTGTTGCAGATGTACAGATAAAAATGGGGTCGCTGCCATAAAAACGGCAAATGCGTCTAAGGCGGCGAATAACATTTGCTACATGACTGCCAAATACCCCTCTGTAAATATGAAGTTCATCTATGACCACATACTTTAAATTTTCAAACAAGGATACCCACTTTGTATGATGAGGCAATATTGCCGAGTGAAGCATGTCCGGATTTGTAATAACCACATGCCCGGCCCTGCGAACTTTTTGCCGAATGTTTGCCGGTGTATCCCCGTCATATGTATAGGAATTTATATCCAATCCGGACTCCTGGATGATTTCATTGATTTCGCTTTTTTGGTCCTGAGCCAATGCTTTTGTGGGAAACATATAAAGCGCCCTTGCATCCGGATCATTTACGATCGTCTGCAGGACTGGAAGGTTGTAGCAAAGCGTTTTTCCAGAAGCCGTTGGAGTAACAGCTACCAGACTGTCCCCATTCATGGCTGTCTGATAAGATGTTTTCTGATGTGTATAAAGCCTTGAAATGCCCCTTTTTTGCAGTGCATCCTTTAAGGATGGATGAATGTTTTCCGGAAGGCTCGCAGTTTTAGCCTCTTTTTCTTCTATTGTGTGCCAATGGACAATATTCTCTTTATATTGCTGTTCAGATATAAGCTGTTTCATGATTTCAGGCAAATTTTTTCGCACTTTCATCTATTTCACCTCATCTTCCTATTCTATCGAATAAACGTTCGTTCTAACAGAGCAAACTCTTAATTTCTATTAACTTTTTATGGAAAAATTTCTATTAAGCCTTTAAGTCTTTACTCTTTCAGATTCAAAGAAAAATTGACTGAAAGTTCTAAATATAAGAGAATGTAATATATCCATTTTTTCTCAAATGAGGTGAAGTCATGCTGCAAAGCATTTTAAAATCAACAGGTGTATTTATGTTAATTGTCATTGGATTTATCCTGATTCTTTTTCTTCCAAGAGAAAAGGAAGTAACCTTTTTATCGGCCTTTCATATTGAAGCAGATTACCCCTTCAGCTTTGAACTATATCTGGAAAGAATAGAAGATTTCACTGGCCATATCTTAACTGAAAAAGGATTAGGGGAAGCCCGCACCGGACGCCCCGTTAGTGAAGAAGCTGGAATATTCGTTGCGCGCAGCTTAAAAATTGTTCTGCCTGCTTTCATTGTCAGCATGCTTCTTGGCACATTAATGGGTGCTGTCCAATTTTACCGGAGAACAAAATTCACCGGGAAGCTGCAGAATTTTCTTTCCTGGATGTTTTCTTCCATACCCGATTTTTTTCTGTTTATTGCCATTCAGTATCTATTCATTCTGATGATGCAGCATGGACTTCCGCACTTTAAGCTATATGGACATGAAAATTGGTATAGCTTTTTATTGCCGCTCATTTCATTATCCCTATTTCCATTTCTGCACATGTCCCGTTTTACATCGGCTGCTCTTGAAAATGAAATGGGCGAAGAGTATGTGCGCACAGCATATGCAAAAGGGCTTGGCGACTTTAAAGCACTTCTTCACATGCTCTGGAATTGCTGGTCCCCCATTATGAACCAGGCGCAGCTGGTGATGCTCTATATCCTATCCAGTCTCCCAATCATTGAAAAGCTGGCAGGCTATAATGGGGCAGGCAAGGAACTTCTATTCAGCATATCATCTAATGATGAAATGAAGGCACTGTCCCTGATGCTTCCCTTCCTCTTCATCATGTTTTTAACAATTATCCTTTCACAGACAGCAAAAATATGGCTCGTCCAAAAGGAAAGGGTGTGAGGGAAATGCGATTTTTATCTTGGATCAAGAAACATGCTTTATTTTGCTTAGGAACCTTTTTGCTGCTGCTATTGCTGGCAATCACGTTTGCCGGACCATATCTTCCTTTTGTTGACCGTGAGCTAACAACGATTACATACATCCTAAATGAGGATAAGAAGCCAGTTATACCGCCTTATCCGCCATCAGAGGATTACATATTCGGCACTGACAAAAGCGGAAGGGATTTGCTAAGCCTGATTATCCTGGGGGCAAGAGAAACCATTTTGCTTGTTGCCTGTATAACTGTCCTTCGGTATGTACTGGCCATTCCGCTCTCCTTTCTTGCACACAAAAAATGGCTGGGTACACACCTTTTGCTTAAATGGCTGAATGGACTGCTGTCATATATTCCAACCATCATCATCGTCATGCTTCTTGCCATGCTTCCGCCATTTTTGCTGAGTGAATACCGCCCCTTATTCCTGCTCCTTATTATTGCTCTGGCAGAAATGCCCCGTGCTGCTGAAATGATAAAGCTGGAATTCGATCAGATTTCATCTAAAGAGTATATATATGGAGGGATTGCTGCCGGAGCATCACCTTACAGGCTTTTCAGAATATACTATCTTCCTCTTCTATATAGTAAGCTTCTTGTTTATATGGTTACTGATCTTGGAAAAGTCATGTTTCTGCTTGGTCAATTAGGGTTTGTCGGCATTTTTATTTCGCAGGATTTTGTTCAATCCATGACAGGAGATTGGCAATTGGTCAATAATTCGATTTCTTGGCCAATGATGATGATTAAAGCCTTTGAGGATATAAGAGGCCCAATTTGGATTCCTTTTTTCTCGGCATTTGCCATGACCTATGCTATCTTAACCTTCAATATATTCGCGGAGGGATTAAAATCATTTTTCACCAGGAAGGTCCGATATATTTAGATATCACAGCCGGGATTATTAAAATAAGCTTTTCTTAATATAAACGTTATTAATGTTTTTTGTTACAATAAGCTTAATAGGACAGAAGCAAGAGGTGGATTATGAAAGCAGAAGAAATTAAGGCAGTTCTCTCCCAGTTCTCTCTTTTTAAAGAGCTGAACAGCGAAGAACTGGATAAAGTAGTTGAGATATCCATATCACGGGAATGGAAAAAAGGAAGTCATGTTTTTCTGCAGGACGACCCGCTGGATAATGTTTATTTTATTAACAACGGCAGAGTTAAGATTTATAGAAGTGATATTAATGGAAAAGAACAGATAGTTGCCATCCTGGCAAAAGGCGAGATGTTCCCTCACGTGGGATTCTTCAGAAAAGGCGGGTACCCGGCTTATTCCGAGGTGCTGGAAAATGCTCAGCTCGTAGTTGTGCCTATTTCGCAATTTGAAAAGGTGCTTATTGAAAATCCGGAGTTATGTATTAAGGTGTTTAAAGTCCTTGGCGAAAAGATTGTCGACCTGCAGGAGCGCCTGGAATCGCAAATTTTAAACAATACTTATGAGCAAATCATTAAATTGCTTATCCGGCTAGCCAAAATGCATGGAAAAAAGCTTGAAAACGGCAGCTTTGTTCTAAAAGGGGACTTTACCAATAAAGACCTTGCCAATATGATCGGCACCACAAGGGAAACGGTCAGCAGGACTCTAACCAAAATGAAAAAAGAAATGTTAATTGAAACAGACCAGGATGGACATTTAATCATAAACCCTGATCAGCTATTAGAGACAATGTTTTAAAACCGCACTAGATGCGGTTTTTTCTTTTTCCTGATTAACCAACAGGAACATCCACCCAATAGGCGGCATACGATATGTTGAAAAATCCTGTTTGAGAGGGGATGGATGGATATGGAGGATCCAAAGAAAAAGGATCGAAACGAACCATTTGGGGATTTGATGAGATCAATGAATCAGCTTTTCCATGAAAAACCTGGCAGAGGATTTCTGCAGACAATGGATGATTTCTTTAAAAACCCCTTCCCGGCTTCTTCTTCCTTCCATGTTGATGTTGCTGAAACTGAAAAGGAACACATCATTAGTGCGGAACTTCCGGGAATAAATAAAGAGCAAATACAGATTGATATCCTGGATAATTATATAACCATTTCAGTTAAATCCTCTGAGATGATAACGGAAGAAGATGAAAAAAACAAAATTTTCCGCAGGCAGCAAAGCATGCAGCGTTCCAGCCGGACAATTCCGCTTCCACAGCCAGTTAATGAAAAGAAAGTAAAAGCGGTTTACCAAAATGGCCTTTTGCAAATTACAGTACCTAAGCAGCAGGGAAAAAGAATCCTGATCGATGAGAACTGATTCTGACTGCAATCCTGCTTTTATAAAGTCTGGTTAAACAAAAACAAGCAGTATCATGCCTGCTTGTTTTTGTTTGGGTTATCTAAGCTGGTCTTAACTGTTCAGTTTAGATGTATCAATCCAATTATTGAAATAGCCGGTCGGAACACTGAAATAATCCTTTGTGAAGGATATAAACTCCTTCGTATCGACCTCTTTATAGCGGAATTTCTGATAATAATCGGACAGGAACTGCATCCCCACATCCTTAGGAGTCTCCCCTTTCAAGGTATACTTTTCCTGAATCATTTGTAAAATCTCCAGTGCAGGCTGGCCATAAATATATCCTGTATGCTTTACCTCATTAACCGGCACATTTGAATATTGCCTGCCTAAACCAGCTTCCTCGATTGCCTCCATCCGATAATGGGAGATGCCAAATGCCTGCTGTTCAGCTTGATTTTGTCCTGCATAGAAGTACATAGAGGTGGCAAATTCAGTGATTCCTTCATCAATCCACGCATTGTTGTATGGGTCATTAGCTACTGCTCCATAAAAATACTGATGAGCAATTTCATGGACAATAGAAATATCATAAAACCTTTTATCATCAATATAAGGATTTATAGTGACTATACCGGGATATTCCATGAATTGCCCTTCATCCAAAACAATATCAAGCTGCTCATGCGGGTAATCTCCAATTTTATTCTGATAGAAAGATAGTGCTTTTTTAGCCAGTGTTAACGATGCTTCCGGGTTTTTGTCATGATTACCTTTTGAAAATAGTCTGACCTTTACACCGTCTTGCGCTTCCGTTTCATACACTTTCATATCCTTCATGACTGCAATGAAGAAATCCCTGACCCTTTTGGCTTTAACTGTCCCCTCATTTTTTCCTTTTGCCGGATCTATTTCTGCTGTGGAAGCCAGGGAATAGCCTTCAGGCAGCTTATAGGAAACTTTGAAATCTGAGAAGCCTGTATGAAATGTTTCCAGCCCCTCCATATAAGGCTCTTTGTTCCATTTGCCTTTTTGATAGACTGCAGCCATTGGGTACCATTGAGCAAGATAATAATTTGTACCTACATTTGAAAAACGGCTGCCTCCCTCTGGGACTGTAAATCCATATTGGATCTCCACCTCATGTCTGCTTTTATCTTTCATTTCAGGTTTTAAGTTTATTGTCAGCGTATCACCATCCAGCTTAAAAGAAGCTTTTTGCCCATTCACTGTCACTTTTTCGATCTTCGCTTCAGACGATCCTTCAACAGAATCAAATGAATGTCCCTCTTTAAAAACGTTCGGAATGAAATAAAAGACAAGCTCATTCCAGTTATTATCTGATTGGTTTTTCAACTGAATATTTGCATTAGCAGTGAAATAGCCTTCACCGTTCATTTCCAGATCAATTTTATAATCCGCCTTACTGCCGCTTTGGACACCTGTTTTTGAATCCTTTGCAGCCACAACATAGACACCTGCACCTGCAAAAGCAATCACTAATGCAGCGAAGCCTGCTTTAGGGCCGGAGAATGACCAGAAATTCTTTTTTCTGCTATATTGTTTTCTGGAAGGCTGTATTAATGGCTCATGCCCGGTCTTAATCCAGGGAGTACGCTGATAGTTTGATTGAAAGCGGTTCTTCAGTCCATTTGCCAGCAGACTGAAAGACACAGTTGCAAGCAAAAGGACCGCTAATGGTGCAATTAATATATGGGTATTGCCATAAATATTTAATCTTGCCTGACCAACCAATCCCGCCAGCTCCTTTGTTGCTGACAGGTAGATTATGGGGTCATATCTCATAATGGTTCCGCCGACAAAGATATTTAAAAGTGCCAGCTGGCCCATAAGGGCGATGACGTACACAATTTCAAGTATAAACATTACAAGGAACGTTTCCTTTAACTGGGGAAAAATATGCTTCCAGATCAGACGGTGTTTTCCGGCCCCCAGGGCTTTTGCAGCTTCAACATATACAGACTTATATAACTGTGCGGTTTTAAGCCTTACAGAAGATACAATGCTTGGAATGCTGATGACTGACGCAATGACAATAAAAAAGGCAATTAACACATTTTGCTTAAGAGTACTGTTGAAACTTATTGGTGCAAGGAAAAAATACAGGATCAGAAACAGAGGTACATAGCTCCATGCATTTTCGAAAGCAATCAGCCAGCCTGGCGTCCTTCTCAAGGTGCCCGCATACAAACCGATGATTGTTCCAAATGCCATTTTTATAACTGTCACAGCAGCTGCAATAAAAACAGTGTATCTTAATCCATATAAAATCATGGATAAAATATCATAGCCCCATTTATCAGTACCCAGCGGATAGGAGGATGATTCAAAAGGCTCCAGTGGCGGTGCCAGAACCTTCCCGTTTGTATATTGTGTTTCTAAAATCGAAGTTAATGAATGCGGTGCAAGAATAGGCCCGAATATGCTAAGAAAAAGCAAGCCGGTAACCATAACAATTCCGATAATTAAGGAGTAATTTATTTTTAGCAGCTTATTCATAGATAAAACCCCGTTTAAACAGATAGAATATGAGTCTGTTAGAAATATAGACAATTAAAGAAATCAAAAGCATGGCAAACAAGCCAATTGCGATCGGCTGAACCCCGCTGCTCTGAAAAATAAATTTTGTTATGCCGGAAACATTCATAATATGTTCAATAATAAAGAGATTGCCAATAGCCAGGGAAATCACTTTGACCAGTTCGGATTTGATAAATGGCTCTAAATTTTTGAAGACGTGCTGAAAGTTTATGTAATTTAAGCCCATTCCTTTAGCAACTGCAGTCTTAATGTAGTCCTCCCCGCTTGTCTGATAATATTTGACCGACACGAGCTTAAATAAATATAGTGTCGGGGCAATCGCTGCAAGCACTGTGGGAAACCAGGTGTTAAGGGCTCCTCCATCCGGCCTGAGTGAAATCACTCTGATACCGGTCATTTTATATATTTTAACGGCAAGAATCATAGACATCACTATGATGATAAAGTCAGGTATGGCCGCAAGAATATTCATGAATGCCCCAAAAAGCTTAGTAAGCCTGAAGCGGCTGATAAATACCCCGAAAATCAGACTTATAATTAAGGATGCATTTACAGCAATCAATACGATCAGGAGACTGGTCAAAAAGTTATCAGCAATGTCCCCGGCTATAGGACGTGTCTGCATCCCAAGCTCATAGGTACCAAGGCTGCCCTTGCTTATTTCAGAAATAAAATCTCCATAAATATGCGGCAGACTTTCGAAGCTCCATAGCAGACTCCCGCTCAATGGATCAACAGATATAATTTTTGGCAGAGCTGCTAGAAATAAGATTAATACAAATATAATAAAAATTTGCTGCACAGCACGAACCATAGTACCCCCCCTTTATGACTAAGAGTCATTTTTTATTTTTTCACTTTTACCTAAATTTTGTCAATCTGCAATTAAATTCTCATAGAGAATATTTCCTATATACCTTTAAAAATAGACCGGCTATTCTATTTTTAAATATATTTAATCTTTTTTCAAGTCTGATTTTTTAAAACATAAAAAAAAGGCCTGTGCGGCCATGATCCCTTAAGCTTTAAATATTCCGCCAATTCCTTTAACCATGGATGATACCTGCGTGACTGCAGACATCATCTGGCCTGCTGTGTCCACCATTTTATTGAGATCCAGTGATCCATCCTGGGCTTTAAATGAATTCATAATGCTTTGCACGCCAGATGGCTGTTTTGGAATGAAGGATTGCTTTGGATATGGATTCATGTATGGCATTTGCGGAGCTGCTGGCTTGCTTGGCTGATTTCCATAATAATCTTCAGATTCTAGCGGATTCTGAAAAATACCTGCATTTTTTGATCCTGTATGTGAGTAATATCCGGGATCAAAATTTTGCTGCGGATAGGGCTGGTGCGGAAAACTCTGCGGCATTCCTGTCATTTGCTGCGGCTGCTGGTATTCCATATTAAAAGGCGAATAATAAGGATTATACTGTTCGGCAGCTTGGTTATAATTATGCAATGGCTGCTGCCTCATATAATATTGGCCATTGTTCCCCATATAAAATGGATCAAAGTATACATTTTGATTTAAATGGCCGTATGGCTGTATATGGCTCGTTCTATTCATTACTCGGCCAAACATGGGCAAACATCCTCCCCATTCAATAAGATAAGTATATTAGCGATACTATCAGGCAGTAGCCTTCGTATTATCACCATTACAATATATGAATGATTTGCCCAGAATGTGAAAGGAGTAAAAAATGAGTAAAAAAGGAAGCGCTTTCCGTTTTTGTCTAACTATGATGAAAGATGTCGGAAGTTTGATTTTTTTAAAAACGATGAAAAATAAATTTTCATGTTAGGATATAAAAAACAAATTGTTTCTTGTCCGCTTTTTCATTTACCGGGATGCGGGGAAGAAATTTCTCCGCGAATCTATTCTAGAGGAGGCAATATCATGAATGTTCACGAACTACAAATGAAGTTTCATCAGCTGCGGGAGTATACTCCTGAAAATGTTAATGAATTATTGGATTTTGCTAAAAAGGCCTATATCCATAATGAAATTTCCAGTACAGATTATCGAAATCTCGTTCGTGAGCTCGAAGCTCAAGGAGCGGCCGTTCCAGAAAGCTACAAAGATAATACCCTCCAGGATTCAGTAAATGCATAAGAAATCAATGAAAAAGGGAGCCTGATTCAGGTTCCCTTTTTTTCATCATTTAACAATATTATCAACTGCTTTAACACATACACAGCCGAATTAACATAATTAATGAATCTGGTTCTGCTTGTTTCAGGAAAAAACGCCTGAATGGAAACCATTTCAATATGTTCCGAAGCAGATTCAATCTGCTGTGAATAAAGATTTCGTGGTTTATGAATGCTAACCCACTCCCGAGCTTCTTCTTTCCATCGGTCATTTATGGATTTAACCTCATCAGCAAAAGGTTTGACTTCATTATAAAAATCACCCTTTTCACCTGATTCCTTAACCTTTTTATACCTGCTGTCCGAGATCTCCACATATTCAAGCAGCAGTTCTGTCATTTGCAGCAGGGAATGTTCATTTACCATGGGCTTCATCTCCAAAAATAAAAGTAGCTAGTCAATTTTAGCTACTGAAGGATACTGCTATTCTATTCGACTTAGAAGCCGAGTTCAAGCTTCATACGTGCTGATCTTTTTGCGCTCTCTATACTGTCTGCCTCAGACCTGATTGCCGTCATATCTTCTTCAATCACTTCGAGCCTGCTTTCACAAGCCTCTATTTTTTCTGACTGTTCATAATACCAATCCTGCCGAAGTCCCGACAAATTAGACTCCAGTACATTTTCAAGCTCTTCAAGCTGATCGTATATTTCTGAAAGCATGGCCAGCAATTCATTTTTTTCTACCATTTTTCCCTGCATTCAAAAAACCTCCCGATTTCTTTTTCTCCTTGCCATCTGCCATAAATACAATGAAGGATACAGTGAAAATTTGCTTTGTGCCTACATAAATTCTATCTTCCCTGAAGGTTTCCTCCACGCATGACAAAACTAGAAGTGATTCGCCAAAGAAAGTACTTATTTGCATAGAAGCGGCAAGGTTTCGACAGCCTCCGAAGAATGAAAATTATATCATTGAACAAACTAATGAACGGAGGTGTTATGTTATGGCAAAAAAAGAAAAACAAAATAAAGTTCAGCCAAAAAAGCTGGAAGAAACAAAAGCAGGCTATGGCAATAAGAAGCTTGAAGGTCCTGACCGCCCTTCAACTTAACAGAACAAAAGCGGAAGCGGATTGGCTTCTGATCTCGAAGGGGGCAGGCACTGGGGCTGGATGCAGACACTAAAAAAGCAAGGGAACCCTTGCTTTTTTGTTTGCAGTTTTATTCTGTTAGCAAATTGAGAGAAATATTTTCCCCAGCTTGGCAGCTTTGTGAAGCTGGTCCTGTTTATGCAAATACCATTTTGTAATATGGACGGGATGTTTTAGGACAACCGATTCTGATGTCCATTTACTCTTTATGCGTTTTTTGACAGACCAATCAGTAAATTGATGTATGTGATGAGTGATTATTGGGTATGTACAGCGTAAGAAAGGAGTAGTTCTCCGTTTTCTTCCATTAAAGTATTTCTCATAATCATGCCTTGAACCAGTATGAACCGTGCGTAAAGCAAATTCATACACGTCGTCATAATAACTTGTGTCAAATAATATTTCTGCCAGCCGTTTTCCAAGATCAATTCTTTTGGACACCGAGCGGAAACCATTAACACTCGCCCCGTATAATTCTCCTTTACAGGTAGGGAAGATGACTGAACTAAAATGAAGATAATCCTGAAAGGAAAAAAGCAATGTATGAAAAACTTTATTTTTATAAATAGAATGCTCCATTACAGGCTCTTGAATAACATTTTGTTCGTTGATAATCAGTGAAATCATTAACCTCTTTTTATTTCTATTTTTCCAGAAATAAAGCCACTCCTTTTCCATAAAGGCCGATACATGGAAAGTTTTTAATAAATGAAACATTGGCCTATTTAGTTTCGTCGAATAATGATAGAGGAGCAGTTGGGGAAATGCATCCTGAAAAATAAGCCAATTAGCCCTTTCATATGTAATATAAAGCATATCCCTGAATTTCTTTCCTATCAATTTAGGAAAACAGTTTCCTTCAAGATCGCACATATTCCAGCCGGCATTACGGGATACCATGGAGGCCAGGAACGCCCAGCGTATTTCAGGATGCTTTTTGTAAATTTGAAAATAAGCTTCCGTTCTCGAGATATTGTCCATGTTATATTTGGCTGTCATTTTCATAATATGATCCTTTATTGACTGTTCCTTTTTTTCATGTCTATTCAGGAATTTCCCAGAAAGAAACACCGCAATTCACCTCAGAAAATGAATGTTCTATATTTAGGCGTCAGGCAGCATCCGGGTAAAACTGGAAAATACTGCTTAACTGGAGTTTCCTATATACTTTGTTATTTAGAACTTTTTATTCAACCAAATCACGCGTACTTTTGTTATCATAGGGAGTAGCTGAAAATGAGGTGAACGCATGAATTTCCACTATCCTAATGGCAGGAGATATACCCCGCCTGCTAATAGCGCCAAAAAACTGGCTCCAGAGAAGAAATGGACATACAGCAATCGCGGAATGACACTGGAGGAAGATATAAATGAAACCAATGAATTCTATTTGGAACATGGGATAGCCACTATTCATAAAAAGCCCACGCCTGTTCAAATCGTACAGGTCGATTATCCAAAGAGAAGTGCAGCCGTTATTAAAGAAGCTTATTTCAAACAAGCATCAACAACTGATTATAATGGTGTGTATAAAGGCAGATATATTGATTTTGAAGCAAAAGAAACCCAGAACACGACCTCCTTCCCTTTAAAAAATTTTCATGAGCACCAGGTAAAGCACATGGAGAAAGTTTTAGCCCAGAAAGGAATTTGTTTTGTCCTCCTCCGCTTCTCGGCTACCGAAGAAGTTTTCCTGTTAGAGGCACATCATCTGCTCTCATATTGGGAGAGAATGAAGGATGGGGGGAGAAAATCAATCACCAAGGGTGAAATTGAAATGAATGGCCATTACATTCCGCTTGGATTTCAGCCCAGAATTGACTATATTAAGATAATAGATTATCTTTATACCCTTAAATAATTAATTTACAGTTCCATTGTCAGAAAGGATGAACATAGATATGACAGAAAAATATCAATCAAGGGAGGAGCGCCGCAAACAGCAATCCAAGCCTAAAAAGAAGGGCAAGAAAAAAGGCACAGGCACTTTTAAACGTATTTTCCTTATTTTAATTGCCCTCGGAATTGCTGGAATGCTCTTAGGAGCAGGCGCTTTTGCTTTTATGGTGAAAGACGCACCAAAGCTTGATGAAAAATTGCTGAAGGATCCCATTTCTTCACAGATTTACGATATGGAGGGCGAATTCATTACAGATGTAGGCTCGGAAAACCGGGATTATGTCGCATATGAAGACATTCCAAAACTTGTGGAAGACGCCTTTTTAGCAACTGAGGATGTCCGATTTTATAAACATAATGGAATGGACTTAATCCGTTTAGGCGGTGCTGTTATCGCAAATGTTACGCGCGGATTTGGTTCTGAAGGGGCAAGTACGATTACCCAGCAGGTGGTAAAGAACTCCTTCCTGAATAATGAAAAAACGCTTAGCAGGAAAGCCCAGGAAGCCTGGCTTGCCTTCCAGCTTGAACGCAAGTATACAAAACAGGAAATCTTTGAAATGTATGTCAATAAGATTTATATGTCTGAAGGCCATGGCGTTTTAACGGCATCGAAAATTTTCTTCGATAAGGAACTTAGTGAGCTGGAGCTTCATGAGGCCGCCCTTCTAGCCGGCATGCCGCAAAGCCCGAACAATTACAATCCTTTTGATCATCCTGACAAAGCAGAGAAAAGGAGAAATATTGTCCTTTCACTGATGAATCAGCATGGTTTTATTACAAAAGAAGCAATGGAAGCAGCCCAAAAGGTTCCTGTTGAATCTACACTTGTGGCTGAAGAAAAAAGAGAAACAAACGAATCAAAATATGATTCTTTCATTGACGTTGTATTAGATGAAGTGGAAGAAAAATATCCAGATTTAAATCCGTATTCTGATGGCCTGAAAATTTATACGACACTGGATCCGAATGCACAGAAGCATGTTGAAAACATTTTAAATACGGATGCAGCCGTAGCCTATCCTGATGAAGAGTTCCAGGCGGGAATCACCCTGCTGGATACAAAAACTGGTGAAATCAGAGCAATCGGCGGAGGACGCAATCAGGAAGTAAAACGCGGCTTTAACTTTGCCGTGGATCAAAAAAGACATGCCGGTTCAACCTTTAAACCAATTGTCGATTATGGACCAGCAATTGAATATCTAAAATGGGGCACTTACCATACAATTGTTGATGAACCTCACACATATTCCGGAGGTACAAAAATCAATAACTGGGATGGAAAGCACATGGGTCCTATGTCCATGCGTGAGGCCCTTGCCCGCTCACGCAATATTCCGGCTCTGAAAACACTTCAGGAAGTCGGGACTGATAAAGCATTGGAATTCACCAATAAATTAGGCATTCCAATGAAAGAGATGTATGAGTCCTATTCCATCGGCGCTTATGAGGTTTCTTCTCTTCAGGTAGCCGGTGCATACAGTGCATTTGGAAACAATGGCTTCTATACTGAGCCACATGCCATCAAGCAAATTGAAATGCGTGACGGCACGAAGCTTGATTTGAAACCTGAATCTGAAGTAGTGATGAAGGATTATACAGCATTTATGATCAGTGATATGCTGAAAAGTGTAGTTAAATCTTCTTACGGAACCGGCCGTCTGGCTGATGTTCCAGGATTGCCTGTAGCAGGGAAAACAGGGACTACAAACTATACAGATGAACAGGAACAGGAATTTGGAATACCCCGAGGTGCCGTGCCTGATGCCTGGTTTGCAGGCTATACAACTAACTATACAGCAGCTGTCTGGACCGGCTATCAGGATAGAAAAAATTATATCCCGGCCGGAGATGAGCAAAAAATTGCGCAAAAGCTTTTCAGCAGCTTAATGGCACATGTATCAGAAGGAAAAGAAACCGAGGACTTCAAGGCACCTAACTCTGTGGAGAAGGTAGCCATTGAAAAAGGCAGCAATCCTGCCAAACTGGCAAGCCAGTACACACCTAAGGAGCAAATCATTTATGAGTACGCTGTGAAAGGCAATGCTCCGACTCAAGTATCTGAGAAATTTGATAAACTGGACTCCCCTTCTGGCCTGTCAGCGAACTTTGACCAGGAGGCAAATGAGATCACATTATCATGGGATTACCCTGAAGACGCAGAAGGCACTCAATTTGAAGTGACTGTATCCGTTAATGAAGGCGGAGATCAGCAGCTCAGCGTTACTTCAGAAAAAGGCTTAAAAATTGCCAACCCTCAGCCAGGGGCTGTGTATACCTTTAAAGTAACAGCATTTAACGGTGACCAGCAAAGTGATCCTGCGTCTGTAAAAGTAGAAATCCCTGATCCAAGCCTCATCGAAGAAGATGAAACGGAAGGTGAAGGGCAGGATGGAACGGAAGAAGAACAGGAAGGTCAAGACAACCAAAATGGTGAAGGCGGCCAGGACGGAGACCAGGATGGCGACGGTTCTGGAAATGGTAATGGTGAAGGTTCTGGAAATGGTAATGGTGAAGGTTCCGGAGATGGCTCTGGAGATGGTGAAGGAGCCGGAAACGGCGACGGTGATGATGAAGGTTCCGGAGAAGGCGATACTGGAACTGGAGAAGGAACGGGAACTGGAGCAGGGACTGGAACTGGCGGTGACACCGGAGGAGCTTCCGGCAACGGATCTGAATCCAATGGCGGCCGTAATTAAATAAAGCTAATGAAAAAAGCGCTGATTCAGTTTTGAATCAGCGCTTTTTCTTCATTTTTTCCAATGCCAGCATCTTCATACATTGCTTCTCCATTTCGTCTATAAGTTCAGACAGCTGTATGTAAGAATGATAAAAAGCCGGACGTGCAAAAATGAAATCCAGCCGTTCTTTAATATTCACTGGCTTTATTGACAACTCTCCGGGATCGGACAAAAGGTTTACCGGCTTCCGGTTTGTCCAATAGAGCATCTGTAAAAACAATCCCAAAGATACTTTCATCGGATCTAAAGCAGCTTTCCGGTCACGGTTTGTGAAGTGCATACCAAGAAGATCCTTCTGTCCTGCCCATTCATCAATCATAACCGGAATATATTTAGCATTGTTTTCCCAAGGTCTTACTGAAGGGATTCCCGCATAAAAAGCCGCTTCATATAAAAAGGGCGGCAACGGCTGGTAAGCGAAAAGAGATTCTTCTTTTACAGCCAATGAATCACCCCTTTTATAAAACAGGGAATGGCATAATTGTTCTTTAACAGGAATGACGATTTCTCCGGTCATTTTGCCTGCTTCACCTTCATTCGTTTTTTTCCTTCGCGGCATAAATCGAGCAGCGGGCAGATTTCACACTGAGGATTCTGTGCCTTACAGTGATATCTTCCAAAAAAGATCATACGATGATGTGTAATTGACCATTCATCCAACGGCACTTTCTTCATCAATGCTTTTTCAACTTCCAGTACAGAGTCCTTCCAGCGGCAGAAACCAAGCCTTTTGCTGACTCGTTCAACATGAGTATCAACCGCAATGGCAGGCACCCCAAAAGCCACTGAGACTACGACATTAGCTGTTTTGCGGCCTACTCCGGGGAGCTTTGTCAGCTCGTCTCTGTCGCGCGGCACTACCCCTCCATATTCAGCGAGAAGCAATCTGCATAGCTTTTGGATATTCTTGGCTTTGTTTCGATAAAGACCAATGGAACGGATATCCTCCTGTAACTCCTCTATGGAAACTTGAAGGTAATCCTCGGGGGTTTTATACTTTTGGAACAGGTTCCTTGTCACTTTGTTAACCAGTGCATCAGTACATTGTGCAGACAGTGCCACTGCTATGACCAGTTCAAACGGGTTGGAATGATTCAATTCGCAATGTGCCTCAGGGAACATTTCTCCCATTGCATCAAGGCAGTGTCTAATTTGTGTTTTATTTAACAAAGAAATCACCAACTTACTATCTTCATTATTTTTTCGGCAGCAGTGTCTGCTTACTGTTCAAGCCAATTATAAAAGGGAACAGATTTCGTTGTCTGTGACGGAGTATCCTCCCTCTTCGTCCTTTGCTGTGCTTGATTCTGTCTGAATTTTTTCCCATAGCTTTTAGCCTGTTCAATCGTTTTTATGCCGTTCTTTTTCCATTCAAAAAGAATCCTGTCTATATACCTGAAATTCAATTTACCGGACAGGACAGATTCTCTTAAGGCAGCTTTTATAATATGGGGATCATGGTGATCATCATCCATCCAAAGAGCAAGTGTTTCACATTCAAAAGGTGAAAGCGGCCTGCCAAACTCCCTTTCAAAGCAGGTATAAAGATCTGTTTCCTCCTGCTGCATCTTAGCAGCTTCCTCTTTTTTACCGGTGAGCAGAAACTGATCAATGAGCTTCTCCCAAAGCGGATCAAGATGGTAACTTTCATATCTGATTCCATCGGCAGAGTAGCTGTCTTTAATATCAATAAAGCCTTTTTGGATTAGTTTTCTTAGCATTTCCGTGCATTCAGCCACAGAAATGGTCATGCGGGAAGATAATTCTACAGGGGTGGGAAATTGATTCCCATGTTCAATATAGGAAATTACATGAAGTATCAGGACGAGTTCATGTTCATTCAAATTCATTTCTTTATATTGTGAAAGCAGGACGCCAGGTATTGAAATATTACCTTCCTGCAGCCATTTTAATAAACTATTTTTGGACATTCGGGACACCTCCTTCTCAGTATATCATGAACATAGTGACCAAAGTGAGTTGAAAAAACGGTAACTTTTCCATGAAGATTCAGCTTGACTGCCTTCTTTTGAATGTTCTAACGAAACTGGAAGAAGCAAAAAATCCGCGGGAGGCGGATTTTTGCTTTATTTATTAATTCATTTTTTATTATGGATATAGGCGGTTTAATAATCGAGGGAACGGAATTGTTTCACGTACATGCTCGACGCCGCTGATCCAGGCAACAGTTCTTTCAAGCCCAAGACCAAATCCGGAATGTGGCACTGAACCATATTGGCGAAGCTCCAGGTACCACTTGTAAGCATCCAAATCTAATTTATGTTCATCTATGCGCTGCTTAAGCAGGTCATAATCATGAATCCGCTCAGAGCCGCCGATGATTTCACCATATCCTTCAGGAGCAATCAAGTCGGCACATAGTACAACATCTTCTCTTGCAGGATCCGGCTGCATATAGAAAGGCTTCAGTGAAGTTGGATAGTGCGTGATAAAGACTGGCTTATCATAGCTTTCTGCAATAGCTGTTTCATGCGGTGCTCCAAAGTCGTCTCCCCACTGAATATCATCGAAGCCTTTTTCCTGAAGAAACTTAATTGCCTCATCATACGTGATACGCGGGAATGGTGCTGTAATTTTTTCAAGCTTTTCTGTATCACGGCCAAGTGTTTTAAGTTCAATTGGACAATTCTTAAGTACGGACTGAACAATATGAGCAACATATTCTTCCTGAACCTTTAAGTTTTCATCAAATTCACAGAAAGCCATTTCAGGTTCAATCATCCAAAATTCGATTAAATGACGGCGGGTTTTTGACTTTTCAGCACGGAAAGTCGGACCGAATGAAAATACTCTTCCAAGAGCCATCGCAGCTGCTTCCATATAAAGCTGGCCGCTTTGGGATAAATAAGCATCTTCATCAAAATACTTGGTCGCAAAAAGCTCGGACGTTCCTTCCGGTGCGCTGCCCGTCAGAATTGGCGGGTCAACCTTGGAAAACCCTTGCTCATTGAAAAACTCATAAGTTGCCCGGATAATTTCATTTCTGATTTTCATGACTGCATGCTGACGGCGGGACCGCAGCCACAAGTGGCGATTATCCATAAGGAATTCAGTTCCATGCTCTTTTGGCGTAATAGGATAATCGACAGCCTGATGAAGAACTTCAAGGCCTGTCACCAGCATTTCAAATCCGAAAGGAGAACGCTCGTCCTTTTGGATTCTGCCCGTCACATATACAGAGGATTCCTGAGTGACTGATTTAGCACCTTGGAAGATTTCCTCCGGCACTTCCGCTTTTACTACAACACCTTGAATAAATCCTGTACCATCGCGCAGCTGCAAAAACGCAATCTTCCCGCTTGAACGCTTGTTGGCAATCCAAGCACCGATGGTAACTTCCTGATCAACATATTTATGAACTTGAGAAATTGTTGTTTTTATCAATTTAAGTTCCCTCCAAAAAAATCTAAGCAATCACTTCTTATGTATCGCTATATATTATACCTTCAAGGACATTGACAAGCAATAACAGTAAATTATTAATCGCTCTAATTAGGCTGAAAACATAGAAGGAAGCCGGATACGATCCGGCTTTCCCGTTTTACTATTATTTTAAGTTCTTTTCAACAAATC
Organism: Paenibacillus sp. FSL R5-0490; assembly: GCF_001956215.1. Lineage (GTDB taxonomy): Bacteria > Bacillota > Bacilli > Bacillales > Cytobacillaceae > Cytobacillus. The sequence continues at coordinate 83,214 of NZ_MRTQ01000018.1, read as the reverse complement.
CGTGCATCCGTTCCACTGCCTTTTCTAATAACTCAAGAGAAGTTGCATAGGATAAACGGATATTATCCGGAGCGCCAAAACCTGATCCAGGAATAACTGCAACCATCGCTTCCTCCAGAAGCGCCTCCACAAATTCATCGACACTCGCAAATCCGGTCAGTTCTGCTGCCTTTTTTACATTAGGAAACAGATAAAATGCACCTTGTGGCTTTACACAGGTAAAGCCCGGAATGCTGATTAATTTATCGTAGATAACGTTTAGTCGATGTTCGAATGCTTCTCTCATTTCTTCCAATGTATCCTGCGGCCCGGCATATGCAGCGATCGAGCCATATTGTGCTGTTGTTGTCGGGTTGGATGTACTGTGGCTGGCAAGGTTGGTCATAGCTTTGATAATACTTTTATTGCCTGCAGCATATCCAATTCTCCAGCCTGTCATAGAATGAGATTTGGATACCCCGTTAATTATAATGGTTTGTTCCTTAAGCTCTGGTGAAAGCTCAGCAATCGAAGTATGCTGATGGCTGCCATAAACCAGTTTTTCATAAATTTCATCAGATACAATCAGCACATTATGCTTCAAACATACCTCGCCAAGCTCCTTTAATTCCTCAGCAGAATAAAGCATGCCAGTCGGGTTGCTTGGAGAGTTGATAATAACAGCCTTGGTTTTGTCAGTTATGCTTTTGGCCAGCTGTTCCGGAGTGATTTTAAAGTCATTTTCTTCTCTTCCCTCTGCATAAACAGGAACACCCCCGGCTAGTTTAACCTGTTCAGGATAGCTGACCCAATATGGAATCGGGATAATGACTTCATCCCCTTCATTCAGCAATACCTGGAACAGTGTATATAAGCCATGCTTTGCCCCATTAGTTACGATGATTTGTGAAGCATCATATTCAAGTCCCTGATCTTTTTTAAACTTGTTTGCGATTTCTTTCTTTAATGCTGGAAGACCTGCCGATGGTGTATATTTTGTATGACCCTCATTCATGGAATTCACTGCAGCATCAATGATATGCTGTGGCGTATTAAAATCCGGTTCGCCTGCTCCCAATCCGATAACATCATGTCCCTGGGCCTTTAGTTCTTTTGCTTTAGCAGTGATTGCCAGAGTTGTTGATGGTGTTAATGCTTTTACTCTTTGTGCCAATTGAATCTCCATTGCTTGCTTCCTCCCGATTTTCTCCTGCACTGTGGCGGTGAATGCCTATGGCTACAGGTTTTCAATTTTTTTCAGCCATTCCCCTGTTTTAAAATCTATATAGTAATAATTTATTAAATTACTGCCGGAACGGTAATGAATTTCCCATAATGGAATATTTTTCTCCATCCCCAGCCGAACAGACACGATCTCAGCAGAATTCTTCTCCTGCTTGAGCCTGTTAATGGCTTCATTTTTGGAAATTCCATCGGATTGCTTCAGTGAGACGATTTTTCCTTTTTTTTCCGGAACCCAGACATATATGCTTGTACCATCATGGTCTTTGCCTTCAATCACATAGAAGGTCTCAGTTCCATGATATAAGTTGAAGTCTTCAGCTTCAGCAAGATCCGTTTCCTGTTTTGCAAGCTCAACTGCCTTTGATTCTGCTGCCCTCACTGGCTTCATACTGTTTAAGTAAATGAAAGAGCCTGCTCCAATGCTTATAGCAAGCAGAATAAGGATACCCCATAATATTTTTTTCATGTCTCCATCACTCTTTTATGTACGATAAATCGTAAAAATCGCTTTATTTTGGTCTTCCTGATCAAGCGCCAAACCGAACATCAAGTCTTTTTCTTTTAACGTTCTGTTCAGTGCATCAACAATTTTATACAGATCCGGGCTTTGCTGGATCTTCACCGTAGATAAAACCTCAATTTTGCTTTCCATTCTGGAATTCCTCCTCAGCCTCTACAATATTTGTAACTTATATACCCAACCGTTAAGGTTAAACTAACTTTACAAAGAAATAATTCTCAGTAACAGTATAACAGCAGAAATGATCAACTGGTATTAAAACAATACAAATTTTCTTCTGGTTCACCACGTCATGCTGCGCCATAAGCGCAGCTTTTTCGTTACCTTCCTTTTCAAAAGGCAAGAACTTAGCTGAGTTACACTAATTAGCCGCCAAAAATTAATTGCCTTCACAAAATCTTCCCTGGGAATTTTTCGTGAAGGTTCATTTTCTGTTTATTTGAACTCCTCACCCGGGAAAATCGTGAATAGCTCATAATTAACGTCTGTAAATTTGATGGTGACCGTACCGTGCTTTCTTGTATAATATACATCAACCCAGGCATCATTTAACAGCCGGAACAGATCTGAATCATGTTTTATAGATGGTCTGTAAAAAAGAATAGCGATCTGGGGATCCAGATGTTTAATCATCTCTTCTGATATAGAGCCATCTCCTCCAAATGCAGGAAGTTTAACAATATTAACATTCGATAACTCTTTTTCCATAAGAAATTCTTTGGCTTCCGGACTTGTCGAGTTCATAAACAATACCCGATGTCTTTTAAATATAAAGGAAATATCCATTCCTTCACCCAGGTCACTGCCTTCGTATAAAACTTCTGCATGTAATCCCGGAAAAAGCTGCTGCTTCGCATTTTGATTCCAGGCATGAAAATCGAGATCACTTATTCCTTTTTCAGACTTCAGCTCTGACAGGGCAGATTCATTCGCTATAATTTCCCTTACCCCGAAGTTTTCAATAAGCCATTTAAGGCTTGCCTTATTATATAATTCTTTATTTGTCAGGATGACTGCTGAAATCCGATTAACGCCATATAATTCAAGGAGCTTTCTTAATTCACCCTCAGTTCCCTGCCCGCCGGTGTTAATGAGGATTTTTTCGTCATTTCCATGATGAATTAAGGCAGACTCGCCATCCGATAGAGAAAAAAACGTAAAAGCCAGTTCATCACTTTTTAATTTTAAGTCAATGCTTTCCACTTTAACAGGAACTGCCGGTGAATCTTTCGGTATGTAATACCAATTCGCAAACAGCAGCATAAAGGCGAACAGCACGTTCATCTTTCCATTCCTCCTACATTGAAACAAAAGCAGACTGAGGGTTTATTAAAACCCAACAAATTTATGATGTGTTAATCATTTAAATTTATCCTGCATTACAGATCTTTGTTCATCATAAAGGAATGAAAATGAAAATACACGAAACGTTTATAGCCAATTATTAATCAAATCAACAATTTCATCAATATTGCTTTTCTTGACAGGAATGGGAGGAATGGAATCCAGGAATGCTTTCCCATACCTTGCGGTGATGATTCTCCTGTCAAATATTACGATGACTCCCCTGTCGGAACTTGTTCGGATTAATCTCCCTACCCCCTGCTTAAAACGGATAATTGCCTCGGGCAATGAGTATTCGGAAAACGGATTTTTTCCTTTATTGGCAATTTGCTCATTCTTTGCCTGAGCCATCGGTTCATCAGGCGGTGAAAAAGGCAGTCTTACAATTACAAGACAGGAAAGATCCTCACCCGGGATATCCACACCTTCCCAAAAGCTGCTTGTCCCCAGGAGGATGGCTTTATCAAAACGCTGGAAATTTCTCGTTAGCCTTGATCTGCTCCCGCTTGTCACACCCTGGGCGATGATAGCATAGTCCTCCAGAAATCCTGATTCCTTGATAAGTTCATGGGTTTTCCTTAACATTTCATGTGAAGTGAAAAGAATCAGCATTCTTCCCTTTGCAGCTTCCGCAATTGAAATAATATGCTCGGTAATGGATGCCACATACTCCTCCAGCGGTACTGCATTAACTTCAGGCAAATCATCAGAAACTACGAGCTTAACCTGATTCTGATAATCAAAAGGAGATTGAATTTGCTTTAGAGTGCATTGCTGTTCCTCCAGCCCTAATTCTTTTACGATAAAGCTAAAGGAATTTTTTACAGATAAAGTGGCAGATGTAATGACCGCACTTTCCTTTTGGCTGAAGAATTGATCATTGAGGTATTCAGAAACCGATACAGGCTGTGCATAAACCGTTGTGGCATTTTGTGCTGCGCGCGTATCCATTTCTATCCATACAACAAATTCGGCGGCCGGCAAATGAAAGATATGCTTTAAGTCTTCATTCATATCCCGCAAATCATCCAAAACTGAAGCCACTTCCTCCATTAATGCCTTTTCCTCAAGAGACAGGGCCGATTTAATTGCTGAAACTGCGCATACACGACTGTCTATGGCCTGGATTAAATCCTTAAGCATAAATCCAAAACGTTCGGCACCCGCTAATACAGCCTTCGTTTCCTTATTGGCAGCACTTTTAGTAAATCTCACTGAAATTCGATTTACGCTTTTTTTGGCTTTATTGTACTTCTTAGCATACATCGCTATTACTCTGAACAATTCATCCATTTCATGAAGAATATCAGCTATTAATTGGTTGACTTCAAAAGAATGCAGGAAATCATCCCGTGTCCCTGCTTTCTCTTCCACCAGCTTCTCAAGCTTATAGTAGAGCTGTTTCTGTTCCATCATTCCAATTTGTCCAAGCATCAGCCGCACTGATAAATAATCCAGCTTGTTTCCAAAATGTTTCCCGGAAGCCTTAACAAAATGATGCCCTTCATCGATCACCACATGGCTGAATTCCGGCAAAATAGCAGTACTTGCAGTAAGATCCGTTAATAGCAGTGAATGATTCGTAATAATGATATCTGCCTTTTGTGCTTCCTTTCTTGCCCTCAGATAAAAATCTCTCGATATCCACGACTTATCCTGCAAAAAAGCTGTTTCATCATTCTTTATTCTGCTCCAGTAAATCATCCCGCCGCTTGACAGGTTTAATTCATCAATATCACCAGTGTCAGTCTCCAGGAGCCATACAAGAATCTGCATTTTGCTGAGGATTGTATCATAATTATCTTCATCATCTCTTAGTGTTTGAACGAACTTCGCTAGGCTGATATAGTGGCTTCTCCCCTTCAGCAATACAGCACTAAGCGGGAATGAAAGCATTTTTTGCAGCAGAGGAACATCCTTTGAAAGCAGCTGCTCCTGCAGCTGTGTTGTATATGTACTGATAATGACAGTTCTGCCGCTCTCCTTTGCATGTAAAGCCGCCGGAACAAGGTATGCCAGGGATTTCCCAACACCAGTTCCTGCCTCTATTAATGCATGCTGTTTATTTTTGAAGGCTTCATAAACCGAATCCATCATGATAAACTGGCCTTGCCTTTTTTCATAGGACGGGAAAGCTTTAACGAACAATGCCTGTTTTTCCTCTTCACAGAAAGGAAAGGCCTGAAGTCCGGATCCTGCAGACTCCTGTCGTTCCGTTCCTTTTTTTAAAGCAATGCCTCTGTGAACTTCAATATCATCTGCCAATTGCTCAATCTTGCTATCATTAGTTAAAATGTGCTGGTCCAATAATATATCAAGATCACTCTTTAAGCCTCCAGACAGCTTATGAAGCCGTTCTATGGTGGTGTGAGGAAGATTTTTAAGCTTGTTTAATAATATTAACAGGAGCTCAGCTGTAACATATGCATCGCTGTCTGCCTGATGGGGGCGTTCATGATTTAGTCCTTCCCGGAGTGATAGATCCGATAATTTGTAGCTATCTGCGGTAGGAAAAAGGATTCGGGCCATCTCCACTGTATCGAGAACAGGACCGTAAAATCCGTTATATCCTGCCTCAATCAATTCTTCCTGTAAAAAAGACAAATCAAACAGAACATTGTGTGCCACAAAATAGGCACCCTCAAGCAAAGTCAGGACTTTAGGGGCAATCTCCGAAAAAAGCGGGGCATCCTCGACCATTTCATCTGACAAACCTGTCAGTTCTTCTATGAAAGGGGGAATAGATTGCTCCGGGTTTATAAGGGAGGAGTATTGCTCAGTAATTTTTCCGTTTTCGATTACCACAGCAGCGAATTGTATTATTTTATCGCCTTTTTTCGGGGCGTTCCCGGTTGTTTCCAAATCCACTACGACATATTTATTACCCATGGCTAACACCTCATATTCAGTCATTCAAAAGGTATCATAAAAACGGAAAAAGAAAAAGGCAAATACTTTTCCCTCTTTATTTTCTTCCACCTGCTCAGGTCCCTTATTCACTGACTATTATAAAAAAGAGCCGAAGCTCCTTAAGAGTTCCGCTCTAGTTAAAATACATTATAGCACTGTACTTTCCGGCTCTGCATGTATCATGTCAGCGATCCGATTCTTGCTGTCCATTATGGCTACCTTCGGTTCATGATAAGGCACCTTTTCATCAGGAACAAGAGCATATGAAATGATAATGACTATATCGCCTTCCTGGACAAGACGTGCAGCTGCCCCGTTTACGCAGATTACTCCGCTGCCTCTTTCCCCTGGAATAATATAGGTTTCAAATCTTGCACCATTGTTATTATTGACGATCTGAACCTTTTCATTGGGCGCCATTCCTACCGCTTCAATTATGTCCGTATCAATTGTGATGCTGCCAACATAATTCAGATTGGCTTCTGTTACTGTTGCACGATGGATCTTGCCATTCATCATGGTGCGAAACATGCTGCTTCCTCCCTTAACTTTCTTTTCTCACTGATATTATTGCGTTATCTATTAAACGGGCCTTTGTGAATTTAACGGCCATAGCGATAATGATTTTCTCTTCGAGACGGGTAAGCTGTTTAAGATCAGGATAGGATAGAATTTCAATGTAATCTATTTCCCCGCTTGTGTTTTTTTCAATAAATCCCCTTATGACGCTGAGAATCTTGACTGGATCGTACTCCCCTTCAGTTATTAGAGACTCCGCCATTTTAAGGCTTTGATGGAGAGCAGAGGCCTGGTCGCGTTCTGCCGGCAGAAGATGTACGTTCCGTGAGCTCTTAGCTAGACCATCTTCTTCCCTGACCGTCTGAACAGGGACAATCTCCACTGGAATATTAAAATCTCTTACAAGCCCGTCAACGACGGCCACCTGCTGGGCATCCTTCATCCCGAAATACACTTTATCCGGCTGAACAATGTTGAACAGTTTTATCAGGACTGTGGCAACACCATCAAAATGCCCTGGCCGTGATTTTCCGCATAACACATCTGTCCGCTCCTGTACCTTAGCCGTTACCGACAGTGCTGCAGGATACATATCTTCTGCTGAAGGAAAGAAAAGATAATCGCAGCCCTCTTTCTCTGCAAGGCTGCTGTCACGCTCTAAATCCCTTGGATATGTCGCTAAATCTTCTTTAGGTCCAAATTGTAGCGGATTAACAAAGATGCTGACCACTGTAACATCGTTTTCTTTCCTGGCATTCCGTAATAACGAGAGATGGCCTTCATGCAAATAGCCCATTGTCGGGACAAACCCGATTGTCTTTCCTTCCCTCTTAAGCTGTAAAGCAATCCTTTGCATTTCTCTTATATCAGTAATCGTTCTCATGCTTTTCCTCCATACAGACTCAGCAGCTCTTCCTCTTTCATCCTGAAAGAATGGGAATCATCAGGAAATGCTCCATTCTTCACTTCAGCGGAATACTTAGTAAGGCTGTCGCCGATAATCGGGTTCAGGTTTTCATACTGTTTCACGAACTTTGGAACACGATCTACACCGTATCCTAATACATCATGGTACACAAGGACCTGTCCATCGGTATCCTTGCCGGCCCCGATTCCAATGACTGGAATCGTCAATTCTTCCGTGATCTGCTTTGCCAGCTGTTTTGGGACACACTCAAGGACAAGAGCAAATGCTCCGGCTCTCTCACATTCCCTGGCATCATCAATCAGCTTTCTGGCTGCTTCAGCGTTTTTCCCCTGGACCTTATAGCCACCCAGGACGCCAACGGATTGTGGTGTCAGTCCGAGGTGGGCAACAACAGGAATGCCTGCTTTTGTTAAGGCCGTGATTTGTTGTGCAACTTCATCACCGCCTTCAAGCTTAACAGCATGTGCACCAGTCTCCTGAATGAGCCTTGCTCCATTTAACAGTGTGTCTTTCACAGATAAATGATAGCTCATAAACGGCATGTCAATTACAATGAATGTATGTTGTGCCCCCCGTTTAACAGCTTTTCCGTGATGAATCATATCCTCCATCGTAACAGGAACGGTTGAATCATAGCCCAGCACTACCATCCCCAGCGAATCCCCAACAAGTATCATGTCCACATTGGCCTTTTCAGCCTGTTTGGCAGCAGGGAAATCATAGGCGGTCAGCATGACAATTTTCTCATCATTTTCCTTCATTTTTAAAAAGTCTGTTGTTTGCTTCATCATTCGTCCTCCTTATACAGGAAGAGGCAATAAAACTTTAATGAGTTTAAAAAACAGAACATTAAAAAATCCTTCTGTCGGCAGAAGGATTTTACATTAGCTCATATATCAGTTCATCCCTCTGTCCCGGTCCACTTTTTTGGATCTAGGCAGATATATTATATTTGTGTTTCCTTACAAAAGGTGCAGTTCTGTTAAGGATACTGCCCATAAAAAGTATATCAAAAAGGGAAATGAGTTGGCTATAAAAACTTTCAGGCCGGCATTCTATACATCCAGCTCAATGTCTGCAGAATATACGTGATGGATTTTCCCGCTGCTGTCCTCAATCATCAGGACCCCATCTTCGGTAATTCCAAGGGCCTTGCCATATATGCTTCCGGTAATCGTTCTAGCAGTAAGATTTTTCCCAATGCTGACCGCATAACTTTCCCATAAAAGCTTAATCGGATAAAAGCCCTTATCTAAATAAAGTTTATACAGGTTTTCCAGTTTGCCAAGCAGGATTTTAATCAGCTCAGCTCTTGAAAGCTTTTCGCCTTTTTCAATGGATAATGAAGTGGCAATTTCTTTAAGTTCATCGGGATAATCATCAAGCTGCTGGTTAACGTTGATGCCAATTCCTATGATAATAGAAATAATCCGGTCGGCATCCGCCTGCAGTTCTGTCAGAATTCCTGTAACCTTCTTCCCGTTCATCAAAATATCATTCGGCCATTTAATTTGCGGTGTTAAATTGGTCAGCTCTTCAATTGCCTGTACAACAGCCACTGCTGTAATCAGTGTAAGCTGCGGAGCTTTCGGCGGTGGAATGTTCGGCCTTAGAATAACACTCATCCATATGCCTGTTGATTTGGGAGAATGCCATCTCCTGTCCATTCTCCCCCTGCCTGAAAGCTGTTCTTCCGCAATAACGACCGTTCCTTCCTGCGCACCCTCGTATGCAAGGCGATGGGCAATCTTCTGAGTTGAATCAACACTTTCTTCATGATGAATCTGGCGTCCAAGGGTCTCAGTCTGCAAACCAAGCCTGATTTCATCAGGGGTAACTTTTTCAGGTGTTTTTATTATCCGATAACCTTTTCTTCTGACCGCTTCCAATTCAAAGCCTTCTTTCCTCAGCTCCTCAATATGCTTCCATACAGCCGTTCTTGAACATCCAATCAGGTCAGCTAAATACTGGCCTGAAAGATATTCCTCATTGCTTTTCGTAAAAGCATCAATCAATTTGTTCCTGATTTCTGATTGCACTTTATGAGCCACTCCCTTATGGATTCATTGCTATTACTCACTTCGCCGCGCAAGACTGCTTTTTCGGTTTTTTCAAGCTCCGCTTTAATCCAGGGACCAGGAGGTTTGCCAAACCAATTCATCAGCTGATCTCCAGTAAGCTGAAGGTCGCTTCTTTCTTTAATCGGCAGAGAATTATATTGACTCAGCAGGCTGTCTGTTCCCCTGCTTGAGTCCTCATGCAAGATTACGTTAAGGACCCGTTCCGCATTCAGGGATTTGTCCCCTGCCTGATAAAGGGAATAGGCCTCCCACTGGTTTTTGGCTCTGTACCGGATCCAGTTGATAATCGAAGCTATCCTTTTTGTTCTCTTTACAGGCAGTTTCCAGTTCTTCAGAAAATCTTCAGCCTGTGACTGGTCCAACTTAAAGTTATACACAAGAAAGGCCCACATTTCATCTCCTGTCAGATCAGCTGCATTATATTTCTCCGCCTCTTTTAATTCCTGTTGGAAGCCTGACATTTTTGGCAGATAATTAGACAATCCTGTTTCCGCAATGACCTTAAGAGCTTTCATCCTGCCGGTTCCTGCTAATAACTTTTCGAACTCTGCCAGCTTTCTTTCCACTGCTATGTTTTCAAGTAAATGTGACAGGGATGCCAAAGCATCATAAGTGTTTCTTTCAATCTCAAATGCCAGCTGGCTGAAAAAGCGGACTGCTCTCATCATTCGAAGGGCATCTTCAGTAAATCTCTCAGCCGGCTTGCCTACAGTGCAAATTTTTTTTCCCTCTATAGCGCCCCTCCCGTTAAAAGGATCGATAAGCAGCCCTTCTTTATCCATGGCAATCGCGTTCATCGTAAAATCTCTTCTTTTCAAATCCTCTTCCAGTGATCTGATAAATTGCACTTCTGAAGGCCGCCTAAAATCCAGGTATTCAGCCTCTGTTCGGAAGGTTGTAATTTCATAGGGTATGCCATGGTATAGTACCACCACAGTGCCATGCTCAATACCCACATCAAGTGTTCTTGAAAATATGGCTTTTACTTCTTCCGGGGTAGCCGAAGTTGCAATATCAACGTCTGCAATTTCTTTTCCAAGTATATAATCCCTGACAGAGCCTCCTACAAAATAGGCCTCAAAACCTGCATCCTCAAGCTTCTCGAGCACAGGAACTGCCTTTGCAAAAGCTTCATTCATCAAAGGTCACCTTTTTCCAAAAGTTCATAATATAGCTCTTCATATTGACTGACAATGCGGCCGGCACTGAAACTGTCCTTTGCAAGCGAAATGGATTGTGAAGAGAACCGTTCTAGCAGTTTCTCATCAGTAAGCAATTTAATCGCTTTTAGCGAGATTTCAGTTATATCGCCCAAAGTGCAAATATAGCCGGTCTCACCATCGCTGATTACTTCGGGAATTCCACCGACATCAGTACCGATGCATGGCACTCCGCATGCCATTGCCTCAAGAGCAACAAGTCCAAAGCTTTCCTTTTCCGATAATAAGAGCATTAAATCACTGATGCTGTAAAGCTCCTCCACATTGTCCTGCTTTCCCAAAAACAAAACCTTGTCTTTAAGCTTCAGGTCATTCACCAGTCTGCATATAACGCTCATTTCCGGTCCGTCTCCTACTAACAGCAGCTTTGAAGGAACTTCTTCAGAAATTTTTGCAAAGGCCTTCACAACATCAGGCACCCGCTTTACACCGCGGAAGTTAGATACATGGATGATCACCTTTTCATCAGCTTTTATTCCATATTCTTCTTTTAGGTAAAGAGAATCGGTTTTCCTGTATATTCTTTCATCTATAAAGTTATAAACTGCTCTTATGGACTTATCAGGTTTGATCAGGTCATAAGTTTGTGATATTAAAGCTTTGGAAACAGCTGTAACTCCATCAGACTTTTCGATTCCAAAACGTATCGCATCTGTAAGGGATGGGTCGTACCCGAGAACTGTAATATCTGTTCCATGAAGGGTGGTAACAATCTTAATGTCTGTACCGCTCATCTGCTTTGCCAGAATCGCGCAAACTGCATGGGGAATCGCATAATGCACGTGCAGCAGATCAAGGCCCTCGCGTTTTATCACTTCCGCCATTTTACTTGCCAGCGCGATATCGTAAGGAGCATATTGAAATACGGAGTATTGATTGACATCCACCTGATGATAAAAAATATTGGGGTACATCCTTTTTAGTCTAAAAGGGAGGCTTGATGAAATAAAATGTATTTCATGGCCTTTTTCGGCAAGCATTTTCCCTAATTCTGTTGCTACAACACCTGAACCTCCCACCGTGGGATAGCAGGTTATACCTATTTTTAATTTTTTTCTCATATTTCTCCACCGAATATATCCATATTTACCAGTAAGGGATTCTTCACTTTAAAACCTTCTGCATATTGCACCCCTGCCTGTTTTCCAAATAAACTTTCCCTCGCTGCAACAGTTTCAATATAACCGTTGACAAGCGGTGTATCAAATGAACCTGGGCTTTTTGCAAATTGACTCTGATAGGACTCGAGACCTGCAATTTTTTTATCCATAAATGAAGAGATATCGATTAGGAAGTCAGGCTTATGGAAGCCATTTATCATGTAAAAGTGCAGGCTTTTCACTTTATGCGGAGCAAAATTGCCGCCTGTTTCATATTTCTTGATTCCGGCTGAAAAGACGGCTTCTTCCACTAGGCGGGCACAATGCCCGTGGTCTGGATGCCTGTCCTCCATATATGGCGCAAACACAAGGGCAGGCCTATATTTGCGGATCATTTCAGCAATCTTTTTTATGTATTCCTGGTTATAAAATAAGCCCCTGTCAGGCAGATTAAGATTCTCACGGACACTAACTCCCAGAATGCCTGCTGCTTTCAGCGATTCGTCTTTACGGATTTCAATCGTCCCATTGGAAGAAAGCTCTGCCTGTGTTAAGTCACATATTCCAATCTTTTTGCCGATAGAGGCAAACTTGGCAATTGTGCCGCCCATGCCGATTTCAACATCATCAGCATGCGCGCCAAATGCCAAAATATCGAGGTTATCCGGGTTCATTCATGTCACCTTTTTCACTAACAATATTTCTCCAGGATAAATCATTGCGTTCAAGGCCTTTAATAATAATTTCAGCTGTGCCCATATTGGTCGCGAGCGGCACAGCATATACGTCACAGAGGCGCACCAAAGCTGAGACATCCGGTTCATGAGGCTGAACAGTCAGAGGATCTCTGAAGAAAAACACAACATCCATTTTATTGTTGGCTATTAAAGCACCAATTTCCTGGTCCCCGCCAAGTGGTCCGGACTGAAAACGATGAATGGAAAGGCCAGTTTCTTTCATGATGCGGGAACCGGTTGTTCCGGTAGCATAAAGGGTATGTTCAGCAAGAATGGATTTATAGGCGATCGTAAATCTTACAATATCATCCTTTTTCTTATCATGGGCTATTAAAGCAATATTCATGTCGGCACCCCTTTCTAATCGATAATATTTTCGAGACCATAAACGAGTGTATCAATTTTTAAGACCGTATCAACAGCAAGTTTTACTCCTGACATAAAGGAAGCTCTATTATATGAGTCATGACGGATGGTCAATGTCTGGCCCTCAGAGCCGAACATCACCTGCTGATGAGCAATCAGGCCGGGCAGGCGTACAGAATGTATATGCATGCCATCGAAATTTGCACCTCTGGCACCAGGAATCGTTTCCTTCTCCTCCGGGTGCCCCTGCTCCTTTTTCGTTCTTACATCAGCAATCATCTCCGCTGTTTTAACTGCAGTACCAGATGGTGCATCCAATTTCTGGTCATGGTGCAGCTCAATAATTTCCACATCATTAAAATATCTTCCTGCCAATTGGGAGAATTTCATCATTAATACAGCACCAAGTGCAAAGTTTGGGGCAATAATGCAGCCAATTCCTTTTTCATGGCAAAGTTCTTCAAGCTCTTTCAGATTATCCTTCGAAAATCCTGTTGTTCCCACAACTGGCCTTACACCATATTCCAAGGCAGTTTTTGTATGGAACATTCCTACTTCCGGAGTTGTCAAATCGATCAGTACGTCGGGACTCAGCTCCTGAAAGGCTAGGGCAAGATCTGTGTACACCGGAACATGGCCAAATTGCGAGAAGCCTTCAAAATCGCTAAGAAAGCCACCGCCATTTTTATGGTCGATCACGGCAGCTAACTCATAGTTCTCTGTTCGATTAACAAGCTGGACGGCTTCGCTTCCCATCCTCCCCCGCGGTCCCGCTATAATAACTTTAACTTTATCCATTTTTCTCTCTCCTCTACTCTTCAATTCTTGTCCATCTGTCTTTATCGCGTGTGCTGAATTTTTCCATGACACGATCGTGCGCTTCTTCTAAGTCAATATTTAAGGAATTAGCAAAGCATATTAGAACAAAGAGCATATCTCCAAGCTCTTCCTCGATAGCCTTTTCTTCCTCTGTGGATTTTTTTGGTTTTTCACCATAGTGATGGTTCACTTCCCTGGATAGTTCCCCAAGTTCCTCGGTCATCCTTGCAAGCATGGCCAATGGGCTGAAATAACCTTCTTTAAATTGGCTTATGTATTTGTCAACGTCTGTTTGCATGTCTTTCATTGTTTTTGGTCTCTCCATACTTTCACCTCTGTTTTTATTACATGTTCTATATACGGGATTTCCACTTTTCATGTTAAGCTATAGCTCAGCCATTTTACAAATATTTTTTTTCATTGCTTATAGATGGTCTGTCTGCCGCTTCTTATCCTTTGATGTTATTGCTCTTATAATCTGTATCTTATATAATTAGATACGCTTTGGTATTGTGATATTCAGGCAGCGGAGGGATAATATGTTTTATGGATTGAAATTTAAGAATATTTTTTTCATTTTGCTTGGCTCGGCCATTTTTTCATGGGGCCTTGTTCACTTTAATATGCAAAATAACTTGGCTGAAGGCGGTTTCACTGGTATTACCCTGCTTTTATACTTCCTTTTCGAGTGGGACCCTTCCTATACTAACCTTCTGCTAAATATACCTCTTTTCTTTATCGGATGGAAACTACTGGGAAGGAATGTTTTTCTTTATACCATCATCGGAACGGTCGGTGTGTCCCTATTCCTATGGATTTTTCAGCGTTACCAGATTGAAATGCCATTAAAAGAGGATTTGACTCTTGCTTCCTTATTCGCGGGTGTTTTTATCGGGATCGGCCTTGGCACCATTTTCAGGTTTGGAGGCACAACAGGCGGAGTTGATATAATTGCCAGGCTTGTACATAAATATGCTGGAGTCAGCATGGGAAAGACAATGTTCATTTTTGACTTTTTTGTGATTGCCCTTTCATTAATTACATATTTGAACTACAGGGAAGCCATGTATACGCTGGTTGCTGTTTTTGTGGGTGCAAAAGTAATTGATTTCATGCAGGAAGGGGCTTATGCAGCAAGAGGGGCCATGATCATATCAGAACAAAACGATGCAATTGCCGATAAAATCATGAAAGAAATGGATCGGGGCGTTACCGTGTTAAAAGGACACGGTTCTTTCACAAAAAAAGAGCGGGAAGTATTGTATTGTGTTGTCGGCCGCAATGAAATTGTGCGGTTAAAAAATGCGATTACTTCTGTTGATCCCCATGCATTTGTTTCTGTCACAGCTGTACATGACGTGCTGGGAGAAGGCTTTACTTTGGATGAAAATAAAAAGCCGGTTGAACGCTAAAAATCAATGTGATGTCCCAAGGGCATCACTTTTTTTCATTAAAAAAGCCGGCATTACCGGCTTTTTACTCAGATCTGGTCATTCCTGTGTAAATAAGAATTAAACGCAGCAATTCCAGCACAGCCACGGCTGCTGCCGCCACATATGTCAACGCAGCTGCATTCAATACTTTCTTAGTCTCTCTTTCTTCATCGTTTCTGATAATTCCAAGGGATACTACCTGATCCATCGCACGATTGGAAGCATTGAACTCTACCGGAAGTGTGATCACCTGAAAAACCACTGCAGCTGCCATGAAGATAATTCCAAGCAGCACCATACCGCTCAACCCAGCAAAAAAACCGATCATGATTAAAATCCAGGAGAAGTTTGAACCAAGATTCGCAACAGGTACGAGTGCATGGCGGAAACGCAGAAAAGCGTAATCCTGATTATCCTGGATAGCATGGCCAACTTCATGGGCTGCAATGGCAGCTGCAGCCACAGAATGGCCATGATAATTTGTTGCTGAGAGTCTGACTGTCTTGGATCGCGGATCATAATGATCTGTTAGATGCCCCCTGGTTTCTTCAACGCCAACTTTATATAGACCATTCTCATCCAGAATTCTTCTGGCTACTTCAGCACCCCTCATTTGCGTGGATGAAGGAACTTTTGAATATTTGCTGTAAGCTCCCTTTACTTTCATTTGTGCCCAAAGCGGAACAAGAATAATTATTGCAAAATAAATGAGATATCCTCCCATTCTGTTACCTCCCATTAAGCTGATCATGGTGAATTTTAACAGCTGGCCTGCAGATATCCAGCATACAAATCGCTCTGCCTATCTTTTCCCTTGTCTCTTGATTACAAAACGGGAAAAGACTCTCATTATTCTTTTTGTTCAAAGATAAGAGTGTAGAAATTTTTGAACTTCGAGGCCTGTCTAGCTGCAGCACCTACCCACTCGAGGTCACAAGCCGATCCCCCCAAAAGGGCAAAGAACGCCTTTCCGTGAGGCTCGTCTTATGCTTGTCGGGGGTGAGCAAGGTGCTTCCGCTTTTCTTATTAAGATCGATTTTTTTGTCTTGCCCTGTCTCCCTTATATTTTCTCCAACCTACGTAAGATAATGTAATGATGATTATGCTCCCGGTTGAGATGATCACCCACCAGAGGGATGGATCCGTTTCATCCTCTGTCATTTCATCAAAGATAGTCTGCAGATCATTTTCCAATGCAGCAAGTTCCTGCTGGCTTGCCTGCTGGGAAAGCACCTGCGGCCGATAATGATCGATAAAATTTATGCGGGCGTTCAGTTTTTGTACCTTTTCTGCATCCACATCAATCTTCAGACTGGGATAAATAACCTCATATAAAGACAAAAAGGAATTCAAACGTGAATGGAAGTTCTCGTTATTGCCGCTGTATGCCGCTTCCTTTACCTCTCCAAACACTGACATGATCGGCTTCTCCATTTCAGTCCATAAAGGCTGATATTTGGAGGAAATCGCATCCATTACGAGGCGGAATTTTGTAGCATGATTCAGCCGTTCTTCGTGGCTCATAGATGTATTTACCGCAGCTTGTACAGCATCATCATGAGAGACGGTAATAATCCGCAGTTCGTCCATTGTAAATGGCCTATCCTTGCCGTTTACAGCAACGAATTGCTCGGAGAAATACTCCAACAGCTTCTTGGCATCCTCATACCTGTGAAGCTTAACCATCTGTAAAGCTTCATTAGATAATTGATCTAGTTTATCTATTTTTGTTGTCTTATCTGCAGACACCATTCCAGGCAATAACATAATAATGAATAAGAATGCGATTACTTTTCGCCTCATCAAACTTGTCCCCCCTCAAATTACTATTAGATAAATATGAAAAGAGGGACAAGGTTAGACCAGAAAATAATTTCGGGAACTATTATATTTAATTTGCGTGCCAGGAGTCATTACAACTTTTATATTAAAGGTCCATTTCTCAAAGGTATTTTTTTGCTGCGAATTATGCTCGTTGATTTCCGCTGCGGGCACTTGCTTTCCGCGGGGAGGAACGGGAGCCTCCCGCAGGAGTCAAGCGCCCTCCGCTCCAATCAACTCAGTAAATGAAACTAAGTTATTAAAAATCAACATGATTTATGAGAATAACCGCATTAAAACTTTGATAAAGCTATTTCACAATATCCAGACTAAACCGATTCTTTCTTAGGACGAAGTAATACGCTGTTCCTAGTGAGAAAATGCTGAGCCAGAATGTAAAATAGCCGATTTGCGGTGTGTAAAGATTTAAAATCGGATAGCGGGGAAGCATGAAAAAGACATAATCAATTACATCATTGTGCAGAGTCCAGATACCTGTAATGACTAGATGCCATGTTTTGAAGCGATAGAATGGTGCGTAAAGAACACCCTGGACTGCCATAGCACCATGGGAGAAGATCAGCATGAGAGCAACAGGATCCAATTCACCTGTAACCTGAAATACGAGCAAATTCATAACTACGGCCCATATTCCGTATTTAATAAGGGTTACAATTGCTAAAGCTTCCATCAATGGCCAATTTTTGCCCATTAGAAAGGCGATAAGCACAAACATAAAAAACAGGCTCGCTGTAGGGCTGTCGGGTACGAAAGGCAAGAAAATAGCCGGTGTATCTACCAGCTGCCACTTATACCATATATACCCATAGATGGTGCCTGCTGTGTTAATAATCAGAAGCAGTATCAGCATAGCTCTGCTGCCTAATAAAGGATAAATCCATTTCATGTTTTTTCTCCTTTTCTTTATGTACACGATTATTTCATTATTTTACCACATCAAACTCCTGTAAAAAAACGAGTAATTTTTGGGCAAAAAAAAGAAGCTGGCAAAGCCAGCTCCTTTTAAATTATTTGCTTTCAAGGCCAGAAATAAATTCAGCAAGCTTTTGAAGTTCTTCATCAGAGCCTTTGAACATTCCTGGAGGCATAGCGCCTTTACCGTTTTTAGCAATGTCAGCTACTTCTTCAGGTGTTAACCCAGTGTCTACAAGTGCAGGTGAACCTGCACCACCCTGAAGATCTCCTCCGTGGCAGGAAATACAGCCGTTTGCTTCAAAAATCTTGTAGCCTTCGTCTTCTTTATCAAACTCTGCTTCAGCCACAATCTTACCTTGCTGTGCTGCCGCCTCCCAATCATGATGGGCAACAGACTCCCAAGTCAAATACGTGATGCCGGCTAAAGCCAATAGCATAAAGCCGGTTGCTAAAGGACGCTTGGACGGACGGCGTTCAGGTCCGCGATCAATGAATGGTGCAAGCAGCAATGCTCCGAATGCAAGACCCGGAATAATGAAAGCACCGATCGCATTATAAGGTCCGGATGCATAGCTGTATTTCAGAAGCTGGTACAAGAACAGGAAGTACCAGTCTGGCAGCGGAATATAAGCTGTATCACTTGGATCAGCAATTTTTTCTAACGGCGGCTCATGCGCAATTGTCAAGCATAGGAAACCGATAAGGAATACAGCCCCTACCATCCATTCCTTTAACAGGAAGTTTGGCCAGAATGCTTCTGTTTTTCCTGGATATTCCGAATAGTCCTTCGGAATATTCGGTTTGCGTTCTGCAGGAACACGAGAGTCACCTACGAATTTCATACCTTTACCACGATGCATTGGGCGATTTCCCCTCCTTTTGCAATGATCATAAAATTATTTCTTACAACGGTCCTGAAATACCCTGCTTACGAATCATAATAAAGTGGGCAGCCATTAACCCGAATAATGCAGCCGGTAAGAAGAATACATGGATAGCAAAGAATCGGGTGATCGTCTGCGCGCCAACAATATCAGAATGTCCTGCAATAAGTATTTTCAGATATTCTCCAATCAGCGGAGTTGATTCTACAATCTGGATTGTTACTTTTGTAGCGAAAAGGGCTTTCATATCCCAAGGCAATAAGTAACCTGTAAGTCCAAGTGCAAGCATTATGAAGAAAATAAGCACTCCGACAACCCAGTTTAATTCACGGGGCTTCTTATAAGCTCCCTGGAAGAAAACACGTAACGTATGTAGGAACATCATTACGATTACCAAACTTGCTCCCCAGTGGTGCATTCCGCGGACAATCTGCCCGAATGCAACATGGTTTTGAAGATAATACACGGATTCCCATGCATTTTTGATATCCGGAACATAGTACATTGTCAGGAACATACCGGATAAGATTTGAATTACAGTAACGAAGAACGTCAGACCGCCAAAACAGTAAACGAATGCAGAGAAATGATGTGCAGGGTTTACATGCTCAGGCACTTCATGGTCAGCAATATCCCGCCAGATCGGCGTAATATCTAAACGCTCATCTACCCAATCATAAATTTTGTTTAACAATTATTACGCCTCCTTTCGCGGTTCAGCCTTGCCTAAATACAAGAAGCCATCTTTTTCTTTGTAAGGAAATACATCAAGTGATGCAACCGGCGGTGTACCTGGAACGTTTGTCCCATCCTTTGTATAAAGGCCGCCATGGCAAGGGCAATAGAAATGATCAGGGTTTGACTTGTCAGTATTCCAGTCAACTACGCACCCTAAATGCTTACATACTGGAGACAATGCAACAATTTCACCTTTATCATCCTTATAAACCCAAGCAGTGCCGGTAACTTCGGATGTGTACCATGCATCCTGCTGCTCGTAAGTGTAATCAACCCTTGTCGGCTTTTCAGTAATTTCAGCCACTTTTTGCTTTGTTGGAATAAAATCACTTTCACCAGCTGCCTGCAATACAGGATCAACCGCAAAACGGACCATCGGCATAAGCATGCCTGCTGCCATGAAACCGCCTACACCAGTAAGTGTATAGTTCAGGAATTGACGTCTAGAAACTCGATTTTTGCTCATACTTTTCCCCCCTCTATTATGAAGTTAAGTCCAACGGACAAAATTCAACACAATATAAAACTAGGACATAACAATGATATATCAATCTTTATGCAAGGTCAATATAATCCTTTGGCGAAACATGTAAATAGAGCGACTTAACATTCACACTATTCACCATTTTGCCACTTTTGAACAAAAAGATTCAGCAGCTGTTTCACCTGGTCATCCAGAATGGAATTCCGATAATTCTCATCCATATGCTCAAGAGGCAGGGATGGCAGCCAAATCAAACCTCCTTCCAGCCGGTCTTCGAACGTTTTCCACATGCTGTCCGAAGTTAAAAGGAAGATATGCTTAAATCCCTGTGCCTTCAATTCTGCTTCCCATTGGCCCAAGCCGCTGATCAGACTCTCTTCTGATGCCGGTTTCAGATAGGCATATCCAGGCAGCATGATGAGGCGTCCTCTGAATTGCCTTTCAAGCTGCACACTTAGAAGCGATATAAATTCAGTCATCGCTACAGACTGCTTGATATCATCGCCAAATGATACAGGAAGGAGCGGCAGAACAGCAGTGTCTACATATTGCTTTTCTTTTAGGAACATGTCGATATCCTGTGATATCCATTTCATATCATTCACTCCATTACATATATTTGCCTTCCTTAATATATCATTAATGCTTAGAATGCTTCAAATCAGAGAATGCAGGCAAAATAAAAGCCCTGCTTATATAAAAGCAAGGCTTAAGTAGTTTCTAATCTATTCAGCTGCTGAGTCAAAACGTTAAAAGCTTTTTTATCCTGTTTATCCAATGCTTCATCAATGAGTTCAAGGAGTTTCTCTCTTCTGAACTTTTCCAGGCTTTCTGTCAGGAACCTTTCGGCGATCAGCCGATCCTTTTCGTTTATCTGAAGTGTCTTTGGCATAAAGGGATTTTCCTCCATGACCGCTGCATACTGATGGGCCTTATTTGAAGCATGGAAATTAAGCTGGATATAAATCTCTTCATCCCTGTTTAAGCGGATATCATGGAAGGACTTCTCCGCATCTGTGGTCATTACATTCTCTTTGTAAAAGCGAAAAGGAACTTCATCCACACAATGGGTCGACATGATCAGGCCCCTTGGGCAATACTGTGCCTGCTCCACAAAATGCACCTTTTCCATAAGCTGGTCATGACTCATTAAATAATTGAGAATCCAAACACATTCTCTTCTTTTGAGCTGATAATGGTTTAAAAACCAGCGGATAAAATCTTTCTTCTCGTTGACAGATACAGGGGTCGCCATTTTTGATTCCCTCCTCTGCTTACAGACAAATTTGGTCTTACTGAAACTGCATTAAGGATAGACACTGCCTTTTTTAATCAAGAAAATTATCCGTGAGTCGCTGCAGAACATCCTGATATTCCTCATTGCCAGGCTCCAGTTTGGTTAATGTATTAAAAATTTCGGCAGCCTCTTCCCTTTTTCCTTCCTCTGCTAAAAAATATCCGTAATCTGAAAGAAAATCCGGCTGCTGTTTAAAGAAAGTATATGCAAGCTGATATTTGTTTAATGCCTCTGAATATTCCTCTATATGCTGAAGGGCAACGGCTGAATCCCATATAAGCTGGGGCTCTTCAAGCTCGTTCAGCATTTCAGTGATTTCGATTACATCTTCATATCTTTCCTGCTGGAGGAGAAGTTTATTTAAAAGAATGGCTGCCTGGACATATTCGGGATCCAGTGCAAGAGCCTGCCTGAACATATCTTCGGATTCTTTTTCATTGCCATTTTTCAAGGCAAGCTTCCCGCCATAGAAGAATAATTCTTTGTTAAATTCGTCCTGTTTCAAGCCTTCCTTGACTGCTTCCAGGCCGCTCGCGGCTTCTTCCTCCCGCTCGTATGCCTGAGCAAGGTATAAATACAGTGAATGATACTCGGGATCCAGCTCCTTCAGTTCAGTCAATTTTTCAATGGCTGTCCGGTTAAAGCCGGCTTGAAGCGCTGTAAAAGCATAACTGAAAAGGGTATTAATCTCCAGTTTGTCATCAAGCGCTTTTTCGTAATATGGGAGGGCTTCTTCAAATGCTCCGCCTGCACTGAGAATATCCGCCAATCTCTGATTTACATTAATGCCTGCAATGATTTCCTCTTTACTGAGAACATTTTCATAAATCCGCTTTGCTTCCAGGAACCGTCCCTGCTCTGCATAAAGTTCACCCAGGGCAAAATCTACAATTATCTCATCAGGCAATATTTCTTTTGCTTTCAGGAGCTTTTGTTCGCTGACCTCAAATAGACCATCCATCTGATAAAGGTCTGCTAATAAGAGAAGCGACTGCGGAAAGCTCGGATCATGTTCATTTATTCTTTCAAGGACAAGGATGGCTTCCTCTTCATTTCCAAGATCAATATGTGTTTCAGCCAACAGAACGAGCAGTTCTCCTTCTTCCGGATATGCTTCCAGAAGCCGTTCAAATAAGGCTTTTGATTCCTCAAGGAACCCGTACTGGAACAGTTCTTCTGCCAGCAGGAACCTTTCTTCATGGGAACCATCCAGCAGTATTTGCTGATAGCTCTCCAACGCTTCTTCATGATGACCGTTTTCTAAAAGAGTAATGATTTTATTTACTTTATCCATACTAAATTCCTTTCGAATGCTAATCGGCTATTTTAAAACAAGCTGGTGTGCTGATTTTAACATGCTCTCCGGAACCTGAACGAAAAATCACTTCTTGTCCGGCTCTAATCACTTTTCCCTTCAGTACAGTGACAGCAAGTTTATCTCTATGATAATGAAACAGCTGTGATTCTTCAACGGTAAGACCTTCTTCAGGTTTTTCAAATAAATTATAACTGATTTCCCCGCCCTGATGAATATTCCCTTTTAAAGGGTAAATCCCTGCTTTGGACAGAACTGACCTGGATAATGGCTCTTGCTCCATCAGTTCATTCGGCACCGAAGGTATTTTCTCTTCCTGCATCAGTTTTGCCCATAATGTATTTATTCTGCTTTTCTCCTTTTCATTCCTGCCTGCAAAGATAGGTGCAAGCGGACAATTATAAGGAAACATTGCTTCACGCAGCCATCCCCATGGAACTTGTTCAAGCTCCTTTGCATCCTGTATTTCAACAAAAACAATAGGAACTCTTTCTCTCTTGCATTTTCTCATAAAAGAAGGGGTAAGGAGACGGACAGGAATTTTCACACCAATAATATAATCAATCGGGCTGCTTAATAAACTTGCCTTAAAGCTTTTAAGATCACTCTTCAAAGAATATTCATGCTTTACAGGCACGGCTGTCAGGAAGGCTGTACATCCTTTTAATATGAACTCCCGGATGTAATACTCTTTTAGTTCTGAGAAAGGCATTTTCAGCGGGATAGATGTGTCCAGAACCACATATCCTGCAGACATAATAAATGCACCCGCATCCATTCTTGTAAACTGAAACCTTTTCATTTCAGCCTGCATAAGTGAAATCTCATTATTTCTTATCAGCATAGATGTTTTTAACAGCTTGTCTTCCTTTATCAGATTTGCATTCTCAATAATATATGTCATAAAACCACCCTCTTAAACGGTCTTATGACAAGCTATGAAAATTTAAGATAAATATGACTGCTTTAACAGAAAAAAGAGCTGCAGAAACAGCTCTTTTTTCTATGAAGGTATTGTATTTCAATCAGAAATAAGGCTATCTAAATGATCAAAAAACGACGGATAGGATACAGAGATCGCTTCTTTCTGCTGAAGGTGAACTTCGCCTTTTGAGATGGCAGCAGCTATTGCCAGCATCATGCCGATGCGATGGTCTCCATGACTTGAGACAGTTCCACCTGAAAGAGATGATGTCCCCCTGATTACCATTCCATCTTCTGTAGCAGTAATCACGGCTCCAAGCACCGAAAGTTCATTGACAACCGTATCAATGCGATTCGTTTCCTTCACCTTAAGTTCCTCTGCATCCTTAATTACTGTTTCTCCCTCTGCTTGTGTTGCGAGCAGGGCAATAATTGGAATTTCATCGATAAGCCGGGGAATGAGCGCCCCTTCGATAACTGTTCCTTTAAGTTTAGATGTTCTGATGGTAATATCCCCTGCAGGCTCAGCTGATCCATTTTCATACGGCTCAATGCTGAAATCTGCACCCATCTGCTGCAGCACTTCAAGGATGCCGGTCCTTGTAGGATTCAGTCCAACGTTTTTTAATGTAATTTCACTATTAGGCACAATGGCTCCTGCAGCCAGAAAGAAGGCAGCAGATGATATGTCACCGGGAACATGAATT
This sequence comes from Paenibacillus sp. FSL R5-0490, assembly GCF_001956215.1. Classification (GTDB taxonomy): domain Bacteria; phylum Bacillota; class Bacilli; order Bacillales; family Cytobacillaceae; genus Cytobacillus. The sequence goes on along the minus strand of NZ_MRTQ01000018.1, from coordinate 58,907 downwards.
TCTGTCCCTGTCAGTGTTTGGCCTCCCTTAATCCGAATGGTTTGCCCATCTGCTTCAACTTCCCCGCCAAATTGTGTGATCATTCTTTCAGTATGATCACGTGTCTTCACAGGTTCAATAATGACTGTTTCGCCGCTTGCCTGCAGGCCGGCAAAGAGCAGTGCTGATTTAACCTGTGCACTCGCGACAGGAAGCTCATATGTTACTCCTGACAAGGGGCCGCCAATGACTGATAAGGGGGTGAATTCTCCATTCTTCCTGCCATGAATCTTTGCACCAAATAAACTTAGTGGCACGGTCACTCTTGTCATCGGCCTTTTTGCAATGGATTCATCTCCGACAAGGACTGAATGGAACGGACGGCCAGCCAGAATCCCCATCATAAGGCGTATCGTCGTACCTGAATTCCCAACATCCAGAATACCAGCCGGTTCCTGTAATCCATCCATCCCCTGACCCATAATTGTAACTTTATTGCCTTCCTGCTCAATAGTTACTCCGAGCTTGCGGAAGCAGGCTATCGTACTAAGGCAGTCCTCTCCGGGCAGAAAATTAGTGACAGCAGTCTTCCCCTTTGCAATAGACCCAAACATGACAGATCGATGTGATATGGATTTATCACCGGGTACCGCTATTTCTCCGCATAAACCTTTGACATTTGACTTCAATTTTGCCGGTAACATCTATCATCACCCTTTGCTGGATTAATAAATTCGCTCTATAGACCGATGGTTGTTTCATAGCTTGTATACTGTTCCAGGCAATTGATTGCCCGATCCCTGTCCTCTTCCGTTTGAAAGCTTATAACCAGAACTCCATAAATTTCTTCCCTTGTCTCCAGGATTCGGATATTCGTAATGCTGATTTCTTCCTTGGCCAAATATCCAGTGATTTCTGAAATGACACCAGGGTAATCCGGTACATCCACGAACAGATCATAAAATGCCGGAATTGCGCCTTTTTCTTTTTGCGGCAGCTCATCCCTGAACATCTTTGCATGGGAAAAATATTCAAATATGCCCTCACTGTTTTCCTGTCTGAGGATTGATTTTACTATCTCCATTTCTCCCTGCCAATCCTCCATTAACTTAAGCAGCACTTCTTTATTCTGAAGAAGAATATCCCTCCACATAGCAGGGCTGCTGGAGGCAATCCTGGTAATATCCCTGAAACCTCCAGCTGCCAGTCTTGGAATCAGCTTGTGCGAACGGCTTGTCTTTTCTGCCTGATGGACCAGGGAAGCAGCTATCATATGCGGAAAATGGCTGACGATCCCGGTTATATAATCATGTTCATCGGGAGCTATGGTAAGAAATTTCGCTTTTGTTCCCGAGAGCCATTCCTTTAACCTTTCAACCTCTGACAGAGCAATATGCTCTTCAGGAGTGAGCAGATAAAAGGCATTCTCAAAAAGCAAATCTTTTGCTGCAGTGACACCGCTCTTATGAGAGCCAGCCATTGGATGCCCTCCGATAAATGTAATTCCTTTTTCCTTTAGTACCTTTGCGCAGCTGACAATTTCCTTTTTTGTGCTGCCAGCATCCGAAATAATGACGTTGTTTTTTAATTCACATTCTACTAAGATATGTATAATTTTTTGAGTCTCCTGTACAGGTGCAGCTATTAAAATTAAATCTGCGTCCCTTGCCCCATCTTTAATAGTAGCAGAAATTTCGTCTGCGACCCCCAGCATTTCGGCAAGGCGCCCCTGCTCTTTATTTACATCAAAGCCAATGATCGTGCTTTCACTATGTTTTCTTTTTATTGATAAGGCCAAAGAACCTCCGATCAAACCAAGGCCAATAATAAAGATCTTCCCTCTCATCCTCTCACCGCCTTTATTAAAAATAATTCAGAGGCATCATGATGCCTCTGAATGGTTATCAAAATAGTGTTCAATACTGCTAACCTAAAATTTCCCTAAAATGCTGCAGCCTGCTTTGCAAGATATTGATCCATAGCGGCAAGCACACCATCATTCTGTTCCTTAGAACCTACCGTGACACGGACATAGCCCTGGAAGCCAAGTGCCTTGCCGGAACGGACGATATACCCTTTTTGAAGCAAAAATTGAAATACTTCATCTGAATCGGCATTAAAGTTCATTAAAATAAAATTCCCCTGTGAAGGATAATAACCCAGTCCGTGCTCTTCACAGAAAGCATAGAATTGTTCCAGCCCTTCGCGATTTTTCTGTTTGCACTCTTCAATGAAATTCTGATCCCCTATGGCTGCAGCAGCGGCAGCCTGAGCAAACTTATTAACATTAAACGGCTCTCTTACCGGTTCCAGAGCTCTGATAGTTTGAGGATCCGCAATTCCATAGCCTACCCGCAGGCTTGCTAATCCATATATTTTAGAGAACGTTCGCAGGACAATCAAATTTTTAAAATTCCCGATTAAATCCAATGAATTGCAGTAATCCTCTGCTGTAACATATTCATAATAAGCTTCATCAAGGACAACCAATACATCTTGAGGCACCTTTTTCAGAAATGGAAGCAATGCAGACTCATTAATATAGTTCCCTGTCGGATTGTTTGGACTGCACACCCAAACTACAGCAGTTTTTTCATCGATGGCAGCCAGCATTCCATCAAGGTCATGCTCACCTTCAACCAGTGGAATTTCCCTGATTTCCGCACCTTCTACCACAGCATTATGCCTATATTGCGGAAATGTTGGCGCCGCCATAACAGTATTGGTTTCCGGACTTAATAAAGCTCTGGAAATCATTTGAATAATTTCATCCGAACCATTGCCAAAAATCAGCTGGTCTTCCTGTATGCTTAAGTGCCCAGCCAAAACCGACCGCAGCTCAGAAGCATAACCATCGGGATACAGGGCAAAAAATGATGGCGACTGATTCATCGTAAAAAGAACTTTTTCAGAGCATCCAAAAGGATTCTCATTTGAAGCAAGCTTAACTATTTGATTCAGTCCATATTCCTTTTTTACTTGATCAATTGATTTTCCCGGCTGGTAAGGAGTTAAATTCAACAGCTGTTCCTTCCATTTCATTCAAATCCACCTCTTTTTTTATCGCTTTCACTAATTATCGTATTAAAGTGTTGTTGATCTGCTCCTATATTATCACAAAACTCTCCATTAAGAAGAGTTCGTGGTATTTAGATCTGGCCGAAGCTTGATGGCTCCACGCAAATAAATATGGCGGATATTCTGCTGAGGTGCATCTGTATTCACATGCATCATTAACCGGATACAATTAGGGAGTGATCCTTCAACAGGAATTTCTTTCATGCACATGACAGGAACATATGTCCAGCCTTCTATTGAACGGATTGCCTTTGCGGGAAAGGCTGCTGTTAATTCTTCCGTAACGGATATAAAGACAGAAGCTACATTTTCAGATAAAATCTTATTCTCCTGAATCATTTGCCTGATCAGCAGCTCAGTCGCTTCTAATATCTCAGCTTCACAATTCTTACCTACGGTGACGGCTCCCCTCACCCCTCGAATCACTTGCAGCACCTCCCATTGCTGTTTTGTCAGCCTTTTTATCGCAGTCTAACGGGCAGTAAGACCCCCACTTCAAGACTTAGTTGAATCAAAGAAGGATAAGTGGAGGTCAACTGCCCGTAAGGCCCGAAGAACAAAGACTAAAAACGTCACATCCTGTGGCAACGTCTTTGTGACCCACTTCCTGTGGGCCTCAACTAACAATCAGCGGGGGATAAAGCCCCCCCCCCACTGATTGAAGTTTCACTTTATCTCTTAGTCATATAGTCAAGCCTATTTATTTTGTAAAAAGATCAAGCTCCCGCAAAATCAGGTCATCAGAAACCTGATATATGACAGGCTTACCCACTTCCTCTAAAAGGACAAAGCGGACATTCTGGCCTTCTGATTTTTTATCCTGCTTCATCCGCTCAAGCAGTTTTGAATGTGATAAATCTTCAGGGAGATCTGTTTTGTAGCCAAGCTGATCAAGCCAGCGCTTGAATTCGTTAACATCAAAGCAAAGATTCAGCAGTGTTTTACTTAATTGAAGTGCGAATAGCATACCTACTGCAACAGATTCGCCATGTGTCCATTCCCCATAGCCTTTCTCCGCTTCAATTGCATGGCCCAGGGTATGGCCGAAATTCAGAAATGCCCGAACCCCGGCTTCCTTTTCATCCTCTGCAACGATCCTGCCTTTAATCTCTATTCCCTTTGTGAGCATCTTGCTTAATTCATCAGAGGGAAGGCTCTCAAGGGTAAGGATGTTGTTTTTAAGGTTCAAATAAAAGTATCTATCATCTATAAGGCTATGCTTTATGACTTCTGCAAACCCTGAGCGCAGCTCTTTTTGAGGCAGGGAATCAAGAAACGCAAGGTCATAAAATACTGCCTGGGGCTGGTAAAAAGACCCTACCATATTTTTTCCTGAAGGATGGTTGATGGCAACTTTTCCTCCCACAGCGCTATCATGTGCCAGGATGGTAGTTGGAATCTGAATGAAGGGTATTCCCCTCATAAATGTGGCTGCCACAAAACCTGCCAAATCTCCGACAGCTCCCCCGCCAAATGCCAGGATCAGAGATTTTCGGTCAAGTTTTTGTTCCAGAGCAAATGATAAACACTGGTAGTATACTTCAAAGGTTTTGGCTTTCTCGCCGCTTGGCACTGTACAGACTTTTGGCTCCAGCCCCTTAAGTGCCGCTTCCAGCTCTGGCAGGTGTAAGTCCCTAACTGTTTCATCGGTAATGATCATTACATTCGTCAAGGCTGGAAAAGTATCTTTAATATATGATCCCAATCCTTCAATTGCTCCGGTCCCTATATAAACCGTATAGGCTCTATCGGGTGTTTTGATTAAAATCCTTTTCATTAAAACTCCCTCGCAAATTGCCTTTGCTGTTCAACGGACGCTTTTAATGTCTCAAACCGGTCAGAATAGAACTGGTCTACAATGGCTGAAGCCAGTTCCCAGGCAATCACATTTTCTGCAACGACTGCAGCTGCCGGCACTGCACAGCTGTCAGAACGCTCTATGCTTGCTGAGAAAGGTTCCTTTGTTTCAATATCGACACTCTGCAGCGGTTTATAGAGTGTCGGTATTGGCTTCATTACTCCTCTGATGACGATTGGCATTCCAGTTGACATGCCCCCTTCTAAGCCGCCAAGACGGTTCGTTTTCCGATAATAGCCCTTATCCGGATCCCATGCGATTTCATCATGAACTTCACTTCCAGGCTTCCTTGCAGCCTCGAAACCTATGCCAAACTCCACACCTTTAAAAGCATTAATGCTCACCATTGCACCTGCAAGCTTTGAATCAAGCTTTCGGTCATAGTGTACATAACTTCCAACTCCCGGCGGCATTCCTTCAACAATAACCTCCACTACTCCGCCAATGGAATCGCCATTTTCCTTAGCGGAATCAATCGCAGCCATCATTTTTTGGGCGGCAGCCTGATCCAGGCAGCGAACAGGCGATTCTTCTGTAATTTTCTTTAACTCCTTAAGTGAAGAATAATCTCTTTGGCCTGAAACAACACCGCCAATTTCAATAACATGTGCTGCAACCTCAATCCCCAGCTGAGAAAGCAGTTTTTTTGCAGCTGCACCGGCAGCCACTCTTACTGTGGTTTCTCTGGCTGAAGAACGCTCCAAAACATTTCTCATATCCCTGTGTCCATATTTTAGTGCTCCATTTAAATCAGCATGGCCTGGGCGAGGACGGGAAATTTTTCTTTTCACTTCTGCCTCATCCTCAGTATTAAGAGGATCCTGGCCCATAATTTTTGTCCAGTGCTTCCAATCATTATTCTCAACAACGAGTGCTACCGGGGATCCCAGTGTGTATCCATGTCTGATCCCCGCTGTTATTTGAACAGTATCTTTTTCAATTTGCATCCTTCTGCCTCTGCCATAACCTTTCTGGCGTCTGGCAAGCTCTTCGTTTATATCTGAATCTACGAGCGGCATTCCTGCTGGCAGTCCCTCTATTATAGTAGTCAGCTGCGGTCCGTGAGATTCACCAGATGTAAGATATCTCAAAACTCTTTCCCCCTTCAACTCATTAAAGGATTATGTATCAATATAACATAATGATAAATATAAGAATAGATAAAATTGAAAATTCCTATAATATTTTATTTCTTCTTATGAATGGAGCCATTTTAACACGAATAGTTATTTACTACCAAACTAAAAAACAAAAGAAAAAGAGGATGACCAAATAATCATCCTCCTTGTTTATTATTCTTTTCTATAAAAAAAAGTTTCAGCAGATTCCAGTTGATAGCGGCCTGAGTTAAAAATCTGTTCAGTGCTTCCAACAAAGAATATCCCATCTTTTCTTAATGCACCGCTGAATTTATGATAAAGCTGATCCTTTGCTTCCTCTGTAAAATATATTAGAACGTTCCTGCATACGATAAGATCATACGGACCGCCAAAATCATCTGAAAGGAGATTTTGCTTTTTAAAGGTTACTGTCCTTTTTATATCCTCGGATATTTTATAGAAACTTCCTTCGCGCTGAAAAAACTTTTGTTTCATCATGTCAGGAACTTCATTTAGCGAACGCTCAGGGTAAATACCCATCCGTGCCCTTGCCAGGGCATTTTCATCAATATCAGTTGCAGTTATCCTGATTTCGGACATTGGCAGCATTTTTGATAAAATCATGGCAATTGTATAAGGTTCTTCACCAGTGGAACAGGCTGCACTCCAGATTTTCAGATTCCTATTTTGATCTAATAGTCCGGGCAGAATATTTTTTTCGAGCACCTCCCACCTTTGTGAATTCCGGTAAAATTCGGAAACATTTATTGTCATCCTGTCCAAAAAGTCATTCAGCAGTTCTCTATTATTGACTATCGCGCTAAAAAAACTTCCAAATGATTGAAAGCCTTTTTTCTCATACAGGGATATGAGCCTTCTCTTCATTTGAGCTTCTTTGTACAGAGAAAGATCAATTCCTGTTTTTCTTTTTATATTTTGAATAAATTCCTGATAATCGTCTGCCATTCTATTTCCCCTCTGATATTATCGGTGAGTTTTTTTCTTTTATCGTTATATCCATCCAGTTGAAAAAATGAATTCGGTTACAAAAAAAGCACTTGTCATGGACAAGTACTTTTAAATAAATTAGTTAATCCAGTCATTCATTAATTTTTTGTATTCCACTTTCTCTTCTTCTTTGAAGAAAAGGCCAATTTCACGTTCTGCACTTACAGGTGAATCGGATCCATGGATTACATTTTTTCCAACTGTAATGCCGAAATCTCCTCGGATTGTTCCTGGAGCAGCATCTTTAGGATTTGTTGAACCCATCATCTGACGAGCTGTTGCGATAACATTTTCACCTTCCCACACCATTGCGAAAACTGGTCCGGATGTAATAAAGTCAACAAGCTCTCCAAAGAATGGACGCTCTTTATGCTCTCCATAATGCTCTTCCGCAAGTTCCTGGCTAATGCTCATTAGCTTGCCACCTACTAGCTGAAAGCCTTTCTTTTCGAAACGGGAAACGATTTCCCCGATTAAATTGCGCTGTACACCGTCTGGTTTAACCATTAAAAAAGTTCTTTCCATTGAATTCCACTCCTAAAACTTATGTATAGTTATAATGTTAATCCACGAAAATATTAACATTGTTTTGAAAATTTAGCAACAGAAATTTGAAAGCGCTTTTAATTTTAACTTCCCAAAAACAGAAATTGCCGGCACCCGGTAGAGTGCTGGCAATAGATACAGTAAATTAAAATTTTCTTTTGCCTATAAATTTTGCAATATCCCGTAAAGCTTTCTTGGACCTGGAATGAGGCAGCTCTTCGAGTACCCCTAAAGCTTTCTGCAGATATTTATCACTAATTTGAAGAGACTTTTCAATTGCACCGGAGTCTTTGACCAAGGCAATTATGTTCTCTATATCACTTCTTTCAGTTCCTTCGTGGACTCTCCTGATTTGTTCGGAGATTCTATGATCCTCCATTGCAAATAAAGCAGGAAGGGTAATGTTTCCCTGATGGAGATCTCCTCCTGCCGGCTTGCCAAGTTCTTTTTCTGTGCCGACAAAATCCAGGACATCGTCGATGATCTGATAGGACATTCCCACATAATAGCCGAATTTAAAAAGTTTTCTATGTATATCTTCCTCTACATTAGCCGCAATTCCTCCAAGCTGACAGCTCACAGCAATCAGCATGGCTGTTTTCCTTTTAATTCTCCGGAAATATGTCCTGATATTCTGGTCATAGTTATACTTATCTTTAATTTGCTCTATTTCGCCTATACACAGCTCCACAAGTGTATGAGAGAGAATTTTATGGGCATGCGGATTTTCCACATTTGTAATTAATTCCAGTGCACGCGCAAAAATATAATCACCGGTATACATGGCAATTTTATTATCCCATTTTGCTTTGATGGTAGGCTGTCCCCTGCGCAGTTCTGCATCATCAATAACATCATCATGGACAAGCGACGCCATATGGATAAGCTCCAGTGATACAGCTACGTTTTTAATTTTATCAATATCGTATTCTCCGAACTTCGCAGCCAGCAAAACGAAAACTGGGCGGATTCTTTTCCCCCCGGCCTGCAGCAGATGCAGGGAAGCCTGATGCAATAGGGGAGACTCAGCTTTAATCGTCTCCTCCAACTCGTTTTCTATAACATTTAAATCTGAATTTAAAAATGAATACATCATTTTCAATTTCATTGAATACTCACCCAGCTTATCGATCCCGTCTGATCTATTCTCTATCTTCCATGAGAAACATACAGAACAAGTTATTATTTTTATTTCGTTCCAATGTGTACGGCAGCCACTCCGCCGCTATAAGGCTTGAATGTAACGTTATTAAAGCCTGCTTCCTCGAACATTCCTGCAAGTTCTTTCATCCCGGGAAAGTCTCTCGCAGATTCCTGCAGCCAGGAATATTCATTAAAACTTTTGGCAAAAAGCTTTCCGAACATAGGCATAATAAAGCGGAAGTAGAAATAATATGCCTGCTTGTATCCGAACATTGTTGGCTGAGAAGTCTCCAGACAAACTGCTAACCCCCCCGGCTTTACAACACGGTGCATTTCTTTTAACACCTGCAGGTAATCCGGAACGTTGCGCAGACCAAAACCGATTGTAACATAATCGAAGGAATTGTCAGCGAAAGGAAGCTCCATTGCATTACCATGGACAAGCTCAACTTGCTTCAGTTTCCGCTCCTTGATTTTTTCCTCACCGATTTTCAGCATATTTTTGCTGAAATCCAAGCCTGTCACTTTACCGCTTTCACCTACGGCTTCAGCGAGCGCAATGGACCAATCGGCTGTACCGCAGCATACATCAAGCGCTTTTGCACCTTTTTGAACATTCATCTTTTTCATTGTATCTTTGCGCCATCTTAAATGCTGCTGAAAGCTGATAACCGAATTCATTTTATCGTAGTTGCCATAAATCTTTTCAAATACGCTATGAACACGTTCTTCTTTTGATTGCTGCATATTTTATCCTTCTTCCACAAAAGTTTTAGCCACAGACTGATTATTATTGAAAATGCAGTGAATACGCTGCTCTAATAATTCATTTGCCATAGGAAATTTAAGCAGTGATTGATCGACAATATTCCTTGAAAAATCAATATACCTGTCGCAAATGAGAATTAAATATTTCCGCTGCTCAGCAGACATCTCTTTCACTTTTGGGAAAGTCAGCTTTTTAAGCGCTTCAAAAACAACTGAGGTGCCTTCCTTCATGAACTGCTGCTTCTCCATAATCAGGCGCTTAATGAATAAAAGATTGGATATTACGTCTTTCCATGCTGTTTTGCTGAATGCATCAGCCAGCTTTTCAAAAAGTGAAGCCTCTACTTTCCTGACTGAACTCATCAGAGTGTCGACCGCTTCAGGAGATTTCTGATATAGTGAAATTTTATGCTCATTTACATCTTTGATCCCATCTGCGAAGACCCTGATCATGTTGATATCATCAAGAGCTGCGAGAATCTTGTAATATAATCCGCTGTAATAAACACCAGCAAGGACAGTAAGCTGTCTATGTTTAAGACCTTTGTCTTCAGATTCATCGTTCTTAACAAGTTCGTGGGTATCAAGGGCGATTTGGATAAGCATTGCAGTTACTGCATATTTTTCTGCTTTTGATTCAGGTATCTCCACATCATCAAGTAAAGAGATAAAAAGCAGAAGCTTGTCTTCATCAATAACAGGTGAATCAATATACCTGAGCAGATAAGGGTGGTTAACTTTTTTTTCAATCTGTTCTTTCACATCTGCTAATTTAATCTTCACATCATGCATGCCATCACCCTTGTTTCCCCTTAATTTTCTTTTCCCAACCGCTATTTCTCCATGTGAATACTGCGACAAAGAGAACGGATACAAAACGCCTTACACATTATTATCTATTTTTAGCAAATTCATGGTTTCCTATTAAATATAAAACGGGCAAAAAAACCTTTTACCCGGTATCTTGTATTCAAGAGAATTATTCAAGCAGAGACAATTATATCATAAATGACAGGAACATGTCAGGACATTATCTTATGAAAATATTCTGCCCTTCAATTCCAGGGGAAAGCTATTTCTTAGCCTCACTTTCAAGTTCTCCATAGCTAGTCATGATCCTGGCATTCCCCCGGATCTTAATCGCAGAAGTATGCTCAGTAAATTGCGCAATCATGACTTCTCCCTGGTCAAGTTTTTCTGAATGGTGGAATCTTGTATCGGATCCTCTTGTTAACCCTATTACATTAACACCGTCTTCTTTTGCTTTAATTACAATATAATCGTTTCCTGATGGATTCTTCTTTTCCATTCATACCATCCTTTGCTAAATGTTGGTGATTGATAATTATTTACAAAAAAAGGCTAAAAGTTTTATCTTTCAGCCTTTGACCTGTTTATTGCCTAAATTCATTCATAAACAGAGTCCATATTATTGTTTTATCAGTGAAAGGACTTCTGCACGTGCTCTTGCATCCTCTGCAAATACGCCTCTTACTGCTGATGTCACCGTTTTTGAACCGGGCTTTTTAACTCCTCGCATTGTCATGCACATATGCTCTGCTTCCACAACAACCATCACACCATGCGGCTCAAGCTTTTCCAGGATCGAATTTGCTACAGTAGATGTAATGCGTTCCTGAAGCTGAGGACGTTTCGCAACTGCCTCTACAGCTCTGGCAAGTTTGCTTAAACCTGTTACTCTGCCATTCCGCGGAATGTATGCTACATGGGCAACCCCAAAGAAAGGCACAAGATGATGCTCACACATAGAGTAGAATGGAATATCTTTAACTAAAACAAGCTCTTCATGGTCTTCGCCAAATACTGTTTCAAAGTATTCTTTAGGATCCTGGTTCAGTCCCATAAAAACTTCTTCATACATTTTAGCGACTCGCTTTGGTGTATCAAGAAGTCCTTCCCGATTTGGGTCTTCACCGATTGCTTCCAATATTAAACGCACCGCATCTTCGATCTGGGCACGATTTACCTCTGCCATAATTATGCCTCCTATGTATTAACACTGTGGTAATAATATGTTCATATTAGCATAACCCCCTCATTCAGGCAAAACTGAAACTTCTTTCTAAGAGTTCTAATAAAATACCTGGAACAGGGTGAATCCTCTGCTTTTTAAGGGCCAGTAACGCAAAAAAAGAAAAAACCGCGAATATATCGCGGTTTTTAGCTCAAGCATAAGCTTTAAGCACTTGTATGTAGATTATTTAACTGCATCTTTAAGCGCTTTGCCTGGTTTGAAAGCAGGAACTTTGCTTGCAGCGATTTCGATTTCTTCGCCAGTTTGCGGGTTGCGTCCTTTGCGGGCAGCACGTTCGCGAACTTCAAAGTTTCCGAAACCGATTAGTTGTACCTTATCACCATTTTTCAAAGCATCAAGGATTGTATCGAAAACAGCATCAACTGCTTTAGTCGCGTCTTTTTTAGAAAGTTCGCCAGCCTCAGCAACTGCGTTAATTAGTTCTGTTTTGTTCATGCCTTTCACCTCCTCCCAAATATGGATAAAACCCAGTAAAATAAGATTCCTTACATACATTTGTAAACAAAATTACTGAATTCTATACGTTATGGCGTGTTTTTGTTTAACAAGCCTTATATTAAATGATAAATTGAAATTTTTCAATCAAAAAATCATTATAAACCCTTTTAAAATAAGGGTTTGGCCGCCATAACGGTAATTCTGTTAAAAGATTATCACAATCAAATGCTGTTATCAAGAATATTTCATGATTTAATGGGAATCTTTTCTTATCTGCAACATATTTGTAATACGCTGACCTGGTTTTAATACCCTAAGCGTGCGGGTTGAAACATATTTTTTCAAATTGCAAGGTTTGCCATTTCCTTTAAGGTGCTCTGGGTTCGGACTTAGAACATTGGATTTTAGCTTTTTATGTCCGAAGTTGGCGCAGGTTCTGACTCAGTTCACTGGATTTTCCCTTTTTGTGTTCGAAGTTGGCACGGGTTCTGACTCTGAGCACTGGATTTCCCCATCTTTGTCCGAGGTTGGCACAGATCTCGACTCATTCCGCCGCCAATAAAAAAAGACTCCAAAAGGAGCCTTCATTAAAGAATTATCGCAATTAATCCGCCAGAGCCTTCGTTGATGATTCTTTCTAAAGTCTCTTTGAGTTTATATCTTGCGTTTTCAGGCATTAGGGACAATTTTGCCTGAATTCCTTCTCTTACGATGGAGCTGAGGCTGCGTCCAAAGATGTCGGAGTTCCAGATTGAAAGCGGATCATCTTCAAAGTCCTGCATCAGGTATCGGACGAGTTCTTCGCTTTGCTTTTCCGTTCCGATGATAGGAGAGAACTCAGATTCCACATCTACTTTTATCATATGAATGGATGGAGCAACAGCCTTAAGCCTTACACCAAAGCGTGATCCATGACGTGTAATTTCCGGTTCATCGAGGCTCATATCAGCCAGTGAAGGAGCAGCAATGCCGTAGCCGGTTTGCTTCACCATTCTCAGTGCATCGGAAATTTGGTCATACTCTGCTTTAGCATGGGCAAATTCCTGCATCAGCTCAAGCAAGTGGTCTTTTCCGCGGATTTCAACACCCACTATCTCTTTAAGGACCTCATCGTAAAGATCGTCCGGCGCATATAAATCAATTTCGGCTACTCCCTGCCCCATTTCAATTCCTGCAAGGCCTGCCCGGTCAATGAATTCAAAGTCGCTGAATTGATGGACCACACGGTCAACATCTCTTAGCCTCTTAATATCCTTAACCGTTTCTTTAACTGCTTCCTGATAGCTTTCACGAAGCCAGTGATCTTCATGCAGCACCATTACCCAGCTTGGAAGATTTACATTCACTTCCAGTACCGGGAACTCGTAAAGAGCTTCACGCATAACATTTAATACATCTGATTCTCTCATGCCCTCTACGCTCATGGCCAGGACAGGGATATCATATTTTTCAGCAAGATCATTTCTGAGGGCATCCGTATTTGGGTGATGTGGCTGGACGCTGTTAATGATCATGATAAACGGCTTGCCAACTTCCTTTAACTCCTCAATAACTCTTTCTTCAGCCTCAATATAGTTTGCACGCGGTATCTCCCCAATTGTTCCGTCTGTTGTAATTACCACTCCGATTGTAGAATGCTCCTGAATCACCTTTCTTGTTCCTATTTCAGCAGCTTCGTGAAAAGGAATCGGCTCTTCATACCATGGTGTATTGATCATTCTCGGGCCATTTTCGTCTTCATAGCCCTTCGCTCCCGGCACTGTATAACCCACACAGTCCACAAGCCTGATATTTACATCCAGCCCTTCTGCTACATGAACTGTAGCAGCCTGGTTAGGAACAAATTTCGGTTCTGTGGTCATAATTGTCTTGCCGGCAGCACTTTGGGGAAGCTCATCCTGTGTGCGGGCACGTTCTGCTTCGTTTTCCATATTTGGCAGTACAACCAATTCCATGAACTTTTTTATAAATGTAGATTTGCCGGTGCGAACTGCGCCAACTACTCCGAAATATATATCGCCGCCAGTTCTTTCGGCAATATCTTTAAAAATATCAACCTTTTCCAAGTGATCCCCTCCTGAAATCTTGAGTTAATGGGATAATATTATCCTATCTATTATGTTTGGACATTATATGTGTATGATGTTGTCCTACATTGTTATGACAGTTTTTTTCTTTTTTGCCCCCCTATCTAGGAAAGTGCACTGCACCTGTCAGCCCAGCTGGAGAATCTTCAATCCTATAACAGTCTGGAATGGACAGCAGGCCATTCCAAATTTCCTTTTTTATTTACAAACTCACCTGCGCCTTTATTTCTTTGCCTTTATGCTTTTAGTCATTAGTTGAAGAGTGGTTATAAAAATAAATAAAAAATAACCCTTCTCCTACAATATATTTTGCAGGAGAAGGGTTATGACTATTTCACCAAAAAGATTGGATCATTTGTGCCAGGCTCAATTGTATAAGGCAGTGAATAGGCGGGAACAAAATCAGAATCCTCCACAAGAAGACTTCTAATATCCTTTCCAGGTTCAGGTTTGTTCTTCTTATTCTCCAATACCTTATACAAATCAACCCGATAATCTACATATACCTCAGCATTTCCGGTTACGACGTATGGAAGGCTCTGGCCGCTATACGGACTGAGGGCTTTTGGCTCTTCCTTAAATCCTAATTTTTTGAAATCCATTGTATAAACATTTTCAGCAATTTGCTCTTTATATGGCGGGAATCCATGTGCCTTAACCCTCAGGTTAATATCCCTGATTGTTTCCGCAATTCTCAAATCAAAAATTTTCACTTTCGGATCTGTTTCTGCGTCAACAATCACATATTGAAAAACTCCTCCGGATTCAAAAGCATTTCCAGGGGGTTCTGCCATGTATTCCGGAGCAATTTTCTTGAAGTCAATTGGATACTTTTGATAGATAGGGGTTGTCTGGCCCTTGGTTTTTATTGGCAGGAGACCTCCATTTGCTTCCCTATATTGATCCACTGCAGACTGTACAGACTGAATCTGATCCTTATAGGCTATCTGGTTTTGAGATAATTTCTCTTTAGGGTACATACAGCCTGTCAAAATCAAAGCACAGCTTAGTAAAAGCAAAAACATGTTAATAGCTTTTTTCATGTAATCAACCCTTTATGTAAAAGTGCTAGCTGCTTGTCGGACCGCTGAACACGACAATCACTATAATAATTCCGCTTATTATCATTAAAAAGTAGGCAACGATAGCTGTTATAAGCTTAAAAACTCCAGCTTTCAGCTTGTAGCGGCTAAGATAAATCAATATTATGGATAAAAACATGAATCCCATCGAAGCAAGGGATATCCACATTTTCATTAAAGCCGGCGACATACAAATCAACTCCCTTTTCCGAAGTGTATTATACCATATTAAATGGATAAATCTAAAAGCTTTTCATCACGAAAAAATGAAGACAAAAAAAACTGAGGCAAAGAAGGGGCAATTCTTTACCTCAGCCATTTGACTAAATAACCCAGCACCCTGTTCATTACACTAGTTTGCTTCGTTGCATTGTATGCAGGAACCTGCTGTCTCGCATCATCTAATGCCTATATTTTTAAATTTAAATAGATATCAGATTTTTTTATTCCCGCTTTGATCTTCCAAAACGTTAGCAAGGTCTTCCATCTCATGTGTTTTCCCTCTTGCCATCAGTAGATCAACAGCATCCTTCGCATTAACATTATTAAAAAGGACATCATACAGAACATTGGTAATAGGCATTTTTACGTCATATTTTTGAGCCAGCTGATGTGCTGCTTTTGTTGTTCTGACACCCTCTACGACCATGCCCATATTATCCAGGACTTCCTGCAGATTATGTCCTTTTCCAAGAAGGTTGCCTGCTCTCCAATTGCGTGAATGGACCGAAGTACATGTAACGATCAAATCCCCGATTCCAGCTAATCCGGAGAAAGTAAGCGGACTTGCCCCCATCTTCATTCCGAGACGGGCAATTTCAGCAAGACCTCTCGTTATCAGAGCTGCCTTTGCATTGTCTCCATAACCTAAGCCATCTGTAATTCCCGCAGCAAGGGCAATAATATTTTTCAAAGCACCGCCAATTTCCACTCCAATGATATCTGGGTTGGTATATACTCTGAAATTGTTATTAATAAACAGATCCTGAATTTTTTCGGCAGCATTCATATTTTTTGATGATACTGTTACAGTTGTCGGATGTCTGAGACTAACTTCTTCCGCATGGCTTGGGCCAGATAGCACAACTACACTGTCCAGAAGATCTCCGGGCATTTCCTCTTCAATCATTTCAGATATCCTGAGAAGTGAATCAGGTTCAATTCCTTTACTTACATGTACAATAGTTAGGGGCTCTCTTCTAATTCCCTTGATCTTCCCCATTACTTCACGAATGGCCTTTGTCGGAACTGCCAAAATCAGCGTATCTGTTCCGGTTAAAGCCTCTTCAAGCGATGTGTATCCTTTTATTTCTGCAGGCAGCTGTATCCCTGATAAATATTTTTGATTAGTATGGTGCTTATTAATTTCCTCTATCTGATCAGGATTATGGCCCCAAAGTCTGACATCATGCTCATTATCTGCAAGCACCATCGCCAGGGCAGTACCCCAGCTGCCGGCACCAGCTACAGCTACGCTTTCTTTTTTCCGCTCCATTTGATCACTGCCTTTTAATGTATTTGGATGCATCAAAAATTCATCCGATTCTGCAGCCAGACACATTATAAAGCTATCCGGCCGGAGTTATCGCATTATTTTCTTTCCCTTGCAAATATCTTAATAGGTGTGCCTTCAAAACCAAAAGCGTCCCTGATTCGGTTTTCCAGGAACCTTTCATAAGAAAAATGAAGAAGTTCAGGATCATTGACAAATACAACAAATGTCGGCGGCTTTACAGCAACCTGTGTGGTGTAATAAATTCTGAGGCGTCTTCCTTTATCTGTTGGCGTCGGATTCATTGCAACAGCATCCATGACAACATCATTCAGGGCGCTTGTTTCAACACGCAAAGAATGATTTTCACTGGCTGTGTTAATCATTGGAATAAGTGTATGAATACGCTTTTTCGTTTTGGCAGAAAGGAAAACAACAGGTGCATAATCCAGGAATTGAAAATGCTCACGGATATTTTGTTCAAATGCCTTCATTGTTTTCTCATCTTTTTCAACAGCATCCCACTTATTGACAACGATAACAACAGCTCTGCCTGCTTCATGAGCATAACCGGCTATGCGCTTATCCTGTTCAATGATTCCTTCTTCCCCATCAATGACCACCAGGACAACATCGGAACGTTCAATTGCCCTCAAAGCTCTTAGTACACTATATTTTTCTGTTGTTTCATACACTTTCCCTTTTTTTCGCATACCCGCAGTATCAATGATGACATATTCCTGTCCATCCACTTTCACCTTCGAGTCGATTGCATCTCTTGTAGTGCCTGCAATATTGCTGACAATGACCCGTTCTTCGCCAAGCATTGCATTTACAAGGGAGGATTTCCCGACATTCGGACGGCCAATTAATGAAAACTTAATGACATCTTCTCCATATTCACTTTGGCCATGTTTTGGGAAATGCTTGGCAGCTTCATCAAGCAAGTCTCCAAGACCAAGACCATGGGAACCTGAAATCGGAAACGGCTCACCAAAGCCAAGTGCATAAAAGTCATAAATCAAATCCCGCATCTCAGGGTTATCGATTTTATTCACACCCAGAACTACAGGCTTTTTGGCTTTATATAAAATTTTCGCAACTTCTTCATCTGCGCTTGTGACACCCTCTCTTCCGTTCACAAGAAAGACAATGACATCTGCTTCATCTATCGCAATTTCTGCCTGAAGACGAATTTGCTCTAAAAATGGCTCGTCCCCAATATCAATTCCGCCTGTATCAATAATATTAAAATCATGAGTCAGCCATTCTGCAGAACTATAAATTCTGTCCCTGGTCACTCCCGGAATATCTTCGACAATTGATATCCGTTCTCCTACAATTCTGTTAAATATCGTTGATTTTCCAACGTTAGGACGCCCGACAATAGCCAAAACTGGTTTTGCCATGAACATCACCCTTTCGATTCTTTATTCTTAAATTGTTTAACTTTGAGTCTATGTTACAGAAATGCCTGTTACTTAAAGTAAGCATACAGATGGCTGTCCACAATAACACTACATTGATGTTAAAACCATCCAAAGCGCTTTACATTTATAAAATAAACCCTTCTCACAGATAGAAGGGTCTAACTTAGATATTTTAACAAAGAGAAACCTTCACGGCAATGAAAAACTTGGAAACCTCCTTTAATGCTTAACAATTACATATAGTTCTTCTGTTAAGGCATGGGCAATTCCGTCTAGAATTGCTTCAAGATTGGCTGCAATGATTTCCATTTCTTTTTTATCTTCACAATGAAAAACAGCAGTTCCTGAAGGTATCTTGGATGGATTTGTTGTAATTGCAGCCAGTATGTATTTTTCAAGCACCATAAACTAACTTCCTTTCCCGTTCGTTTGCCGTTCAGAAGGCATCCTAATCGCATTTTCGAGTGTCGGGACTGCTTCAATGACTTTTAGGGCTTTATTAATATCCTTTTCCTGGGGCAAAACAAATACTCCTACACGCCCATCATCCAGATCCCTTTTCGCCAGAGGAACAAGCGCAGGAGTCCCGGAATCCCGGTAAACACCCAAAGCCGTAGAAACATCATGCAATATAGCCTGCCTCTGTCCCAGATTGGCAATAGTGGACCGGGCATTGAAATTTTTTGGATTTAAAATAAATCCCATGCCATATCGGAGCACTTCCTCTTGCCTTTCAGGCAAGCCTATATTCATAATGTAAATATTGTCCACATACAAGCCCGCTCCATCAAAACGCGGTTCCATAAATTCAACATCAACAATATCCTTCAGCTTTCCACCCGACATTAATTTCGTGCAAATCAGTATGGCAAGAACGGCTGCCGCAAGACCTCCCCATATATTAAACAGCAGATAGCCTAGAGTACTAAGCAATGATGTGAAGATTACAAGATAATTCCTGCTTTCAAAGGCTATTGCTACACCTTCTATATATGTTTTGCCTCTTGGAACCATTTCATAGCTGTCCAGCTCAGTAAGTGTGTTTCTCTCCATATTTCTGACTTCTCTAAACTGGGATGCTGCAAGAGTCAGAAAGGTGATGGCTGTGAAGTCTTCCTCCATAATTGAAGGAATAGCTACAGTTCCCAGGCCTGCAGCAATGAATCCCAGTGCAACATGTATAATTTTCCCATGCAAATATGTAGGGTATTGACGGTAATCGGTCCGAAGCATATAAATACGGGTCAAGGTTCCTGTTGCCAGACCAAAAAGGATCGGGTACGTGTATTCACTCATGACAATTTTTGTTTCTCCCTTTCAAAATGTTTAAAGTTGGCTTCAATATATTTGACCGT
The DNA here is from genome assembly GCF_001956215.1 of Paenibacillus sp. FSL R5-0490. Taxonomy (GTDB): domain Bacteria; phylum Bacillota; class Bacilli; order Bacillales; family Cytobacillaceae; genus Cytobacillus. The sequence goes on along the minus strand of NZ_MRTQ01000018.1, from coordinate 39,487 downwards.
CCAATGTACTGCAATCCATAAAGCAGATATGGAAATTGAAATGCCCATAATATCCAAAAAGGCCAATGACCCAATCGTATACGGAAAGGAAAATGGTTTAAGGATAAAGGCATATAGAAATTCTCCCTGGATTCCCCCGAGCAATATTAACGGCAGCCTGAGCATTCTGTTTTTTTGCAGGAGTACAGCCATATAAACCATAAGGACAGAAAGCATCCATTCCCGGGAAAAAATCACCCAAACAGGATCAAACAGTTCAAAAAGGTGAAATGTGACATAGGCCATCATCAGGATGAATGTGCAAAAAAGGAAATAAAGTTTGCTCAGTTTTTTTAGTCTCCCGGCGTAAATATATAGTGATACAAGCAGAAAAAGTCCAGCGATGCCAATTTCATAATTAAGGATATTAAGTGTCAAGGGTGACAGGATCATTAAACATAAGATCCAGGCAGACAATAAAAACCTGAATTTATTAGTTCGAGCCATAAAAAAAGTCGCCATAATCCAAACCATCCAGGAAATCCAATAAAAAAATAATCCTTCCATCCTCTACCTCCTATCATTTCCATTATGCCTACTTCGTATGTAAATTAACCCTGTAAGTTCAAAAGCTGCGCCTTTAGAATCCCAGATGCCTTTTTTTGCATAATTCTCTTCCGGTCACTTCATCTTAATAACATGGAGGTGTTAAATATGGGCAAAGACAGACAGGAAAGAAAGCTGAAAAATAGCGGAAAAGTGGAGTCCGATCGCGACCAGGCACTTCACTATCCTGGAGCTTCCAAGATGCAGAGTCCCGAAGAAGCCAGATCTCTGAATGATTCGAAATACAGTTAAGAAAAGCTGCTGCGCCTTGCTATGCACTGCAGCCAGAATGAAAAAAATAGCTCTCGTCAAATGACGAGAGCTATTTTTTGATGGTCCGCCTGGAATATGCTTTTGTATCAATTCCGCGTTCATTCAGCCAATGGTGGGTTCTTCCAGATATAATAATAGGAGACTGCTGGAGTTCCGCAATGCTTTTAGCCCCCAAGGCAGTCATGATCATCTTCAATTCAGAATGAATACTGTTAATCTCTTCGATAAGTGCCTCAAGTCCTTCTTTCATCAGGACCTTTAAAAAGAATCCCGCCATCCCAGCAGCTCCTGCACCAAGTGCAATTGCCTTTGCTATTTCATGGCTTGTCCGAATGCCCCCGGAAGCAATAACAGAAACGCCTGCTTTTAAAGATGAAGCTTCTGCAATGGAGACAGCTGTCGGTATTCCCCATTCATCGAAAAACGTTAACAGCCTATCTCTTCTTGCATTTTCAATACGGGAGAAATTTGTTCCTCCAAAACCGCCGATATCAATGCCTGTAACGCCGACGGAAGCAAGCATTGAAGCTGCTTCTTTATTTATGCCAAACCCTACTTCTTTTACTACTATTGGAACTTCGGAATGGGCGACGATATTTTCAATTCTTTCTAATGCACCGCGAAAATCACGGTCCCCTTCCGGCATGGTCAATTCCTGTACAGCATTTAAATGAATTTGCAGTGCATCTGCTTCAATCATATCAACTGCTGCTTTTGCCTGATCGATTGTAGCTTCACTTCCTAAGTTGCCAAAAATAATGCCTCGGGGGTTTTCTCGTCTGACAATCCTGTAGGATTCTGCTTCACTTGGATCCTTAAGTGCAGACATCTGAGACCCTACTGCCATAGCAAGGCCTGTTGATTTGGCAGCCAAGGCGAGATCCCGGTTAATTTGAACCGTTCTTTCTCCTCCGCCTCCTGTCATGGCATTTATAAAAATTGGCGAACTTAATGAAAGTTCGCCAATTGAAGTGCCTAAATCTGCCTGATCCAGAAACGCATCAGGAAGGCTTTGATGTACAAAAGCAACATCCGCTAAACCGGTATTGCTGCTCTGGCCTGTTGCTAAAGCATGCTGGATATGATCCCATTTACGTTTTGATCTGGACACAATTTATCACCATTACTTTTTTAAATTCTTTAGCTGGTCGCCAATCATATCACCAAGCGAGAAGCCTTTTGTTTCTTCAGGAAGTTCATAGTCAGTCACTTCTTCCTGCTCTTTTTCAAGAAGATCTTTAATGCTCAATGACAGACGCTGATCCTGTTCGTTCACATCAAGAACCTTCACTTTCACTTCCTGTCCTTCGCTTAGAACTTCATGTGGAGTTCCGATATGCTTATGAGCAATTTGAGAAATATGGACAAGTCCTTCAACACCAGGGAAAACTTCAACAAATGCTCCGTATGAAACAAGTCTTCTTACTGTTCCATCAAGTGTGCTGCCTTTAGGAGCCTTCTCGCTGATGTTATCCCATGGTCCAGGCAGAGTCTCCTTAATGGATAGTGAAATGCGTTCATTGTCGCGGTCAACGCTTAATACTTTCACTTTTACTTTTTGGCCTTCCTCGACAACATCTGAAGGCTTTTCCACATGCTCATAGGAAAGCTGGGAAATATGAACAAGTCCATCGATTCCGCCGATATCAACAAATGCTCCAAAGTCAGTAATTCTTTGAACTGTTCCATCCAGAATCTGGCCTGCCTGAAGGGACTCCAGCACTTGATGTTTCTGCTTGCCTTTTTCTTCCTCTATTACAGCACGATGCGAAAGAATCAGGCGATTTTTATCTTTATCAAGCTCAACAATTTTAAATGTCATCGTTTTGCCTTTATAGTCAGTAAAATCTTCAACAAAATGAGCTTCAACCAGGGAAGCAGGAACAAATCCGCGAACCCCCAGGTCTACTACTAATCCGCCTTTAACTACATCTTTTATTTCTGCTTCAAAAACTTCACCCTCATTGAATTTCTTTTCGAGAGTTTCCCATGACTTACCGGCATCAACTTTACGCTTTGAAAGAATAAGAGCATCTTCCTCGACTTTTAAAACCTCAAGCTCGAGTTGATCCCCTTCAGATACCGCATCGCCGGCTTTTTCAATGTGCAGGCTTGAAAGCTCGCTGATTGGGATAATCCCATCCAGTTTGCTGTCAGCAAGATCAACGATGACTTGCTTTTCTTCAACCTTGGTAACTTGGCCTTTTACCTTGTCACCCACCTCAAAATTTTTAACTTCTACTTGATTCATTTCTTCTGACATATGTATTCCTCCTTAATCCAATGGCTGCTTTCAAATTTTTAATCTGTATTCAACTGCCTGCCATCCAGGCAAGAACCCTGTGTCAGCAGCAGAAATACTCGAATGGCTAATTATTTGCAGGCTATTTTTCAACTGTTTTTGATTATAAAATTGTTCAGTAAAGGAAAGCCTTATTTTTCGAATATTTTCGCCTTTTAAAAAAATGCCTTTTTACTAACTTCTTACAAAAGAAGTTTTTTGTCAAGCAAGAAGGTCTAAGAGTAATCTTCAATTAATTTACGGATTTCAGACATAATCATATCGGTGGTTTCCTCCGCTGATGCCTTTCTTTCTCTGAGCTCTTTCATATTAATTGGTTTCCCGTAAACAACTTTTAATTTTGAAAAAGCTTTATAAGGACCAATAATGGCGCAAGGAACAACATGCGCTTCCGATCTGAGAGCAAAAAAACCTGCTCCGGCCAGCCCTTTTCCCAGCTGTCCCGTTTTACTCCTAGTACCCTCCGGAAACAGACCTAAAACATTTCCTTCTTTTAGAATTCCAAGACCTTTTCTTAATGCTTCCCTGTCACTCATTCCTCTTTTGACAGGAAAAGCATTTAGATGGGGAACAATTTTCCCGAGGACCGGAACATTAAAAAGCTCTTCTTTGGCCATAAAATATACTGGCCTTGGTGCATTAATGCCGACTACGGGAGGATCCAGATTATCTATATGATTAGAGCAAAGGAGAACTCCGCCTTCTTCCGGAAAGTTCTCCTTTCCGATTACTTCAAATCTGTAAATGGGTTTTAGTACTCCATAGACTGCCGCTTTGGCAAAAGCGTAGAGATTCACTTAGAACCAATCCTTTCAATAGCCAGATCCATTATCCTGTCGACTACCTGCCCAATTGACAAGGATGTTGTATCAATCTCTTTTGCATCAGCCGCTTTTCTTAATGGAGCTATTTCACGTTCAGAATCCAGCTTGTCCCTAAGAGAGATTTCCTCTTTCAGCTTGTCCAGGTCAGATGAATATCCCTTTTGGATATTTTCGTTATGCCGCCTAAGAGCTCTTTCATCGACAGAAGCCAGAAGGAAAACCTTCACTTCTGCATGGGGCAGGACATGTGTTCCGATATCCCTGCCATCCATTACCACTCCTCCATTTAAAGCAAAGCTTTGCTGGCGCGAAACCATTTCTTCCCTAACCAGCTTATGCATGGAGACAACGGAAACAGAATTTGTCACTTCAGAAGTCCTGATTTCATTTGTCACATCCTGGCCGTCCATATAAATTAGCTGCCCTTTTTCACCTGGCTGCAGTTCAATAACTGTATTGTTTAAAATCTCCATAAGAGAGGCTTCATCTTCAAGGCTTGCATTTTTCTGAATTGCTTTATAAGTCAAGGCTCGATACATGGCACCAGTATCAATATATATGTAAGATAATTTCTCCGCCACGATCTTTGCTACTGTACTTTTCCCTGCAGCAGCTGGGCCGTCAATTGCGATTGATATACGTTTACTCATAGTTCCTCCTGTGTAACCCTGGCCGCTTTATCCCCAGGTTTATTCCGCTTTATTTTAACATAAGAAGTCTGCTTCAGTGCATAAATAAGCTGTATTTTAAGTCTTACAAATTTTTAAAAGCAGTCTTTAAAAATTTCACCACAAAAAAATAAGCAGGCGCCTGCCTGCTAATTATTTTTCCTGAAAGTTTCAAGCAGCTCAGTAAAATTCTGATCTGTGACACCTTCATACTGTGTCAGCTGCTTTAATTCCGGAAAAGCATCCATATGATGAAAGAAAAATTGAGTGATCAGCAGGAAAACAAATTGCACAATTATTAACTTAAGAATAATCCTCTCTACCGTTTTCATCATTGCCATCTCTCCAACTGAAATATAAAATTTAGCCATAGACTTCACCATCTATTATGAGAGATGAATATAAAAAATATTCCTTTATTCATTTTTCCAGGCCTTTTTTCTTCATGGCCAATTGCCTATCGAAACAAAATCGCAGAAGCATTTGCCTATCCTGCGGGGTTATATCCATGAACTGTACAGAAATAAGCGATATACCATTTCTTGGTTCAGAAACTCTTATTACTTTACTTTTAAGCTTCAAATAATAATTTACACCGTTTTGCATGGCTAATACGAAATAAGTAAGTATTTGCATATTGGCTTTTAAGGAATTGTCCATCTTAGCGATGATTGCAGCCCCGCCTGCACTTATATCATCCGTAACGGATACAAAAGGAGTAAACTCTTTATTTACCGCATGGATTGCAACATCAACAGGTGTTTCAACCCGTACAAACTGCCGCCTTTGAATTTTCACTAAATGTTCATCCCCGGGATATGATAAAATCATCATCGGGATTTTTTGCTTAACTCTTCCGAGAACCTCGCTTTCGAAAAGGTATACTGTTCCATCATCAGCCAAAAAGGTAGCCTTCAGCTGAGTACCATCGACCAGAAATGCAGTTTTATTCGTTTCCTGATTTATTGGATAATCAATATATAGGTTATTTCCTTCTCTTTCGGCAAGCTTGCATTTATAATTCTCAGGTTTTTCAGAGTACGTCAATTCGAGCATCAATGCTTCACCAATATTTATCACACTTCCACACTTCCCCATAATAAAAGGATAATCTTGTCATTTAATTATGAACGCTATATAAGAATCCTGCAATAACATTTTTATTTCTTTATAGGCAAAAAGACTCAGTTATTTTGAATAGATTACTGTTCTTCACCTCTCAATGCTGTCCGTCGATTTTCCGCTCAAGGCTGCTCGCTTCAATCAATTCTGCAAAAAAAATACAAAAATCAACAAACCTTCGAAAATAGCCAAATAAAAAAAGAAAGCCTATCCGGCTTTCTCTACACTACATCTTCATATATTGGTTCTGCATTCTTAAGCTTTTCTACTTTTTCTTCCTGTCCAGTTTCTGCATTTATATAAATCCTGTAGGTATCTTCACCCAGTGTGCCCATAAATTCATAACAGGAAACTTCCTGATTCAAATCGTTAATAATTATTGCACGCCTGTCTTCCATGACCTTCAGCTGCGGATTCACCCTGGATCTTGCCTCTTCTGCAGTAATTGCAGGCTCAGGAATTTCACGCTGGTGATGAGATTTTAAATAATCCTCAGCAGAAAAAGCAGTCATGCTGCCATTGTCAAGCGCAATTTTCACACGAATGGAGTCTGGATAAATTCTTACACCATCCTGATTCGACACGAAGGTGAATACCCCTAAATTGTCATATTGGGCACTTTCGAATAAATCCAGGTCTTTAAAACCATTGTCCTTAAGAAATTTAACTGCATTATTGCTTGCTTCATTAAGACTTACTTTTTGTTTCGCCACTTTCCGGTCGAGGATAAACCAGATTGGATAGCCGCCTTTTTTGGTAATATCCATGTTTGCTTCTTCATTTGTTTTCTTGTTTTGGATACTTACACTGAAAAACCCGTAATCAGATCCTTTGCCGTTTTCCGTTACTCTGATATTCACATTCTTTCCCAAACCTGCATAATGCTGACCAATACGTGCAGCTTCTTTTTCTGTTATTTCTTTGCCCTTCAGATATTTGTAGTTTTCATCCTTTTTCTGCATATTTACAAATGCAGGCCCAAAGTCTGTCTCTCCATAGCCTTCAACTGTTTTTTCCACTGTTTTAAAGCCATCTATGATTGTATTATCTGCAGGTTCTTTATTGGACGCGAGAGCCATTTCCACATCCATCCACCTTAAGTTTTTTTCAAGAACCATATGCTGTACTTTACGTAAATCCTGCTGAACATCCGCAGATTGCTTATAAAGCTGTTTGAGCGTTTGGTATTCCTTTTCCGATAATGGCTCCTTCTCTAAGTCTCTTACTGCTGTCCGATAACTGAAATCTCCGATATTGGATAGAAACTCTTCGGTTTTATTGAAAGGAAGAAGTGTCAGAGGCAGCTGGCCTACATCCGAGTGGGCTTCTGAAGTCAATCTCCATACTTCTGCCAATTCAGGTGATAGTGAAGCTCTCGAATTCATCGCTAACGTTGTTCCGATTTTGTCATGCAATAGATCGACTTGATAAGTTAAATCATGAAATGCTCTTTGATAATTATTTTCAGCATTAATGAGGATTGCATTTTTCTCCCGGTGTTCCTGATAACCCCAAAACGCTGTACCGGCAACACCCAGCGCAAGTACCCCAATAAGAATTCCTCTAAGCATGATTATTCACCCCTCTATTTACAGAATATATGTTTTCCAATCCGCTTGATTTGCGGCCGTGTCCAAATCCATCCGCTTGTAGCGGTATCCGGATTAAAATAATACAGCGCCTCTCCTGTCGGATCCCATCCATTAATCGCATCCAGCACTGCTTTTTTTGCCGTCTCATTCGGCGTTAGCCATATCTGGCCATCGGCAACGGCAGTAAAAGCACGAGGCTCAAAAATAACACCAGAAACAGTATTTGGGAATGAAGCACTGTTTACACGGTTTAAGATAACTGCAGCAACTGCCACCTGGCCTGTATAAGGTTCTCCTCTTGATTCTCCATAGACTGCATTGGCCATTAGCTGAATATCATTTTCCGAGAATCCATTAGGGACATTTGAAGCAGTGGGCTGTTTGGGAGCTTCCTGCTGCTGTGCTGTTCCCCCCGTTGACCCTTGCTGAGGCTTAGTCTGCTTTTCAGTTTCCACCCCGCCATAATGGGTAAATTTATTGCCCTTATTGATTTGTTCTTTCACATATTGTTCATTATATTTAGATGCTTTCACGAGCTTGTTTTTTGTTTCCTGGCCTGCAAGCCCGTCAATGGGAAGTCCAAATTCATATTGGAAGTTCCTAAGTGCCCAATAGGTTCCCCACCCAAAGACTCCATCAATCTTCCCATTGTAAAAGCCTAGATACTGCAGTCGGGATTGAAGTTCTATTACATCGTCACCTACAGCCCCGTGCTGAATCACCTGATTTGAAAAGGCATTGGCTTTTTCCATATTCCCGCTCAATGGAATTCCCAGAACACAAAGGGAGATTATGAGTAACACCTTTCCAGCCATAAATTTCTTTTTCATGGATTATAACCTCCAAAAGTCAATCTTTTATCATTGACCCTATTTTTTGTAGTCCCTGGCTTTTTATTCAATAACTTGAATCATTTATTAAGGTTGCCGGCAAATAAGAAAAGCGCAAGCGCCTTGCCCACCCCCGACAAGCACAAGACGAGCCTCCTGGAAAGGCGTTCTTTGCCTTTTTGGGAGGATTGCCCGAAATGTGGAGGCGACTGCTCTTTCAAAGAACGCAGACTAAGAGCGCCACGTCCTGTGGCAACGTCTGCATGACCCGCATCCTCCCAAAAGCTGTAGCTTTTGGTCGTGCGATGTTTATGCTGACGAAGCCTTCCTTGTCCTGCGGGCCTCAGGCATAAGACGGTTCCTGTAAGAAGGCGTATTTCCTTCTGGAAGGAAACGGCTTATGATCCCGAGTCCCTAGGAGCCGAAACAAGACAAGCTTGTGACATCGAGGGGGTAGGCGCTGGAGCTAGACAGTTATCTAACTTCAGAATTTATACATTCTTATCTTTATAAAAAAACCCTCCATCAGGAATGGAGAGTTTTCTGTATTTCAAATTGATTATTCATATGCCTTACGCTATGAGCCCTTGCTTTTTTTACTTTTCTTAAGCCCAGCCACCAAAGGAAGATCATAAAAGGAAACATGATAAAGATCCAATGTTTTAGGGAAATAAGGATATAGTCGTAAATACCGTGGAGGAGAAAAGGTATAAAAAGTGAAAAGGCTATCCATTTTCTTGTAGATGTTGCCGAGAATTTTCCTTTTCCTATATAATAGCCCATGATAACACCGAAGAGAGCATGACTGGAAACCGGGAGCAAGGCCCTCCCAAGTGCGTGTTCCACCCCTAGCCCGATGAGATAGAAGATATTTTCTGCAGTAGCAAAGCCGAGTGATACAGAGGCACCATACACAATTCCATCATATGGTTCATCAAAGGTTATATGCTGATAAATAGTATAGAATAATATAAACCATTTAAAGAACTCTTCAAGCATGCTTGATGATAGAAAAGCATCCGCAAAACTGGACTGGAGCACCCCTTCAGCTTCTAAAACATATTGAATGAACATGATGGGGAACACAAGCAAGGCACCAAACAAAAAAGTTTTAAAAACCATTGATATGGGTTCTGACTCATATTGATCTTTTAAATAAAAATAACTTAATAGTGCCAGTCCCGGCGCGATGCCAGCGGATAATATTCCCAGCATGAGCTGTCCTCTTTTCAATCTGTTTTCTTAATCGTATCATGATATAGAGAGAATTAAAATGATTATTCAAATATTGGAAAAGAAATATTTCACTTCATATTTATTTTTCAAAGCGAAAATTGGGGGATTCACATGGAGAAAAAAAAGATACTTGTTATACACACAGGAGGCACCATTTCAATGAGCGAGGATGCAGCAACAGGTGCCGTAAAACCAACAGATAATAATCCATTAACTGAAAAAACAAAAGAACTGCTGTCCCTTGCAGAATTACTGGTTGAAGAGCCATTCCACCTTCCTTCACCGCATATTACGCCAAAGGAAATGCTTAAATTAAAGGAAATCATTGAAAACAGCCTTGCAAAGGAAGAGATTAGCGGCGTAGTGATTACCCATGGAACTGATACATTAGAAGAGACAGCCTACTTTTTGGACTTAAGTGTGAAAACATCCCTTCCGATCGTTGTTACAGGTGCAATGAGATCGAGTAATGAAATCGGTTCAGACGGACTTTACAACCTCATTTCTTCTATTCGTGTGGCTGCATGTGAAGAAGCAAAAGACAAAGGGGTCCTAGTCGTTTTAAATGATGAAATCCATACAGCAGAAAATGTTACAAAAACACATACGAGTAATGTCTCTACTTTCCAGAGCCCTCAGTATGGGCCAATTGGAATAGTCACAAAGAGAGGTGTATTATTCCATAACACGCCGACAAATAGAGAATACTACCCAATGGATACAGTTGAAAAAAAAGTCACACTCATTAAAGCTTTTGCCGGAATGGATTCTTCTTTGCTTCATGCGATAGGGAACTTAGATTTCGATGGTGTTGTTATCGAAGCACTTGGACAAGGCAATCTGCCTCCGGCCACAATTGAGGGCATTAAAGCCCTTACTGAAAAAAACATTCCGATTGTATTGGTTTCCCGCTGCTTCAATGGAATTGCACAAGATGTTTATGGTTATGACGGAGGCGGAAAACACCTCAAGGACATGGGGGTTATATTTTCAAATGGGCTTAATGGACAAAAAGCCAGGATTAAACTGTTAATAGGACTGGAAACACAGCAAAATATCGAAGAGATTTTTCAAATATAATTAAAAGGCTGATCTGAAATGATCAGCCTTTGCAGTTTCCGCTCTCTTTTTCAATTATTGCTTTTGCTATTTGTCCGCCGTGAAATCTTCCATTTTCAATAAAAATTTCGTTAGCATTATTTCCGGCAGCTATTACACCTGCAATAAATATTCCAGGGACATTCGTTTCCATTGTTTCAGGGTTAAAGTGAGGGCGCCCGGTTTCATCATTAATTTGAATCCCCATATTTCTTAAAAATCCGTGATCAGGATGATAACCAGTCATGGCAAACACAAAATCGTTCTTAATGTCAAAGGTTTTACCATCCACTGAATATAATAGCTTGTTTTCACTAATTTCTTTCACATGTGCATTGAATTCCATTTTAATGACGCCATTTCTCACTAAAGCCTCAAACTCAGGCAGAATCCAGGGCTTTATGCTTGGTGAATATTCTGTTCCACGATATATCACCGTAACTCTTGCTCCTGCTTTTACCAGTTCAATTGCTGCATCAACGCTTGAGTTCTTCCCTCCGATAACTGCTACGTCTTTATCAAAGAATGGGTGAGCTTCTTTGAAATAGTGAAATACCTTTGAAAGATCCTCACCGGGAACTTCCATGAAATTGGGATTATCATAATAACCTGTAGCAATTATGACGTTATTGACTGTATAAGCCCCCTTATCAGTTTGTACTTCAAATGCTTCGGAATGATTTTTTACTACATTTAGAACTTTTTCGTAAGCATTGATCTTAATGCCCTTCCTTTTCACCACTTCCCGGTAATACGTTAGCGCCTGGTTTCTCTTAGGCTTGTAATTTTCCGTTATGAAGGGCACCCCGCCGATTTCGAGCTTCTCACTTGTGCTGAAGAAAGTCTGGTGTGTCGGGTAGTTGTATATTGCATTTACGATATTGCCCTTTTCGATAACAAGGGGGTTTTTTCCAGCTTCCTGAAGGGCTATGGCAGCTGCCAGTCCGCAGGGCCCTCCCCCAACAATAATAGCGTCTATATTCAAGATTCTCACTCCTTAAATGCCAAAAACAAGTATTTCATGCTGCTGTTTATAAAAAATCTCCCATCAGTTTATGATAGGAGATTTTTTATGATTATTCAAATGTGAAGATTTACAGTTAAATCCACCCGCGGAATCTTGAAGCTTCCGCCATTTTTCTGACACCTACCATATAGGCAGCCAGACGCATATCGACACGGCGTGTTTGGGATGTCTGATAGATATTATCGAATGACTTAACCATGACTTTCTCAAGCTTTTCTTCTACTTCTTCTTCAGTCCAGTAATATCCCTGATTATTTTGAACCCATTCGAAATAGGATACTGTTACACCGCCGGCAGAAGCCAGTACATCAGGGACAAGCAGGATTCCCCGCTCAGACAGAATCCGTGTTGCTTCCAAAGTAGTTGGACCGTTAGCCGCCTCCACTACAATGCCAGCTCTTATGTTAGGTGCATTTTCTTCTGTTATCTGGTTTTCTATGGCTGCCGGGACCAGAATATCGCAATCAAGTTCAAGCAGCTCTTTATTTGAAATTGTATCATTAAACAATTTTGTCACAGTGCCAAAGCTGTCACGGCGATCCAAGAGATAATCAATATCAAGGCCGTTCGGATCATATAAACCGCCATAAGCATCTGAAATACCAACAACCTTTGCACCTGCATCATGCATAAACTTTGAGAGGAAACTTCCAGCGTTTCCGAATCCCTGAACAACAACTCTTGCACCTTCAAGGTTGATGCCTTTTTTCTTGGCAGCTTCCCGAATGCAAATTGTAACCCCTTTAGCTGTTGCTGATTCCCGTCCATGGGAACCCCCAAGTACAAGTGGTTTACCGGTAATAAAGCCTGGGGAATTAAATTCATCAATCCGGCTGTATTCATCCATCATCCATGCCATGATCTGCGAGTTGGTAAATACATCAGGCGCAGGAATATCCTTAGTAGGACCTACAATTTGACTGATTGCCCGAACATATCCGCGGCTTAACCGCTCTAACTCACCGAAGGACATATCGCGCGGGTCACAAACGATTCCGCCTTTACCTCCGCCATATGGAAGATCTACAATTCCGCATTTCAAGCTCATCCAAATTGACAGTGCCTTTACTTCCTTTTCAGTTACATTCGGGTGAAAACGAATACCGCCTTTAGTAGGACCAACAGCATCATTATGCTGGGCCCGGTAGCCAGTAAAGACTTTTACTGTTCCGTCATCCATCCGTACAGGAATTTTCACTGTCATCATACGAATTGGCTCTTTAAGAAGCTCATAAACCTCATCAGAATAACCCAGCTTCCCTAAAGCCTTATGTATGACCGTTTGAGTCGACTTTAAAACGTCCAATTTTTCAGCTTTATTTGAATCAGTACCTTTCTCGGCTACCATTTGTAAACCTCCTAGAAAAATCACTTTCATTAGTTGTCCGCTTCCATGGAATAGTATACACCTTTGCCTAATTTATGCAAGAAGAATAATACAGTTTTCCGCATTTTTTGATATTTTTATGAAAACGCTATCAGCGTTGATATTAAAGGGAATTTTCTGTTTACTCCCAGTACTCCTTTTCCCGCTGAAGAGCAATAGAAACATCCTGTTTCCTTTTGTAAAGTAAAAGCTTTATATATGATATTATTGCAGCTGTTTGACTATATTTGGTTTACCCAATTTTTATATAATTCATGAGCTATTAATCCAGATTCGTTGCTGGATGCAGCAAATGCATATTGCAAAAGAGTGACCTGCATAAAAAAAAGAGGTTGGATCCCCTCTTCCACATTAAGAGAAATATTCCACCAGCTTTTTTACAGCATCGGCTTCAATCAGCACTTTCCCATATTCCTGAATAACGTGAATGCTTGTAAAAGCTGAATCACCGTACTCAGCTAAAATGGCAATTACCCGGTGAATATTTTTTTCCCCCTCCAAATCTCTTGCATGATAAAAATACTTTTCTTTATAATAGTACAGGCTTCCTTCCTCAATCTGCACGCTGTTCAGACTTCTTGCCATTTGAATTACATCTTCAAAATCCCGGAATTCGAATAATATATCTTCACTGCCATCAACAGTTACCTGCATTTCAATAAAACCATCCTCAAGGAGCTCTTCATCCATCTGCTCCTCCATTGTAACAATCATCACCATTCCCTGTGCCTGCATGGAGAATATTTCCACTGCAACTGAGCCATGAATGTCTACACCGAATTCTTCACTTGCTTCTTCCAGCATTTCATGAAAAAGCTGATGCCATTTTAATGAATCCTTCAAGACATCTTCCTTAGTCAGTCCCCTATCATTCAAGTCATCTAAAGTGAGAAAGATTTTAATTTTATTATAATTCAATCGTTCTAAGCGCATGGTAAGCCCCCTGACCTGAACCAACTCTTTGGTTTAGTGTATGATATATTGCTTAGTTTGTGAGTCGTCTTTTTTTCTGTGACTAAAAAAAGAAAAGACCCGGCAATTTACCGCCAGATCATTTGTTTATAGGAGCCGTTCTTTAATCCACTCTTCCCATTCTTGCGGAGAACTGCCGGGTATAAACTGTTTATAATTCATTTTTTCTTCATTACTTAGTGAATCAATGCCGAATCCCCCAATGCCTACATGGATGTTTCCATAAGTCCCCGTAAGTCGCTCTGAAAGTTTAAGGGTTTCCGGCACGTTGGACTTCATTGTACACGACAGAAATAAAAACTTGGGTTTAACCACTTCAATTACAGTGTCAATATCTTCATCAGCTATGCTTGTCCCAAGGTAAACAACCTCAAATCCTCTTCTCCGCAGAAACAACGTAAAAATTAAAAGTCCTAATTCGTGAGCTTCTCCAGGGCCGCAAACTGCGACCACCTTTGGCAGAACCCCGTTATGCGGAAAGGAATGCAGAATCATCCCTATTCTTGATCTTAATATGGACGAGGCAAAGTGCTCATGAGCACTGGTAATTTTCCCCTCCTCCCATAGGTGTCCAATTTTCACTAAAAGAGAGCCTAGTATATCAATTAAGACTTTATCTATTGTGTAAAAACTAAAAGCCTGATTAATCAAATCATGCGCTTTCGATTCATTAAAATGAAGGAGAGCTTCAAGAAGCTCATTGGCGAGGGCACCCGACCGGTCTCCTTCCTTATCCATCTGAAGCGGCTCGGCATTTAATTCCTTGTTCTCCAGAAGGGAAACAGCCTGGCTGATGGAAAAGCCCTGATCTACTTTCCTGATCAGCCATTTTAATATTTTGATATGCTCTTCGTTGTATAGTCTATGGCCGGATTCATTTCTCTTTGGAGCAACGATTTGATATCGCCTTTCCCACGCCCTTAAGGTTCCTGGCTGAATGCCGAGCATCTTAGAAACAGCCTTAATATTATATTTACCTTCTTCAGTTGCCATGCTAAAGCCCTCCCTTCAATGCTAATTAGCAAATATCGCTGGACAGCGATTAAATTTCAAAATTTATACCTACTTAAAAAGTATAAAAACGACCGTAAGAATTGTAAAATCTGGATGTGTTTTCATTTTGAAGATAAGATATCAGCTTTTTTTAAGGTGATGAAGTGTGTTTCAGACTTTGCCCCCAGCCTCAAAGGCACTCCAGTCGTTCCATAGCCGTTGCTGATCAGAATTGTTGTTTGCGGCAGCACTTTTATCCGTCCCTTTTCATAAGGGCTATACCCCAAAATATGTATTTGGCCCCCATGCGTATGCCCGCTTAAGACAAGGTGAATATTTTGTTCTTTTTCTATACTATTAATGATTCTTGGATCATGGCTGACAAGAACCCGAAAACCATCAGAGCCTGCATCCTTAAGTGCAAGGTCGAGCCGATGCCTCTCTTTGCTGAGATCATCTGTTCCCAGCAGAATAAAACGCTCACCTTCCGATGATTCAAAGGAGAGGGCAGTGTTATCAAGAATTTTCACTCCGCATTCGAGGAGGAGGGCGTCGAGCTGATGGTAATCCACTTCATAATCATTATTCCCCCACACGAAATAGACAGGCCCGCATTCCTTCAAACTCAGCAGGTTTTTCTTTACTCTATCAAAAGGAACTCCTTTTTCCAAGAGATCGCCGCCGATAATCACCAGATCAGGCTTCTTCTCTTTTATCTTCCCGATTATGGTTTCTGATACTGTCCTCTTATGAATATCAGAAATAAAAAAAAGCTTTATTTCACCAAAGCTTTCAGGAAATTCAGGAAAAGAAAGCTCTTTATATATAATTCTATCTGCAAAAGCCTCCCTAAGCATAAACAATAGTAAACCTGCACCGCCAATTAAGGCTAAAGCTATTAAGTATATCATAAATCCTCCTGCCATCAATCGCCTTTACTCAATCACCAGCAAAATTGATTTTCTTGAAATCTAAAGAAATAATACCATAGATTGCTGAAAAACAGAAAAGGGCAAACGCTTCCCATGGCGAAAGGACTGACAAAGTAAAAAAGCATACCATCAGCAATAAGATCACAACAGCCCCAAACAAAGCATTCCTTTCTTTCAATGACTTGATATTTTTAAAAACTCCGGCAGTCCATTCGATGATCATCCTAATGATTTCTGCGTTGGCTATAAAGGAGATAAGAAAAAAAGTCATTCCCAGGACAAAGCCTGCCGGCTCGAGCACAAAAATAACAATCATATCTGAAATGCCCATGGGAATAGACACCGGAAAAAATTTAATATATAAAATGCCGCCAATAAAGCCTGTCACCAGCTTCAGCAAAATAATAAACAATAAAAATCCCTCCCATACAGAGTGTATGAGAAGGATTTTTTTTGTTGACTATATATGCATTAATCTTCTGTAATATCCAGAACACGGAAACCGGATTTTTCAAGCCGGCTGATGAACTTATCCATATTATCATTTTTCTCCACTTTCATCACGATGCGGCGAACCAGCTTGTCTGTTTCATCAAAAGTAACAAGGGATATGATGTGTTCATGGAAATAATGGGCGATTTCGGCCAAACGGGCGATTCGCCCTTCCGCTTCCACAGAGGTAAACGCAATCCTGACACCGGGTTTATTCGTCCCGAAAGCAGATTGAAATTGAGCAAGAAC
Source organism: Paenibacillus sp. FSL R5-0490 (assembly GCF_001956215.1). Classification (GTDB taxonomy): domain Bacteria; phylum Bacillota; class Bacilli; order Bacillales; family Cytobacillaceae; genus Cytobacillus. The sequence continues at coordinate 22,905 of NZ_MRTQ01000018.1, read as the reverse complement.
ATCAAAGCGGGTAACGATGCCAAGAAATTTACGATTTTCGCCCAAAACAGCAAGTAAAGGAAAATCCTTTAAATCCAGAAGTGTTTTTTCAAAGATTTCATTTCCCTGCAAATATTGCTCCTGATGTGTGGCAATATCTTTTACGAGTGTTCCTCCAAGAAACTCTTCCTTTGATTTTCCTGACAAAAAGAAGTTCTCATATATTCCATATCTGGTAATTATGCCGGCATATTGATCGCCATCCAACACAGGAAGTCCATCGATCTGGTTATCCTCAAGCAAATCCAGAGCATCTTTCAATGCTTCATCTTGTCTGATCGTTTTACAGTTATGTTTAGGAATCATAATACTTTTCACAAACATTGCCATCACCTCAAGAGTAATATTAATTAGACCTAACATATATTTCGCCATTTATTCAACTTTTCCCTCTTTTTATTGGAGTAAACGATCATAAAAACACTGTGTTTCTCATAAGTTTCAATGACGCATAAAAAGGAGGGATTATGATGAATACACTCCGTAAGACCTGGCACCCATATGTTAGCCCCTTTGACCCCTGCACTCCTATAAAGGTCAAAACTTATTCCACACCTCCAAACCTTTATATGGGTTTTCAGCCGCCAGGACTGGAACAATTTACACCCATGCAGGCCTTAAAAACAGGAACTCTGTGGAAGGCTTTCTATGATCCATGGTACAGTCCCTATGAAAAAGCCAGGGAGGGACAGCAATAATGAAACAATTACCCGCAGATTACTACCAGCTTCTTGAACAGCTTCAGGCTGTAGACTTTGTTCTTGTTGAGCTGACTTTATACCTTGATACTCACAATAATGATACAGAAGCCATTAAGCAATTCAACCATTATGCAAAAGAACGGAAAAAACTGAGAAATGCCATCGAAAGCAAATATGGTCCATTAATGCAATTTGGCCACAGTTATTCGGGACAGCCATGGAATTGGGATGATCCCCCGTGGCCATGGCAGGTATAATTTGATTTTCAGGCGCCTTCTTCATAGGAAGGCGCTCAAGGCTTACTAACGGACTTCCAAAGGAGGCTGAGAAAAAAATGTGGGTTTATGAAAAAAAACTGCAATATCCGGTGAAGGTAAGCACTTGCAATCCTAAACTGGCAAAGTATCTAATAGAGCAATATGGGGGTGCGGACGGTGAACTTGCGGCCGCACTAAGATATTTGAATCAGCGATATACTATTCCGGATAAAGTCATCGGACTTCTTACAGATATTGGAACAGAGGAGTTTGCACATTTGGAAATGATTGCTACAATGATTTACAAATTAACGAAGGATGCAACGCCTGATCAAATGAAGGCTGCAGGCCTGGATGCCCATTATGCTAACCATGATAATGCTCTGTTTTATCATAATGCTGCAGGTGTGCCTTGGACGGCTTCTTATATCCAGGCAAAAGGCGATCCAATAGCAGATTTATACGAAGATATCGCCGCAGAAGAGAAAGCAAGGGCAACCTATCAGTGGATTATAAATATGAGTGATGATCCGGATCTAAATGACGGACTCCGGTTTTTAAGAGAAAGAGAGATCATCCATTCCCAGCGCTTCAGAGAAGCCGTTGAGATTCTAAAGGAAGAACGGGATAAAAAGAAATTCTTCTAAATACTTAACAAAAAGAAGCAGGCAGGCTGCTTCTTTTTTCATTTGTTCTCATGATAAAGGTTTATATCATAATTTTTTTTCATCATTTCGAAAACGTTATGGCGATTTTTCCATTCATCTTCTTTTTTCCAGAGATCTTTGCTCTTATCAATTATTTCACACCTTAGTGCATGAAATTCTTTTTCTGCTTTATCTCTTTTTTCTCTCAAAAGATTCATAAACCCATAAACGCCAACCGTAAAAACTAGTAAATAGAAATTAGCAGACTGTTTGACAAAAGCCGAAAACATCGATGCAAACGAGTAAGAGTAAGGCTGCATAACACTTTTATAAAGGTAAAAAAAGAATAAAAAGGATATAAAAACGGTCGCCCACATGGCAATTAAATGCCAGGACTTGAATCGATCAAACTTTTGTTTTCTCTCCACAACTTTCTCAAGCATTTTTCTTGTTGCCTGGTCTGTACGTTCGTCAAGCATTCTAATCGGCGATTCCAAAAACGCTCCCTCCCTTTCATAATAAATGTATGAGCTTGTACATTATTCTATGACTGGGAGAGAAGACAGCATTTGGTCATAGACTCTTTTATTGCTCAAGAGGAATTTTTAATACCTGGCCCGTTTGTATTTCATTTGACGGCAAATTGTTGGCTTTCTTTATTATTTCAATTCCGGATTGGGATTTATAATAGGTCATGGCAATTCGAAAGATTGTTTCCTTTGGTTTAACCGTATGGTAGACAACTTTGACTTCCTTTTTTAATTCTTCCTGTGTCCCGGCAGTTTTCGACGGGTCTGTACTTTCAGAAGCTGTTTGCCTGGCCTGCTTTTCGGAAGCGGATTCAGAACCTTTATCTTCTTCATCAGGCTTTTGAGAAGTCTGTTTTTCCTGCTGGTCGCTGGCAGCTTCTTTTTCATGTGACTCTTTAGCTTTTTCAGGTTTCTCAGCTTCAGTTTTCTCAGTTTCCCGCTCTTCTCTTACTTCAATGGTTGTCCCTTCATCATCATCATTTGTGGCAAAAACGACCGTTTCAGAACCAATTTCTTCAGATTCTGCATTTAACCCGGTATTGGTGCTTTTATCACTGCTTACATATTGATAAATGCTGAAAATGGTAATCGGGAGAAGGATAAAAAATAAAGCCAGCAAACGAATAACAGGGTATTTAACTCTCCATTTATTTTTTTTTCTTTTTTCCTGATGTATACGGCTCCGCGGCGGCAAAGCGGATTTTTGCCCGCTGTCTCCCGTTTCCTGTTTTCTGTCAATCCTCTTGCGGAGTCTTTCAGCCTGATCTCTATATGGGTCTTCTTTATTCATGTTTCATCCCTTCCTGTAAATAAAATCATAAGAAGTTTATTTGACGCTGCTGTTAGCTATTGTTCATTGCCTTTTCCTCTTTTGATTTTTTCAGGTACCGTTTTCGAATCAGGATACCCAGAAGAAAATCAATCAGAAAATGCATAACAATCGTAACAAGCAAATTATTGGATATATGATAAATATAACCTATAAAAAAGCTTAATGTAATAATATTTACAAACAAAAACCAATTAAAAAGATATCGATAATGAACAAGTGCAAAAATAAGACTGGAGATTGCAAGTCCAAAATGGGTCTGAATGACACCTCTGAACAGAAGTTCTTCGCTTATTGCCACCACTGCTGCAATAAAAGCAATATGAAGAATATGGCGGTTTTGAAAGATTTTCTTATTTAACCCTCCATCATCATACATTTCCTCAGGGAGGAGCTTCATCAAAACAATATCAATCAGGACAACAGCCAATCCTGCCGCTGCCCCAATGACAAGAATATTAATATCATCAAGTACAAAAAGAGCCTGGAATTCCTCAAAGCTGTTAAATAATATAATACTAAGGATGAAAGCAATGGCTAAAATAAGCACCTGAGTAAGATAAAGATGGAATAATAGTTCCTTGTCAGTTAATTCCTTAATGACGTCCTCGTATTTTTTCTTCAACTCGGTTCACTCACTTGGAATCAGGAGATATTCTAAATGATTTTTCCAATCATAAAGCATACTATCCTGATTATCTGATTTTGTGTTTCTTATGAATTCATCAAATTGCAAACCGCATATATCACAGCAGTATTGGACCGGGGTATTTTTTTCCTCATCAAAAAAGGAAAGTATATTTTCTCTCCGGCAGTTTTTTGTGTGTATCCACCTATACACTTCCTCAATGCTATTTCTTTTCAATTTGATTCTGCCTTCGCAGTACGCATTCATTTCCTGCAGAATCCTTTTATACCCCAGTCCGGATTTGGCTTTCCGTTCAAAAAAGTCATTAAATATTCTCCACTGAATTTCTGTTAAACCGGAACGCTGTTTAATTTGTTCTTCATAAGCACTGACATTCGTGATCGCATTCGGGTTTTCTTCCATCCAGCTGCTGATCCAATCAATTTGAGACTTGTCAGGAAATTCATTTTCTGCAATTTGTATGGGAAGCTGCTCATCACCTGGTGTATAGAGCATAATAGCTATACTTTGTTTTCCATCCCTTCCTGCCCGTCCAATTTCCTGCAAATAAGATTCAATCTGAAGAGGCATATGAAAGTGTATCACATACCGGATATTATCTTTATTGATGCCCATGCCAAAGGCGCTTGTAGCGCAAATAAGATCGAGCTGCCCATGGATAAACTGCTGCTGCACAAGGATGCGGCTTTCCTGGTCTGTTCCCCCATGATAAGCCATCACTCTTTTAGCTCCATTTCCCCTAAGCATATCGGCTGTTTGTTCAGCCATTTTTTTGCTGGAAAAATATATTATGCCAGGACCCTCAAGGCTCTCAGCAAGCTCCACAAGCCTCTTTGTTTTCACACGGAAATTTTCTGCTTTTTCTACAGTTAGCGCTATATTAGGACGGTCAACCGAATAAATAAATTCGCTGCAGTCAAGAATGCCGAGTGACTTTTTTATATCTGCTTTAACCTCATGCGTAGCTGTGGCAGTTAAAGCAAGCGTAACCGGGTTCCCTATCTTTTGTCTCACTTCGCCAAGCTTTAAATAATCTGGCCTGAAATCATATCCCCATTGGGAGATACAATGAGCTTCATCAACAACAAATAAAGCGATGCGCAATTTTTTCAACTGAGATTGTATTGATTCATAATAGAGCATTTCGGGTGAAATAAAGATAAACTTATACTGATTCAGATTAGTTAATGCCTGTTTTTTTTCAGAACGGGATAGAAAAGAATTGAATGCTATCACCTTTTTTTCCCCATTCATCATAAGCTGTTCTGCCTGATCCTGCATCAGGGACAGCAAAGGAGAAATTATAATCACCTGGCCTTCAATCATATATCCCGGCAGCTGATAACAAAGGGATTTTCCTGTACCTGTAGGCAGCATGGCAACAGTATTCCTTCCTGCGAGCACAGATTCAATAATTTCCTTTTGTCCAGGTCTGAAGGCAGAGTATCCAAATTTTCTTTCCAAAAGTTCGTCCAATCTCATTGTCCCTCTCCAAGCTTTGCCATTACTAATCTGATTTCAAAATAATCGGATTCAGGCACTATTTGACGTATTTGCTTTAATTGCATTGAATCAGCACGATTAGCTGCATGAAGGATCAGCTTCTGTTTTTCCTCTGAGACATAACGTGTGATATTAAACCGGCTGTCGTTTAATGCTACTTCCACAACATGATCCTCAATAGTACTTTTTTTCAATCTTCTCATTTTAGCTATATCATCCAAATCCAGTCCCTGTTTTAACATTGTGTAAGTCTTTTGGGCAGACAATGTTAGCTGAACTTCATTTCCTGCATCGCTCAAGATCTTATTGATTAGCGGATATTCGGCAGAATTATCTCTTGCGCTTGCCAGTATATGATGAATAGCTCCAAGGAACTGATGGTGGTAATAATCCTGGCTGATTCCAAGCTGTTCAGAAGCCTGAACAGCTGTGAGGCCAATACGGTTATAGCCTGTCAGCCTCAATGTCAGCACAGCAGGATTAATATCATTCAGCTCTTCGAGGCACTGGCCAAGTTCCCTGTACAGCATAACCCCAACTTCATCGCGGGCAAATCCAGATGTTCTCAGAAAGTCTTTCAGCCATTCATGAATATCTCTTTTTCTTTGGATAGGAAGGTATTTTACATTGTTATTATTTAAGTGGGATATTACCTGAATTAAAAGCGTAATCCTCTCCCAAAACAATTCACTTGTACTAAGATACAGCCATCCGTTTAATGATGAAGGTATTGGACATTCTAAAAGAGATCTTTCGAGCTCTTTCTTCCCTTCTGCAGTTAAAATGTAATGCTTTTCATCAATGGCAGTCATCCACCTGCTGCTTAGGATTTCTTCTGCAAGATGATCCAGTACTCCCCTGCTTAAATTTCCAAATGTACGAAAAAAAGGGGTTAGTTGAAATAGATGAGCATCTTGGATGGTCTGGGAAGACTTTTTTCCATTGAGCAAATGTAAAATGGAATATATAGTTCTTTGTCCCTGCAACTCGTTAACACAGTACATTATTACAGATTTCAAATAAGGTCTTTGCATTATGTTCACCTTACGGCTTAAGATTTTTTATTTTTTCATTACCTTCTTTTTCTTACTTCTATTTTATCATGAAAAAAATCGGCAGGCCGTTTTAATTATTTCTAACAGGGTAAATTATGCCTAAACCCTTATGTGATAAGCATTCTCAATACATTTTCTATTGAAAAGTTGAACATACAGTTTTACAATAGGATGTGAGGAATGTGTTACCATCATCTTGATGGGAGATTAATTGTTTAATTCTTGGGAGGTTTTTTTCATGGCAAAGTATACAATTGTTGACAAAGAAACATGCATTGCATGTGGAGCTTGCGGCGCAGCTGCACCGGACATTTATGATTACGATGATGAAGGCATCGCATTTGTTACCCTTGATGATAACCAGGGTATTGTTGAGATTCCAGATGTATTGATTGACGATATGATGGATGCATTCGAAGGCTGCCCAACCGATTCAATCAAAGTTGCTGATGACGCTTTTGATGGCGATCCGCTTAAATACGAATAATCCCTCAGCCATACTCTAATCTTTGTTAAGCTACTGCTCCCTTTCAACTAGAAAGGGAGTTTTTTTAGGCTTTCAAATTGAAAAAGCAGCGGAACATTTGCCGCTGCTTTAAATTTATATATTCATTATGCTGCACTTTTTAATACAGCCTGCTTTTCTACCCAGGTTCTCATGCGTGTAAAAATGAGCATGAAAACAATTGAAATAATAAGTCCTTTTAAAATATTGAATGGCAAAATCCCGGTCACAATCATTGTTCTCATTTCAGGCGCTGACATTGCCGGGAAATTCAGGAAGAATGTATATGCCGGCAGAATGACAAGGTAATTAAGCACACTCATAATAACAGCCATCACCATGGTGCCGATTACGAGCCCAAACGTCATGCCCTTTTTGGTCTTCAGTTTGCTGTATACATAATAAGTAGGCAAGACGAACAAAATGCCTGCCACAAAGTTTGCAATGTGTCCGACAGGTACACCTGTTGCACTTCCTGTCATGAAGTAATCAAGAATATTTTTAATAAGCTCCACTAAAATTCCTGCCGCCGGACCAAAGATTAACGCTGCGATCAATGCAGGAATATCGCTGAAGTCAATCATCAAAAATTGCGGAAACGGCGGAATTGGAAAATTGAGCAGCATTAATACATAAGAGATGCTGCTTAGCATTCCGATGGCAACCATTGATTTGATATTAAGTTTTTTCAAGTTCCTCTCTCCTTTTTAGGACTATCTCTCCTATAGAAGAAAGGTTCGGCTAAGCAAATATCTTCGCAATAAATAACCCTCAAGCTAAAATAACTTGAGGGAGAGTTGCGAAGGCACGCTTAATAACGTTCAAAACCAGCATTTTTTGAACGTCTGCAGAACCTCCATCTTCTCCCATCCAGACTGTACTGTCGGCTTTGGAATCGCACCAAATCCTGCCCAATTAAATGCAAAGCGTTTTTCGACCAAAACGCTTCTCTCAGGCTCGCGGGCTTAGAGTTAAGATTAACCCATCACCGCCGGTCGGGAATTTCACCCTGCCCCGAAGATAGACCGTATTTATTTATACAGATTAATTATACTGAAAAAAAGTTATTCTGTGAAGGGATTTGTTTAGCTGTATGGATTTGTAACATATATATCCATGTCCATACCTATTAAGATTTTTATGGATAATGCAAAAAAGGGCGGCTCTGCCATCCCTTTTGCATTATCCAAGCGGATATTCCTTTCTTTCTCCTTTGGAAAAAGTCATGATGGACTCATAGCCCACTTCTTTTGCAAGAGCAATTGCCTTATCAAAATCGGCACCTACATGTTCAGGAAAGTGGGCATCAGATGAAAGTACAATCGGGATTTTTTTCTCATAGCATTTTTGCAGGAGCCGTTTGTCCGGGTATAGTTCACCTACTGGCTTTCGCAGACCGGCTGTGCTGATTTCTACACATGTCTTGGATTCTGCCAGTGCATTGGCTGCACGATCATACTGCTCCAGCAAAAATTCTTCGTCCTTTGGAACATATTTAAAGATTTTCACGAGGTCCAGATGGCCTACAATATCAAATAAATTGGATTGGGCCAGTGTGACCACTTGATCAAAATACTTCCGGTATACCTCATAAAGATCCCGTTTATCCCATTCTTTTCTAAATTCAGCTAAATCTATGCCGAAATCTCCAACCCAATGAATGGATCCAATTACATAATCAAATGAGTAACTGTTAATAAACTTTGCCATTTCATCATGCTTGCCCGGCGTGTAGTCCATTTCTATAGACATTTTCACATCTATGTTAGTACTCCACGCTTCTTGAAAAACATTCACATAGTCCTTCATATCATAAAAGCGTCTTTCGTTTACCCATGGATTTTGCAGAATATCTGCTGTCTGATAGAAATGATATGCATGTTCCGAAATCCCAAAAGATTCAATCCCTTTTTGAGCAGCAGCATCTGTGAATTTTTTTAAATAGTCCAGGCTTAACGTGCCGTTTTCAAGATGGTTATGATAGTCTGTAAGCATTACTCTAACTCCCCCAGTTTTTTACCTATTATACTTTAAGGGAGTAAAGCGGTGCAATCATTTCTATTCTATTTTTTGTGAATGATTAGAATTTGTCCAATTTTGATAACATCTGAATTTGCATTGTTTAACTCTTTAATAGCTTCTGCTGTTGTATCATGCATTTTCGCTATAGAAGTTAATGTATCACCTTGTTTAACAGTGTATTCACTAAAGTTGCCGGGTTTTATCAACAGTTTTTGACCTGTAAGAATGCGATCAGGATTAATATTATTTAAACTGGCAATATCACCGGGCTGCAGATTATAGTGTGCAGCGATGGTCCATACTGTTTCCCCGGTTTTAACTATATGGTAGGTTTCACCGGAATCATTTGTTATTTGCCCGGAATTAAAATTAGACGGCCGGGCTGAAACTTCACGTGCATTTTCAGTTCTTGCCGCAGCATTTACAGCTTGTCCAACTTCTCCCATGCCAAATGCCACAGAGGGATCAACTGCATTTATTTTATCAGGTGTCCATGCCTGCGCATGTATTTCAAAATGAAGATGGACTCCTGAAGAGTCACCCGTGCTTCCCATCAATCCGATTTTCTGTCCGAGTGAAACTATTTCACCTTGAGCAGATAATCGTTTATTCAGATGGGCGTATACTGTTTCGGTTTGATTGTTATGTTTAATAAATATCACATTTCCGTATGTTTGAGAGTAATACGACCTGGACACAATTCCAGCGTCAGCGGCATAAACCGGAGAACCGGAATCTCCGGCAATATCAATGCCCTTATGCTGACCACTTCTTGTACCATACGTGTCCGTAATTACACCATCTGCCGGCCAAACCCAATGCTCTGTCAACTCAGAAATTTTTGGCTCAGCAGCTTTAGAATGCTTCCCTCCCAGAAATAGCAGACTCACACAAAGAGCCATTATTCCTGCGATAAAGAAACGCCTTATGTAATCCTTCATTCTTTTCCTCCTATGATGTCAGCTGAAATATCCGCACGAGCGCATTCTTTCCGCACCCTCTTACACCCTATGACAGCTTGTACTCTTTTAGAACAATTAACAATAAAGCTCATAAAAGCACAGTGATTAGTATTCTTCCAGCAGCAAGGTTTTTATGCAGATATGGAGGAACTTTATCCTAAAATGGAAAAGACGGCCACACAGGGCCGTCTTCTAATTTGGCAAATCTCGTTTATTAGCTGCTACAGGTACCTTTAATTCCTCAGTAAGATCAAACTTGCCTATTTTATCAACATCTGCATTTTCTAATTTGACCGTGTCGAAATCAAAGTCTTTTGCCGTAAGAAGGATTGCTTCGATTGCATGAAGTGTTGGTGCATTATCGATTATTTCTGATTCATTATTAAAACGGATTATGAGTTTGCTATCCTTTATTTCTTCTATTTCAAAATCAACATCATCCGGTATGGATGCCTGTAAATTATTTTCAGTCCTATTTTGTTTCATAGCTTTCAGAGCATCTTTTACCGAATTGAGCTCTTCTCTTAACGGCACCAGGAATGGTGTTGAATCTGCACCATTAGGATATAAGAAATAATAAATTAAGTTACCATTGCTATTTTCCGGGATAAATTCGTCTCTATATCCATAATGGCCGAACTCAATGCCGACTTTCCCTTCCGTTCTGAGGTCAATCTTTTCTATATCCAGATTGTTCATTATATTCGCCAAAACCTTCTCTAAAAGTAACTCTGAGGAGGAGGAAAAACTATATGGGTGATCCGCCGGCACATCAACTGTCAGGATATTATTTTCCTGGTCGTGAGTTAAATTTGCTTTTAAAGGATAGTAATCATCTAAACCCCAAGCATCTTCAGTAAGTTTGCTCATCGTGTCTTCAAACAAAGCAAATTTCGTCCTGGCCGGGTCATCATCAACCAGAACGCTGACTGGTACAATATTTTGAGCCTCCTTATCCGGAATTGCATAGGTCAGGACTTCTTTTCCTGCCAAATCTTCTTCATATACGGCAGTAGGGCTTGCTACGGATGAAACAGACTTCATGCTTATATCATCGCTTGAGTCTTTTTCCGGGTCACCGGAAAGCTGCGCATGATCCTCTTGTGGATCTTCATCTTTAGCAAGAGGTTCCGGATCCAAGTCTTCGTCTTTGGCTTCCGATATACTGTAATTGTCATCTGTTATTTTTTCAGATGATTGTGTCTGATCTGATTTAATTTCGACTTGTTTATCAGCAGACTCCTGCCAATTCATAAGGTTCGGGGCAAGAATGAAAAGCAGGAGCAAGGCAGCAGCCGCTGCTGCAGCAGGCATGATCCATGTTCTTTTCTTTTGTTTGCCCATCTTGATTTGTATGGTTTGATAAATTTCTCTTGGGTCTCGACTATCTTTAATCTTTGGCATCTGGCTCAGCAATTCCTGAAGCTGCTCATCGCTCCATTTTGATTCCTTCATTATCCATTCCCTCCTTTGCCTTAAAATGTTCCATATGATTTTTCAACACCTTTAACGCACGGTGCTGCGTTGTCTTTACCTTACTTTCAGTCCAGCCAAGTGAATCAGCTGTTTCTGTAATGGTGAGTTCATGTATATATCTCATAATAATGACTAGCCTCTGGTCAATGGTGCATAAATCAAGACAGCGATAGATCATCTGGATTTCTTCCCGTTGAACAGCAATTTCATCAGGCAAGGGGTGTTCATCCTTTACCTGCTGAGTTGACCAGTCAAATTTCTCCATAATCTTTTGTTTCCAGCCCTTTTGCTTGCGAAAGGAATCAATGGCAACATTCCGCGCAATTGAAAAGAGCCAGGTTTTTTCGCTGCTTTTCCCTTCAAATCTTTCATATGACTTTAACACTCTTATATAGACTTCCTGGACTAAATCCTCAGCCAGTTCCTTGTTTTTGACCATATAAAAAAGAAATTGAAAAACGTCCTGATGGTATTTTTTATAAAGTTCATCAAAAACGGAGTCCATGAATTCCCCTCCCCGTTCAATAAAATAGTCGTTCTCTCTCTAAAAAAAGTTACAGTTTAACTATATTATTATTGTGCAGAAAAACGCAAGAGCCTGTTTGGGCGGGGGATTACTCCCTGCCTTCAGATACGAACGGCCAATGCCTTTTCATTATAATTCAAAAAGAAAGGGAAGGAAATTCTTGCATCTCCTTCCCCAGCCTATGATTAATTGTTTCCCGTGTATCAAGAACAATCGCCACAATTCCCGTCTTTATCCGTCATTTCGAGGGATAAATATTGAAAATGTCGTACCATGTCCGGTCTTACTTTGAACCGTAATATGACCTTTATGAGCTTCAATAATATTTTTTGCAATTGCGAGTCCAAGGCCAGTTCCGGAGCGGCCCCTTGTCCTTGCTTTGTCAGCTTTGTAAAAACGCTCAAATACAAAGGGCAGGTCTTCTTCGGGGATTCCCGAGCCAGAGTCTTTCACTTCGATAAGCAGTCCCCGTTCATCACTCCGTTCGATAACTTTAACCTCTCCGTTATGGGGGGTATGCCGGATGGCATTATCAATCAGATTGGTCATAACCTGTTCTATTCTGTCCGGATCCAATTGAATAGATAAATTTTCGCTTTGCAAATCATGTTCCAGGTTAATTTCCTTCTCTTTTGCGAGTCCCTGGAATTTTCTGGTGATTCTTTGCAGAAAGGAGTTTACATCAGTTTCTTCCATTGTCAGCTGAATATGCCCAGCTTCCATTCTGGCAAGATCAAGCAATTCGTTCACAAGCCGGCCCATTCTCAGGGATTCATCATAAATGACACTTGCCATCTCTTTTTTCTCTTCATCCGTTCCCGCAATATCATCGACGATCGCTTCACTATATCCTTGCATCATAGAAATTGGCGTCCTTAATTCATGAGAAACATTAGCTATAAAATCGTTGCGGAGCTTATCAAGCTTACGCTCCTCTGTCATATCCCTGATAACTGCAACCGCTCCCCTAATATATTTTTTATTATAAAGAGGGCTAACGATTATCACCCATGAACGGCCCTGTATTGGGATTTCACCAATCTGTTCCTTCTCCGTATTAACAGCAAGCTGGAAGAGCTCCATTACTTTGGAAGGAACTTCCTCCGTATTATTCTCGATGTCATCCAGCTCATAAAACCAGCTTTGCAGAAAACGCTCTGCAGGAGGATTCGTAATCAGTATCGTTCCATCCCGGTTGAAGGTGATTACCCCATCAGCCATCCCGCTTAAAATGCTTGCCAGCTGTTCTTTTTCCTGGCTTAAGGCATTCATATTAAATTTCAGCTGTCTGCCCATTTGATTAAAAGCCATGGCTAATTCGCCAACCTCATCATTAGTCAGAATCGGAACTTTCGTATCAAATTTACCTCTTGCTACCTCAAAGGCAGCTTCTTTCATTTTTCTCAGTGGAGCATTGATTCTTGTCGATAAGAAAAAAGCAAAGATGGTTGTTAAAATGATGGCAACTCCCGCAGCCAGCAAAATAAACTTTGTGGTTGAACGCAATGTTTCGTGCATTACCTCAATGGACTGATAAATAAAAACGGCTCCATTGCTGCCGTCACCTTCAAGCGGGACTCCAATGATAAGAATTTTGCTGTCGTCATCTGCGGATACGTCTGTATACTCCGGATTAACGGATGTTACTTTTTTTACAGTCTTGTCTTTCGCAAGAACTTCTTTCAAATCATCTTCCTCGGTGAGGTAGGAAATGGGCAGTTTTAATGAATCTGTATGGTTTGGAGAATAGTAGTACTCTTTCGGCGAGTTAATAATAACTACTTTTGTAACATCATCGACAAGCTCCCAGGAAATTTCCAAACCGACATCACGATTATGTTCTTTTAAAATTCTGGTTATTTTATGGGCAGTATTCGATAATCCTTTTTCTGTTTCATTTATATGGTAATTCTCAAAGAATTCCAGCAGCATGACTGTTAAAATAAGCAGTACAAAGGAAACTAATAAAAGAATTGTGCCCCAAAGCTTTCCGGCAACACTCCTAAAGAGCATCATTCATTAATAACCTCAAACTTGTAGCCCACTCCCCAAACGGTGACAATCATTCTGGCAGCCTGCTCAGAAACTTTATTCAGTTTTTCACGCAAACGCTTCACATGAGTATCAACTGTTCGCAAATCTCCGAAAAATTCATAATGCCATACTTCTTTAAGCAGATGCTCCCTGTCAAAAACCTTATCCGGCGCCTTTGCCAGGAAATAAAGCAGTTCATATTCCTTTGGCGTCAAACTGACTTCTTTTCCATCAGCCAATACTTTGTGAGCATCATTATCGATCGTTAGATGAGGAAATACGATTACATCTTTTGCTGTTGTTTCTGTCTGCAGGTAAGTAGTTTTAGAAGATCTGCGCAATAAAGCCTTCACACGCAGGACAACTTCCCTGGGACTGAAAGGCTTTACGATATAATCATCAGTGCCGACTTCAAATCCCTGTACGCGATTAACTTCTTCCCCTTTAGCTGTAAGCATGATCACAGGGGTAGCTTTTTTTTCTCTCAGTTCTCTGCAGACTTCTATTCCGTCTTTGCCGGGCATCATTAAATCCAATAGGATGACATCATAATCATTTGCCAGGGCTTTTGACAAAGCCTGGTTACCATTCTCTGCTTCATCAATTGAAAAATTTTCACGCTCAAGGTACATCTTCAATAAACGGCGGATTCTTTCTTCATCATCCACTAGTAATATTTTCACTTGGTTTTCCATTTTCAAGTCCCCCTAACGTTCAATAAAAAATCTTTAATTAAAGCCTTCACTATTGTGAAGTGAAGGCTTGTATGATTATTATCAGGAATATTATCTTTGAATTTTGGGAACGGTCTAGCTCCAGCGCCTACCCCCTCGAGGTCACAAGCTTGTCTTGTTTCGGCTCCTAGGGACTCGGGATCATAAGCCGTTTCCTTCCAGAAGGAAATACGCCTTCTTACAGGAACCGGCTTATGCCTGTCGTCCCTGGACAGTCGCCTCCACATTTCGGGCAATCCTCCCAAAAAGGCAAAGAACGCCTTTCCGTAAGGATCGTCTTGTGCTGGTCGGGGGTGAGCAAGGCGCCTCCGCTTTTCTTGTTATGATCCAGCGTAGGAGTGCAATCCGGCAATGACCAGGTTTACCGCCACCAGATTAAACATGATAATGATAAATCCGATTACAGCAAGCCATGCAGACTTTTCGCCATGCCAGCCCTTTGAAAGGCGAAGGTGCAGGTAGGCAGCATAAAATAGGAAGGTAATGAGAGCCCATACTTCCTTTGGATCCCATCCCCAGAAACGAGTCCATGCAATTTGTGCCCATATCATGGCAAAAATCAAAGCTCCTAGTGTAAAGACCGGAAATCCTATTAATACTGAGCGGTAAGCGATTTCGTCAACCAAATCAAGATTAATATTTTTGGCAAGCGGCTGAAGTGCAGCTCCAACCCTTTTGCGTAGAACCAATCTTAGAGCAAGATATAGAATGACACCTGAAGCCAAAGACCATATAACGGTATTTAATTTTTTAGCATTAATAATTGCAGGCATTTCCGCAAGCGGTTCAAATTTACCTTCTGTAATCAGCTGACCCTCGTGAGGACCTGTTAAAGCAGGCATATGATATTCGAGAACGTCTTCCTGACCGTTCTTATCAATCCAGTTAAATTCCGCCTTGTAGCCTGAAGCTGAGAAGCTTGAGCTTATAATAATAAATCCAAGTGTACAAACCAGGCCAAACATAACGGCTTCCAGCCAGAATCTCTGTTTGCTTTGCTTAGTTTGATCCACTGACTTTACCAGATAAATTAATCCGGCAGCGAAGCTTACAGCCAAAATAGCCTGCCCAACTGCAGCTGTTGTAACATGAATATGAAGCCAATCACTTTGCAGGGCGGGGATCAGCGGTGAAACCTCCCGCGGAAACATACTTGCATAAGCAATCATCAGTACCGCAACCGGGAGCGTAAAGACTCCTAAAATAGGTGTTTTATAAATTAAGTAAATCACTATAAAAGCACCAACAAGCGACATTCCAAAGAATGTTGTAAATTCGAAAAGGTTGCTGACAGGCGCATGCCCGGCTGCAATCCACCTTGTAATAAAGTAGCCAAGCTGTGCAGCAAACCCGATAATCGAGATCCATAATCCAATTGCTGCCCATCTGTTTGGCCCTTGTTTCGTTCTATTCTTATCCTTTATAGAGCCGGCAAAAAAGACAGTAGCAATTAAATAGAGGATAAAAGCTGTGTATAGTAAATTGCTGCTTATTGTAACCACTCAGATTCCTCCTTAGCCTTTCTTTTCACTTTGATTTTGCAGCTGATCTTCCGGCATCTTAATTCCGGTTCCATCCAATGCTGCTTCAATTTCCCTTTTAAGTCCATGCCAGTTTTTGTTAGTGTGTCCTGCTACCCACACTTCTCCATTAACGCGGCGCAGCCAAACTCTCCGATGGTTCCAATAAGATCCCTGTGCAACACCTATCATGAAAATAACACCGCCCAATGCGATAATCCATAATGTTAAATCTTTTCGGACGGTCAAGGCCGATACATTTTTGGTATCTACGCCTTTAAAGGCCATCTTGTATTCATTATCGCCGAATGGTTCAATAGTCTGTCTGATCGCAACAAAACTTATTTCGCCATCAGGCTTATCCGGAGTAAACATTTTAAAAACAAAGGCAGGATTATTAGGAATTCTGGACTTTGTAACAGGTTCTCCATTTTCATCAAATTCAAAATCGGGAAAATAGCTGACAACTTCTGCTTTATAGCCATTTCCAAGATCATATTCATCCTGTGGATGATTCAGGTCGACTGTTAAGTCCCCGTATTCCTCACCCGTTTTTTTATTTGTAAGGGCAAATGACATTTTGTTAAGTTCATTAAGTTTATAATCTACTTGGTATAATGCAAAGTTCTCAAACTTAAGAGGTTTATTTACCTTAATTTCATAGTCCTTAACTTTCTTGAGATCAGCCTCTTCACCTGCAACAGTATCGCCCTGTTTTTTATAAAGAGTGACATTGGACTGATAATTTTTAGCTACCATTCCTGCTTTGTCAATCGCTTCCCCAAACACTTCGTTATCTTTCTCTTTATCATACATTTCAAGGATGAAGCCGTCATTTTTAAGGTAGTATTCACCATTGGTTTCCGGAATGACCTTTGTTTCGCCTTCCCGGATCCAAAGAATTTTGTCAACATACATGCCCGGTACAAAACGGAGCATTCCGCCAATTAAAAATATGATAAGTCCCACATGGTTAACGTATGGGCCCCATCTTGAGAAACGTCCTTTTTCAGCAAGGATGTTTCCATTCTCTTCCCGGATGCTGTATTTCTTGGATTTTAATTTTTCTTTTGCCATTGTGAAGGCCTTATCAGTATCTTCTGGCTGTGACGCACCAAAAACCCTCTGGCGCTGCAGATAGCTTTCATGACGGCTTACCTTCTGCTTTTTTAAAGCTCTATACAATGGAACAACCCTATCCAGACTGCAGATTACAAGAGATATACCAATTGAGGCAATCAAAATCAAATACCACCATGAGCTGTATAGATTATGAAATCCAAGGTCGTAGTATAATTTACCAATCCATCCATATTGGTCTTCGTAATATTCTTCAGCAGGCATGATTGGCGGAATATACATTTCCTGAGGCAGTATTGTTCCAACGGCTGATGCTATCAGCGTTATTACGATCAGCCAGACTCCAACCTTAACAGATGAGAAGAAATTCCATATCTTATCAATTATCGTTTTATTATAGGTTTGCGAGCGGCGTGCACTGCCTTCATACCGCATATCGAGAAGTTTTTTGTCTTTTTCTTTTTCTTCCAATACCTTCCCGCACGACTCACATAGTATCGTACCTATGGGATTAACATGGCCGCAGTCGCATTTTACTTCTTTCATATATAAAACTCCCCGTAACTTATGGTTTAATCTGTTCCATATAGTTCTTGATCGTTTCTTCCGTCATCTCACCTGTAATATACTTGACAACCTTTCCATCTTTATCAATGAGAAAAGTGGCAGGAAGAGGATTAATTCCGTAAGCAGATTGGACTTGGCCATCCTTATCAATTACAATCGGGAAGGCCAGATCGTAACGCTCAGAAAATTTATTTACTGCTAAATCTGTCTCGCCGACATTAACAGCCAAAACCTGAACACCCTCATCTTTAAATTGCTCATATTGATTGTTCATATATGGCATTTCCTTCTCACAGGGTTTGCACCATGTACCCCAGAAATTCAGGAAAACACCCTGGCCTTCATAATCGGATAACCTGTGTTTATTGCCATCCATATCTGTCAGTACAAAATCAGGTGCCTTTTCCCCAACAGCAACCTTTTGAATTTTATCTTTCGTAAAATTTGCGTATAGCGTATATGCTACGGCAGCACCAAGGACAAGCAATATGACTGTTCTCATTACCAGACGCTGCTTTTTCATAAAAAACTTCCCCTCCTAAGGCATCGTAATCAGGCCAAAAGACCGTACCTTAACAAATTTATATGTAACATATGGAAAAGATTTTTGCCTCATAGCTGTTTACTATTATAGCATTTTTCATCATACCTATATTGTTTACAAATTAGCGTAACTGTGACACTTCTATGAATTTTTCTGAAGGCTGACTATTTCTTCTTCATCGCGAGTGTCCGGAGCTGCTTAACTTCATGGGCAGTAAGTTCTCTTGCATCCCCCGCTGATAATCCCTGCAGAGTGAGGAACCCATATCTCTCCCTCTTCAGTTTCAGAACAGGATGACCAATGGCTTCAAACATCCTCCTAACCTGGCGGTTGCGTCCTTCATGAATGCTGATTTCCACAATAGCTGTCTGTTTTTTCTTATCCATTGATAACAGCTTGGTTTTGGCAGGTGCTGTTTTTCCATCTTCAAGCACGATCCCTCTTTGAAGGCTCTTCATTTTTTCTTTTGAAGGGATGCCTTTCAACTTGGCAACATAGACTTTTTCAATTTCATTGCTTGGGTGCATTAAAAGATTTGCAAACTCCCCGTCATTGGTAAGAATGAGGATTCCGGATGTATCGTAATCCAGTCTTCCAACAGGGTATATTCTTTGTTTGATTCCCTCAAAGAAATCCGTGACGACTTTTCTGCCCTTGTCATCTGAAACGGCTGAAATGACGCCTCTTGGTTTATAGAGAAGAAAATAAACAGGCTCCTCTCTCTCCAACGGTATTCCATCCACTTCAATGCGGTCAGAAGGAGAGACCTTAACCCCCAGTTCCTTTACTGTTTTTCCGTTAACCCTTACACGGCCTTCACCCATTAGCTCTTCAGCTTTTCTTCGCGAAGCAACCCCCGCATGGGCAATAACTTTCTGCAATCTTTCCATTTATGTCACCTCAAAGTTTTATTAACAATACTTCATACTTTTTCACTCCTAATGAATTATGACATAATTCGTCAAGTTTTCAAAGCAAACCATTGCCAAAACAGCTTAGGTAAGTAATAAACTGTAATTACTGAATGTTGAGATTTGAAAGTAAAATAAAAAAGATACCCACATTCAGGTATCTTTTGTTCCGGATAATTTCATTAATGGCTACATACTGCCAAAAACAAGTGTCACGATCACAATGGATGCTATAATGCCTGCCAAATCGGCCAGCAGCCCGACTTTAAGGGCATCACCCATTTTTTTGATTCCCACTGCTCCAAAGTAGACCGTCAGGACATAAAAAGTTGTATCTGTGCTGCCCTGCAGTACTGAGGCAAGCCTGCCTATAAAGGAGTCGGGACCATGGACAGCAATTAAGTCACTGGTCATTCCCAGTGCTGCAGTTCCTGAGATCGGACGAATGATAGCCAGGGGTACGATATCAGGAGGCACTCCAATTGCCTCCAGTCCGGGCCTGATCAGATTCATAAAATACTCCAGGGCGCCGGAAGCCCTGAAAACTGAGATGGCTACAAGCATCCCGACAAGAAAAGGAATAATGGATACAGCAATTTTTATACCTTCTTTTCCGCCTTCAGTAAAGCTTTCATAGGTAGGAACCTTCTTAAATGTTCCATATATTAATATAAAGCCTATTAAAATAGGAATTAACCAAAGGGAAACAGCTGAAACAATCTCCATCCTAACCTCATCCTTTTCGCGTTCTTCGGTAATAGAAATATCGGTCAATCATTATTGCGGCCAATGTAGAGCAGAATGTAGCCACTAAGGTAGGACCTACGATATCGGTGGGCGAGGCAGAATTATAATTCATCCGTATGGCAATCACGGTTGTAGGAATTAAGGTCAGACTTGAAGTGTTGATGGCCAAAAAGGTTATCATAGAACGGCTCGCTTCATTCTTTCCCCCATTCAATCTTTTCAGTTCTTCCATTGCTTTTATGCCGAGAGGGGTTGCTGCGTTTCCCAAACCGAACATATTGGCCATCATGTTCGATAGCATATATCCCATTGCCGGATGATCACCGGGCACTTCTGGAAAAAGCTTCTTCACAATTGGCCTGAATAAGGATGCAAGCTTATTCAGCAGGCCGGCGTCCTCAGCAATTTTCATCATTCCAAGCCAAAAAACAAGAATGCTAATAAGACCAATGCATAACGTGACCGCTTCTTTTGCACCATTGAAAATGGCTTCGTTCACTTCATTTATAGTGCCGTTTATCATAGCAAAAACTAAGCCTATAGCTGTAAGCATCACCCAAATGATATTAACCATTTGTCTTCACTCCTGCAATTGAGGTGAAAAGACCCTTAAAGTAGTCTATTAGCGACTTATCCTCTTTTACCTCATCATGCTTATAATAGATTGGGAGTTTTTTAATTTTCTGGTCTTCAAAATACACGGTTGCCTGCCCGACCACGTCAGGTGTTGTCCTGCCGTCGTCCCATTCTGATTCATGCTTTAGCAGCTTTATATCAATTTTAAAGTTGTTTTTCTCTTCTTTTGTAACTGGATAATTGTATGAATGCTTTATATAAACCCTCCCTTTATAAAATTCATCATCAATATCCGATATAATTCCCTCAGGCAGGACTTCCACAGAATCATAGGTTCTAAAAGCTGTCTCATACATATTAATATGGTCATTCCAGTCATCCGGCCCATTTAGAGTGACTGCAATCAAATTAAGACTGCCTTTCGATGCTGTTGTTACAAGAGTTCTCTTCGCCCTTTTTGTATATCCTGTTTTCCCCCCTGTGCAATACTCATATAATTCAGTCAGGAGTCTATTTTTATTTTTCCACACCCTGTCCCAGCTTTCATTCGGGTTTGGTGCACGGTGCACCTTTGTTCCTGCAATCTTTTGGTAGGTCTCATTATTCATTGCATACCTGGTCAGCAGAGCCATATCATAAGCAGTCGAATAATGGTCTTCATGATCATCCAGACCATGGGGGTTTGCAAAATGGGTATTCTTCATGCCGATTTCTTCAGCTTTCTTATTCATTAAAAATCCAAATCCTTCAAGGCTTCCGCCAACATGTTCTGCGATTGCGACTGCAGAGTCATTGCCTGAACGAAGCATTAGCCCGAAAACCAGATCCTCAAGCTTTATTTTTTCTCCTGCCTTTAGATATATCGATGACCCTTCCGCTCTGACAGCACGATCACTTATTTTAACCAAATCGTCCATTTTTCCGGATTCTATCGCCAGAATTGCTGTCATGATTTTTGTAATGCTTGCTATTCTCCTTATTTCATTTGCTTCTTTCTGGTAAAGGATACGGCCGGAATCCTGTTCCATTAATATTGCGCTCCGGGCACTTACTGAAACTGAAGCCTCTGTCTTCTGAGGAAAATTCATCATCATCAACGCGGTGACCAAAGCTATGGCCATCAGCCTGCTAAACATTTTCATTGCACAAAACCCCGTCTCCTTTGTGGATGTCAGATTGAGCGAAATACATGATCTCCCCAAAAGGAGGAGCCGCATGTTTTCATTTATTTGTACAAGTTTATGCAGGACAAGTAGTGATATGACTATTATGTTTGACTTGTATTGTGGATTTGAAAATGGCTTGTACATCAAAAAACAGGGGAATACGTTTTGTACTCCCCTGCTGCTTATTTCTGCTCCTGTTTAGAAAGGCTTCCATTTTAATTCAGATGCTTTTAAATACCTGTTTTCTACATCCTTCCAGTTGACAACATTCCACCAATTTTTAATATAATCACCACGGTTATTTTTATATTGCAGATAATAAGCATGTTCCCATACATCCAAAGCCAGCAGAGGGATTGTATCCCACTGAGTTAAAAGCATATGCCTTTCCGATTGAAGTATTTCGAGCCTGCGCGCTCTTGGAGACCACACCAGGATTGCCCAGCCCACTCCTTCTACCTGCTTGGCTGCTTCAGTGAAGTGGCTTTTGAATTTCTCAAAGCTCCCAAAGTATTTGTTCATTTCCTTCAGGAGTGCACCTGAAGGCTTCCCACCGCCTTCAGGACTCATATTATTCCAGAAAATCGTATGCAAATAATGACCGGAACCATGAAAGGCCAGCTCGCGGGACCAGTGTTTTACGAGGCTGTAATCATTATTATTTCTCGCATTTTGAAGCATTAACTCTGCTTTGTTCAAGCCATCTACATATGATTGATGATGCTTATCATGATGCAGCCTCATTATTTCCCCTGAGATATGCGGTTCAAGTGCACTGTAATCGTAAGGGAGCGGAGGTAAAATATGCTTTCCCGCAGAAATGTACGATTCATTCATATAGATATTTCCAAGCTGCTGTCTATTGGAAAAGTAATTCTCCATTTCCGAATGAAGAGAGTCCACTTGTTTCTGCAGCTTTTCCAAAGCTTCTATATCCAGTGGGCCGTTTATTCCATCCATAATTTCGGTAAAATGATCCAGCCTCTGCCACAATTCATTGTTTTGTTCAACATCCTCCGAATCTAAAAAATCTCTTAGCTCTTTGTTCCATTTCGTAACGTCCTTAATGTAATCTTCCATTTTACTCATACAATCCCTCACTCGCTTCCATAAATAGCTCACTTTCTATTTGTATGAGTGAAAGTTTGTACGTTTTCCAATGAAAAAGGAAATCTTCCTGTAACATGCGATAAAGTGAAACTTCAATCAGTGGGGGTTTTCCTTATCCCCCACTGATTTAGTCGCGTTCTAGTGTCGCTAAGATCTCCGCTAGCGCTTCGATCAATCGACACTACGAACCCGATTGGTTCAACTAAGCCTCTGCC
>NZ_MRTQ01000017.1 GCF_001956215.1 Paenibacillus sp. FSL R5-0490 | reverse complement strand
TGATTAAGCTCGAGTTGTCTTTTCAAAAAAGACTAATGATTTAAACGTTGACGTATTGTTCGTTCAGTTTTCAAAGATCAATTTCTCTTGTTATATTTTACCTAATCGCTCAGAGGCGACTTTATTAATATAACATGTGTTGTTTTTATCTGTCAACACTTTTTTTACAAGTTATCCGCCGTCTGTGAAAATGTTTTTCGTTCATATCGCAGCGACGGATATAAATATAACAAGGATTTAAATAAAGGTCAATAGCTTTTAAAGTTTTTTTACGATAATTTTTTTTTGAGTTTGTAATACCTGTGATAAATTCCCTGACCTTTTGTTTCTATGTTTACTACTTCTATGAAATGCTTATCAATCAAATACTCAAGAAGCATGCTTAAGTCAACCGCATAAAGATGAAGTTCATCATGGTTCATAATATCGTGGATGGACCATTCTTCTTTCTCAGCAAGCACGTCGGCAAGATGACTGATTCCTTGTTTCGTTCTCGAATGGATTAAGAATTCACTTGCAAGAAACAGCAGCTCCAGCCTTTTTTCAAGCGGCTCCTGGCTATTCACCAATTCTTCATACAGCTTCATGATTTCAGGCTCAATTTGCTTTACCTGATTCCAGACAGTTACTTCCGGATGGAATCCATTTTCGATAACAGCAAGCCTGGCCAGATGATGAAGGGAATGAACAATATGGTTATAGGCATCAAAATAATGGCGGTTTTCAAAGAAGGCTTTGCCATCCATATATCGTCTGATCAGCTTGGCAAACTCAAGACCCATTTTTAATTTTCGCCCATAGAAAGGAAACTCTCTTAATTCCACCTTCAGGTTATGAATATATTCGTTTCGATCAAATAAAACTTTTCCATTATAGAGCCAATCAAAGATTTTCCGGTTCGACCCCAGCAGGATCCATTCGCGAAGCTGCTTATCTGTCACGATATGCAGAGCCGCTTTTTTATCTTTATATGTGTAATGTTTAACAAATACAGGTTCATCTGCTTCCTCAACAAGGATCAGCAGTACAGCATCAAATGTATCAGTAGCAGGAATAGCCTTTTGCATTTTTTCGGTCATAATCACGCCTAGAGTGTTTGTCTGGCTTGCCCGTTCCTGGTATATAGGACGGAGAATATCTTCCATCATAATTCCTCCATTTTATTGATAGCGTATATCTTCGACAATTATAAATGAAATCCTTCCTAAAGGTGAGACATTTTTCGACACCATTCTATATTAATATTTATTTAAGCAAAAGGAATGTGGTATAGTTAGTTTTTAGGAGGGAGCAGTATGGCTAAGTACTCAAATAAAATCAATAAGATTCGTACATTTGCCCTTAGTTTAATTTTCATCGGATTTATCGTTATGTATCTCGGAATATTCTTCAGAAATTCCGCTCTTCTCATGACAATATTTATGCTTCTCGGAATGCTCTGCATTCTTGCCAGCACCGGTGTTTATTTTTGGATCGGCATGCTTTCAACAAAAACCGTGCAGGTGGTTTGCCCGAATTGCGGAAAACACACAAAGATGCTTGGCCGCGTTGATATGTGCATGTACTGCAATGAACCTTTGACGCTTGATCCAAATCTTGAGGGCGCTGAATTTGATGAAAAATACAACAAAAAAAATACGAAGCAGAGCTGATTTATCTCCTGCTTCCATATTCAAGTTCTAAAATGACCGGCTCTCCAACAGCCGGTTTTTTATTGGATTAAAAATAAAAAGCTGACAGCATTGCGCCGGCAGCTTTAAAATTTTATTAGTGAGCTTCTTTACTTGCACAATCCGGACATGTTCCGTAAATCTCCATTCTATGATGGCTGATTTTAAAACCTGTAACATGCGAAGCAAGGTGCTCTACTTCATCCAGGCCAGGATAGTGGAAGTCTACAATCTTGCCGCAGCTTTCACAAATGACATGATAATGATGAGTGGTAACAAAATCGAAGCGGCTAGATGCGTCACCATATGTCAGTTCCTTTACCAGGCCAACCTCACGGAATACTCGTAAATTATTGTAAACTGTTGCCACACTCATATTTGGGAATTTCCCCTCTAATGCTTTGTATATATCGTCAGCAGTCGGGTGTGACATGGAGTTTATTAAATATTCAAGTATCGCATGACGCTGCGGAGTGATACGCACTCCAGTGTCTTTTAAAGTATCCAGCGCCTCTTTTAATTCCATATGCGCCACCGCCATGCACCTCTTTTCTAACAAATATTCTTACTTTATAATCTTTATAAATAGTGTACTAATTTTTTACCACATTTGTCAATATTACAAACACCTTAATAGAGGGAATCAGCTCTCTTCATCATGAAGCGACTGCTCACCAGTGCCCAAATGGTGATTCACAAATCGCGCAGCAACGAACAGCAGATCTGACAGTCTGTTCAGATAGATTAGAACGAGCGGATTCACTTCTTCACCGAGTGACACCGCACATCTTTCCGCTCTTCTCACAACAGTTCTCGCTACGTGGAATGCCGCTCCTGAAGGATGACCGCCAGGCAAAATAAAGTTATTAAGCACAGTAAGATCAGCTTCCCACTCATCAATTTGCGTTTCCATGAAGGTGATATCCTCTTCCTTTATCGTCCATTTAACTTCTTTTCCTGAGGGCGTTGCCATCTCTGCTCCTGCATGGAACAAGTCAGTCTGCACTTTATGGAATACCTGCTCCGTTTTTTCTTTACCGCTGAAATACTCGCTTCTTAAATGGCTTAAGGCCAATCCAATCATGGAATTCGCCTCATCACATGAACCGTAGGCCTCTACACGAATGTCATTCTTACTGACTCTCTGTCCATACATCAGTGATGTTGTCCCCTTATCCCCCGTTTTGGTATAAATTCTCATATCAATACCCTCTTTCAACATCGACCACATTCATATAATCTTTGTTATTTTTTATATATGTATGAAGGTTATGCTTAAAAATTTCAAAAGATCTTGGTAAATAGTTTTTTGTTCGGCTTGAAAGGTGAGGTGTGACGGTTACATTCTCCATCCTCCAGAAAGGATGTCCTTCAGGCAGAGGCTCATTTTCAAAAACATCCAGATACGCATGTGAAATCTGGTGTTTTTCGAGTGCAGATAGAAGCACCTTTTCCTCGACAAGATCCCCTCTTCCTATATTCATAAACACAGCAGAATTCTTCATAGCAGCGAAATGCTTTTCTTTTAACAGAAATTTAGTTTCAGTCGTGCTGGGAAGGACAGAAACGATAAAATCAGCTTCAGGAAGGATCACGGTGAGCCTGCTGAGTGGAAAAATACGATCTGTCCACACATTTTCCCGTCCGCTCCTATTCACTCCAGCCACTTTCATTCCAAAGCATTTGGCGAGCCTTGCAATCTCTACCCCTATTGCACCAACACCGATAATTAATAAGGTTTTTCCATGCAGCTCTTCCATTGGCAGATTTCGATTCCAAACTTCTGCCTTTTCATTTTCAGCCAGCAATGCTCTTTGTTTAACATGCCCTAACATAGTTCCAAGTGCAAATTCAGCCATAGGGATTTTATGGATTCCTCTTGCATTTGTAATTAAGATGCCTTTCTCCTTGCAGGCTTTCAAGGGCATTTCATCCATTCCCGCTGACATCACCATAATCCACTTTAGTTTTGTCGCTTTATGAATATATTCCTCTGTCAAATCTTCTCCATAGGTAATAAATACTTCAGCATTATAAAAGGATTCCCCTGCAGCTTCTATTCCATCGAAAAACAGGAAATCTCCTTCAGGAAAATCCCGAATTACTTCCTGGCGCAGCTCTTCATGAGGCAAAATGGAAGACACAATTTTCATAAACTCCACTCCAACGTAGTTTTATTCATCATACCATCCATTGCTGAATGGTAATAAGAAAAGCGCAAGCGCCTTGCCCACCCCCGACTAGCACAAGACGAGCCTCCCTGAAAGGCGTTCTTTGCCTTTTTGGGAGGATTGCCCGAAATGTGGAGGCGACTGCTCAGGGACAACAAGCATAAGACTAGCCCTGCAAGAAGGTGTTCTTTCCTTCTGGAAGGGATTGGCTTATGTCTCGAGTCCCTAGGAGCCGCAACAAGCCAAGCTTGTGACCTCGTGGGGGTAGGCTGCTTGCGCTAGACAGTTATCGACGTTCAAAAATTATATACTTTCTTATCTTTATAAAAAAAACGAACCTGTTCAGGTCCGTTTCGAAAAAGTATCTGAGGAGGTATGCCCTAATAAAATGATATGCAAAACTTGTTCTTCGGAATGGACAAAAGCCTTGTTCCTGTAAAAAATAGGCAACCCATTTAAGGCTGGGTCAAATTCTCCTTAATATACTCCAGTGCCTCCTCAACATGATCCTTGACCTTTACCTTGCGCCATTCTTTCACGAGCTTGCCTTCCTGGTCAATAATAAAGGTTGAACGCTCAATCCCCATATATTCTTTCCCAAAGTTCTTTTTTAATTTCCACACACCGTACGCCTCTGCCGCATGATGGTCTTCATCTGCAAGCAGCAGGAAAGGCAGTCCGTGTTTTTCAATGAATTTCTCATGCCGGCTAAGCGGATCAGGGCTTACTCCTAAAACGACTGCGTTCACCTCTGCAAAATTCTGATGCTGGTCCCTGAAATCACATGCCTGAGTCGTGCAGCCAGGTGTCATGTCTTTCGGGTAAAAATACAGAACAACATTTTTCCCGCGGTAATCTGATAATCTCACTCTTTCACCATTGCTTGCCTCAAGCTCAAACTCCGGAGCCGGTTTACCTATTTCAATTGCCATTTTCATTCCTCCTGTTGAATAGGTTTCTTACTCTAAGCCTATCCAACTTTTCCGTCAAAAACAACTGATATCATTATAAAGCACGGTCACCTGCATCAAATACTACCCTGGCTACGAATGCGGCCGGGATGACATAGCCGATTAACGCTTCCAGTACGGCAATAAGCCTGCCTATTCCAACAGGACTGACATCTCCATACCCAACAGAAAAAAGAGTTACCGCACTAAAATAAAAACCCGTTTCCAGCCTCTCGAGGAAACCGGTTTCCATATACTCAGTGCCGTCCATCAAAACCACCAGCCCATGTAAATCAAGCCAAATATATATCAGCCCAAATCCAATCAGAATCGTTGCATATAAACTTATGAGATAAAGGAAATTCTCCACAGACACCCATCTTCCCTTGATCTTGGCGGATGAAAAAAGAGTCTGCAGACTCATGATCATGCACAGCACGATTAAAATCAGCGATAAATAAAAAGCCATACTGCACCTCATTTCGAAATGCCTTCCAATTCATTTATACGCTCATGGCCTTTCCCATATGACAGCCTGTCTCGGAAACTCTTTCTGTTCGCCCCCAAAAAAAAACCGGGATTTTATCCCAGTTTTAATTGCCCGCTCCCCGATATCGCTTAACACCTGAATTCCAGGTGAGGATCGAGATGCCGAAAAATACGATTCCGATTACAGGTGTTAAAAAGGAGTACAAAAACCATTCTTCTTTCCCCAGAAAGTAGGAAGCCGGATATACACCGACAAAGGCAAACGGAAGAACCCAGGTGAGGACAAAGCGTATAACACTATTGTAAATATCAACCGGATACCTTCCATAATTCCCGATGTTATACATCATCGGCATGATAGATGTTCTGGCATCTGCCCAAAAGCTGATACAGGCAATCAGGACAAAGATGCCTCCATACACAAGCATTCCGCCTATCACAAATAAGAAAAACAAGAACGGGTCAGTCCAGGAAATCCCTAAACCAAGGCTGTTTCCGGCGTAGATCATAACACCAATGCCTGTTACGGCCCCAAACAGGGATTCAAGCTCCATCCGTTCCAATACGATTTGAAACAAACTATGAATCGGCCTGGTTAATATCCTGTCTAGTTCTCCTTTTACTATATATCTCTCATTAAAATCCCAAATATTAAAGAACGATGAAAACAGCGCATAAGGCACAAGGAAAAACCCGTAAATAAAGATAATTTCATCCCTCGTCCAGCCGCCAAGCAAATTGGTATGCCCAAATACGACTAAGATAAAAATTAAATTAACTGCCTGAAAAAGAAGATCAGAAAAGATTTCTACAAATAAATCTGCACGGTACTGCATTCTTGTTTTCATATATTGGGCGACATATTGAAAGAAAATGGCTATATAAAACATGCGTCACCCTCCTTGAATAATGAGCTGTTTTTTCGCTATGATCCACAGAACCTGAATGGGTATGATCAGAATAAGAACCCAGATCCCCTGCATAATAATCGCCTGGATGGTTTCATTATTCGAAAAACTATTTGTAAAAATCATGCTCGGCACATAGCTGATACCTTGAAAGGGCAGAAATTTTAATACATCCTGTGCCCATACCGGAAAAAAGCTGATAGGAATCAGAAGGCCGGAAAAGAGATCAATCACTACTCTTTTTGCCCGGATAAGCCCGGTGTTATTAAATAAGAAGAAAGTGGTAATACCTGTCAGCAAATTAATTTGCGTATTAATAAAAAAACTTAATACAATCGATACCGCAAAGAAAATCCAGGTCGTCCAATCCGCAGAAAATTGAAGCGGAAAAATGAACGAGACGATAACCATGCCCGGAACGGAGAAAAAGAAGAAACGGAATATTCCTTCCCCCAGTCCCTGCATCGTTTTCATCCCCAGATAATTATATGGGCGGATCAGCTCCACCGCTACTTTTCCTTCTTTAATTTCAGCAGCCATTTCCCGGTCTATATTATTAAAGTAAAACGCTCTGGCCATCCAGGCTACCGCCACATATGTCGACATCTGGATCACAGACATGCCCTCAATAGCATCTTTTTCTCCATAAATGGCACTCCACAAGAAATAGTAAGCGCCAATATTAATGCTGTAGATCAGAATGCCTGTATAATAATTGGTCCTGTAGGCAAGCATCATCAAAAAACGGATCCGAATCATTTCGATATACTTATCCACAGGAACACCCCCGGGTAAAAGTAAATTCTTTCATTAAGATATCCCCCGGTCATAAATATTTCTTATGATTTCCTCTGTTGAAGTTTCTTTAATATTGATGTCTTTCACTTTCAAATCCGCAACCACCTTGGCAATCAGCAGGGAAATCAGTTCATCATTATCCTCTGTAAAGGCTGTAAAGATCGCTTCTTTTTCATCTTTTTCCCATTTCACTTCCGATGAAGCCGTTATTCGGTTTAAGTCGTTTAGGGTTACATCTTCAAGGAACTGGAATTCTATTTCCTTCCCTTCCCCCCATTTTTCCTTAAGGCTTTTTAAGGCTCCATCATAAATGATTTTCCCCTCATCCAGCATCACTACGCGTTCGCACAGCGCCTCGATATCAGACAGGTCATGAGTAGTCAGCAGAATGGTTGTATTATATTTTTCATTAATTTCTTTTAAAAACTCCCTGATCTTCAATTTAACAAGCACATCAAGCCCAATAGTCGGCTCATCCAGGAACAAGAGCGGCGGATTGTGGATGAGTGCTGCTGCCAGTTCACACCTCATTCTCTGTCCGAGTGAAAGCTTCCGGACCGGCTTATCGAGCAGAGGCTCAATATCCAGGGTTTTGATTACATGACCCATATGGCTGTCGTATTGCTCATCAGTAACTTTGTACACCTTCTTGAGCAGCCTGAAGGATTCCTGAACAGCAATATCCCACCAAAGCTGGGATCTCTGGCCGAAGACAACTCCAATTGTGCTGACGAATTTTTCTCGGTCTTTATGAGGATTCATTCCATTTACGATCACTTCGCCGCTTGTCGGGGTCAGGATTCCTGTCAGCATTTTTATGGTCGTTGACTTCCCCGCTCCATTTTCACCTATATAGCCAACCATCTCGCCCTGCTTTACATTAAAACTGATATTGTTTACCGCTGGCACAATCTTATAATTTCTTGTAAGCAAGTCACGGAAAGCACCCTTTAATCCGGCACGGCTCGAATAAGCTTTAAATTCCTTTTTTAAGTTCCGGACTGTTATTGCATCATTCATTTTTATTCCTCCTGCCAATTAATGCCCTAATGAAATAGTTTAGACAAACAGCGCCTTCTTCACAACTAGATTGCTTCAAATCCTATTTTTAAAATACAGAATAATCCGCCTTCCCTTAGGATTGGACGAAGCCCCTTCCAAACATGTTAAAATAATGACGGAAATATAAATGGATTTTTTCAGGAGGATTAACATGCAATTTACTAATTCTGAACGGCTGCATAAACAAGCTATAGAACATATTGTTGGAGGAGTAAACAGCCCTTCCCGCTCCTATAAAGCAGTTGGCGGCGGCTCACCGGTCGCAATGGAACGGGCACATGGCGCTTATTTCTGGGATGTGGACGGCAATCAATATATTGATTACCTGGCTGCATACGGCCCCATCATTACCGGGCATGCCCATCCGCATATTACAGAAGCCATAAAAACAGCTGCTGAGCGCGGAGTATTATATGGAACTCCGACACCACATGAAGTGAAGTTCGCCGAGATGCTTAAGGAAGCAATGCCTAATTTGGACAAAGTCCGTTTTGTGAATTCAGGTACTGAAGCCGTTATGACAACGATCCGTGTGGCAAGGGCCTATACGGGAAGGGACAAAATCATTAAGTTTGCCGGCTGCTATCACGGCCATTCCGATCTTGTCCTGGTTGCTGCAGGCTCAGGGCCTTCAACACTTGGAACGCCTGACTCTGCCGGAGTTCCAAAGAGCATTGCCCAGGAAGTGATCACGGTTCCTTTCAATGAAATCGAACCATATAAGGAAGCGCTGGAAAAATGGGGTGACCAGATCGCTGCTGTGCTGGTGGAGCCGATTGTCGGCAACTTTGGAATTGTTGAACCAAAACCGGGGTTCCTGGAGCAGGTTAACGAATTAACACATGCAGCCGGTGCGCTTGTCATTTATGATGAAGTCATCACAGCTTTCCGTTTTATGTATGGCGGCGCTCAGGATCTGCTTGGTGTAAAACCGGACTTGACAGCCATGGGGAAAATCATTGGAGGCGGCCTTCCAATCGGTGCTTATGGCGGAAAGAAAGAGATTATGGAAACAGTAGCTCCTTTAGGTCCAGCTTATCAAGCTGGCACAATGGCTGGAAATCCGGCATCGATTCTATCAGGCATTGCCTGTCTCGAAGTTTTAAAGCAGCCTGGTGTCTATGAATATCTGGACAGACTGGGAGAAATGCTTGAAAAAGGGATTAGCGAGGCAGCTGAAGAACATAACATCCCCATTACCATTAATCGATTAAAAGGTGCCCTGACCATCTACTTCACGGAAGAAAAAGTAGTGAATTATGAGCAGGCGGAAAATACAGATGGAGAAATGTTTGCAAAGTTCTTCAAGCTGATGCTCAATCAGGGTATAAACCTGGCTCCTTCAAAATACGAAGCCTGGTTTATGACAATCGCGCATACAGAGGATGATATTCAAGCCACCATTCATGCGGTGCAAAACGCATTTCAGCAATTAAAAGACGAATAAATATTCACTATTTTATACACCGACGGGAGCAGAAATGCTTCCGTTTTCTTTATCCCCAACAATGAAAACGTTTACAACAGTAGAGTTTTTTTATACAATTGCCTATTTCCTCCTACAAACAATATCCAACTTTTTGTATAAATAATTGATTTCTGAAAATTCATATGATATGATGGGAGAAATCTTTTGTGTAAGAGCGGATTACGCTGACATAAAGAACATTATGTCCTTGCAGCATATCCCGAATTATCCAACTATTCATTCAATAAATGCTACATGCATTTACCTTTCAAACCAAAGATAATTTTGCAATACCCTCATTTAAAACCCGTAAACAAAAAAACTTATAGATTACTATTTTTCAGGAGGTGAACGGCTTTAAGGCGCAGCCTTATTTTCAGCCGAATTTTATGACATTACAGCAATGGAGTCCTTCACTTTTTAAAGAGTTTCACCGCCAGGAGCACGATGCATGCGGCATCGTTTCTGCTATGGAGAAAAAGAAAGTCCCAACCCGCGAAAATATTTTCAGCTGCATCAATGCACTTGTTACGATGAATCACCGTGCCGGTTTTATTAATGGAGAAGGCGACGGTGTAGGGATCCATATTGATATCCCGAGAGAGCTGTGGAAAGAAAAGTTAAAGGAAGCGGGAGCCGATTCTAACGCATCAGAAAAAGATGGATTTGTAGTTGGACATGTATTTATGTCCAGGAAACAGGATACTGAATTACTGAAGACAATCTTGCTGCAAAAACTCGCTGACGCAAATCTGACGGTTATTTATGCATCTGACGAAGTAACCGAATCTTCAGCTTTAGGACCGATTGCCATCCAGGAAAATCCGGTATTCTGGCAGTTTGCCTGTTTAGCAGAATCGAATAGTGCAGAGCTTTCCAAAAAACTGTTTGAATTAATTGTTGATTTTGAAGAGAACGAACATGTCCATGTCGCCTCCCTTAGCCAGCATCATGCTGTGTACAAAGTTATGGGAGCCGGAGATATTCTTCCGAAATATTATCACGACCTGGCAAGCCCCCTTGTTGCCTCAACCATGACGCTTGGGCATAATCGCTATTCAACTAACACATTATCAAGCTTCTTCCGTGTGCAGCCTTTTAGCGTGCTGGGACACAACGGGGAAATCAACACCATTGCCAAGCTTAGGGATGAAGCCAAAATGGTCGGCGTTCCGCTAGTAAAAGACGGCAGTGACTCACAGGATCTGAGCAGAACGCTTGAAACGTTTATTTGCCGTGACGGCTATACTCTCTTTGAAGCAATGGACGTCATGTTCCCTCCTATCGTGAATGAAATCAAGTCATACCCTGAGCATCTTCAGGATATGTACGCCTATATCCGGGAAGCATGGGGACATTTTGCCCAGGGGCCTGCAGGAATTATTTCCAGATTTGCCGATGAGGCAGTGTTCAGTGTCGATGCATTGGGCCTTCGCCCGCTGTGGATGCTGGAAACCGAAAGCTCCTACCTGTTCTCATCAGAACCAGGAATCATCTCATCCAGTGAATATGTTAATGAGCCAAAGCAGCTGTCACCAGGTGAAAAGGTGGGGCTGAAATGGGACGGTGATACCCTGGCTGTTTACGAGCACAGCCATTATCAGGCTGAAGTTTTCAACCGATTTTCAATGAGAGTGAACGCTGAAAACTACAGGGTTCGCCTGCAGTCACCAAAATTGGAAAAAACCATTACTGTAAATTACCCGGATAAGATTCATAACGGGCAGTATAAAGCGTTCGGCTGGGAGAGAGACCATGTCCAGCTTGTCGAGCAGATGGCAGAAAAAGGAGCAGAGCCAATCCGTTCTCTCGGACACGACTCACCTTTAGCAGCACTGAATCCTCAGCGGAAAAACATCGCAGATTTTATTAAGGAAAGTGTTGCTGTCGTTACAAACCCTGCCATTGACCGTGACCGGGAAACCGAGCATTTCTCAACCCGCACGATTATCGGCCAGCGTCCTTCTTTATTTGAGAAACAGGAGCAAGGGGCCGTTATTGAATTGCAGACTCCTATTTTACTAGAAGGCAAAGCAGGCTTTGAATGTTCCGATGAGCTCAATCAGCCGAGCTATGACCAGGTAACCGGCTTCTATCAGGAACAAAAGCTGATATCTTATTTATCTTCCACATTTACGAAAGATGAAACGGTAAAAGAAGCTTTAGACCGTTTAGCAGCAGAAGCGGTTGATGCGGTCAAAAATGGCAAAACCCTGCTTGTCCTGGATGATGCCAATGCTCATCAGGAGGACGCTTACTGGATTGATCCGCACCTGGCCGTCTCTGCGATCGATCAGGCTCTTGTCAAAGAAGCATTGCGCCGTGAATGTTCCCTGCTGCTCCGGTCAGCTTCAATCAGATCGCTTCATGATATCATTACCGCATTCGGTTTAGGCGCTGATATTATAAGCCCTTACTATATGTTTATGACGGTCCTTGGCGAATCTGATACACCGCTGAAGAATTTATACTCAGCACTGACTAAAGGACTTGAAAAAGTCATTTCCACTATCGGGATTCATGAATTAAGGGGCTATGGCAGGTTGTTCTCTGCCATCGGTCTTCATGAGGAAGTAGCCGGATATCTGAATATCGTCAACTTCTTCGGATCTAAAGAACTTTCATTCAGCTTCAGCGTTTTAAAGGAAGACGCTTTTGCCAGAGCGGAAGATTACCAGAATGAAAAGGAACGGATCGGAAAAACGTTCAGCCTTTTCCCGCGCATCTGGAAAGCGATCGGCGAAGTGGCATCGACTGGTGACTATAGTGTTTACAAGGAAAAAATCACTGAACAGGAAGACCAGAACCCTACAACAATCCGCCATTTAACCGGATTTAAGGAAACGGCTTCTCATCTGAAGCCGGAAGATATCAGCTTGCATGTGGGCGAGCATGACCTGCCATTTGTCATCTCATCCATGTCCTTTGGATCACAAAATGAAACAGCCTTCAGAGCCTATGCTGAAGGTGCTGACCGCTTGAACATGGTCAGCCTGAATGGTGAAGGCGGAGAAATCAAGGATATGCTTGGAAAATATCCGAGAACCCGCGGACAGCAGGTAGCATCAGGACGCTTTGGTGTTAATGCCGAGCTCCTGAATTCATCCAACCTGCTGGAAATAAAAATTGGGCAGGGTGCAAAGCCTGGTGAAGGGGGTCACCTTCCTGGATCCAAGGTAACGGCAAAAATTGCAGAGGCGCGTAATGCAACAATTGGATCGGATTTGATTTCACCTTCCAACAATCATGACATCTACTCGATTGAAGATTTGGCACAGATGATTCACGAGCTTAAGACAGCCAATGACAAAGCCAAGGTTGCTGTTAAAGTGCCGGTTGTACCGAATATCGGAACCATTGCAGTCGGGATTGCAAAAGCTGGTGCTGATATCATCACTTTGAGCGGTTTCGACGGAGGTACAGGGGCAGCGAGAATTCACGCCCTTCAGCATGTAGGCCTTCCAGTTGAGATTGGTGTAAAGGCAGCTCACAACGCACTGCTGGAAGCAGGCATCCGCGATAATGTGGAGCTTTGGGCTGATGGCGGCATCAAGAGTGCTGCAGACGTGTTGAAGGTTATGCTGCTGGGTGCTAACCGTGTAGGCTTTGGTACACTTTCCATGCTTGCCATCGGCTGTACGACATGCCGCGGCTGCCATCTTGATACTTGCCATGTTGGGATTGCCACACAAATAGATTCAGAGGCACAGGCGAAAGAACATGGCTTAAGAAGATTTGTTCCGCGCCAATTCGACCTTGCTGTTAAAGGCATCATGAACCTGTTTACTGCTTTTGGCGAAGAACTGAAAGCATTGGCAGCTTCTGTTGGCATAAAAAATCTGCAGGATGCAGTAGGCCGTTCTGATCTGCTTGTACAGATTAAAGGACAGGATCAGCTGGACCTGACTCACCTGCTGAAAACACTTGAAATCGGCCAATTTTCTGCCCAGGAAGCACCTGAAGCCCTGCAGGAAGCACAGCTGCAGGTAGCTGTTGGAGCAGAGTATCTCGACGCAAGTGTAGAAGAACTGGATCAGTCACGTGAATTCCATAGCGTCACTTCCGAGCAGCGTGTACTGGGTAGCCGGGTTTCCTGCCACCGTGTAAGAAACAGACTCGACGGTTCTTACAAAACGCTTCCGCAAGTTGATTTGAAATACAAAGGCGGTTCCATCCCGGGCAATGGCCTTGGAGCTTACAACAGCTTCGGCATCAACATCGAAGTTGCCGGAGGAGCACAGGATGGCATCGGAAAAACTTCTTTCGGCGGACAAATTAAAATCTTTAAAGCAAAAGGCAAAAATGGCAAGTTCTATAATGGCTCTGTTGGTAAAGGCTTCGGCTATGGAGCACAGGAAGGCTTGCTTGTAGCTCAAGGAAATGCTGACGCCCGTGCCGGAATCAGATTATCCGGAGCGGATATGATTATCGGCGGCCAGGTAAGAAAGCCGCTTCCTGAAAAGGAATACGGCAATATCGGTTCAAATGCCAACATTAAAGGGTTTGCCTTTGAGTATATGACGAATGGCCGAGGCCTTGTGCTGGGCGATGCCGGTCCATGGATCTGCGCAGGTATGACAGGCGGTGTTGTTTACTTAAGACACCAGCCGGAAATGGGCTTAACAAAAGAAGCCATCCAGCGCAGAATTGCCAAAGGAGCTAAAGTCTCCGTTACTTCTCTTTCTGATAAAGGAAAGGAAGATGTTAATGAACTGCTTGGCCAATACATTGCCATGCTGAATGATCAAGGACAGACAGAAGAAGCTTCAGAGCTTGCTTCCCTTCTTAATCATCCGGAAGACCACTTTGTTCAAGTTATTCCGGTCAAAGAGCAGGCAGACCCGTCTGTTTCCACAGAGTGATTATCTGCATCTGCACAATCAAGCCCCACCCGTTTCTGCGGATGGGGCTTTTTGTCTTCTTTAAGGCACCCTTAACTTTTTTACTAACTTTTAATAATAATTTCATAAAAATGCCCCTTGAACTTCTTTCCATATCCCTGTATAGTACAATATTGTTTAACAATGAGCAAAATCGTTTAAAGTAGGTATAATTACTGCTTTTACGTTAAATCGCTTTTCAATGAACCCAATTTTTACGAAAGAAAGGACATACATTGTATGAAACTTGGCGCCCGCATACTTAAGACGGGAATCGCAATCATTCTAGCTCTATTATTATCAGAACTCTTTCAGCTTCCTGCTCCTATTTTTGCAGGAATTGCCGCTATTTTTGCCGTTCAGCCGACCATTTACAGATCTTATCTTTCTATTGTGGAACAGATCCAGGGGAACGCAATTGGCGCATTAATTGCCGTGATTTTTGTGCTTTTATTCGGCAACCATGTCTTCATCATAGGCCTGGCAGCTATTATTGTTATCACGATTAATCTTAAGCTTAAAATAGAAAACACAATTGGACTTTCACTTGTAACCCTGATTGTCATCATGGAGACACCGGGCGATACCTTTCTGCAATTTGCTCTTATTCGATTCTCAACCGTAATGCTCGGGGTATTGTCAGCTTTTATCGTTAATCTTGTATTTCTGCCTCCTAAATACGAAAACAAGCTATATTTTAAAATATCCAATAACACAGAGGAAATTACCAAATGGATCAGGCTTACCATACGCCATGCATCTGAACACAGACTTCTGAAAAACGATATTGATAAAATGAAAGACAGCAATGTTAAGCTTGAACAGCTGTATCTAATGTATAAAGAGGAAAGAAATTATTTTAAACGAAATGATCTGGTTAAATCCAGGAAACTCGTTATTTACCGCCAAATGATTTCCACTGTTAAACGGTCACTGGAAACATTAAAAAAGCTTCATCGCTTTGAAAATGATCTGCAGCAAATGCCAGAGGAATTCCAGCATGCTGTGCAGCAGCAGCTTGATATTCTTATTCATTATCACGAACACGTCATGCTTAAATTCATCGGGAAAGTTCGTCCGAATGTAGTGTTTGAGGAAGGCGACTTCAGTCTGAGCAGAAAGGAACTGGTGAACCTTTTCCTGGCTCAGCAAAAAGAACATGAACATGATGAAGAATCCATTCTCCCGCATATCATGCAGATAGTATCAGCTATTGTTGATTACGATGAACATGTGGAGCACCTGGATAAGCTTATATCAAGCTTTCAGTCATATCATAAGGAAGAAAATGAGGTTTCCATACCGGAGAATGCCGAGTAGACTGTGGTCTATTTTCAACTTAATTCATAGGAAAAAGCAGCTGATGTTCAGCTGCTTTTTGTTAATTCTTCATACGCGGATCAAGTGCATCCCTTAATCCATCACCCATTAAATTAAATCCGAGAACTGTAAGCATGATCGCAAGTCCCGGGAAGATCATCGTCCATGGAGCCTGTATCAAATATGCCTTCGCATCAGAGAGCATTTTCCCCCATTCAGGATTTGGCGCTTCTGCACCAAGGCCAAGGAATCCAAGGGCAGCACACTCAATAATCGCTGTTGCAATCGCAAGTGTTCCCTGTACAATGATTGGCGCCATACTATTTGGCAGAACATGCCTGAAGAGAATACGGCTGTTGCTCATCCCAATCGCTTTTGCAGCCATAATATATTCCTCCTGTTTGACACTCAGCACCCTTGAACGGATCAGTCTGCCAAAATTGGGAATATTGATAACCGCAATGGCAATCAGGGCATTTCTTAATGATGGACCAAGTACAGCCACAATCGCAATAGCCAGCAATATGCTTGGGAAAGCAAGCATGATATCAAAAATACGGGAGATGATGGTATCAACCCATTTGCCATAATACCCTGCTACTACACCTAAAAGGCATCCAACCACAATAGATCCGATTACGGCCAAAAAACCTACCCATAATGAGATCCTTGCCCCATAAACAACCCTGGAAAAGATATCCCGGCCGAAGTCATCTGTTCCAAACCAATGCTGGCTGGATGGAGCCTGAAGCCTTTTTGAGAGCATCTGTTCATTAATCCCCTGCGGTGCAATAAGCGGTGCAAATACAGCAAGAAGAACGAAAAACAATACAATAATGGTGCCGATTAAAGCCAGTTTATTTTTTCTAAAGCTCCTCCATGCTTCCACCCAGGGGGAAACCGCTTTTTCTTCAGCTGGCATAATAGGCGGCTGAAGGTCTTTTTGTGTTGAAAGTTCCAAGTCTGTTCCCCCTCCTTAATTATATTTAATCCGCGGATCAATTGCTGCATACAGCAAGTCCACCACCAGATTGATCATGACAAAGATAAATGCAATGATAAGTATGCCTGACTGGATAACAGGATAGTCCCGATAGTTGATAGCCTCATAAATATACCGTCCGATTCCCGGCCAGCTGAAGATCGTTTCCGTTAAAATGGCGCCTCCCAGCAATAATCCCATTTGAAGGCCGATAATCGTAAGAACTGGAATGATGGCATTCTTTAATGAGTGCTTATAAACAACCCAGAACATTCTCAAGCCTTTGGCCCTCGCTGTTCTGACAAAATCGGATCTCATTACCTCAAGCATCGTAGAACGGGTAATTCTCGCAATGATCGCCATTGGGATGGTCGCCAGGGCAAATGCCGGCAGAATCAGGTGTCTGATGACATCCCAGAATTGATCGATTCTTCCCTGCAGGAGAGTATCGATCATATATATGTTCGTTATGGCTTCAATCGGATTTCTTACTTCTTCCCTTCCCGATGTAGGCAGCCAGTCCAGCTTAATGGCAAATGCCCACTGCTCCATCAAGCCGAGCCAGAAGATTGGCATGGAAACGCCAATAAGCGCCAGCACCATTGCCACATAATCAAACCATGAATTCTGATACCAGGCACTGATGATTCCGGCATTCACACCGATAAAAACAGCAATTAACATGGCAACGAATGTAAGTTCAATTGTTGCAGCCAGATACGGCCAAATTTCCTGGCTTATTTCCGTTTTAGTCCGGAGTGATTCTCCAAGATCTCCCGTAATAAGCCCGCCCAGATATGTAAAATATTGAAGGTACCAAGGCTGATCCAGCCCCAGCTGCTTCGTTAATTCCTCTACTGCTTCTTTTGTTGCCAATTGTCCCAGGATAATCTGTGCCGGATTACCTGGTATTGCCCGGATCATAAAAAAGACGATCAGCGAAAGCCCCAACAGAACGGGAATTAGGGAAAACAGACGTTTAAGTGTGTAGGACAGCATTGCCATCTCACCTCTCTTGAAGGGTTAAAATATTTTGGAATAGAAAAGGGAGCTACAGAACTGTACTCCCTTTTCCTTGAATATAAGAAGTATACTTATGTCACTTGTACTACAGCTTATTTAAATTCTACAGTTGCCAGTAAATCAGAACCTGTTGGATGCGGTTTGAAGCCAGTGATATCAGCTTTACCCGCAAGGATTGGTCTTGAGTGAACAAGCGGAATCCACGGAGCATCTTCTTTGATCAGAAGCTGAGCCTCTTTGTAAAGTTTTTCACGCTCTGCCTGGTCTGCACTTGCCTGAGCTTTTACAAGCAGTTCATGCACTTCAGGGTTTTTGTAATAAGAGTAGTTGTTGGAACCAATGCTGTCCTGATCTAGAAGAACATACAGGAAGTTATCAGCATCCCCATTATCGCCCGTCCATCCTAATAGGAATGTATCAGCTTCACCATTCTTGGCTTTATCCAGGTAAGTACCCCACTCATACGTTACAATCTTTG
Organism: Paenibacillus sp. FSL R5-0490; assembly: GCF_001956215.1. Lineage (GTDB taxonomy): Bacteria > Bacillota > Bacilli > Bacillales > Cytobacillaceae > Cytobacillus. Next base: position 94,843 of record NZ_MRTQ01000017.1, on the reverse strand, counting down.
CTTTTACGCCGATTGCATCAAAGTTGGCTTGAAGTGCTTCAGCCACTTTTTGTCCATCCGGCATATATGGTCTAGGAACCGGCATTGCCCATAGCTCCATTTCAAAACCATCTTCATATCCTGCTTCTTTTAAAAGTTCCTTAGCCTTCTCAGGGTCATACTCATAATCCTTAACGTCATCATTGTAACCTGCTACAACTGAAGGCATTGGGTTTTTCGCAGGTTCAGCTGCACCGGCATAGAAAGCATCAATAAGAGCTTGCTTATCAACTGCATAGTTCAATGCCTGGCGGACTTTTTTATCTTTTAATGGTCCACGTGTGCTTGTCAATCCAAGGTAAGCTACGTTTAATGATGGACGTTCAAACGTTTGAAGATCCGGATTTCCTTCGATTTGGCCAACATCACTGAAGTTAACACCATCGATTAAGTCGACTTCGCCTGTAGCCAGGGCGTTCAGACGAGCAGAGTTTTCAGGAATGACACGGAAGATAACTTCATCAAGCTTTGGAAGGCCTTCCTGCCAGTATTCTTCATTTTTCACAAGAGTGATGCGGTCGTTTGCTTTGTATTCCTTAAATACAAATGGACCTGTTCCCACCGGGTTGTGAAGGAATTTTTCACCGTGCTTTTCAATCGCAGCCGGGCTTGCAATTCCAAATGGAGACATTGCAAGGTTCTTTAAGAATGGTGCAATTGGCTTGTTTAAAGTAAACTCAACTGTGTAATCATCTACAGCTTTTACTTCAGAGATTTTATCCCCAAACTGAGAGTTATAGTAATAGAACTGCTCAGCGCTTCCAGCTTTCCATCTTTCAAAGTTGAAGACAACTGCTTCAGCATTGAAATCAGTTCCATCGTGGAACTTTATGCCTTCACGAAGCTTCAATGTATGCTTTAGCCCGTCTTCGCTCATTTCCCATTTAGTAGCAAGGCCAGCCTGAATTTCTGTATCCTGCTCACCAAATTCGATCAGAGTTTCATAGATGTTTTTTGTAACTTTAAAAGATTCGCCTTCTGTTGTAATAGCGGGATCAAGTGAAGTAGAATCACCGCCGCGGCCAAATACTAATGTACCGCCTGATGACGCTTCTTCTGTATCTGTACCTTTCTCTTTATCCTTTTCGTCTTTCGTTCCGCTGCTTGAGTTGCTGCTGCAGCCGGCAAGAGCCAGCGACAGTAACAAAGCTGCAACCAGGAACCAAATGCCATTGCGCTTCTTCATTGTTTTCCCCCTTTTTTTCTTTTGCCGGTATCGGCTATTTACATATTTATCATCCATGCAGTTCTGCCCTATATAGCTCAGCTATAAAGATGGCAGGCTGCAAAGTGACCCGGTTCAATTTCCTTCAGCTGCGGCCTATCTGTTTTGCAGATTTCCATGCATTCTTTACATCTCGTATGGAAGGCACATCCGGCTGGCGGATTCTGCGGACTTGGAATGTCCCCAGTTAATAGCTCCCTGTCTTTCTTTAAAGTCGGGTCAGGGATGGGAACTGCACCAAGCAATGCCTTTGTGTAAGGATGCAGCGGCTTATCGTAGAGCTGGTCAGAGGTTGTGATCTCTACTAATCTTCCAAGATACATAACACCAACTCTATCACTGATATGTTTAACTACCCCGAGATCATGGGCAATGAATATATACGTCAGCTGAAATTCTTTTTGAAGATCTTCCAGCAGGTTGAGCACCTGTGATTGAATGGATACATCAAGTGCTGAAACAGGCTCATCTGCAATGATCAGCTTAGGCTTGGTCATCAATGCTCTTGCGATTCCAATCCTCTGCCTTTGGCCTCCGCTGAATTGGTGCGGATAGCGTTTGGCATGGTAGCTGCTGAGGCCGACAACCTCAAGCATCTCTCTTACCCGCTGTTTACGTTCTTCTTTGTTCCCAATACCGTGGACAATGAGAGGCTCTTCCAAAATTTGCTCAACAGTATGGCGGGGATTTAATGACGCAAACGGATCCTGGAACACCATCTGCATTTCCTTTCTCATCTTGCGCATTTCCGATGAGTTTAGGGAAGTCAGGTCCTTGCCATCAAAAACTACTTTCCCCTCTGTTGGTTCAATCAGACGCATCAGCATTCTTCCTGTGGTTGATTTGCCGCAGCCAGATTCACCTACAAGGCCAAGCGTTTCTCCTTTGTTAACGAAGAAGCTGATATCATCAACCGCTTTCACGTCACCCTGTTTTCTTCCAAACAGACCCCCTGTTACGGGAAAGTATTTCTTTAACTGATTAACTTCCAACAGCACTTCGGTCATCAATGACACCCCCAGACTCATGCAGGAAACAGCGCACTGTATGCTGTTCAGCATTATTGGCGTTATAAAGCGGAGGACTTTCCGTCATGCATCGGTCATGGACAAATTCACAGCGCGCTGCAAAACGGCATCCAGTCTTGATGGAGCCCGGTTTTGGGACATTTCCCGGAATGGAATATAATCGCTCCTTTTTCTCTCTTACATCAGGCACTGATTGCAGAAGCCCCTGGGTATAAGGATGCTTTGGATTTTTGAATATCTCTTCTACTGGAGCTTCCTCCACTATTTTCCCGGCATACATGACAATTACCCTCTCACATACTTCCGCTACTACGCCGAGATCATGCGTAATCATGACTATGGCTGTGTCGAGCTTTTCATTAAGATCCTTCATAAGGGCTAATATCTGGGCCTGGATGGTCACGTCTAAAGCAGTTGTCGGCTCATCTGCAATCAGAAGCCGAGGATGGCAGGACAAGGCCATGGCAATCATTACCCTCTGCCTCATTCCCCCTGACAGCTGGTGGGGATATTCCTTTACTATCTGCTCTGCCCTTGGCAGACCAACAAGCTTAAGCATTTCAACCGCCTGCTGGATTGCAGCCTTCTTATTTAATTTTTTATGTAATTTGATTCCTTCTGTCAGCTGATCTCCTATTGTAAATAACGGATTCAATGAAGTCATCGGCTCCTGAAAAATCATAGCCACTTCATTTCCCCTTAATTCACGCATTCTTTTTTCTGATGCTTTAACGAGATCTTCTCCATCTAAAAGAATTTCACCGCCAACAATTTTTCCCGGGGGCTGTGGAATCAGCTTCATAATGGATAGAGATGTAACACTCTTCCCGCAGCCTGATTCTCCTACTATCCCCAGAATTTCACCCTTGTTGACCGAAAAGCTGATATCATCCACAGCCGGAACTTCTCCATCTGAAGAGAAAAAGGATGTCCTTAGCTGTTTTACATCTAAAACTGGAGCTTGAGTCACACGGATACTCCTTTCCTGATCGTCCTTTTCTATGAAATGGGACATTTTTAACAATTTTGGACCTTAGGTCACTATCTTTTTTTCATTCTATAAAAAAAGATTGGTTAAGTCTACTCATTTTTCTAAATTATTTAAATATAGTAAACATTATATATTTTTAAATATGGATTTGTAAGTAATATCCTACTAATAATTATGAAAAAGATGGAGATTAATGACCGTTAATTGCCGGAAGCTGTTTTAACACTATAGTAATTTAACGCATTGCTATAAAAAAGCACACAAATAAAGCCGGCCCTGTAATAGAGCCGGCTTTTATACCTAATTTTCAAGCTGCTGAACTTGAAAAAGCTTATAATAATTCCCTTGTTTTTTCATTAATTCGTCATGGCTTCCCGCTTCAGAAATTTCACCATGCTCTATCAGAATAATTCTATCTGCATGTGTGATGGTGGAAAGTCGATGGGCCACGATAAAAGTCGTGCGGTCTTTAGCCAATTTTTCCAGTGCTTCCTGTATCAGATGTTCACTCTCCAGATCAAGGGCTGAAGTGGCTTCATCCAGCACAAGGATCGGCGGATTTTTCAAAAAGATTCTCGCAATGGCAATTCGCTGCTTCTGCCCTCCCGACAGTTTCACACCGCGCTCGCCAACCTTGGTATCATAGCCTTCAGGCAAATTCATAATAAATTCGTGGGCATTTGCAGCCTTGGCAGCATCGATTACTTCCTCTTCAGTGGCATCGGGTTTGCCGAGCAGAATGTTAGTTTTGACCGATTCACTGAACAGGATATTATCCTGAAGCACCATCCCGATTTTATCGCGAAGGCTCCTTACTTTAAACGAACGGATATCAGTGCCGTCAAGAAGAATTCGGCCTTCATTCACATCGTAAAAACGCGGAATCAGCCCTACCAGTGAGGATTTTCCTCCTCCGCTCATCCCTACAAGGGCAATCGTTTCCCCTGCTGATACATCGAGATTTATTTCCTTTAATACCGGAGGCTCAGTCTCATTGTAGGAAAAGCTCACTCCTTCAAATTGGATATGCCCTTTAACATCACGGCATTGAATGGCATCAGGTGAATCGTCAATATCGTATTTCTCATCTATTAACTCAAAGACCCGGTCCATGGATGCGATTGATTGGGTTAAGGTGGTTGAAGAATTAACAAGTCTTCTGAGCGGTCCGTACAATCTATCTATATAAGCGACAAATGCCATCATGACTCCGAGGGAAATATCTCCCTGGATAACCTGATATCCTGAATATCCAATGACTAAAAGCGGTGATATGTCTGTAATGGTGTTCACTACTGCAAATGCCTTTGCATTCCACTTTGTATGGTCGATCGCTTTTGTCAGGAAATTCTTATTTTGCGCATCAAATTGGGTTTGCTCATAATCCTCAATGGCAAAGCTTTTAACAACTGCCATTCCCTGAACACGTTCATGCAGGTAGCCCTGCACCTCTGCAAGAGCCTGTGAACGGGCCCTTGTCAGCTTTCTGAGGTTTCCAAAAAAGTACTTGACTGAGAAAGCATAAAATGGAAATAACAGCAGCGACACAATCGTCAGCGTAACGTCCATATTCAGCATAATGACAACTGCAATTAATATGGTTGCCACATCAAGCCATAAATTCATTAAACCGGTCACGACGAATGTTTTGGTTTGCTCAACATCATTTATGACCCTGGAGATCACTTCCCCTGTTCTGGTATTTGCATAGAATCGGAAGCTTAACTTTTGAATGTGGGTAAAAAGCTTATCCCTGATATCATACAGAATTTTGCTTGCCACCCACTGGGCAAAGTATTGCCGGTAATACTCAATTGGCGGACGGGCGATGACAAATAAAGCAATCATCACAGCCATAACCATTAACAGTGTGCTGTTCTTATCGCTCTGACTCAAAGCATCATTGCCAATAATATCATCTATTACATACTTAATCAGAAGCGGAATCAAAAGCGGTATGGCAAATTTAATGATGCCTATGATAATGGTTCCGATAATCTGAAGCCGATACGGCTTAACGAACTTCAAATATCTTTTTATACTGTCCAACCGGATCGCTCCCCCTCTCTGTCTCATTCCCTGTTATTTTCTTAAACTTACCCCTAAACCCGGCAATCATGCAGATTCATGGCGAAAAGCGCAAGCGCCTTGCCCCCCCTCGGCAAGCTTGTGACCCCGAGGGGCAGACTGCTTGCGCTGGACAAAAATAAAAACCTGCTGACTCAAGGTCCAACAGGCGTTTTTTTCGGCATTCAGCCCTTTTTTAGCGTCTGTAAGTAAGATAACGTTCATACCATATATCAATAAAGTCGGGTGCAAAAGGACCTTTTCTCTGACGGATCCAATGGATGAGGTTGTCCACATTTGATTTAAGGATGCTGTCAATCACATCGGGATAATTCATTTCCTGACGGTGCCGTTCATACTCGTCTTCGTCAAGCAAATTGAATGTCATGTCCGGATATACTTTAATATCGAGATCATAGTCAATATACTTTAACGCTTCTCCATCAAAAATAAATGGTGAACTAATATTACAGTAATAATAAACACCATCTTCCCGAATCATTCCAATCACATTAAACCAGTGCTGAGAATGAAAATAACAAATGGCTGGCTCTCTCGTCACCCATGTTCTTCCGTCAGATTCTGTTACGATTGTCCGGTCATTTCCGCCAATCACAAGATTTTGAGTCCCTTTTAATACGGTTGTTTCCTCCCAGACGCGGTGGATATGCCCATTATGTTTATAGCTGTGTATTTGCATTGGTTCGCCTTCGATGGGTACCGCCATTCTTTTTCCCCTACTTTCCTTCCGGAAGCTTTGCAACCTGATAATACTTTTTTGGCGCCTTTAATAGGCTTCCTCCCCTTCATGCTTAGCATATACTGCACAGCATGACTCAATAATATCAAAAGAAAAAGGCAACAAAGTACGATTCCTGTTTTCTACTATTATAACGGTAAAAGGAAATTTTTAAAACAAAGAGCCATTGAAATGTATCAACGGCTGTAAAAAAAGGATATAATAGCTTATTTTATAGGTATTGAAGACAACGAAAGATTATAGAGAGTTTATCTTTAAACGGTTACATTTACTTTCTGATAGGAGCGGATGACCTCTTCGGTCTGTTCCTCAAATATACGATGAATTTGTTTGAGCTCTTCTTTCATTCTGGCAATTTCATACTGAACACTTTCAAGCTCTGTTTCCTGCTGAATGGCTTTTAATTCCTCTTCAATCTCCTGGCAGCGCTCCAGCTCACTCTGCAGATAAAGAAGTTTTTCCATCGTTTTCATCTGTTCTGAAACTAAACTGTTAAAGTTCTCCATGTTTGTTCCACCGTCCCCATTATTTTTCCTATTTCTATAATTTCGCTGTACCTTTTTTTAACCCTTTGACTAGTTATGTTGACTTTATGGAAGTTTTGTCGAAGGAGCAGAGCAGCACAAAAAAAGAAGCCGCCCTTTCCATTTAAAAGGCGGCTTCTTTCTTTAGATGTAATTAGCGGCTTTGTTTGCCTGCATTTTGACCTTTGCGAGCTTCAGCTTGCTGGTTTTGCTGTCTTACTTCAGCAGCATTTGTTTCGCTGGCAAATTCAGTACCGTATTGGCCTTGGCCAGCAGATTGTGCGTTTTGTTGTCTCACTTCTTGAACGTTAGTTCCAGCTTGAGATTGGTTTGGTTGTTTAGCCATTATAATCACCTCCACGCTCATTAATTTAACCGGGAGTGGAGGAAACTATCCAACTTTTTTGCAAACCAAAAATATCCATATTTAATTAAACAAGCAGAGAAATGCCGCCATCTACAATAATCGTCTGACCGCGGATCATGCTGGATTCCTCACCTAACAAAAACATAACCGTATTCACCATATCGTCAATTTCAACCATTCGTCCTGCAGGTGTTTTTGTTTTTGCTTCTTCGAGAAGCTCTGCACGGTTAGGGAAATGTTTTAAAGCCTCTGTATCCACTGCACCGCCTGAAACAGCGTTTACAGTGATATTTTTAGGAGCCAGTTCAACAGCCAGGTAACGTGTCAATGCTTCCAATGCTGCCTTGGAAACCCCTACAGTCGTATAGTTTTCCAGGTAGCGAATCGATCCCAGTGAGCTGATGCTTACAATTTTTCCGCCGCCACTTTTCTCCATTAGCTTTGCAGCTTCCTGACCGCAGAAAAGCAGGGCTTTGCTGTTAATATTCATCGTCCAGTCCCAATGAGATTCTTCCAGTTCCATAACCGGACGCAGAACCCCGGAAGCTGCATTGTTGACAAACACATCGAGTCTTCCGAATTCACGGTCAATCTCAGCGAACAGTCCTTTAATTTTCTCTACATCCCCAACGTTTGCTTTTACAACCAGGGCTTTTCTGCCGAGCGCCTCAATTTCAGCTGCTGTTTCATTTGCAGCTGATTTGCTGCGTGCGTAATTGATGACAATGTCATAGCCTTCTTTGGCAAGCCTGATGGCTGTCGCCTTTCCAATTCCTCTGCTGCTTCCTGTTACCAGTGCTACTTTTTGTGTCATGATTCAATTTCCTTTCTGTTATGTATTTCTGTTGTTTAAGGATTTTTATCAAGGGAATTTATAAACAAAACACCTTACCGATTTCATTTTAGCTTTTTCCATGTATATATGGCAATTCGAATTAAAACACTATCTGTAATCCAATTGAGGAAAGGAAGATGGCATATGTTTGTGGGTCGTGATATGACTGAGCTATCCATGATGTCGAAATCGGACTGGAAGGACAGTGAGCTTGCTTTTTACCATCATTCATTTCAGCAGATCATGCCTTATTTAAATTCTGAGGGCCAGACGATTCATAGGGAGATTGTTGAAGAAATAGAAAACCGCGGCGGCCTGAAAAGGCAGGAAGCCGATTATACTCATGGGACCAGGGTTAGCTATGAGTGAAGGAAAAAGGGGATTATTCCCCTTTTTTTCTATGTTCAGCTTTCCAAATATTGCTTCCAGATTTTCTGATGGGAAACCGGAAAAGGAAATTCCTTCATTTCTTCAAGGGTGACTAATTTCAAATCACTTTTTTCCTCTTTAAGTTCTAATAATTTTCCTTTATAAACATTTATGTTCCATGTTAAATGGGAAAAAATGTGTTCGATCTGACCCGTCATTTCCTGTATATCCACATCGGCGCCATATTGTGTGCTGAACGCATCCTTCATCTGCTCTTTGTCGCTTACATAAGCAATATTGATCTCTGCCATAGGAAATTCCCAGAGATTAGCAAGCAGGCCTTTGCCGGGTCTTTTGTGAATTAGCACTCTGTCCTGATCATCTATAAGGACAGCTGCAGCCAATTGCACATTTTTCTGCTTTTTGGTTTTCGTTTTTACGGGCAGCTCCTGCTGAGTCCCTTCATAAAAAGCAGTACAATGTTCTCTCACCGGGCATAATAAGCAGGAAGGCGACGTTGGTGTACATATTAATGCGCCAAGCTCCATAAGCGCCTGGTTGAAATGGGACGGGTTTTCATGTGAAATTAATGTTCGAACGGAAGACTCAAAGATTTTCCTGGAAGAAGGCTTGGCGATATCTTCCCAGATGGAGAGGATTCGCGACAGGACACGCATTACATTGCCATCCACAGCCGGTTCGGGTATGCCATACGCAATACTGAGAATGGCCCCTGCTGTATAGGGTCCCACTCCTTTTAGGGAGGAGATCTCTTTTGGCGTATCCGGAACTTTCCCGCCATATTTTTCATGTACCTCCCGGACGGCAGCCTGAAGATTTCTAGCCCGTGAATAATACCCTAGACCCTCCCAGGCTTTTAATACCTTTTCTTCATCTGCTTCAGAAAGATCCTTGATGGTCGGAAACTGTTCAATAAAACGGTGAAAATAGGGGATTACGGTGTCCACCCGCGTCTGCTGAAGCATAATTTCAGAAACCCAGACTTTGTACGGATCCTGATCCTTTCTCCAGGGCAAATCCCTTTGCTCGGCTTCGAACCAGCTGAGCAAATCATCTTGAAAACCTTTTATATCGGTTGATTCGATTGTATTTTGACTAACTTCTTTCAATTTTTTAATCCTCCTGATGTTAAACAATCGGAAAATATGGGAATATATTAGTACAGTTGCTGCTTATTCATAATTGAACATCAACTTCTGCGACACCTTTAAAGGTACCCATAATCAGCTGTTAATACAAGAATTTTGCTGTTACACTTTTAGTAAATTAGGCACTCCACATAAGATTTATTACCAGGGAAGGAGGTATTTTCCTCTTGGATACCGGCACACATGTAGTGATGGGGCTGGCGCTTGGCGGCATAGCCACTCTTGATCCCGTTGTTGCTGAGAGTTCTGCTACAGCAACAAGTGTCATGATTGGAGCCATCATCGGTTCGCAAATACCTGATATCGACACTGTCTTAAAACTAAGAAATAATGCCGTTTACATTCGCAATCACAGGGGAATTACTCACTCCATTCCGGCCGTCCTGCTTTGGCCGCTTGCCATACTTGCTGTGATTTATCCGTTTTTTCCGTCAGCGGATCTGCTGCACTTATGGCTATGGACTTTTTTGGCTGTATTCCTGCATGTTTTTGTAGACATATTCAATGCATATGGAACACAGGCACTCCGGCCCTTTTCATCCAAATGGGTAGCACTGGGGATTATTAACACATTTGACCCATTCATTTTCGGGATTCATGTCGCCGGATTATTCATTTGGGCATTTGGGGCTCATCCAGGTTATACATTTCTAATCATTTATGGCATTATTTTCGTTTATTATCTTCTGCGGTTTGCGGCCCAGAGAAGTGTTTTAAATGCCGTAAAGGTTATGATACCGGATGCAACTGAAATCATCATTGCCCCAACGATGAGATTTAATCAGTGGCGTGTGGCGGTTATGAGCAGGCAGCAATTTTTTGTCGGGCGTGCTGTTAAAAACCACGTGAGGATTCTCGATCAATTTAATCGCGTTCCCGTTCCCGAGACACCTGTTATAGAAGCTGCGAAGAAAGATAAAAATCTATCTGCATTCCTTTCCTTCTCACCGGTTTACCGCTGGGAAGTGGATGAATATGATGATTATTATGAAGTTCGCTTTATTGACCTCCGCTACCGGAGCAATGGACATTATCCATTTGTAGCCGTGGTCCAGCTCGATCGGGAGTTTAACATTCAATCATCCTATACAGGCTGGATTTTCAGCGAGGAAAAGCTTCGAAAAAAACTGGATATTCTTCCGGGATAAGAAAAGCGCAAGCGCCTTGCCCACCCCCGACAAGCACAAGACGAGCCTCCCGGAAAGGCGTTCTTTGCCTTTTTGGGAGGATTGGCTTGTGACCTCGAGGGGGTAGGCGCTGGAGCTAGACAGTTATCGACGTTCATACTTTCTTATCCTTTAATAAAAAACAGGCTGCTACGATTGGGCAGCCTGTTTTTAATTTAGGGTATTCTTATCCTGCTCAAGCAAATGCTTGTATTTAGGATTATTGGCAACAAATTCATGGAGCCTGCTGCCATAGTTTTCTATCCATTGCCTTACAATTCTTTCTGTCATTTCGGCACCCTTATATTCTCTGCCAGCCTTGGCATATGTTGCTTCGAAATCCTCCCAAAGCAGCTCAATCCATGTCTGGGCCTGACTTGCAGAAAGCAGGTTATTCTTTTCCAATAAAAGCTCATAAAGCTTTTGCTGGTACTCATTCATAAAAATCACCTCTTTTCCAATTATTAATCCCTTTAATCCTTCATAGCCTTCCGTAAAATACAAATAATAGTATTACGTGATTAGCTATTTGCCGGTCACTCTCTTATTCCGGTTTAGGAGGCTTATTATGCGCAATAAAGCGAGAAATTTCCCAAATCAGAACAATATAAAATTGGAGGGGGAGCCGCGGGCAAAAGCAGAGTATGCTTCACGCCGGGCTGATGGCACCATTAACACACACCCTCAGGAACGAATGAAAGCTTCAACAGACCGCGAAAGTGACACACCTGAATTTTAAAATACAGGGAGGCTTGGTTATGGGAAACAGCAAAAACTTTTTTGGTGATAATCCGTATTCCAGTCCATTTACTTCACCGCACTTTAGGCCAAAACGTGCACATTCACAAGTAAATGGCGAGACCCAGCAAACTCAAGACCTCATTATTTTAAAGCGGCAGATTCGCAAAAATTCTTAAGGTGAAACATCAATCAGGGGGGCTTTCCCCCTCTGATTGTTTCTTATTGCCCGTCAGGTCATCCTTTTTTCTCTAACTTTTTCAGCATGGAAATGGGCAGAGCTTCTTCGCCTTTGCTTCCGTTCAGCCGGAATCCCCAGGCAAATACACCATTCATATAGTCAATTTTAAAGTAAACTCCCGGATCCCCGTCGATTTCATAAATTTCACCGGGTAAAAAATCATCTGGATTGAGCAGGTAGGATTTCGCCATTATGACTTTGCGTTCAAGCACGGCAAACTCATTTACCATCCCCATCTGTTCCGCTTTCTTTGCTTTTTCATTTAAACTGGCAATTTCCTGCTGAAGCTCATACGTAGTCATTGTACTGTATCTTTTTTCCTGCATATTAATATCCTCTTACTTTCTTCAGATAGTTACATTTACTGTTAAGGCTTCCATAGCTAAGTATATGAGAAAATGCCCGTTTAGAAAAGGCTCCTGCTTTTTGTTTTTGATGCATTTCGCATGTGTTGGACTTTTTTGCTAAGATGGTGATTATAAGACGTTCTAAAGGAGGATTCAGATGAAGTCAGTCATCATTACCGGCGCAGGGTCGGGCTTGGGAAAAGAGCTTGCTTTATTGTTTGCGGGACAGGGATTTCATATTATTTTAACAGGCAGGACATTGGACAAGCTGCAGAGCGTGGAACAGGAAATTCATGAAGCCGGCGGAAGTGCTCAATCCTATACTTTAGATATCACACAAACCAAAGACATCAGCAAATTGATGACGCAAATCCAAAATCATGAACTCCATGGCCTGATTAACAATGCCGGGGTTGGGCATTTCGGGCCAGTTAACAGCCTTACAGAGCAAAACATCCAGGACATGTTCGACACTAACACGCTGGGCACTATTTATATGACACAGGCCCTGCTTCCCTTTTTAAAGGAAAAAAACGAAGGTTTGCTGATGAATATCATTTCGACTGCGGGATTAAAAGGGAAAGTAAATGAATCCGTGTATGTGGCTAGCAAATTCGCTGTAAGAGGGTTTACGGAGAGCCTTCAGAAGGAACTGGAGAATACAAATATTAAAGTGAAAGCGGTTTATATGGGCGGCATGGACACCCCTTTCTGGGATGAAAGCGATCATATCAAGGACAAATCGAGGCTTCGTTCTCCTAAAGAAGTGGCAGAAATGATTCTGGATCATATGGAGGAAGACTCAATTGTCATCGAGTCAAAAAAATAACACATGGGCTTCCATGTGTTATTCTTCTTCACTTAAAAATTGCTCTATTAAATCAAAAGAAAAACCTTTTCTGAACAAGGCTTGCTTCATTTTCTGCGTATATTCGAACTCAGGAAGGTTCGCATATTTCTTCTTCGCTTTTTCCGCCTGGAACCTCAGGGCAGCCAGTTCTTCATCCTCTTCTTTATCAATCTCTGTTTCAGATACGGCTTCTTGAATGATGTCGAAATTAAAGCCTTTGCGCATTAACATCTGTTCCAGCTTTTGTTTAAGGATTTTTGATGAATCACGATCATATTTCTTGGAATACTTCTCACACAGCCTTATGGCCGCAGCTACTTCAGCATCCCTTGGATATTCCTCCAATGCCACTTCGATCAATTGAGGGGAAATCCCTTTCTCCTTCAGTTCTGTGCGGATCAGACTCTTTCCTTTATCGGATGTGTTCATTTGTGTACGCACAAAAGCAGCTGCAAATTCTTCATCGTTTAAAAAATGGTAATTATACAATTTGTGGATAACTTCCTGAATAACCGGTTCTTCCACTTCTTTTTCAGCTAAATGTTTGCGGACTTCGGTTTCTGAGCGCATTCTTCTGGATAAATAATGAATAGCCCTGTTATAAGCTTTCCGGATATCATCCTGATAGCCAATTTCATTTAAAGAGAATTCATCAAGCTCCATTCCCTTTTTGAGCTGATGCTTAATTAAAACATCTTCATCCACACTAAATGCATATTCTTCACCTTTCCCATAATCCATATATATATTGTAGCGGTCTGTGTTTTTTTTCTGAACTGTGATTTTCGTAATAGTCGGCATTTTCTCCACCTCTTATCTTAAATGTAACACATCCAAAAAAGGATTTTGAAAGAAAACGTCGTAAAATGTACCAAAGGATATGACACTTGAAAGGGGAATTTCCCATGAGAATAGCCATCGCCGGCGGAACTGGTTTTGTTGGAAGCGCCTTGGTTAAAAAATTACTGGATAAAAATCATGAACTGTTCATTCTTACAAGGAATACAGCTGATAAACACTCTTCTAAAAATTTAAATTATGTACAATGGCTGAACGATGATGACTCACCTGAGGATGCCCTGGAAAGCATTGACGTGTTTATTAACCTGGCTGGTGAGTCCATTAACAGCGGGAGATGGACAGATGAACGTAAAAAGCGTATATTAAACAGCCGCATTACAGCCACAAGGGAAGTTCTCCGCATTATTAGCCGCCTTGAAGAAAAGCCGTATACATTAATCAATGCCAGTGCGGTCGGTTACTATGGCACATTCCGGAATGAAACCTTTACAGAAGCCAACAGGAAAAGCGGCACTGATTTTTTAGCTGAAACAGTAAGACGCTGGGAAGAAGAGGCCTCCAAAGCAGAAGAGTTTGAAGTCCGGACCGTTTTCTGCAGATTTGGAATCATTCTCGAAAAAAACGATGGAGCTCTTCCGCGAATGGCACTTCCCTACAAGCTATTTGCCGGAGGGCCTGTCGGAACAGGTGATCAATGGGTTTCCTGGATTCATTTAGATGATGTTGTAAACGGAATTCTTTTTTGCATGGAACTCGAGCAGCTGCAGGGGCCTGTTAACTTTACATCACCAACCCCCCTGACAATGAAAGAATTCGGAAAAATACTCGGTGAAGTCCTTAATCGTCCCCACTGGCTGCCCGCTCCCGGTTTTGCTTTAAAAATAGCTCTCGGGGAGATGAGTACTTTGGTTTTGGAAGGGCAAAAGGTGCTTCCTGAAAAATTGCAGACATTCGGCTATGACTTCTTATATCCGGATTTACGGTCAGCTCTCAGGAATATTTATCAATGAGATTTGTATCATTTATGTCAAATAAGGCAAAAATAAGGTAAGTGTGTACCCTTATTCTGAAAGGATGATGCAAAGTGGATAAAAAGAAAAGAGACAAATCCAAAAGCACGTTATCAAGCATGCAGGAAGTAAATTATTCAAGAGAATTCAAACGGGCTGACAAAGCCGGCGGATTTGCAGGCAGACAGTCCAAACATTAATTTCCACTCATACCGCCCTGATCGATGGTACATGATAAAGGTACGGAAACACCTGAGTTTCCGTACCTTTATTGCTGAAAGGGGTTATTTACAATGGGCCGTGCACATGGACATAAAACTCGTGATAAAAACAAAGCATCACTTCCACAAGTACCGAAAAACATGAAATCTGACGGCATTGACGTAGAATTTAACCGCGAACTCGCCGATCAAGATGATCTCGAGGCAATGGCACGTTCCAAGGCTGCCGATCAGCGGGCGAAAAGCAGAAAAAAACGCTAGCTCAAAGGTAAAAGAGAAGCAGGAACTTCATGTTCCTGCTTCTTCCTATTTTTGCTTAGTGAGTGTGTGCCTCTCTTTTGCCTATGCCGTGTCCGCCTTTCATCATTGTCTTGATATAGGGATAAGCGAATCTGTCAATTCCCCAGTAGTAAGCACCTGCGCCTGTAAATAGAAGGATGATTGCTGCTGTATATAGTATTGGGTTAGTGCTTGTTGTTCCTGCTAATAAGAAGTTTAGATTCATGAAAGCTGCTGCAATCAAAGCCGGTATGGTCGCAGCTCCAAGTATAAGGCCAATCCCGACAAGTACTTCGCCCCATGCCACTAGAGTGCTGAATAAGTCCGCGTTTGGAAGTGCTACATTTTCCAGGAATCCCGCATACCAGCCCTGCACTGCCGGATGATCGCCAGCTGCTTTGGCAATGGCCCCCTGCATGAATCCGCCTGCATCGAATCCGTCTGCTACCTTATGCCATCCTGCTTCAAGCCACTGAATACCCAGCCAAACCCTTAATACGGTCCACACAACTGCTGCCTGAGGAGTTTTCCACCATTTCATCATAATCATCTCCATGTTATTATTGTGAACAACTTCACATAGTTTTTTAAAATTTTTTCCCTCTTGGGCATTTAAAAAGCCGGCCAGCTCTTAGGAGGAAAGGATGATGCAGTAATGTTTTTTTGAAGTATTTTGTGAAATACTTCACTAACTTTCCTCACTTATAATATACTCCATCCCTCCCCTTTTCGCAATACACTTCACCAATTCTTCACAATTATTGGGCCATCATAAAATAGGCTGTTTTCATCCTCCCAAAGCGGGAATAGTAAAAGGGGACTGTGTAAATTTATTGCTGTAATAAAGGAGGACCTTTGACATATGCTTGAAAACTTACTGAAAGATCTCATTTCCATTGACAGCTCTTCAAAGGAGGGAGCAAACCAGGCCATTGAATATTGCCATCAATGGCTGTCAGGACATGACCTCCCTTCCAGAGTCATCGAAAATAATGGCTATAAAATGGCTGTCTGTGAAATTGGAAGCGGGGATCAGACCATTATTTTTAACGGACATGTGGATGTTGTTTCAGGAAAGGATGAACAGTTCATTCCTGTAGAAGTCCGCGATAAGATCTATGGGCGTGGAGCTGCGGATATGAAGGCCGGGGTTGCCGCCATGATGTGCGCGGTAAAAGAGCTCAAAAATATGCCCATAGGCGTAAAAATACAGCTTCAAATTGTTTCAGATGAAGAAATCGGCGGCTTTAACTGTTCCGGATATTTAGCAGAACAGGGATATCGCGGCGACTTTGTCATTTGCTCTGAACCCACTCAGCTTGGAATTGCGCTCGAAGCAAAAGGGGTTATCAGGCTGGACATCGAGATAGAAGGAGATCCTGCACACGGCAGCCGTCCATGGGAAGGAGTCAATGCTATCGAAAAGGCTTTTGAAGTACATCAAAAACTATTAGAATTGCCTTTTGCAAAGGAATCATCGGAATTTTACCCATACCCTTCGATTAATCTTGCAAAAATAACCGGAGGGGATGTTTATAATAAGGTGCCTGAAAAATGTGTTATGTCGTATGATATCCGCTATTTGCCCCAGCAGAACCATGAAGAAATCATTAAACAAATTGAAAATATCACAGATGGGGAAATTATCATGAATATGTTCTCAAAGCCGCTTGTGACAGCCAGAGATAATCCTTTCATCCTGATGCTTGAACCTATTGTGGAAAAACACACAGAAGATAAAGCGGTTTTCTTTGGACAGCATGGTTCTGCGGATACTGTGTTCTTTGCCAATTACGGGATTCCAGCTATCGAATTTGGCCCAACCGGCATGAACTGGCACGGTGATAAGGAATACGTTCTGCCGCATTCCATCCATTTATATGTAAAAATGCTTATCGACTTTGCTATGAAATTTTCAAATTAGAAGGCTTTTTTAATGCGGATAGTCTCCCGATATGGTAAAAATCAGAATATATGATTAAAGGGGGATTCCAAAAAAATGAGCTCTATTAGTTTATTAAAAAAATCAGCAGGCATTGTACTGGAGAAAAAGAACCTGACAAATGTCACTGCCAGAGTCGGTCTGGTGCTGGACATTTCCGGCTCCATGCGCAAGTTATATAAAAACGGGACCGTCCAGAGGGTTGTGGAGAGAATCTTAGCTGTTGCCAGCCAATTTGATGATGATGGCGCATTGGATGTCTGGGTCTATGATAATGAATTTTCCAGGCTGAAGCCGGTAACCGAACATGACTTTGAAGGATATGTGGATCAGTATATTTTAAATAATGATCTGATACACAAATTCGGAAGAAATGATGAACCTCCGGTAATGGAGGATGTCATTCAGAAATATACCTCTGAAGATCCGAGCAAAGATCCTGCCTTCATTGTTTTCATTAATGATGGCGGCTGCAAAAGAACCATCAAAAAACCTGTTGTTTCATCATCCGATAAACCCTTGTTCTGGCAGTTTGTCGGGATAGGCGATTCAAACTTTGAGGTATTGGAAAAGCTGGATGAAATGGATGGCCGCTATATTGATAACGCAAATTTTTTCCACATTAAAGATGTAGAGGCCATTTCTGATAGCGAACTATATGACCTCCTGCTGAACGAATTCCCGGACTGGCTAAAAGAAGCAAGAGAAAAAAATGTCATTTGAGCGATAGCGAAAAGGCGGATTTGATCGTAATCAAGTCCGCCTTTTGTGTTGGGATAGCCATTGACTTCAAGCATTTGCCCCTGCTGCCGCTTTACCATGCAGCCGGTAATAAAAGCCCTCCTGTTCAAGCAGTGATTCATGTGTTCCTTCCTCAATAATCCTGCCCTCTTCCAGAACAAAAATTTTATCCGCATTTTGAATGGTGTTCAAACGGTGGGCAATGACAAAGCTGGTCCTTCCTTTCATCAGCTCCTGAAGGGCATCCTGAATTTTCAGCTCTGTCACGGTATCAATGCTGCTTGTTGCTTCATCCAGAATTAAGATGTCCGGGTTGGCCAGAAATGCACGTGCAATGGAAAGAAGCTGCTTTTGCCCCTGGCTGATGCCATTTCCGTCCTGACTCAGCACTGTATCATACTGCTGAGGAAGTTTCATGATAAATGAATGGGCATTGGCAAGCTTAGCCGCCTCCACCACTTCTTCATCTGAAGCTTCCAGCCTGCCGTAGCGGATATTTTCGCGCACAGTGCCGCGGAATAGAAATGAATCCTGCAGGACAAATCCCATATGCTTTCTAAGGCTTTCTTTTTTCACATTTGCGATATCCTCACCGTCAATTAAAATACGGCCTGATTCCCGTTCATAAAAGCGGGAGAGCAAATTGATCATAGTAGTCTTTCCTGCACCTGTCGGACCAACGAAAGCAGCGGTCTGGCCTGCTTTGACATGGAGGCTTACGTTTCTTACCGTATTTCCGTCTTCTTCATACGAAAAAGATACATCTCGAAATTCGACCTCGCCTTTCACTTCGGCAAGCTCTTTCAGCTGCTCTTCATTCCGGAATTCTTCATCCTCATCCATGATGTCAAAAACCCGCTCTGCTCCTGCAAGCGCAGATAGAAGGGTGTTAAATTGGTTTGCCAGATCATTAAGCGGACGTGTAAATTGGCGGGAATACTCAGTGAACACGACAATGACACCGATTGAGATCATGCCATTCAGGGCAAAAATGCCCCCTACCCCGGCGATTATGGCAAAGCTTAAGTTGTTCAGGACATTCATTAGCTTAGGGATAAACCCGGAATAGGTTTGAGCCCAAAACCCTGCCAGCTTAAGTTTTTCCCCTTTTTCCCGAAACTCATCCATTACTTTCTTTTCCTGAGAAAAGGTCTTGATGATCCTCTGTCCGGATATGGTTTCTTCAATAAAACCGTTCAGCTCTCCAAGAATCTTCTGCTGCTCTTTGAACAGCCTTCCTGTCCGTGCTGTAATCCATTTCATTCCAAAGAACATCAGTGGCACAATGATCAGGGTAATGAGCGTCAGCAAAGGACTTAGCCAAAGCATAACGGAGACAGTGCCAATCAAGGTCAGCAGGCTGGAAAAGACCTGGATCACTGAACTGTTCAGAGTCGAGCTGACATTTTCAATATCGTTTGTGACCCTGCTCATCAGTTCGCCCTGCTGCCGCTTGTCAAAGAACGGAATAGGTAGCCTGTGCAAGTGGCCGAAAAGCTTCGTTCTCATCGTAAAAACCGTTTCCTGTGCGATGCCGATCATCCAATAATTCTGAAACCAGAGGGCAAGCGAGTTCATCACATAAATGACTCCAAGCCAGATCAGTAAAGCGATAAATCCATCGCTGTTCTTTGTGACAATATAATCGTCAATAGCCATTCCTACTAAATAGGGGCCAAGCAGCCCCATCGCCGAGCTGATGACCACCATTAGTAAAACGAGATATAACAATCCCTTATTATAGGCTAAATAGGACCAGATTCTCCTTAGTGTGGCCCCCATGTTTTCAGACTTAGGCTTTTTCCCTTTTGAAAATTCGCCATTCAGCTCAAGAGGAATTCTTTTATGCTGGAAAGGTTCTTTAAAGTGTTTAAGCATAGTTTCTGTTCTCCTCTCCAGACTGGGATTGAAAAATCCGTTTATACAATCCGGATGTTTTAAGAAGAGTCTCGTGGTCTCCCTCAGCAAGAAGCACTCCATCCTCAAGCAACAGGATTCTGTCTGCTTCCATTGCTGTGCTGATTTTCTGCGTAATAATCATGGTTGTACAGGTGTATTGTTTCAATGAACTAAGAAGTTTTGCTTCTGTTTTCATATCCAGTGCACTTGTGCTGTCATCAAGAAGGAGGATTTTTGGCTTTCGTACAAGCGCCCGGGCAATGGAAAGACGCTGTTTTTGCCCGCCGGATAAGTTAACACCCTTTTGCCCCACTCTTGTTTCATAACCCTGCGGAAGCTTCATGATGGTTTCGTGTATTTGCGCATTGACAGCTGCTTCAGTAATTTCATCCATCGCTACATGTTCCTTGCCCCATGAAATATTCTCTTTCACACTGCCTGTAAAGAGCAGGGCTTCCTGAGGAACAAAGCCGATTTTCCTGCGGAGGTTCTCCATTTTCAATTCCCTGACATCCCTCCCGTCAACTTCAACTCTCCCTCCGGTCACATCATAAAGCCGGGGGATCAGCTGGAATAAAGAGGTTTTCCCGGAGCCTGTTGCACCCATTATTGCAACTGTTTCCCCGGGATGGATGATAAAGCTGATGCCATCAAGTACCTTCTCTGAAGTGCCGGGATATTTAAAAGATACATCTTTAAAGTGAATTTCCCCCCGGCTCACTGTTAAGCCCTTCCTATCATGAGATTCTTGACGGTCAGTCAAATCCACTTCAGTGTCCAGTACCTCTGTTACACGGTTTGCAGATGCCCTCGCCCTTGAAAAAGCCATGATAATCCAGGAAAAAATGGAGAAGGCGGCCGTTATTCTGGTTGCATAGTTCACTATCGCAACTACCTCGCCTACCTTTACATCCCCTGCATTTACCTGTATGCTGCCAAACCAAAGGACTCCAAGAATACTAAGATTCATAATGAAAAGCAGAACAGGCATGGTCACTTCCATCAGACGCAAAGCTTTAACGGTTCCATCTCTGAGATCCTCATTTGTGCGTGTGAAGCGTTTCACTTCATGATTTCTGCGGACAAACGCTTTAATTAGCCGGATTCCCGTCAGGTTCTCCTGCATGACGCTATTCACAGAATCTAGCTTTTCCTGGACTGCCTTAAAAAGCGCGCCGCCTTTTCCCATGACCCAAAACAGAAATAGAAAAAGGAATGGGGCCACAGCTGATAAGATAAGAGCAAGCTTCACATCTACCACAAAAGCCATGATCAGACCGCCGATGATTAATAATGGCGCTCTCATCATGATTCGAAGGCTCATAAAAACAGTATTCTGAAGCTGCGTAATATCATTCGTCATACGGGTAATTAATGAAGAGGTCGGAAAAAGATTAAAGTTGGCAAAGGAGAAGGATTGAACCTTGTCATATAAGCCTTTCCTTACATCAAAACCGAAGCTCTGGCTGACATGTGCAGCATAAAAGGAATTAATGACTCCAGCCGCAAAAGCCGCAAAAGAAGCAGCCAGCATGATCCCTCCCCACTTCAGGATCTCCTGAAGATCATTCTGCAGGATGCCTTCATCTATGATTTTTGCCATTAATAATGGCTGAATAAGCTCAACAGCAAGCTCCGTCAGCATTAATGACAGAGCTATAGCCACCGCTATCCGGTAAGGCTTAAGAAATGCTAAAACTTTCGCCATTTATAGTCCCCCAAGCTGTAATTGCAGTTAATATATGTATAATAATACTCTTAAAATCCTTCGAAAAACTAAATAATCCTATCCATATCATAATCCTTTTTACGAAATTTTTAAATAATTCCATAGAAAAAATTTAAAAACGCCTGGATCAGACCAGACGTCTATTCTTTCTTATATAATGGGGCAATCAGCTCAATCCTGTTTGTCCAGATGCCACCTGAATAGCCAGCAGGCAACCGTTTCAGGTCTTCCGGTTTGTCAAATCCTTCCGACCAGCTGCCGTCCCCTGCAACCACTATAACTCTTGTACCAGCATCATCCATTCGGTTCAAGAACTTATTTGGCCAGCCCCACATCAGCTTTGTATACGATTCAGGAATATGAACCTGTGTGTTTTTGCAGGCATTTGGCACATAACCTGTCCATCCCGCACCTATATATGGCAGGAGGCAATCTTTCAATGTAGCCTTAGACATCACCCGCATTCCAGGCATTTCTTCCTTCAGAGCTGCAATTGGATTGTCTCCTCCATATACAGATATCTTCTCCAATCTCTCCGCTGGAAACAAGGAAAGGTATTCAGCAAGCTTTACTCCTTCCTGGGAGTCATTGCTTTTAATATGGATTAAGAGCTCTCCTTCCGTGAACTCTTTCAAGACTTCATCCAGGCTTGGCATCATTCCGATTCCCTTACCGCGAAACG
The DNA here is from genome assembly GCF_001956215.1 of Paenibacillus sp. FSL R5-0490. Classification (GTDB taxonomy): domain Bacteria; phylum Bacillota; class Bacilli; order Bacillales; family Cytobacillaceae; genus Cytobacillus. The sequence goes on along the minus strand of NZ_MRTQ01000017.1, from coordinate 72,823 downwards.
GATGGGTTTTTCCGTGATCGGCTGTATAGCCGTATCCAATGTCCAGTTTTTTTAATTCCCCCATTGTATAATCTCTCGTATTTCCCTTTGCATTTGTCCTGCATTCCAGCATCCAATCATGGAACACCGCAAATTGTCCATCCTTTGTAAGCTGAATATCCAGTTCGACTACGTCTGCCCCGGCCTCAAAAGCTGCTTCCATGGAAGGAATCGTATTCTCAAGAAAGTTATGCTCAGGCTCGTAAATTCTTTCAGCCGTACACGTCTCCCCTGTGATCCCTTCCATATGAAAGGTCTGTGCCATTCCTCTATGAGCGAGAAGCAGCGGCTTATCGTTTCTTTCTTTTGTAAGCATGGAGCTGTTGTTTAAAAATAGAAATACGCCGAGAATTAATAAAGTTATCATTATCCTTTTAAAGATTTTCTTTCTCTTGTTCATTTGTCCTCCGGTTTTCGCTTGTTGATTTCTGTTATTATCATAATGCAATAGAAAAAAAGATAAAAGGCCAAATCAAAAGATTCGGCCTTTTATCTTTAACTTGATTTACGCCCCAGATAGGCTTCCATGATACGCGGATCATTCAGCAGCTTCTCTGAACTTCCCTCAGCAACCATTTTGCCTGTTTCCAGGACGTACCCATAATGTGATATTTTCAGGGCCTGCCTTGCATTCTGTTCTACCAATAAAACAGTCGTGCCCGCTTCATTAATTTCTTTTATAATTTTAAAGATGTCAGCCACGATCAGCGGGGCCAGCCCCATTGACGGTTCATCCAGAAGAAGCAGCTTTGGTTTGCTGAGGATGGCCCGCGCAATGGCCAGCATCTGCTGCTGTCCGCCGGATAATGTTCCGCCAAGCTGTTTCTGCCTTTCTTCGAGGATGGGAAAACGCTCCATAACGTTCTTAATATCCCGGTCAATTTCATTATCCTTCCGGTGGTATGCCCCCATTTCCAAGTTTTCAAGCACTGTCATTCCGGCAAGAATCTGGCGGCCCTCCGGAACAAGGGCAATCCCTTTGCGCAGCAGCTGGTCCGGCCTGAGTCCCGTTACATCCTGCCCCTGAAATTGAATGCTGCCGGCTTGAGGCTTAAGCATTCCTGAAATAGACTTCATGGTCGTTGTCTTCCCTGCACCATTTGCGCCAAGGATCGTAACAATACTGCCTTCTTCCACTTCGAGGCTGATGTTTTTAAGAACCTGGATTTTCCCGTAAAAAGCGTTAATCCCATTTACTTTAAGCATACATATCCTCCTCCTCACTGCCGAGATAGGCTTCGATGACATCAGGATTATTCTGGATTTCAGCAGGTGTGCCTTCAGCAATCTTCTTGCCGAAATTAAGGACGGCAATACGGTCGCATAATTTCATGACAAGCGGCATATCATGCTCAATCAGCAGGACCGTGACGCCCTGTTCCTGAATTTTTTTGATGAGCTGAAATAATTCGCTTGTTTCAGTTTCATTCATTCCGGCTGCCGGTTCATCGAGCAGCAGAAGCTTAGGAGAGCTGGCCAGCGCACGGGCAATCTCTAGCCTTCTTTGCTGGCCGTATGCGAGGCTGTCTGATACCGTTTCCGCGAACCCGCCCAGCCCCACAAACTCTAATAGTTCATTCGCTTTGCTGCGGATTCTCTCTTCTTCCTGCCGCTGTGATTTTGTCCTGAATACACTGCTGAAAACCCCTGATTTGCTTCGGCAATGCTCCCCAACCATCACGTTTTCTTCTGCTGTCATCTGCGGAAACAGGCGAATATTCTGGAATGTCCTGCAGATGCCTTTTTTCGTGATCAGGTGCGGCTTTAAGCCATTGATATTATCTTCATTAAAAATGATCTCGCCTGAGGTAGGAGTAAACATCGATGTTATCAGATTGAACATCGTTGTCTTCCCGGCTCCATTTGGACCAATCAGCCCAAAGATCTCACCTTGATTTATAGAGAACGAGACATCAGACAGGGCACTCAGCCCGCCAAAGTTTTTACATGCTTTTTTGACTTGAAGTACCATGCTTTTGCCTCCTCTTTGATGTTTTAAGCTTGACCCAGTTTAAAATATTTACATCAATTAATCCCTGCGGCCTGACTGCCATCATAATAATAATGATCAGACCGTAAATCATGTAGCGGTATTCGCTGATAAATCGTAGCACTTCCGGCATTACAGTTAAAAAGAGCGCCCCAAACACCGGTCCCCAGATTACTTCACTTCCCCCGAAAACGGCGAAAATCAGAATCTCAACTGCACGGTGATAGGCAAAATCGGCAGGACTTATGTATGCAAGAACATGTGCAAATAGTGCACCTGCAAATCCCGCTACCAGTGCACCCTGTGCAAATGCCAGGACCTTATAATACGTGATATTGATGCCCATTGATTCTGCAGCTTTTTCATCCAGCTTAATCGCTGCGAAAGCCCGTCCTACTCTTGAGCGGTTCTGCCTTCTGAAAAATGCGATGATGCTGATTGTCACCCCTAATAAAATGAGGAAGATAGCCAGAAATACAAACTGGTTATTTTGAAGTCCAAGTATTTTCGGATCAAAGCCTAAGTCTTTTAATGTATTCAGCAGCTCACGGCCCATATGCGGTATGCCTGATAGACCGACAGCTCCCTTTGTCATTGACTCCCAGTTTACAAAAATAACGCGGATAACCTCTCCAAACCCGAGGGTAACAATGGCGAGATAAACACCCTGAAGCCTTAATGTCGGTATCCCGATCAGGATTCCGAAAACACCTGCCAATAAAGTACCTGCCAGTATGCCCACAATAATCGGAAGGTCAAAATTCAGCGTCAATAGTGCAGATGTGTAGGCACCGATCCCCATAAATCCTGCGTTGGCGAGTGAAAGCTGTCCAGTTGATAGAGTAATATAAATACTAACCCCTAATATAATGTTGATTAATATAAAAGAAGCTACCTGTAAATAATATGGATTTATTAATTCTGCAAGCATGAGTTCACCTTCTTACGCTGAAATTTTTTGGCCAAACAATCCCTGCGGCCTGATGAGAAGTATGATGATGATGGCCGCAAAAGCGATGGCATCCTTGTATCCTGAATCGCCGTAGACAACGACAAAGGTTTCGGCCAGACCAAGGATAAGCCCCCCGGCCATCGCTCCCTTGACATTCCCCATGCCGCCAAGAATGATGATGGCAAGTCCTTTTAGCCCAATGGATAAACCCATCTGCGGCGTTACAGAGTTAAAGGCCATTCCGACAAGGATACCGGCAATCCCGCCCATTGCCGATGCGATAATAACCGTCATTGTAATTGTTCTTTTGACATCAACACCAAGAAGGCTTGCCGTTTCCAGATTTTCAGCAGTTGCTCTTAAGGCTTTTCCTGCCTTTGTTTTTCCCAGCCAAAAAGAAAGGGCGTACATGAGAAGAACAGAAATGACAAAGATAACAATCTGCACAAGATATACAGTTATCGAACCGATCTGGAAGCTGATTTCCGCAAAAGAAGCACGGAAAGGATGGTTGCCCGGTCCAAAAATATGGTGGGAAAGGTTTTCCAGCAGTATCGATACACCAATGGTGCTGATCAATGGCGCCAGATGGGATACACCCTGTTTATTCCGGAGCGGCCTCAGGGCAAATCGCTCAAGCAGATATCCCATTGCAGCAGTTAACGCAATCGCTGCCAGAAAAGCCAGCCAAAGCGGCCCTTTAAAAGTGGAAGTAACAACAACCCCAATGAAGGCTCCGAACATAAAAATTTCTCCGTGTGCCATATTGATAATCCCAAGCACCCCGAAAACCAATGTAAACCCAAGTGCAACGATGGCATAAATGCTGCCTAGGGTAATTCCGTTTATTAATTGTTCGATTAACACGGCATTCACCTGCTTACTCGTAATTTTCTTAAAAGTAAGCTCTGGCACTGAAGGCGCCAGAGCTTCACTTTCGCAGCTTTTTAATTAAATTCCTTAAATGCTCCTTCTTCAATAACTAAAACGGTCGGATCCATCACAACATCTCCTTCTTCATCGAAAGAGAACTCTCCAAGGATTCCATTAAAGCCCTTGACCTCTGCCAGAGCATCCCGTAGGGCATCACGATCAGCTTCGCCTGCATTCTTCAATGCCTCTGCCATTATGTAAAGTGCATCGTATGCCTGTGCTGCAAACTGATCCGGTTTTTTGCCGTATTCTTTTTCATATTTACTTACAAATTCCTTGACCTTATCATCTTCTTTTTCACCGTACCATGGAGTTGCCACAATCAGGCCATCCGCTGCATCCCCTGCAATATTGATGACCTCAGGAGAATTGAAGCCGTTTCCTCCGACAAACGGAACATCAATGCCCATTTTCCTGGCCTGATCCATGATGACCGCACCTTCATTGTATAGAGCCGAAGCCAGAATCAGGTCCGGCTTTAAACCTTTAATTTTTGTCAGCTGAGCATTATAATCTGATTGGCCTTTTTGGAACGTTTCAATCGTTAAGATTTCCAGGCCCTTCTCTTCCGCTGCTTTTTTCATTGTGTCAAAGCCTGATTTTGTAAAAACATCATCATTTCCATATAGAATTGCTACTTTTTTAGCATCATATTTTTCAATGGCTTTATCTATTGCAGCCGGAATCGCCAATGCTTCAGGCAGTGAGTTGCGGAAGACATAGTCCCCAATTTGCGGAATCCCTTCTGCCGTTGTGGAAGTCCCCATGATCGGCACTCCGTTGAGGTCGGCTTCCGGACCAACTACATTCATTTCTGTACTTAATGTAGGTCCGATAATGGCAGTCACATTCTCTGAATTCATAAGCTTTTGCGCTGCTGTCAATGCCTGATCCTGCTTCCCGGCGGAATCCTCTATAACAAGGTTAATCTTGACTTCTCCCTTGCCATTGATTTCTTCCTGTGCGAGCTTTAAGCCATTTGTGATAGCTTCACCATAAGCTGCACCAGGTCCGCTGATATAAGAAATAACTCCAATATCCGCTTTCACAGCTCCTCCGCTGCTCTCCCCTTCCTCATCCCCTGCAGCCTGATTGCCGCCGCATGCAGAGAGGACAAGCAAACTGGACAATGCTGTAAATTGAGCAAATTTCTTTAACTGCTTTCTCATTTTCTCTAACCCCCGTTTTCAGAAATAAGTTAATATTCAAAACTATATTACTATTTAAATACAAATGCTTGTCATTGTAAACAATAATATGGAAACTTTTCTTACATATTAATGGGCATGGGAATATGGAAAATGCAGCCTTTCATTGTCTGCTGTCAACAATAGAATTATAGAATCTTTGTTTTTTATGAACATTGTCGTAACTTGTCACAGAATTGTAAGATTAATCTAAAGATAAAACCATTGGAGGTGCTTGTTAAAATGGAAGCGATTACAAGAGACTTTTTTCTATATTTATCAAAAAATAGCTTACTGAATAAAATTGCCCAAAACAGAGGCGGAAGTTTTGCCGCAGGTAAATTAATAGGCGGAGTTGATTTCAAAAGCAGCGTCCGTTTTATCAGAGACCTGAATAACCAGGGCCTTTCTGTAACAGTGGACCATTTGGGCGAATTTGTTGACTCCGTAGAAGTGGCAAATGAACGGACAGAGGAATGCATTTCAACCATTGAAATGATCAGCAAAGAAGGACTGGATTCACAAGTATCTCTGAAGATGACCTCTCTTGGCCTGGATATTGATCATGACCTCGTTGTGAAAAACATGACAAGAATTCTTGATACTGCCGAGAAGCATAAGATTATGGTGACAATTGATATGGAGGATGTGCCTCGCTGCCAGGCAACGATCGATTTGTTTAAACAGTTTAAAGAAAAGTACAGCTGTGTGAGTACCGTTCTGCAGGCGTACCTGTACCGGACTGAAAACGACCTGGAGGATCTGGGGAAATATCAGCCCTTCTTAAGACTGGTAAAAGGCGCTTATAAAGAAGCACCGGAGCATGCATTTCCTGAGAAGACAGATGTTGATGAAAACTATAAGAAATTAATAGAACAGAGTCTCTTAAACGGAAACTATACAGCGATAGCTTCCCACGATGATCAGATCATCGAGTACACAAAAAAATTAGCAAAGAAGCATAACATTCCAAACAATCGCTTTGAATTCCAAATGCTATATGGCATGAGGAATAAAACACAGCTGGAACTGGCAAAGCAAGGCTATAAGATGCGTGTCTATGTACCATACGGCATGGACTGGTATGGCTATTTCATGAGAAGGCTTGCTGAACGGCCGGCTAATATTGCATTTGCTTTTAAGGGCATTTTCAAAAAATAATATTTTTCTTCCAAAATATTAAATAATAACTATAATAAAAGAAACCATTCTTGATTTCTAGGTAATGAGAAAGCAAACCACTGCTTTCTCATCGCTTATTTTATCTAAATATTTTGTTAAACCAACAAAAAGGAGGCTGACAAAATGGATTATGCATTAATTATATCCATTACTGTGTATATGATTGGAATGCTTTGGATTGGCTATTATGCGTATAAACGGACTTCCAATCTATCAGATTACATGCTCGGAGGACGAACATTGGGTCCTGCGGTAACCGCTTTAAGTGCGGGAGCTTCCGATATGAGCGGATGGCTTTTGATGGGTCTTCCTGGAGCCATGTATGCCACTGGCCTAAGCGCTTCCTGGATTGTCATCGGCTTGACTCTTGGAGCATGGGCAAACTGGATCTATGTGGCACCAAGGCTCCGCACGTATACTGAGGTAGCCAATGATTCTATTACGATTCCCGGTTATTTAGAAAACCGATTCGGGGATACTTCCAAAATCCTTCGCCTGATTTCGGGATTAGTTATCTTAATTTTCTTTACCTTTTATGTATCATCAGGCATGGTTTCCGGGGGAGTTTTATTCCAGAGCACTTTCGGGCTGGACTACCACACAGGTTTATGGATCATTACAGGTGTTGTGGTTGCGTATACACTTTTTGGAGGATTTCTTGCGGTTAGCTGGACAGACTTTGTTCAGGGTTTGATTATGTTTCTTGCCCTCATTCTTGTACCAATCGTAACCCTTTTTCATGTAGGAGGATTTGGGCCGGCAATTGATACTGCCAGAACAATCAATCCGGCTTTCCTTGATATCTTTAAAGGGACAAGTCTATTAGGCATCGTATCCCTTTTTGCATGGGGCCTTGGCTATTTTGGGCAGCCTCATATTATCGTCCGCTTTATGGCTATCAGTTCTGTTAAAGAAATCAAGAAAGCCACCCGCATTGGGATGGGCTGGATGATTTTCTCGAGTATTGGCGCTATGCTGACTGGTTTTGTGGGAATTGCTTATGTGGCGGATACAGGGATTAGCATCGAAGATCCCGAAACGATCTTCATCCTCCTTGGCGAGGTCTTATTCCACCCGATCATTACCGGTTTTTTAATCTCGGCAATCCTTGCGGCTATCATGAGTACCATCTCATCACAGCTGCTAGTAACATCAAGCTCATTAACGGAAGATTTATATAAGACATTCTTCCGCCGCTCTGCTACAGATAAAGAATTGGTTACAATAGGAAGATTTTCTGTATTGCTGGTTTCTGTCATTGCATTATTTATCTCATGGGAGAAAAATGAAACGATTCTCGACCTTGTGGGTTATGCATGGGCTGGTTTCGGATCCGCTTTCGGTCCGCTTATCATTCTCAGCTTATACTGGAAGCGCATGACAAGATGGGGAGCATTAGCAGGGATGATTATTGGAGCAAGCACTGTCATCATTTGGTCTCAAGCCGGCTTATCCGACTTCCTTTATGAAATGATTCCAGGCTTTGCTGCCAGCTTAATTGCCGTCATCGTGGTGAGTCTTCTGACTGAGAAGCCATCTATTGAAGTTGAAAAACAGTTTGCAGACTTTGAAAAATCCTTAAAATAAACTAGACTTATCAGGACTGGGCTAAGAAAATGCCCGGTCCTTTTTCTTTCGGCAAAATCCGGGTGGTGCCTGTCCCCTTTTTTCACTATAATAAGAACAGCAATAATGAGGAGGGAGCTTAATGAGCCAGCCGCTGGAGAAAATCCTTACTTTGACTGAAATTGATGAGATTACAGAAATGGTCAGCACTTTTTTGAAGAAGCCTGTTGTTATCGAGGATGAGCAATTCTCGCTGCTGGCTTATAGCTCCTATTATATAGAGCATTTTGATTTGGCGAACCAGCAGACCATATTTTCGAAGAGATGGCCGATACCCATTTTGGAGAAATTTATGGATGAAGGCATTGTTGATCAGTTAAAGACAATCCCCGAGCCTTTCAGAATTAAGAAGATGGAAGAAATCGGCCTTAACCAGCGTGTAGTTGTAAGCGCTAAATATAAAGAGCAGATACTTGGATTTATCTGGGTTCAGGAATTGGACGGCATTCTGTCAGAAAGCGAAATGAAGTTTCTTCATGACGTTTCCTTCCATATTGGAAAGCTTTTATATCAGAAAAACCTGAAGAAGCTCCGCAAAGAAGAAGAAAAACATCAATTTTATCAAAAAATTATTGATCGTACGTATCAGACGGAAGATCAGATTAAGTGGGAAGCAGCCAATGTAAAAATCATTCTCCCCGAGGCCTTTATCATCAATGTATTTACGGTCGTACAGGGAGATGAAGAGATATTGGCGGAATTAAATGAAACCGTTCGTCTGTTTGCTAATGCTCTCAGCCACCCCGCTCACATCTTTACGAATCAGCATGAGATCATCGTTATGATCGGCAGCAGCTCTCCTGCACCCGGCAGCCTTTCAGAAGACGCACACGAATTAACCAATACCGTTCTAAGCCAATTCAGGCAGCAGACTGTGTATGCGGGAATCGGAGGAGAATACTCCTCCATCCTCAAACTTCGCAAAAGCTATAGAGAGGCCCTGGAGGTCATCAAAGCCGCCAAATTCATCGGCTCTCCTGAAGAGCTGCCTTATGAGTATAAAAAACTGTGGGTGTTCCGTTACCTGGAACCGATCGCCCAGCATAACAACAAGACTAACTATGTAAATGAAGATCTTATGAAGCTGCAGAAAAAAGACCTGGAGAGCCAAACCAGCCTGCTGAAGACGCTTGAAGTCTATTTACTGAACAACTGCCGCCTCAAGCCGACAGCGGAACAGCTTTTCATCCATACCAATACATTAAAATACCGGATGAAGCAAATTACTGACCTGACCTCAATTGACTTTGACGACTTTAACACCAGATGCCAGCTGTACATTGATTTACAGCTGCTTAAGCGGAGGAAATAGGAGAGGCTGTGGTGGAGGATGAAATGCACATAGGATGATTCATGGAGCGCTCTTGGCGACCGGTTTCCTAGCTGCTCCCTGCCTTTCCGCTTCATCCCGCCTCTTTTTCCGTCACTTGCTTCTAAACTTGCCTGGATTTTCAACTCTGATAGAAACAATCTCCCCGCAGCTTAAACAAAAGCGATAGATTTTTTGAGATCCGACTGAGAGTTTTTTATTCAATGGCCTGACTGCCACATAGTCAGTGCCTTCTGCAAATTCTGTCCCATTGCATCTCGGGCATTCTTTAACATGGTTCACCTTTATCAGCTCCCTTCAGCTTATATACGCATCAGAATTGTAAAAGTTCCCCAAAAATGAAATGCCTGTCCCCTTTCCAGGGAGCAGGCATTTTATCGCAGTCTAACGAGCAGTAAGACCCCCACTTCAAGACTCAAAGGAATCAAAGGAGGATAAGCGGGGGTCAAACTGCCCGTAAAGGCCCGATTGGTTCAACTAACAATCAGTGGGGGATAAGGAAAACCCCCACTGATTGAAGTTTCACTTTATTGTTCTTCTTTTTCCGGCTTGAATAAAAAATAGGAGATAACACCTGATAATAGTGCTGCACCGGCTGCTATCATCAAGCGGATCATCAGGTCTATCTGCTGATAATCCTTATTCAGCATCCACATGGCAGCCCCGGCTACAAGTATCATAATGGGAATGACAATAAGCTTTCTATTTTTCAAGATTTCTTACATCCTTTCGTGCTCGTGCTAGTCATATCTATTATATAAGAATTATACAAAAATAGATATTAGCACCCCCCTGGTGAAATCCCTTCCAATATTCATAATTATTAAACCTTATTTTTTTCCTCTCATTCCCTTTACAAAGGGTCTTGATGGGCTTTATAATCCCGTTGTTCCACTTTTTACGGAACCCGAAAAAATACTATAAAAAAGGAGGTTGCGGCGATGCGGCAAAAACTGTTTTCTTTTATGATGATCAACCTGGGAGCTCTCCTGGTTTCTATAAATGTCCATTTTTTCTTGTCCCCCAATAATTTAGCAACTGGAGGGGTCAGCGGATTGTCGATTATCATGAATGATTTATTTCCAGATTTCTCAATCGGTACCTTCATGATTCTTGTCAATTTGATATTGTTTGCAGTTGGGTTTGTTTTTCTTGGATCTGGTTTTGGGGCAAAAACCATTTATGCAAGCTTTGCTTTGTCCTTTTATGTGTGGGCGCTTGAGAAGTTCGCCCCGATGGCTCAGCCGCTTAGTGATGACTTGCTTATTCAGCTGATCATTGGGCAATGCATCGCCGCAACCGGCATGGCGATTGTGTTTAACCAGCAGGCCTCCACTGGCGGTACAGATATCATCGCTATGATTTTTAATAAATATTTAAATATTGAAGTTGGCAGAGGCGTGCTTCTGGCTGATTTAGCCATTGCCCTGTCTTCCGCCGTTCTATTTGGGCCGCAAGTCGGCATGTATGCCTTTTTTGGAGTCATTATTAATGGATTTGTGATTGATTATGCACTTCAGCAATTCAATTCAAACAAGGAAATTGTAATTATCAGCCACCACAGTGATGAAATTAAAACCTATATTGTTCATGGACTGGGGAAAGGTGCAACCATTCACACGGCAACCGGTGCCTTCACTTCAGATAAGAAAGAAGTCATTACAACCATCCTGGGCAGAAAAGATTTTACTAAGCTGAAAGGCTATATTACCCAGGTTGACAATAAAGCATTTATCACAGTACACACGATGAATGAAATACTCGGACAGAATTTTAAACGGCTGGCCTAAACGGCAAAGCTCCATCCGCAAAGGATGGAGCTTTATTTTATATACAGTGAAACTCCTCAGTCATGTATCGATTTATAGTGAAATCAGCGCGGTCCTCCTAATGGGCCGCTTTTTTGTTTGCCTGATTTTGGTTTTAAATAAACCCCTTGTGGAAAAAAGGTAAAAAAGGAGGCGTTAGCATGAAGGTGATTGTAATCGGTGCCAATGGAGATGTCGGTGAGCATGTAATCAGGAAGCTCGCTGACAGGAAGCATGAAGCTCTTGCCGTTGCGGCAAATGAAAACCAATTGGAAGATCTGATCAAGCTGGGAGCAGCACAGGCAATTGTTTATGACGAGGAGAAGCTGATCCCCTATCTTCAGGCATCAGATGCCGTGATTTATTTAACAGGCGTCAATCCTAAAAAACATACGGGCAAAACCGTTATGGTCGATCACCAATCTATATCCGACATCATCCAATTGGCACAAAAATCAAATGTCAGGCGATTTGTGATGCTGAGTGCAGTTAAAGCGGAGGAAAGCGAAACAGACCCTTCACGCAAAATTGCGGCGAAGGATCTACCGGAGGATATGCTTAAAGCTGCCAATCTAGTATACACAGTGATTCGGATTGGCCAATTGACGGACAATCCCGGGAATGGAACCATTACCCTGTCGAAGAAAATCCATGACCGAAAGGCTGAGATACCGCGAGAGGATGCTGCTGAAGTTCTGGTCGAGTCCCTTGACCAGGAAGCGATCTTTCATTCAACCATTGAAGCAGCCTCGGGAGACACCCCTATCAGTGAAGCCCTAAGCCAGTTTTAATAGAAGGAGGATAAAATGAGTTTAACAGATTACCTTGTCATTGCATTATTCGTATTTATCTCATTGGTTATTTTCGTCCCTGTCATTCTATTTATATATTGGTATATAAAAGATGACAGGCAGAAGCAGCACTCCATACTGAGGAACTTCCCGGTAATCGGAAAGGTGCGCTATTTCGCAGAAAATGTGGGGCCTGAGCTAAGACAGTACCTGTTCAATAATGATACAGAAGGCAAGCCTTTTTCCAGAAAGGAATACCAGGATGTTGTGAAAGCCGGCAAATACAAAGAAAGATTAATAGGCTTCGGATCGATAAGGAATTTTGACGAAGAAGGCTTTTATATACGAAACACCCTGTTTCCAAAACTGGTTGATGAAATGAAGGTGGATAATACAAGGAAAATAAACACACGTGTTTATAAGGTCGATGGGGATAATCTTTTTTCAAGAAAGGAGCACAGCGAAGAAAAATTGGCTGATCCTTACTATCTTCGGGATGAGGATGCGGTCGTACTGGGAGAAAACAGCTGCCGGCAGCCATTCAGGGTCAAGGGACTTGTGGGACAATCGGCCATGAGCTATGGATCTCTCGGTGAAAAAGCCATCACGGCCCTTTCCAAAGGGCTTGGCCTTGCAGGAGGAACCTGGATGAATACCGGTGAAGGCGGCCTTTCTCAATATCATTTAGCCGGCAGTCCCGACATCATTATGCAAATCGGTCCTGATATGTTCGGTGTCCGAAAGGCCAATGGGGAATTCTCATGGGAAGAATTTAAAAAGAAAAGTGAAATACCTGAGGTCAAGGCCTTTGAACTCAAGCTTGCACAGGGTGCAAAAACCCGCGGCGGCCATGTGGAAGGCCAAAAAGTAACCGAAGAAATCGCCAGTATCCGGCTTGTCGAAGTCGGCAAAACCATTAATAGTCCAAACCGTTTCTATGAATTTGATAATGTCCCTTCCATGTTCGATTTTATAGAGGAGCTCAGAAGTGTTGGCGGAAAGCCTGTCGGTATGAAAATTGTAGTAGGTGACCTGGATGCTCTCGAAAACATGATTTCCTATATGAAGGAGAGCGGCAAAGGCCCTGATTTCATCACAGTGGATGGCGGCGAAGGCGGAACAGGGGCGACTTATCAGGAGCTTGCAGACAGTGTGGGGCTCCCTATCCAATCCGCCTTGACAGTTGTCGATGAAATGCTGAGGGAGTATGGGGTACGGGATCGTGTGAAAATCATCGCTTCCGGTAAATTAATCACTCCTGATAAAATTGCCATTGCGCTTGCGATGGGAGCGGATCTGGTCAATATCGCCCGCGGTTTTATGATCAGCGTCGGCTGCATTATGGCCGGTGTCTGCCATACCAATCACTGCCCGGCAGGGGTGGCGACAACCGACAAAAAGCTTCAGGATGGATTAATTGTTGAGGAAAAGCATTACCGTGTCTGCAACTATGTCATTTCGCTCAGAGAAGGGCTTTACAATCTGGCGGCAGCGGCAGGAATTGATAACCCCACCCAGTTTGAAAGAAAACATATTGTCCATAAAGATAAATTCGGGAGAGTCTCTCCTATCGAGGATATTCTGCATGCCGCCAAACGCGCACAGCTGCAGAAGGAAAACTAAACAAATGAAAGCCCGGTCCTGAATGGTCCGGGTTTTTATAAGAAATAAGATTTACCATCCGCACCTTTTTCTGACATAAAGTGAAACTTCAATCAGTGGGGGGTTCTTTATCCCCCACTGATTGTTAGTTGAACTAATCGGGCTTTTACGGGCAGTTAGACCCCCACTTATCCTCCTTTGATTCCTCTGAGTCTTGAAAAAGGGGTCTTACTGCCCGTTAAACTGCGATAAAAACAGGACTATCGTGTTATTTTGAGGTTATCATTCGAAATCCCCCCGCAATAAAGGTATAATTTAGTTTGGTAAAAAAATAGATACCGAGAAAAAAAGTGTTTACATAAGGGAGGATTTTAGGATGGGATGGGTAATTGCCATATTATTTGGTTCAGCAGTCGTGCTGCTCATTTTATCGTTTTTTAAAACGGCGCAGTCGAAATCAAATATTGAGCAGCAAATTGATCAGGTTACTTTTACACTAAAAAATGAAATTCATGAGCTTCAGCAGCAAATTAGAAATATTGAATTGGACGCGGAGATTACGGCTAAGCAATCAGGAGCTATGAGCGGGCCATCAGATGAAAGATTGCTGCTTCGCGAAGTACTGGATATGCATAAACGCGGATATTCCAATGAAAGCATTGCATTAAAAAAACAGCTTACGCCTAACGAGGTTGATCTGATGCTCTTGCCTTATTCAGCGAACAAGGGTGAAAGGAGCATGGTTGCCCAATGACACCAAATTCCTTGCGCAGTTTTGCAGCGGGCCTTTTAGCGGCTGCCATTTTGACAGGAAGCGTTTACCTATTTGGACCTTCTGAAGCCAAGAGTACTGAAAAACCAGCGGATAAAACAGTGAAAGCGGAAAAGCTGTCAGATGAAGAAATGATTGACCTGCTGGCATCCAAAGGCTACGTCATCAACACGGAAGATGAATGGAGCAAGCAGCTTGCTGCTGCCGCAAAGTCCAGCGAGAAAAAAGAGGATAAAGCAGACAAGAAGACCGATGACAAAACCGGCGAAAAAGTTGTTTACCGGACTATTTTAACCGTATCCATGGGCATGACCAGCATTGATGTGGGGAACGCGCTTGAAAAAGCCCACATAATTGAAAGCGGCATCCAATTCTATAAAGATGTAGAAAAACGCGGTCTTGAGAATGATCTGCGCCCCGGCACGTTTGAAATTGAAAGCGGAATGACGACGGACGAAATCATTTCGGTAATTTTTAAATAAGCAAAAGCTCCTTTTCGGCTTGAAAAGGAGCTTTTTTTTATATTTCAATCGCAAAATGATTAATTTGGCCGCACAGGAACCTTTCTGTGCGCATAACGCCAATTTATGTGCACATAAGATTTTTCATGTGCAGAAAAAAAATCTTATGTGCGCTCCAAAACAAAGACTGCTTACTCTTTCAAAAACCCGCGGATAACCTCAGCAAGTTCTTCCGGTGCTTCGTACATGCTCATGTGCCCCGCATCATCAATGGTCACCTGCTTGATGTTAGATTCTTTGACTGCAAATGATTTCTCAGGAGGGACAATCTCGTCCTGTTCTCCAGCAACAATTAATACCGGCAGCTCTGTCTTTTTTAAAACATGACTGCGATCACCGCGCTGTTTCATTGCTTTTAGGGCAGCCTTTGCCCCTTCAGCACTTGTACGATAGCCAATTTCTTTTGCCAGTTGAATTTCTTCGGGAAGTTTCTCCCCTGGTGCAAACAGCTTCGGCACCAGTCCATCTATAAAGGATTCCATTCCCTCTTTATCAATTTTACCGGCAGCGACATCCCTTCCCTTCTTCCCTTCTTCAGAATCCGGGCTGGCTGTTGAATGGATAAGGGAAAAGGACTTCAGCTTGTCCTCATACACTTCAGCAAATGCAAGGGTTACATAGCCGCCCAATGAATGGCCGAAAAGAGATACTTGTTCAAGTTCCAGCTCATCTATAGCCCCTTTGATTGCTTCAGCCATCCTCTCAATAGAGGGTTCGCCATCCGGCAGTCCTGACTCTCCATGCCCCGGAAGATCGGCCGCAATCACGCGAAAGTCCTCTGCCAATAATGGAATGACCCTTGCCCAGTAATCTTTGCTGCCGCAAAATCCATGCAGCAGTACAAGCGGCTCCCCTTTGCCTTCATCATAGTATGAAATGGCTGTTCCATTTACATCTATTCTTTTTGCGCCCATTCTGAAAACCTCCTTTAGTTTGCAAGCAAATCCTGATATTCGCTCTTTCGGTCAAAAACAGCTTTGGCATATGAGCAGGCAGGCACAATCTTATATCCCTTGCTGCGTGCCTCCTGAACAACGCTTTCCAGAAGCTTTCCTGCAATTCCCTGTCCGCGCAGGGAGTCGCTTACATATGTATGGTCTATGGTTATGACAGAATCGCCGCTTGGAATATACGTAATTTCCGCTATCATATTCCCTTCTTCATCATTCATAAAAAACCGGTTTTCTTCTTTTTGGATATCTGTATTCATATCATTTCCTCCTGTATTTAAGATGAACTCTATTCTTTCTATCTTGCTTTCCCTCCTTTTTGGAGAGACTAAACCTTCCTCCTCGTGATTTCCTCACACAAAACCCGCGCATGGTTATGAATGGGATCTTTCGCAGCATATAATAATGTAACATTCTGCTCTTCTGCCATTCTTGCCAGCTCATCTATTTTGCGGATTTTACCGTCTTGTGTCCGCAGCTCTTCAAGATATTTTTCCCGGAAATCTTCAAAAAGCTCAGGCTTATGGTTAAATGCTTTTCTCAGTTCATGACTCGGCGCAGCCTCTTTTTCCCATGCTGACAAACGGGCATCTTCCTTTTTAATTCCGCGGGGCCACAGCCGGTCAATCAGCACCCGATAGCCGTCCTCTTCTTCGTATGGGTCATAAATTCTTTTAATGAAAATTCCGGTCAATTTAAGACACCCCTTGTATATCCCTTGTGATTTGCTATTATTATAAACATAATATACAATTTTTTCTAATTCAATCAAATGTGAGGTGCAGGAAATTTGACAGGTACTATTGCCGTGATTATGATTTTCTCTATTCCCATCATTGCCATCATGACTGTTCACACTCAAAAACTCGCAAAGATCAAACATAATATGATAAAAGATGAAATCACCCTGGAAAAGCTGAAGCAGGAAAACTTTCTGCTTGAAACAGAAAAGATGAAGCTCGAATTGGAGCAAATGAAGATTGAAAGTCCTAAGGATCTGACCAAAATCATATGAGCAAAAAATCCCCATCTTACACAGAAAAGGGTTCCGTTTTGAAGTACTTTTCTAAAAAAATGCACAGAAATGACAGTCCTTTGACATCCAATATGGCATACAAATAGCAAAACTCGCCCCTAAAATGGCGAGTTTTCTTTGTAATAAATTAGTCGTTCTTATTGAGCTAATACCCGTTCGTTCCAATCTCGATTAACTCCCTCGTTACATGCTGTACTCTACATTAAGTTATTACTGACGAACATCCCTATAAGCCAACCAACGATTCCACTTAAAACACCTAAAATAATCACAGTTAGTGAAATAACGAATATGAATTATTCACAAGCTACAGACCAGATAATAGCTAAGAAGTTCTTTTCAGCCTTTGATGTCTTATTGTTATCAAGACATGCATTTTTTGTGCTTTCAAGTGAATTAAAGTTTGAGATAATAGCCATTGAGAAAATGACAGTACTATTATCCATTTGGAAACTGTTATAATAAAGTTGTTTGTAAAGCCTCAGTTAACATGGAATCAAAACTTTCAAATGATTGGATTTGGGTTCCAGAGGGTTTGTCTAATTCAAGATATATTTCCTTATGCAGGTCTAAACAGTACCAGGCTGTATCAGACTCTCCCCAAAATATATATTGCTTTTGCCATTCATTTTCATACCAAATCTCGTTTGTATCAACAAACCCCTGAAGATCTTCAACTTCTTGGTCATCAAGTAGATGTTCATCAACACCATAAATGACCAACCCATTAAAGTCTAATCCATTTACAGTTTTCAAAAACTCTACATAAGACTTTGGTAATTCAATATTCCCTAATTTCTCCTGAATGTCCAGCTGCAACTTGCTGATCTCTACATCCGTAACTGGATTCCTTAGTGAACTTCCATATTTCTTTTCAATTTTTTTTATTTGTATCAATAATTCTTTCCACTGGGCCATATCTTCTCATCCCTTCTTTATTTAAAAGGTTCCGGTGGGTAAACCTCATCTTCAAAAATTGGCCAATTAATCTTCTTACTTTGTGTAGGAGTTAACTCTCTTGTTAGAGAGTTTTGTTCATTCGTAACTGCTTTATGATATGGATCATTTTTTATCAATACCAAGTTAGTAAAATCATTGGTACCACCATCATCTAAAGGCAAATTGTGATGGACTTGCCATCCCTTTGGATTAAGGCCATCTTTCATTCTGGCAATATCATTATTATCTAACCCTGCGTTTCGAAGAGTTTGTATTCTTATTGGGTCGTTAGCAAAAGTTTTAAGGAAACTTTTCTTTACAGAATTATTAAAGGTCCTTCTTAATTGCGCAGTTTCTTCTGGAAGTCTTTTTGTATATATAATCTCTTCTACTTTCACGCCTTTTAAGTGGACTTTTTCTCCCTTTAATGTACCGATAAAGTAATCATCTTTTTCAATTTTATCTGTAGGCTTGGAACTATACCCCTCAACTGTTAACTTCTTAATCTGTGTCAAAGGATTATGAAGTACATTGTAAGGTACTATGCCCTGAGCTGATCCTCCTACCATTGCTGGTGTTGGCCCATGCGTCTGAAATGAAAGTCCCTTTTCTCCCTTAGTAACCTGGCCTACCGTTTTGGCGATTGTACCGGCTTTACCAATTCCTTTATCCCCGAGAAATCCAATTCCAAGGGTAGTCAGGCCATAGGTAAAAAAGGCTGTCCGACTTTTAGCATCTCCATTGACAACATCCCTTTGCCAGGCATTGGTAACAGCGGACCATATGTATTTCGGCATATCCAGAGCCTGGCTTACTTTTCCGATGGGATCATTTAATATTCCTAGATAGAATTCCTGGTGCTTCCTTTGGTTTTCGATTAACTGGTCACGGTTAAACAGCAATTCACTGCCCAAAAACAGTGGATTAAATGGGCCCATGATGTTCCTGCCCAGCTCATAGGTCGACTTCAGCCCATCCCATGTATCCCCTACGGCTTTGGATGCCCCCTCAATAGCTCCTTCAGCTATATCCTGAAGAATACCTTGGCCACTTCCTGGATTAGGATTCGATATTTCCTCCTGGTAATCCTTCCAGCTGAGAGATTTAGGCTGATATTGGGCCAGAGATAAGCTGCCGCTTTGGAACATGCCCGCCATTTTTTGGATGTACTGGTTCATGAGGGATAGATCTTGCAGTAGAGGCTCCAATGCAGCCGTTTCCTGATGGTCGAAGTCCTCCAGTTTCTCAACGGTTTCTTGACTTGAATCCTCAGCTCGCTTTGATGTCTGGATAAAACGGCCATCCTCCAGCCGTGGAAGCACAACAATATCACTTACTGACTTCATAATCTCATTTGCTTCATGTGTTAGATCTGCGGTAATCTGCAGGGTGCTTCTCAGCCCCTGTTTGAGCTCATACACCAGGAATTCCTGGCGGATTAAGCCTGAATGAGAGGGTTCAAGATCCCGCAATGAACCTATGAAACTTTTTAAATAGGATTGATACTCGCCAATCCAGAATTCAAGGAATTGCAGAAAAGGCTGGTGGCATTCCTGGTAATACGCAAGTATAGCATGGCCGCCCTGCCCTTTAAAAGCATCTTCGAGAGACACCAGCTCCTGGATGGATACCTGAACTTGATTTACCTGATCTTTAAGGATAGATAATTGATTGCTCGTCTCGTCGATTCCTGCAAGCAAGGAATCTGCTTCTAATACCTTCAATAGAATCAGCTCCGCATTATAAATTCCATTTTCTTCTATTTCATCTTAAAGGACCCGGGCAATTAGTTGAATAGGAATTTAGGCATGAAATAGTGTAAAAAGTTCCTTAAAAGCTGTTAATTCCTTTAAATATGCTGTAGTCATCATTGATCCCGACTTAAGGTAAAACATAGCTGCATAACCCACTCTTAATTTTTTGGGCTGTTTTCGTAAACATTGTTGCTTACTATCAGGTTATAACAAAAAAACTCGCATTAGAAAATTGCGAGTTTTTATAATTTAAGGATTTGCTAATTCAATTAAAGCACCCGAAAACGGAACCATTTACTTACACGATTTTCGTTTTACATTTTCTCAATAATTTTACCGGCCGTTTCTGCCCCATTTTCAATGCAATCAGGAATGCCGACACCGTAATAAGAGCAGCCTGCAAGCCATATTCCAGGGTATTCCCGGCCCAGTCTGCTTTCAATGGCTGCTACTGTCTCAGGATGGGAAATCAGATAGTTCGGCATTTTTTCAGTCCAATTTGTCACTTCACTGGCTGCAGGCTCGGCCGTAATGCCAAGACTTTTTTCAATATCAGCCAGAGCCGTCTTCAAGAGCTCTTCTTCACCCATTTCCTTTAGAGAGGCAAAGGCCGGATGACTGCTTTTATAAAATAATCTTACAAGCAAATTACCGCTTTCCGATGTATGCTTCCACTTGCGGCTTGTCCATGTACAGGCATTGCAGGTTAGTTCATCCGTATTGGCCGTGATGAAGCCTGTCCCGTCTTCAAGCAGTTCGCTGTCTGGAATATCATAAGCAAGATAAATAGAAATCAGGGAACTGTTCTTCAACGGTTCGAACTCCGCTTTTAGCTCCTCATCATCAAACAGGACTGCAGCTGCATTATGCGGAATGCCGAGCACTATATGATCTGCCTCCAGGCTTTCGCCATTTGAGAAATCAACCTTATATCTGCGATCTGTCTTTTCTATTTTAACAGCCTGTGTGCTTTTTACTATTTCTGTTCCGTCCAATCTTTCTTCATAAGCATCAATTAATGTATCCAGGCCTTTATTAAAGGAAAGGAACTTCTTTCCCCCGCCGCTCTGGAACACCTTTTTATTTTCCTCGAACCCTCTTATGATGCTGCCGTATTTTTCTTTATAATCAAACACCTGCGGAAGAGTCGAAGCAATGGTTAATTCACTGAGATTTCCGGAATATACTCCCGAAAGAACAGGCGCAATTTGTTTTTCCACCAATTCTTTTCCAAAGAAGTGCTCAAGGAAATCGCCGATCGAATCGTTCTTTGTAAATCGGTCATTTTTCGTATAAAAATCCTTCAGGGCTTCAACCTTTCCTTCTGCTGAAACAAGTGTTGATTTGGCAAGAGATTCAACACTGGCCGGAATCCCAAATACAGAATCTGCCGGGATCAGCTTCAGCTCGCCGTCAGTGTAAATATACGACCGTCCCGCCGCATTGTACACAACCTCTTCTTCCAAACCGAGCTCCTGGATAAAATTCATCGCATCCGCTTTGCGGGCAACAATCGAATCAGCACCCGCCTCGATTGTGAAGCCGCCTTCTCTTACTGTGCGGATTTTTCCGCCAAGCTGTTCTGCTGATTCCGCCAGCACCAGCCGTATATCCTGATCGTTTTCTTTTTTCCACTTATTCAGTTCATACATAGCGGACAATCCTGTTACACCGCCGCCTATGACTAATACTGTTTTCACTCGTATGCACCTCAGTTTACATCCAATTCATATATAAAGTGTACCACAACATGTAGAGATGAAAGTACGTGAGGGTTTGTCCATTTTTCAAAAACATTATCATTTCCTGAACCAGTTCGCATGCTCATCCATATGCAAAAAGGGAATGTCCGTATCCACTTCACCAGTGATTCTATTCATTTCAATATCCTGGCCATCGAGCCAATGCCCAAAGTCAAAAATTACTGGCTCTCTGTCGCCGCCGAGCGCAAACCAGGCTTTCATCTCTCCCGGCAGATAGGCTGATGTATGAATGGTCCCTGCCCAGCTTCCATAAAGATCTGAAAAGACACCTTTATCACTATCATTCAGAAGGCGGAATGCATCATGTGCATCCAGGCGCCCATCCTGACGGCTTTTCATGACATCCAGCCTGCGCAAGCTGTCAGCCAGATGGTTGCGGTTTTCATCCTTCATGATTTCAAAATGGTTTGTACAGGCAGTCGTCTGACGGACCTCTACACCTCTCGGAGATGTTTCCACTGCATATGTCTCTCCGCTTGTATCATACACCACATAGGTAAAGGAATGGCGGTGCGGAATTTCCTTCAGCATCTCAACCGCTTCTTTGACATTTGCACATGCCTCCAAAATCAGGCGGCCGATCATGCAGCAGATAAAGCCATCAGCAGGCTTTTTACGGTTCATGAAATTATAGCCGATGACAAGCCCTTTTTCATTCATGCCATCCATCCGGCCAGTCACCCTCTGGCTGGGACCCATAATCGCAAAGCCCTGATCGGTTGGCTGATAAAAGGTATAGCGCCCTTCATAGGTTTTCGGATGGTAATCATAATTGCGGACCAGGTAATCAGCCCCTGTCAGAATGGAACAGCCTGAACGGACATAATCAAGTCGATACCCGCCAAATTCCTGTAACACCCGCTTCATCGGCCATTGCAGCGCTTCCTGTATCCCAAGCAGCTCATCCCAGATTCCGGGCGCAAACCTCGTAATTGCTTTTTTCACTTCTGCTTCATTTATTGAAAAACGCGGCTTCCGTACCTTCCACTGATCCTCCCGATTTTTAACAGAAAGAGAATCCTTTATTCGCTCTCCCTGCATAAAGCCAAAATCAAAGTGAGTGCCGCGAAATTGAATAATATCACTGTAAATCTTTTTCAAAGTTGATCCCTCTTCTATTCGTTTCTTTTATTTAGAATAAAGGAAGGCTGCACGAAATTCCAGCCGAGGGATTTATGAAATTCTATATCTCTTTCAGTTTAATGCTATAAAACCTCATACTTTTCGGAATTCCTTTTATCGCAAATACACCGTTATAAATTAGGGATCTTACTCTAAACTCAGCAAAGCCATCACCAATTGGCTCATCCAGATGCCCTATCACTTCCCCGATTAATCTGGCTGATTTTATAAAACCCTTGTTGCTTTTATGAAGCTTCCTGGCTGATTCGATGATATAGTCATCAAAATAACTCTCTGGCATACTATGTATTTCATTCTCTTCCCATATGCGCAGTACTTCCTTTGTCATGGAGAGCGCCTGCCAATCCGATACAAACCTGGTTCTTTCTTCTGCAGATAAGGGGCTTCCCATGTTTTTATCTAATATGATCTTCAGTTTTTCCGGAGCTGCTTCACCTGAGTGCCTTAAAAGGACTTGATTCTTTTTCGCAGGAAAAAGCTCCTTATATGACTGAGCAGTATTAATAACATGCACATTATTATCTTTGTTTCTTAATACGTACAGGAAAAACCGCAAACCGGTTTGTTCATCGGCGTTGTCAGCGGTCCAGATCACGATCGGTTTTCTTTCAGGAATGGCACCAATCTCCTCGAGTGCTGAGGCTATTTTTCTTTCATATTCCTTTTCCAGATAATCCTCAGGTATATTAATATGATCCTTCAGCCATTCTAATCGATGTTTTCTCCCCTCCTCTTCATCCATCCTCCAGAGAGGTCCATTGCTGAAAAAGTCAGGAAAGCCAATGACTTTATTCTCTTTACTGAGACCAACCTTTAAAGCGCCTGCCGGTGATTCTCCACACACAATGTGGTATGTTTCATATTCCCGCTCCAATTTCCTCCCCTGGGAATAAAAAAATATCTTTTTTTGAATATCATTAAGCAGTTCCATGATCTCTTCCTGAGAATCAGCACTGTTTTTTAATAAGTGAACCCGAAGCAATATGTTAAATAAATAGCTCTTCGCCCCATGCTCCGGCAGTTTCTCAATTGCTTCCCGCAATTCGTCCAACATTATAATCATCCTTTGTAAATGAATTGGAAATCTATCTTTCCTACGAATGAACCTTAATGCTAGTTTCATAAAAAGCTGATTTGTTGCAAAAGGAATTTAAATCGCTTAAGATTAAATCGCACACGATTAAAAAATAGGAGGTATCCCAATGACAACGGTTTATGATTTTGAAGTCAAGAAAACGAATGGTGAATTGAAATCTCTGAAAGAATACGAAGGAAAGCCTCTAATTATCGTAAACACAGCAAGCAAGTGCGGGTTGACGCCCCAATTTAAAGGGCTGCAGGAGCTCTATGAAAAGTATCAAGACAAGGGCCTTGAAATTCTTGGATTCCCTTGTGATCAGTTCAATAACCAGGAATTCGATAATATTGAAGAAACCACTGAGTTTTGTCAGCTCAATTATGGTGTGTCTTTCCCGATTTTCGCAAAAATTGATGTAAATGGCGACAATGCGGATCCATTGTTTGCTTACTTGAAAGAACAGAAAAAGGGCATTCTGTCCAAAAACATTAAGTGGAACTTTACCAAATTCCTCGTGGACCAGGGCGGCCAGGTTGTAGAACGCTATGCTCCAACAACAGAGCCTGGAAAAATTGAGGATGATTTGACGAAGTTATTGTAATGCCGGAATCAGGTGATAATGTGAAAGATTTTTTTACACTGGATAAACAGCTTTGTTTTGCTGTTTATGAAACAGCAGGCGAATTTACCAAACTGTATACAAGTGCCCTTCAGCCATTCGGCTTAACTTATCCGCAGTATCTGGTTCTTCTGGCCCTTTGGGAAAAGGATGGCATGACAGCCAAAGAGCTTGGAGAAAGACTGAACCTTGGCACCGGGACACTCACCCCGATGATCTCAAGGATGATTTCTAACGGATGGCTTCGAAAAGAACGCTCCAAAGCGGATGAACGCAAGGTGTATATCTTCCTTGAGGAAAAAGCACACAACGAAAAACTGTATATCACTAAAAGTGTCGGAGAGGCCATTCAGACGTGCAGCATTGAACTCGAAGAATATGAAGAACTTATGAAGCTTCTCGGAAACCTGAGAATAAAGCTAAGAAGCAGAGTACCTCGCTGATGCGGGGTACTCTTTTCACAGTTCCGTGTTTAATCCCTCCAAAAATAGCCATATTAAGGATAGCTAATATGGAAGGGAGCAAGCATAATGGAGTTTTTACCAAGAGAGCAAGTTTTAAATTCACTGCAGGAGCCATTTCAGTCCTATATAGACAAATATGGAATCGATGATATTGGCATTTTCGAGGAAGAAGGCCAGGACCAGCACTGCTATATGGGATACACGGTGAAAAAAGCAGGGAAAACGTACCATGTGCACAGTCCATTCTTTAAAGATGGGAATGGAGGATTATCACCTGAAAGAAATGAGTGGACCATTGAATCAGATGAACCCGATCGTGCTGATAGAAGCGGATTTACCAGTATAGAAAAAGCACTTCAGGAATTATAAAGATTGTTGTGATTTTGACTTTTGAACTATATTAATATTAGAATATTTTGTCTATAATGGAATTGTATTTAAAGGAAGGAGTGGACAGGTTGGCTGTTAATGCCTATTTAAATTTTAATGGTAATACACGGGAAGCAATTGAATTTTATGTAAAGGCTTTTGAACTGGAAATGCCGGAGATTACAACTTTTGGTGAAACTCCGCAGAATCCTGAATATCCTCTGCCGGAGGAAGCCAAAAATCTGGTTATGCATTCAAGCCTTACTATTTGCGGCAGTACTGTCATGTTTTCAGATACATTTCCAGGTATGCCGTTTACAGTAGGAAATAACATTAATCTCGCAGTTGTCATTAATGATGTGGATAACATGAGAAAGTATTTCAACAATCTGGCAGATGGCGGTAATGTAACCATGGAGCTGCAGGAAACATTCTGGAGCAAGAGCTTTGGCCAGTTAACAGATAAATTCGGGGTTAACTGGATGTTCAGCCACGAAAGCGAATAACATACATAGAGAATAATGGAGGCATGCAGCCTCCATTTTTTTATTCATTCAGCAAATGATGGAGCATTCGATTCTTATCATCAAAGAATTGCTTCATAATGCGGTAATGATTCGTTTCTTCGAGCTTCTTTTCCGAGATGCCGTCATCAGTGAATTCATATATGGCTGCATCCGGATAGGCCATAATGATCGGAGAATGGGTAGCAATAATAAATTGTGAATGGTCGCTGACCAAATCATGAATCCTTGTCAGCATGGACATTTGCCGCAATGGTGAAAGTGCCGCTTCAGGCTCATCCAGAATGTAGATTCCGCTCCCGCGAAAGCGATGAAGAAAGGTGGAGAAAAATGCTTCCCCATGCGACTGCTCGTGTAAAGAACGGCCCCCAAAGGAGTCAATCACTTTTGGTGCGCCGCCTTCCCTATCCATCTCTTCAATATTGGAAGCTACATTATAGAAGCTCTCTGCCCTTAAGAAAAAACCATCAGACGGCCTATCTACGCCTTTTATAACCTTTAAATATTCGCCCAGTATGGAATGTGAATCAAAGGTAGAAAAATTAAAATTAAATGATCCGCCTTCCGCATTGAATCCCAGTGCAACCGCAACCGCCTCCAGCAGGGTCGACTTACCCATCCCATTCTCGCCGATCAGAAAGGTGACTTTCGGGTGAAACGCCATCTCATCCAGCGTTTTCAGGCTCGGAAGGCTGAAGGGATACTGATGGAAGGATGGTATATCTTCTCTTTTAAGCCTAATGCCTCTTACGTATGGTGAACTTAATAGATCCATAAAAATACCTCATATATACTTTAGTCAGCTATTTGCCATCTGGGCTGAACCCCGCCTTGGATACACCTAATTGAATGGGTGCATCTTGAAATTCCTGCTCCAGCATTTTAAGAACCACTTTATATGCAGACGGATTATACCATTTCTCCAAACCAAGCTCATCAAAAATCTTGCGGATTCCCAGTCTTTCGGTCCTTCTTCCTCCGCTTCCATCCCCCATCCAAAAATCGTCAATCGTAACACGGTTCGCAATAGATTTTAGTTTTGCCGGAAATTCCCTTGAGCATGGAAGTAAAGGGGCCAGTGTTGCCTGAGTTATAATTCCTGCATCTTTTATAGCTTTTAGTGCAGCCATTCTTGCCGGGATGGGAGGTGCTGCTGGTGCAAATGCCTTTCTGACCTCTTCTTTGTCTGTCTCGATTGTCATAGAAATTCTGATTCTGTCTCTGAATTGCTGGAATAAATCGATATCCCGCTTCACCAGTGGTGAACGGGTTTGTACATGTAAAAAGTCAGGCTGATTTTCAAGCATAACTTCCAATAAACTTCTGGTCAGTTTTGAGGTATATTCAATCGGCTGGTAAGGATCAGTGGAAGAGGACATAAATAAAGAAACTTTTCCCCTTTTCTTAGCTTTAGTCAATTCTTTTTCCAAAAGCTCGGCCGCATTTGATTTTATATCAATCCACGAACCCCATTCCTCTTCACGGAAAATGGAAACAGGGAGCTCCCTTACGTAGCAATATTTACATCCAAACGTACAGCCTGCATAGGGGTTCATTGAATGAGTAAAATTGTCTATAGCACCTTTTGCAGGTGTTAAGATACTTTTTGATATAATTTCTTTAAGCTGTATGTTCAAGTCAATCACCAAATCGAATGTATGTTCTATATTGAAAGTAACACTTTGAGTTCATGATGTCAACAATAAGCACTAGCTTCTCCTGCCATTAGAACTCTTCTATCAATTAGAGAACTCAACTATTTCAATCTGATTTCCTGAAGGATCCTCAATAATGAAGTAACGTCCAGGTGGACAAACTTGAGGATTTTCAAAAAGCATTTTCACACCAGCTTCTCTCATTCTGATAAAATCATTTTCGATATTCTTTGAGAGGATTCCAGGCAATACGTTTGATCCCGTTTTTTCATCTGCGCTTTCTTCCAGAACAACCGGCACATCATTATGTACAAGACTGACAATTTTATCTCCATAATGTTTCGATACTTTGAAGTCTAAAACCTCAGTATAAAAATTCACCGCACGTTTCAAATCCGTTACTTTGATCGTAATAACACATAATTGATTTAACATGGAAATTTCCTCCTTTTTTTAATCATAGATAGTATTCTTTTCTAAAATGAAAATTCCTGCATAATAAAAAATGCCTGACCCGATAATGGGGTCAGGCTTTGCCTATTTATTGTTATTAAGTTCCGCAAAATGTTCGATATGGTGCGCCGGCTGGCTCTGGAAGTCTGCAGTATTCTTCCTGATCTTCCCTATAAGCATAAGGATTCTCCAGCGCTGCAAGAAGCTTTTTCATTACGCTGTAGTCTCCATTGTTAACCGCTGCTTCCAGAGCTTCTTCCACCCGGTGGTTTCGCGGGATGATGGCCGGGTTGCTGGCCCTCATTAACTGATTTACTTCTTCTTTGGTTTCCTTCTGCCTGGTCAGCCTTTCCTGCCATTGACCATGCCAGCCGGCAAATTCCTGATCATTACCTAACACAGTGTTCTCAAGGTCGCCCAGAGTTAAGGCACGGAATGTGTTCGTATAATCGGCTTCAGACTTTTGCATAATCTTTAGAAGTCCGGTAAAAAGGGCTTCATCTTCTGCTTCTTCATTAAAGATCCCAAGCTTTGCCCTCATGCCGGCAAGCCAATAGTCCTGATACATTTTATTGTATTCTGAAATAGCGCCCTGAGCTATTTTAACAGCTTCCTCTTCCTCTTCATGCAGCAGAGGCAAAAGGGTTTCCGCAAATCTCGCCAGATTCCAGCCGCCAATATACGGCTGATTTCCATAAGCATAACGGCCTTCCCTGTCAATGGAACTGAAGACAGTTGCCAGATCATACTTATCCATAAAGGCGCACGGACCATAATCAATCGTTTCTCCGCTGATTGCCATATTGTCGGTGTTCATGACTCCATGGATGAAGCCTACATGCTGCCATTTCGCAATGAGTGCAGCCTGACGCTGGATCACTTTCTTTAGGAGAGCCAGGTAAGGATTGTCATCTTCTTTGATTTCAGGATAATGACGCTCAATCGTGTAATCTGCCAGGATTCTAAGTTCCCCAACAGGCCGCCAATTCGCCGCATATTGAAAAGTCCCCACCCGTATATGGCTATCCGCCACTCTTGTCAGGATCGCACCCGGAAGCATGGTTTCCCGGATAATGGCTTCCCCTGTTGTTACAACCGCCAGACTGCGGGTAGTGGGAATTCCAAGGGCATGCATGGCTTCACTGATAATGTACTCCCGAAGCATAGGGCCCAGTGCCGCCCGCCCATCTCCGCCGCGCGAAAATGGCGTTCTGCCGGAGCCCTTCAGCTGAATGTCGACCCTTTTATCCTCTGGTGTTATCTGCTCGCCAATCAGCATTGCCCGGCCATCCCCAAGCATATTAAAATGTCCAAACTGATGTCCTGCATAAGCTTGAGCGAGAGGTTCAGCTTCTTCTGGAACTTGAGAGCCTGAAAGGACCTCAATACCTGTTTCACTTGTCAATGCATCCATATTTAATCCCAGAGACTTCGCCAGTTCCCCGTTAAGGATCACCAGCTCAGGGGATTGTACAGGGTTGGGCTTCATTTTTGAAAAGAATGTCTGCGGGAGCCGCGCATAGCTATTGTCAAAATTCCATCCGATTTCATTGCTAATTGTCATCATAACTCCTTCCTTGTTTTCATGGTTTTATAGTCATTTTCTTTATTATACCCTTTCTTGTAAAACATAGCGGGCATCTTTTTGTATGTAAAAAAACCTGACAGCCGGGATTGTTTTAATCCTCCGGCGGTCAGGCTTTCTCATGCTTATGCATCCTGCTCAAACGTTTTACAGGCTGTTTCCTCTATTTCATCCGCTTCCCGGCCATTCTGGCCAATCACATAAATAGAGTCAGCTACACATTTATCACCTTCAGCCCAGTACTTACAGTTTTCCACGTTACACAAAACTTCTACTTCCATTTTTGGCCACCTCCTTTTGGTTTAGTGATTATATACCCCTTTTTCTGATCGTTAACCATATGGGATAATATTCCAAATCGAGGCGGAATGTTCCTTGAGGGAGTTAGTCTGAGAGGATTAGGCTTCTTAGTTTCTTTGTCATTTGCGGTGAGGTCTGGTAAATATCTTCGCTGGTAATATACATGAAGGCGCTCTTTTTATTATCCTCGCCGAGCCATAAATGAATGCCGTGAGAAGGGAGATCTCCTTTGTATTCAACTGCTATATCATACTCAGGTTTCCTGATATCTGCCTTCCCTGACTGTTTTACCGCAGTTTTTATTGCTTTTTCAAATATAGCGATCGATTTTCTGTCCTTGAAAGCAATAAAACTTTCTTCATTTATTCCGCCTAAACCCTCTGATTTTGAAACTTTGATTTCTCTGATCTCTTCATCAAGCAGAACCATTGTTTCAGCTGATTGACAGCCTGATATGGTTGCAAAAGAAAATACTATGAATGTGCATAATAAAAAAGCTTTCATCCTCATACCTCAAGTTTAATATTTTGGCTCTTGCGTATAAATTGTTGTTTTCGCTTAGCAATGCTGTCCGTTGATTTCCGCTCCAGGCTGCTCAGCGAACCGCGGGGCGGGCGGTGAGCCTCCTCGGCGCTCCGCGTCTGCGGGGTCTCACCTGTCCCGCTACTCCCGCTGGCATTGAATAAGCTCCCTGAGTAAACACCGCACGAAGAAAATGCGAATGCATTTTCGAGGATCTCGCACCTTCCGCTCCAATCAACTCAGTAAATACAATACAAAAAGCAAAAAACCTTGTGAAAAAGCCAAAATTTATTTTTAAAAAAGGAGGATGGACCACAAGCCCATCCTCCTATAGTAATCAGTTATTTTGTTCAAGGTTCTTTGACGCAAAGACATCAAGTAATTCACGCACTTCGTCTGTTGACCTTGTGTTCATCAAATGATTTCTTAGTGCACTTGCCCCTGGGAATCCTTTGACATAGATTTTGAAGAAGCGGTGAAGAGCGGTGAACGGCCGCAGCTCTAAATGTGAATATTGATCATGGAGATCCATATGCAAGCTTAAGAGGTCCAGCAATTCCTCACTAGTATGATCCTTCTTCTCTTTTTCAAAGGCAAATGGATTATGGAATATGCCGCGTCCAATCATGACTCCATCAACCCCGTATTTCTCGGCAAGCTCTAAGCCTTTTTGACGATCAGGAATATCTCCATTGATGGTCAAAAGGGTATCCGGTGCAACCTGGTCACGAAGTTCCTTAATCTCAGGAATCAGCTCCCAATGCGCCGGCACTTTGCTCATTTCGTCCCGTGTACGCAGATGGATGGAAAGATTCGCAATGTCCTGCTCCAAAATATGCTTCAGCCAGTTCTTCCATTCATCTACCTCCGTGAAACCAAGCCTTGTCTTTACACTTACAGGCAAACCTCCTGCTTTGGCTGCCTGTATTAGTTCTGCTGCCAGTTCGGGACGGCGGATCAGCCCGCTTCCCTTCCCATTCTGGGTCACATTGGGGACCGGACAGCCCATATTGATATCCAATCCCTTAAAACCCATTTCCGCCATCCCAATACTCATTTGACGGAAGTATTCAGGCTTATCTCCCCAGATATGTGCGACAATTGGCTGTTCATCCTCAGTAAAAGTCAAACGCCCGCGCACACTATTGACCCCCTCAGGGTGACAATAACTATCTGAGTTTGTAAACTCTGTAAAAAACACATCAGGTCTTGCTGCTTCACTCACCACATGGCGGAAAACAACATCTGTCACCTCTTCCATGGGTGCCAGTATAAAAAATGGCCGCGGTAACTCACGCCAGAAATTTTCTTTCATCTTTACATTCCAATCCTCTCATTATGGGATACCATGCTTACCCATATCCCAAAATTAAAAAGCAGCCTATTTCTGCTACTTATACACTTATACCATGGTTGGTCACTTTTTATCAAACTGCCTGCAGAGGTTTCACATTAGATATTTTTTCCTTAGTTTTTAATCAGCGGCTCTTTAGCAATTCCAGTTAGTCAGTCTAGGTTAAAATCTTCCTCCCGCAGCTGTTTCGTTTGCGGCTTTTGATTTAAATACGCTTCAAATTTTGAGCCAAACAGTGTTTCAGGTCTCAGGTAGCGGGAATATTGCGGGTCTCTCTTCCACTCGGCCGCCTTCAAATCAATAACCTTTTGAAAATCCTTAAAGGTGAAGCCTTGTTCCCACCAGGCCCTGATCAGACTCCTCGATTTCCTGGAGCTCTCCCGGTAGCCCGAATCCGTTTTCTCATTAAGATATTGGATGATGGCAGCATACGGAATGTCCGTTTCCTCGCCATCCTGATGGGAATATTCACTGCCCTTCATTTGAATTGGCCCCTTTAATTCTCCCTCAATCTCTTTCAGCTTTTCATAGTCAATCGAATACCATTTCGTCTGATCCCAATTATGTGCATTGAAGTTATCCGACAGGAGATAACCCTTTTCCTCAAGAATGGCAATCGTCCGTTTAATTGTACTCAGCGACCAGAAAGGCAATTGTTTCTTCCATTCTTCATATGTGTTGTAAACCCATTTTCGGCCATCCTTCTCATTCCTGCTGACCGAAAGCCAATAATGGACATGCTGAAGCACTATCGCCTCCTTCATTCCCAGCTTCACCGCGAGCGATGGAATCACTATAATGGGCCGCTCCCCCACCAAAAACTTGCTCATTTGAATCCCTCCAGAATATCTCCAGAAATGGTTCGCTGAATCTCAAAAAGGTCATCATTGACACTATCCATTGATTCAGCTCCCTCACCCCTTATATATAAAGAAAACAGCAAAAAGGACAGGGTAAATTAAAAAATTTTTAATATGACTGATTAAAACATCAGAAATGAAACCTTTCAGCTGACTGAAAAAGTGAGGCTATGTATATCATTTTGTAAGTATTCTTTGTAGTACTCTATGGTATTGGTTTGCTCAGGCGGGCATGCTTCAAAGGGGTCAAACTGAATTCATCAGGCGGGTCAGGGGGACAGGTTCATCGTTCGAGCATAACATTTTGTTATTTCAACAAAAAAAGAGCGGTTGTCAGCATACCACTCCTCATTCAAATGTTTCAGGACGGAGGTCTGAAACAAGCCTATAAAATAGTAATTATCATGTTATAGGCATATTAATGTTTGCTTATTTGCGATTAATAGCTGATCCGGCACAATTGTATTATTTGAGTTCCAGCAGCGTACACGCCTCAACATGTGAGGATTTGATCGTGCATATAAATCTCATTAATATATTTGAATAGCACTTGCGATTTAAATAGAGTAAGGCGTATAAATTCACTCCATGCGCCCCTCACAAATTAGTACATACTGTCATCACAGATGACTAGTCCAAAAAGCCATTATTACATAAGAATATTCTTACCATCTAATCTTTGAAGAAAGCATATTAAATCATAAAGTACTTTTGTAACACATTCATCAAAAATTAAATTACTTCGACGCGTTCATTTCAACTTTTACCTGGCTTTTTTATTAACCTCAAGAAAATAATCACAACGTTACATGCACAAATAATTAGGGAGAAAAATAATGGGATTGCTGAGATGACTAAAAACGAATCGATATCTCCATAAATATTCCCAACGCTATTATAGAACTCCTTAAATTCAAACAAAAATATTACTTCTGGTACTATCATAATCAAAACCAAGATTACAGATATCCAGAAAAAAAATCCGCCTTTCCTAAAATATAATATTGCTGAAAGAATATAAAAGAATAAAGCTAACAAAATTGGATATGTAATAACTTGAATTTCGGAATCACCACGGGTAATAGTCTCTTTAGTTATAAAATATAGCCATACATACCAAAAGATAAAAATTGTATTTGTCATAAAACTAATTACCGAGAAAAGCACATTTGGTTTATCAACTGATTGATTATTTCGATTTTCTATTGAATCTTTCATTTTACTAAAACTAATAGAGTTGAAATTAAATTGACAATTACTACAATGAGCTGAATTCACTTTTCTCTTTAAACCACAATTAGGGCAATATTTAAAACTCATCATTATCCACCTTTATAGTCATAGGCAAAAAAGACTAACACCAGTCAAGAAAAATTTATTTTCATTTTCAATATAACTCTAGACATGACTTAACTTATGATTCTATAGACCATAAATACTTTTAGCCAAAGCCTGGTCTATAGCATCGATGTTTTTATCATGGTTTAAATCATGATTCCAATTAGTAAGTCCAAAGTTTTGCTCGAAACTATCAATTATATTATTGTGATCTAAATCTGCTTGAAATTTGTCTATATATAGATCATTATTTAAATCCATATCGAATTTATCAAGAACTAAATCATGATCAATATCATTGATTGAATAGGTACCATGGTTTTCCAACTCGTACATTTGTAGATCGTTTGCATCAACTTCCATGTCATAGTTCATATCTAATACATCGAATGGGTCAAAATCTATAGCCATTTTGCATCCTCCTATAAATGTTTGTCTAAAAAACTCCCAATTCTCTTACCTGTTTCAGATAACTTCTTTTGCTGCTGCTTCTTTACATGTTCCCAAGTATTTTCAATACGTGAATCAATGTCTGGATAATATGTTAAATAGAATGCTCTATATGGCGTATTTGTTACTGTTTGATCTATGACTAATTTATCATTGTTATCTTGCAGTTTCTTTTTTAATAAAGATTTTAATAATTTATCTGCAGGCTGGAATCCCAATTTTCTAGATATATTTAATGTTCTTAGTTTCAATGTTTTTTTCTGTCCCTGATCATAGAGTTGAGAAAGATAAAATAAGTATTCCGCTTTTTTTCCTTGGTTTTTTTCCACTTGAATTGCCCGTGACATATAATCAATGCCATAGTTTAGCATTTTGTTTCTTTGATTTATTGTATTTGCAGATGCTGCTGAGTACCCTAATGCTTTAGCCAAGATAACAAGGTCCTCACCTAATATTTTTCTATTCTTATCCTTTATTCTTTTCATAGATAAAGCAATTGTCATGCCCAAACATTTTATAGGATCAAAAGATTCATAGGTATCATCCAATGTATTTAACCCTTTTGATATACCTTTACCTGCAAAAAAACCCACAGGATTAATGACCCCACGTCCTACATTGACACCACTATTTATTCTTTTATAGAAAGTAAAGGCTTCAAAGTAAAAAAGCCAATTTTTAGGATTGTCAGGATGATCTATTAAATTTTGTTGAAGTTCTCCTAATCCTGAAGCACCTTGAAGTGAATCACCAATCGCTGATATTAATGGCAAAGAGGATAACTCTTTTTTGGCTCTCCGAGAAAATTCAGCTAACTTCTTTTGTTCCGATTTTGAAAAAAAATTATCTAACATACCACCCATGCTCCCCAAACACCTTTCAAAACTTTCATATTTTAGTGTATATTGCTGATAAAAAATCCTTCATTAACCTTTCTACGGTATAAACCAAAATAAATTCCTTTATATCTTCATTTCCATCCAATCGAATTATTCCAATTTTTTATAAACTATCATAGTATAGTAACTTCTTGATTTGACAATCGGTTAGTAGATGTATTTTTGAAATATAATAACATTGTGGTTTTTAATGTTTTCGCAGTTTCGAAACCATTATAATACAATTTGCTTTAATCAATGCCTTCACAGTTAACTTCGCTATTGATCCAACTGCCATCAACACGACACCTAAACAGATAATATTTAGAACGATACTAAACATAATTTTATAAGCCTATGTGTATCAGGTTAAGTTTTTCCTTCAAACATTCCTATATTCAGCTATAAAACAAAAAAACGCCCGTTATAGGACGTTGAAAATCTATAAAAGATTTACAACTGGCTGGCGTGTCAGAAGATTTAGCCCCTATAGTTTTGCGTCCTACTTTTTCAAGTAGTTTGCCATTTGAATTTAGGTATTTTCGACTATTGTTAGTTTATTACTTTTTTACCAATTTGTAAATATGTTCCTTGTTGTTTATTATTCCAAATGAATTAAATACTTAGAATGTTTCCTGAAAATCATCTTAAAATTAGCAAAACTAAAAACGAAGTTCAACCTATTATCCTATTAAGCAGTAGAGCTTAATTAATTTTGTTACTACAATCTTTCCCAAACTTCCAGTGGCTAGAGTGGTGATGACAGAGATTATTCTTCGATGGTTAAAATTCCAAATCTTTTTTTTATTTATTACATAGTCAATAAGGTGAAGTTTTTACAGAAAATAAATCATATTTTTCAAGTACAGACTTGGAGTATAAAAATCCAAGATGCATATTTTTGGAAATACAGAAACAAATACTAACCCGATAATAAGCTAATTAAGCAGAGATTACTTAGACTCATGAACAAAAAGTCGGCTTTCAAATTAGCAAAAAAAAATGATAAGTATTTATCTATTAGAATAGATCCAGGACGGGTCAAAGGGACAGATTCTCCCTCCCACCACAACCTTTTGTTACTTCAACAAAAAAAGAGCGGTTAACAACAACCACTCCTCATTCAGGCTTGTTTCAGGATGGAGTCTGAAAGAAGCACATAAACTGCTGATCCCCCTTGAGGCAGATAGCTATCTATATATAACTTTACTCAGCTTCAACAACTCTTACCACTTCATGCCCGCACTGCTGGCATTTGCCATGCAGAACTAATCCAAATTGATGGTCTCCAATCGTAAAACTCTCCATAGTGACAGCATCTTTACATTTTGTACAAAAGACGTTTTTTCTAAGTTGGCTTCTAAATTCTTTAGGAATGGAGAGCCATTTTTTATTTGCATCCATACAAAATTCTCTCCCTGCTAATTTTTATAGAAACACAAACGAGTTATTTGAGTTCAAGCAGTGTAACCGCCTCAACATGCGCCGTCTGCGGAAACATATCCACAGGCTGTATCCCATTTACTTTATATTTGGAACTCAAGACTGAAATATCCTTCGCCAATGTGGATGGGTTACACGAGACATAAACCACTTTCTTCGGCTGGACTTTCAAAATCGTCTTTAACAGTTGCTGGTCCAGTCCTGTTCTTGGCGGATCAACAATGATGACGTCCGGCTTCCAGCCTTCTTTTGTCCATTTCGGAAGCCATTCTTCTGCTTTGCCGACTACGTATTGGGCATGCTTGATTCCATGGCGGGCCGCGTTTTTCTTTGCATCTTCAATGGATTCTCTGATGATATCCATGCCGCGGATTTCGGCTGCCTGATCGGCTACCCATAGTCCAATCGTTCCTACGCCGCAGTATGCGTCAGCTACTTTTTCCTTGCCTGTTAAAGCCGCCGCTCTTTTGACTTCATTATAAAGCTTGACCGTCTGTTCAGGGTTCAGCTGGAAGAAAGTCCGTGCCGATAGTTCAAACTGAAGGTCTCCAAGTGTTTCCTGGATAAAGTCGCTTCCATCCAGATTCGTGGTTTCCTGTCCAAAAATAATGGAGGTTTTTTCACCGTTCACGTTTTGGATGATGGACTTTACTTCAGGCAGCTCACTTTTTATTTTTTCGATAATGATCTCTTTTTTAGGAAGCTCTTTTTGAGCTGTAATTAATACGATCTGCAGCTCGCCTGTTTTTATCCCTACCCTGGCAACGATTGTTCTCACGATGCCTTTGCGGTTTCTCTCATTATAAATGGGGATTCGCAGGTCCTGAAGAATCCGCTTCACTGTTTCTGTTGCCTTGGTTGTCTGCGGATGCTGGACCGCACAGTGCTCAATATTAATCAGGCGGTGCGAATTCATGCCATATAAACCAGCCAGCACCTTCCCGTCTTTTTGGCCAACCTGGAACTGGCTTTTATTTCTGTAGCTCCATGGATCTTCCATTCCAATGGTTTCTTTTATATCCAGCTTCTCAGGATTCAGCTTTGTGTGCCGTTCTAAAGCTTGAATAATGATATCCCGCTTTTCCTTCAGCTGCTGATCATAGCGGAGATGCTGTAGCTGGCAGCCACCGCACTCATGATAGACCGGGCATGGGGGCTGGACGCGGAACTCCGACTTTTTGCGGATTTTCTTGATTTTGGCCTCAGAAAACTTTGGATTTACCTTTGTTGCTTCTGCGACAATTTCCTCGCCTGGCAGTGCCCCAGGGACAAATACGACCTGCCTTTTAAAATAACCGACACCTTCGCCATTGATGCCAAGCCTTTTGATTGTCAGCGGGAACGTCTGCTTTAGTTGTAATTTAGCTGTTTGTTCTTGTTTCATGATCCTTCATCACTCCAAATTACTCGATGCTTCTCCACAAATAAAGCGAAGCATAGCTCAAATAAGGATTCCAGCTCTTTGAAAATGTCTCCATTTCCTCAAGAGTCGGTTTCACTTCTAATTTATATAATTTTTTCAAGGCATTCTGGATGCCGATGTCTGCAGCCGGAAAAAGATTTGGCCGGCCAAGCCCGAACATTAAGAAATTCTGGACAGTCCAGGGACCGACACCGCGCAATTTGATCAGTTTATCATAAATTTCTTCATCTGAAAGGTTTTTAAGCTCATCAAAGTTTATATTTCCCGCGGCTGTTTCTTTTGCAATGCCAATGACATATTCCGCCTTCCGTCCGCTGAACTGCAGTTCTCTTAGGTCTTCCACCTTAAGTTCTGCCACTTTTTCAGGCAGCGGATAGAACCACACACCGTCTTGTTCAAATCCAAAGGTTTTCACAAACCGTTCTGTTAATGTGTGTGCAAACGCAAGGTTCAGCTGCTGGTGGATAATGCATTTCAAGATACAGCCGTATGGATCAAAGTCGAGCACAATAGGCGTTCCATAATGCTCTTCAAATATCGGCTGTAATTCTGTGTTTTGAAAATGTTTGTGAATGGTCTCAAGCGGCAGATGCCATTGGAATATTTCCGATAAGCGCTCAGCTGCTTTTTCTTTAAGGGGGCCATCCGTTCCGGAAATTAAAAATTCCGGCTGTTCCGTTGTTCCGATAGCTTTTACTTCTGCCACGACCGGCTGACGCTTAAGCATCATAGGTACTTTCACAGATCTTTCCTCTATATTAACCTGATTAAGAGGATCGTTCGAAAGCCTGTCCAGTACGAGATCAAAATTATAAGGTCCTTCTACTTGTATCTTTTCCAAGAAGAATCCGTCCTTTATCATTTTCCCCGATTATAGCATTTTTTCGCTAAAATTGTTTACCTATGCAAAAATAGACCCTGACGAGCCGGGTCTATTTCTCCGATCATTGTATTCCTGCCAAACTTCAGTACAGCATCCGCTCCCCAATCGCCTGCTCCCATGTCAAGTCGTCGAGGCTCTTAAACGTGTACCCGCGTTTTTTCAGATCCTGGATGGCTTTTTCAAGAGCATCGGCATTGTCCTTGGAGACTGTGTGCAGAAGCAGAATACAGCCAGGGTGGATCTGGCGCATAATATTGTCATATGAATACTGCCAGCCCTTCTGCCGGTCAGTGTGCCAGTCTACAAAAGCAAGTGACCAGAATACGTGCGTGTAACCTTCCTTTTTAGCAAGAGCCAATGTACGCTCACTGAATATCCCGCGCGGCGGCCGCAAATAAGCCATTTGCTTAACACCAGTCAGCTTTTCGGTTTCAGCACGGACCATTTCAAGCTCTTTGATAAATTTCTCATCGCTCACTCTTGTCATATCAGGATGATGCCAGGAGTGATTGCCTATTATATGCCCTTCAGCTGCCATCCTCTTGACGAGATCCGGTGCGCTTTTTAAATAATGGCCTGTTACAAAAAAAGCTGCAGGGACATTTTCCTTTTTTAAAACGTCCAGGACCTGTCCGGTATAGCCGTTTTCATATCCATTATCGAATGTTAAATAGATCTCCTTTTTGCTTGTGTCGCCTTTATAATAAGAGCCATGCCGTTCAAGGAGTGAATCAAGCGGCTTGCCCGCTTCAGCGGGCACCTCATTTTTAGCCTTTTTAAATCCCCAATGAACCGGCGAATTGCCGTAGTTTGCATAAGCTGTTCCGGAAAAAAACAGAATAAAAACACTCAGGAAGATACTTAATTTTTTCATCTGAGCTCCTCCAATATTTTTTCTTAGTGTTTGTGAATGAAAAAAAAACATTCACAGAAACGGCTGGCAAAAATGCACAAAAAAAGAGAGACCGCATGCAGTCTCTCTCGTTCCAATATTAAAATACACGCTCTTTAAATTGAGCCAATTTCTCAAGTGAAGATTTATCTACATCACGATGAAGGCTGTTGCCGTGTGAATCCATTGTCACCACTGCGGTAAAGCCTTCAACCTTAAGGTGCCACATAGCTTCAGGAATGCCGAATTCCATCAGGTCCACACCTTCAACAGACTTGATGCAGTCTGCATAATATTGTGCAGCTCCGCCAATCGCATTTAAGTAAACGCCCCCATGCTCCTGAAGTGCTGCCAATGTTTTCGGCCCCATTCCGCCTTTTCCGATTACAGCACGGATACCGAACTTTTTCATGATGTCACCCTGATAAGGCTCCTCACGAATACTTGTAGTCGGACCTGCTGCTTTTACATGCCACTTGCCGTCTTCATCTTTCATCATGACCGGACCGCAGTGGTAGATAACCTGTCCATTAAGGTCAACTGGTGCATCATGATCCATTAAGTGGTGGTGGATGGCGTCGCGTCCAGTGTACATCATGCCGTTGATTTGAACGACATCACCGACCTTAAGACCGCGAATCTGTTCTTCCGTAATCGGCGCCTGCAATGTCACGATGTTAGTTTGCTCTGCTGTTTCTGCTGCTGCCGCTGTCTCCAGTTCAGCTTCAGTTGCACCAAAGTCGATGTACTCGCCTTCCTGGTACATCCATTCATTAATTTCGCCTGTTTCCATGCTGATTGCCACGCCAAGTCGGCGGAACGCCCAGCAATTATAAGCAACAGATACGAAGAAGCTTGCCGGAATGCGGTTCATCACACCGACTTTACAGCCTAGAAGCGTGGTTTCCCCGCCGAAGCCCATTGTTCCGATGCCAAGCTCATTGGCATTTTCCATCACATAATCTTCAAGCTTGCGAAGATCTTCATTCGGGTTCACATCATCTACAGAACGGAACAGCTGCTCTTTCGCCAGGTCGTAGCCTGAAGAGCGGTCTCCCCCAATTCCCACACCGATGAAACCGGCGCTGCAGCCCTGTCCCTGGGCCTGGTAAACAGAGTGCATGATGCACTTGCGGATTCCATCCAGGTCGCGTCCAGCGCGGCCAAGGCCTTCAAGTTCACATGGAAGGCTGTATTGGATATTTTTATTTTCACAGCCGCCGCCTTTTAGAATCAGGCGCGCGTCAATATAGTCTTTTTCCCATTGCTCGAATTTAATAACGGGAGTGCCAAAGCCAAGATTGTCCCCGCTGTTGGCTCCTGTCAAAGAATCAACAGAGTTCGGCCGAAGCTTTCCGTCCTTGGTTGCCTGGACAATTGCGTTTTTAATCGCTTCTTTCATGACCAGCTGGTTCGCACCGACAGGCGTCTTGATTTTGAATGTCGGCAAGCCGGTATCCTGGCAGATTGGCGACACATTATCATCAGCCATTTTAATATTATTAGTAATCGTATCTAAGCTCATCGCCGCTCTCGTGCCGGCATTTTCTCTTTCTTTCGCTGATTTGATCGCACGGCGCACGTCACGCGGAAGATTCGTGGATGTCTCAACAATCAGCTGATACATGCTTTCCTGAAATTTGTCGATATTCATTGCTTTAGTCCCCTTCCCTTTGCTCCCTATATCGCTATATCTTTTAAGAAAATTATAATTATTAATCGTCTATCATTATACTCCTATCTTGATTGTATTTAAAGACAAAGGTTGCAATCGTTTACAGGGTGAAAAAGGAATTTCCCGCAAATAAAAAAGAGCCCTCAGGCTCCTATTGTTAATCGCGGTTATTAAATTCACGGCATTTGGATTCGAGGTCATCGATCATTTCAATCAGACGGTCGATGTCTTCGATTTCAGTGTCTTCCGGCTCAATAGCTTCCAGTACGTCCAGGAACATATTTAAGCGCTGTTTTAGAAAAGTAACCTGTGAATTTTTATCTTGAATCGGACTGCCCAAAACGTTCTCTCCTTTCGTCTCGATTACATCCTACATGAAATCTGCTGTTTCAGCAAATAAGTGTTTTTACTTAATATACCCGTCAATGCCACCCTGCAACATGAAAACGAATAAAAAATCGTCCGTTTACTGTCTTCCTTTAAAAGGAATAGACACTATATAGAAGGGAGGCAAACCATGCTTTTTTCCAGCTGGCAGGACATATGGAGAGTTCTCTCGATTGGGGCAATGAGTTATATATTCCTGGTTATATTCCTAAGGGTAGCAGGAA
Source organism: Paenibacillus sp. FSL R5-0490 (assembly GCF_001956215.1). GTDB lineage: Bacteria > Bacillota > Bacilli > Bacillales > Cytobacillaceae > Cytobacillus. The sequence continues at coordinate 31,129 of NZ_MRTQ01000017.1, read as the reverse complement.
AAAGAACCTTAACCAAAATGAATGCATTTGATTTAGTGGTTACAGTTGCCATCGGCTCTACCCTTGCCACTATATTCCTTAATAAACAGGTATCACTTGCCGAGGGGCTGACTGCTTATATTCTACTGATCAGCCTGCAGTATATCGTTTCCTGGCTATCTCTTCATTCAGCCAAATTCAATAAGCTCGTAAAAGCCAGTCCAGAACTTCTCTATTATAGAGGCCATTTCGTTGAATCGGCTTTAAAAGAGAACAGGGTTTTACGATCAGAAGTGCTGCAGGCAGTGCGCTCTGGCGGTCATTCCTCAATGGATGAAATTGAAGCGGTTGTGTTTGAAACTGACGGCAGTATGTCAGTTATTCAAAGGAGCAGTTCAACCAGCACGATGAGCACCTTGTCTGATATTGGCCAAAAGAAAAGCTGATGCCAAAACGGCATCAGCTCTTTATTTGCTCCTCAGTAATTCCGGCTGCCTTTCCTTCACGGCTGGAGTCAGCCGCTCCAAATAAACGGCCTTTCTCCCGGTCGATCTGGATGGCCTGAACATTTCCAATCCGGCTTGGCTTATCTCCAAATTCGTACCCCATGGACTCCATTTCTCCCTTGGATTCCATGCTGATGCCCGGTTCCCATTCAATAAGCGGACCTGTTGTGGCAAAAATCCGGGGCTCTTCAATCGCTTCCTTTAAATTCATGTTATGATCAATAACATTCACGATCGTCTGGAAAACCGAGCCGATAATGGTCGGTCCGCCTGGAGAACCGAGTGTCAGGACAGGCTGATCATCTTTAAACAGAATCGTCGGGCTTTTACAGCTGACCGGCCTTTTATCCGGTTTTGGTTCATTGATGCCGCCAGGGTTGGCATCAAAGTCTGTCAGCTCATTGTTTAATAAAAATCCGTAGCCCTTTACCATAATACCTGACCCAAATGGGTGCTCAACGGTTGATGTACATGCAGCAATATTGCCCCATTGGTCGACAACCGTGAAATGGGTCGTTTCACTTTTCTCTAAATCATCCGGCTGGCGGATAATCTGCTTTGGTTCGCCCTCCTGGTATTTCCATGGGTTCCCAAAATCGATGGCATCATTTCTTCTTTTAAAATTAATGAATTTGACCCTTTCAGCAATATAATCATCGTGAAGCAGCCCTTCAATCGGGAGATCTGAAAATTCCGGATCACCTGAATAGGCAACTTTGTCAGCAAACGCCAAGCGCATGGCTTCTGTAATCAGATAATACTTCTCCCAGGACTTTGGATCATATTGGCTTAGATCAAACTTCTCCAGGATTTTCAGTATTTGAATGACGGTTACTCCGCCTGCACTCGGTGGTGCGGACGAAGCAATCTTATAGCCTTTATACTCGCCCCATATCGCTTCATCAATCGTAAGACGGTAATTCTTCAGGTCCTCAAGCGTCATAAAGCCGCCTTCTTCTTTAAGACTCTTTATTATTGCTTCTGCGATCTCCCCCTCGTAAAAAGAAGAAATGCCTTCTTTTTGCAGGATCCGGAATGTCTGGGCTAAATGATCCTTAACTAACCTGTCGCCCTCCTTCAGAGTTTTTCCTTCAGGAAAATAGAAAGCTTTAGCCTCTTCACCAAGTCTGTAATGAAAGTTCTGAAGTGCTTCCTCCAGTACCCAGTTCACTTCCACACCGCTCTCAGCAGCTTCGATTGCCGGCTGGATCAGATCGGCTAACGGCTTGGAGCCGTGTTCCTCAAGAGCTGTATCAAAAGCCTTTAAGATACCCGGAATGCCCACCGCTGACCCATGAGTAGAGCGTTTGCGAAAATCGATTACTTCCCCGCTGTCATCGAGAAACATTTCCGGATGCACGCCTTTTGGCGCCCGCGTGTGGCCATCATATATTTTTACATCTTTCTTTTTATTGTCGTATACCATTAAAAATCCGCTTCCGCCAATACCTGTCATCATTGGTTCTACGACATTAAGAGCAAATTGAATGGCTGCTGCAGCATCTACTGCATTGCCGCCCTCCCGCAATATTTTTTCACCGATATCTGTGGCAACTGAATGAGGACTGACGACCATCCCCACAGTACCAACAGCTGTTTCTCTTTCGTGTGATTGCTTTTCCATATCGTTTGATAATGATTTCCCTCGTCTATAACCCATAATGTAACCTCCAAAAATTGTCCTGTACCTATAACTAAGGGTTACCCCCGCCGTGTATTTATAAAACAACCATCATAAGGAAAAAAACCCAATAAAAAACCCTCCACTCATAAGAGCAGAGGATTTTCATATCATCTATTAAAGGTTATTGCTGTTTTTTTGAGTCTCAGGGCTGTAGGTAACTGCACTTTCACCGCGCTCTGCCGGAAAAGCCGTATTTGTGCTGCTCACTGCGCCTGAACCTTGATAGTTCGAGCCTGTGGAAGTTCCACTGTTTTCAACAGGGCTTTCCATTAATTCCGAGCCAGCCTCTTTCACTTTTGAACCGATATCAGCCAGCTCGCTTTTCGCATCCTTGGCTGTTGACATAGCGTCGGTTGACACTTCCTTTACCACATCCATGTTACCGAAAACATCTTCATTGACGCGCTGATATAAACTCTGTGCGTCTTTAATGGCATCTTTCAGGGTATTGGAAGCACTCTTGAACTGGTTAATCATATTTTCCTTTACATCACCGGGATTCTCCCTTACTTCTGAAATGAGATTTGCAGAAGAATCCTTAAGATCCATTGCTTTCGTTTTTACTTTCGTTCTTGTAGAGGTATCAAGCATAGCTAAGGCACCGCCAATAATACCGCCAATCACAATCCCTTTCATCAGCTTGCTGTTTTGTCCATTGTCATAATTCATGTCCATATTCTGACCGTAATCAGACCTCAAAGCAGTTGTTGAGTTTGTCGTATTATAAGTGTTATTCTGTTCCATGTTCATTTCCTCCTCTTTGGTTTAAAAGTGTTACTCGTTTGATATTGAGTTAATTCCCGCAGGAGGAGAAATTAAACGTTATTATGTTATTTTTAGTACTAACTATCGATTGACAATAGATCCCAAAGATTAAATAATGACAAAGGACTTAGATTTTTTAAGGAGATACATATGAAAACACAACTTTCACCCATCACACCGGAATATGATCCATGGGAAGCTTATTCCGACATCGATCAGCACGGAAAAATGGTGCTTTCAAATATTGAATTTACCACAACAGTCTTATGCAATATGCGTTGCGAACACTGCGCTGTCGGCTATACCCTTCAGCCGAAGGATCCTGACGCACTGCCAATCGATCTGCTTCTCAAAAGGCTGGAAGAAATTCCCCTTTTAAGATCACTGAGCATAACAGGCGGGGAGCCGATGCTTTCCAAAAAATCGGTTGAAAACTATGTTGCGCCGCTGCTGCGCTATGCACACGACAGAGGGGTCAGAACACAGATTAATTCAAATCTGACGCTTGAGTTAGCCCGTTATGAAAAAATTATTCCTTATTTGGATGTCCTTCATATATCTCATAACTGGGGAACAGAGGAGGACTTTATTGAAGGCGGCTTTGCAATGATGGAACGAAAGCCGACAATAGAGCAGCGCCAGCGCCTTTTTTACAGGATGATTGAAAACAGCAGGGAGCTCGTAAAAGCCGGGGTAATGGTTTCCGCTGAAACCATGCTTAATAAACGGACATTGCCTTATCTTGAGAATATCCATAAACAGATTACGGAAGAAATGAACTGTCAGCGCCATGAGGTGCATCCTATGTACCCCTCAGACTTCGCCTCCTCATTAGAAACATTAACTCTTGAAGAAATGAGATCAGCCATCCATCATCTTCTCGATGTCCGGAATGAGGATACCTGGATGCTGTTTGGCACCCTGCCCTTTTATGCCTGCAGCAGTCAGAAGGAAGACCTGGAGCTGCTGAGAAGACTGCACGCTTCCAGAAATGTGACGGTCCGAAATGACCCTGACGGAAGATCACGTCTTAATGTTAATATTTTCACGGGCGATGTCATTGTCACTGATTTTGGCGATACACCGCCGCTTGGGAATATCCAGACCGATCAGCTTGAGGATATTTATCATAAGTGGAGCAGAACGGAGCTTGCCGATTCACTGAACTGTCATTGTGCCGGTGTTAAATGCCTTGGCCCTAACGTTCTTGTGAGAAACAGCTATTATAAAGAAACCAACTTTAAGACGAGGCGCTCGAACATCTAAAAAAATCAGCCAGCCCGGATATTGGGCTGGCTGATTTTTTTACCTCGGCCTTTCCGAAACAACAAACCCGAATGTCACATGATCCTGGATCGGAATCCAGGCACCTATTCCCTGTGAAGTGACATTTTTAATGACGATCATTTTTTTGCTGCCTTTCAGCATCAAATACACTTCTCCATACGTGACTTTCCCCTTTTCGTTGATGGCAGGAGCATAGCCGTATAGATAGCCTAATCTTTTAGGCGGAATATTATAGATGTGATCCTTTTTTGTGCCCGCGCCTATAATCGTTTCAAAAGCAAGTGGCAGACCTGACTTCTCCATGGCTTTGAGGAGCATCATCTTTTTAACATCCTCGGCATTGGGAACCTTGGCAGTCAGACCCCCGCGGACAACCTTCTGGGCTTCCTGCACATAATGAATCTGGTAAGGCGCTTTGCCGCCCCGGTTATCGAAATAATTCGTGTTTATCCGCTGATATTCCCAATTAGGGGAAGTTTCGGCAGACTCATAATTTAGCGGCCACTGTCCGAGATAGATGATCGCTCTATAGCCAAGCGCGAATGGAGTGCTGCTGACAGAGGTTTCATTCAGCATCCGGATGAGATCCGGATTTTCGATCGTAACCTTCGATGAATCAATGAGCTGCTGGGTTAATTCGCTCGGCTGCAGTGTCGGCATATCCTGCGCAGGGTTCGGATACGTATTTTCCTTCGTTATATTCAGCACCGAATTTGGGATAGTGATTGCTTTCGCTGGCTGTTTTGCCGGCTTCTCAGCCCCTTTCTGCGCTTCTGCGGCCGGATGGAATGACAGCAATAGTATAAGACCTAAAAAAAGAATGCTTACGTATTTTTTCATGGTGTCTTTCTCCTTTCAAGTCACAATCTTTTTAGGTTGATATTAGTTTTTTCGGAGAAAGGGGATATTATCCCTCCCATGCAAAATAAGCTTTGTTTCGATTATTTTGTAACACAATTGTAAAAATCAGAATATTTACAAATATCAAATAAAGGTTTATAATGAGATTACTAAATTAAAGGAGGGCAGTGGAAATTAACCCCACTACTATGTAAAAGGAGGAGAATCGTTTTTTTGTTAAGTCATCTGCAAGTCAGGTTAATGATCAAAAATCAGCATGAAGGTTGGTGATCAATGACAGAAAGCGAACAGAACTATTCTCTGAAAAAACATAATCCTTTAAGAAAAGTACTTAAATACCCATATAAATAACCGGCCCTGAGAATTTTCAGAGCCGGTTTTCTATGTGCTATAAAAGATAAAATCCGATTCCCATGATCACGTAAGCTGCCAGCAGAGTGGCTCCTTCAAACCAGTTGGTTTCCCCGTCATTGCCGATGACAATCATCAGCAGGACAGCCGTCACCATGGCAATCAGCTCAGGCAATGTAAAAACAAGCGGCATGGCTGTTGGGAACAGCAGCGAAAGCAGTACGAGAACTGGCGCTACAAACATCGCCACCTGAAGTGTGGAACCAACAGCAATTTCAACAGCAATGTCCATTTTATTTTTATAAGCCATAATGATGGCAGAAGCATGCTCTGCCGCATTTCCAACGATGGCCACAATCACTACCCCTATAAACAGCTCTGTCCAGCCAAACGCTTCTCCGACTGTTTCAAAGGTGTGTACCAGATTCTCCGATACATAGGCAACGGCAATGGTCGAAATGGCAAGTACCGCAATGGCCTTCCCTTTGCTCCATTCCGGGGTTTCCTCCTCATGAGAGCTTTTGCCTTCTTCTTTTGATTGATAGACACCCCGGTGGGTGACTAGTTTGAAGAACAAAGCCGCTAAATACAGAGCGATTAATATGACAGAAATGCCGATGCTGAACGTAATCGTTTCAGCTTCATCCATAGTCATGGAAAAAACCTCAGGGATTACAAAAGCCACAATGACCGCAAACATCAGAAGTCCTGAATTGTGGCGTGCATCAAAGACATTAAAAGACTGGGTCTTGTATTTTACTCCTCCAACGAAAAATGACAGTCCTGCTACTAACAGCAAATTCCCCAAAACAGATCCAGTCAGTGATGCAAGCACGACACTGATCAGGCCGGCCTTTAACGCGAAAATGGATATAATCAGTTCAACCGCATTTCCAAAGGTGGCATTCAGTAACCCTCCAATTCGGGGACCCGCTACTACGGCAAGGCTTTCTGTCGCCCTTCCCATGTAGCTGGCCAATGCGATAATCGTGATGCAGTAAATCACAAACAGCAATATATTGGACCAGTGCATCAATGTTCCAATGACAGACAGCGGAACACCCGCAAAAGCCAATACCATGAACACTTTATTTGTCATATCTTTAGCTCCTTACGTTTTATAATTTTTTTTAGTATTGCCTGCACATTCCTGCCTATGTGATTATATGCAGAGAGTTTATGTAAAACGTACTTTCTCTTTAGCCAATTTTGGAAGAACTCAAACTTGCCGCGGATGGCATATAAAAAGCTGCCGTTTAAAACAGCAGCTTTCTTCGTTACTTTATCGCATTTTTTGCTAATGCCTGAATTGTCATATCATCCATTGGCGGGTTATGCAGCCCGGCACGTACATCCCTGTAATAGCGCTGCAGCGGGTTTTTTGCCGATAAACTGCGGGCACCTGCCACCCGCATGGCCAAATCGACTACTGTAATGGCCGCGTTCGTTACAGCCAGCTTGACCGCTCCCAATTCAGGCTGCATCCCGCTTCTCGTTTCATCGTCTGCTTCATCCCATTTATCTGCAACTGAATAAAGGAAATGGCGTGCTCTCATGAGTTCAAATTCCATCTCGCCAATTTTTTGCTGAACATTGGGCAAATCAATGATGGCACCCTTTATGCTGTTCGGGGAGTAATCTTTCGCAAACCTAATCGCATAATCCTGTGCAGCCTGTGCAATACCCAAATAACAGGCCGGAATGTGGAGAAGCCAGCCTGCCGCGCCTTTTTTGCCGGGCTGAAACAGCTCAACAAGCGCATCCTCCTTCACTCTTACATTTTTTAAAAGAAGATCATGGCTTCCAGTTCCTCTCATAGCAATGCTGTCCCATGTTTCCTCAATCTCCAGACCAGCGGAATTTCCCGGAATAAGGAAGTTTCCTATTTCTCCGCTTTCTTCAATCGTTGCGCTCACATTAAAATAATCCAGCACAGGAGCCATGGTTGTGAAGCTTTTCCGGCCATTAATGATCCATGAATCCCCCTCTTTTCGTGCAGAGGTAACAGGCTTGCCTCCCCTTGTAGGGCTGCCCGTCTGCGGTTCTGTTGCACAGTTATTCATTAGGGCACCCTTTTTGACATCTTCACACAGCTTCTTAAATACAGCTTCATCCCAGTTGTTCTTCTCTCCAAGGCTTTTGATAATTCCCATATGCCAGCCAATGGACAGGGCGGTGGATCCATCACCTTCCGCTATCTTTTCCTGGAGGTGCAGAAATTCAGAAAGGGAGATTTCTTTTCCCCCGTATCGCTTAGGGACGGTCAAGGAGGTGTAGCCGGATTCTTTTAGTTCTTTCATATTTTCAAACGGAAAAAGGCCTTCTTCATCATTTTTAGCGGCTCTTGATAAAAAATTGTGTGAGAGCTCTTCCATGAGCATGATTCTTTCCTCGGCGGCTTTTAAGTCTTGAAATTTCAATGTGGGGCACCTCGTTTCCACTTCAAATTCTTATTATTTTTATAGGAATTATTATACTATTATTCTCCCGCCTTTCACAAAAGTACGCTTGTATTAAAAAACAGGAAAGAGGCATCCCCTTTCCCGTCCGCATGTTAAATAAGTTCAAATGTCTCTTCTATTTCAATGCTATCTTCCACTGAGCGCACCATTGAACAATTCTTTCTGGTCAATTCCAATGCCTTGTGGAGTTTCGCCTCATTTAAATTCGTTCCTTTAATAATGAAGTGGATTTGCACCTTTTCCACACGGTCAGCGATTTCAGGATTTCTTTCTACACTGGTTTTTATTTGGATATCCTCGAATTCCATGCGCATTTTTTTCATGATTTTTCTGAGAACACCGCCGCTGCAAACAGCCAGCGAAGCGACAAGCAGCTGGTACGGCCTGAAGCCATACTCTTCATCCCCGGAAACCTCCAGACGCCCGAATGGCAAATCGGCATAAAAGCCTGCTTCTTCCTTCATTTTAAATTCCATGGTAATCGCCCCTTTTTATCTTATTATTAGTAGAGATTACACTATTTTGCTTTTGAACAAAACTATTATGACCATAAACTTACTCTTGCCAAGATAACTTATTCCCGATACCATCATTTAGGAGACATTAATACTTCACGTCAGAAAAAGAGGTTTTTTTATGAATAAAGAAACAATGCGTTTTTGGATTCTCATCAGCATTGTGGCCATTTCCGGCTTCAGCCAGGGAATGCTCCTGCCGTTAATTGCCATTATCTTTGAGAATGACGGTATATCCTCCAGTTTGAATGGTTTAAATGCAACTGGTTTATATATTGGTATCCTTTTAATTTCACCTTTTATGGAATATCCATTGCGAAAATACGGCTACAAGCCGGTCATTATCCTTGGAGGGTTATTAGTTGTTGTATCTCTCATGCTTTTTCCGCTGTGGAAATCGTTTTGGTTCTGGTTCATACTGCGGCTTCTTATCGGCATCGGCGACCATGCCCTGCATTTCGGAACGCAGACATGGATCACATCCTTTTCTCCGGAAAATAAGCGCGGCCGGAATATCTCCCTGTACGGACTTTTCTTCGGAGTGGGATTTGCTGCGGGTCCATTAATGGCACCGCTTGTTAAAATCAATGAAACCATGCCGTTTATCATTTCTTCTATTCTTTGTCTGATTGCCTGGCTGTTTTTATTCTCTTTAAAAAATGATTTCCCTGATCAGTCCATAGAAATTAACTCATTCAGAGAAACAATGAAACGTTTTTCAAAAGCATCAAAATATGGCTGGGTTGCCTTCCTACCGGCATTAGGCTACGGATTTCTAGAAGCTTCATTGAACGGCAGCTTTCCCATCTATGGCCTGCGCATCGGGCTCGAAGTTTCAAGTGTTTCCCTGCTGCTGACTTCATTTGCGATCGGGGGCATCATATTCCAGCTTCCTTTAGGCATCATGAGTGATAAATTCGGAAGGCGCCATGTTTTAATGAGTGTTCTTTTTATCGGGTTTATCAGCTTTGTCGCAGCAAGCCTGCTCGAGGAAATCGTGCTAGCGCTGACCATTTGCCTATTCATTGCAGGCATGGCCGTTGGATCAACCTTCTCACTTGGGATCACCTATATGGCAGACTTAATGCCAAAGAACCTGCTTCCAACAGGCAACCTGCTTTGCGGCGTAGCCTTCAGCATTGGAAGCCTGATTGGCCCCTACTTCGGCGGCCTTTTCATTGATTTATTCAAGACCATCAGCTTTTTCAATATTATCAGTGTGATGCTGCTGATTATATTTGGTGCCGTCACCTTATTCGGGAACAAAGAACAGGTATTGGAGAAAAGCCAGTCATTTTAATTTCACGTAACTGTTTAGCTTTTCTTTTCATAGGTTATATAGTAATATAAGTGTAATAGATTACCATAATTGCATAGTGCAAGCTGCATTACTGATTTTAACGCTGTCACCTATCTGGTGGCAGCTTTCGTCGTTTTTTAGGGGTATTGAATGTGATTATTCTTCTCAATAAGACAACTGAAAAACAATAATACCATTTTAGGAGGACAAACGATGAGTATGGAGGCAAAGGCTCTGCTTAAAAGCAGCAATCGATCTGAAGAAAGTCTTTTAGAAAAAATCAAACCCCATGCTGAATTAATCGCCGCACTTCTTAGCGGTGTATTGATTCTGACAGGCTGGCTGCTGGACCGAAGCGGAATGGAATCACCATCGATTGCCGCTTACCTGCTGGCTTTCGTAATCGGCGGTTTTGCGAAAGCGAAAGAAGGCATCGAAGAAACCATTGAGAATAAAGAATTGAATGTTGAAATGCTGATGATCTTCGCTGCAATCGGCTCAGCCATTATCGGCTATTGGACAGAAGGCGCCATCCTGATATTTATTTTCGCAGTCAGCGGTGCATTGGAAACCTACACCATGAACAAAAGCCATAAGGAAATTTCTTCTCTTATGGAGCTGCAACCTGAAGAAGCCCTGAGGATCACAGACGGTTCCGAGGAGCATGTCCATGTTTCAGAGCTTGAAATCGGGGATTTTATCCTGGTAAAGCCGGGTGAGCGGGTTCCCTCTGATGGAACAATTGTAAAAGGCCATTCATCCCTGGACGAAGCAGCCATCACAGGTGAATCCCTTCCTGTTTCCAAAGGCGCGGATGACCAGGTATTTGCCGGTACTGTGAATCTGAACGGATCGATTACGGTTGAAATCACAAAACCGAATAACGAAACCCTTTTTCAAAAAATTATTGAGCTTGTGCAATCAGCTCAAAGCGAGAAATCCCCTTCACAGCTTTTCATTGAAAAGTTTGAAGGCACCTATGTCAAAATTGTTTTGGCTGTAGTTGTTCTGATGATGTTTGCTCCACACTTTCTTTTAGGATGGAGCTGGACTGAAACCTTTTACCGGGCCATGATCCTTCTTGTTGTAGCATCACCTTGTGCCCTGGTCGCATCGATCATGCCTGCGACTTTGTCAGCCATCTCAAATGGAGCGAGACACGGCATCCTTTTTAAAGGCGGTGTGCACCTCGAAAACCTGAGCCATCTTAAGGCGATTGCCTTTGACAAAACCGGCACACTGACAAAAGGAAAACCGGAAGTGACCGATGTTGTAGTCAAGGATGGGCTTTCCAGGGAAGAACTGCTTCTAAAGGTCGCATCCATTGAAAGTCATTCAAACCACCCGCTGGCTAATGCCATTGTCAAATATGCCAAGAGCACACTTTCAGAGTCCCTTATCCACCCTGAGAGCATTGAAGATGTTACCGGGTTCGGGGTAAAAGCGAAGGTTGATCATGATGAATGGAAAATCGGCAAAGCCTCTTTTGTCGGTAAAACAGAGGCCGTGGCATTTGCAGACGGAGCTGCCGACCGCATGGCAAGTGAAGGAAAGACGGTTGTATTTGTCCAGAAAAACGATGAAATCATCGGCCTCCTTTCCCTGAAGGATGTTGTCCGGGAGGAAACCAAACAGGCCATTGACCTTTTAAAGAAACAGGGAATCTACACGATCATGCTGACAGGAGACAGCCAGACAACAGCGGCAGCAATTGCGGGCGAAAGCCATGTCAATGAACATATTGCCGAATGCCTGCCTGAAAACAAAGTGGAGCATTTGAAAAAGCTGAAGGAAACATACAGCAATGTCGCGATGGTCGGCGACGGAATTAACGATGCCCCTGCCCTGGCCACCGCCAATGTCGGAATCGCCATGGGCGAAGGAACGGATGTAGCGCTTGAAACGGCTGATGTGGTTTTAATGAAAAATGACCTGCCAAAAATCGCGGAAGCCATCGAACTTTCAAGACGCATGAATACCATCATCAAACAAAATGTCATCTTCTCCATCACGGTGATTATGTTTTTGATTGCATCCAACTTCCTGCAGCTGCTTGACCTTCCATATGGTGTAATCGGCCATGAAGGGTCAACCATTTTGGTTATTTTAAACAGTCTGAGGCTGCTAAGATCATAAGGAAAGCCTGGGAATTCAGATTCCCAGGCTTTTTTATGTTTAGTGGTAACCGTTCTGCCCGTTAGCAGAACCGGATGTTTTTTGTTTTGGTTTGTTTTTGCCTTTTTGCTTAGTGCCGCCGTCTTTTTTCGTGTGCTTTGTCATATCGGTCCCCTCCAATGTATTCATTTTCCCCCATTACTAGTGTGTAACGGAGAGGGACTTTTTAAGAAGGAAACTTTTATCAGCAATCCTCTTTATTGATCTTCGAATAGATGGCATTTATTTCCCCGCCCAGAATGATGATAATGCCGGATATGTAAAACCAGATCATAAGGACGATTATGGCCCCAATGCTTCCATATGTCGCGGAGAAATTGCCAAAGCTGCTGACATAGTATGAAAAAGCAAGCGAGGACAGCACCCAGCCGACTGTGGCGAAAATGGCACCTGGCACAGCGCTTATACAGGTTAATTTTTTATTGGGGGCAATCCAGTATAACCCTGTAAACACCATAAAAAGGATGAAAGGGCTCACTAACCAGCGCACCATATTCCATATCGCCAGAAATTGGCCTGACAAACCAAATTCCGAAGAAATAAACAAGCCAATCTGTCTTCCGAAAACAGGAAGAAGCAGAGCCATTACAAACACAAAAATCATCGCAAACGTCAGCAGAATCGCCATTCCGCGTGCAAGAATAAAATGACGGGTTTCCTTTACGTCATACGCCTTATTAAAAGCCTTCACCACGGCATTTATTCCATTTGAAGCCGACCAGAGCGTCGCGATGATCCCGAAGGAAAGCAGCTTTCCATTTCGCTGCGTAATTTCATAGATATTGGTTTCAATGAGCTTCATGGTCTCTCCCGGCGCAAAATCACGGACAACATTTAAGATATCCTGCTGCGTGATCGGCAAATAGGGAACGAGCGTGACCAGGAAAATCAGCAGAGGAAAAAGAGAGAGAAGAAAGAAATACGCCAATTGGGCAGCAAGTCCAAATACGTCATCTTCTTCTATTCTTTTCCATAAGTTTGGAATCAGAGCCGAAAAAGTTCGTCCCATTCCAACACCTCACTTGTTATTAATGCGGAATCTGAACCGAATCGTCAGCCGGTTGTTCCGGCAGTTCGCCTGATCCCTTCAGCTTAATATCTGAAAAGGCCTGCTTTGTATTCTGAACAATCTGTGTTACTTCAGGTGCCATTTCTCTTATTTCTTCCACTGTGCCAGTAATAAAAGCGACGTCTTCACTAACCTGGTCAATAGCGGTTTTGACCTTGTTGGAAACATCCTTCACCTGATTCACTGCTTCACTTGGGTGTCTTAAGTAATAGCCGACATTGCTGGACGTTTTCCGGCAATTGTCAAAAACGGTTTCCCTTGTGGATTTGTCAAGAAGACTTAGCGCACCGCCTGCAAGTGCTCCATATAGTACACCTTTCCAAAACAATGATTTCCCCATATTTTATTCTCCTTTAGTAAAATTATAATATGAAAATTTTATTCAATTTTTCCCTATTTTACTTTTAACGAAACCTGACTCGTCCTTTTCCTGTATTATTATATGTATTTTGTCCAAACTTCTCCTTTATTTTCTACTAATTTCCATGGTACATGCAAGCCTAATTTAAGTTGACATTTTGCTGATATCGTGGAAAGATGATAAGAAAAGTGTGTTCGTCCTAATACATAGCTATGAGAGGGTGTCTGTAATGAATAATTTATCGGAGAAATCGGTTGAGAATGTGGAGTTTATGATTGAGGCTATTAAGGAGAAGCTGAAGGTTTTGAATTTAGGTGCTATTAAGCCTTCACATTTTGATGAGGAAATGTATGAGGAATTGAAGGATATTTATGATCTTGTTATGAAAAAGGATTCTTTTAGTCCGAATGAAATGCAGGCTTTGGTTGAGGAGCTTGGGAATTTGAGGAAGAATAAATAATATGGGAGCAGCCTTTTGAGGGCTGCTTTTTGTTTATGTATATGACTGAATTTGCAGCTGTTGAGCTAGGGTGCTGATTTCCGCTGCGGGACCTCCCCTGGTTCGCTACTCCCGTAGGACATTGAATAAGCTTCCCTGATTGAACACCGCACGAAGAAAATGCGTCAGCATTTTCGAGGATCGAGGCCCCTCCGCTCCAATCAGCACGGTATTAATAAGGAATTTTCCAATATCAAAGCCCGGATGGATAATCCCTGAAAGTAATACATTAATCAAACATTAAAAACCCCCTGCCAAATCAGGCAGAGGGCTGTCCATTTCATTATCCTAACAATTTAAGCGATTCGCGTGTGAATGCCGGGATGTCTTCCGGCTGGCGGCTTGTGACGAGCTGGTTTTGGCAGACGACGACTTCTGAGTCCTGGAATTTGGCTCCTGCGTATTCCATGTCAACCTGGATGGATTTGTAGCCCGTTGCGTCGCGGCCTTCTAGAGTCTTCGCTGTCAGCAGCAGCTGTGGTCCGTGGCAGATCGCGAAGACTGGTTTCTTATCGTCCATGAATGATTTCGCAAATTGGACGAATCGATCATCGGCACGAAGCTGATCCGGTGAGAATCCGCCTGGCAGGAACAGTGCATCAAAGTCCTGCGGATTTACGTTATCAATGCTCTGATCTATTTGAACAGTGGCTTCACCCTGTTTGCCTTTAACGGATTTGCCTTGTTCCTTTTCAATTGTAACTACTTCATGACCTGCTTCTTTGAAGCCTTTTGCAGGTTCCGTGTATTCACTATCCTCGAACATCTCGGTAATTAAGCATGCGATTTTTTTACTCATCTATACCATCTCCTTTTAAAAATCTTCACATAAGGAGATTTCCCTGAATGAACAATCTTAAACGTAAAAAGCATGTTACACCCCGCTGTCCATTCTTCTCGCAAAATCAACAAACCTGAACTTGTCCGGCCTGTGCCTGGATTCTGTGTACTGAAAAAGGGTGGCATCATCAAAATAAATATAATTTTTCACCACGACAATGGCATGGAACCCTTCCATATCCAGAAGCCTGCGGTCTTCAGCGGTCGGTTCTTCCACTGTAAACTCCTTTTTGGCAAAGCTTATTTTTTTGCCGAGATCGCCCTCAATGTAGGCAAAAATAGAGCTCTGGCATATGTCCTTCGTTAAGCCGGGGACATATTTCTCAATTAAAAAGTCCTTGTCCAAAATAATCCGCTCATCTTCAATTTTCCGGACCCGATAGACTTTCCAGACCTTTTCATCTTTATCAATATGGAGATGCTTCATCTTTTCTGCGTCAGGCTGAATAAGCGAAAATTCGTCCACAATCGTTTCAGCACGCTGCCCCATCTTCCCGGCCAGCTCTTTAAAGCTGACCAGACCCGATATGGGAAACTGCAGCTTTTTCAAATCAAGGACCATCGAGCCTTTTCCGCGGATTTTCTGAATAAAACCGTTTTGTGCAAGCAAATTCAATGCTTTGCGGATGGTTTCCCTTGAAGTGGAATACATCTCCGTCAATTCATGTTCAGATGGCAGAATGGATCTGGCGGGATACTTGCCTTCCTGGATTTGCTGGGCAAGCTCCTCATAAATCACTAAATATTTATTATTTCTCATTTCAATCACCATTTCAGTCAAGTTAACACCATTCTACCATTAAACGGGCTTGCTTTGAATTATCGGTTGGACAGCTGGATAAAATACCACCCGCCTTCTGTTACAACAGGTTTGAAGGTTTTCACTTTCAGCTTCAGCTCTTTCGCAAGCTGGTGGATATTCTCCTCAGTCGGGGTTGGATAAAGATTTTCAAAGGCAGAAAAGAAGCTGTTAAACACACTTGAAAATTCCTCGCCTTTTTTTGAATGAAGAATGGGTGTGATAATCGTAATGGATCCTTTCCGGCTAAGCCAGCTTTTCAATCGGGACAGCAGCTGCTTGCGATCATCCGGCTGGATATAGTGCAGCAGGTTGTTGACCATAATTAAATCAGCCTGATGATCAGGTGAGTATTCATGAACATCTGCTGTCACAATATTAATGTTGGGAATATCTTTGCAATTGGTTCGGGCAGATTCTGCGACGTCTTCATTAATTTCAATTCCCGCCAGTTTTGCATGCGGGAACTTCTGGCTGATTCTGCTTAAATAGCCGCCTTCCCCGCAGCCAATATCGATGATCCTTTCCATTTTGTTTTTCTTAATGGTTTTCATAAGCCGCGGCAGGGCAAGCTGTTCCAGCAGTGATGAAGTTCTCGCAACGGTTGGTCCATGTTCTTCATGGTCAAAAGTATTTTTCGTATTGGAACGGAGCAGTTCAGGATAAGAGAGTAAAGTCGGGATATGCAATTCCATCATTTCCTTCAGGATGATTCCTGTGGATCGGGGGTTTTTCGGCGTGGACGGAAGGCTGAATTTAGATGTTGTCTTGATTTTATCCTTCCCCTTCTTTTTCAAATGGCGGATCGCCAGCCCCACCTCCACCCATCTTAAAAGCAGCTCCTCCTGTAGATTTCTGCTTGAGGCCACCTCTTTTACCGTTCTCCAGCTGCGGAACTGGGAAAAAAGGTCGAGCTCAAATCCAACATAGGCATGCCAGCTGTATAAAAAGGGCTGGTTCTTTTTCATCCAATTTCGTGCTTTTAGTAATCTCACATATTCATTTATCATGGCTGTTCAACCTTCTTCCAGGGATAGTCTTCTTTTTCTGTATAAAAATAATGGCTTTTATCCGAAGCTGATAATTCTGTTTTTCTTGCCGGCAGCATTCCTGCCTGAATCAATCGGTCCCAAAGGCTCTCCGGCCAATATCCAAGACCTGAAACATTCAGCATTTGCTTATATTGCAGGGTTTTATCTCTTTCGATCTGCTTCAGCCCTTTGCGGCGTATTCCTGTAATAACCCGGTTCGAATAGGAATAGGCTATGGCGGATAAATGGCTGAGGCTGATCATGTTTTCAGCGCGTGGCTTGCGGACTTTTTCATACCATTTAAGCCTGTCAGGAGAATTTCTTCCGCTCGCATACATCTCTGCAAGCAACTCCCCAAGCACATCGGCATCCTGAATCGCCATATTCATGCCTTCCCCTGCCATCGGGTGGACCGTATGGGCCGCATCGCCCAATATAGCAAGTCTTCCATCCACATATTTATCTGCATAAAAGGCTGTCGGAATCATTAACTGAATATCCTTCCAGTTTTTCAGCCTGGTCACATACCCTTCCAATTCCGGAAAAAGCTCTACATAATTTTTATGGAAATAGTGAATTCCTTTTTTGAGATGCTCCTTATACGTGCCCTCAGGAATTAAATAAACAGATCGCACTTTCGCATCCGGCAGCGGAAATAATCCAAGGAACCGCTCATCCTTAGAGATGATTTTCCCTTCCTCCAATGATTGAGGCCGGGGGAAGGTGACAGTTAGAAATTGATGGTTGTACTCAATCTTTTTAATTTTGCTGTTCATTTCTTTTCTGGTAATGGAATTTCTTCCTTCAGCACCTATAAAAAAGTCAGCCCTCACTGTCAGCTGCTCCTTTACATCCTTCCGCTCAACCAATAATTGGCCCTTGTCATACCCTTTTGCCAGGGACCCTGACAGATAATGAAAGTTCGAATATTGAAGCGCCTGATTCAGAAGGATTCCTTTCAGCCTTTCATGCTCGATCATAAGCGAGTAATCATAATTCCCAGGGAGGATGCTGTAATCCATGGCAAACTCTTTTTCCCCTTCCTCAAACGCAATCCGGGAAAATGAAAAGCCATTATCAAGGATTTCATCCAAAGCACCCAGCTGATTAAAGATTTTCAGGCTCTTTGGCTGCAGGAGTTCTCCCTTATAAACGGAAGAGGGGGCATCCAGCTTTTCCAGAACTGTGACATCCAGATTGGCTTGGGCCAGCTTCAGTCCAAGTGTCAAACCGCCAATCCCTCCGCCTATAATGGCAACCTCTGTATTCAAGGACATATTTCCACCACCTTTGCCTTTTATTTAACCTTCTTTTTAAAAAGCAAAACCAATGGATATGCTGATATTACAAAGTCTGGAAAAAATTATAAGAACAAACTTTTGAAAATAGGAGTATGATTGTGATAGACACCTATAATTTCAAAATCCTGTATAATAGAGAGAGTCAAATCAATTAACGTTCCTTTTAGGGCGATATATAGCAATACCGCAGTCTAACGGGCAGTAAGATCCCCACTAGAAACTGCAGTAAAATTCAAAGGTGAATTAATGGTGCCAAACTGCCCGTAAGGCCCGATTAGTTCAACTAACCAATCAGCGGAAAACACCCCCTCTGATCGGAGTTTCACTTTAATTTTGGAGGCAATAAAATGAGAGAAATAGCAGTCGAACAATATATCCAGATGGACAACGCAGTTCCGGTCGATGTCAGGTCTCCAATTGAATTCGAGGAGTGCAGCATTCCCGGTGCTGTCAATGTGCCTCTTTTCACTAATGAAGAGCGTGCGGAAATCGGAACATTATATAAGAAAGAAGGTTCTGATGCGGCTAAGTGGAGAGCGATGGAAATCGTTTCACCTAAAATTCCGTCCATGATGCAGAAAATCAGAGACCTGAAAAATGATGGCTTCCAGCCTGTCATTTACTGCTGGCGCGGCGGCATGCGCAGCAAAGCCGTTACTACATTTATCACATATGCCGGTGTTTCAATCCCCCGTTTAATTGGAGGGTATCGAGCGTACCGTCAATATATACTTGAAAACACTGCAAGCCTGATTCCTGAAAAAGCAGTTGTGATCCACGGGATGACCGGCGTCGGGAAAACAGATGTGCTGAAGGTGTTAAGTCAAAAAGGATATCCTGTTCTTGATCTGGAAGAAATGGCAGGACACCGCGGATCGATCTTCGGCTCCTTTGGCATGGGGGAAGGCAGCACACAGAAAACATTTGATGCTCTTTTGTATCAAGCCCTTTCTGAGGTTAAAGGCTCCCCTTATATTATTATGGAAGCTGAAAGCAAGCGGATTGGCAAGGTGGTTCAGCCGGACGAGCTGCTCGATACTAAAAAAAACGCAATCCACATTGATATGTTTGCAAGCATCGAATCCCGTGTCCAGCGTATTCTGAGGGACTATGTGGAACCATATCAAAAAGAAGGATGGTTCAAGCCGAAAGTGGATGAAAGCCTTGTGTTTATTAAAAAACGGCTGAAGGATACCGAAATCCGCGAGCAGCTGGATGAATCAGTTCAAACGGAGAACTACGAGCTATTTATTAAGCTTTTATTAGAACACTATTACGACCCGCGCTATGCTTTTAAACAGCATGATTATGAAGGCGAATTCCACCATGTGAATGCAGATGATGTGGAAGCAGCTGCACAGCAGGTTATTCAAATAATTGAGAAGCAAAATGCTCCCGTCTTATGACGAGGAGCATTACTTTTTGAGAGCGACAAAAGATATATTTTTTAAAAACTGTGATAACTAGCTATTTAAATCGGTTGACACTGTGGTATGATGATAATAATATTGAACAAAACGTTCTTAATATGGAACTCATTATGATATAATCCTATTACATACAAAATAAGGTGTGTGGTATACGATGATCGGTGATCGTGTAAAAAAACTTCGCCAGGAAAAGAAAATGTCCTTATCCGAGCTTGCAGACCAGGCCGGTGTGGCAAAATCATACTTAAGCTCACTTGAACGAAATTTGCAGACCAATCCATCGATTCAATTCCTTGAAAAAATCGCAGGTGTCCTGAATGTTCCCGTGGACCATTTGATCCATGAGCAGATCAACAAGGAAGATCTGGATTCCGAATGGATGAAAATTGTGAAAGAAGCCATGGAGTCTGGTGTTTCCAAGGAGCAATTTAGGGAGTTTTTGGATTTTAATAAGTGGAAAAGCGGACAAAAATCATAATAGCCATGAGCCTGAATACACAGGCTTATTTTTTTGGCAAAAATAAAAAGCATTTCCATTTAGAGATGCCTCTAACAGAAATACTTAGCAATATCGGATATTTAAGCTTCGATCAGAACCTCTTTGGCTCTGTTATTATGTAAAAACTCTCTAACTTCTTCCTTTTGCAGGCCTAAGTTTCTTGCTTCCATAATTAACTGCAGCCACTCTAAATCAATCTCTTCGACCTTAATATTTTGCTCTGTCAACATTCTTCCCCCCAGGATACGTATCGTATTCCAGGCAATCCAGCCATCGTAGTATTTTTCAATACCTTAGACCCGCGACTTTGCGTCCCCATCTTTCAATGAGTTTGCCTTTTTCTGCGCCTATCGGCTCAAAGAAATATTTTCCATAGATGTATTCTACTATGGGCGTATTGCTAATGGTGTCTTTTTTTGTAAATATAATTAATTATTTTAATATTAAATTAATTTATTTTTCGACAAAAGTCTCTCAAATCCCTCACTTATTTAAGTGTTCTCTGTTTAGAATAGTAAGAATGGCCGATTCTTTTCCTATAATTCTTATTAATTTCCTGCAGAGAATAGGTGTGCGAAATTTTCTTTTTCTTATAGATAATATGGGCCGGTTCCCGTGTCATCGCATCCAGAAAAGTTTCATTCGTCAAATCAGTTCCGCAAACCGGGCAAAGCCACTCTCCGGTTTCAGTGCTGCTGAAAGATGGGTTATGGCATTTAGTGCAGTTTTTTTGATACATGAGACACCGCCTGAACTATTTTATATTGATATATATTTCCTAATTAGATTTTAATGAATGCTGTTAAACAATTAATGAGAAAATCCAAACAGAGTGCAGCAGGCATACGATTGAATACATAATTGAAGCTCCGGCTGCTAATAGTTTGACTTTAGATTCTGCGGAGATAAATATTGATAAAATGATAAGTACAAAAGAAAGAATTATTTTAAGAGAAAGAAATAAAAAAGGATGCAGGTCATAAAGATTACCCATTAGCGGATTGCTTTCTTCTATAACATTAAAGTGGAGTCCTAGGGCAGTAAGAAATCCGTCCAGCAGATTTAAGATGGCAAGATAATAAAGCAGCTTTTTCATGTGATCACCACTTTTACTTTCCTATATAAAAAGATTTTATTAATAGATATATTAGTAATCTTTGTATCAATAAGGGCTTGAAGAAAATTTATTGCCCCAAGCCCTCTAACTATCTTTTCATCATTAAGATTAATTCAGATAGCTCATTTCCTTGCTATCCAAAATTTTCTATAAAGAAGCACAATAGCCCCAAGACATAAAAGCATAATGCCCGCAAATAAATTATTATAATTATTGGTTGCTGTAGCAGGTAACACATGTCCTTCTGACGGACCTGCTGCCAGCTCCTCTTCGCTAATTGGTCTTTGTGGTTTTATTTCTTTGTTATCATTTGGGGATTCATCATTCTCATCATAATCTTTACCTGGTTCTGAATCTTGTTCTGGGTCTGGGTCTGGGTCTGGGTCTGGATCTAGATCTGGATCTGGGTCTGGGTCTGGGTCTGGGTCTGGGTCTGGGTCTGGGTCTGGGTCTGGATCTGGGTCTGGATCTGGATCTGGGTCTGGATCTGGATCTGGGTCTGGGTCTGGATCTGGATCTGGATCTGGATCTGGGTCTGGGTCTGGGTCTGGATCTGGGTCTGGGCTTATCACTTTCTCTTTGGCATAAAAACTTAACTCAAAGTTACATGATTCACCTTGAAAATCATTACCTAAGTGTGAAGGGAAATTTATTAAGAACGTTAATTCTTCTTCATAAGCAGAACTTAGTGATCTCTCTCCAAAACCATTAAAATCAGCTAATTTCCCTTCAAATAGGTGCCGATTCCTTGAATCCTTTATCGTTAACTCCAACTCATCAAATAACTTTCTGCCCTCTTTGAAGATTGCTTTAATGTTATAAACAAAATCAAGCTTTCCTCTATTTTGGATAGTTAGCACTTCTTCAATAGACCTTCCGGGAGCCATATTGACAGTGTTAAATAATACTCTGCCTGGCTTAACCTCTATTTGGACTTCATCCTCCTGACCCATTGCTTTATTTTCAGAGAAAACAAGAACTATAGAAACCATTAAAAGGAGCTTAAAAATTAAATTAACAGTTTTTATTTTCACTCACTCCTATAACCCTAACCACATTGGGTCAAGAGACACTTTCTTCAGTGCTACTGCTTTCAGTTTGTTTTTTAGATTCCTCGGATTTCACAGGAATCACTTCCTGCTGCGGCTGTTCTTCTTGCTGCGGTTCTGTTTGTTCTCCTTGTGTTGTTACCTGCTTTTCCTCGGATTTAGAATCTGTTTCTGTTACAGGTTTTTCACTCGAGTTATCTATACTTTCATTGCTCTGCTTTTCCTTTGTACCTTGTTCCGACTCTTGTTGATTTTCGTTATTTTGAACACTTTCAACTTGAGTGTCATCCTTTTCGGATTCATTAGAATCTGTGAGTTCAGTATCAGTGGTGCCACCTGTAGTATCAGTGTGGCCGCATTGCTTACCTTCCCCGTTATTGTTAGGCTTTCCTTGACCGTTGTCTGATTGCGGAGGACAAGGCGGCTTTGGATTAAGCAGTTCTTTTTCTACATAAACATGAACAGGATGAACAAAGTAATTTTCATAGCCAATAATATTGAAAGACTTATCACCAAACTCACCGCATCCATCAGCAAGAATTTGAGTATGAGTAATAGTTTCTCCTGGCTGGAGAATATACTCACTATTGTCTATGGAAATAACTACTTTATAATCAAAAATATTCTTTACTGTTACCGTTTGTTTTGCTTTACATTTATCCTCATATTCAACAGGTCCCTTGGTGATTTGAACCAGCTCTTCTTTTGTAGCGTTTCGTATATTAAATTCATTTTTATACTGCGCATTAAAATATGCATAGGTGCCAAATGACATGATAAAAAGTGAAAATAAAAAAAGGGAACTAATAGAGATACCCAGCAAAGAGTATTTAGAAAGGTCAACCCTTTTGCTAATACGTATTCTTCTATACTTTTCCTTTCTGTTCACAGGAACTCTCCTTTAATCACAATTAAGTATATATTTATTGATTAACTATTCATTTAAAAATAGCCGGCGACAAAACCGGCTATTTTTAAATGAACTTTATATAAATTAATCGTTGTATTGTGCACCCGCATCAATTTGTTTACCATCAACTTCTAGGTTACCTTTTAATTTCTTTCCTTGATATTCATTTCCGGCACTTCCTAATAAATTTACGTCTAACACAACATCGATCTTATCTTTTGGCTGGAAATAGAATACTTCACCAAGGTTTTCCAAACCATCAGCATCTGGAAGCCATTGATTATTACCTAAAATACGATCCAACTGTTGAGCATCGATTCCTTCAAAAGTTAATGGTGCATATGTTGTGCCGTTTCTTGTAAATGTAAATTTAGCATCGATAGTGTAACCAGACTTATCAGGACTTCCAATGTTCTGATCATTTTCATCATACAAAGCTAAATCGAACTTAGTACGTAAGACTTGTTCTAATGAACCTGTATTCTCTATTGAAAAAGAGTCTGAGACCGAACGGCCAGGAGCTAGTGATTCAGCTTCTGCAAAAAGTACATCTGAATCAGTTGTTGTATCATTAATTTCCAGTGTGTGATTTGTAATTTGCCCAGACGCTTTATACTCTGCATTAAACCAAGAATATGTACCTGCTCCGGCACCAATTACAAGTGTTCCTGCTAATGCTGTACCTAATAAAGCCTTTTTCATTTTTTTCATGTGAAAATCTCTCCCTTATTTTTAATAATTTTTGTACGAATTTAAATTTAAAATATAAACTTTTTATATTTTAAGTTTTCATCCGCCATCACTCCTTCCCCGCTATTACCCTTGTATTTGTTCTTCTTTCTTTGTGTTTATTAATCCAAGTCTCTGGAAAATTTCAATAATGATCACAGCTAGAATCGGCATTACTATGAAGATAAAAAATCCGATTGGACCTGCCATAAACTGTGCCACATACCCCAGCTTAGGGATTATCTTTTCCTGAACTCCTACAATGTTCTCCCTGGAGGTCAATACTTCATCGACCTGTTCGTTGTTGTCTCCTTTTGTTTCAAAGAACATGGTTCCATTTTGCTCAAAGGTTCTAACTGCCCTGTGTGTTACTAATACTCCATCTGGGTGTTTGTATGTAATGACATCACCCTCTTTTGGTTCTGTCTCTACATCTATTAAAATGATGTCACCTGCGTTGAAGGCTGGCTGCATGGAGTTTGATAGAATGGTAAGCGGCTTATAGCCAAAGATGCTTGGTGCTTTATCAATGTTTCCTTTTGCTAAAAAGAAATACACCATTGCTAATGCAGCAAACAGGACCACAAGGATAATTACTATGGTTGATGAAATTTTTAATACTTTCTTCACAACTTCACTTCCTTGTTGATTTTCTCGTTCTTTTAAATTAATTATTTTGTTCTTTTTATCGAACCGATAAGTCGAGTATAGTCCATCCGTCTTATTTTGAAAAATTCCAAATTCAGCCGTTTTTTCGTTTTAAAGAACGTTTTTCGTTCTTTTTCTAAGAATACCTCAAGAATTCTCACTATTTTGTATTTTTTATTGAACGATTTGTTCGTTATAATGAAAACATCTTTATATCTTATGATAAGGGAGTATTATGCCTATGATAGGTGTCCGAATTAAAAGCTTAAGAATCAAAAAGGGATACTCAATTAATGAGCTTTCTGAAAAAGCGGAGGTATCCAAATCGTATTTGAGCTATATTGAGAGAGGTATACAGGAGAACCCTTCATTGCAGGTTTTATCGAGAATCGCCAGGACATTGGATGCTAATCTTGAGGATCTGCTGGAAGAGAACAAAGATGAAATTACGGACTTGTCTAAGCTGGATGAGGAGTGGGTTACTCTTGTAAAAGAAGCTATCAGGCAGGGAATCACAAAAGAGGATTTCTCCTATTATCTGGAGTTCATTAAATTTAAGAAGATGAATGGAGGGAACGTTTAATTGAAGGTTAGAGGCCGGTTGCTAATGATAGCTGCCTCCTTCCTTATCTTAATCGGAGGCGGTTTGGTCCTGTTCTCTCTGCAGGAAATGTATGCCCAGGAGAAGAAGACCAAGGCTTCTTTAGCCCAGGCACAAGAAAGAGTTCAAAATGAAGAGAACAAAGATAAAAAAAGTGTTCTCCAAACAGAACAGCCTAAAGATATTTCCTTCGAGCAAGGTGAAGCCATTGGCATCTTAAAGATCCCCCGCCTGAAAGCTGAACTTCCCATTATAGAAGGAACAGATGAGGATGAGCTGGAAAAAGGGGTTGGCCATTACTCCACAACTGTTTTTCCAGGGCAGCCCGATCAGATTTTATTATCAGGGCATCGGGATACGGTGTTTCGCAGCCTAGGCGAACTTGAAATCGGTGATACTTTTGAAGTCAGCATGCCATATGGTAAGTTTACATATGAAATTACCGATTCGAAGATTGTTGATGCAGACGATACCACTGTGATCCGCTCCACCGCTCCTAACGAAATTCTCACTGTTTCCACCTGCTACCCCTTCTCTTATGTGGGAGATGCACCCTCCCGGTATATCCTGAATGCAAAAAGAATACAAAATTAAGAGGCTCTTTCCCCAGGAAAGTGCCCTTTTTACTTCATATAGCCAAACACCCGTCCCCCATCCAAGAACCTGTACATATCATCTAATATATGGGTTTCCAGAAGGGACGTTAACCAAATGATTAATTTCTTAAGATTATTATTCTATCTAGCAATCATCATCACAGCTATCATTCTATCAGTATAAAAAGCCAGACTTCCCAAGCCTGGCCTTTCCCTTTACTTATGCAAACTTACAGCAATCCTAGAACCCACTTCCGCATTATGCTTCACCAATGCAATGTTCGCTGTCAAGCTTCTGCCTTCTGTCAATTCCTTCACTTTCCCCAGAAGGAACGGTGTCACTTTTTTCCCTGAGATATTGTTTGCATTCGCTTCTTTTAAAGCTGTTTCAATAACACCAGTAATAAACGCCTCTTCCATTGCATCTTTTTCAGGAATTGGGTTGGCAATGACAACGCCGCCTTTTAGGCCCAGTTCCCATTTTGTGCGGATCATTTCGGCTGCTTCCTCCGCAGTATCTACTCTGTAGTTTACATTAAAAGGACTTGTGCGTGTATAGAAGGCAGGCAATACATCTGTTTCAAATCCTACAACCGGAACGCCATGGGTTTCTAAGTATTCAAGCGTCAAACCGATATCCAGGATGGATTTCGCACCTGCACAGATAACAGCAACATTGGTCATTGCAAGCTCCTGAAGGTCAGCTGAGATGTCCATGGTGGTTTCCGCTTCGCGGTGAACTCCGCCTATTCCGCCTGTGACAAAGACTTCAATGCCGGCAAGCTCTGCACAGATCATGGTGGCTGCTACCGTTGTGGCACCATTTTTTTTCTTCGCAACTAAATATGGAAGGTCGCGGCGGCTTGCTTTTTCAACGTCCCTGCTTTGTGCCAGGAACTCCAGCTCCTCATCTGACAGACCAATTTTAATTTTCCCGTTTAAAATGGCAATGGTTGCAGGAACCGCACCGTTTTTGCGGATAATGTCCTCCACCTCTTTTGCTGTCTGGACGTTTTGCGGGTATGGCATTCCATGTGAAATGATGGTGGATTCAAGGGCCACAACCGGTTTATTTGCTTTCTTCGCTTCTAACACTTCTTCTGAGTACTCAAGCCATTTTTCTAACATGATGTCACTTCTCCTTAGTCGAAATATTGATTGAATGTTTCTTGGAGGCGTTTGTTGTTCAGGTTGGGATTAACGGTTTCAATGGACTGCAGGGCAAGCATCGAGCAGGACATGCCAATTTTGCAGGCATCCTCTGTGCTCAGCCCCTTTAAATGGGCGAAAATAATACCCGATACAAGCGAGTCACCTGCACCTGTCACATCAGCGATTTTCACTTTTGGCGGCAGCTGCACACCTGCTTCACCTGTTTTTGTGAAGTAGATCAGCCCTTTATCTCCTCGGCTAATCACCACTTTTTCGACTCCTTTATTGATCATTTCCTGTGCTGCTTTAAAGAAGTCTCCCTCCTTGATGATTTCCATCCCTGTCAGGGCTTCTGCCTCATTTTTGTTGGCAATCAGCCAGGTAACCCCCTGCAGATTTTCCGGCAGATTCTTTATTTTTGGTGCTGAAACAGGTGTGATACATAGCGGAATACTCTCTTCGTAACACCTTGTAATGATTTGCTTTAAAACTTCTGGTGGAAAGTTGGTATCCAAAATGACCATCTCAGCTGATGCCATGTACCCCCACTTTTTTTCGACAAACTCTCTGGTAACGCTTTCATAAATGGACATGTCAGCTAACGCCACAGCCATTTCCCCTTCCAGATCAAGCACGGCTGTATAGGTTCCAGTGACGGCCCCTCCCAGGGATTGTGAAGGTGTCACGTCAGCAAAGGCTTTCGTATATTCCAGAAGCCATTCGCCTTCCGGGTCGCCTCCCACTACGGTCATCAGACCTACATTACAGCCCAGTCTGCCAAGGTTTTCGGCAATGTTCCGTGCCACACCTCCGCAGGATTGGGAGCTCTCGGCGGGATTCGATGTTCCGTATTGGAGCTGTCCGGTTGTCTGTATTTTTCTGTCCACATTGGCCCCTCCCACACAAAGCACTTCTTTCTTTTGCGGCAGGACATAAGCCCTGCCAAGAATTTTCCCCTGCTTGGTCAGTGAGGAGATATAGCCGGCTACAGCGGACCTTGAGAGCCCTGTTTTGTCAGCCAGCTCGTTTTGGGCAATAAATGGATCCTCTTTAATCAGCTGCAAAATGAATAGTTCTTTATCGTTCACAATGGATCAGCCCTGTCTTTTTTTGACTTTTGTCTAGATTATAAACTTTTGTCTATTTGTCGCACAAGTGTTATTTTTCCGAAAATTGTTTTAGCTATAAAAAAAGTCCCCCGCCATTAGCGGGAGAACTATTTTTACGCTGCCTTATCGTCTTTTTTAATATCTTTTAAATAATACTTTTCTGAAGTAAAGAACTCGTTTTTCAGCTGTTTAACCTCTTTGCTTAGAAGGAGGACAGCCACGATGTTCGGTATCAAGATCATAGCAAGAGCCAGATCAAGGAACTGCCAGATCGTTTTCGCCGCCCCCACTGAACCAAGAACAATGGCAGCAATGTAAACGACTTTGATGGCTTTTCCGGCAAAAGAGCCAAATAGAAACTCGGCCATTTTAGAACCATAAAAGACGACTACGATGATTGTGGAAACTACAAAGAATACGAGTGATACAGCAACAAGAATACCTCCGAAGGAACCAAAATACTCTGTAAATGCCGCTGCTGTCAGGGCTGAAGGATCCTTCATGGCCCCTTCCCTTGTCCACACACCTGATGAAAGCACTACAAATGCAGTGGCGGTACACACAATCAGCGTATCCACAACGATACCGACAATCGCCCAGAAGCCCTGGCGCACCGGGTGGTCAGTTGTGGCAGCAGCATGAGCTATCGGTGCCGTTCCAAGTCCTGCCTCATTGGAATATAATCCTCTTGCAAATCCCCAGCGAATGATTTCGCCAATTGCCGCACCGGCAAATCCGCCTATAGCAGACATCGGCTGAAACGCATAAGTGAAGATTAATTCCAACACTTCAGGAAGCTTGCCCAGATTCATAAATAAGACTACTAACGCTGCACCTACATAAATGAGTGCCATAAATGGAACAAAGATTTCGGTTACCTTTCCAATTCTCTGGATCCCGCCAAAAACAACTAAGGAAACCAGTGCCGCTACAGCGATGCCTGTATAAAGTCCATCAATCTTAAAGGTTTCGGTGACTGCAGATGCCACGGCATTACCCTGAACCATGATGCTTGGGATTAATTCGATCATGAGCGCAAAGGCAAATATCACACCAAGCCACTTCATGTTCAGACCTTTTGTCATGTAATACATAGGGCCCCCCACATATTCTCCATCTTCATTTTTCTCTCTGTACTTAATAGCCAATACACTTTCCGAGAACTTAATGGACATTCCTATTAGCGCAATGACCCACATCCAAAAGACTGCTCCAGGACCGCCAAACATGATGGCTGCCGGCACACCTACAATGTTTGCCGCTCCAATGGTGGAGGCCAGTGCAGATGTGAGTGCCTGCAGCGGTGTAACGGTTCCTTTTCCCTTCGGCTTTTTAAAAACACTTCCGAATGTCTGTTTAAAAATATATACCGGATAGCGGAACTGGAAGAAACCCAGCAAAAAGGTTAAATACAGCCCTGTTCCGGCTAATAATAGGATGATGGGATATCCCCACAGCCATCCTGAAATATCTCCTACGACTTCTAATAACTTATCCAAAAAAATTTCCCCCTTATAGTTATGCACAGTTGCCCTTGTTATTCCATTCCCTTTTATTTGCCAGTTAAACACTTAGTTAGCAAAAGAATATGCGAGGTAGACAAATTCTTAAATCTCATGTATAGTTAGCTAGGTAACTATTTTAAGCAGGTGAAAACAATGCACCCTAATCAAAGTGAATTTTTTCATTCCATCAACCAATTTACACGCCATTTTTCCAAAGTACTTAATGAAAGTCTGGTGCCGCTTGGGTTATATGCGGCTCAATGGACGATTATTTACCGTCTGAAAACCGGAGGCCCGAGCACCCAAAAAGAGATTTCTTCTTATTTGGGAGTTGAAGCTCCGACCATGACCAGGACATTGGCCCGTCTTGAGAAATCAGGCTGGATCACCAGAACAGCCGGCAAGGACAAACGCGAAAAACTGATTTCACTGACTGATGCAGCGATTCTGGAATATGACAATTGGCTTGCTGCAGTAAGATCAAGCGAAAGCAATGTCCTGCAGAATATTACGGAAGAAGAAATCAGCACAATGATCAGACTTATGGCAAAAATGAGAGAAAATATGGTACCAGGCACCTAGACCAGTTCACGAAATTGGTATAGGTACCTGGTACCTTCATTGTTAGGAGGACAACATGAAGAAACAGCCATTATGGACGAAGGACTTTTTGAGTATTTCTGTTACAAGTTTTTTCTTGTTTATGGGGTTTTATGTGTTGCTCACAACGCTTCCCCTTTATATTTTGGATGATTTAAAAGGGGACGAAACACAGGTTGGCCTGATAATTTCGGTCTTTTTGATTGCTGCTGTAATCAGCAGGCCGTTTACAGGGAAATGGATTGACGAGGTTGGACGGCGGAAGATTCTGCTTGCTTCCCTGATTGTATTTGCTGTCTCATCGCTTCTTTATTTTTGGGCTGATACTATGCCTGCTCTTTTAGCTCTAAGATTTCTGCACGGTGTTGGATTTGGCATGGCCACCACAGCGACTGGAGCGATTGTTGCTGAAATTGTTCCGGATGAACGGAGAGGCGAAGGGCTTGGCTATTATGCCATGTTCATGAATCTGGCTATGGTCATCGGCCCGTTTGCCGGTTTGACGATTGTCCAATACGCAAGCTTCACATGGATTTTTGCGTTATGCACCGTTTTATCATTTATTGCGATAGTGCTTGGTGCATTTGTTAAAATACCGCAAACAGCAGAAAGCTCTGTGAAGCATCCGAGTTTTACACTTTCAAGCTTATTCGAAAAAAATGCCGTTCCTGTTGCGATTTCAGCTGGTATCCTAGCTTTCGCGTACTCAGGGATTCTATCCTTTATTTCCGTTTATGCAAAAGAGCTTGATTTGCTTGAAGCGGCGAGCTTCTTCTTCGTGGTATATGCAGCGTTCATCATTATGTCCCGCCCATTTACAGGCCGCTGGTTTGATACGTACGGAGAAAATAAAGTGATCTATCCAGCCATTATTCTGTTTGCGGCAGGATTGTTTTTGCTCAGCCAGGCCAACAGCACCTTTGTATTTCTGCTGTCAGGTGCGATCATCGGATTGGGATATGGCACGATTGTTCCGAGTCTTCAAACTGTTGCCATCAAGCAGGCCGATCCAGCCAAACGGGGTCTTGCTACCTCGACCTTTTTCACCCTCTTTGATACAGGGATCGGTTTAGGATCCTATGTTCTCGGAATCCTTGCGGTAAAAACAGGCTTCGCTTCGCTGTATTTTATGCTTGCCGGAGTCGCACTGTTTGGCCTGCTCGTATACTACCTGCTTCATGGCAAAAAGACAGAACCAAAAACCATTCATTCAGAAGCAGATCTTCCATTATAAAGTGAAACTTCAATCAGTGGGGGTTTTCCTTATCCCCCACTGATTGTTAGTCGCGTTCTATTGTTGCTAAGATCCCCGCTAGCGCTTCGATCAATCGACACTACGAACCCGATTGGTTCAACTAAGCCTCTGCCTGCGCGTCGGCAAGTTTCACTGTATCTCACC
>NZ_MRTQ01000016.1 GCF_001956215.1 Paenibacillus sp. FSL R5-0490 | reverse complement strand
TTGTGACCCACTTCCTGTGGGCCTCAACTAACAATCAGTGGGGGATAAGGAAAACCCCCACTGATTGAAGTTTCACTTTATGTGTATAAAAACGTTTGGTCAACACAAACTTTAGGTATCTTACAAGGAAAAGGTGATGAAAAATGGATAAAGAATATCAATTTGCAAATTTGTCCGACGGGGATCTGCAGCAGGTGCATAATCTGGAAAAGCGCTTAAGTGAGGAAAAGGGAGAAGAAGTCATTCTCATTGCTTATCATGATCAGAATGAGAATATAAAGTGAAAACAACGCTTGGGAATCTGCTTCCCCAAGCGTCTTTATGTCTATCATTTACTTTTTATCTACAGGTTTCGCATCATATACTTCCACCTGAGGAGGGGCAGCAAAATACTCAGGTGCTTTTGCCGTAAATGATGTAAAGTGTTCAGTCTGGTTGTGGAACTTCACAGCGTCCATATCCTTCCACAGTTCCACCATAGTATAAGCCCCCGCTTTTTCTGTATCTTTTACAAGGTCATAAGAGATATTGCCTTCTTCTGCTCTGGAAGCCTCAATCAGCGGACGCATTTCAACCAGAAAATCATCTTCTTTATCAGTTTGTATTTGGAAGCCAGCATGAATAATGATCATGTTGCATTTCTCCTTTGTGAGTTATTTCCACTCCGTGATATCTTCAACAGGCAGGCGGACCGATTTGTAGCCTTGATCAGCAGCTTTCCCGATGGAGATTAGCATGACAGGATAGTAGCGTTCCTTGTCCAAATCAAAGGCTTCGGCAATGCGGTCTTTTTCATATCCGCCAATTGGATTAGTATCATAGCCATGGGCGCGGGCTGCAAGCATTAGCTGCATGGATACGAGACCGGCATCAATCAGGTTCATTTCTTTCTTTTGCTCGAATGTCATATTTTCTGCTAAACCTTTGATGGCTGGAACCTGCTTGTCTCTTACATCAGCAGGCATGTATCCTTTTTCAACTGCAGTATCATAAATTTTTTCAATGAAGGCTTCGCTTTTCATATCAACAAAGACGGCAACAACAGCTGCTGATGTCTCTACTTGCCTTTGATTGAATTTTGCAAGTGGTGCCAGTGTTTCTTTGCCTTCTTTTGAATCGATTACCACAAAACGCCATGGCTGCAGGTTTACAGATGAAGGAGCTAAAGAGGCTTCCTCCAGGATTTCAGCCATTTCTTCTCTGCTGATTTTGACTGTTGGGTCATAATTACGGATGGAACGGCGGCCTTTAACGATTTCTTTAAAGTCATTGATAATGGTTTTATTCATGGTGAACTCTCCTTTATGTTTTTCTGGATGAAAAAATTAAAGATTATCTACATTTTCCTGGATGCGAGTGAGCATATTTAATAGTGTGCTTCGCTCAAGCTCCGAAAAGCCGTTCAGGATTTTGGAAATAAACAATTGCTTTTCTTCACAGTAAGCAGCAATCTTCGTTTTGCCTTCCTCTGTCAGGCTGACATAAGTAAAACGGTTATCTGCAGGATTTTTCCTGCGGATCACCATGCCTTTTTCTTCAAGCTGTTTTAGATGTCTCGTGACAGCAGCATGATCGATATTTACTTTTTTCTGAAGCTCCCGCTGTGTAATTTCTTCCGCTTCAAAAAGCTCCC
This sequence comes from Paenibacillus sp. FSL R5-0490, assembly GCF_001956215.1. Classification (GTDB taxonomy): domain Bacteria; phylum Bacillota; class Bacilli; order Bacillales; family Cytobacillaceae; genus Cytobacillus. The sequence continues at coordinate 113,454 of NZ_MRTQ01000016.1, read as the reverse complement.
GGAGAATCTCAAGCCGTGACTGGCTGATGCCTGTACAGCGTTCAAACTTCGGCATTGTCTGCTTATTGAGCTCAAACAGCCGGGCAGCAATTAATTCTTCTTGCTTAGAACATTTGAACACAGCATCCCCGCCTTTTTAGATAATTGATAGGTCAATCATTGATACGTCAATTAATATACTGCAAAATATTTTATAAGTCAAACTGGATGCTTAAGGCAGAGAAAATCCTGCTGAATAGCTTATGGATCAGCAGGGTTTTCAGTCATTGAGATCCGTTTTCCTAAAGTTTCTCTGCATCTATTAGCCACACATATCGATTTAGCTGCTTAAACTCAACAGAGAATCCATTGGAATGAAACATGCTTTCTAATATGTGGATGGTTGTATAGTATTCTGTTTCCAGGTCTTGCGCCAGGCTGAGGTAGTGTTTGTTTTTAGCTTCCTGGATAAAAATCTCTTTTTTGTCCTTGCTGCGAAAGACAGTATCGGCAAAAACAACTTTTCCGCCAGTTGTAAGGAGGGCGCTGTATTTAGAGATGGCATTGGCTTTTTCGCTGTCTTCTAAATGATGGAATGCGTAGGTGCTGACGAAAGCATCTATAGGGCCATTCAATTGAAAGCTTAAGAAGTCACCATCCAATATTGTGAGATGAGGCATTTTTTTGCTTGCTATTTTCCTCATGGCAGCAGAAGGTTCAACTCCGACTACTGAACAGCCTTTCTCCAGAAGCATTTGAGTTAAGTTGCCTGTACCTGTACCGAATTCCACTACATTCCCATGAACAAGATCGGCTACTTTATAAAGAATCTGTTCATAATTCATAAACACCTCCTGATATTCAAGGTCTTTACCGGCCACAGTCTCATCATAGGATTCTGCCCAATGGTCAAACAACTCTACAAATTCACGTCCCATTGTAAAATCACTCCTATTAATTCATATAATACTTATTGGTATAGTATGAATTAATGTCTCACTTGGCAACTTTGCAATCTGCCTTAATTCTCAGATGCCAGCTGATTTTTTAGCTGATAATTAATAAAAGTAAACTTAAAACATTCTATACAAGTAGGGATAATAAGGATTAAAAAGAACGTAATAATATCCAAAAAACGCAATGAAAAAGAGTAACCATTCTTTCTGAAAAACAGAGTGCTGACGATGAATTATTACAGCAGCGTGAAAGAACTGATTGGGCATACCCCTCTTGTGATAATCAAACACTATGCTATTCCGCAAGGAGTAAATGTTTTTGCAAAGCTTGAATATTTTAACCCGGGCGGAGTGTAAAGGACCGGTTAGGACAGAAGCTGATTCAGACAGCGATTAAGGATGGACTTCTCCCGGAAGACGGCGCTGTAATTGAACCGACTGCAGGGAATACAGGGATCGGCTTAGCGCTGGCTGCTATAGGAAAGAAGATCAAAATCATCTGTGTTGTACCTCAAAAATTCAGCATTGAAAAGCAGGAACTAATGAAGGCGTTAGGGGCAGAAGTGGTTAATACGCAAACTGAAGAAGGCAGAAAAGCCCCATTTAGTTTAAAATCTAAATGGGGCTTGAGTATTTTTTTATGAGAATGATTAACCTCTTAACGCTCTTCTGACTTTATTAGTGACCTGCTAACAACTTTGCTTTAATGTATGATGTTAGGCTTTGGAGTGTTCTAGGCATCGAAATTTCTTGTACGGGAATATGAAAATCCACTTGATGAAAGGGAAAAGTAAGTGCCCGTCATCTTCAACAGGCACTTAATTTCTTAATTATGGTCTGCAAGGTAAACATCATCTATCTGCCGGGCTAGCTTAAAATCCAGACCTGTCAGCCCATTTTCACTCCAGGAAGTGAGGGAGACAATCACCATTTTGTATTGAATGGCGATAAAAGGATGATGATTTTCGTTTTCAGCAAGTGATGCAATTTTATTTACGAAGGCGATACCGTCTAAATATTCTTTGAAGCGATAGCGCCGTTCAATCCATTTGCTGTCTTTTCTTTTCCAGTCCGGCAGCATGGATAGTTTCCGGGCTATTTCTTCTTCACTTATTTTTGTCATACTGTGACATGCCTCCGATCTAAGATGACATCGAGTCCGTTTTGAATCAGGCGGACATAGCGTTCTTCCTTACTTAACTTTTCAAGCTGGTCCAGGAGCAGTTTTTTCAAAGGCGATTCTTTGTCATGCTTTTCAAGCAGTTCCAGAACTTCCAGCTGAAGCAGCCATTCTTCCGGGAACTCATCGAGAATTTTTCCGATAACACTGTGAAGAAGGACATCTTGAGGGAAATTCGTTTCCCGGATTTGTCTTACTTCCGCATATAATTCTTCTAGAGGGGTTAGGACTGTTCCTTCTTTAGGGCTTTCTTCATTCATAACAGATTCTCCGTGGAATGCAGCGTAATCGGCTGCGAGTGGACGTGCAGAAACAATCTGGCTGCCCACAGCTAAATCATAGGTGCCCCAAGTGGGGTCGAAAAAGATTTCATCTCCCTTTTTGACGAGACATTCTTCAAGTGATATTAAAACAAGGGAATCATGATTAAATAAAAGATTCGTCACATGGCCGGAAATTTCTACTCCGCTTTCGAAGGTGATTTGCATCATTTTATTCATCTCGATGCCAAGTTTTTTCAGGCTCTGTTCCGTTTGATTTTCAAGCCTAATGCCTCCAGCCAATTTTCCGATCGGCGCTCCAAAGCCGTCATGGTGAATATCAGGACCATGATGATTAATTTGTTCATTTTGAAACGAAAGGGCACTCGGACCTGTCGTTTTGACATAGATGGCTTCACCTTCTGCATCCTTCATGATATCAGTGAAAAGACCAGTAATTTGAATGCCTGAATTGAGTTCGATGTGCGCAACCTGGCTTGAAGCGATTGCTTTTTCGATAGCCGCTGTTCCACCTTGCCTGAAGGACATGGACTCGCCGAATCTCGTCACTTCCTCTATCAATTGTTCAAAGCTTTCGCAAACAAATAGCTGGGTCTGCATAGATGTAACGTCATAGCTGGTGTTAATAGCATCTTCAATTGTGAATCGGCGTTTCTTCACCTGATCGGACAGGCAATGCTTGCTTTCACCCACAGATGACAGCAGTCCTGCACCAAAGATCTTGGGCTTCTGCAGGTCGCCAATCAGGCCAAATTCGACCGTCCACCAGAAAATCCGGGAGATTTGCTCAGCTTCAGAAAGTCCTTTTACGTGCTGCTGTTTTTCCTTTAATCGCTGTTTGGCTGCTTCAATTTCTTCTTCAGTTGAAGCTGGCCTTTCCATGACAATCGATAAATGCCTGGTTGCCTCAAACACCTCATGTTCTTCTTTTGTCGCAAAAGCGTTAGCTCCGATATTCCCTATTAATTTAACAAACTCTGAGTAGGTTTCATCAAATAAAATCGGCGCATGCCCCGCCGCTTCATGGAGAATGTCAGGAGCGGGTGTGTATTCGATATTGGTCTTCTGGCGTATATCCGTTGCAATTGGAAGAATGCCATGCGCTTGAAAATCAAAAAATGCTGTGCCGGGAATCAATCCGTCGACAATGACAGCTCCCCAGCCGATTTTATCTAAATGCTCGTTCATTTCACTTACCCGTGGAATGCTGTCGATGGAAATGCCGGATGACTTCAGACCTGAAGTGAATGCATCATGGGCGATGTCCTCAAGGAAATGATGGTTTTGCCTCATCACATATCTCCAAACCGCATGATCAATGGGGCTGTAAGCATTGTAATGCTGCTGGGCTGTAAATGGACGTAAGTGCAAGGGTATCGATTTCTTCATTTGGTATGTCTCCTTTTATTAGCTTTTTATGCTTAAACGCTTTTAAGTGCGAAAGTATTCAGGTATAAAAAATCCCTGCTGAATGTTCATTCAGCAGGGACGAATTTATTCGCGGTACCACCCTGATTGTAAGTAAGAACTTACCACTTCACAGAATAACGGCTAAACCGTCTTATTTCAGAAAAGAAATAAGAAGCTCCAGAAACGTAATTCGTGATCTCCTTTGTACTGGTTTTCAGCACCACCAGCTCTCTGCAACAGGGAGGATACCACTACTTCAATTCCTTCAAAGCATTTAAGTATTAGGATGCTTTATATCTTAAACGCTTTTAAGTATTAAAGTCAATACGTTTTAAATTTAAATCAAAAGAAAAAGCCCAGAAGCCTTTCTGAGCTTGTGTATTATTGCTCAATTTTAGCTGATCTGCGCTCCTGCTCTGCCATGATTTCCGCATCTTCGGCATTGTCCCTTGTCACTTTCTGAGTCAGAATGGACCCGACCGCCACCAGAAGCATGACGGCAATGTAATACCCTTTTTCATTAAGCTCCATATCAGCATTGTAAAGTCCGATCAGAAACAGCCCAGCGCCGGCAATCAGTGTAAAGTATGCTAAAAATGTAAAAGCTGGCGTGTTTCTCCTTCTATACTTTTGCATGTGTTTTAATCCCCTTTTTTCTTAACATATTCTCTCTTTCTCTCCTTGAAGCTGTAAGTTTTCAATCCAATACAACAGATGTAACAATTTATTCTATATTATATAAAATTACCCTTTTTTGTAAAAAAACGCAACAGAAATTTATGGGTGTTTTTTACTGTTTATGATTTTTGTTGAAAATTCACATATTTAGGATGAAATGTTTGTGTAAAAAAGTTTAAATAAAAGAGAGAGACTAAAGCTTGATTTTAATATTGGCTGGAGGGAGGTAAAGATTTGTTAGCAATATAGGTATTCCAGGACTGATTCTGCTATTCCTTAGAAATGTGCCGATGAAAGGTTTGGAAGAGGAAAGGGCTGAAACAAGCCACCATTTAACTGTCAAGTGGATAATAGGTACTGCTCTAGCGGTGTTCGCTTTGGGAGCATTGTTAGGGCTTATAGCCAAATACGCAGATGGTTCAGCTTTGGGGTTAATTGGCTCTGGCCTTGGATTCTGGATAGAAGCAGCTTCTTTGCTTGCAGCCTGGAGCCGAACGCCAATGGCTGCTGGTCTGCATGTTTTAGTGTTCTTTTCTGCGATGCTGTCGGCTTACTATTTGTATTCTATGATTCTGTTCGGATTTTTTCCAAAGTCCCAATTTATCTATTGGGGGAGCATTGCCTTGCTTTCTCCTGTTTGCGGCTATACTGTATGGTTTGCGAGAGGGGCAGGGTGGCTTGCAGCGTTTTGTGCTGCTATGCCGATCAGCCTGCTTATTGGTGAAGGGTTTAGTTTTATCTATACTTACTCCATCCCAAAAGGATTTGTTTTGCTGTTAGCAGTGTTTTTGTGAATTGTTTTGCCTAAAAATCATTTTCAGCGCATTAGGGTTATTCCGCTCACGGCTGTAATCTTATTTTTCATCGAACAGCTTGGACTTCTTTCTATATTGGCAGGCTAAAAAAGCCGGATTGCGTGCGCATGAAGGAGCACTTATGAAAAAACTGATACCATTAGCGGTTTTGGGAGTACTGCTGATTCTGCTTCATTCAACTCCAAACATGGCATTAAGAACCCACGTCTTTTTCAGCGGATATCCTGCAGCTGCCATCGGTTCAGGGATTATTGAAGACGACTTTCATAATGAGGTGGATCGGGATAGGTTTGCTGAGTTAAATGCTAAAGCTTATACATTAACGGAACCTCCTGTTGAAAAAGCGACTCAAGGAAAGTTGAGAAACTATTTAGTTAGAAAATATGAATTCTTCTATTTTGCTGAATACTACGGTGAGGGTTAAAAAGTACAGGGTAATGACCATGCAGGCTGGTTGCAGCCCCTATGATATTAGTTTTTTAAAAAACATATAAACTTCGGCTTAAAGTAAAGGCTCAAGGCCAATAATGTATAGGAGCAATTGTTGAAAGGGTGAGGATCATGACTTATGAAGAAATCATGCAAAAGCTTGAAGAGCTTGGTACAGAGCAGACGAAGAAGACTTTCAAAAATCACGGGGCGAAGGAGCCTTTTTTTGGTGTGAAGGTTGGAGATTTAAAAAATCTGGTAAAGTTTGTAAAGAAGGATCATGAGCTGGCACTTCAATTATATGAATCAGGAAATCATGATGCGATGTATCTGGCAGGGCTGTCTGTCAATCCAAAGCTAATGAAAAAAGAGACTTTACAGGAATGGGCTGAAAAGGCATATTGGTACATGGCTGCGGAGTATACAGTTGCCCAGGTGGCGGCCGAAAGTGAGTATGCTCTTGAATTGGCCCGGGAGTGGATCAAATCCGAGGATGAAATGGTTTCGGTCTGCGGCTGGAACACGTATTCAAATTATGTATCGATTACACCTGATAATGAGCTTGATATAAGTGAAATAAAAGCATTATTGACACAAGTTAAAAATACCATTCATGAAGAAAGAAACCGAGTAAGGTATGTGATGAACGGCTTTGTTATCTCAGTGGGCTCTTATGTACCTGAACTGAATGAGGAAGCGAAGAATATTGCTGAGCATATCGGAAAAGTGCATGTGGATGTTGGAAACACAGCCTGTAAAGTGCCTTTAGCCAAGGAATATATTGAGAAGGTGGAATCGAAGGGAAGGGTTGGGCTTAAGCGGAAGACTTGTATATGTTGAGAATAGCTTTGAACAAAAGACTTGGGAAAATACGTCTCAATAAACTACTGCATCAGACTTTAGGTGAGTGCCAAGATGATCTGGTATAGCTGAGGCACGTAAAATGAGCTCAGGAGGCAATGCTTCTGAACTCATTTGTTTTTATTGAGTTTTCGTTTCTGAATATTCTTTTTCGGTTCCATCTGGAAATTTTGCTTCCAATTCAAATTTTTGGAAAATGCGTCCTTAACCTGGTTAATGACCTCTTGATCTTCAGTATTTTGATCAAACGATATCCCTCAAAAATTGGAGGCATAATTAATAAAATTACTCAAAAAGGATGGACACTATGTTCAAAAAAATCTTTGGAAGAAACTATACAGTTACTGACTTCTGGATCTGGTTTGAAAAGAATTCACAAGGCTATTATCTGTTAGAAGAAGGAAATTTAAATTCATTGTTCAACAAACTAAGTAAACAGTTATCTAAGATAAATGCAGATTTAGCATTTGAATTTAGTGCAGATCTTATCGAAGGAAAGAGAGAGTTTATAATAAGCGCTGATGGCATCTTGTCTGCCTTTCCAGATGTCATTGGCCTTGTTGAAAATGCACCCCAGCTTGCAGGCTTTAAAATAATTGCCTTTCGCCAAAAAAGTACTGTTGATGATATATCCACTATAGAATATGAGGATATACGTTTAGGGCCTGATGATGTCTATTTCACTTACAGAAAAAATGGTGATACTTTAGACATTGTTCTATATCTCAAAGGCTATGATTCTGATTTTGAAGAATGGGAAAATGCTGCTTTTATATTATTAGACACCATTATTGGAGAGTATGATGTTGCTGCTAAAATTGGAAGCATTGATATGCTGCCTTATAAAAAAAGTCCTAATTTAAAATCCATTTTAGAATTACCTGCATTAATAGATAAGGAAGTAACGGGGATAAGATTATAAGTCTTATCCTTTATTAGATAGCAGCTCTTATTGTACTTAAAATAGTTGCCTGACCACGTTTGCTAAAGCTTAAAGCAGGTGGGGCCAGCCTCCTATCTCCTGAAACCCAGCTTGTAAAGTACGCTTGGCCGTATTTACCCTCCGAATTTACCAGTCATTCCCTGCATTATCCACCTTGATGAAAAGAGTCCGATCTTCTATTACATCTCAAGTCCTATTTGAAATAAAGCTGAGGCTCATTATTGGTATTTCCAAATACAGGTAAGATGAAATCAATTATATTTTTTAGCATTCCAGCAACAGGACAAACCGTTGATCAAGGACATTGGTAGAGGGAGAGGTTATATGGCAGTCTTGCCGTCCAGTTTATTAAAAATAATATTGATTCTTATCTTGTTCACTTCATTTAGTTGTTTGCCTGAAAATTCGGCTTCAGCTGAAGAAGACATCGAAGCAAAAATTGAGAAGGCAATTAAGGATTACCTGGAAGACTATCAAGTTCCAGGGGCTTCAGTTGCCTTCGTCAATAATAATGAACTATTTTTTTCAAAATCATGGGGAGTTACTGGAGAATCAGAGGAGGAGGTTACAGAACAAACTCCTTTTACGATTGGCTCCATAAGCAAATCATTAACGGCAATGGCCATTATGAAATTAGCTGATAATGGAACTATCCGCCTGGATGCCAGTATTGAAGAATATCTTCCGTGGTTGAAACTGAACAAGGGGAAAGCGGGCGAAATCACAGTGGAGCAATTGCTCGCGCAGACAAGCGGGTTCAGCACCTATGACGGGCTTGCCCTATCTGATAAAGAGTTAACAGGCAGTAAGGCTATTAAGCATCAAGTCAAGAAACTGGCTGAAGTTGAACTGACTGCTGCACCTGGTGAAAAGCATCAATACAGCAATGCCAATTTCTTAATCTTGGGAGCGATGATTGAAGAACTGACGGGAATGTCCTATGAAGAGTACATGGAACAGCAAATTTTTGATCCCTTAGGGATGAAATACGCTGCGGCTGATAAAGAGGGAGCTTATGAGAAGGGCTACCTGAGCGGGTATCAATCCTGGTTTGGATTTCCGGTGAAAAGTTCTGTAGCCTATGATGACGCCGGGGCACCATACGGATACATTACGGCCAGTTCTGCAGATATGGTCCAATTTGTAAAATTATTGAGCGGGAAAGGGCCGGAGCATTTTATCAGTGATAAAACTTTGGATTTATTTAAGACACCGCAGGTCCAAACTGGAGAAGACCGGTATTATGGTTTAGGAATCCGCATATCAGGACCGGATACTCCCAAAGAAATAATTTGGCATTCTGGTTCTACCCCTGATTCGCATGCAGAAATCTTTTATATTCCGGGAACCAGCTGGGGCGGTGTGATTCTGACAAATAAGAATCATATTTTAGAGGAAGATGGACTTTACTATCTGAAGGAACATATTATTAGTCTATTAAATGGCGATGAGCCTGAACAAGTACCTAATCATAGTTTGACCATACAATACATTCTGCTGGGTTGCGTCCTCCTGCTAGTAATACTTTCAATCTATTTATGGAAAAGATTCAGAACCCGGAAGTTTCTAAAAAAGGGAAAAGGACTTTCCGTAGGGCTGATTTTTATTGGTCTGTCAGCTGCACTAATCCCTGTTTTCACAGCTTGTACATCTTCACCTTGGCATTCCATCTCTGTCTTTGCACCTGATATTGCCCTTTTAACGATAGTGGCAGTAATTATGCTGGCCATAAATGGGCTGCTGCTGATTAGATTAATTCATAAAAAAACAAAGTAATGAAAATGCCTGTCTAAACCAGTTAGACAGGCATTTATTATACGTTCACAGCATTTTTCCTTGCTTTCCGATCTGTCATCACTTTCCATAAACCAAACCCTATTAACGCTCCGATCATATTTAGAATAAAATCATCAATATCCAAACTGCCTCTTCTTGTGACCAGCTGTATAATTTCCACACTAAGGATTATGACAGTCATGGTAATTGTAAAGGACTTATGTCTGTTTAGCCTTTTACTAAAATAGGGCAGAAAAATTCCCATTGGCAAAAATGCAGCCACATTGCCGGCAAGGTTTTTTATAGGAATGATTAAATTCATGCTTCCATTGGTCATAGCCAATACATACCCTTTAATGGTTTTAAAGGGCACAAGATTTGAGGACTGCTTCATATATTCGATTAAAGGCATTTCTGACCAGAATCCTCTCGACATGAAAAAGAGCAGTACTGTTAATAAAAGCAGGTAAATAAGAAAGCTTATTCCCATGAAAAATCTTATAATTATCTTCATCTTTATCTCCCGGAAAAATGAGTCTTTGATAATAGTAACATAATTTTTCCATATTATTTAATTGCCAGCTATTATAATGAAAGTATCGCAATACATAGGGGGGATGTTATGGAAAAGATTTCATCTTTTCAGTGCCTGGAGATGTTATGATGACCCTTGTATATTGGAGCAGAGTGCCTGATAAGTAGAATTCAAGATTATTATGCCGTGCCTAATATAAGATGGGAGAGGCATTTTTTTATATGGTGAAAGTGGATGGTGAATTTTATATCTAATTGGATGGTTAATTGTTGGCCCTTTTGCGATATTATTTAGATATAGCAGTTTATTAAAATGTAAAAGAAGAGGTGCGCAGCATGGGAGTAATGCTTGGACTGGTTCTAATTATCTTAATTTTTGCTGTGGTTTCAACTTTGCTGCTGACAGGCAAGGCTGATGAGAACTATGGAAGTTCAACAAAACGGAACACAACCAATTTAACCTTAATATATGTGGTTATTATTTTTATCGGATTAGCTTCTCTTGGAGTTTATATTTGGCGGATTTAAATACAGATGGAGATGAAGAAAGATGACATGGGCAGTATTGGTACCTATTATTCTCGTTAGTCTGCTGAAAATCGTGCTGACCTGTATGCCGACCGGCACGGTTAATTGGCTGATCCGGAAATTTGAAACTCATTCCAGGCTTGATGAGAAAGAGGTTACAGTCACAATTGGTGATAATAGGCTGGAAGATAAGGAGAAACTTCAGATTATCAATCAGTTCAATGAAGGAATATTTATTAAGAAACATTATATCCACCCGGGCAGCGAACAGCTTTTTTTACGGCCTGAGTTCAGTGGAATACCAATAGTTATCGAGTTTCTGGAAAGAGATGACAAGCTGTTCGTATATAGCTATAAGGACCGCATTGATGTGGTCAAACAGCGCAGAAAAAAGGTCATCGCATACAGCCTGATTTCTGATAGCCTTCAAAACAGCTCACTGGCAATAAAGGTCAGTTAAACTAAGAATATTAAATGAAAGCTAGATCCTTGGATCTAGGCTTTTTTTGTCTGCAGGAGGGATGTAATTAACTGCAGCTTACCATGCAGATCGTGGGTGCTCCTTTGATTCTGATGATATATGAAAAATAGTCATAAGGGATTGGGGCCTTTTTCAATACATGTACATATTGAGTTTACAAATATTTGTTAATATTTATATAATTACTTAATTAAAGTTATAAAGGTGGTTATAAAAATGGAAATATATCAAGCTTCAATGGCGGATCTAGAAGGAGTTTCCGCTTTATTTAATTTATATCGTATATTTTACAAACAAGCACCCGATTTGGAAGCAGCAGCCGAGTACATAAAAGAACGCTTAGAAAAGAGGGATTCTGTCATATATGTGGTGAAGAAGGAAGGAAAGTATCTTGGATTTACTCAGCTTTACCCAACTTTTTCATCTATATCTATGAAAAGAGCCTGGATCCTGAATGACTTGTATGTGGATGCAGAGGCAAGAAATCTGGGAATAGGGGAAAAGCTCATAGACAAAGCGAAGGAGCTCGCTGCTGAAACAGGGGCGGTAAGTCTCAGCCTCAGTACGGCTCCTGATAATTTCTCTGCACAAAGACTCTATGAAAAAATCGGGTTTAAGCGGGATGAGCAATTTTACCATTATGAATTAAGTGTTTAATAAAGAAGAAAGAACGCCTGAAACCCAGGCGTTCTTTCATTATTCGAGATTTATCAGGGCATCGGCAAACCGTTTAATCCCTTCATGAATGTTTACTTCATTTTCCCTGCCAAATGTAAATCGAACGAACCCTTTCTCGGATCCCATGGTTGTTCCGGGAACATATATGACACCATGTTTTATTGACTCTTCAAGCAGCTGATTTTCATTGTGCTCTTTTTTGATCCGGCACCAAAGATGTATTCCGCCTTGCGGTGTACTAAATTCCACTTGGTCTTCCAAAAAATGATCCAGGCTTGAAACAATTGAGTTTCTCCGCTGTTCTAATTGCCTGGTCAGAAATTTTAAATGTGACTCAAATTCTGCGGACTCAATAAAATCATTCGCAACCCATTGTGAATAGCTGCCATGGCCGAAATCCACCTGCTGCTTGGCATCTGATAACCGCTCAATTACCGATCTGGGGCCAATGATCCAGCCGATTCTAAGCCCGGAAGCGACAATTTTGGTCAAAGAACTAATATATAAAACAATGCCATCGCGATCCAGGGATTTGAGTGTATTCATTTTTTCACCGGTAAAGGGTGTTAGGCTGTAAGGATCATCCTCCACCACCGGAATCCCGTATTCAGAGGACAATTCAAGGATTTTTCTGCGCCTGTCTTCAGGAAGCAATGTGCCTGTAGGGTTTTGAAAAATAGGATTTAAAAAGATCATCTTTATTCGATGCTTTTTATATAAGGCTATAATATCCTCAGGATTTACTCCATACTTGCCTGTTTTTAAATAATAGGTTTTGACTCCGGCTGATTTAAAGATTGGCAGGCTGTAGTGATAAGAGGGATCCTCGATTGCAACAGAGTCCCCGGGTTTTAAGAGGCATTGAACGACAAGGTGCAGGGCCTGCTGGGCACCGGATGTAATCATTATGGAAGAAGGGCTGGTCTCGATGTCCCGGTACTCTTTTACATGATCAGCCAGTGTTTTTCTCAAAATTTCATTTCCCTGCGGGTGATCGTACCCCAGTGTCCCGATAAAAGAGCGATTGGAAGTAATTTCTCTTAGGGAAGCCAACGGAAAGAGGTCGTGAGAGAGCTCCCCGCTGGCCAGATTGATCAGTTTTGTCTCTGCCAGTTCTTTATGGATCCTTTGTGTGACTGGTAAGTTGGGCAAAAAGGAGCCTGCTTCAATATACCGGTTCCAGCTTGGAATACGTCTTTTCGCCATTCCCCAAATATCCTTGCTGACCATCGTACCGCTTCCCCGATTACGTTCAACGATCCCGTTTGACTCCAGTTCATCATATGCAGCAACAACCGTGCTTCTATTGATATCAAACTGTTTTGCTAATCCTCTTTCTGAGGGCAGCGGCTTGTCTGGCGGGAAGGTGCCATCTGCTATCCCGTTTTCTATATAAATCGCCAGCTGTTTATAAATAGGTGTTTTTGATTTTCTATCAGGTTTCCAATCCAATTGAAACATCCTTTTAAAAAAATGAGTTATGTAATATTATATCAGCTCTTAGAAAAATTATCGGCTGCAAAATTGAGTGAAAGTTCATGTTGACTTTTGTAACTGTAAATATTATTATTACAGTATATCCTGTAGTAAAAATGAATGCAAATGAATGGTCTATTAACTGTAATTTTTATTATTACATTTTTATAAAGACGAACACAATAGAGGGAGTGTTTTTAAATGGTGAATTTATTCTTATCATCAAGCTGCGGTTCCTGCCGGAAAGCCCGTGCCTGGCTTGAGGAGCATCAAATTGAGTATGTCGAACGGAATATTGTAACCGATCCGCTTACCGTTGATGAAATCAAATCGATTCTTCGCCTTACAGAAAATGGAACCGAGGAGATTATCTCTACTAAATCAAAAGCTTACCAGGAGCTGAACGTGAATATTGATTCCATGCCGCTGAAAGAGTTATATCAATTAATTATTGATAACCCGCAAATGCTGCGCAGACCGATTATTTTAGATGAAAAAAGACTCCAGGTCGGCTTTAACGAAGACGAAATCCGCAGCTTCCTTCCACGGAAGTTTCGTACGTTTTCTTACAATGAACTGCAAAGATTGGCTAACTAGATTAGCTCCAGGCTGTATATTCTTGACAAGCTAATCTGTAAAACTTAACATTACAGTATAACAGCAGAAAATATAGGAGGCCGGCCATGAATAGCGATTTTACTCTTGCCATTCACAGTCTAACTTATCTCGCTCTGCAGCTGGATCGCATGTCAACGAGCGATGCGATTTCTGAAAGTGCAGGTGTCCATCCGGTCCGAATCCGAAAAGTCCTGAGTTTATTAAAAAAACATGGATTTATTAAATCAAAAGAGGGAACGGGCGGCGGTTTTATTTTTGCCCGGGATTTAAGTGAAGTGAATCTTTGGGATATTTATAAGATTACATCTGAAGGTGCACTTCAGCCGAAGTGTCCGGATTCCAATGAAGCGTGTGTAGTGGGTGCGAATATGCAAAGAGTTCTGATCAGCATCTTTTTAGGTGCAGAGGAACATTTGGGTGAATATTTGAAGCACTATACCTTAAAAGATATTGTTGATCTCATCCATAAAGAAAATTAATTGGAAGCTTCCAGGCTTTCCAGCAGCAAAAATGTAATAAAAAATGTTACAGTTTTGAAAAACTCTTCGAAGAAGGTGAATGAAATGATGTCCAACCATAATGCCATTTTAAAAACGGGAGATTGGGTTAAGGGAAAATCCCGTGAAGGGGAACTGATCATTGGCTATATCGAGAACCTTGATGAAGGAATTATTAAGACAAAGGTGATTTCGAGTGATAATAAAACCATTGAAGGCAAAATCATTCCGCTGCAGAGCAAACAGGTTAAGAAAATCCCGGCGGCGAAAGTGTCCAACAAGGAACAGATTCATTTCCTAATTGATCTTGCTCTTTCCACTGGAGATGAAGAATGGTTCTTTGAATTGACCTCGAAGCTGAACTCAATGAGAGAGCTTGTGAAGGATGTTAAATAAATCCGGGGAAGTGCCTGTGTCTGTCTGCTTATCAGCAGGTGGATGCAGGCACTTTGTTTTTATTTTGTAGTTATCCCCATAAAAATACCATTTGAAGAGGGATTAGAGCTTGGATTTCGAATATATTATACCAGGTGGGTTACCACTATTTTTTGTAAGTTTTAATATCGCGTATCGGCTGATTGGGAGGATAGTGTTTTATAAAAATATTACGAATAGTTTTGTCTGTTATTATTCTTCCTTTAGCACTTTATATGTTAGTTACTAATAACTTTGAGTGGATGCCTTTTAATTTGTTTTTGTTAAGCTTGTCTATGATGGTGATGGGGACGGATGAGTTTATGAAAGGCAGAAAACAGTATGGGTATCTAAATGTAGCTGTTTCATTTTTTATTGTCTTTGTTGCTTTTTACATTTGGTGAAAAGGTAGCATGTGAGTGATCATTGCAATATTTTTTTTAAAAGGGATGATTTTATATCAAATACAATTTCAGTCAAATGCTGGCAAGAAAAATAATAACTGCATCTATAGCAGGGTCGCTGTTCGCCGTTATGTTAGGTCTGATTGCAGCGGATCCGTTTGCCGGAGAAGTTAATTCAGCTGGCGAGTATTTTCAGGGAGTTATGTTGTCCATTCCCTTCTATCTTCTGTACAGCTTCCCGGTCATTTTGGTTTATGGCACAGTAACTTCTGCCATTAGTGATTACATAGCCCTGTTTATTTCTTACAAAACAAACAAGAAACTGGAATTTTATATTTCCTTATTCCTTCACTTGCTTTTTGGATTAATTTTACTTGGCTTAAGTTTAGCTGCAGCTGTATTATTTTTTGTTACGGATATTGTTTTACGCCGTATACAAATCGGCGGCTGGAGAGATGCTTTGAGATCATTAGGTTTGCCGGTTTTCATTTGGATTGTGTTTATGGGCGGCGTGTATCTTATGGATGTTGGTGGGATTTGATGTGTATTGTCCAGTCAGCCTATGTTTGTCCGAACACAATGGAATTCCAAGATGTAAATATCACAATACACCATTCCCTCCATTGCCTATAAACTGAAATCGGGGTGATGAATATGTTTAGGCTAAACCAAAAAGATATAGAATCCTATCATCAAAACTATTTCCGCTATTTTCCTATTTTGTATATAGCACTTTTATAAATCTCGATTACAGAAATCATATGATTAACTAATACCCCCACAAAACGTGGGGGTCATGTTCACCAAATATAAGCGCCTTCACATGTATTGGCCTTAGGCTCATAATAGCAATGCTGTTTGAATTGCCCTGAGAAAGGTTGATCGTACCATGTTGGCGGACATGCGGCGTACGGATTGAAATACCAGAGAGCAAACTTGGAAGGATGCTGTCTCCAAAAGTCTAAGGTTTGTTTGGCCAATCTCTTTTCCACACTTCGTGCCCTGTTGTAAAAGACATTTCCTTTTTGTACAGCTTCAAAAGAATAATTCCCTCCCTGCACCTGGAAAATGACTTGCGGGATGGTCCTTAAGCCTTCAAAATCGAGGCAATTAGCTTTTCGCCGGTTAACGATTACATTTCCAACCATCAGCATCCCCAGTTTTCCTTCACCTTCGGCCTCTGCCCTCATCATCCTTGCCATTAAAGCTACATCGCTGTCGGTATATTGTACTCTTGGCACTTTTAATCACCTCTAAAGGAATTGTATTAGGAAATTCTGCAAACATGTTGACTCGAGAAAATATTAATTGGGGGTGCAAACTGCATCGCGTTCAGCACCCCCTTATTAGATATATAAATATTAGAGTTAATGAGCTTGCTAATTTATATGCTATGTCTGTAAGAGAAATGCAGAAAAGTAAATATTGGGTGAAACTTTCATTTTGGGAATTCGTACCATCATTTAAGGGGGTAGGTATCTTGAAAACTAAAGATGATAAAAGAGAAGTAAGCCTGAAAAATTTATTATATGGTATAGGCTTATTTATTTTCAGTGGCATGGCTTTAACAAATGTGACGACACCACTGCCATCAAAGGAAGAAACCAAAGAATTTCTTCTGTTTATTTTTGGAAGTGCATTAATCTATTACTTTTTAGTAAGCATCTACTACATAGGCGGTTTTTGGAGAAAGGTTTTTTATATAATGTTAATTCTGCTATGCGGGATTAGCATCTGTATGGCTTTTTATCTGGCAGCTAATTCAATAGCTCACTAACAAGAAAAGGACAAGGGGACAGACAGGTATTCTGTCCCCAATTTTCAACTGGGACGGGGCATCTGTCCCTCTGTCCCGCTCTTAAACACTGTTGCAGGAATCCCCATTGTTGTTTTTCGAGGTCTTGTTTTAAGTGCCGAGAATAAGAAACAACCCGCAATGACAATAATGCTTCCAATGGCTTGTATCCAGTTCATAACCTCTCCTAAGAAGATAAAAGCTAAGAGGGCTGTGAAAATCGGATTAAAGTTTAGGAACAGGCCGGAAGTGCTTGGTCCCAGCTGGCTGATCCCGATGTTCCAGAGCACCATGCATAGGACTGTTGAGATCAGACCCGTATACAAAATGGATAAAAGAAAGGAAGCAGTGACATCTGTGACGGTGAAATCAGCAGTACCAAATGGCAGAAGCACAAGAAGGCCAAATATGCCTGAGTAAAGAATGGACATCATTGGTGAAACGAAAGACATGGCCCATTTGCTGCAGACCGAATAGATTCCCCACATGCCCACTGCAGCCATCATATAAAGATCTCCGGTATTAAACTGCAGTAAGACCAGCATTTCCAGGCTGCCTTTTGAAAGGACCATTACGACGCCAAACAATGAAACGAACATGGACACGAGCTGCAGTGTGTTTATTTTTTCCTTTAGAAAAATGAAAGAGAAGCCAGCAATGGAAAACATATTTAATGTAGAGATTAAGCCAACACTAGTAGCCGATGTCTTTTCCAGTGCCATGAATTGCAGAGCCTGAAACAAAGCAACGCCCGTGATACCCATCAGCAATAATGGCAGGATGGCATTTTTCGGCGGCAGGAGCCGTTTTTCTTTATGCCAGACAAGAGGAACAAGACAGATAATGGCGATGGTCCATCTTAAAATGGTTAAGGTAATAGGAGATGCGTGGTCCACAAGCGTTTTTCCAACAATAAAATTTCCGCCCCAAAGTAAGCTTGTTAATAAAAGGAGAAGATAATATTTCACGTCATTTAGCCCCTTTTCAGAGCCATTGTGCACAATGACATTGTTTATATGAATAATTTTAACATTTTTTATATTAAACAAAAGATAATTTTGTATAATGAAGTTAATTTAAAATAATTAATAGTATATTGGATAATAATTAAGAAAAATTCAGTTTTGGTATGTAATTTGAAAAGGATTTGGAATAATTGAAAAGGGTGGATGGACAGTGGAATCGATTGTAAGTAAAGTATTGGATCACCTGGATATAAAAATCTTGGATTTACTTCAAAAGGATGCGCGGACTAGCAATCTGGAACTGTCGAAAAGGGTGAACCTGTCAGCTCCGGCTGTTCATGCAAGAATTAAGCGACTGGAAGCGGAAGGGTATATCCAGGAGCATGTCGCTATTCTAAGTCATGAGAAGCTGGGCTTTGACTTATTATGCTTCGTGTTTATGAGCACCAATATGCACCAGGCGGAAAAACTGGAATCTCTTGAAAAGACGCTGGAATCCATGAAGGAAGTTTTGGAATGTCATTGTTTAACAGGAGAGTATGATTATCTTTTGAAAGTGGCGTGCAAGGATCGCAAGGGGCTGGAGATGTTTATCAGGAAGCTGAATGAATTGGGGATTACGAAAATACAGACCAGCCTGGCGCTGAGGGAGATAAAAGATTCGACGGTGCTGCCGATTCAAGATTAGCATTTTTATGGTAAAATTGAAACATTTTCCAGGAAAAACGTAGAATCTAGAAACAAATTTTAGGAGGGATCAGGTTGACGAAAAAGCTCGCGCAGCTCCAAACCCGTTATTATGTGCTTTTTGGCGCAGCAATTGGTTCTGTGGTCGGATTAGTGGCTTATGTGAAAGATTGGATTTAAACGATGGACGGGCAGCCGATTAGCTTTTCTGTATGAGGGGTATGCTTGTCTGTGTTTAAAACAAACATAATCAGGAAAAATACATATAAGTACTTGTGCAGGGGAGGAAACAAAAATGCCATACGATAAACTAAGCGATCTGCCAGACTCCGTTAAAGACAATCTTCCGCATCATGCCCAGGAAATCTTTAAGGAAGCTTTTAATTCTGCAAGTGAAGAGTATGACGAAGAAGAAACGGCCTTTAAGGTAGCCTGGAGTGCAGTGAAGAAGAAATATGAGAAGAATGATGATGATAAATGGGTTGAAAAGGAAGAGTAAATAGGTAAAAGGTGTCCCGTTTGAGGACACCTTTTTTCAATCTTCTTCCGCTTCATTCTCAACATATTTCTTCAATTTCTGGTATTGCTCTTCAAACACAAATTTAGCCGTCCAGCCTAAAAGTTTGGTTGTCAGCTTATAAAAGAGGCTGCTTGGAATCAGGCTGGCTTCTACAATCAGGCGTGTCCCGTCATGTTCCCTTGATAAGAGATACCTTGAAATGCTTAATCCCTCTTTGGAATGGGAGTGCATAACCACTTTATAGGGAGCCTCATATTCGATCAGCTCGGAATCGATTTTGAGTATTTTTTTATCCAATTTCTGAACGGTAACAAATTTAGTCCCAGGCTGCGGGATTGGTTTATTTTCCTCATTGTCATATATGTTTTCGATCAGCATGGTATTCCAGAGCTTTATTTTTTCATCATCATCCACGTATTTAAAAACCAGATCAATGGGGGCGTGAATGACATCCTCATATCTGTAAACCAGTATTTCTTTCATTTTAGAATCCTCATTTTCTACTTAATCAAAAGCATCTTACTAGTTTTTTCGGCAAAGCCCGCTGGAAATTAATAAAGCTTACTAATTTGTAAATTTTCTGAAACTAAACAATCCCTCATCCGTATATAGAAATAAGGGGTGATGGACATGACAGGAATAATTATTATGGGTTTGCTTCTTATTATTGTAATTGGTATTAGTGGTTCCAAACCATCAAAACGTACTTATGATAGCGGGGATTCATCCTCCCATCATTATATAGGAGATTATAGCAGCAGTTCGGATAACTGTGATAGTTTCGGAGGAGATGGCGGCGGCTGCGGAGGCGGCGGTGACTGATTCCAAGCCATATTATTAAAAAAAAGAGGTGCTAAATGAAGTGTTTTTGGAAACTGGCTGCCGGGTTATGGCTGGTTATGGCATTGACGGGCTGCATAGCGGAAGAATATGATTTCACTCCGCCAGCTGTAACTCTCTCCAACACCGATAGTGTACAGTCAGCAGAATTAAAGGAAGCAAATGTTGATTGGATAGGAGAAAATAACAAGCAGATCAAGAAAGAGACAGATGATATAAAATCATTTGCGAAGAAACAGAAAGCACTGACCTATAATGCCGGGCAAAAAATAGATCTGCTGTTTGACAGTGAGGATTTTATGGTGGAAGAATTATCAGTTTCCCTTTGGAAAAATGATAAGGAGATTCAATTGGCCTTAAATGACCATCGTTCTTTTTCTCTTCCTGAAGAAAAAGGTGAATATGTAATAGAAGTGTATCTTCGTTCTGATAGTGGAAGTGCACAATATGCAGGGAATGTGGTCATTCAGTAATTGGAGGATTTCCAAATTTGGATATAGAGAGTTTATCTGCATAGAGTGCCCCCTAAATTAAGGGGGCTTTTTAATTATGCAAGCAAGACACAGGAACAGGTATGAAAGGGAGAGTGTATAATGCTTAGAGTTCTGATAAGAAGACCAAAGGCAGGGGATAAGGCGGAGCTGAACAATTTCTTCAGGGCAGTGATCACCGATACATTTCATAAAGAAGGTATAGGAGAGCTGAAGGAAGACATGGAAGATGAGATAGAAGCCAAGAATGAATATCTGCATTGCGATCTGTTAAGCGGCGGCAAAAATAGATTTTTTTTTAATTGCTTTAGCTGGTGATAAGATCATCGGCACCATTGAATACGGCCCGGCAAGTGAGCTTATAAACAAAAGTACAGAGGGGGCGCTAAGTGATATATATGAAATGGGTACAGTATTTGTGCATCCTGACTATCAGAAATCAGGCATTGGCAATCAATTGCTAAATGAAATGTACGTGACTCTAAAGAATAAAGGGGTGGAAGAGTTCTGTCTGGATTCGGGCTATAAACAATCACAAAAGATCTGGAAAAAGAAGTTTGGTGAACCGGAATATCTGTTAAAGGATTATTGGGGTAAAGGGGCTCATCATATGATTTGGCGGGTCAGGATTAAAGATATTGAGCCAAACTAAAAAAAGAGCCTCAGCGTGAAGGCTCTTTTGCCGTTCCTGTACTGTGAGATGAATTCAATAGAAAAATCCCGCCTATAATCAGCAAAATTCCGGCTATCTTAAGGGTGCTAAAAGCTTCTTCCCAAATAATGGCGCCTATCAAAGCAGTTAACGCAGTTCCTGCCCCAGACCAAATGGCGTAAGCCAGGCTTAATGGAACAGTTTTAAGACATAATGATAAGCAATAAAATGAGAGTGCATACCCAAACACGACTCCTGCAGTCGGAAGCAGCACGGTTAATCCATCCGACAATTTGAGCATGGTAGTGGCAAAGATCTCTCCAGCGATTGAAATTGTTAAGAATACATAGCCCCTCATATTAATGGCCTCCGCTGCTATTCAACAAGATGACTCCGCCGACTATTAAAGCCAACCCCAGCAGTTTTTTGCCATTTGCATTCTCTTTGTAGATAAAGATCCCGACTAAGGCTGTCAGCACAGTCCCGAGGCCGGCCCAGACCGCATAGGCTACGCCGAGAGGCAGCGATTTTAATGATAAAGATAGCGCGTAAAAAGCGACACTGTATCCAATGATTACACCAATGGATGGCAGGAGCTTTTTAAATCCGTCTGCTGCTTTAAGCAAGGAGCTGCCAGCCACTTCACTTACAATGGCTAATGCTAAAAGAAAATAGGCATTCATATAGTCTCCCCGTTTCTTCTGCGAATGGTTTCAATCTATTTTACCTTTTCGAAGGCTCCTTTTGCCAAGTATATGAATAGGTGAAACCAATTTATTTCCAAATCGTATTAATAGGCATAGTCATATTGGGACCCAGGTTGGAGGCTTGTTAATGAACTTCATAACTCGAAAAACAAAATCACTTTGGATAGATCAAATAGCCGGCAAGAGCTGTGAAATAACGGATCCGCTTGATTTCTCCTGTATGGATCGATATGTTGAGGGGAAAAGGATTGTGCTGCTGGGAGAGAGCAGCCATGGAATCGGAGATTACTATAGAACCAAAGTGAATATGATTAAATATTTGCATGAGGTCCATGGATTTAATGCTGTTGTATTGGAGAGTGGCCTGCTTGAAGCGGTATTAAGCAGAAGACTGCTGAAAGGCCTGCCTGCTAAAGAACAAATTCAGCACAGTCTTCTTGATATTTTTCATAACGAAGAGATGCTTCCTTTATTTCAGGAGTCCTGGGCAGATGGCCTTCATATTGCAGGAATGGATATTCAGCCTGCAAATCAGCAGGTCTCTCATCAGATGCTGGACTGGCTCGAACTCCACACTGACAAAGAAATGGTTTCTTCAATCAATCGGGCAGAAACCGTATTCTTTGAAATCGATGAGGAGATTAGAGGACAAGCCAAAATACCAAAAGTGGTCAAAGAAAAGATACGAATGTGCATGGGTTTATATCAATCGTGCCTGGAGCTTTTTGCTAGAAGAGTAAGTGAAGCTGATCTGGAAAGAGAAGAGATCCTGAAGGTTATTGGAGAGGGGCTGAAAAACCGTCTGAAGTGGCTGGAAATCAATACAAAAAGCTTGATGGCATCTGGTGTTATGCGGGGAGCGAATATGTTCAACAATCTGCAGTGGTTATTAGAAGAGCATTTCAAGGGTGAAAAGGTCATTGTCTGGGCTCATAATTTTCATATTAGAAAAAGCAAAACACTGACCTCAAGCCTTTTGGGAATTACGACTGTCGGACAGCTCCTGTCCAGCAGCAGATATAGTAATCAAGTTTATTCAGTAGGGTTTTATGCAGGAGAGGGTGAGTTTGCTTCCCTGATAAGGGTTCACTTTTCCATTAATGCCTCCAAAAATAAGCACCTGGAAAGTTTGCTTCTGGACGCTTGCCGGCATGACAGCTTTGTGCCTTTATGTGACAAGGAGCTGCCGGAGCGCAATTGGATGAAGCGGAGATGGCAGCTCCTTGAAGCAGGAATGATGGGACAGCTGCCGATTTCCATTTATCCTCAAAAGCATTATGACGGCATCTTTTTTTGCAGAGTGGTGCAGCCGCCCGTTTATTTAGAGCGATGAAGGAATGAGAGCAGGAAAGGGTATGTGGTCATGGGTACTATGAATCCGACAAGTGAATACATATTAAATGAAGAGTACTCGGCGATTGCGGGCTGGTCTACTGTTCCTTTGTTTTTCCACGGGACTTTAATGCAAGGTCTTACTTCTCCAAAAAAGTGTACTGAAACATCAATCCGGGATGAATAATGGACCGCCGGTCAGGCATTCTAATTTAGAATGCTTAGTCAAAGGAGATTGATGATCCATGTACTTTTATAAAGAAGATTTAATCAATATGATTGTACCTGATAAGCCGGATCCGCATGCGGCGAGAGTGCTGCAGGAGGCATTGGGCGGACAGTTTGGCGAAATGCGGACCATGATGCAGTTCTCATTCCAAAGTGCGAATTTCAGAGGAAAGGCGAAGCAATACCGCGATCTGATAAGAGGCGTATTTTTGGAAGAGCTGAGCCATGTGGAGCTTGTCCAATCCACGATTAATCAGCTTCTGAATGAAGCTGGAGGCGAAATGCCCGGCAACCAGGCAGCAGATGGGGCTCCTTTGGATGATGTCATCCAGGGTGGAGCGAATCCGCATCATTTCATAATTGGGGCAAAGGCTTCACTTCCAGTCGATGCTGGCGGCAACCCGTGGAATGGCTCCTGGGTATATGACCATGGCAACCTGGTGGCGAACCTCCTGAATAATGTGGTTCTTGAATCCACCGGAGTTCTTCAAAAATCAAGGATTTACGAGATGAGCAGCAATAAGACGCTGAGGGAAACGATTGCCTTTCTGATAGTGCGGGATAATGCCCATCAAAATGCCTTCGCAAAAGCACTGGAAACGCTGGGAGTGGATTGGGGTAAAATATTCCCGATTCCTAATTACGATCTAAATAAATACCCGGAATGCCGTAAATATGTGGAAATGGGCTTTCATAATGCCCAGTTTAATTTCAGGCTGGATGATACCAGGATCGGTGAGGTCTTCCAGGGTAAAACTCCAAGCAGAAATGGCGGAGATCTTGCTGTAGTAGAACCGCCAAAAGGTTATCCAGTTCCAGAAATGCCTGATATGCCGAATGAGCATGCTCCGGGGCTTTTTGATTTGAATAATTAGCTTTTTCTAATGGCGTCCTGAATATAGGACGCCATTTTTCTATATATTTTTAAGGTTTCCTTTAGCATTTTTGGGGAATCTATAGTTATCGAATTAAAGAAGAACTTGTTTGTTCCTGAAAGGAGTGTCGCGGATGGAGTCTATTTGGCTCGAGTATGCCTGGGCATTATTGATATTAATTGGACTGGAAGGATTGCTTTCGGCTGACAATGCTCTCGTATTAGCCGTCATTGCGAAGCATTTACCAGAAGATCAGAAGAAAAGAGCGATAAATTACGGAATCATTATGGCATTTGTTTTCCGGTTTGGAGCACTGTTTGCCATCTCATTTATCGCAAACGTCTGGCAGATCCAGGCGATTGGAGCCGCCTATCTATTGTACCTTGGTTTAAAACATGTGATTAAAGCCAAGTTCGGGAAAGAAAACAAAAATATTCGCGAGGATGTGAAGGAAGAAGCGGCCGGGAAAGGATTTTGGCCTACAGTAGGAAAGATTGCATTAGCCGATCTTGCCTTTGCCATCGATTCGATTCTTGCTGCTGTTGCACTGGCACTTGGTTTGCCGGATTCACCGCTTGATGATTTCGGAGGCATGGATGGCGGGCAGTTTATCGTAGTCGTGCTTGGCGGGATTGCCGGTCTGATCCTGATTAAGTTCGCGGCAACCTGGTTTGTGAAACTGCTTGGCAAACGGCCTGCATTGGAAACAACGGCTTATGCGATTGTCGCCTGGGTTGGTGTCAAGCTTGCTGTTATCACACTTGCCCATGAGGATATTGGTGTCCTTGATCATCATTTTCCTCATAGTACAGGCTGGACTATCGTCTTCTATGGTGTATTGGTGGCCATTGCACTGCTTGGGTGGTTTGCTCCGGGTAAGAAACAAACGGAGGGTGAAGCTTTATAAAGAGAAATGCGTTGATCTTAGGATTAACGCATTTTTTTTATGGGCAGCTTTTGCGGACTGTCTTTTTTGATTGGGTGAATAAAACTGCTGCAGCATTCGATTAAAGTATAAAAAATTACAGGTGATATTAAAAGAGTGCTAGTGATAACGCTTTCATGAACTGGGAATAAAGTTATAATTTTTCCTGTAGACAGGTAATTCTTATCCATTATAAAGGGGGAAAAAGAATGAAAAGAAAGTGGAAAGTCGTTTCTCTTATGCTGTTGATATTTGCATTTATTGCAGCAGGGTGCAGCCAGGGAACCGGCGGCGGAAGCAGTGAAGTAAGTGTCGGGATTGTTTTGCCAACGAAAGATGAGCCTAGGTGGGTTCAGGATGAGCAAAGATTTAAAGATGCGTTAAAAGGAACGGAATACACAACTGAAATTTTATTTAGCCAGGGATCTTCGGCTAAGGAAAAAGAAAATGTAGAGACTTTGCTGAACAAAGGGATTGATGTACTGATCATCTGTCCTCAAGATGGTGATGCAGCTGCAGCGGCGGTTGAAGCCGCAAAGAAGGATGGCGTAAAAGTCATTTCCTATGATCGTTTAATTACTAACACAGATGCAATTGATTATTATGTAACATTTGACAGCCTTGCAGTAGGAGCTGCACAGGCACAATATTTAGTTGACAACGCAAAGGGCAAGGACGTGCCACTGTACCTATATGCCGGCGCTGCTTCTGATAATAATGCCTTCTTATTCTTCCAGGGAGCATGGAGCGTGCTTCAGCCTAAAATTTCAGATGGCACATTCAAGATTGCTAACTCAAGCGAAGCCGAAGCTTTGAAAGATACAGCTGATCTGTCCCGTGACCAGCTAAGCAAAATTATTGGTCAGGTAACAACCAACTGGGATCCTAACGAAGCAAAGAACAAAGCGCAAACCCATTTGACAGCAGCCTCTGACGATCTGAAGGGCGATGTGGCTATTCTTGCTCCGAATGACGGAACTGCCCGTTCCATTGCAGATGTATTTGGAACTGACAGCGCAGTATCCAGCTATCTTGTGACAGGTCAGGATGCAGAGAAAGCTTCCATTCAATACGTTATTGATGAAAAGCAATCCATGACAGTATTCAAGGATGTTCGTACTCTCGTAAAAGATGCAATGGGCATGGCGATTGATATCCTTGAAGACAAAGACCCTGAGACAACTGGATCTTACGATAACGGCAAGATTGAAGTTAAAGCAAAGCAAACAGATGTAATCGTTGTCGACAAAGATAACGTAAAAAATGAACTGATCGATTCTGAATACTATAAAGCAGATGAATTTACAGGGCTTTAATCAATAAAGGACGAGAAGTAGTGATAGATGCGTCTATCACTATTTCTCCTTCTGAATAGCTGTTTGGCTAAGGGGGAGTCATAATGAGCGAAAATATTTTGGAAATGCACGGAATTTCCAAAGAGTTTACAGGTGTTAAAGCGCTCAGCAATGTCAATTTCAAGGTGGAGAAAGGTGAGATACACTGCTTAATCGGTGAAAATGGAGCGGGCAAATCCACTCTGATGAAGGTGCTCAGCGGCGTATATCCTTATGGCACATATGAGGGTGATATTGTATTTGAGGGCAGTGTGCAGCAATTCAACAAGATTAGTGACAGTGTAAAGGCAGGAATCGTCATTATCTACCAGGAGCTTGCCTTGTTTCCTGATCTCACAGTCTATGAAAATATTTTTGCGGGCAATGAAATCAAGCAAGGGGGAATCGTCGATTGGAACCGGACCATTGCTGAAGCTAAAAAAATGCTGGATAAGGTTAAGCTCGATGTGAACCCTGAGACACTCGTTAAAGACCTGAGCGTTGGAAAACAGCAGTTGGTCGAAATAGCCAAAGCTTTAAGCAAGGATGTGAAACTGCTTATCCTGGATGAACCGACTGCAGCATTGAATGAAGATGACAGCGAAAATCTGCTGGATTTGTTAGGTGAGCTGAAAAAGCAGGGAATTACCTGCATTATGATCTCCCATAAGCTGAAGGAAGTCATTTCCATTGCAGATAAGGCGACGGTGCTTCGTGATGGCCAAACCATTTGTACCCTGGACGCAGCAAAAGGTGAAATCTCTGAAAATGTCATTATCAAAAACATGGTTGGCAGGGAGATTGAAGATATTTATCCGAAGAGGCCGAACAAGACGTTTGGTGATCCTGTTCTCGAGCTTCGCAGCTGGTCTGCGTATGCTGTGCATTTGGGCAGGCAGGTTGTAAAAGATGTAAATTTTCATGTTAAAAAAGGAGAAATTGTCGGGATTGCTGGCTTGATGGGGTCAGGCAGGACAGAACTTGCCCTGAGTATTTTCGGAAATCCAAAATCTTATAAATTGCAAGGCGAGCTCCTGGTGGAGGGAGTTCCAAAGACGCTGAAGCATCCGAGTGACGCCATCAGGTCAGGGATTGCGTATGTGACGGAAGACCGAAAAGGGGACGGCCTGTTTTTAATACAGGACATTAAAAACAACATTTCTGCAGCAAATCTCAAACGGGTTGCAGTAAATGGAGTGATTAACGATAACGAAGAAGTGAAGGAAACAGCGGAATATAAAAAGTCCATGTATATCAAAGCTTCATCACTTGAACAGGTTGTCGGCAACTTAAGCGGAGGAAACCAGCAGAAAGTATCCCTGGGCAAATGGCTATTTGTCGGGCCGAAATTGCTGATTCTGGACGAGCCGACGCGTGGCATTGATGTGGGAGCTAAGTTCGAGATTTATACGATTATGAACCAATTGATTGAGGAAGGCATGAGCATCATTATGATTTCTTCGGAACTGGGTGAAGTTCTTGGGATGAGCGATCGTGTCTATGTCATGGCGGAAGGCCAAATGAAAGGTGAGCTGTCGATTGAAGAAGCCAATCAGGAAAGTATTATGCAGCTTGCTACGCAATAGGAGGTTAATCTAATGGAATTTATTAACGAAGCGAAGACGCTATTTAAAGATAATATCCGTGACTACGGCATGTACATTGCCTTATTCGTTATTATGCTCACTTTCACCATTATGACTGACGGGCTGTTTATGTCTTCACGGAATATAAGCAACATGCTTGATTCAACGGGGTACATCGCTGTCCTGGCAGTGGGGATGACGCTGGTTATCGTGATTCGCCATATTGACCTCTCAGTCGGATTTGTTGCCGGCTTTTTGGGGGCCATTGCTGCAATTCTCCTGACGGGAATGGGAGTGCCTTTTTATATCACTATTCCGGTTATTCTGGCGCTGGGTATTTTTGTCGGACTGTTCAACGGTCTTCTAGTTGCAAAATTTGGTATCCCATCCTTTGTTGCTACACTTGCAGGAATGCTGATCTTCAGAGGAGCCCTTCTTCAGGTAACAGAGAAAACAGGGACCATTATCATCAAGGATGCCGGATTTAACGCAATCGGGAACGGATTTATTCCTTCCGTTATGCAAGTGAATGGACTGCACCTGCTTACACTGATTCTGGGATTACTAGCGATATTGCTGTATATATACAGTGAAATTTCCACCCGGACAAAAAAGATCAACTATCAATTCGAGGTAGTGTCTAAAGGGATTTTTATTGTCAAATTAGTTTTCGTTTCAGCTATCATTTCCTATATTACATGGATCCTCGCAGGCTACAACGGATTTTCCTGGACAGTTGTCATCATGCTTTTAGTGGTTGTCGTCTATCATTTCCTGACAACGAAAACCGTGCTCGGAAGACATATATATGCAGTAGGAAGCAATCCGGAAGCGGCACATCTGAGCGGAATCAATGTAAATAAAATTACGTATATAGTCTTCGGTTCAATGGGGATGCTGGCAGCCCTTTCAGGTATATTATTTACCTCCCGGCTTCAGTCAGCGACTACTACTGCCGGGACATTATTTGAACTTGATGCCATTGCAGCTGCTTATGTTGGCGGGGTTTCATCAGCAGGGGGCGTGGGCAAAATCACCGGTGCTATTATTGGTGCTGTGGTCATGGCTTCTTTATCCAGCGGCATGAATCTGCTCGGAGTAGGGGTTTCCCTCCAGTATATGATCCGTGGAGGCGTACTGGCGGGTGCTGTGATCTTTGATGTCATGACTCGGAAGAAGAGAGGCTAGATTACCAGTTTCCTGCATTCATAGTTTTGAAAATGGGGCATCCGGGAAGGGTGCCTTTATGATGCAGATGGGCAGCATTCCATAAAGCGCTGATTATCCTCTTGTTAACACCAAACAATCCTCTCACTTTCTAACTCTTCTATCAGCCTTAAAAAGGTGATAGAATTAAAATTATTTAACTATTCATACTTAGAAACGGAGATACAGCCTTGCGTAAAACGGGTATTTTAATATTTTGTCTAACATGTATCGTCCTTGGTTATTTCACATTCACGCTTTATAAGAAAGCGTTTACATCCGAACGGGATCTTCCGGCAGCATCGGATGGAAAGGAAGTGAAATACCGGCTGGTTCTGATAACGCAGGAATTAGAGACCCCTTTTTGGGATAAGGCAGGTATTGCTGCACAGGAACAAGCACGGAAGGATGGGGCAAGTCTGGAAGTCTGGGGAAGCTATGGAAAGAATCAAGAGGAATTTTTAAAAAAGCTGGAGATAGCCATTCAATCAAAAGTGGACGGCATCATTGTTCAGGGTCTGGACACTCAGGAATTCAAAGATTTAGCAAAGATAAAAGCAGCTTTTTATGGAATTCCGATTATTACAGTGGCCAATGACGTGCCCAAATCTGAAAGTTTGAGAAAAACGTACGTCGGCTCTGATCAATATCTGGCCGGGCAGTTAATTGCAGAACAGCTTCTTGACGATATGGGCCATGAGGGAAAAGTCATCCTTATGGGCGACAAGCATAAAGAGTATTATCAGCAGCAGCGCCTCGATGGGATCCATGAAGTACTGAAGGATTACCCAAATATCCAGACAGTCTATGCGGAAACGACTGATGTTAGGGAGGAAATTATTGCTTCCACTCAGAACATGCTGAATCAAAACCCGGATACTGATAGTTTTGTAGCTATTAAGGCCAATATAGCCGGAGCGATGATTCATGAAATTGGCAGGCGATCACTGGTTGAACCTTATTATATTTATTCTTTTGACGATGGTCCGGATTCAATTTCTTTGCTTACTCAGGGAAAACTTGATGGAATCATCGAACAATCCCCTGAGAAAATGGGAAGCCTCAGTGCAGAACTGATTTTAAAATGGCTCAGGGATGAAGAAGTGCCGCTGAAATCTGATGGCTACCTGACCGATATCAGGATATTAAAGACGATGGAAAAGAAATGAACAAAATACATAAGAAAATCTGGACACTTACGACTGTAATTCTTTTGATCATGGCAGCCATTTGGATCACACTTACTTATTATAATCAGAAAACTCAGAATCAATATAACGATATCCTTCAGCGGTACCTTCGGATGAATGAGGTTACAAGGACAAGCCAGCAGATGATTGCAGACTTGAATAACTATTTTATCACCCCCATTCCGGAGAATTTGGACAAATTAAACACTAGCAAGGAAAAAATGATAAAGGTGAGAAGTGAAGTTTCATATCTGCGAAATTCAGAAAATGATTTCGCACTGACAAATTATATGAATCTAATTGATAGCCTGGTTGAGACAACGGACCGCTCCCTTCTTTTCTTTAAAGAAAAGGAGACAGAGGACTCGGCCAAGGAATTCTCGGAAGCAACGCGCATCTCCATGTATATATCTGAGATGACGCTGACACTGGTCGATAGTGAACTGAATACATATGAACGGTTTTACCGGGGGATCATTGAACAATCCGAAGAAATTAAAAAACTGGGGATTTGGCTCATGCTGATGATCACATGCCTTTTAATGTTCTTGACCTATGGCTTTTCCTTGAGCATCACGAAGCCTGTACAGAAGCTGACCAAGGCAGCCAATGATTTATCAAGGGGAAGATTTCATTTGCCGATAAAGGTAGATTCGAATGATGAAATTGCTTTCCTTGCGCAGACTTTTGACCGGATGCGGGTTAATATCAATAATCTGATTTCAGAAATCCAGCATAAGGCACAGCTGGAGCATGAGCTGCAGGAAAGCAAGCTGCTGCTGAAGGAAAGCCAGCTCTTGAACCTGCAAAGCCAAATTAACCCTCATTTTTTATTTAACACATTAAATACCCTTTCCAAGAAAGCCTATCTGGAAGGTTCTCTTGAAACAAGTGACTTGCTTGTAAGTGTTGCCGGCCTGCTCCGCTATAACTTAAAAAGGCTTGATAGGCCCGTGACACTTGGTGAAGAAGTGATGGTCCTGCAGCAGTACATGGATATTCAAAAAGCCAGATTTACAGATCGTCTGCATTTGAAAATGTCTATAGATGAAACGTGTCTGAATGTGGACATTCCGGGTCTCACGCTGCAGCCAATCATCGAGAATGCCGTTAATTATGCAGTCGAGCCCAGAGAAGATGGCGGGAAAATCTGGTTTCGCATTCAGGACGGAAATGACTGTGTAATTATAGAAGTGGAAGACGATGGTCCAGGAATTGAGGAATTTAAAATTAAACAGATTCTTCAAGGGCAGTTCATTCAGAAAGATGGAAATTCAACAGGCATTGGTTTTACCAATGTAGTCAGGCGTTTGCGCCTTTTTTACGGCAGTGACGATGTCATGAGCATTGAGAGCAGTGCTGCAGGCACAAAAGTAGTTATGAAAATACCGAAAGATAGGAGGGGGGCTGCATGACAAAACTTCTGATCGCGGATGATGAACAAATTGAGCGGGAAGGACTGGAAATGATTCTGCAGAAAGCCTTTCCTGGTGTTGAAATCATCCAGGCGAAAAATGGAAAGATGTCCGTTCAGCTGGCTAAAGAGTTTATGCCTGAATTAATCCTGATGGACATCCAAATGCCAGGGATGAATGGCCTGGAAGCTATAAAGCAAATCAGTGAAGAGATTCCGCATATTAAATTTATCATGATTACAGCTTTCGATACTTTCGATTATGCACGCCAGGCGATAAAGCTTGGGGTAAAGGATTATTTACTGAAGCCAAGCAAGATCACGGAAATTGAAGCAACAATTGGGAGGGTGCTTGAACAGATTGAGGAAGAGCGGAGGTTCCGTGAAATGACAAAGCTCCAGCAGGATGCGCTGCAAAGGGCTCTTCCGGTCATTGAGACAGATGTCGTGACACAGCTGCTGTTCGATCATGTCCATGAAGTTCATCTGGATATGCTGGTTGAAATGCTCGATATTCGCTCAACAGATGAACAGTTTGTCATGAGCATTCTGCTTCCTGATGGACAGGGACACCTCTATACCGCAGTCAAAGAGAAGGTCAGACAAGCAGGCAGTGCATGGGTAGGTGCACTATATGGCCGTCAGCTTCCCATCATTGTTTTTCGGGAAAAGCAGCATTCATTCCGTTTGCAGGCTATATCCATGGCCGGCGAAATTCTTTCTCTTGCAAAAAAAGGGTCATCAGAAGGCTGGTTCGTCGGGATCGGGAATGCTTGCGGTTCCCTGCAATCCATCCGTCAATCCTATCAGGAATCTCTTATTGCCACTTTGGATTCAACTCTTCCTGTTAAATACCGTTTTTATTCTGATGTGCCAGTACTTAGTGCAGGGGAGGATCTGCAACTGACCAAAGAACGGGAAAAACAGTTTTTCGATCAAGTCAGGCTTGGAAAATGGCAGCAAATCAGCTTGCGTGTAATGGAGATGATTCAGCGTTGTGAAACGGAAAGAGCAGGGGTGATTCAAGCTCAGCAGCGGGTGCTGCAAATGCTTTGGATTGCTTCACGCGTAATGAGTGAGATTGGGGTTGAAGCTCCCGCACCATTTTTTGCCTATCAAACGCAGGATTTCCGGCAGCTTCGCTCTGAAACAGATGAATTGTTAGGACAAATGAGGAAATCGTTTATGGAGCATTACGACAGGCTGGAAGCGGATACTGTCCATCAGCTGAAACAATATATAACCGAACATTCCCATGAAGATATTTCTCTTGAAGCATTGGGAAGGAAAGTGGGGTTAAGCCCGATTTATATCAGTAAAATGTTCAAGGAGAAGCTAGGGGTTAACTATATTGACTTCCTGACTGAATGCCGTATTGAAAGAGCAAAGAAGCTGATGGCAGATCAGGGGGAAAGTCTGAAGGAAATTACCTTTGAGGTGGGTTATCATGAACCGAACTATTTCAGCAAGGTTTTCAAAAAGATGTGCGGCCGCTCACCGACGGAATTCCGCAAAACCCTTCTGGGCAAAAGAGACTGATGGAAGGAAAAGGGGCAAGACAGATGGATAGGATTCAAAGGAAGCTGACTCTGGCTGCACTGTTTCTGGTTTGCCTCCTGT
Source organism: Paenibacillus sp. FSL R5-0490 (assembly GCF_001956215.1). GTDB lineage: Bacteria > Bacillota > Bacilli > Bacillales > Cytobacillaceae > Cytobacillus. Next base: position 80,149 of record NZ_MRTQ01000016.1, on the reverse strand, counting down.
CAGCCTGCCAAATGGATACAGCAATCGAAAAAAATCCCGGGAAAGCAATACCTGCAGGCAAAGTGCAAGGAGAAGAGGATGGGAAGAAACCCATTAAAATCGGCTTTTCAATGGATACTTTATTGGAAGAACGCTGGCTGAAGGATCGAGATCTGTTCAAAGAGGCTATAGAAGAGCTTGGAGCGGAAGTGGAGATCATGGCTGCGAATGGGAATGATGCGGTTCAAATATCACAGGCAGAAACATTAATAAAACAAAGGGTGGACCTGCTGGTTGTTGTTCCCCATAATGCTGAAGCCACCGCTTCGATCGTCAAAAAAGCACATGAGGCAGGCATTAAGGTCATCTCATATGACCGGCTTGTGAAAAATGCTGATATCGACTTATACATATCCTTTGATAATGAAAAGGTTGGTGAGCTGCAGGCAAAGGCCATCACCAAACTGGTACCTAAAGGGAAGTATGTGTATATAGGCGGAGCAATCACTGACCATAACGCCCATTTATTCAAACGAGGAGTCTTTAACGTGCTTCAGCCTTTAATTGATAAAGGAGATATTCAGATTGTTTATGATCAGTGGTCCAGAGATTGGACACCGGCGAATGCATTTGTGAATATGGAAGAGGCTCTTAAAGCCAATCAAAATCAAATTGATGCCGTGATCGAGGCAAACGATGCAACTGCAGGCGGTGCCATCCAGGCATTGGCGGTGCAAGGGCTGGCAGGAAAAATCCCTGTAGCCGGGCAGGATGCCGAGCTTGCCGCTGCCCAGCGGATCATCAGAGGCACGCAGACGATGACAGTATACAAACCTATCGGCACACTGACCAAAGAAGCTGCTGAACTTGCGGTCAGAATAGCAAAGGGTGAACAGGTAGAAACAACCCGAAAAATTAATAATGGCAAAATTGAAGTGCCTTCAGTCCTTCTTTCGCCTATTGCTGTTGATAAACACAACATGGATAGCACCATTATTGCAGATGGGTTTCATTCCAGAGATGAAGTTTATAAGTAGGGACGCGGGGACAGACACCCACGCCGCCGACTGGGACTTGGAACCTGTCCCTGAGTCCCTATTGCCTGAACGGTTCTCTGCTGGTATGATAAATGTAATTATAATGAAATGGAGGTTTTCCTTTTGACAGCATCAATTAGACTAAGAAGCCCGCTTTTCAATCGTTAATTGAATACGTTTGAAGGCTCTGCCTATGTTCAGAGCAAAGGGATTGGTCTGTCTATTTAAGGAAACCTATATTTAACGGTATTTTTTAAAGAGGGGATGAATTTCTCCTCTTTTTTGCTGTCTTCAGAAATAGAATGTATAGAACGGATTGATCAGCTGAATATAGGCAAAGCTTGTTTTTATTAAATATAGAAATGAGTGATTAGCAATGAATACAATAAATTCTAATCTGCAGGAGAATTGGCTGAAGAATATTATTCTATTTTTAAGCAGTCAGACGATCTCGCTTTTTGGATCGTCCCTTGTTCAATACGCCATTATGTGGCATATTACGTTAACGACAGAATCCGGTTTGATGATGACTCTCTACATTATTTGCGGGTTCATTCCGACCTTCTTTTTATCACCGGTTGCGGGTGTTTGGGCAGACCGGTACAACCGGAAAATGCTGATTATTTTAGCAGATGGCCTCATTGCCTTTTCCACACTGATACTCGCCATCCTCTTCTTAATGGGATATGAGTCCATCTGGCTGCTGTTTGTCATGGCAGGAATTCGTGCCCTTGGAACAGGAATCCAGACTCCTGCTGTCGGGGCGATTCTGCCTCAGATTGTCCCGAAGGAGAAGCTGACAAAGGTGAATGGAGTAAATGGGAGCATACAGGCTGTCATTATGTTTGTTTCACCGATGGTCAGTGCCGCTTTAATTGCTATGGCATCGCTTGAGGTCATCTTCTTCATCGATGTCATCACAGCAGCGGTTGCAATTGTTACACTGATGACGTTTGTCAAAATTGCTGTGCACAAAAAAGCAGCAGCGGAACAGACAGCGAGTTACTTGAGCGACTTTAAACAAGGGCTGCAATATGTGAACAGTAATCCTTTCCTGAAGAAGTTTTTCTTGTTCTTTGCCGTATTCATCGTATTAATGGCGCCTGCGGCATTTCTGACGCCGCTGCAGGTTACCCGCACCTTTGGAGGAGATGTGTGGGAACTGACTGCCATTGAAATTGCCTTTTCAGTCGGCATGATGGCAGGGGGCGGAATTATTGCTTCCTGGGGTGGATATCCAAATAAAATTACAACCATGACCCTTGCCAGTCTCATTATGGGGATCTGCACCCTGGCACTCGGCATCGTGCCGATTTTCTGGATTTATTTATTGTTCATGGCATTCTTCGGGATTGCCATGCCAATTTTCAATACACCGGTAACCGTATTGCTTCAGGAAAAAATTGATGAGAATTATTTAGGCAGAGTGTTTGGTGTCATGGGAATGATCTCCACCTCCATGATGCCGATTGGCATGCTGATATTTGGCCCGGTTGCAGATGTCGTTGCCATCGAATGGCTTCTTGTGGGAACAGGGGCATTCATTATCCTGTTAGCTGTTATTTTAGGCCGGGATCAGGTGCTTCTGGAAGCGGGGAAGCCCGCGCTGAGTGAATCGTAAGTTTTGTGAAATGGAGCTGTCATATTGGCAGCTCTATTTTTTTGTGAAAACAGGGAACAACAGCACTGAAGGAGAATAGTTATTCGTAACGTCATTTGAGGGGAAGTAGAAAGATGAGGCAAATTATCGCACTCGGAGGAGGAGGGTTCTCCATGGAACCGGAGAATCCATTATTGGATGAATACATTTTACGTCAGTCAGGTAATGAAAAGCCTAAAGTCTGTTATGTGCCGACTGCAACAGGAGATTCCGATATTTGCATTAAATGGTTTTATGACTTTTTTGAAAAGCAGAATTGCCAGCCTTCCCATTTATCTTTATTTAAACCGCCAACAAGAGATATAGAGGGATTTATACTGGACAAAGATATCATTTATGTTGGAGGCGGAAATACGAAGAATTTATTGGCTTTATGGAAAGAATGGGGATTAGATAAGATTTTACGAAAGGCATGGGACCAAGGGATCGTATTAGCCGGCATCAGTGCGGGCTCCATTTGCTGGTTTGAAGAAGGGGTTACGGATTCTTATGGCGATAAACTGGAGCCATTAACATGCCTCGGCTTTTTGAAAGGAAGCAATTGCCCTCATTACGACGGAGAAGCGGAAAGAAGGCCTGCCTATCATGAGCTTTTGGCTTCTGATAAAATAAAGCCTGGAATTGCAGCGGATGATGGAGTGGCTATCCACTTCATTGAGGAGGAGGTCAGCCGAATCGTAAGCTCTAGACCGGATGCCAAGGCCTTTAAGGTCTATTTCGATAAAGAAGTTAAAGAGATTGAACTGAAAACCGAATATTTGGGTTCTTGAAGCGAATCAGTCTTTTGCTGTTAACTTTATTAAAATAGAAGGAAGTGCTTAAAAATGGATTTACAGACGGTTATGCAGGAACTGGAGGCTCTTGGCAAGGAACGGACCAAGAAAATATACATATCAAACGGCGCACACGAGCCGCTTTTTGGCGTTGCAACAGGTGCGATGAAACCGATAGCTAAGAAAATAAAAAGAAATCAGCCTTTGGCGGAGGAGCTATACGCCACAGGGAACTATGATGCCATGTACTTTGCAGGCGTCATTGCAGATCCTGAGGTGATGACCGAGGCGGGTTTTGATCGCTGGATGGATGCTGCTTATTTTTACATGCTGTCCGATTATGTGGTGGCCGTTACATTAGCTGAAGCAGAAATTGCACAGGATGTTGCCGACAAATGGATCGAAAGCGGGGAAGAACTGCGAATGTCAGGCGGATGGAGCTGCTATTGCTGGCTTTTGGGAAATCGTCCGGACGCTGAATTTTCCGAAGAGAAGCTGGCCAAAATGCTTGATAGAGTGAAAGACACCATCCACGATTCTCCGGAGCGTACGAAATCCGCTATGAATAACTTTGTCTATACCGTTGGTGTCTCCTATTTGCCGCTCCATGAAAAAGCGCTTTCGACTGCAAAAGCCATTGGTCCGGTCGAAATGAATCGGGAAAAGAAAAAAAGCACCTTCCTGCACGCCACAGAAAATATCCAAAAGGAAGTGGATAGGGGAAGGATTGGATTTAAACGGAAATATGTAAGATGTTAAACCTTAGGGGCCGGATGGGACAATGAACCTGTCCCATTGTGTTATAATGGGGAACTTAGGAATTATGAGTTGTGCTCATAGTGGAACGGATGCCCAGAAAGCCTCCGCCCAGCGATTAAATATGGAGGGATAAGGTAATGAATAAACGGTGGACCATCAGTAAAATCAACGAATTTGTTGAAAAGAACTCGGATAGTAAGCTGCTATCAACGGAATATCATGGGTTTTCTCAAAAACTGCTTTTTCAATGTGCATGCGGCAGCCAGTTTGAAAAAACATTTACGAAATTCAAAAATAATCACCAGCGCAAATGTGACGTTTGCCAGCCGCCTAAAGCGTCACGCTAAAGGGACACGGGGACAGGTACACTGTCCTTTTTTCAGTTCTGCATTTGGAAAATATACTTGAAAGCAGGTCTTAAAAATGAAAACAGAAAAAGAAAAAATGCTGGCCGGAGAAATGTATGATCCTGCCGATCCGGTTTTATTAAAGGAACGAGAAGAAGCAAGACGAAAGGTCAGAATGTACAATCAGACTCTGGAGACAGAAGGAGAAAAGCGGACAAATTTATTAAAGGAGCTACTTGGGTCAACCGGAGAAAACGTATATATGGAGCCTAATATCCGGTTTGATTATGGCTATAATACGCATGTAGGAGAAAACTTTTTTGCGAACTTCGACTGCACAATCTTAGATGTCTGTGAAGTTCGTTTTGGAGATAACTGCATGCTTGCACCCGGTGTACATATCTATACGGCAACGCATCCGCTCCATCCTGCTGAACGCAATTCGGGCAGGGAATATGCAAAGCCGATTACGATTGGAAACAATGTATGGATTGGGGGAAGTGCAGTCATTAATCCAGGTGTAACAATAGGGGACAATGCGGTAATCGCATCAGGTGCAGTCGTTACCAAAGATGTGCCTGATAATGTAGTAGTTGGCGGAAATCCGGCGAAAATCATTAAACAGATTGAGTTCTAGACCTTTATAAGATTCCTTGTGTAAATTCACCTAATAAGAAAAGAGTTGGAATATAGTGCTGCAGTTCATATCCCAGGAATACCCACCACATGAATAACATGATTCCTCTAAGTGAAAACTTTTATAAAAAGGCCGGAGGGAAACTCATGAGAGAAAATAAAGAAGGAATGAACAAGGTCTTTAAAAGCACCATAAATGATCAAGGTATGAAGGATGTCAGCAGTACAGAATATGGACTTGAATCAGTTGCAGAAGGCTGCGATTTTGCTGAGGGAGAAAAGGAAAAGCCTCCTGAGTGTGGCGGAATGTGATGACAAATGTTCTAAAGATTTGATGCGGGAGCGGATTTATTTTAACTATTAAAGACATAAAAAAAGGAAGCAGTCAATTAACTCTGCTCCCTGTACACTATTGATTTGTATAATTCCTGTGACTAAGGAGAAAAGGTGGTTGTCATTGGTTCTCTAGAAGCTGTGCAGATAGTTTGGCGGAATGTAGTTGAGGGGCAGTGGACGTAAAATTACTTTAATGTCAGTGGGCATTTCAAAATCCTGCTGTGCTTGTTTTAAATAATGATACATGGCTTTCCCGCCGACTGAATTGGCAGAGTGAACAGTTATTCGATCCGCAAATAACTGTTTTTGAACCATTATATGAACAAGCATAAGACCATTTCTCGATTTGCTTACTAAGTCATGGTCTAAAGACAAGTGGTCAATTTCATAGGTCTGAAGCAAAAGGATACATTCATCAATGGTCTCAACTAATACATGACCATCCGGCGCTCTCCGATAATCATCCAGAAATACGCTTATTTTCTCCATTTTTTTAATCCCCTTTCGAAGGGGTGACTAAGAAAAGTCAAGTTGACCCTAAAGTTTGATACTCATTTCATTGTAACATAGATATGTAAGCAAAGATACCGAAGAGGGATGGGACTAAAGTAATTAATATGGGATCTGTTTCCTTTTTTAGAGTTTGCATTCTGGAACGAGCTTTGGAGGCGGATCTTTGTCGGGGGAGCCGGGATTTGATGCTTGGGACATAGAATGAGGAAATCTGGGCTGCAGAGTCAGAACCTGGAGCAACTACGGACAGAGAAAGCGGAAATTGGCGGTTCAGAGTCAGAACCTGGATCAACTTCGGACAGAGAAAGCAGAAATTGGCGGTTTAGAGTCAGAACCTGGAGCAACTTCGGACGGGGAAAGTGGAAATTGGCGGTTCAGAGTCAGAACTTGGAGTAACTTCGGACAGTCAGTATATTGACAAACATTTCAAAAAATTATATGATAAAAATCCTGCCAATTTCACATTGGCCTAAGGGGACTGTGAAAAGTTCATTCTTCTTTGAAAAGGATGGGTATGATGAATAAAGAGCAATTGATGGAAAGTGCACGCAGTATGAAGGAGAGAGCTTATGCTCCCTATTCCAAATTTCCGGTTGGAGCTGCATTATTGCTGAAAGACGGCACGGTCATTAATGGTGTGAACGTGGAAAATGTTTCGTTAGGTGCAACGAATTGTGCCGAGAGAACAGCTATTTTCACTGCAATTGCTAATGGTTACAAAAAAGGTGATTTTCAAGCTATAGCTGTAGCTGGTGATACGGCAGATTTTCTTCCGCCGTGCAGCATCTGCAGGCAGGTGTTAGCTGAGTTCTGCATGCCTGATATGCCAGTTTACTTAACTAATGAGAAAAAAGATATACTGGAACTGACATTAAAAGATTTATTGCCGTACGCGTTTACGGATTTAGAGATGTAGCATAAAAAGAGGGCAAGTTTTGAGAGATATTCACTCAAAGCTTGCCCTCTTTATTTTACACGGCGGTAACCACTCTATTTCTTCCCTCTTGTTTAGCCTTGTATAATGCCTGGTCCGTTTTGTTCATTAACTCTGAAAAGCTATCCGCTGCAGCGGGAAAGCTGCTAATTCCCATGGAAACAGTGATTGGTTTTCCGGAGGGGCTTAAGGTGTATTCAGTGATTTTCCTTATCCGTTCTCCAACAGATTTCGTGATGTGAATATCGGTTTCTGGAAGGATGATTAGAAATTCTTCGCCGCCTATGCGGAAGCAAAGATCACTTGCTCTCGTTTCCCTCTTAACTAATTCAGAAAGAAATTTTAATACATCATCTCCCACTTGATGGCCAAACTGGTCGTTTACTGCTTTAAAATGGTCAATATCAAATAAAATGATGGAGTACCTATCGAGCTCCCTTATCTTTTTCTCTAAAAAACGCCGGTTATAGAAACCGGTAAGCGGATCCAGGTTCGACTCACTTTCTGCATTCGTCAGTTTGGTCTGATAAAAATCCACAGCTATTAAAATTGCACGTTTTAATTCCCTTAACTCAAAATACCAGCCGGGAATTTGCGGTGCAGGACGAGATGGTTCGGTCGTCATCTGCTTTGCGTATAAAGCTAGATTTCTGATCGGATTTACAATTTTTTTCAGCATGATCAGGGATAAGGCGAAAACAAACAGCATAAAGAGAATGGCAATCAAGCTTACTTGCCTGGCCATTTCAAAGGTTGGCTCCATTACTGACTCTTTAGGAGTCTGGGATACAATGCCCCATTTGCTTGTTGAGGTAGCTGAGGCATATCCGGCAAGCATGGCTATGCCTTTCGTATTCGTGACTTCCAGATTTCCGTTTCTTCCTTCTAAAACTTGCTGTATCACTTTGTTTTCTTTCACATTATCGTTAATTCTTTTTTTATCCGGATGATAAATAATATTACCTTCAGAATCAACCACATATACATAAGAGTTATTTTCATGCTTTGGATGCTGCCCCAGAATCTGGATGAGGCTGTTATCTTCATGTAAATAGATGGTTCCGGCAAGAAATCCCTCATACGATCCGCTTTTATCAAAAACGGGGACAGAAATAAGCATAATTAATTTTCCGGTTACACCTACATAGGGCTTTGATATTATAGGAACTTTCTTTTCGAGAGATTTTTTTGCACCGACACTAGTTAATTTTGTTCCATTTAAAGCCATATCAGGAGCAGATGCCACGACGCGGCCAGTCTTGTCAGCAAAAAATGTAGAATTGAAATAGGTAGTGGACTGCAGTATGAAATCTAACTCTTTGTGGATTTTTCGGGAATCGTTCGTCAAAAGATCTTCATTTCGTGCTTCCATCGTCAGATTTTTAATCATATTGACAAAAAGAGAATCTGTAACAGCTGCGAGTTTTTGAGCATAATATTGGTTTTCTATTAAATAATTTTTCTCCAGGTTGTTCTTGCTGACCACTACACTAGAAATGACACTCCCTGCATAGGTGCCAAGCATAGCAAAAGCCAGTAAGCCTAAAATTAGCCACTGGATGCGTAATCTGATAGGTTTTTTCATATCTTTTCACCGATAATAAAGTGCTATTATTAGTTCAAATAGCCTACTAAAATATACCATGAGATTTGTATGACTCACAACAAGAAATAAGCAATTTACGGATACTAGAAGGAATTTCCAATTATTAAAAGAATTGAAAATAAATGAATGGAAGTTGAAAATTAATATAAATATTAGTGTTAGGGGATACTGTCTGATTCTTAATCAGCTGTGAGGAGGTGCCGTTCATGATCGAAAAGGATAATAAAGTGAATAAAAAAGCGATTTGGGCAATCGGGGGTTTGCTTTTTGGCGCAGGTGTTGGTGCCATATTAGGGATCATAGCTTACAATCAGCAATGGCTGGGGTGACTGGGGAGTAAAGTGGTTCCCGTTTCTGGATAGTGCGGGAACCTTTTTTATTGATTTCTAATACTATTATATGTGTGAAATGGGGGATACCATGTCAAAGTATATTAGTATTTTCTTCTTAGGCGCGTTGGTAAGTGTCGTATTCTTTTTTATCTTTGGTTCAGTATATATGGACGGAGGCGACCCTGCAGAAGAAGCGGTATACACATTCGGAACAATCATTGTCTTATTTCTGTCTTTTGTTATTTCACAGATATATTATTTAATTGATTTGCTTAAAAAGGACCAGTAATTCACTGGACACATCGGATACTCTACTTTATTTCCTTCAAGCCCTGCCCTTCAAGAATATCTCGAATACCTTCTTCACAAACTCCATAAGACCGCCAGGAACAGGTTTCACAAACAGTTTGTATATCTGAGGGAACGGTATATTTTTGGATGTTGGACTCGATGTCCTGCCAATACAGGATTTGCCCGATTTTAAGCCCTAATTTCTCAAGAATAACGGCATCTCTTTCATAAATATCATCGTGTTCACAATGGTATTCACCTGAATTGGGATACTTTTCACAAAGGTGATCCGGCCCTTTAACAAGCTGTATCCATGTCCTGGGATTGTCTCTCAAGGTTTGATGCATACGGGTCATATTTTCCACATATTCCTGAGAGTAGCCCATTCCCCGATAGCCCAGAAGGCAAAAGAGATGATGGCCACGCAGCTTATACATAAAATCCCCCCATTGTTCGATTAGATAAATGGTTAACTAAAATGATAAATAGGTTAACATAATTATTTATATTATCATATATTTTTGCCTTATGAACAATGATTGAAAAGTGGAGAAATGGGAATATGTAATAGAATCGAATGTTAACTTTATAAATGAGCACATTGATTGTTGACGCAATTCATTTTGGTTTTTATAATCTTATCAAGTGATAGGGTTCGCTTACTTGAAAGGGATTTTGTTTATGTTACTAAATGCAAGCGATACGCATAAAAAAATTGTGAAAGCAGCACATAAGCTTTTTATGGATTTAGGGTATCGGGCGGTTTCCACAAGGAGAATTGCTGAAGCTTGCGGCATTACGCAGCCTACCCTTTATCATCATTTTTCCAATAAAAAGGCCATTTATATGGAAGTGCTTAGGACTGAACTGGTTGATATGCAGAACGCTTTAAGCAGAATTATTAAGCGCTTTGAGGGTGATATTGAAGAATGTTTATTTCAGGTCACTTATTATATTTTAATCAATAAGCCTCCTTCAATGGGCCAGATGTTTCATGATATTCAAAAAGAATTAGATCAGGAGCATCAGGGAATCGTCCGGAAATGGTGGATGGAATCTTATCAGGATCCGATTGCCTCGATCTTTGAAAAAGGGATTAAAGATCATAAGCTGCGCGATCCAGCGGAAATAGGGTCCGACCCGGTTTCATCGGCGTACCTGCTGTTAAGTCTGATTTCATCAAGGAATACTGATTACAAATTGAAAGAAAGCCTGGCGAAAGAACAAGCCAGATTTTATGTCAAAGTAATTCTTTATGGTTTATCGCAGTCTAACTGCCCGTAAAGGCCCGAAATACGAACAAAGACTAAAAACGCCACGTCCTCCCAAAAGCTGCCGCTTTCGGTCGTGCGATGCTCATGCTGACGAAGCCTTCCTTGTCCTGTGGGCCTCAACTAACAATCAGCGGGGATAAAGCCCCCACTGATTGAATCGGCATTAACGGAATAACGATTATTAGCTTTAACAAACTGGCTTGTTAAAGTTTTTTTTTGGAAACAGTCTATCAATTGATAGGTTTGTATGGTTTTTGTATAATTTATTTATAAATTAAATATAAAGGAGATTAAAAGATGAGTTTTTTAACTAAGTTCAGTTTAAAGAATGCCGTTGCGGTCTTTATCATTTCATTTTTATTAATCACTGGCGGTATTTACTCTTTTTCAAAATTAAAAGTGGATCAATTTCCTGATATTGAATTCCCGCAGATATCCATTGAAGCGGTATACCCTGGTGCATCTCCATCTGATGTGGATAAACAGGTAGTTTCAAAGCTTGAAGATCAGCTGGATTCCATTGAGGGTGTAAAAAAGATGACCAGTTCTGCTTATGACAGCATTGGGATCATTAACCTGGAATTTCCGTTTGATACAGATCTCGATAAGGTTGAACAGAAGGTGAATTCGGTTATTGATGAAGCCGGATTGCCTGAAGAGGCTGAAGTGAAATTAAACCGGCTCTCTTTTGGATCTTTTCCCATTTATAATATTTCTTTTTTCAGCAAGGACGGGGAAAGCATAGAAGCTGTCATGAAGGATGGCGTCATTCCTGAATTAAATAAAATAGAAGGAATTAACAGCGTATCTGTTGCAGGGTTAACTGATAATCTTGTTCAAATTACGGTCGATAAAGAGAAAGCAGCAGAAGCAGGATTATCACTCAGCAGCATTAAAGAGCAGATCAATGAAAAATATCTTTCTTTCCCGGCAGGTGAGCTGACGGAAAAGGAAGAGCAAATACCGATCCGTGTAGAAGAAAATCTTGATTCTATTGCAAATCTGGAAAATCTTCAGCTTCAGCCTGCTTTTGGCGGTGCTCCAGCTGAAGGGGCCGGTGCCGGCGGAGAGCAGGGAGCCCGGCAATCTGCTGATATTTTGCTGAAAGATATTGCAGACATTGAGCCAATAACAGATAAAAGTGAATTAGCCCGTTATAATCTGAAAGAATCTTTATCCATGGCGATCACGAAAAAGCAGGAAGCCAACACTGTTGAAGTGGCAGACAAGGTGACGAGTGTACTGGAAAAATACAATGATCAGCTCGACTACGAGATTGGCATCGACTCTGCCAAGGATATTGAAAAGTCTGTCAGCACATTAGTCAAAGAAGGGCTGTTAGGGGCACTATTTGCGTCCATTGCCGTTCTGGTTTTCCTTCGCAATGCCAGAGCGACCATTATCGCAGTCGTTTCCATTCCTTTGTCCATTCTGATTGCAGCGATTTTTCTAAACCAAATGGACATCTCATTAAACATCATGACACTGGGCGGAATGGCTGTAGCTGTAGGGCGTGTGGTGGATGACAGTATTGTCGTCATTGAAAATATCTTCAGGCGGGTCCGCAAATCCAATGAGGGAATGTCCGATAAAATTATTCTGGAATCCACCAAAGAAATATTAAAGGCGATCACCTCATCAACATTAACGACCGTTGTGGTTTTCCTTCCAATCGGCTTTGTTGGCGGGATAACAGGGAAATTCTTTTTGCCTTTTGCTTTAACGATTGTGTTCTCACTGTTAGCATCGCTGCTGGTTTCCATCACGATTGTGCCGATCCTGGCAAAATTTTCGTTCAAGAAAGTGCCGGCTGAAGAAAAAGAGGGAGCCCTTCAGAGGTTTTATGGCCGTTTAATTGAAAAATCGCTCAATCATAAGTTTATTATCTTATTTATTTCTTTCGTATTGCTTGTTGGCTCATTTGCGGTTGTGCCTTCATTAGGATTTACATTTATTCCTAATGAACAGTCGAAAACGCTGACAGCATCGATTGAATTGCCATCATCCGCTTCCCTGGAAAAAACAAATACCATCTCACTGAAGGTGGAAGAGATGCTGGATGAGCAGAAAGAAGCTGCGGATGTTACAGCCGCTATAGGAGCCCGGGATTTTGCCACAGGACTTCGGCTTGAAAACAAAGCAAGCTATTTTGTTAACTTAAAAGATAATGTAAATGTGGAGAAAACGATCAAATCAATTGAAAGTAAAATAGAAGATATCTCAGATGAGGAAAACGCTGATTTGAAGATTAGTGTTCAGGAGCTGGAAACAGGCGGGCCTCCTTCGAATAATAATGTGGATATTGACTTGTTTTCCAATGATTTAGAGGCATTGCAGAAGGCTTCCAAGCAAGTGGAAGAGTATATGAAGGGAAATAAAAACCTGAAATATATTACGAATAATTTCAGCGAAAAGCAAAAGCAATTTTTAGTGGAAATAGATTCTGAGAAAGCTAGTGAATATGGTTTGTCAGGATTCCAGATTCTTGGAACTGTCAGCGATCAGACGAAGCCTGTGAATGTCGGGACGCTGCTGCTGGATGATAAGGAGCAGGAGGTTCAGCTGTCCTTTGATAAAGAGCTCGGGTCAAAAGATGAACTGGAGGAGGTCACCCTATTCTCTCAAAGAGGGCCAGTCCCGCTTTCGGAGGTCGCTGAAGTTAAGGAAATGGATACCTTCACATCGATTCAGAAGCTGGACAGCAAGGTTTATGCCCGTGTTTCAGGCCAGGTAAAGGGAAATGATGTGCAGGCAGTATCATCAGAGATCAAGGCGGGAGTCGAAAAGCTTGATCTTCCGGATGGAGTGTCCTTAACGAGCGGTGGTGGCAATGATGAAACAGTGGAGATTTTCCAATCACTTGGGATTTCCATTCTTGTGGCAATCGGGCTTGTGTATTTAACCATGCTGATTACCTTTGGTAAAGCCCGTATTCCATTTATTATCCTTTCATCACTCATATTTGTTCCGATAGGTTCGCTTGTATCACTTTACCTTATTAATGAGCCTCTTTCTGTAAGTGTAATGATTGGCTTCCTGATGCTGATTGGAATTGTCACAACGAATGCGATTGTGCTTGTCGACCGGATCGGGCAGAACAGAACGAAAGGTTTGCCTATTAGAGAGTCGTTAGTTGAAGCTGGGAAAACAAGGCTACGACCAATTTTAATGACAGCATTTGCGACCATTGCCGCATTGATCCCGCTGGCATTGACCACCTCATCAGGAACCCTTATTTCAAAGGGTCTTGCGGTAACGGTTATTGGCGGTTTAACATCATCCACACTGCTGACATTAATTATTGTTCCTGTTGTGTATGAATTATTTTTCCTGAAGACGTCTAAGATAGAGAGAAGAGCTGAGGGGAAATAGGATGGAGGGGAACACTCCATCAGGAATTTATTTCTGCCTGTATTGAATTACTCATCACAAGTTGGTATATTAACATATATATGTAATCAATGATGTGATCAAGTAAATAAGGATTGTGAAACAGAAAATATAGCCTGGGCTGAGAGCTATATCACCCCTCCTTATTGAAACCTGCCACGGAGATGTTAGGAAAAAGCTAACCGGGTCGTTTCGTTATTAACGATTAGAGGGCTTTAGATTTTGTAAAAGCCGAACTAAGGTGGTACCGCGTCTATTAGCATAAAGACGTCCTTTTGAAGGACTCTTTATGCTTTTTTTATTCTTAAAAATATTTTCAGGAGGAAAACAAGATGTCTCAAAACACCAACAACTTTACAAAATGGTATCTGGATACGATACAAAAAGCAGATTTATTTGATTACACCCCTGTTCGCGGGTGTATCGCCTTTAAGCCTGATGGCTATGAAATTTGGGAGCATATTCAGGCTGAGATGGATAAGCGTTTTAAGGAAACCGGCCACCGCAATGCCTATTTCCCGATGCTGATTCCGGAGAACTTTTTTCAAAAGGAAAAGGATCATATTGAAGGATTTTCGCCGGAGCTTCCATGGATCACAGAAGCGGCAGGAGAGAAGCTTGAGGAGCGTCTGGCACTTCGCCCAACTTCTGAAACAATGATTGGACATTTGTATTCCGATTGGATTAAAAGCTACCGGGATCTGCCGGTCTTAATCAATCAATGGGCGAATGTATTCCGCTGGGAGAAGAAAACTCTTCCTTTCATCCGCACATCAGAATTTTTATGGCAGGAAGGCCATACAGCGCATGTGGACGAAGAAGATGCGCGCAAGGAAACAATGCAGATGCTGGAAATCTATAAAGAAGTGGTAGAAGGCTTGCTTGCGATTCCGGTTTATGATGGGCAAAAAACACCATCCGAGCGCTTTGCCGGTGCAGTTGATACATTCTCCATTGAAGCGATGATGAAGGATGGAAAAGCGGTACAGGCGGGAACTTCCCATTACTTGGGCACAAAGTTTGCGGAAGCTTTTGATATCAAATATTTGAACAAAGAAAATAAACATACTTTTGTCCATACAACATCATGGGGTACATCCACACGGTTAATCGGCTCTGTCATCATGGTTCATGGTGATGAACAAGGCCTTGTTCTCCCTCCAAGAGTAGCACCGACTCAAGTCGTGCTGATTCCAGTCGGACCATGGAAAAAGAACCCTGCGATTATGGAGAAATTAGATGAAGTGTTTGCTGCATTGAAGGCAGAAGGAATCCGCGTACGCCTTGATGATTCCGATCAATCACCAGGCTATAAATTTAATGAGTGGGAGCTAAAAGGCGTGCCTGTCCGCATAGAGCTTGGACCTCGTGATTTAGACCAAAATCAATGCTTAATGAAGGCGCGTGATCTTGGGGATAAAGTGGCCGTACCGCTTGATTCGATTATTGAAAGCATCAAAAAAGAGCTTGAAACGATGCAGACTCGTCTTTTAGAAAAAGCAAAAGAATTCCGCGCTGAGAATTCGCACACACATATCGATACTATCGAGCAATTAGAACAGCACATTGCCCAATCTGAACAAAATGATGCCATCCCAGGCTGGATCTTAGCCGGATGGTGCGGTGAAGATGCATGTGAAGAAAGTGTAAAAGAAAAAACGAAATTCACGACACGGAACATCCCGTTCAACCCGCCGTCCACCAAGGATACTTGCATCCATTGTGGAAAAGAAGCGAAGCATACGGTTTGGTTTGCCCGGGCTTATTAATCTGGGAATGTGGAATATTGATCTTAGGCCGCCTCACTCAGGCGGCCTTTTTCTTATGGTTTCAAAAGCATTATGGATTAACAATATTAAATTTTTTTCTTTAGATATTCTGTTATAATTAAATATATCTAAAAATTTAGATAAATAATTGACTCCATTTTAGGATACAGATATTATGACAAACAAATATACTGGCGAAAAAAACATAGAGGAATATATCCGAAAAATTTTAAAGGTGTTGAAAGGGGAAAACGATTTGAATCAAACCTTATTAATTATTGATGCCCAGCAGGAGTTAATCGATGGGAACCTGGAAGAAACGGCTATTTTTAATAAAGAGCGCCTTATTGGGAATATCAATTTAGTGATTGAAAAAGCAAAACAATCAGGTGTTCCAGTTGTCGTTGTAAGGGATTTAGATGTTGCGGAAGGAAAAGGGAAAGGATTTCAGGTTCATGAAGATATTAAAGTGCCTGCAGAATCAAAGTATTTTGATAAAACGGCAACCAATTCTTTTCATGGAACAGGACTGCTGGATCACCTTAAATCCCAAACGGTCAAGCATGTTGTGATAATGGGATGCAAAACCCAGCACTGTATAGACAGTGCAGTTAGAACCGCAACGATTAGCGGATTGGATGTCACATTAGTAGGTGATGGACATTCAACAACGGACAGCAATGCTTTATGTGCAGAGCAAATTATTAAGCATCATAATGAAACGCTTCACGGCCATTACAATGTGGAACACTTTTCAGTTGTCAGAAATGCAGAGGAAGATCTGTTCCATCCGATACATGATTCTTATAGGTAAAGTGAAATGATAATTAGCATTAACAATAGAGTCCCAATTTCATATTAGAAATTGGGACGTTTAGGTGAGAACTTCAAAAACCTATATCCCTAAAGTAGGAGCGTGAAGGAATCTTTCGAAAAATCAAGGTTCCTATCCCCGGACTTTCTCCCCTTTTTTCGCTTTTAGTATCCAGTCTATGAATTGTTCCCGATCGCATAAGAGGGTATTGTTTGCTTTAGCATATTCAATTGCTTGCGGGGTGAAACGCTCGTTTGTGATAACCCAACATTCACCAGCCTCATAAATATCCAATTGTTTTAAAGTTTTCTGAACAAGGCGAATTCCTATCTCTCTTTTATGGCTTTTGACTTTTACAATCGCTTGATTGCCTGTTGGATGGGTCAGTAAAAAACTTATATCCGGATTTTCATCATCCGGCTTTGTTATTGTATACCCTAATTTAGTTAAAAGGGGGATGGTGAAATCCTCTAATTGCTCATCCGAAAGTTTGCTGATTTTCCAGATTTCCGAATCCACTTCCCTTTTCTGAATTCGGCGGAACCAAAACAATCCGTAAAGAAGATAAAAAATTACTCCTCCCAAAAAAGCCATAATCGCATTTTCCCAATTGTTCGTTTTTATAAATACAATTATCGGCACCAGAATGATTATAATCCAAAGTAAATTATGATAACGATAGTTCAAGCTAATCCACATCCTCCATTTTAAATCTGCTAATCTTGTTATAACATATGGGATAAACAAAATTGGAAGAATAGGAGAAAAATTTCTGGGTAAAATTTACAATAACGAACATGTGTTTTATAATATCATTATCAGAATGGGGAGGTAGAATACTTGAGGCCGGAACTAAAAAGGGATTTGGATGTGCAAGCTTTCCACAGCTTTTATTGGTTGAAAAAAGAGCTGCAAAATTTTTGCAGAGAAAACGGAATGAGTGCTGCTGGATCTAAAATGGAAATTACGGATCGAATAGCTGCATTTCTTCAAACAGGAGAAATAAAAAAACCGGTAAAGAAAAAAAGTCTTCTGGCTAAAGAAGTAAAATTATTAGAATTAACTTTAGATACCGTTATTACAGAAAACCACCGTTGCAGTCAGAATGTAAGAGTTTTCTTCAAATCGGTTATTCCTAGATTTCATTTCTCGACTTATATTCAAAATTATTTTAAAGAAAATACCGGAAAAACATATCGTGATGTTGTTCATGCTTGGCACGAAGAGGAAGAAAGGAAAAAAGACCCTTCTTATACGAAACAAATAGGCTCTCAATTTGAATATAATCAGTTCATCAGAGATTATTTTGCAGACCCGAAAAACAAAGGCAATAATCGTGAAAACGCCATAAAAGCCTGGAATGAATTAAAAAAACAGCCTGGCAGCAATAGATACAGAGGCTAGTCTTTGTGAGGCAACCCTAATTGTGAATCCATGTAAGTTTCATAAGGGAGGTTCTTGAATGAAGATTCGACTTACTGCATTTAGCGATGATTGGGCCCTAATGTATCAAAATGAAGTTCAATTTTTAAAATCCATCTTTAAGGATGAAATCATTAAGTGTGAACATTTTGGGAGCACTTCAGTCCGGGGGATGAAGGCAAAGCCTGTAATCGATATGATGTGTATTGTGAGAAACATCGAGAAGATAGATGAATTTACTGAAAAGATGAAGAAGCTTGGATACGAATCTGCAGGGGAATGGGGCATTACAGAGAGAAGATTATTTCGTAAAGGCGGGGAAAATCGAACTCATCATATACATTTCTATCAATCTGATAACCCCCAAATAGAACGGCATCTTATCTTTAGAGACTATCTGCGGACCCATCCTGATGAAGCGGAAAGGTATACGAATTTTAAGGAAGAATTGGCACAAAGGTTTGATGACACGACTGATTATAGCCAGGCGAAAAAGGTGTTTGTGAAAGAGATGGAGCAAAAGGCGCTTGATTGGTTTGCAGGTGTAAGAGACTTCACTGCCGATAAATAGCGGTTTACTTACATTCCTTTTCCAGTAGGCATTGGCGGGAGGTTCTCTGGAGCCTGGAGAGACATTGGAAGAGGTGGCTAAGAGAGAGCTGTTTGAAGAAACTGGGTTAACAGCAAATGAACTGATGTTGTTTAATATCTATTCAGGAGAAGAATTTTACTATAAATATCCTCACGGTGATGAAGTGTATAATGTCATTACAGCCTATATCTGCAGCAACTATGATGGAGAACTTACAGTGGATACCGAAGAGGTAAAAGATTTACGTTTTTTTCATGTCCATGAGATTCCCTCGAATATAAGTCCTCCAGATTGTAAAGTGATTAAGGATTATATTAATTCAATTTAGAAAGGAGTTCCGAAGAGGAGCTCCCTTTTTTCTTCATTGGTCCTCATAAAAAATTAAAAATTGAAACAATTTAAGATTTCAGCCGTATAGTTAGTAATAAAGGAGGTTTGGTGTGTTGAAGCATCTAACTATCGGGATCGTTTTCTCAATAACTGGTGTATTATTATCACTTGGTTTTTGGGAATTAAGTAAGGCTTACTTAGTGACAGGAGCCATTGGATTATTTTTTATAGCCATCTCTGTTCTTATGTCAGGTTCTATAGCTGGTCCCCATCGGATGAGGGCAGGCTTGGAAGCACAAGATTCTCCTGACGAAAGACGAAAGCGGAAAAGAACAAGCATCGGCTCAGTTTTAATTGGCCTGCCAAATATTATGATTGCGCTGCTTCTGTATCTTTTCTTAAGCTAAAGTTTAACTATAAAGGCGGCCTTTCAAACCAGGGGAGTGAACCTATGTGGTGGTTAGTGATTTTTATTGCTGGAATTATACTATTTGCTATATTTATTGATTGGAGACGCAGGAAAAATAATAATAACCCTCTTACCCCAACAAATCCGAACACAAAGCCAGGGGAAAGTTCAAATTATTTAATGGGAGATAATAAGGACACAGGAGGATTTCAATAATTTCATAAACTAATTGTTCGTGGCTCCAGTTAACTGCAGTTGAAAAAGCAAGTCAAGAAAAGTTTAGGGGTGAATTTATGGAGAAAATCATAGTGAAAACAGGAATCTATTCATTTATTGTTTCCTTTTTCTTATTGGTCGCCTTTATGAAGCGAATCGAAAGTACAAAAGATGTTGATGGTATGACTTCAAGTATTATCACACCATTTCCTGAGTTCTTTTTTACTATTTTTCGATATTCTGTAATCACTTCCATTATTGCCGTTATCATTGCAATTCTTTATTTGTTTTCAATGAGGGAAAATGATTAACGGCTTCTTCTTTTTAAACAAATAGGTCTTTGAAGAGGCAAATAGGATGGGGTTCAAAGGAAGGTGCCTTTTCAAAATAAATGAAACTTATATCCGACTCATTCGTCTTAGCATTAAAGTGATAATGGGGTGGGGAGTGTGTGAGAAAGATCAGGGATGATGATTCATTAGAAGATCGTGAAGTTTGGCTTGAGATGATTATGGATGATTACGGTGAACGGCTCACAAAGCTTGCTTATAACTATGTGAAGGATTGGAAGCTGGCGGAAGATATTGTTCAGGATGTATTCATCACATGTTACCAAAATTATGACAAAATCGATGAAGTGACCTCGTTTAAATCATGGATTTATCGATTGGCTATTAATAGATCAAAGGATGTCCTGAAGAGTCATGCGTTTAGGAAAGTGGTTCTGAATTCGAGCCTGTTTTCTTTATTTTCATCAAAGGAATTGCCGCCGGAAAAGGAACTGCTGAAGCGCAGCGAGGAAGAATTTCTTTCCTTGTGTGTTTTGTCTTTGCCTGTGAAGTACCGGGAAGTTGTTACTCTCTATTATTATGAAGAATGTACGATTGAAGAGATCCAGGGACTAATAGGAGTAAACCAAAATACGATTAAAACAAGATTGAGCAGAGGCAGGATGAAGCTGAAAAAAATGATGGAGAGGCGGGGATATAATGGAGAGCAAGCTTAGGCAGCTGCGGCGGGCCATGGACTCGACAACTCACAAGGGCGAGCACTTTACGGAATTTCAAAAAATAAATATTAGAAAAGCGCTCCATTCCGATAGAAGAGAGATGCCAACAAAAAAGCCTCATAAATTCGTTATATTAGTCATATCCACTTTTGCCATCTGCCTCTTAGCTTTCTTAGTTTCAACTGAGACATGGGTCAGGCAGGATCAAAACCAGATACATGGCGGTACAGCTGGTGAATGGAACATCCGGCATGAATATAAGGTGAATCAAAAGATGAGATTCAGCATATTACCCGATCCTTATCTGAAAGCTGGAACGCCTTATGGCTATATCTTTAGTTTCCAGGAGCCTTTTAACACGTATAAAGGAAAAGAGCTTTCCATTTCTGCCTTTCATAAAGAAACTAGTGAAAGAATACAAGTCTTACCTCAGCAACAAATAATAGCACCTTCTCCCGGGTACCCAAGTTTGCAGCGGTTCACGACGACATTCACCCTTCCTTACGAAGGCCTGTGGAAGTTTGAAGTGTATCTGGATGGAAAATCCTATGGGGATGTAGTGGTCAGTGTGGCAGAAAAAGCTAAGGATGACCCTATTACATTGCCTCAGGATATACCTGATTTTGTTCAGGTGAGCGATTTTGACACTATTGATTGGAAGAGAAAAGCTGTGGAGTTCGGCGACAGGGGCATAATCGGAAATGAAAACAAGTCCGGGGTGATTGGCGCTGGCATGCCCAGTTTAAACGGCCAAAAGTGGATGTGGCATTTGTGGGGCGTTGAGAATGTTGATCTGACAATCGTTGGCTTTCATAAAGAATCGCAGACAGTTCATCCCATTTTAACAAATGGAATGGGATGGACCATTCGCGCTTATGGTCCAAACAACGGGGCGGATGCCCATACACCATCTTCTGTTAAGATTCCTAAAAAGGGAGAATGGGCTATTTTGCTTTATGTGGATGGGGAGTTATTTGATGAATTGATTTTTGATATAAGGGAATGAAGAAGCAAATAGAAAGCTATCTCTGGATAATGATAGAGATAGCTTTTGTTTAAACTCTGGCTTCTTATTCTGAAAAAGCTTTTGAATAATGAACAACCCCGGCAGCATTTTTAAGAGCATTCTCTGTTAACTCCAGAGCCATGAATATTTCGTCAGGCACTTCAAAAGGGGCATGAATATTCCAAAGACTGGCTGGCTTAAAGCCGAACTTTGGATAGTAATTTTTATGGCCTAAAACGATTACGGAATGATAACCGATTTCTTTGGCCTTGTTAAGTGCAGTACGTATCAATTGGCTCCCGATGCCTTTCCCCTGATAACCGGGACGAACAGAAAGTGGGGCAAGTGCAAGAGAATCTCCCGCTTTCTCACCATCCGATATTTTGATTTTAGATAAAAGAATATGGCCCACAATCTCTTTAGATTGAGTTAACGCCACTAAAGAAAGCTCCGGAATAAAAACATCAGAATTTCTGAGCCTTTTGACAAGAAAATGTTCATTTTTATCGCTGTAATCTTCATGTGAAAAAGCTTCTTTTACCATTTCTTCAGTCGAATCATAGTCTGCAGGGAGTTCTTGCCGAATTAAGATATCCATTTGTAGTCTCCTGTTCTTTAAGTGATGATAAAGTTTCAATATAAATGGCACTTTCTCATGGAGAAAGTGTTACTTCACCAGCTCTAAACATAAGTTCAACAAACAAAAACCTCCAATTTGGGATGATTTCATTTTATTTACATATGCTGCAGCGGTCAACTGTATCAGGAACTTGTGAATAGTCCGGGATAGTCTGAAAGGAGAAATTACGTTTTTATTGAATATGTTAGTAACGAGCTTATTAAAGAGGTGATATCTGTGCTTTTTCATTATCATTATTGGACTCCACACGTGGAAGAAACAGAAAGGTTTTACGTGAATGCAGGCTTTCAGATATATCAGCGTATCGGTAAATACCTGGGGGGATTCCAGAACTTTGATCCTCCCTTAGTATGGAATAACTTTCGGACGAAGAATATTATTTTTCGTATTATCGAAGCAAGAAAAGGGAGCGTAAATATCACATTTGGATATGGAAAGAAGAGTAAATTTGACCATATAGGTTTTTTGGTATCTGAAAAAGAACAAGAGCTTATCTGTCAGAATGCAGATAATATGAATTGGATTGTGGACAAGGGGGAAAGAAGAACGTTTATTACAACCCCTTATTCTTTTAGGATAGAACTCCAAACAAACAAAGAAATAGTAGATTCGGTGACTGATAACCTAAAAATAGAAGAATTAAGATTAGAAACAAGAAAAGAAGGGCTAGAAAATGACTTATCCATTTTGTTCGGTAAGCCTATGAGTTCAATTAAATCGGTGTTTGGTGAAACAGTTACAATTAATGAAGCAGTTATAAAGGACCTCTCTTCGAAGATATTAGTGGACCCTAATGGTGTAAGGATTGTGAATTGAATTTGTTTTTCTAAAAGAGGAGAGCTTATGAAATTATATTGGTTATTGGTGTTATGTTTCTTATGCATTTGGATTATGGTATCTGTCTTTTTTCCTGAACCAAGTTGGTGGTCTATTTTTTCATCGGAGCGATCAACGCACACCTCTCTGATGAAACAGCTTTCAATTAATAAAATCTTTTTTATCACGATCATTTGTTTTGGTTTAGCATACCTTTTACAGCGTATATTTCAAAGAGGCAGATAAAAGCTTTTTATGTGAGTAAGGTCAGCT
This sequence comes from Paenibacillus sp. FSL R5-0490, assembly GCF_001956215.1. GTDB lineage: Bacteria > Bacillota > Bacilli > Bacillales > Cytobacillaceae > Cytobacillus. Next base: position 56,986 of record NZ_MRTQ01000016.1, on the reverse strand, counting down.
GCAGGGATGATGCCTGATAAGTCTCTACGTTGGCAATTCTTGAACATTCTGTGAATATGGCGAAAATATAACCTGTTTTTAGTACCAGGTATTATATTTATCACTATTCAATCGCCCTCATTCGCTCAATAATGGAGAAGAAATAAATTGGCGATGAAATGGGGTAGTTCTTTTGAAATTTCCACAATTAAAAATCGGTCATATGACGCCTGAGTTTCCCATCATGCAGGGTGGAATGGGCGTTGGTATTTCGTTAAGCGGCCTGGCATCAGCTGTTGCTAATGCCGGGGGGATTGGAATTATTTCAGGAACAGGAATTAGCATTGAAGAGTTAAGGCTGCATATACGAAAGGCCAGGGCAGCTATCAAGGGTGAGGGCTATATTGGGGTGAATGTTCTATTTGCCATGAATGATTTTGCTGAAAAAATGAAGGCCGCTATAGAGGAAAAGGTGGATTTCATTATTTCAGGTGCAGGAATATCAAGGGATATGTACAATTGGGGCAAAGAATCCGGCACACCGGTGATTTCGATTGTGTCATCTGCAAGGCTTGCCAAAATGTCAGAGCGGCTGGGTGCTTCTGCGGTTGTCGTAGAGGGCAATGAGGCAGGAGGGCATTTAGGGACCGAAAGACCGTTATTCGATATTTTACCGGAAGTGGTGCAAGCTGTTAAGATTCCTGTCATAGCTGCAGGGGGAATCCTGACAGGAAAAGATATTGCGCATGCCATTCGTGTCGGGGCTTCCGGTGTTCAAATGGGAACCAGATTTGTCGCAAGTCACGAATGTGATGCCCCCCTATCCTTCAAGGAAAAATATGTACATGCCAAACAGGAAGATATCGTTATGGTGAAAACCACCGTAGGTTTGGAGGGGCGTGCCATTAAGAATAACTTTACTGAACAAATATCTGACAATAAAAAGGTGAAAATCAAGAAGTGCATCGATTGTCTGAAAAACTGCTCCTACCGCTTTTGTACATTGGATTCTCTGGTCACATCCATGGAGGGGGACTGTGAGAATGGTCTCGTATTTGCGGGGGCAAGAGTCCATGAAATTAACGAAATTTTGCCTGTTCAGACGATCATTCATAATATCAAAAGAGAATATGAAGCTTGTGTTTAATGTCAAGATGGTTCATTGCTTCACGTCCGGCTGCCAATTAGGCGGCTCTTTTTGGATTTAAAAAGGGTGTTTTGAGACTGGAGGAATAATTCATATTAATATAGAATACCTTTTGATGGAATATAGCGGGTGAAGAAATATGGAGAATAAGCGACATAGTTATGATAGAAATTCAAATTCTTTAATCATCGTAATCCACGAAATATATGGAATAAATCAACATATAAAGAGTTTTTGCGAATTATTAATAAAGCAGAATTTTGAAGTGATATGCCCCAATTTACTAGAGCGAGAGATGCCTTTTGATTATTCTCAAGGGGAAGCCGCTTATCGTCACTTTATGGAACATGTCGGTTTCGATATAGCGGCACGTAAAATCAAAGATTTATTATTGGATGTTAAAGATGAATACGAAACAATAGTAATCATTGGATTTAGTATAGGTGCCACTGTTGCCTGGCTATGCAGTGAGGAAGATTGTGTTGATGGAATAGTTGGATATTACGGTTCAAGGATTAGGGACTATTTAGAGCTAACACCCCGGAGTCCTGCCATGCTATTTTTTCCACAGGAAGAGCAGTCTTTTAATGTTGATGAGTTAGTATTGGCTTTGGAAAAAAAGAAAATTAAAGCATATAAATTTACTGGGAAACACGGATTCAGTGATCCTTATTCCTCTAAGTATGATGCAAAATCAGAACAAGAAGCCTTTAGCAAAATGCTGAATTTTTTATTGCATACTGATTGAGGTAGTATGAAGCACTAACGGTGACTGTTATCACCGAGGAATTTTAATAAAAGTTTACAAGCGCGTTCAATATACTTAATACTAAGATGCTAATTTAGATGTAGCGGGGATAGCATGTGTGGCTATCATGGCATTTGGCGCAGGTGGAGCCAAATGCTTTTTTGTTTTATACAGGGAATACTTAACTATTTACAAAAATTATCTTGGGATAATATAATGATTTAGTGTTCTATGCTTAATCTTATTTTAAGAACGGGGGACCCATTATTTACGGCGGAGTTTCCGCACGGGGTGAATCCGAAAGATGGAAGGGCTTACTGTTTCCACAGTCCTAACCCGAAAGCTAACCTCGTCAGCGTTTAAGGAAACATAAGAGAATATGAATCAGGGTGAATTGACAATTGTCGATTTTCTTTTTTTTGAGATCAGCTTTGTTTCCCTTGCCTGAGCAGCACGTTAAAACTAAACAAGAAGGTAGGGTAATTGATGAAAAGAATTAAATTAAGTTTAGCCACTCAAATTTTTATCGGTCTTGTCCTGGGGATTGTGGTTGGCGGTATCTTTTACGGTAATGAAGCAGCGCAAAGTGCCTTACAGCCATTTGGCGATCTGTTCATTCGTTTAATTAAAATGATTGTGGTTCCTATTGTATTATCAACGATAATCGTTGCCATTGCTGGTGTAGGTGATTTAAAATCCGTGGGTAAGCTTGGCGGTAAATCATTGACCTACTTTATCGGCATGACATTGGTTGCCATTGTGGTTGGCTTAATCGCCGGGAATGTATTTCAGCCAGGTGCCGGCCTGAATATGGACAGCCTGCAGCAAAGTGATATCTCAAGCTATGTCGAAACCAATAAAGAGCAGGAAGGCAAGTCGGTAGCGGATACATTCTTGCATATTGTGCCTACTAATCCGGTACAAGCCATGGTTGAAGGCGATATGCTGGCGATTATCTTCTTTGCGGTTGTATTTGGACTCGGAATTGCAGCAATTGGAGATGTCGGAAAGCCAGTTCTGAGGTTTTTTGAAGGTACGGCCAAGGCGATGTTCTATGTAACGAACCTGTTTATGAAGTATGCGCCGATCGGGGTATTTGCCTTAATTGGTGTTACGATTTCCAAGTATGGCTTCGCCTCACTGATTCCATTAGGCAAGCTGGCGCTTACTGTATATGGATCCATGATTTTCTTTGTTCTTGTTGTTCTGGGAGTTATGGCCAAAATTGTCGGGTTCAGCATCTTTAAATTATTGAAGATGATCAAAGAGGAATTGATTTTGGCATTTTCAACAGCAAGCTCGGAAACAGTTCTTCCAAGAATTATGGATAAAATGGAGAAAGCGGGAAGCCCGAAACATATTTCTTCATTCGTTATTCCGACAGGCTACTCTTTTAACCTGGACGGATCTGTTTTATATCAGGCGATTGCCTCTTTATTTATTGCCCAGATGTTTGGGATTGAATTGAGTATCGGACAGCAAATTACACTAATGTTAGTGCTGATGGTTACATCGAAAGGAATGGCGGGTGTACCTGGTGTATCCTTTGTTGTGCTGCTGGCGACATTCAGCACCATTGGATTGCCTGCAGAAGGCCTTGCCTTTATTGCCGGCATCGACCGTATCCTTGACATGGGACGCACAGCGGTTAATGTGGTGGGGAACTCACTGGCGGCGATTGTTATTGCGAAGTGGGAAGGGCAATTTAACCCTCCAGCTGAAGAAAGATTTGAACAACAAGCTTCATAATAATAGATTTGGAAACACTAACAAATGGCATCGTTTGTTAGTGTTTTTTTGTGGAGCCAGATAGTTCAGGTTCAGACACAGGAAGGGAAAATCATCAGGTCTGAGTCCGAAGTTGGTTCAAGTTCAGACACAGGAAGGGAAAACGTCGGGTCTGAGTCCGAAGTTGGTGCAGGTTTGGACACAGGAAGGGGAAATCATCGGGTCTGAGTCCGAAGTTGGTGCAGGTTCGGACACAGTAAGGGGAAAACGTCGGGTCTGAGTCCGAAGTTGGTTCAAGTTCAGACACAGAAAGGGGAAAACGTCGGGTTTGAGTCGGAAGTAGGTGCAGGTTCAGACACAGGAAGGGAAAATCATCAGGTCTGAGTCCGAAGTTGGTGCAGGTTCGGACACAGGAAGGGGAAATCATCAGGCTTGAGTCCGAAGCCAGTTTCAGGAAGGTTAACCCGGCGCCTGCTTTTATCATCTGCCCTTTAGGGTCATAATTATATTATAATGAAGAAAAAAGGAGGTACTCATATGACACTGGGAAGTAAGGCGCTGTCACCAGAACAGCGGGATGAATTGCTGCAAACATTGAAGGCCCGTTTTGAGAAGAATACGCACAGGCATGAAGGGCTGTTATGGGCAGATGTACAAGCTAAGCTTGAGGCTAATCCTGAGAAATTATGGTCGCTGAATGAAATGGAAGAAACGGCCGGCGAACCGGATGTTGCCGGGTATGATGAAGAGACGGGCGAATACATATTTTATGATTGTGCAGCAGAAAGTCCTAAGGGCCGCAGAAGTTTTTGCTACGATCGTGAAGCGCTGGAGGCAAGGAAAAAACATAAGCCGGAAAACAGTGTGATGGATATGGCAGCTGCCATGGGCGTTGAGCTTTTAACGGAAGAGCAATACCGGGAGCTCCAGGAGCTTGAAGCTTTTGATAAGAAAACATCGAGCTGGGTGCAGACACCCCCTCATATCAGAAAACTTGGCGGGGCTCTCTTCTGTGACCGCCGCTACGACACGGTCTTTGTGTATCACAATGGAGCTGATTCCTACTATGCTGCAAGGGGGTTCCGCGGCTCGCTGAGAGTTTAGGTTCAGGGAGACTCGGATTGTATGAGCGTAAGAAGGATTCGGCGGGTTTTTTGCTAAAACATAGTTTAAAAGGTATACCAGCAGGCGCGTTAGTAAAGGAACGCGTCTCTTTTTATTTACAAAAAGATTGTCTGGCGGCCGGATATTGATGAAAATAACCTACACTCCATTTATCAGGAATAATATCTCCAATCCAGGTTAATTTATGAATGAGAATTATTAATCAATTCGGTACATAGTCAAAATGGGATGATGGAAGGAGGTTGTTTACTTGATATTAACCAATCCGCTAAGTGTTTCTGAAATAGGGACTATATGGCAGACTTACCAGGAAAAAACATTGATAATGAGATTTTTGGAATACTTTATCGAAAAGTCAGATGAACAGGAGGCTAGGAATATTTTAGGAGGGTTATGGCAGGAACTGAACTTTTATGTGAAAGAGATGGAAGAACTTTTCTCCGATCAAGGAATGGTTAAGCCTGAGGGGTTTACTTCAGCTGACGTTAATTTAGAAGCCCCTAAATTATACGATAATGGTTTTGATATCATGTTTCTTCGTGTATTAAAGGAAGTTAGCATGGGGCTTTACACCCTGAATATGAATATGACATACAATAAGAAGGTTTTATCCATTTATGAGGGGCTCACGACTGTAACACAGAAAATCTATAAGCTTTCGACCTTTTATCTGCTGGAAAAAGGAATACTAGCGCTGCCACCAAAAGTGACGATGCCCAAAAATATAGAGTATATCCAGTCAAAAAAGTATAAGGACGGTTTTAGGCTGACAGGAGATAAAAGGGCATTAAATGACCTTGAAATCGGAATTCTGCATCACAATATGGAGGCAAACAATATCGGGATGCAGCTTATTACGGGTTTTGCGCAATGCGCTCAAAACAAAGAGGCCAAAAAATACTTTTTAAAAGGAAAAGAACTTGCCAAGAAACAAATAAAAATGATGGAAGAAATCCTCCTAGAGGGTGATGTTCAATTTTCCGCAACCTCCGGGGCTACGGTAACCACATCGACAGTACCTCCGTTTTCCGACAAACTTATGATGCATTGCATTTACATACTCAATGGGTTTAGCCTTGTAGGATCCGGTACAGGTGCATTCTTTAGCTTGAGAAATGATATAGCGATGAAATCCATGATACTGGCGAAGGATATTTACTTCTATGCCCAAGAGGGAATTAAAATCAAGATTAAAAACGGCTGGTTTGAGGAGCCCCCGCAAATGGAGGACCGTCCGGGACTCATAAGAGAATAAAAACTCCTGCTCAGTCTAACACTAACATTAGTGTCCAGAACACTAAATTTCAGTGTGGGGGGTATTTGTACATGCTTTTCAACTTATTCTCTGCTTTAATCACTTTGGTTATTAAAGTGTCATTCTTTTTTGAAAAGATGGGTGCCAGATTTGACAGGCTGATCAGGACACCATCTTTTTCACATGTATAAGTTGTTGGCGGGCAGATTACATTTCCACATTGTTAACAAAGGTAAGCACTCCAATTTGTGCTTGCCTTTTAGTTTGTTTCATAAATGATTTTTCCTGTCCGGGCTGTATCATAATCGCTTAATGACCTTATGAATTATAAAAAGGCAGGAACAAGGATTTTTTTTAGATGGGGAAGATTATATTCGCCAGTGTCCCTATAAGTAGTTATAATTAATTATTACTAGATATAACTATTCAGAGAAGGAGATACTTAATGAAAAAGAAATCCCTGTTATTTTTTTCATCAATGGTCCTTTTTTTATTATTGGCTGGATGTCAGTCTAAAAATACAGGAGAAGAGCAGCGGGATGCAGCCGGAGAGAGTGTGGAACTGACTATTTCAGCAGCGGCAAGCCTGCAGGACGCCTTAACGGAGATCGAAGCAAGGTTCGAAAAAGAACATCCAAATGTGCTGATCAACTTTAACTTTGGAGCTTCAGGCTCTCTTCAGCAGCAAATCTCCCAGGGAGCACCCGCTGATCTTTTCTTTTCAGCTGCTGAGGATAAATTTGATAAACTGGTAAATGACGGACTGATTGAAGAAAAGAATGGAATTGATTTAGTTGGGAATGAGCTTGTTTTAGTGGTGCCGAAGAAGTCAGCATTGAAAATCAAATCGTTTCCTGATCTCACTAACGCAGATAAATTGTCCATCGGCACACCGGAGTCGGTTCCTGCCGGGAAATATGCGAAGGAATCATTAGAAAAAATGGATATCTGGGACAACATAGAAGAAAAAGTGGTGTATGCCAAAGATGTCCGCCAGGTCCTTACATATGTTGAGACAAATAATGTGGATGCCGGAATTGTTTATAAAACGGATGCGTTAATATCTGAAAAGGTCAACATTGTGGACACGGCAGAGGAGAATACTCATGGTCCTATTATTTATCCTTTGGGTATGATTAAAGATACAAATCATCCATCGGAAGCTAAGCTGTTCTATGATTATCTTCAAAATGAAAAATCTATGGGTATTTTTGAAGAGTATGGATTTAAAGGATTGAAATAATTATATGGCTACTGATTTTTGGTCACCAGTCCTATTATCTGCTGAAGTTGCAGCTGTCTCAGGAGTATTGGCAATCATTCTTGGCGTTATCATAGGGAAAGGTATGGCGAATAAAAGATTTAAAGGGAAAGCCATTGCAGAGACCGCTTTTCTTTTGCCATTAGTATTACCGCCATCTGTTGTAGGGTTTTTGCTGATTGTCATTTTTGGAAGAAACAGTTTTGCAGGCCAATTCATTGAGTTTATTTTTAAACAGCCAGTTATGTTTACCTGGTGGGCCGCTGTTATCGCTTCGACGGTTGTCGCATTTCCTCTGATGTATCAGTCTGCTAAGACAGGCTTTGAAGCGATTGATCGTGACATTGAAAATGCGGCTCGTGTAGATGGGGCGAATGATATTCAATTATTTATGAATATCACGATCCCTCTTTCATACAAGGCCATTATTTCAGGCGGCATCCTGAGCTTTGCAAGAGCCCTGGGGGAGTTCGGAGCTACTTTAATGTTTGCCGGTAATATTCCGGGAAAAACACAAACGATTCCAACAGCTATTTATGTAGCCATTGATTCAGGCAATATGGAGATGGCCTGGTTATGGGTAGCGTGTATGATCGGAATATCATTTATCATGTTAGTTTTTGTTCAGCTGATAAAAACATAAGAAGACATCCTTTCGCGGGATGTCTATTTTTCTTGCAGGAAGTCGGTGAAAACGTCACGATAAAAAAAGCTGCCAAAATGGCAGCTTGAGCAAACTCTCGAAGGAATCACCCTTCAATAATCTTCTCCCATGTAACATTGAAAGCCAGCCTCCAAATAGTTACGAGACCAATGCTGCATATCCCCAAATACAGATAGATTCCATATGGCAAGAAAGTGCTCGCGAAATGCAAGCCTGCAAGTAATGCTACAAACAGCATCAATCCAAAGATAATGGCACTATTTCCGTTTTGGTTGTATTCATCGAACGATTCCGAAAAGGGCAGAGATTTCTTTAAAACCATAAAACAAATGACCGCGTATAGACAGGCGCTGATAAATACGGCGATAAGGTCCGGAAGAATTCCTGCCCCGAACAGGAAAAGGAAGAGTGCACTTAGAATAAAGTAGACCGGCAGATATAATTTAATAATAAATGCCTTGATGGTACCGCTGAACACCGGCTTTAATGATTTGAGAGGGGCAACCCGGTAAATAAAGGCCCCTTTATATTTTCCTGAATACTTTAGAAGAATCATGATGGTCGGAATAATGATCAAGCTAAAGTAAATCGTTATATAGGACTTGCTGTCAGATAGCTGTGCAAAATCTTCACGGAGAGTATTTATGATAAAAATAAACGGAATCACGATGGAAAAACCAAGTGATGGATAGGCCTTCAGTTTAAAGTCCCGTTCATTTTTCATCATCCTGCCTGCAAAGCGGAAAAAGGCTCTCTCCTCCGGTGAGCGGCAAATGATGGTAAGAAGGATTTGCCCCGCTTTACTCCGCTTCGTTACTTTGGCTTTTCCGTGATAAGCAAGCTTTTGCAGGCTTTGCTCGAAGGTGCCGGTAAATTTCATATAAATCCAGATGGACAGGATCGGAATTAGGAGTGATAATGCTGAAAAAAGGAGATAAACCGGATCGAAAGCCCCCTTCAACAGCATTTCCATATTTGCGCCATACCACATTGGGAAAATGAATACCTGCCACCACTTAGGCTGAAAAGAGACCGTTAAGTCAATGAACTCAAAAGACCGTATAAGCAATTGATACCCAACCATGATCATCAGGGACAGCCCGATTTGAACATAGTTGATGATATCTTTCAATTTTTCCCCATCAAAGAATCGCAATATTGATAAATAGATCAATGCGGTTAGACCAACAACCAATAAATCAATCAGGATAATGTTTACGGCAGCAAGGAGGAAAAATAATGGCCCATTTTTGATTAGTCCCACTATCAAAGGGATACCCGCAAGCGCAATGGTAAGGAAAGAAAGATAAATCGTAACATGCATCATTTTTGCCGTGCTGATTGTTTTTCGGCTGACTGGCTTTGGAAACAGGATGTTGCGATCCCGTATATCCAATAAAACCGAAGAGAAATCGGAAATCATGGAGGTCATCACAAAAAAGGTGAAAATCCCATAAAATAGGCTCATCTGAAAAAGGTAATTGTCCCCCATAAGAACAAATGGAATCAAGAACAGACCGAACAATACGTAAACCCATAAAGATTTAATGTACTGATTATTCTTTTCTTTGTTTTCTTTTTTTGCATTCTGCGAGAAAATGGTGGGCATGCGCCTTCCATCCATCGTAAGCTTTACCTGCAGGAGTCTCCTCATAACCTTGTAATCTACGTCAAAGCTATTAAAAACCCGCTCAAAACGATCCAATAGTTTAAGAGTGCGATAGTCCTGCATTCCTACATCTCCCTTACAGCCGAAACAAACCGGGCACCAATTTCCTTATGTTCACTGAATCCTGTAAGCTGGTTAAAGATCTGTTCGAGTGAACCTTCCGTATTTTGCTGCTTTAGTTCGTCAAAGGTGCCGTCTGCTGCGATTCTCCCGTCATGCAGGAGAATAATGCGGCTGCTTATTTTTTCAACCACATCCATGATATGTGAAGAATAAAAAATCGTTTTTCCCTGTTCGGCAAGCTGTGCCATGATTTCTTTGAATATCATGACACTATTTGCATCCAGGCCATTGATGGGTTCATCGAAAAAGAGAAGTTCCGGATCATGCAGCAGGCTCGAGATAATGAGAAGCTTTTGGCGCATTCCTTTTGAAAAAGAAGCGATTCGGGAATGATAGACTTCCCCTATGCCGAATAGCTCCATCAGGCTTTTTGCCTTATTACTGGCAAGGTCGGAATCAAGACCATACAATTCGCCAACAAAGGTTAAGTATTCCTGGCCGGTCAAGTTATCATACACTTCAGCAATTTCCGGCACATATCCGATTTTTCTCTTATACTCGATATCTCCATCCGAAATATCCTGGCCAAAGATGTTGACCTGTCCTGAATAGTCATCTTCAATGCCAAGCATGATCTTGACAGTGGTGCTTTTTCCAGCGCCGTTCGGGCCGATATATCCGATGATTTCTCCGCGTTTCACCCCAAAAGAGACACCGTTGAGCACTGACTTCGGACCATAGCTCTTTCTCAAATTATTAATTTCTAATATAACGTCCTCCATCATCTAACTCCTCATTTCTAAAATATTCCATTAATTACATTGTAACATTAGGGCTGCTGTTTGCTAAAGAGGATTTTGGTTTTGTTCTTCCAATTGAGATGGAATTATTAGGTTGTTAACTGGATGACTATTTAAGATAATTAAATTAGACTTTAAAAAAATTTAGGGTGGCTAATAATGAATATTTACCAAGTTGAGGATTTACCGAAAGATAAAATAATAGAATTTTTTAAGCTGCATTGGGGGAGCCCGGAAATGGTAATTTCCAGTGGGGTTTATGATTGCAGTGCATTAGATGGGTTTGCTGTTCTAAATGAAGAAGACAAAATCATTGGTCTAATTACTTACATAATTAAAAATACAGAATGTGAAATTATATCTTTAGATAGTACGGAAGAAGGTAAGGGGATAGGTACATCGTTAGTGGAGGAAGTCGAAAATCTTGCTAAAAAGAAAAATTGCAGGATCGTGAAGCTAATAACAACAAATGATAATTTATTAGCATTGAAGTTTTATCAGAAACGAGGGTTTATCCTGTCTCAAATTATTCTTAATGCGGTTGAGGAAGCAAGGAAGGTGAAACCTGAGATACCCTTAATTGGAAATGAGGGTATTCAGATCAGAGATGAAATTGTATTGATGAAGGTATTGAACTAATGGGTGCTTATGTACAAAATTAGCTGCTAATATAGCAGCTTTTTCTTTTTAAACAGAGGAGTTGAAAGGGTACAATGCATAAATCGTAATGATTACTATTTACAAACCGTAATCATTACGATAAAATGTTCCCTAAGTAAAGGGGGAATAAAAATGTTAAAAAGATTCGCAGGTTTACTTAGTTTATTTATAGTCATCTTCACGCTGGCTGCATGTGGAGGAAAAGCTGCAAACAGCAGTGAAAGTGATGGGGAACCAAAAGGATCCAGCAAAGAGTTAAAGATATATACAACTGTATATCCGTTACAGTATTTTGCTGAACAAATTGCAGGAGATCAAGCTTCTGTGGAGTCTATTCTGCCATCGGGATCAGACTCGCATACATATGAACCAACCACCGGCGATATGATAAAAATATCTGAATCCGATGCTTTTATTTATAATGGGGCAGGCTTAGAATCATACGCAAACAAAATCTCGGAAACTATTCAATCTAATGACGTTAAGATACTTGAAGCATCTAAAGGAATTAACTTGGAAAAGCATGTACATGAGCATGAAGAAGAGAGCAGTCATGAGGATGAACATGCTGAACATAATCATGGGGATCAGGATCCTCACGTTTGGCTGGATCCTATTCGTTCTATTCAGCAGGCAGAGCATATAAAAGATTTATTAGTTGAATTAAAACCTGAGCAAGAAGAGATTTTTAACCAAAACTTTGAGAAGCTGAAAGGAAAGCTGGAAAACTTAGACCAGGACTTTCGTACACAACTTGGAAATTTGCCTGAAAATAAAATTATTGTTTCTCATGCTGCTTATGGCTATTGGGAGAAATCCTATGGGATCGAGCAAATCTCAGTATCCGGTTTGAGCCCTGCTAACGAGCCCTCACATAAAGAGGTGCAAAACATCATTAAGACTGCTGAAAAGCATGGATTGAAGCATGTGTTTTTTGAACAGAATATAACTCCGAAAGTGGCAGACATAGTCAGGAAGGAAATTGATGCAGAGGCTTTACGTATACACAATTTATCGGTTTTAACAGAAGAAGATATAAAGAATAATGAGGACTACTTTACGCTCATGCAGCACAACTTAGCGGAACTGACAAAAGCATTATCGGAACCTTCAGCCGAGGGAGACTCTGAGACAAATGAGCAGGGTGAACACGATCATGGCCATACTCATTCACATAATGAAGAAACAGCAAAAATTTATGAAGGATATTTTGAAAACAGTCAAGTGAAGGATCGATCCTTATCCGACTGGGAAGGTGACTGGCAGTCAGTATACCCATTTCTTCAAGATGGCACCCTTGACGAAGTATTTGCACATAAAGCAGAACATGGGGGTGAGATGACAGCTAAAGAATATAAGGAATATTATGATGAAGGATACCAAACAAATGTTGAACGAATTCAGATACAGGGGAATAAGGTAACGTTTGTCAAAAACGGAGAAGAATATACCGGGGAGTATATCTACGATGGATATGAAATTCTGACATATGATGCGGGAAATAGAGGGGTTAGATATGTATTTAAGCTAGAAGCAAAAGCTGAAGGTCTTCCTCAATATATTCAGTTTAGTGATCATAGTATCTATCCGACAGAAGCTAGTCACTACCACCTTTATTGGGGTGACGACCGGGAAAAATTGCTGGATGAAGTTACCCATTGGCCTACGTACTATCCATCTGACATGGATGGCCATGACATTGCCCATGAAATGATGGAGCACTAAGCCAGTGTGGCATCCCCTTCAGAACACCAATCAATGAAATTTTTAATCTCTTTAATAGGCATTCCGGTGGCTTTCAGGCATTCAATCACTTTTAGAGCACTAAGATCGGATTCTTTAAATAAACGGTTTCCACTGGGGGTCCGTTCTACAAAGGGCATCAGACCCTCCTTATCGTAGTAGCGTAGGGTTGGGGAAAATTCAGTGGTTGCGGCAGGAGCTTATGTCACTAGGGAGCTTCCTGAAAATACTGTTGCTGCAGGAGTTCTCCTGGGAAAGTTGTGGTTCAAGGGTTATTAACGGCCACTTTGCCGACCAAAATAGGCGGTGATGCAAATGTGCTGGCCCGTACGATGAACTTTGAGTTTTTGAAACCAGTTTTTACAGGAGATACAATTCTCTGCGAAGTAACGATCGATAGATATGAAGAGAAAGATCAATGGCTATTGCCGCCTCTTTCGTTTGTACGAACCAGAATGGGAAACATGTACTAAGAGGAAATTTTGCCGGTGTGATTTTATCTTAAATGGTACTTAAATTGAGCAGCTGCCGAGTAAGGCAGCTTTTCCAGTTACATGAAAAGCAGTAGCATGATTTCAACAAGCTGTACAAGCTGCGGGTCGGGCAGCTCCTGCTCGTGTGGGAGGAGATTAATAAAAAAAAGAGAGCCGAGCCCAATCGATTGGCCAAGCACGGCTCAGCTGCTGGTAATACATTGACAGCGGGAAAACTTACACAAATGAGGGGATAACTTATTTATCCTGTGCAAGTTCTTTTCTATTGGGAGCAAGCGGCGGCTGTTCTAACCACTTGTTCTTCACCATAATGCCGAACCATTTTCTGGTGACTCCCAATGATTTCAAGATTGCTTTTTCATAAGTTAAGGCCAGGTCTGTACGCATGGATCCGGCCAGGCCTGTCCCGTAATATACTTGTGCAGTTTGAACCAGGAAACCCATATGATACAGCATTAATTTATCGGAAAATGGAGATTCCTTTGATGTGGTAATCTCTGATTCCAATGAAGTTGGGACTGGCAAGTTATCCTTGTGCAATATTTTTGAAAGAGCCTGCAGGTTTTCATCGGCGGCTTTTTCCAGCTCCTCAAAAAACTTCCTAATCTCTTTCGACTCTGTGACTTGGCTAAACCCGATGGATATTGCTTTTGCCATAATCCCCTTTTTAATGTTAAGGGAGATACTGATTAGTTCTGTAGAAGATAAACGTCTCCCTTTTCCGAAAAATCCATCCGTAAAATCTGTTGCAGTAATAATTTCAGGGCTTTCGGAGGGATAAAAATAGGGATCTCTCTGAAAAACTCCTTTTTTCAGGAGCAGCTCAATGGTTAAATCGTACATATTTTTTGCATCATCTACACATGAGTTGTAAAACTCCCGTATGTCCTCTCTGACCGAAACACTTAAAGCGGTTGTATGACCTAACAAACCATGGATAGTCATAATATGTAAATAATTCAGGCAGAATATGTCTGAAAACAATCTCCCTGCACCTTTATTGAGGTCGGACTCCGAAAAACCAATTGGAATTGGAAATCCATCCTTCTCAATGAAGGAAACAAGCTGTTTCTTTTGCTTTTCCCCTGTCTTAATAGCTATTTCAAAAACTTGTTTTATTTCTGCATCTTCTATAATTGAAATCATATACCTATTTACGATTTCGGTCATTGTTCCGTTTACATATTCCCCCCATAATGTTCCTATTTCGGAAGATGTAAGCTTTAAATTTTCATTTTCCAATTGTTCTCACCTCTTCCTTATTTTTTACCAATATAGAATGATGTATGCAGTTCTTTGGCTTAAACCTCTTAGACTTGTTCTCGGTGCTTGCTGCCAAGATTGAAACGGCACCTTTAATAGGCAACTTGGAGATTGCTTGTATTGACAAGTAACCGTATGGTTGCTTATAATCATAATATGAATTGGGACAAAGACGCGATATTCAAAGCACTTAGTGATTCGACCCGGCGGCTTATATTGGACGAGTTGTCTGAGCGCAAAGAGATGACGCTGTATGAACTGACGGCCCGTCTCATTATGAAGCACGGCCTTTCCATTTCGCGGCAGGCAATAGCTAAGCATCTTTCTGTATTGGAGGATGCACAGCTCATTAGATCCGAACGAAAGGGAAAATATCGGGTAATTATTTTTAATAACCAGCCACTTAAGAATCTGCTGGAAGGATGGCTGGAGTAACTTACTAAAAGCGGAATAGGGATTCATACAGAGGTACGTGCCGGCTTTGCTGGAAGCCCGTTACAATATCAAAGGAGGCAAATACATGTTGAAAGTTATTGTTACCAGTATCTTCGTCCAGGATCAGGATAAGGCATTGAAATTCTATACAGAAACGCTGGGGTTTGTTAAAAAGCATGATATTCCAGTCGGAGAACACAGGTGGATCGCCCTTGTTTCTCCCGAAGATCAAGATGGTACGGAGCTTTTGCTCGAGCCGAATGTACATCCGGCGGCCAAAGAATATCAAAAGAAGATTTTTGCAGAAGGAATTCCGGCCACAATGTTTGGCGTTGCTGATGTTCACGAAGAATATAACCGATTAATAACCCACGGAGTGAAGTTTACTATGGAACCGACAGTAATGGGTGATGTCACATTGGCGGTCTTCGATGATACATGCGGGAATCTTCTTCAAATAGTGCAGAAATAGCTTTAAAAGTGAAAAGATATTTTTTCATATAAATAAGGCTTTGGTGGAATGAAGTGTTATCTGAATGATGAGGCTATCTCTTGATTTAATTTGCTGTTGATGACAAAAAATACAAGAAATGTACATGGATATTTGGAAATAGCTCAAATTGCTGAAGATGAAGGTCTTCAGCTTCTTCTCATAAAATTGGGTAATATATACGCAGACAGATTAGAACACATTATTGCAATATAATGGATGATAGAGGGACGAACGTTGTGATTCTGTTTGCTACACTCGAATAATGTCATTTCCTCCCGAATTCTTTTATATCAAAAGAAATTGGGGAGGATTTTTTAATGTTAATAAGATTTAGAAACATGCTGATGGCCATCGTGGCTGTGGTTCTCATGCTGGCTGCTCCTTCGTTTACAGAAGCGGCGCTCGGGGATCGTACACTTGCCAATGGATCATCAGGATCTGATGTCGCTGAATTGCAGGATTACCTGATGACAAAAGGGGTATTCCCATACCATACATCAACAGGATACTATGGAAGCATCACGGTGGAAGCCGTCAAGGATTTTCAGCGTAAGCGCAATCTGAAGGCTGATGGGATTGCCGGACCGCAAACGAATCACGCACTAAAAGTGCTGCGATATGGGGACATTGGAAAGCAGGTCATCCAAATTCAATATCAATTAAAACAAACAGGTCACTACAAATCTAATTTAGATGGTATTTATGGAAATGGTACAGTGAGTGCTCTTAAGAGCTTTCAAAAACAGCAAGGCTTGACGGCGGACGGAATTGCCGGTCCTCAGACGAGAGCTGCACTTGATCGAAAGGCGAAGCGCGGCACAGCGGCAGGTAAAACATTGACTGTGGAAAGCACAGCATATACAGCGAGTTGTGAGGGCTGTTCAGGTGTGACCAGGATGGGTCTGGATTTAAAAAAGTACCCTGATGCGAAAGTGATTGCAGTCGATCCAAGTGTGATTCCGCTTGGCTCCATCGTGAAAGTAGAAGGCTATGGAACTGCAATAGCAGCGGACATAGGCGGCGGTATAAATGGAAGTTCAATCGATGTGTTCATTCCTAACCAGGGCGATGCCCTTCAGTGGGGGAGAAAAAGCGTACGCGTGGAAATAATCGAATAGGTATGGGCTGTCCCGCACTAATAATAGTGCGGGACAGCTTTTTTTTAGAAAACTCTAAAGAAAAAATTCCTTATCATACCTATTAAATTTGCAGAGTTTATGGATTTCAATAGATTGTAATACTTTTTGTAAGTTTATTTGGTTAAGTGAAGTACATCACTTTAGTATATTCTTGCTGTTATTATGCTCTCTTTATATACGATAAGGGAGGAACATTCCATGATTAAGTTTAAAATGATATTTATTGTATTTTTATTGTTAGGCGTGATACTGGCTGGATGCAGCTCGGGAAATGCTGTTGATGAACAGAAGTCTGCTTCCGGGGATGCTCAGCAAGCGGAAGGCAATAAAGAAGAGGCTGAAGAAAAAAATGAGGTCCAATATTATTACACTGCGAACGAAAAAGGCAGCATCTCCAAAATTGACGCAGCTGACAATTCAATTGTAACGACAATAGAGGTAGAAGGTTCCGCTCACAATGTGCAGGTTTCACCAGATGGAAAATTAATCGGGGCTACGGTTGTGCCAGGTATGGGAGGCCATGGAGGAGGTCATGACGGCCACGGAGAAGTGAGTGCAAAAGCTGTTTTTTACAGTGTTGAAAGCGATGAACTGGTTCAGGAGGCCGAAGTTGGAAATCACCCTGCCCACATTGTTTTTACGGAGGATGGGAAGTACGCTGTTGTAACAAACAACGAGGACAATACTGCATCTGTCATTAATATGGAAAGCTTCAATGTGACAGATACAGTTGAGACCGGCAAAGGGCCGCATGGATTCAGGATTTCATCAGATAGCAAAAGAGCTTACATTGCCAACATGGGTGAAGATACGGTCAGTGTTATTAATCTTGAAACCCTGAAGGAAGAAAAGCGGATAAAAGTGGGAATAGCTCCTGTCACTACGGGTATTACTTCTGATGGAAAAACACTTGTCGCAGCATTAAATGGAGAAAATGCTCTCGCTGTGGTTGATCTGGCTACTGATAAGGTTGATAAAATTCCAGTGGGAATTGGTCCTGCACAAGTATATATCGATGAGAAAGGTGAGTTTGCCTATGTGGCCAACCAGGGAACAGAAGAAGCTCCTTCGAGCAGTGTGACCGTTATAGATCTTGCTTTAAGGAAAGCAGCAGCTGAAATTGAAACCGGCAAAGGCTCGCATGGAGTGGTAACAAGTCCGGACAACAAGAGGGTGTATGTGACGAATATGTTTGAAGATACGGTCAGCATCATCGATAAAGAACAGAATAAGGTCATTGATACAATTGAAGTAAAAGGAGTGCCGAATGGGATAAGCATTACCGATTAGATTAATATTAATGCAGCGAATTACATAAATCTCGATTCGGAAGGTACACACACATTCGTTTTCAGTGCCTGCCCCCATAAAATACCTTATAGACTATGGGGGGAGGCACCTGATTTTATATTCTGAAGGTGCCTTCGGTCAATATTGAGGTATTTCATCGTATGTACCTGCATTTATGCGGTGATAGATGATAGTAAAGTCAGAAGCGGCACCTTTTTGTCGGCCAATCCTTATTCAATATCCTTCGTCAAGTTTTCCATTATGCCTTCATCCATCGGTCCGACAATTTTCTTTGTGATCACGCCCTTAGTATCGAGGATATAGCTTGTTGGAATGGTAAATGCCTGATACTGGGGGCCGATCATGCCATTTTCATCGAGGGGGATGGAAAAGGTAAGTCCGTAATCCTTAACGAATTTCTCGATATCTTTCCGGCCGTTGTCGATATTTGTGAGATTGACTGCTACCACTTCAATGCCATCTTCTTTATGCTTTTCATAGAAATTTTGCATATGAGGCATTTCAGCTTTGCAGGGCGGACACCAGGTTGCCCAGAAGTTGAGGATGACCTTCTTCCCTTGAAGGTCTGATAGTTTCATTGTTTTGCCATCGAGAGTAGTTAGTTCAAAATCTGGAGCAGGCTTTCCTTCCTCAACTTGAGTAAGGTCTGTTCCAGGTATATCCTCGGTTTCGACCGACTCCTCTTCGTTTTCCACAGCAGCATTGCTTGTGCTATCTTTATCTGCAGATGGTTTCCATAGATTGACGAATACAATCGCCAGAGCCAATAGAATTATGGCTATTGATAACAGACTTTTATTCAACCTTTTGCACCGCCTTAGGAAGTTAGTTTGAAGCAAAGATTTTTACGATACCCGTTTGACAGGATGTATACGGTAAATGCCAGCCAGCCGAATGTCAGAATTTCAAGGGACAGGATCGGCTGAAAGAAACTGATGATAAGAAGCTCGAAAAGGAAAAGGAAAGAGAATGCCCGGATTGAGAAGCTTTCATTTTTCTTTTTAAGAAAAACAGCATAGCTGATCAGCAGAGCCAGACTTGCCACGGCAGCAGGGAGATTTGTTTCCAGTGCATATTTGGTGACTTCAAAACCAATGAAAAAAAGAGGGAATACCTTAAAAGCGTCCCGATAGACTGTCTGATGCTTCTTTCCTGCAATATAAATCAGGTAAACGGAAAGCGATACAAGAGCAAGGAAATGCCCTTTTGTACTTCCGTTAAAATAAACAATAGACAGCGGCATCTCTATGGCCATCTTAAAATGAAACAGAGCATAGCTTAGCTTCCACACCAGAAAGTAAAGAAAAAAACTGTTCCAGTACCAATCCTCAAGCTTTCTTCCCGAGACGAATATGTACAAAAGTGATGTCATAAAAAAGGAAAGCAGAACAGCCAGCCAAACAGCGGGAATTGTCAGGCTCCCGATATTAAAATAACTCAATCATAATCACCCGTGAATGTAATCTCGTAGCTTATGTCGATAGAGCCGATCACAGATTGAATCATTCCGCAATTTTTCACAGTGAGCTCTGCCACTTTTGCGGCCTGTGCCTCGGAAAGAGCTTGATCTGCATGAACCTCAGCTGAAATGGCCAGCTTATTTATCCGATTGGCTTCTTCAGGAATTCTGGAGACAGAAACTTCCGCCTCAATCATCTTAACTCCCAGCCTCTTCTTTTGAAGGATATTCCAAAGAACTCTGCCGCTGCATCCAGCCAAGGATGACACAAAGAGTTCCAGCGGGCGATAGCCTGCCTGGTCATTAGGAGAAACAGGCAGCTTTCCGTAGCCCAATTCAGCTGTAGTGTTATCATAATTTATTATAAATTTCATATCTTCACCCCTTTCCTGCCATTAGTATGAAAGGGTTTTATTAAGATTTGATTAAGAAAAGCAGCTAAATTTTAGAAGCCGCCCTATTTGCAGGAAGGATAATTTCAAAGATGTGGTGAAATCCATCTGTCTGTATTGAAATCTGTCCCTTATGCGCATCTGCAATACTTTTCGCAATAGCCAGTCCTAATCCTGCTCCGCTCACTCTGGTGCTCCTGGATTCCTCCAGGCGGTAGAACCGTTCAAAAATCAGGTCTTTTTTTATAGGATCAATGAATTGACCTGTATGGGAAATAGTAATGGAATAGAAATGATCGGAGAGAGCGGTATTTATAGCCAGTTCGGTCCCTGTATTGTAATCAAGTGCATTTTGAAGAATATTAGTAAAAACCTGTTTAAGGCCGTCTTTATTCCCCATTACCATTGCAGGCTCAATCCGGACCTCCTGGAGATCAAACGTTTCGTCCAGCTTTAACCGGAAGGCACTAAGTGATTCTTTTAGAATCGTGTCAATGGATAAAGGCTCGAATGGCTTTTCTGTAAAATAAGTGCCATTGCTCCACGTGTTGAGCTCTGTTATCAGTTCCACGATGCCGGTGATCCGCCGGGACTCCTCAAGCAGTGAGCCGAATAATTCAGGATCACCATCGATGACTCCGGATTGCAGGGCTTCAAGATAGCCATTGATATTGGTTAAGGGAGTACGGAGCTCGTGGGCGATGTCACGGAGCATTTCTTCCCGTTTTTCCTGAAAAGAAACAAGGGAGGCCGTCATGGCATTAAAGTTTTCGGTCAGTTCCTTTAATTCTCCCGAAGAAGGCACGGCCAGTTCTTCAGGAGCCTTGCCTTCCATCACGTCCTTGGCAGCCCGGGACAGATTCTTAATGGGATGGACCAGGTTGCGGACAGTGAAATAATGGAATAAACCGGCGATGACAAATGCAGCAATACTAACCCTCCAGAGAAATCCGTTCAAGGTATCAACCAGATCCTGCCCGGTGACATCTTCGGAGTTGACGAGGAAGCATGCGTAATCTTTAACCGAAAAACCGGCCAGGAGGATCACAAGCAAAATGACCAGGCTATTCAGGGCAACGAGACGCGATAAGAGATTGGAAAATTTATTATACACCCACAAATTTATACCCCATTCCCCTTACCGTCTGAATATAATCCTTCGGTGTTTTTTGCTTGATTTTTTCCCGGAGATGCTTGATATGCACATCGATTGTCCGTTCAGACACAGCCTTCTGATTATGTTCATATATGCAGTTTAGAATCTGTTCTCTCGATAAAACTTGACCCGGGTGCTGCATAAACATATGCAGAAGTTTAAATTCGAATTGTGTCAGCTCAAGAGGATCTCCATTAATGAGGGCTTCTCCTTTTGCCGGCTTGAGAGTAAATCCGGTAAAGCTTAATTTTCCGCACCTGCTTGAGGTTCTTCTTAGGACTGCTTCGATGCGCACCATCAGTTCGGCGGGGCTGAAAGGTTTGACGACATAATCGTCTGCACCCAGCTTGAAGCCCTGAATGCGGTTTTTTTCAGCAGCCTTGGCAGTAAGCATAATGATTGGCATCATACTCTTCAGGTCTTGACGCACCCAGCGGCAAATTTCCTCTCCGCTGACTTTAGGAAGCATCAGATCCAGAATTAAAATGCAGGGATCAAATTGTTCAATTTTTTTCATGGCTTCACGGCCATCCGCTGCCTCCATCACTTCATAACCTTCTTTTTGCAGGTAAATTTTCACGAGGTTGCGGATTTTGGCATCATCCTCTACCACCAGTACTGTTTTTCCAATAAGATGCTGATCGGGCAAAATAATCATCCTTTATTTTTATCGCTTTTTTAGAATTGAAATAGGCTATATGCCGAAAGCCAGGCGCTAATTTTTTGCATCTGCCCGCTTAAAACGAGCATTCCGAGTGCAACCATAATCATGCCATTAGCAAATGCTAGCCTGGATAAGTACTTATTGATTTTGCGCATGGTTTTTAAAGAATAAGAAATGATTACTGAAATAACGAAAAATGGAATGGCCATTCCAAGAGAATAAGCCATTAATAAGAAGATACCCTGGCTTAGCGTATCGGAAGAGCTCGCCAATAATAATATGGATGAAAGGGCAAGTCCAACACAAGGTGACCAGCCGCTTGCAAAGGCCATGCCCAGCAAAACAGAGCCAAACATGCCCTTTGATTTATTTTCTGTATGGAATCGCTTTTCTTTCATTAAAAATTTAAATTTAAGCAAGCCGGCCATCTGCAATCCGAAAATAATAATTAACAGCCCGGCAGCCTGCATAATGATCATCCGATAATTCATTAAAATTTTTCCGACAAAACTGGCAGATGCCCCGAGAGCAATAAAAATTATACTAAACCCCATTATAAATCCAAACGAACGCAAATAAAGCTTCTTCCGGTCCACCTGCATCTTAGCGTTTTCGATTCGTCCTCCAGTCAGGTGGGTTACATACGCCGGAAGCAGCGGAAACACGCAGGGAGAGAAGAAAGACAGCATTCCTGCTGCGAGGGCAAAAAACATTCCAATATCATTCATGTAAGTCACTCCTTTGTCCACCATTTTGATGGGCTATTGTTAAGGCTTTATTAAGAAATGAAGCTGAAGCCTAAATAAACAAATTATAAAGAATGATTTGAAGAAAAAGGTTTAGTTTGTATTCATACGGATAGAGGTATAGAGAATCAAGTTATCAATAATTGGAAAGCCCGGCCGGGCATTGAAAGCAGAATTAAAAAGATACTAAAAGGGAATGGAGGGAAAAGCATGAATGTGAATAAAGTCTTGGATGCTAAAGGACTTTCCTGTCCAATGCCAATTGTTAAAACCAAAAAAGAGATGACTGCTCTTGAGCCAGGACAGGTAATGGAGGTTCAGGCGACAGATAAGGGGTCTACCGCAGATATTAAAGCATGGGCCCAGAGCACCGGCAATCATTACTTGGGAACAGTGGAAGACGGAGATACCTTAAAACATTACCTGCGCAAAGCGACGGAGGAGGAAGAAAAGGTGGAGGCGAAACATCCTCATGTAACAGACCTTGGCGATCTCCAGGAAAAAATAAAAGGTAATGAAGAGGTCACCATTCTCGATGTGAGGGAGCCTGCAGAGTATGCATTTGGCCATATTCCGGGAGCCGTCAACATTCCTTTAGGGGAGCTTGAAAACCGATTTGAAGAATTGGATAAGAATAAAGAAGTGCACATTATCTGCCGGACAGGCAACCGCAGTGACCTGGCTGCCCAAAAACTGGCTGAAAAAGGGTACCAAAACGTCAAGAATGTAGTGCCAGGCATGACAGAATGGAAAGGCCAATTAAATCAGAGTCATTAAGGAGATGGAAAAATGAAGGTAGCCATTATTGCAGCCAACGGAAGCATGTTTGATGCTTATAAGGTGTTTAACATTGCGACAGCAGCTGCAGCAACAGATGCAGAAGTAGGAATCTTTTTTACATTTGAAGGGCTAAATTTAATTCATAAAGAGGGCCATAGGAATCTGCCGCTGCCTCCGGGAGGCGAGCATTTTCAGGAAGGATTTAAAAAAGCCAATGTTCCGCCGGTAGAAGAGCTTGTAAACATGGCGAGTGAGATGGGTGTGAAAATGATTGCCTGCCAGATGACGATGGACGTAATGAGCCTTGAAAAAGAGCACTTTGTGGAGGGCATTGACGTTGGCGGAGCCGTAACGTTTTTAACCTTTGCCAAGGATGCCGATGTAACACTTACTTTTTAAGAGGTGAAAAATATGGCTGAGAATCATGTTAAGACAATCACTGTAAAGGAATTGACCAGAAAAATTCTGGACCATGAAGAAACATTCATTCTGGATGTGCGAAATACGGATGATTTTGATGATTGGAAAATTGAAGGGAAAAACGTCCATGTCATTAACGCCCCGTATTTTGATTTGCTTGAGGGAGTGGAATCCATCCAGGACAAGCTCCCCAAAGATCAGGAAATTTTTGTTGTTTGTGCCAAGGGTGGCTCATCAGAATTCGTTGCTGAACAGGTAGCGGAAGCAGGCTTTTCAAATGTATATTCCATTGAGGGCGGGATGAAGGCATGGAGTGAACATCTCGAGCCTATTAAAATTGGGGATTTGAAGCAAGGGGGATCCATTTATCAATTTGTCCGGATTGGAAAAGGCTGTTTATCCTATCTGATTGAGTCCAATGGCAAGGGAGCATTGATTGATGCGAACCGGATGGCAGGTCCATATGAGGACTTTATCAGACAAAAAGAGATAGCCATCACCCATGTGCTTGATACCCATTTGCATGCAGACCATATTTCCGGCGGAAGAAAGCTGGCTGAAAAGTTTGGAGCGGATTATTATCTGCCTCCAAAGGATGCGGAAGAGGTCCAATTTGAGTACCATCCCATTCATGACGGCGATGACTATCAGGTAGGAGATACTGTCATAAAGGCAGTATATTCGCCGGGCCATACGATCGGCAGTACATCATTTGCAGTCGATGGGCAATATTTGCTCACTGGCGATATTCTGTTCATTGATTCGATTGGCCGCCCTGATCTGGCCGGAAAAGCTGGAGATTGGGTAAAGGATCTGCGGACAACCCTATATACAAGATATAAAGAGCTGACCGACGACCTGCTTGTGCTGCCAGCCCATTTTATGATTTCGGATGAAATGAATGAGGATGGAAGCATTTCGGAAAAGCTCGGGGTGCTGTACCAGCAGAATCATGGCTTAAAGATCGACAGCGAGGAAGAGTTCCGCAGAACCGTTACGGAGAATCTTCCGCCGCAGCCAAATTCCTATCAGCAAATCCGGGAAACGAATATGGGTAAAATCTCACCAGAAGCAGAAGAACAGCGTGAAATGGAAATTGGTCCGAACCGGTGTGCGGTCAGGTAGAAAATAGAGTTCTGGAGTGTTGTAGCAACAAGATCCTGATACGCATCAGGATCTTGTTGTTTTTTACATAGATTTATATGATTAATCTGAATAAAAACATTTCATTTGACGAATTTAGTATTTTCATGGCAAAAGAATGTTGACGAAATGAAGGATGATAGGTAGAATAAATTTAGTGATAATAATTCTCATTTTCAAATACATATATAAAGGTGGAAAGAAAACATGAACTTATCAAAATTACTAAAGCCTTTTATCGCAACAACAGCTTTAACTCTGGCTCTTGCCGGGTGCGGGGGAGAAGGCACATCAGAAGGTGACAAAGAAAAAGACACCGCTTCCAAAAAGGAAGAGCAGGTGGTCAATGTCTATACTGCCAGACATTATGAAGCAGATGAACAAGTATACAAAGATTTCACAGAAGATACAGGCATTAAGGTCAATGTTGTTAAAGGGGAAGCGGAAGAGCTGATTGAGCGCCTGAAGCGTGAAGGAGAAAGCACGGAAGCCGACTTATTTATTACAGTTGATGGCGGTGTCCTTGCACACGCGAAAGATAATGATATTCTTCAGCCGGTTGAATCCGATGTGATCAGCGGAAATGTACCTGAAAACCTGCGCGATAAGGAAAACAAGTGGATTGGAATGGCGACCAGAGCACGTGTTATCGTGTATTCGAAGGATAGAGTTTCCCCGGATCAATTATCAACTTATGAAGATTTAACAAGTGATAAGTGGAAGGGTAAAGTGCTTGCGCGTTCTTCAACAAGTCTTTACAACCAGTCTTTGCTTGCATCTTTCATTGAATTGAATGGTGAAAAAGCGGCTGAAGAATGGTCTGAAGGCATTGTGAAAAACTTCGCGCGCCAGCCGGATGGCGGTGACCGCGACCAGGCGAAGGCTATTGCAGCAGGCACTGGTGATGTAGGTATTATGAATACGTACTATGTAGGATTGCTTGCCAATTCATCAGACCCTGAAGAAGTGAAAGTGGCAGAAGGTCTGGGTGTATTCTTCCCTAACCAGGAAACAAACGGCACACATGTAAACATTAGCGGAATTGGATTAACGAAGCACAGCAAAAACCCTGAAAATGCAACGAAACTAATCGAATACATGACTGGAAAAGAAGCTCAGGAATATTTATCAGCAAACAACTATGAGTTCCCGGTTAACCCTGACGCAGAAAAGCCTGAAATCCTGAAGTCATGGGGCGACTTTAAAATGCAGGAGCTTGACTTTGATACTTTAGGAAAGCATAACCAAAAAGCGATTGAAATCTTTAATAAAACAGGCTGGAAATAATAATGAATACGGAATCTGTTAAACATTTTTTTCGAAAAGATTTTAACGGATGGTGGCTGGTAAGCTTGATTGGGGCGGCAATAATTTTGCTGCCCATCTTGTTTATCTTTTTTTCTATTTTCCAGGAACCGAATGAAAACTGGTTTCAGATTAGGGAATATCTATTAAAAACTTATGCTGCCAATTCGATTATTCTCGTAGTGCTGACAGGGCTATTTACAGCCATATTAGGGGTGAGCCTTGCCTGGCTCGTTGCCGCATACGATTTCCCGCTGAGGCGCTTTTTTAGCTGGGGGCTTATTCTCCCGCTGGCCATTCCTCCCTATATCGCTGCTTACACCTATCGGACGATGTTAAGCTACACAGGGGTCGTACAGGTTACATTAAGGAACAAGTTCGATTATCAGATCAATCCGGAATGGCTGTCAATCTCCTCACTGAGAGGGGCCGTATTTATATTTACGATCTTTCTTTTTCCGTATGTATACATTATCTGCCGAGCTTTTCTTGAAAACCAGAGCTCTTCTTTCCTTGAAAATGCAAGGCTGCTGGGAAGAAAGCCTTTTTCGATTTTTGTAAGAATTGTCCTCCCGCTCTCCAGGCCGGCAATCGTGGCCGGCGCTGTGCTTGTCATTTATGAAGTCTTAAGTGATTACGGAGTAACAAGCTATTTTGGCATCCATACGATTACGACAGCCATCTTCCAGACCTGGTTTGGCATGTATGATGCAGATTCAGCCATGAGGCTGGCGGCATGGCTAATGGTCATTATCGTTGGATTATTTTTTATAGAAAAATTGCTCAGGCAGGGGAGACGCTATAATATCAGCAGCAAATCAAGACCTCTGGTCCGCAAAAAGCTAAAGGGGCTTCAGGCTGCAGCGGTGTTCAGCTATTGTTCGGCCATCTTCCTGCTCGGGTTCTTTATACCCGTGGTCCAGCTGCTGGCATGGACCAGGCTGACCTTCGCAAAGGTATGGAACGATACGTTCTTTACCCTGTTAAACCAGACTGTTTTTGTTGGGATGATCTCCACGGCGCTGATACTCTTATTTGCTGTGATTATCGCCAATGTAACGAGATCGCATTCGAACGGAGCCTATGTTTTATCCAAGCTTGCCACAGCCGGCTACTCGATTCCCGGGGCGATCATTGCGATTGGCATCCTTGCTTTATTTATTGAACTTGATTCTTTGCTTGCGCCATTTTATGCTTATATGGGATGGGGAAAAGCTCCTCTTATCTTAAGTTTATCTCTGGCTATGCTCGTGATTGGCTATACCATCCGATTTATGGCAACAGGCTATAATGCTGTTGAAATCGGGTTTGAGAAAATTGGGCCGAAATATACAGAAGCATCCAGGATGCTCGGATTCGGCGTCACTAAGACCTTTTTTAAGGTGGATTTGCCGCTGATCAAGGGCGCTTTATTCAGCGGGTTTATATTAACATTTGTAGAGATTATTAAGGAACTGCCTTTGGCTTTGCTGCTCAGGCCGTTTAACTTTGATACCCTTGCCACGAAGACCTATCAATACGCAAAAGATGAGATGATTCATGAAGCAGCCATTCCGTCTCTCATGATTATCCTCATAAGTGTTTTATCTGTAGCGGTGTTCCAAATGATTGATAAGAAGGTGAAGAAATGAACATCCTTACCATTCAAAATCTGACATTTTCATTTCCAAAAGCCCGTGTTCCTGTAATTGAGAATTTCTCTTTTAGAGTGGACGAGGGGGAAATCGTTGGCATACTCGGACAGAGCGGCAGCGGTAAAAGCACGCTGCTCAGATTGATTTCCGGGCTTGAAATTCCGAGGTCGGGAAGCATTGAAATCGCAGGGACAGAAGCAGCCGGAGAGAAGACGTTCGTACAGCCGGAAGACCGCGGGGTGGGCATGGTATTCCAGGATTATGCCCTTTTCCCTCATATGTCAGTTAAGGATAATCTATTATTCGGTTTGTCGCGTCTGCCTAGAAAAGAAAGATATCCTCGTGTCAGGGAGATGCTTGAGCTTGTCCAGATGACAGAGTTTGAGAAACGATATCCGCATGAGCTAAGCGGCGGTCAGCAGCAGCGGATTGCTCTGGCAAGGGCTTTGGCTCCCAAGCCTAAGCTGCTGCTGATGGATGAGCCATTCAGCAATTTGGATGCGAACTTAAAGGGATCCATCAGGGATGAACTTCTGATGATACTGAAAAAGGCAAACATGACCTGTATCATGGTGACGCATGATAAGGAAGATGTGGAAGCCATTTGCGGCCGAAGCATTGTATTTGGAAAAGCGGAAGGAACACCATGTGAAGCTCCTGGAAAGGAAAGTAAACTTACATTTGTAAGGTAGCTTTTTTAAGGCTCGCTAAAGTAGCGGGCCTTTTTGCTGTTCTGTCAGCAACTTTATTTTGGAAGCTTTCATAAATTGTTCATATTTATTTGCTATAGTACTTTGGTATAGTTAGAGATGAAGAAAGAATAAGGATGTGAAAACGATGAAGATCAAATTGGTTCTCGCTGCTTCACTGATTTCAATGGCATTAGCTGGCTGTGGACAAGCAGACTCCAAAGAAGATGCTGCTTCAGAGACTGAAGACATCAAAGCATTAGTGAACGATTACAGCGCTGGAAACATAAAGACCGGATCTGCCTCCATTACCTCGGAACAGCTGATCGTTAAAGAAGCGGATGGAGAGGAATTATCCTATGATCTGCCGGAAGAAGAATTTTTCGTGTCGATTGCGCCTTACGCTAATGAAACCCACCCTTGAACGAATCATAGCTTGACAGGTTGTCAAGGTGAACTGGCTGAAAAAGAGTTTGATGTATATATTGAGGATTCGGAAGGCAATGTGATTTTGGATGATAAGGTCAAAACCCAGGCTAATGGGTTTTTCGATCTATGGCTTCCAAGAGACAAAACCTATCAAATAAAGATTAAGCATGATGGAAAAGCATCAGAATCAGAAATTTCCACTTTTGAGGATGATGCTACCTGCATTACCACGATGCAATTAACATAAAAGGATCTGCTGCAGGGGAATACCTGCTATCGGGCTGCCATTGGGCGGCTCTTTTTTTGAGAAAATGTATTCCTTTTTCTGGTTATTATGTATAATTATATTCAAATGTATATTTGAATGTAATGCGGGGAGCGATGGCCATGAAAAAATATGAAGCTGTGATTATTGGCGGTGGTCAAGCCGGGTTAGCGATGGGCTATTTTTTGAAAAAAGAGAAGCTTTCCTTTGTGATAATAGAAAAAAACGGCAACGTGGGGGACTCATGGAGACAAAGATACAATTCCCTTGTTTTATTTACTCCGCGCCAATATAGCAGCCTGCCCGGAATGCAAATGAGAGGTCCATCAGAGGAGTTTCCGACGAAGGATGACATGGCAGATTATCTGAATGACTATGTAAAGCGTTTTGATCTTCCGGTCATGCTGAATACGAACGTCACTCAGTTGAATAAGCTGCCAGATGGTTCGTTTATTATAGAGACTAATAGCGGTATCATTAAAGCTCAACAAGTTATCATCGCAGCTGGTGCATTTCAAAAACCTTATATACCTCCTCTTAGTAAAGATGGAACAGGTGCTTTCCAGCTTCACTCTTCGGAATATCGATCACCGGAAGAAGTGCCAGGTAGTGAAGTATTGATTGTGGGCGGCGGCAATTCAAGTGCGCAGCTTGCTGTGGAGTTAGCCAAAGACCGGAAAGTTACAATTGCTGTTGGCCATCGCATGAAATTTTTGCCCTTAACAATACTCGGGAAAAGCATTTTCTATTGGCTGGAGAAACTCGGGCTGCTGTTCGCGGGGGCAGATACGATTAAAGGCAGCTGGTTTCAGAAACAGAAGGACCCGATTTTTGGAAAAGAGCTGAAAACACTCATTCAGAATAAAAAAGTTGATGTAAAACCTAAAGTTTTACACGTCAGTGGTACAGAAGTTCTCTTTGGAGATGGGACTCAGAGGAATTTCGAAAGTATCATCTGGTCTACTGGCTTTGTTCCCTCATACGATTGGATTCATTTAGATGGTGTGGTCTCTGCTGAAGGAAAACCGATACATAAAAGGGGAGTGACCCAAATTAAGGGACTCTATTTTATAGGTCTGCCCTGGCAATATCAGCGAGGATCCGCTTTGATTTGTGGAGTGGGGAAAGATGCAGAATATTTGCTTGGTGTAGTGCTTTCTAATAGAACATAGAATGATTAAGTCAGATAAACTATAATAAATTGAAGAGAGGACTGCGCCTAACATGGAAAACGTATCAAATGCAGTTAAATTGGAATCCATCAAATCCTTTCAATCGACAATCGGTAAACTCGAAAAGGCTCTCGCACAGATGACTGAGAAAGGTGCTAATACTACCCTGGTAGAAAAGCGGCACAAAGCATGCTGCATCGGCTTAGCTGTCCTGGAGAATGTATGGAATCAGAGGCCCCATCCTTATACCGGGGAGGATTTAGCAGAAGCCAGCAAAGTTCTTAGTGGTTTAATACCTTCAATAGAGAGCGCTTATGCTAAGTTAAAAGAGGGAAGTTCCCAGAAGACACTTTTGGAAAGAAGAATAAAAGCGTTAGAGCTGGCTGGGGAAGCGCTTAAGGATTTTTATGAAAGGAATAGCACTAAAGGTGTTGAATAGTTTATTAAAAGTAAGAGATAAGAGAGTGTTAAAATGCATAAGTGGCTTGGTTCGGCGGGAGTTTGCATTAGAGGGGATAAGGTCCTCATGGTATTGCAGGGGACAGCAGATGAACCAAAACGCTGGTCTGTTCCTTCAGGCGGTTTGGAAGAAGGAGAAACGTTTGAAGAATGCTGTATCAGGGAGGTAAGGGAAGAAACAGGGTTTGAGGTGAAGGTTATACGGCCTATTTTCAATAAAGTGAGTTGCAGCGGGGAAGTAAGATATTTTGAAGTGGAGATTATTGGAGGAAAAGCAGCCATTCAGGATCCTGATCAATTAATTTATGAGATTGCCTGGAAGAGTATTGAGGAATTAAGAACCTTAGAGTTATCGTTTCCCGAAGATCGAGACTTTTTGACTGACTATATCAGCAGAAATCTGATTAGGGCAGAGGAAGAACTGATTTAAAGAGGCAGTCAGTCTTGGTGTAGCTTGGTATTGGGGAAAATAAATCTTATTTAAAATATTTTGAGCAATGAGGTTAAATTCCTAAGGAGTAGGGTGGCGGTAAATACGAATAGTTTATAAAATGAATATGCGATTCATAATATACGTGATTAGACTAGGATTGGGGGAATTATCTTGGCAGCAGGTAAAAGTTTAAGGATTTGTGAAAAGGGACATAAATTTTACAAAACTAGTGAGTGTAAAAGCTGCCCTGCCTGTGATAAAGAGAATAAACCAAAAAGCGGCTTCCTTTCAAATCTCAGTGCCCCTGCAAGGAATGCATTGGTATTCGAAGGAATAGACACTTTGGAAAAACTATCAAATTACACAGAAAAAGAAATATTAAAACTGCATGGTATTGGACCAGCTTCCCTGCCTATTATGAGAACCTCCTTAGAAGAAGAAGGGCTATCATTTAAAAAATAAATCGCTGGCTCTTATTTTACAGCGGGTAAGAAAGCTCATTATTCTATGGAACCCAAAAGTTATGGAGTGAAATGAATAGCAGGCTGCAACATTAAGGCCGGAAAAAATATGACAGCCGGACCCTCTTGTTAAAATTCCAGACTGCCATATTTTTGTTTAAGTATTTAAAAATGGAAAGAGTAACACACAAAACCTTCTGCTTCTTTAAATCCTTCTTGCACATACAATGATTTTGCTTGCTCATTTTCTCCATTTACAGATAAATATATTTGTTTGTATTACTGGTCTAATCCAAACTGCAGAGCTTTCCGCAGAAGCATTCTTCCTAATCCTATACCTTGGTACTCTGGAATCAAGGCAAGAGACCCGATATTCATTGTCTGAATATCATCATATTCATCGTCGGAACATTTCACCACTCCAACCGGCCTTTCATAATGGTAGAGTATCATGGCCCCGCCATCAAGATAGTCATCAGAAGCCATCATTTTCTTTACTTGGTCCGGGCTCATTGGTGTTTCGCTCCCTTTAAGCTTAGCGAAACCAGTGTTTCGGACCATACACCAGTTTTCTTCGTCCTTCCCTGATTCATAATTTTTGATTTCATAGTTTTCCGGAAAATTTACTGACGCAACCGGTGAATGATCTCGTAAAAGGATAAACGAGTACCGTTCTGCTGAAAATTGTAATTGTGATAGTTTACTTTGCAGCTTCTTATTATCAAGTGGTATAAATATAAAATATTTATCGTAGCCTTCTTTATACTTCAACAATTGGTTCATTAAGCCTTTATAAACATCAATATCTTCAATCTCAGAGTGGAAAATGCGGAATCTTGATTTCCGCCCGCGTTTCGCATATTCATCCATAATCAAGGAAGCGGCTGCTTTTACTTTCCCATTTTCATCAATTGCTAAATAGGCTGGGTTCTCTTCAGTATTCTGAAATTGTTTTAAATCATCCTCATATAAAAAGGAAGAATCAACTGCTCCTTTATGAATCCTGCAGTAATTTAAAAAATCTTCTACTCTTCCATTTGATAAGCGCTCAATTTTCATTTGCACATACCTCCCATAAATAAAATAATACACATGAACGAAAGAAAATGAATAGGTATACAGCAGCACAATTAGTAGACTTTACTTAAAATAAGTGCCTTAAGCTTTAAAGTCGGTAGGGGACCAGACATCATTCATTAAATGTTAAGATGCCAAGCCAGGTGGCTTTATGTTACTAACGGGGAGGATAGTTGAATAATAGTTTTAATATTGTTAAATTTTAACTAACGTTAGTTGGCAAAATGAGAGGAATGAACTGATGGATAAGGAAATGTTTATACCTATAAGTAAATGTACACTATACGCTAGATTAGTGGGAGAAAATAGCGGAAAACCAACAGTTATCATGGATGCTGGATATGGAGACTACTCTAAGGCCTGGAATTCAGTATTAAGGGAGATTTCAATGCTTTCTCGTGTACTAATTTATGACAGAGCTGGACTTGGAAAAAGTGAATCAAGCTCTAATCCCAGAACAAGCCGTGAAATGGTAAAAGAATTAAAGGAACTGCTAAATGAAGCCAAGATTAAGCCTCCCTACATATTAGCAGGTCATTCATTTGGTGGAGTTAATATGCGGATGTTTGCTGCAGAATATCCAAATGAAGTGTGTGGACTAGTCTTGATTGACTCTACTCCCGAAGATTACAGAGAACGTTTTCTCCCTGCTATGTCACAAGATTTTCAGCAAGCATATAACAAGCAATTCGTTTACGAAGGAAATTATGATGAATTTATGGAAAGTCTAAAGCAGTTAAAAGACACGAGACAACAATTAAATGTACCATTAATTGTTCTTTCAGCGGGTAAGAAAGCTCATTATTCTATGGAATCCCAAAAGTTATGGAATGAAATGCAGAGAGAGATTCTTGAAATATCCTCAGATGGCGAATTGGTCATTGCTGAAAACAGTGCTCACTATATACAAAATGACGAACCGGAATTGGTGGTCAGCGCGATAAAAAAGTTAATTGAGAAGTAGTTCTAGGTAAGCTGCTAATCAGGCAGCTTTTTTTCTATTTAAACAATCGAGGGAGATTTGTTAAAAGAGGTGTTAATAAAAGTAAATTAGAAGTGTTTTAGAAAAAATTTAGAAACAAATTGGAGTTGAACTCAACTAGATAGTTGTATTTTTTATCAAAAATGAAACTTTCAGATTTTAATTCCGTATATTTGGAAAATACTGTTTTTCCAGAGGTGGATAAAATGCTTAGATTTAGGGTCTTCTGTCTCATATCAATATTTTTATTAACAGCATGCACTCGAGATGCAGCTGTTCCTGAAGAAAAAGTAAAAAAAGAAAAAAATGAAGAAAATACTGTCGTTACAGCAGATGGTAAAATAACCTTTAAGATCTTTAATACAATAAAGGTTCCGCAAGAAAAAGTAGAATTTATAAAAGAAGAACTCCTTAATGCATATGATGATATTCAGAACTCAATTCATACTGATTATGCTCCATCCGAGCGAATAAATGTATTTCTTAATGAAGGTAATCAAGCATCATGGGGGTTGAGATCGGAACTCAAACTTTATTCCATTAAGGAAAATCAATATCCCCTTGTCCATGAACTGACACATTCTTTACTTGGTTATGGGAACAACTTTGATTCAGGTATGGGCTATTTGACGCAAGAGGGTTTTGCTACTTATATGGAAGATAAGCACGGGAAACAAAAATCACACTCTCATAAGATTATGAAGTACTTTTTCGACATCAATAAATCAATTCCAATTAGCAAATTGATAGATCTAAACCAGGACGATGCCTACTTTCGTCCCCCTCTTACAAACCAAGAAGAGTACACCCTTCAATGGATGGGCTATATACATTCAGCTTCTTTTGTCACCTATTTAATTGATACATATGGATTGGAAAAGTTTGAGGGAATTTACAACAAAGAAGACTTAGCTTCTAAAATAGAAGAAATATACGGAAAGAACATTAGTGAAATTGAAAAGGATTGGATAGTTTATGTAAAAGAAAGTCAAACGGAACTAACATATGGAGATAAGCTTGATATGAGGTATTTTTATGATGCTGCTTTTGTGATTGACCAAATTGATCCTAAGTTTTTTGCCAGGGAATAATTCGTTTCTAATAAAAGAGGCTAGACCCGTTGATTGTAATATAAATTTTATACATAAATTATTAAGGAGTTCAAGTTAATGCTGTCTTAGGCAACATTTTTCTAATGGAAAAACGGGTAGTTGAAGAAAAACAGGTGATTTTTACATCGGAGAGAATTTATTAAGAAATTAATTACTCAAGGTGGTTAGAAAATGGGGATGTCCGATTATTATAAAAAACTCCGAGAAAAAGTCGGTAACGAACTAATCTTTATGCCAAGTGTAGCTGGGATTGTGCGAAACGATTTTGGAGAAATTTTATTACAAAACAAAGGAAATGGCGAGCAGTGGAGTCTTCCTGCTGGTGCAATTGAACTTGGAGAAGCACCTGCCGAAGCAGTTGTTCGGGAAGTATGGGAAGAGACAGGATTATATGTTGTTCCCAAAAATTTATTAGGTGTATTTGGTGGTAAAGACTTTCGCTACCAATATCCCAATGGTCATCAAGTTGAGTATAACGTCTTTATGTTTGACTGCATTATTCAAAGTGGTGAACTAAACCCAATAGATAATGAAACGGCTGAACTTCAATATTTTAATCCAATTAATATGCCTGAACTTGCTTTACCTTATCCTAAAGATTTATTTTTACATAGAAAAAATAGTGAATTATATTTTCATTGGAATGGACAGTGGTTAAAAAATCTTTCTAAAAAATAATCTTTTCTTATCCAATAAACGGGAGCGTTAGTTAAACAAAGGGGAATTGAAAAAGAAGTAGAAATAGTAGGTTAGGTAATTGATTATTTGATAAGCAGCTATCATAGCAGCTTATTTTTATTTTGGAAGTTTATTCAGCAGGAGGTGTGTATTTGTCAAAGGGGTTGCTCCATCATATCGAGCTGTACGTATCAAATTTGGAAAGGTCATCCGAATTTTGGGGGTGGTTTCTCGAGGAGTTAGGATATGTATCTTTTCAAAAGTGGGAATTCGGACAAAGCTGGAGACTAGGTGAAACCTACATTGTCTTTGTGCAGGCAGAGGAACGCTTTCTTGAAATTCCATATCATAGATGCCGAGTGGGGCTGAATCATCTGGCATTTTATGCTGAATCACGGCTTCACGTTGATGAAATAACGAATGTATTAGAGGCTAAAGGGGTCAATATCCTTTATAAAAACAAGCATCCTTTTGCGGGAGGAACTGCTCATTACGCAGTCTATTTCGAAGATCCTGATCGAATTAAAGCTGAATTAATTGCTCCTTTATAAAACGTGGTCTGCTTCTATTTATTATGGAAAGTGAAATTTATGAGCGGGAGGCTTAAAATGTTCATTGTAAATGTAGAAGGAGCTATAAGGAAAAATGACAAGTGGCTCATTGTTGAAAGAAGTAAAAAAGAGGAACATGCAGGTGGTTTGCTTTCCCTTGTTGGAGGAAAGGTGGATTTAGAAGGAAATTCATCAAATATTTTAGAAAGAACTGTAAAGCGTGAAATTTTAGAGGAAGTCGGTGTAAAAGTAAAAGACCGTTTAACTTATGTACACAGTACTTCTTTCGTAACAGATACTAATCATAATGTAGTAGATATTGTTTTTCTATGCGAATATGAATCTGGTGATGCATTACCTTTATGTTCCGATGAGGTCGAAGAGGTGTTTTGGTTAACTACTGAAGAGATTTTACATCACCCGAAAGCGCCTGTTTACTTAAAAGAAAGTATTAAATGTGCTGAAGCCTTGATTCCGGTCCATTAGTAGCAGGGGTCTATTAATCTCGTAATTGTAAAAAAAGCAGCCCAATTTCTCATTAATAATTATTGGGAAATTGGGCTTTAAACTTTTCTTAACTATTCTTTTATCAAGAACTGTGCTTTACAACAGAATCTATAATCTGATCCCAGTCTTCACTATGAATCTCATGGCCAGTTCCAACAAGTGTCAGCAATTCAGAATGAGGGATGGCTTTTTTAAGGGTAAGTCCGTGCTCATATGGGAGGGCCGGGTCTTCTGTTCCATGAATAATGAGAACTGGTACGCGGATCTCATCCATTCTATCGTAATATTCTTCTCCGCCCTGCAGCAGGGCATGGTTAAATCTGCTTGGCAGCTGATTGGCGCGGTCTGCTTCTCTTGCTGCAAGTTTATTCATTCTTTCCTGTTCGAAAGGCTTGGAGCCGGCTAGTGTTTTCCATCCTCCCGCGAGATAAGGAATAGCCGCATCCCGATCCGACCAATCGATGGAAGCGCTCTTCGCGTGGTAATCCAGGATGTTCTGATCCATTGGCGGCAGTTTTTCCATCTCAGTTCCAAATACACTTGATGCGATAAGTGTAAGTGTCAATACACGGGCCGGATATCTTAAGGCAAGAATCTGTCCGGTTAATCCGCCCATGGACATGCCGACGATATGGGCCTGGTCAATATGATAAGCATCCAGTACGCCTGCCGCATCGTCAGCCAAGTCCGTTATTGTATAATTGGAAGTCCCGGGTTCATAAGTGGTCGATCTTCCCAGATCCCGATGATCGTACCGAATAACAAATCTCCCCTGATCAGCCAGACGGAGACAGAAATCTTCGTCCCACCAGTCCAGTGAAGACATTGCGCCCATGATCAAAAGAATTGCTGGATCCTTGGAGTTTCCAAAACTCTCTGTACATATATCCACATTGTTTATTTTCATTATTTGCTCACTCATATTTTACCTCCGTATTATCGTATCACTGATTTAAATATCGCAGATCAGATTGTTTCCGGAGCATAGGACTGCCCCTGTTCATTATCTGTGCCGAATCCACTTGATAATCATGACGAGGCCTCCTTTATTTTTTTTAACAAGGGACTCATCCCTATATGTATTACCCTAACATATGTCTAAGCACTAAAAACCAGAAAAGTACACTATTTTTGGCTGGAATAGCTGATTGGGCAGATTAGAGAAGAGAAGATATAAGTGTTTTAGAATTCACATAAATTAATAGATGTACAGCCTTATCGAAGGTATAGACATAAGCATTTGAATTAATTACCAATATTTGTATTGTTTGGCAGTTGAAAGATAGGGAAAAAACTATTAAGCAATTTATCTATTAATTGTTCAGGAGGGAAAATGTGAATAAACAACCAAGAGACTTAGAGAAAAAAGATATTTCAGTAATAGACAGCAGTGTCGCTAAAAAATCTATGATGGGAACATCGATCGGGAATGCGATGGAGTGGTTTGATTTTGGTATTTATTCCTTCTTAGCTGTTACAATTGGAAAAGTTTTTTTCCCGGAAATTGATCCATCCTTTCAGCTTATATATGCTTTTGCTACATTTGCAGTGGCTTTTATAGCACGGCCGCTCGGAGGGATGTTCTTTGGAATGATGGGTGACCGCATCGGCCGGAAGAATGTTCTGGCCATCACCATGATTCTGATGTCGGCTGCCACCCTTAGTATTGGTTTAATACCCGGTTTTGCAGCAATTGGGATTACTGCCCAGGTCTTATTGCTAGTAGCCAGACTTGTTCAAGGTTTCTCGACTGGCGGTGAGTATGCGGGGGCAATGACCTACATTGCAGAGACCACTCCCGATAAAAAACGCAGCTTTATGGCAAGTGGATTAGAGGTTGGGACACTGGTAGGGTTTATTGCGGGTGCCGGCCTTGTAACCCTGCTGACATCTATTCTTGGAAGTGAGACAATGGTGGAATGGGGCTGGAGAATACCTTTCTTTATTGCTGCTCCACTTGGCATTATTGGTTTCTACTTCCGTAATCATTTGGATGAAACTCCAGCATTTGAAGCGATGAATCAAACTATAGAAGAAAGAAAAGAACATTCCTCTTTAAGAGAGATTTTTGCTGAGCATTGGAAGGCACTATTGATTTGCACATCAATCGTTATTTTTTACAATGTAATGAGTTACACCGTTCTTACGTATATGCCATCATATATGTCAGAAGAGCTTGGCTACAGTGAACAAAAAGGTTTATTGCTTCTTGTGCTTGTTATGATTGCGATGGTTCCAATGGTTTTAACAATGGGACATTTAAGTGATCGATATGGCAGGAACAGAATATTGAAAGCAGGCTTATTGGGGGCAATAGTACTAAGTATACCTGCATTCATGCTGGTTCGTTCAGGCAATATTTATGCGGCCTTTTTTGGATTGCTGATTCTGGGTGCGCTGCTGTCCACCCTGCAGGGGTCCTTGCCGGCTACCCTGCCGTCTTTATTCTTCACCAAAGTGCGTTACGGTGCACTTGCCATCACATATAATACGGCGACATCACTTTTTGGAGGAACGACACCGCTGCTTGTGGCATGGCTGGTGAGTGTAACTGATAATAAAATGGTACCGGCATTTTATCTGATGGGTATGTGTGCATTCGGAATAGTAGTTGTTACTCTGTTTGTAAGAGAGACTGCAGGCAGGTCGCTTCGAGGATCGGCTCCAGTCGTTGAACATCCGAGTGAGATAAAGGAAGTTCTTAAGAACCCTGAAAAAGCCTACTGGTGGCATGATGAGACAAAGCAAACAGGAAAACGCAGCCTGGACAAGGGGCTGCTGACCAGCTTATTTCAAAAACACTAAATCATTAAAAGCTTGCTCGCGTCTATTAACTTAGCCGAATTGAGCAAGTTTTTTTCTTGCTTTACAACAACAAGCGTGATGAGAATACTGTAAGTGCAAAGGGATCAATAGGGGGTAAAAAATAAAACTAGCCGTATTTAACATTGGGAACGTTAAATACGGCTAGTTTGGAATAGGCAATCAAATAATTATGTAAATACCATTGAAAAAGAGAAAGCTATGTGGTAAATTTATATAGATGTGCATTGTATTGATAAAGTTAAGTGTATTATCCCTATCTTAATTATATAATGCCGTCGATTCGTTTGTCAACCTTTTTATAAATATTTTTAAGGAGTGTTTGCTATGAATTCAAAACTTCAGCACGAGCAAAAACGATTGGACGGTGTAATGGAGACGATTACGGAGGAAGTCCGCAGATTGGAAGAAGAAACCTCCAGGCGTAAAAACGAAGTGGTTCATATCCGCAAACACTTTTGGGATGAAGTCAAGGTAAACACGGATACCTTTGATGATTATTTGGAGACCATTATCGGTTTGAGGCAGGAGGCACAGGCTCTGTCTGTAAGTCAGAGTACCCATCGGCATGCTTCCAAGCGCTTGTCCACCCTGCGCCGGATGGAGGAGGTCCCCTATTTCGGACGGATCGATTTTACTGAAGAAGGCTCTTCCGAACAGGAGCCTGTTTATATTGGCATTTCTACGCTAAGGGATCAGAGCGGCGAGAATTTTCTTATTTATGACTGGAGGGCGCCGGTTTCGAGTGTGTACTATGATTACCAGCCGGGACCTGCTAAGTATGAAACACCCGGAGGCACTATTGAGGGCACATTGGAGAAAAAATGGCAATATTTGATCCGCCGCGGTGAACTTCAATCCATGTTCGATACGAGTCTGACCATTGGGGATGAAATTCTGCAGCAGGTTCTCGGCAAGGGAACTGATAAGCATATGCACAATATTGTCGCGACCATTCAACAGGATCAAAACCGGATCATCCGCCATGATCAGGGAAGGCTGCTTATTGTTCACGGTGCGGCCGGAAGCGGAAAGACGTCAGCTGCCCTGCAGCGGATTGCTTATCTGCTTTACAAGTACCGGGAAAATCTGAATGCTGATCAAATCATTCTGTTTTCACCTAATAGGATGTTTAACAGCTATGTATCCAATGTGCTGCCGGAGCTGGGGGAAGAGAACATGCAGCAGGTTACCTTCCAGGAATATTTGGATCATCGGCTGGGTAAAGAGTTCGTCGTAGAAAATCCATATGAGCAATTGGAGTATGTTTTAACTGCTGCGAAAACCCCTGAGTACAGATCAAGGGTTGCGGGCATTAAATTTAAAGCATCTGTCCGTTTTTTTGAGGCCATTAATGCGTACTTGAAGTCGCTGGAGTTATCGGGAATGGTGTTTAAGGATATAAGTTTCAGAGGAAAGCCGATTGTTCCTGCTCAGCAAATGGCAGATCAATTCTACAGCAGCGACACTTCACTCGGTTTTCATAACAGGCTTGAGAAGCTGGCGGATTGGCTTATAAAGAAAATTACTGAAGCTGAAAAAGCTGAACGGTCCAAGGAGTGGGTACAGGAGGAAATCGAGCTGCTCAGCAATGAGGAATACCATAAGGCACATGCCTACCTGGCGAAAAAACGCGGCTTTACAGGGGATTCGATTCATGATTATGAAATCGAGCCTGAAGCGTTAGCCCGCCTGATTGTCCGGAAAAAATTCAAGCCGCTGCGAAAACAAATCCGGGCCATGCGTTTCATTGATTTTAAGGCGATATACAAGCAGCTATTTGCAGATCCCTTGAAGATCCGAGAGTGGATGGAAGAGGAGATGCCGGCAGAATGGGCTGCTATCTGTCAGTCGACACAGGAAATGCTCGATGAAGGCAGATTATGTTATGAAGATGCTACTCCGTTTTTATATGTGAAGGAGCAGATTCAAGGCTTTCAGACGAATAGTTCGATTAAACATATTGTGGTGGATGAGGCGCAGGATTACTCTCCGTTTCAATTTGAGTTCTTAAAGCGTTTGTTTCCTGCTTCCAAGATGACGGTGCTCGGTGATTTTAACCAGGCGATTTTCGCCCATGCCAGCGAAACGGCCGATTTTCACACACTCACCAGCCTGTATGGACCGAATCAGACAGAACTGATTAATTTAGCGAGGAGCTACCGGTCGACTAAACCAATCATCGAATTTACAAGAAGACTGGTTCCTAACGGGAAAGAGATCATCCCCTTTGAACGAGATGGCAAGCTGCCTGAGCTGAAGCGATTACCCGGTCACACCGAACTGCACAGCTTCATTGCCTCGAAGGTTGCTGAATGGAGAAGCCAGGGGCTTAACAGCATGGCCATTATCTGTAAGTCTGCAGAAGAAAGTGCACAGGCCTATGAAGCCCTGTCCGGCATCGAGGGAATAAAACTCCTGAAAAGCAACTCGACCGAATATGAAGAAGGAGCCGTTGTCGTACCTTCGTATTTATCCAAGGGCATTGAATTTGATGCCGTTATTATTTATGATGCATCGGAAAGTGTATACGGTGATGAAAGCCTGCGAAGAGTGTTTTATACCTCCTGCACGAGAGCGATGCATGATTTGCAGCTCTGCAGCGTGGGTGAACCGAGTCCGTTCTTGCAGGATGTTTTGCGGGAAGGTCTCATTCAGGTCTGACCCGGCTGGGTGTATCATCTATAGTTAACTTAGAAAGAAGGATTGATCTAATGTCACAGCAAACCAATACGGATCAAAACAAACCGCCATATGGCATGATCGCCATTTTATTTATCGGGGCTTTTGTAGCAATATTGAATGAAACATTGCTGAACGTTGCTCTCCCATCCATTATGGAAGAATTTGATGTGAATGCAACTGCCGTACAATGGCTGTCTACAGGCTATATGCTTATTAACGGGATTTTAATACCGGCGAGTGCATTCTTCATTCAGCGATTTTCCGATAAGAAATTATTCATTACAGCCATGTCACTGTTTACTTTGGGAACATTCCTGGCCAGCATTGCGCCTGCATTTGGTGTGTTATTAGGGGCCCGGATGATTCAGGCTTCAGGATCCGCGATTATGATGCCCCTATTAATGAATGTCATGCTTACCGCCTTTCCGGTCGAAAAAAGAGGGGCAGCAATGGGGATGTTTGGTCTTGTCATGATTACAGCTCCAGCAATTGGTCCGACTCTTTCCGGATGGCTCATTGAACATTACAGCTGGAGAATGTTATTTGACCTTGTTCTGCCAATTGCCCTGCTAACCGTAGTTTTTGCAGTCTTTAAGTTAAAAGATATCACACCGCAGAGAGCGATTAAGCTTGATTTCATCTCGCTGGTTTTATCAAGCATCGGGTTTGGCGGCTTGCTTTATGGCTTTAGTTCAGCAGGGGAAAAAGGCTGGGATAGTCCCCTCGTGTACGGTACGATTGTGATTGGGGCACTTGCTTTACTTACCTTTGTACTCCGTCAGCTTCGGATGGATGATCCTATGCTTGAATTTCGCATCTATAAATATCCGATGTTTGCCCTGTCATCGGCCATTTCGATCGTGATCGCCGTTGCCATGTTTTCAGCGATGATTTTGATGCCCATCTATGTACAGACCATCCGCGGAATTTCACCGATGGATTCGGGTCTATTGATGCTTCCGGGAGCGATTGTCATGGGGATCATGTCTCCCATTACAGGGAAGCTCTTTGATAAGTATGGGGCAAGAGTTTTAGCGGTGATTGGGCTGACTATTACCGTTGTAACATCTTATTTCTTCAGCAGAATCGGCATGAATACGGCCTATTCAACCCTTGTTCTGCTGTATACCTTTCGAATGTTCGGGATGTCAATGGTTATGATGCCTGTCATGACAAATGGATTGAATCAGCTGCCGCCGATCAACAATCCGCACGGAACCGCCATGAATAATACACTGCAGCAGGTATCCGGCGCCATTGGCTCCGCGCTGCTGATTACCGTCATGAATAACCGTACGAAAGAAAAAGCAGAGGAGCTGGCTGCTGACACACTGGCCAATACGAGCGCAAGTGCAGCTCAGCCATCTGCACAGGCCGCAGCTGACATGCAGCAGCAAATCATGAATGAAGCGATGCTGCATGGCATTAATTTCACTTTCTTCCTTTCTGCATTGATTGCGGTCATTGCACTTATACTTGCTTTCTTTATTAAGAGAGTGAAACCTCATCATGAGAATCAGACAGGTGAAGGAGCAGCTGTTAAAGAGTAATCAATATACTGAAAACCGGGTGGTGTCCAGTTTCTGGCACCGCCCGGTTTTTTTTATGCTGCCGCTATTTTTTTAATAAAAAAGGGGCGGTTGCAATAACACCAATCACATACAAAAGCAAAGCGAAGTAAGCAGGAAGCAGATGGATGAAATCTATATAGTTAATAAAAAAGTGAGTTAAAATCCCGGCGGCAAATGCAGGGATGGCACCAATGGTGAAGGTCCACCATACCCAGCGTTCCCCCTCGCGGATGCCCCATAAAGCCAGCATCAGGACGAGCAAGCCTACACTCAGGAGTGCGCTCCCAAAGCCTGCCCGGTCATGTGCGATCACAGGAATTAACCGATCGTTAAACTCGTTAAGCGCTTCCGGAGTCAGGCAAAGATAAGCAAGATCTGTTGGTACAAACACATGTGAAGCTCCTATGGCGGAAATGACCATCCCGCCAATAGCTAATGAAAAGCCCAGTATTACAAAACAAAGCTGGCCGAATAAGCTTAGCTTCCACTGCGCACTGTTTGAAAGGTTTGAACTGGCGGGGGGTGCACTTGCGTTTCTTGATTTTGCATATCCCAATATAAACAAGGGCAGTAAAATAAGCCAAAACAGCCCATGAAGCCAATCGAAATAACCGTAGCCAATAAACAGGACAATCCCCAGGAAGCCGATGGTTCCT
Source organism: Paenibacillus sp. FSL R5-0490 (assembly GCF_001956215.1). GTDB lineage: Bacteria > Bacillota > Bacilli > Bacillales > Cytobacillaceae > Cytobacillus. The sequence goes on along the minus strand of NZ_MRTQ01000016.1, from coordinate 12,760 downwards.
GCTATATTTACTGCTTTTCTTGCCCAGTGGAGGCCGTGTCTTATACCATGCCTGGCAAGCTGCATATAGATGATTCCACCTGAAATCATCGTTCCAGAAAGCGTCATTCTGTCATGTGCCATAAAATATAAAATGGCAGGGTTAAAATAAAGAATATCTTTCCTGAAGATCCCAAGAAATCTCTCATCATAGGGAAGGATCACCGAGGTCATGCTGAAAAACAGGGCAATAAAACCTGCAATGGCAATAGCCAAGCCAAACAGCCAATACCAGCGCCATCCTTCCACTTTAACAGGCTCCATCTTGAATGTGCTGGTATAGGCCTCGTTAATCCTCTTCGGCAATCCAGGTCCAGTGAAAATGTACTCATCGCCTAACAGGATTAAAGAAGCTCCGTTTTCCAGCAGTTTAATAGCATCTGAAGGCTCTTTAACACAGCCTGTAGTGATGATGGGCAAATCTTCGCTGTACAGCTTCCTGAGAGCTGCAAGCTTATGAATGAGTTTTTCCGGTGAATCACTGCCTGTAAGAAGAACTCCGTCCGGGCTATAGTCAAGCCTGAGAGTATCATCCTGTGAAATAGAAAGAATGATAGGTTTATTTAATTCGTATTTAAATTGATTAAATTGGCTCGCTGATTGAAAAGTATGGCTGCCCAAAATAAATCCGTCACTAAAAGGAAGCAATGCTTCACAAATTTGGATTGCCTCTTGATGAGTACCTTCAACGTTTATAAGAAACGGAATCTTCTTTTTCTTTAGTGAAAGCAGCTGTTCCTTAGCAGCCGTTAACTCTACGGAAGCGTCAGTTAATCTATGTATCTTCTCTTGTTTCGGGTCTGCATATAGTTCTTCTGATGACCCTCGAATGGAAACGGGCCCAATTTCGATAAAACCAAACCCCAGATTCTGAAAAGCCTTCATCCCCGATAATTGAGGATCAATCCTGCCGCTTAGTCCGACTGGAGTGGAAAAATGAACGCCAAATACATTTTTCGCAAGCTTGCAGGAGGGTTCCAAATGACCAAGAAATTCGATTAATCCTTCCCCTATACGGCTGGATGATATCATGCTCATTCCGCGATGGATAAACTCTCTGCTGAAGGAAGGGGGCAGCTTTTGAAGTATGGGCTTAAAAATAGGATGATACGACCAATCCGGCAAATAAACACCTCCCATTTTTATCTATTTTAGCATATGAGTTTGGATGGATAGGTTTTTATTGTAGTGGAAGAGTGTTCTTTCTTTTTTATAATTGGACCCATGCATCTCCATTAAAAAGGCAAAATATATCTTTATTTTTATTGCATATGCAACAAAAATAAGTTAAATTGAATATATTGCACCATTGTTGTATTTACAACAAAAATTCGTGTTAAGGAGCTGACTACGCTGGAAATTCTCCGTGAAATTGGCATGATTGCGAGGGCGCTGGATTCCATAAGCAATATCGAATTTAAAGAGCTTGACCTTACAAAAGGGCAGTATCTGTACCTTGTGCAAATATGTGAAAAACCAGGAATTATTCAGGAAAAATTAGCTGAAATGATAAAAGTAGATCGGACAACAGCGGCCCGTGCGATTAAAAAGCTTGAACTGAACGGTTTTATAGAAAAGAAAGGTGATGAACAGAACAAGAAAATCAGGAAGCTCTTCCCTACAGAGAAAGGGAAAAAAGCGTTTCCTTTTATAAAAAAAGAACATGAATATTCCAATGCGATTGCCTTAGAGGGATTCACTGAAAAAGAAGCAGAAATCATTTTCAGTCTGCTCCAAAAAGTTAGGAAAAATGTAGAGAAAGACTGGGAATATGTGAAAAAGGGGAACAAGAGAAATTATTGAAGGAGAGTCATAATGACTATTAATATAAAAAAATGTACGGTTGAAGATTTAAGGAGACTACAGGAAATTAGCTATGAAACCTTTAATGAGACGTTTAAGGATCAAAATTCACCCGATAATATGCAAGCCTATTTGGAAAAGGCATTTAACCTAAAGCAACTAGAGACTGAACTATCTCAACCTTCATCACAGTTCTATTTTGTTGAATTTGAGGGCGAGACAGCCGGGTATTTAAAGGTCAATACTGATGAGGCTCAGACTGAAGAAATGGGCGGCGAAGCACTCGAAATCGAGAGAATTTATATCAGAAGCCCATTTCAGAAACAAGGGTTTGGTAAGTATCTGTTCCATAAAGCCCTTGAAAGTGCGATGGAGCTTAATAAAAAGAAAATTTGGCTGGGTGTATGGGAAAAAAATGAAAAGGCAATTGCCTTTTATAAGAAAATGGGGTTTGTCCAAACGGGAGCCCATTCTTTTTATATGGGTGATGAAGAACAAACGGATTTTATAATGGCCAAGACTCTTAACTAATTTTTTCGAAGGGCGGATGGTTATGTATATTCCAAAATACTATAAAGTCACTAATGCGGATGAAATATGGGAGTTTGTTCAAAGTAACTCGTTTGGCACGATCGTCACAGTAAAACAAGGAAGGCCCATTGCCACTCATGTGCCATTGCAGCTAATAAAAGAAGGAGATACGTGCTATTTAACAGGGCATATGGCTTACGGGAACCCGCAATGGAAAACTTTTGCAGACTCTGAAGATGTACTGGTGATGTTCCAGGGGCCACATGCTTATATTTCTTCCTCCTGGTATGAAGAAGAAAATGTGCCGACTTGGAATTATCAGGCTGTCCATGTATATGGTCAAGCGAGTATTCTGAGTGAAGAGGAATTAAAGGGTGACCTGGCCATCCTGCTTCAAAAATATGAAAAGCATCGCAAAAATCCTGTCTTATGGGATACACTTTCTCCTGAGCTTGTAGAACAGCAGCTAAAAGGAATTGTTGGATTCAAGATAAAAGTACAGGAAATTCAAGCTGCCAATAAACTAAGCCAGAACCGTAATGAAAGAGACTATCAAAACATCATTCATAAACTCTATGAAGAGAATGATTTTAATTCTAAGCAAATGGCCCGGCTGATGGAAGGAAAGCTAAAAAGGGATTAAGTTTATAAAAAAACAGAGGAATCCAATGTCCTCTGTTTTTTTAGTGATTGGAGTATTATGTCAGGATGGAGGGAGATTGAACCTTTACATGAAACGAATGTATACCACTCTCATACATTAGTATTACAGGGAGGTGAAACCCAATATGGAAATCATTATATTTTTGGCCATACTTGGTTTATGCCTATTTGGTTTTAATTGGATAATGGGATACAGAAAGAATCATATCACGATTGATCTGGATGAGAGGTATGTGGACTTCAAAGAGTATATTGAGGCAATCCAGAGTGAACTTGTCAACCAAGGGAGAGAGGTCAGCTATGTAGGGAATCGAAAATTCATTATTGATGGCCGGACCTATATTTTCATAGAACGCAATGTTTCGATGGGAGGCGTTCCCCTGCAAAGAACCATTCTGAAACCTGAAAAGTGATTAACTTGAAGGTGTTAAAGAGAGATAGGGGGACTGAATCAAATTTGAGAATGTCTTTTATAAGAGGGAAAGATAAACCATCTTCCAGCGCAGAAGATGGTTTATTTCATATTCGGAAATCCCTGCTGGCGCAATGCTTCATACACCAATATCGCAGCTGTGCTCGAAAGGTTGAGTGATCGGACATTGCCATTCATGGGGATTCTTAAGAAATGATCTTTATTTTCTTCCAGCAGGTCTTTAGGCAAGCCTGTTGTTTCTTTTCCAAACATAAAATAATGCTCCTTTGAGACATCACTGAAATCAAAGGAAGAATGCGCCTGTTCACCAAAGGTTTCAATATAGTAAAACTCCCCCTGGTTTTTTGAGAAAAATTCATCCATGGAATCATAATACGATATGTTCACTGATTCCCAGAAATCAAACCCTGCCCGCTTGATCATTTCCGGCTCTGTTGAAAAGCCAAGCGGCCGGATCAAATGCAGAGCTGTATCCGTTCCAGCGCAAGTCAGGGCAATATTTCCGGTGTTGGCCGGAATATCCGGCTGATATAGTACGACATGTATGGCCAAGGGTTGTCACCTCAATGTTTTGATTTAGCCTTTAAATTATAGCATACGATCAAATGCGAGGTGAAAAACAGCAGTATTCATTTATCCTAACCGGTTTTCAGGATATTAAATCGAAATAACGCCAAATGCAATGGCAGCAATAATCATAAATAGTGAAGAGGCAACTGCCCACTTTAATGCAAAGCGCTGATTCTGACCATAGTCAATGCCGATCATGCCGACTAGCAGGTAACCTGCGGCATAGAGCGGACTTAGCACGTGAGCGGGCTGGCCGAGCACTGATGCACGGGCAATTTCAGCCATAGGAATATTGTAGTTCGCAGCCGTTTCCCCTATGATCGGGATAATTCCATAATAATAGGGATCGTTCGCCATGAAATACGTAAATGGCATGCTTGTGATCGCTGTAATTAATGGCAGCTGTGACCCTAACTGATCTGGAATGACTTGAACAAGCGCTGTCGCCATTGCATCCACCATTTCAGTTCCATTCATGATTCCTGTGAAAATGCCAGAGGCAAAGACTAAGGCGACAACTGCCAGGACATTTCCAGCATGCGCGGCAACACGTTCTTTTTGCTGTACTAAGTTGGGATAATTTATCATCGCGGCAAGTGCAAAGCCTAACATAAAGAGAACAGGGAGCGGCAGCAATCCGGCGATTAAGGCAATCAGAAGGGCTATGGTCAGTCCTGCATTTACCCAAATTAGCTTTGGACGCTTCAGTTCAGTAAGCGTTTCTCTGCTGGCAGCAGCGGCCACCTCTTCCTCTGCAGCCTGTAGCTCTCTGATAGCTGAATCATCCATTTGGCGGATTCCGATTCGTTTCCGTTCCTTAAGGCCAAAGTACCAGGCAGCAAGGAAGGCAAAAAGAATGCCGGCTGCCATTACAGGAATCAGCGGAAGGAATACTTCCTCGGTTGTAAGCTGCAGAGAACTGATGACTCTGGCTGTCGGTCCGCCCCAGGGTGTCATGTTCATAACGCCGATGGAGAGAAGGGCGAGCGTTGCCAGCATGTATAAATTCATATTCAGTTTTTTGTATAGTGGCAGCATGGCTGTGACAGTAATGATGAACGTTGTTGTTCCATCTCCGTCCAGAGCGACCAGCGACGCGAGAGCAACAGTTCCAAGGGCAATCTTTAGCGGGTCACCCTTAACAATCCGTAAAATTGTATTCACAATTGGTTCAAATAAGCCTGCATCAATCATGACGCCGAAATAGAGGATAGCAAACACAAGCATAACGCCTGTAGGAGCAACCTGCTTAATCCCTTCAAGCATCATATCTCCAATCCCTGTATAGAACCCGCCAATTAAAGCAAATATGATTGGCACAATAATTAATGCCAATAGGGCAGACATTCGTTTCGTCATTATTAAAGCCATAAAAACAGCAACCATACAATATCCAAGCAATGCGAGCATAAAACCCCTCCTAATCATTTGTAAGCGCTTCCTTTTGAATCACTTTATCAGGGGTGCTCCTGAAAGGCTAGATTAGTTGTTTAAGTTGAATAAAACATAATAATTTCATAATTTTCATATTTTTTATGAAACTAGAGATGAAGACATACTGGTTTACCGGTGAATAAGGGAGGCAGGAGGGCTGCTTTCCAAGTAAAAAGCAAGCCCCTTTATATGAGGGCTTGCTAGAGTTGTTTGTATCGGCGTTCGGGACGGCCCACACTGCCATAGACTATATCCACTTCCACAAGGTCAAGGGAAACCAGGTACTCTAAATAGCGCCTTGCTGTGGAGTGACTTGCGCCGATTTGCATTCCTACTTCTTCAGCATTCAGGCTTGTGGATGCAGCTTCCATTGCTTGTGTAACTTTTCGCAGTGTATGTTTGTCGATGCCTTTTGGCAAAGCCTCAGCCTCGTGCTTTGTCTCCGCAGCAGGGGAACTTTTTTTAAAAAGCCGCTGTATTTGATCTTGTTTAATATGAGCATTGGTTTGCCACGCGTGCCTTGTTTGGCTGTACTCTTCAAAAGTTGAAAAAAAGCTTTCAACCATTATAGGCTTCAGCAGATAGCTATATGCTCCCCCGCGCATGGCATCTCTTACGGTTTTAGCATCATTTGAAGCTGTTATCATGATGATATCGATATGACGGTGGTTGTGTTTGATCTGAAACAGCAAATCAATGCCATTGGCGTCCGGCAGGTGAACATCGAGCAAGATCAAGTCAGGTGTAATCACGTTTAGCAATTGAATCGTTTCAGAAGCTTGCTTTCCCTATGACAGTGAAATCCTGTCTTTTTTGGATAAGCTGTTCATATACAGACGAAGCGACAGGGTCATCCTCAACGATAAGCACCCCAATTGATGGGTTAGTCATGATTTTCTCTCTCCTCCGCGGTTGTGTATTCAGGATTGTTTTTTGGAATGGCGATGGTCATGCATGTTCCTTCTAACCGGTCTGTACGGTACCATTCCCCGCCAAGCTGGCTTAGTGCATGCTGCATGATTGTCAGGCCCAGGCCGTGCTGCGGGTGGTTTTTGGTTGTGGCTCCTTCAGTGAAAAAGTAGGCTTCTTCTTCGGAGGTCATTCCTTTGCCATTATCTTCAATATCCATAACCAGCTCGTCTCCATAGTCTGTAAAGGACAAGTGGACAGCGGCGTTCTTTCCTTTCCATTCAGAAGATGCTTCAAGAGCATTATCAATCAAATTGCCAATTACAGTAACGACATGTTCACTTTGAATGGTATCAGGGAAGTCCAGCCATTGGCTGTTTTCATCAAAGGTGATTGAGACTTTCATTTCTTTGGCCCGGTTCACTTTCCCAAGAAGAACGGCAACAATTAAAGGATCTTTAATTGTGGACATTAAAAAGGTGACAGTCTGCTGCAGTTCCTGCACCTCCATCTTCATAAATGCCTTTGCCTCTTCGTAACGCTCCAATAGCAGGAGCCCGTTTAATGTGTTCAATTTATTTAAATATTCATGGGTCTGTGCCCGAATATGGTTCGCGTGCTGCCGGATCTCAATAAGTTCATTTGCCAGATCTTCTACTTCAGAGAAGGGGCGGATAGTCAGCACTATACCTGATATTGCCGTTTCTTCAGCTAAGATGGGCGAGAGGTCTACAATATATATCGAGTTCTTGATGAGTACTTGTTCCTGAATTAATTGATCCGGATTCTGTAATGCAGTTCTGATAAGCGCTTTCAAATGTGGCTCGGTCAGTGTACATTCTACATGCTCCCCCAGAATGACACGCGCTTTTTTATTGGCTGATAAAATTTGGAGTGCAGGGCTGATGGCAAGAGTGGCGTCCCCAATCGACTCCAGAATAGCCTGTTTTTCAGAAAAGGCATGAGAAATCTCCTCGGGCTCTAAATTAAATATTAGCCTTTTGACTCGTCTGGCAATATAAAATGCGCCTGGTATGCCAATCAGAAGGGCAAGTCCGCCGAAAGCTGCTACCCGCAACTGGTAAACAAAGATTCTGCTTTCTACTTCATTCGTTAAGAAGCCAACGGAAGAAACACCGATAATAGTACCTGCCTCATCATAAATGGGTGTTTTCGCTTTAACTGCTTCTCCTAAGACGCCATTTCCTATGAAAATAACAGAATCTCCTGCGAGCGGGGCTTTGTTGCTTGTTTCTGTCACTTTGCCAATTTGATCCGGGTAGGGATGGGAATAGCGGATGCCATCCTCGTTCGCTATTACTATATAATCTGCACCTGTCCGCTCTCTAAGTTTCTCGGCAATCGGCTGTATAAGCTGTGCCGGATGTTCTGCAGCAAACGCATCGATAATAGAATCGTTTTCAGCAACCAATTCCGCAACGGTCATCGCCTGCTGGCCGGTGGTTCTCTCAATCATTTGATCAATAATGGAGGAAAAAGAAATGATGATTAACAGTATGCAAAGTATGAGTACAGTAAGAACGAGCAGAACCATTTGCCCGAAAAGCCCCGGCCGTTTTAATTTAAAGAGTTTCGACACTTTGGCCACCTCTGGCAATTTTATTTACTACTAGATTAAAGGAGGCAATTCCATTCGGCAAGGTAAAGTTTAATCACAGGATGTGCCATTCTGCAGTTGGGGTGTTGCCACCCTGTACTCTATTTTCAGAATAAAGTAATTTTTGTAAAAATATGTTAAACTAAAGATTAGAAGGTACTTGAAAAAAGGAGGGGAAAATCATACGGACTAAATATTTTATTGTTTTGCTTCTGACTTTTTTGATTGAAGTAGGTGTAACACTTTTCGTTGCCTCCACATTCTCTGTAAGGTTCATTGAGGTCATGTTTTTTACTGGCATGGCTTTTGCTGGCCTTAGCTTTTACTTTTCAAGCAGCGGGGGAGTCATTTCTGATTTCAGTTCCTCAAATGCAAGCGCACAAACAGGCCTCATCCAAAAGCGGGAAGTGTTTGTGTTTAGGAGGGGGCCAGTCTTCACAGCCTCCATCATTTTTTTCTGCATTGGGTTAGTGCTGTTTATTCTGCTTATTTCAGGGGTTATTCGCCTGCAGGTTAAGGTGTGATGCTAATAATGATTCGCAGTAATCGTATGTCATAATCATTGTTTATATTGTACAACGGAAAGGGGTGTTATATGAGGATTAGGGCAGCCAATCTATCAGATGCAGGCGCAATTGCTAAGGTACACGTTGACAGCTGGAGAACTACATACAAAAATATTTTTCCAGAAGAATTCTTAGAAAATTTATCATATCAAAGTCGTGAAGAGTTATGGATTAGTATTATTCCACAGGGGATTGTCTTTGTGGCGGAAAATGATGAAGGACAGATTGTTGGTTTTTCATCTGGAGGCAAGGAAAGAAGTGGGGATTACAAGGAATACCAGGGAGAACTCAGTTCCATCTATATTTTGAAAGAATTTCAAGGGCAAGGAATAGGCAAGGCTCTTGTTAAATCTGTAATTAAGGAATTAGGAAAATCAGGGATGAACACCATGCTCGTTTTTGTATTAGCGGATAATAATTCCACGTTATTTTATGAGGCCATGGGCGGCAAGGTTATTGATAAGATTGAAGTTGAGATTGCAGGAAAGAAACTTTATGAACTTGTTTACGGCTGGGATACAATTGATACTTTAAATGGACAGGAATGAACTCGTAAGAACAGAGGCAGTCATGCAAAATAGGAGAATCATCCATATATATATATTCACGGTTTATTTATTACATTAAAAGCAAATATTTTAAAATTTGGGAGATGACGAAAATGAGCGAGAAATTATTACGAGTAGGTACAACCTATATTCCAGTAACAAATGTAGATCTTTCCTCTGAGTGGTATGTAAATAAATTAGGAGCAGAGTTAAGCTACAAAGATCAGGACAAAGCAATTTTAAATTTTGCCAATCAGAGTATTTTTCTGGTGAAATCTAAGGAAGGTCAAAGTGCCAATTTCTTTGATATTTACGGCAATGAGCGATTTTCGCTTACATTTGAAGTTAATGGATTAAGTGCCTTAGAAGCCATACATAAAGACTTTAAGCAAAATGGAATAAGAGTAGGAGAGATCGAAGACAGAGGACACTCTGGAAGAAACTTTGTCTTTTATGATTTAGACGGGAACAAATTTGATGTGTGGAGTGAACTGAGTCCAGCCTTCAAGGAGAAATATCTCATTTCTAAATAGATATTTTAATGAAGGTTTTCATAATACATTTATAATAAGGTGAAAGGTTGAAGAATAGTCGAAATCAGCTGCTGTCCAGGCTGATTTTTTTTATTAAAGAGGCGGGTTATCTTAAATGAAACTTATTCTCCACCTATCCGTAATATCAAAAGAGATATGAAACTTAGTTATAAATGAGATGAGGAAAAAACAATGGATATCATTATTGGAGTGGCAATTGCAGTGGCTTTAATCGGGTTGCCTCTATTATTGTTCACTTGGTCATTAGTGAGATTAGTTGATTTGATAAAGAAACGGTAAAAGATAGTAAACAAATAAAAAAGGGAATGATCCAAGAAGGATTATCCCTTATTTTTGCTGAAGTGGCATCTATTATTATTTATTGTTACTATTTTGTACTTGGCGATCTTCGCTTCTATTTGGATTGTTTTCTAAGGGGTCCACGGTATGCTTAAAGTTATAGGCTTTAGAAGTTGTGATAACACTTAAGAATAGCACAATTAAAACAATCAAAACCCCAACAATTATTAATCCCGTTAACATTTTATTCACCTGATTTCATCTGTTTTTTCATAATCGCCGTTTAAGGCTGTTCGGTATGATCATCATCATTAAACTTATCTAGCATTTCGATCGTATCGACAAGGTGGTTATTAAAAATTTGGCGTGCTGCTTGAAGTAATTCAACAATCATGGGGTCTCTTAAGGAATAGATAACACGATTTCCATCTTTCGTTCCCGTGACAATGTTTTTAGCTCTTAAGACAGTTAGTTGCTGTGAAACCGCAGACCCTTCACTTCCTACAAGGCTTTGAATTTCATTTACATTTTTATCTCCATCCGCTAATAATTCCAAAATCCTTATCCTCAACGGATGGGCAAGAGCTTTAAAGAATTCAGCTTTAAACTGCTGGATTTCAAGGTTCAATTTATTGGCCCTCTCTTTCAAATCGGTTTTTAAGATGAACTGGCAGCCTTTCGTAATTCTTCCCTATCACTTTCTTCACCAGAAAAGACTGTACATTCTCTAAATGCAAAGTGTTTGCAGCCTAGGCATTTCCCTTTATTTAAGTGTGTAAGTGAAAAATTAATCGCCTCACCAGTATGTTCAAAGAAATATTCTTTTCCTATAAATTCATATAATCCTGTCTTTTTAAGCACTTGTTTTGGCTGAGGTTTTATTCCAGATATTAAAATAATCCCGTGTTTTGAGAAATCCTTTATCACTCTGGATAAATAATATTCACCCGTTGTATCCAGCAGCGGGACTTTCCCCATTCTTAAAAGTAAAACTCTCGGTTTATGGTTGAACGTATTCATGACTGACTGTTCGAACGATTGAGCATCCCCGAAAAATAAAGGGCCTTCTACCGTATAAATACTAATTTGAGGACAGTCATGAGTATCTGTCACCATGTGAGATTGGATTTTTCCATGTTTGTTTTCGTGATTTGGCAGTGCCTTTGAAGCTACCATCATATCACTCATGCGTTTTGTAAATAAAACTATTGCTAATATGAGTCCTGCCTCAACAGCAATCGTCAGGTTTGCAAAAACCGTTAATAAAAAGGTCACAACTAAAACGAGTGAATCTCCCGTCCTGGTTTTTAATACATGATAAAATTCATGCTTCTCGCTCATGTTCCAAGCAACGACCATTAAAATAGGGGCCATACTTGCTAAAGGAATAGTCGACGCATAAGGTGCAAAGAGCAGTAAAATTAACAAAACCGCGATTCCATGAATGATTCCGGAAAAGGGAGAAACGGCTCCGTTTTTTATATTTGTGGCTGTTCTGGCTATTGCGCCTGTAGCCGGTATCCCGCCAAATAATGGAGTAATTATATTTGCAATACCTTGGCCTACGAGTTCTCGATTACTATTATGCTTACTTTTTGTCATTCCATCGGCTACTACTGCAGATAATAAGGATTCCATGCCGCCAAGTAAAGCAATAATGAAGGCAGGTCCGATTAACAGCTGTATTTTTTCAAGCGTAATCTCCGGGATCTCAAAACGGGGTAACGAACTTGGAATATCCCCGAATGTTGATCCAATCGTTGCTACTTGATCTGGATAGAAGAAAATTGCTACAAGTGTAGAAAGCAGTAATCCAGCAAGAGATCCAGGTATCCTGGAAAAGAATTTAGACGCCAGTAAGATGGTCACTAAACAAATCCCGCCTGTTAAAACACTATAACCATTCATGGTATGAAAGTGAACGATAATTTCATTTATATTACTAAGAAATGATTCATGCTTCTCAACACCTGTCAGTCCTAAAAAGTTGGCAATTTGACCGGCAAAAATGATGACAGCGATCCCTGCTGTAAAACCAATCGTTACAGGTCTTGGAATAAATTTAATCAAAGACCCCAGCCGGAAAATGCCCATAAAACATAATATAACCCCTGCTATAAACCCGGCAATTAATAGGTTTTCATATCCATATGTCATCACAATTCCAAACAAAATGGGGATAAATGCCCCAGTAGGTCCACCGATCTGAAATTTCGACCCGCCGAACAGTGAAATCAATATCCCTGCAATGATTGTCGTATAAATTCCATATTCAGGTTTTACTCCTGAAGCAATGGCAAACGCCATACCTAATGGAATGGCAATTACGCCAACCACAAGACCAGACAGAAGGTCCTTCTGCAACCTTTGTAAGGAATACCCGCTATATCTTCCAGTAAAAATCGATTTGTATTGCATATCTAACCCTTCTTTAATTTTATAATTTGTATATCTGGTTATTTGAATATACTATGATATGAATTTACTCCGATTACTTAATATTGTCAAAAGGAATTTTTAGGGGAGGTTTTATGAAGCATATCAAGAATCACGGGAAGGGAGATGAAGCGGTGTCCGTCTGGATATAAACGGAGAAGTTGGAAACCCTATAATGAAAGATTTTTATCGCAGTCTAACGGGCAGTAAGACCCCCGCTTCAAGACTCAGAGGAATCAAAGAAGGATAAGTGGGGGTCAAACTGCCCGTAAAGGCCCGATTGGCGAGATACAGTGAAACTTGCCGACGCGCAGGCAGAGGCTTAGTTGAACCAATCGGGTTCGTAGTGTCGATTGATCGAAGCGCTAGCGGAGATCT
>NZ_MRTQ01000015.1 GCF_001956215.1 Paenibacillus sp. FSL R5-0490 | reverse complement strand
TCGTATGAGAAATCGGAAAAGCATATTTTCAGCCGAAGTGTAAAAAGGAAATGAGCAAAAAGTGTAAAATTCGACTTGACGTCTACAGCAATATACCTTTTCAAAAACTAATAGCTGTAAAAGATATGTAAAATCATAACGAAACCTATCTCTTTTAGTAGTTTTTCAGCAAACAAAAAACACTTACAAATTTTGATGTATCAACATTTGTAAGTGTTTTACTTTTTAAAACTCACTTTCAGTTAAAAATATAGACCTCGAGGCTCGAACTTTCCCGCCACAAGCAATTAATATTTGTTTAAATTTCCTACCTACTATTCATAGCCGGCACTTTTACAATATTATACGAAGGATTACCTAATCCCTGATCTGCTTGTATAAACTGTCCTAGTACGAGACATTGACCCTTCTGCAACATGCGTAATTCATCAGGTGTTGCATTTCCAATCCTACTTGCTAGTACACGTACTTCACTTTCAGCTGGATTGAAGTATACCTTTGTTCCTGCATTATCAAGAATGGATAGCTCCTCCTTTGAAAAGTTATTAAAGGTTTGTGTAGCAAACCATGCGGACCAACCAAACTTCCGGCCTTCACGTAGGATTTTGGCAGATGGCGAGCCATCTGAGAAATCGAGGTTTTGTGCTTCATCCAATATTACTGGGATTGGCTTATCCTTTGTTCCATTTTGCGTGTAATACCATAGATCCCAAAGAATAAACTCAGCCATAAGACGTTTGATTTCATCTTGGTCATATCCAGCTAGCTGGATAATTGTAATGTTTCCACCACGAGCAAAGTATTCGTCCCACTGATTTCTAGATTCATAATCAAATGGATCAATATCAATGAATTGGATAATTCTAGTCATAACTGAAGATAACACAGAATTGGAGTAGGAGTCCAATTCTTCTAAAATTTCAAGTAAATGCTCCATTTTCATCTTGTCATCGTATAATTCGATGCCACGTTTTACAGCCTCGTAAAGGGCACTTTTTTGCTGCGAACCAAAGCCATTATAGACAGATGAAAAGACATCAACAACTCGACGAGCTACTTCAGTCGGCTTTTCTTTTCCGACGACTCCTGCAACTTCCTTTTCACGACGCAGGAATGGATTGAGCGGAAAACCTTCATGATACACAATTCTTTCCCTTAACTTTTCACCCATATCCGCTAAAAAGACTGGATCTAGCTGTGTTCGCGTATAACTACTGGAGTAATCAATTACTACTGCAGATTGGTTTGCCCTTGATAAATCTCGAAGTAATGACTGAATAAAATAGGTTTTCCCTTGTCCAGAACGTCCTCCGATGATTAGATGTCGATTCGATAATCCTGAATGATCAAATTCCCAGAAGATGTCTTGATTATTTGTTATCCCTATTAGTGGACGTACGCAATTCTTAACAATAGAAGTAGGTACGGTTGCCCCTTTTCCACCATACTGCGCTCCAACATCTACTGCATATTGTTCATCACTTTCTTTTTTCTGATCATCTACATGAGGAGGTTCCATAATACCTTCTGTTTGTTTCTCAACATCTTCAGAAGTTCGTCCAGCATTAGCTTTTTTATCATCTTCAGAACTTTGGGCATTTTCCGTTCCAGCAGCACTTACCTTACTATTTTCCCCACTTCCAGCTTCATGCTTTTTATACCCATCGGAATCAGCAGCAATGTTATCTCCGCCATCCATTTCAGTTGGAGTTGTATAAATTTTCTCAGGCTGCTCCTTGTAGTTCTGAGCTAATTCATTCATCGGTTTTGCTAATGTATCATACCCGCTTTGTTCAGGAAGCTCCAGTACAATAACACCTTTGCGTCGTTCCTTCACCTGTAACCTTGCACCCTTTTTAAACGAAATAACAAGACCTTGTCCATGTTCAGCACGCAGTGTATCTACAATTTCAAATTCATCATTCAACAACTGATGAATAACATCTGGAGTAAGAGTATAATCCTTTGCAGGCCATATTTTGTTATTTTTCATTTTTGAAGCATTATTAATAAAGAGTCTTGTGAAAAAGTTCCGTAAAAAACGAGCATCAAACGTATCCTGTTCTATTAATTGTTCGTTTAAGCGTTGCTTTAATTCTTTTACCTGGTTAATTCCCTTTTCAATCACACTGGAATCGTTCAGACCGATCTTTACTTCCACAGGATACATATGGATTTTCAATCCATCTTCTACTTTTTCTAACCCCACCATTAACAGGTCGTCACTGCAGTTTCCACGTTTTCCAATTGTTTTTCCTGAGAAAAGCCCAGCTTTTTTACTTAGTTTGACACTACCAGCCACCCGCACAATTTCTTCCATTGACACAGGGACCCAAAGTACGTCTGGATTGTCAAAATGCAGGAGAGCCTGTTTAATTGCAGAAACAACACTCATTTTTTCACGTTTATCATGGGATCGTCCTTGTACAGCGCGAAGAAGCCACTCTCCATTAAACGTATTGAATAATCGAATCACATCTTCAATGTTCTCATCACTTACTGTTACATGTTGGGACTTCAAGAAATCATGAATAACATTAAAATATTGGATTGATTTATCGGTTACTGTAATTGCGTCATAATGATTAGAAGATGAATGTTGATCACTGTAATGAACAATCACAAGATTTTCTGAAGACTCTTGAAAATACTTTAAATCCAGGACAGGATCAATAAAGGTCAACCAGTGAGATTTATTATAAAGTGAGGAGAGATACTCCTCATCCTCTCCACTTATATGCATGGCAAAGGCAATTCCTTTTGTATAAGGATTTTGGCCTTTATCAGTCATGTTAGCGGCTAGTTCGTTCATTTTTACAGCAAACCTCGCTAATAGCGTCTGGTCCGCCTTACTATCTCCCCCAGTCCCAAAGCCTACCCGATATCCGCCATTATCACTTTTCGAAGATGTAACAGTTGTAAATAAGCCATTTAGGTTTATGCTACTGGGTGCATCCTTAACTAACTGCTTAACCACCTGCTCTTCTGTTTTCATTTTATAGAAGGTAATATGGCTATATTGCACATTTTCATTGATATTTCGCTTCGAATAACGCAACACCTGCTGAATTGTACGCAAGATATCCTCTGCTAAATAATCCCCCATCGAGAATTTTATGCCAAGTCGATTGGCAATTTCTTCAGCATTCCCCATATCATTGAGTTCATCAAACGCACTATAACCATCAAAATCCTGCCGATAAGAAACCACTTCAATCGGTCGTAATCCGGATAAACTATTTGTCTCCTTGATCTGCTTCTTAAACCAGGCTACGATACCACGTAACAGTTCTTTATCATTAGATATATTGATAACGTTTAATAGGACGGATGCTTTTGGGTCTAATGAAAACAGGTAATCATAATGGTCACAAAATTGGTCAAGCTTTTCCTCAACAACCTGTGCCAAATATGTGTTTGTTTCTCCCACAGTCACTTCTTCACTAGGTAAAAAAGCATGCCATTCAGGTAGTCGACTATCCGTCGTTGGTTTAAACAATTTCCCTTCATATGACACAAGATAAGGGAGAGAGTAAACTGCATGAAGCTTATTGAGGATATTGGAATCAATGGCCTCCCCTTTACTCTCTTTCATAATCTGCAATTGATAAGCTACATTCAAGGGTGAGAAAGGTGTCATGAAGATAACATATTCATCCCTTGCAGTTCCTAGATAAAATAGACCTCTCTCCTCATTCGTCATAATCTGTTGATCACGAATGTTATCAATCGCTTCAATATAGGCTTCTACATATGCTTCTGCCTTTTCCCGAATCGCATCGGTATAATAAAGTAAAGAAGGAATCGTTCCTGCTTGTTCGATTGAATCTAAGAAAGCATCATATGCTTTTTCGACCACTTCTGGTAGTACTACCTGTTCAGGGATTAATTCATTAAACTTGATGGATGCCTGACGAACTCTAGTTCTTATCCAATCAAATTCCATGACTAAAAATGGACGATCCTCTGCAAACGTAACATATGGCAGATTATCGATTTCGACTCGTTTCGCCTCTTTGTCTGTTAAAAAGGAGCTTTGGATACTACGTTTCTTTTCCCATAACATCCTTCCATTTATAGGTATGGTTTTCAGCACCTCATCCGCTACCTCGATTGGGATTTCAAATCGTGGAGTGACAATTGTAAAGCGAATGTTCTTTTCATCTTCCTCTAGTAATCCAGGTGTGGCTTGGACTGTTGCACCATCTTCGATTGAAATTGATTGCCCCTGTTCTGTTAATTTTATATCCTTGGATCCATCACCAAATACCAAATGTTGGTTATCCAATGTTAAATGAATCGCTCTTTTTGCTTTAGAGGTAGCGACTACTTGAAAGGATGTTCGAAATGCTTCAAAGAATGTAGCCTCACTTGCCACGACAACAAACGTAAAGGTGTAATTCCCATTTGTCGCATTTTCATGTTTATACACAACCCTACCAAAGGTAGCCCCATCTTGTTCGAGAGTTAACTCGGCAATTACAGAATGACCACTGGTTCTCGCCACCTTTTTACTTGTGGAATTTAAAAACTCTTTCTTGACATGTCGATCAAAAGGTAACGTAATCTCTATTTTTTCCCCCTCTTTATAGGTAGGGTGAAAAATAAGGAAGCTCCAATTCCTTCTTCCCGCAGCAGTATCTGATTTCGGGCGATTCCAAAAAGCCATTGATTGTGAGCCCATGTTCACTTTGACTTTATCACTATAAAACTCAATTGCGCGCTTTGATATCGTTGCTTCCTTCCAATCTTCGACATCCGAAAAGTCGACGGTATACCAATCATCTCTGTTAAGCTTTGTTCCACCTTTGTCATAGGCCTCCTCTAGCTTTTCCTTTGGATTACCAAGTGAGCGGATTCTTTCAATTTCCTCATGTTCACTATTATTCTCTGTAAGCTTTTTATCAATTTTCTTCTCCAATTGCTTCCATTTGGCCGAACCAATAGACTCAAATTCCTGTTCCCTTACAAGGTCCTCAAGCCCTGAATCATAAAAATATTGAAGTGAACGATAATCCTCATGTTCAAGAGTTCCTTTACTGACAAGGGCTAATACATCCTCAAAATCAAGAAAGGAAGAGTTTTCCAAATGATGTTCCGACTCTCTTCTATTTAAATAATGGCTTGCATATTTCCGCTCGATTGCATTTAATTCACTGTCTAGCAATAACTGGCCAAGATCTCCAGCGATATTACTAACATGAAGTGGTAAGCCTTCCCCTGTTAAATCTCGACTACCTCCACGGATTGAATCATTCAGAGTATTACAGAGAAGAATTAACGAAGTATTCTCCCAATCTCCTTTTTGTTCACTCATTTCATTCCGTAGAGTAACAAGAAAATCAATATTGGTGTTGTTTGTTGTTGCTATTACATATTTTATTTTCCCAAATTGAAGAGCGTAAGTTTCATATGACTTAGAGCCCTCCTTATGACGATAAGGGAAGGGTATTTTACTTTCATGATTACCAATGGCTTGATATAAACTTGTAATAATCTCTTCGGTTGGTAAATATAGGAAATAACGATCTATTTTATTCCTCAAGGCTTCTTTTTCAAAAAATGAAACCAGCTGGTCACCGATATAGTCATAAAATGTATTTAACATATTGTGCATCCCCACTATCACTTTTCTTCTCCAAATAATTCAATTTGTCAAGCACCTTCACTACTTCCTCTTTTGAATGGTGATCAAGCCATACACCACGATTTTCGAGTTCTTTCCATAATTGTTTTAATTCAATTCGTTCTTCAGTGATGGATACTGCCACCAGCATTAACAGATGTTCTTGTGACAAGGCTAGAATCGTACCAAGTGATCCACCATGCTTCCGGAAAAACTTTGAGATAATCTCTTTGAATGCCTTCAGATACCTGGAGTTGATTTCATTTGAAATACCTTTTCTAACAGCATGAATCAAATCGTCAAACGCCATCTCCAATGTTTTCTCTTCGGAATATTCCTCCACATCAATATTTGTTTTCACCTGGTATACTTCCTTCAGCCACTTGTAGATTGATTTAATATAGTCCTGTTCTGCTTCTGTACCTGCTTCTCGCAGCATGCAGTAGATATCATGATAAAATTGGTTGCTCTCATTTGAGAATGTGTTCATTCCTAAGATGTTTAACGCATGCTCATGTGCAAAAAAGCCGTCCATCTCACCCATCAACAATTTGTTCCCTTGCTTATAGCTGTCTCGCCACTTTGCTGCTTTTTCCCATTGTAAAATGTAATAGACCGGTAATAGCTCATGCTGGCTGAACCGTGTCCCTTTATTCATTTGAAGGATAAGCTGCGACATAGCAGCAAATGTATAATGAACAAATAACAACGAAATATTATCAACTAGGAAACTAGGATTCCTTGCTAAGTTCTCAAAATCCTTTAAGAATTGTTCCTTTAGTTGAGGAAAAGGACTACCATAGCTTGCTTTATTGTTATTCTTTAATGATGCAGTTGCTACAGTAAGGGCCATTATCTCTGATAATAAATTAGCATCATCTTGTTTTTTTAAAATCTCTCGAAGTCGCTCTTCATCATTTCGAATGAATGTATCAAAAAAGAAATGAATTAAATCGATTTCTCCCTTTCGCTCATCCGTATTTTCAGTCAACGGTATACGTTCTAATTCATTAAGATTTGTGACCTTTCCTAGGTGTAGCTCTTTTATTTGTTCCTTTAAATAATTTTCAAAAAAGGCTTTGTCCGATTCATCCGAAAATTTTCCGTTTGCAAGAATAGCCTCTATACTTTCATCACTTGTATTAATAACTATGTTTTTACCATACACTTTTCGGATAACCCCACCAGTAATGGAAGAAAAGCCTCGCTCGAATTTCGCACGTTCAGGTTCCCTTGTTGGAAGTGGTAAAATGCTTGTAACAGACCGTCTCCTAAAGGTATATTTCCCATTTTTCTCTATAAATTTAGTAATTCTATCAAAATCTAATTGATACACCATTTTAATTCACCTTTCCAACTTCATAATAAGCCTTTGAAAAACGCGGCTTCTTCAACTCACGCATGCTTCCATCGGGTGTATGAACAAGAAGGACATTGTTTTTCTTATCTGCAGATTGCAGGAGTTTATCATGAAATTCCGAGAATTGAAGTGCATCTTGGATATCCTGACGATTCGGCCGATACCCACCATTAATCCGCTTAAGCAGTGAATACAATTGATAATCCAATTCAAATAAAAAAGTCCTTCCCCTTTGATTAAAGCCAAGTCTCATAGAGGAGGTAAAACGCTCTACATTATCATTTTTTGATGCTGCACCAAACACGTTATCATCTACTTCAGGCTCAATAGTGATTTGATACGCAACACGAAATAACTTGTTCGGTGGGTCAGCAAAAACATAGCGATCCTTTGGTGAACCCTTCCACTCATAAATTACTTTTTCAATTAACTCAAACAATTGACCTATGCCTTCTCCATCACCCTTATAGAAGGAGTACAAATAGCTTACATACTCTCGATAGGCCTCATCATAATCTTTTCTATATAACAAGGCAAACTGTCTTACAAACAGTCGTGCAAATTCTGTTTGATTACCCTCTTGATGCATGCTGTTTACCTGCTTCCAGGGGCCAATACTCATTTTTCCCCCTAGCTCTTCCTTAACATAGTGGAAGGGATCAGATTTAAGCATTAAATTAGAAACTAACCGATCAGTTGCTTCAAGCCTTCTTTTTACAGGATCGACCTCATGCAATGCAGCAAGTAATGGTGAACGATCAGGGTGACCATACATTAAATTTGGTAGCATATCATTTACTTTTATTTCTGCCTCGGTAGAGATTAATTCTTGATTAATTGGTACGATGATATCAAAAAGCAAATTATAAAACGCCCTTGTCGAGATAAACACTTTTTTCTTGATCATCACTTCAATCAGTGACTGAACAATAGACTCTTTCACTTCCTGATGCTGTAGAAAATAATAGTTTGAATGTGCAGCACTTGTTATTCCTTTTTCCTTATCCTGGATCCAGGCTAAAAAAAATGGATTACTATTATCCTGGGCCGTCACCTTTTCAATGAGCTGCAAGAAAAATGGTGATTTTGGTCCTTCCTTTGTTAAAACATAAGGCTGTGTATCTGCAAAATTAAGCAAATAAAAATCACCGTCTTGATTGTTCCCTTGCTGCCCTTTATCAAAAACGCCACAACTCTCGATGAAATCACATAAAGCTTTGAATCTTCCTTCTTTTCGTTGTTTACTATAAAAATTATGTAAGACACCAAGATTTATGGCGATGATTACAGGACTGCTAGGGGTTCCAGAATCATTAAATGGGGATAATACTTTTTCAAGCGTTTCCAACGAGTTTTTATCATAATCATACGACTCCGTGGAATCATTATGAATAAAGAATCCCTCTAAAAGGTCACGGTGCTTTTCCTTCATGTAAGCTAGCAGGTGACTCTTACCGTCTCCAACACTACCACATAAAAGAAGTAAGCCAGGCTTTTCCTTCTGCTTTAAATCGTTCAAAATCTTTTCGAAATCTTTTTGAATGTCCCTTTTCACATGCATGTAACTACGAAGTCCTCCAAAGGAATCTGCGTTTGCAACCGATTCCTTAGAAGAAGACTGCAAAACTTCCAACATAGATACAAACTTACTCTCTTTAGTGGAAATGGCATTTTCAGTCGATAACCTCTTTGATTCACCGTCAATTGTAACTGCTGTTTCTGATTCACTTAACCTGGTATCAAAAGGTAGCTCCGCTTTATATTCATCAATTTCTAGTTTCTCTGCAATGAAGAGTATTTGGGACAAACCCTGTTCTGCTTCTTCAGCTGATAAGTTACTTTTAAACTTCTTCCTGCTTAACGTACAATATTCCAGGGCACTAGCATATTCTGTTGCTGAAATCGCAAATTTATTTTTTAATAATTCCCATCCGGTTTCAATCGTGGATGCTTGAAAATAAGATTCAAACATCTCTTCAGTTTTTGCTTCGTTTGCCAACTGTTTCATTCGTTGAAGCGAAATAGCATAAAACACTGGATCCATATAAGCAACAGCAAGTGCTGGATTGTTGCTCAACATTCCTTGTAGTTCACTATAATTTATTAAACTATAATCAATCTCTATAAGACTCGCTAACTTTTGCCAGATTACCTCTTTCGTCACGGTTCTAATCTCCCTTTTTTTTGGTTCTCTTTGTATTAATTATATTATTTTTGTATATTATTTACAAATTGACTTATAACTATAAATCACTTAAATACATACCATTCTAGCCTTATTTTGGATAGTGCAAGGTCATGTGCACCCAGCTGAGGCTTTTTTATTTAATTGGTACATTAAGTTATCTTTCGCAGTATCAATAGCTAGCATTTATCATCGGCATATTCCCTGAACCAATGCTACTTCCAATATTAACTATGTTATCTCGGAATGATGCAGAAGAAAAGAACAATCCCTATTTCACCAAACTTCATTTCTTTTAAATTGGGAAAAATAAATGATAAATGTTTAAATTTCCTTAAAATAGGTAGACTTTAACTACATATCTTTTATAAAGGAGTACGGTCATGTCTACTGAATCTACTACCAGAAGCAAGATAATGTCGTCAATAAAAGCAGTATCCAAATTGGAGTCAATGGTCACTCATGAACTTTGGAAAAGGGGCTTCAGATTCAGACGAAATGTAAAAGGAATGGTCGGTACCCCAGATATAGCTATAAAGAAATATAAAATCGTTATCTTCATAGATTCATGTTTCTGGCATTTTTGTCCATTACATGGAAGAATGCCAAAAAGCAATGTAGATTTTTGGAAGAAAAAGCTCGACCGTAATCAGGAACGCGATAAAGAACACACCCAATATTACATTCAAAGAGGGTGGCACATACTTAGGATTTGGGAGCATGAAATCAGGAAGGAATTCGATATTACAATCGAAAAAATCGCCTCTTTCATAGATGAAGCAAAAACAGCTGAAGCCACACACAAATCAATACGGCCTTGATTTTCATCAAGACTTTATTTTAATCTTTCCAAATAGGATTAATTGCTAAAGATGCTTCACTAAATTTCCTGCACTTCTGTTTTAATTTCGAAAATGGAAACAATGTAGCTAACAACAGTTTCTTATTAGCGATTTAGTTTTAATTGGGTGATGAATACTCGGTTATCAACCAACGCTGGAGACGACCGGTATGCGCACTATTGTTACGGATCTATTGTTATTTATTTGTTCCTTAATACTCTAATGACCTACTCCTTCTAACTATAAATACAAAAAAGCCACTCATTTCAATTTGAGTGGCCTCTTTTCTTATTTCAAGCTCCATTGTATAAGCCTTCCCCCTTTAATGATACTTCTTATGTTTCATATTTCAACACCAGATTTTATACTCTTTGCTGTAGTGTTTTTTGCAAGCAGAAAGTGGTTCTTACGGACAAGTGGTGAGAGGTTCCGAAAGAAAGTATTTGGGTATAGAGAAAGGAAAAAGGAGACAAACAATGGGACCCTTAATTCCTTTTCCACTCCCTGATCCTTTATTAACTTTACATTCCGTTGATGAATCTGAAGAAAAGATCACGTTAGTCGTTGAGCCATCCACACAATCCTCCATATGCCCTGCCTGCCAAACTTCCACAACCAGAAGGCATAGCCGGTATTCAAGGGCTATTCAGGATTTGCCAATGAACAATAAACAAGTTGAACTCCTTCTACTGGCCCGAAAATGGTTTTGTGATTCTCCGTCTTGTAGCACGGAAGTGTTTACGGAAAGATATGAATGGATCCTTCCAAAGAAAAGAAGGACTCTCCGTGCTGAGGAATTGCTCCGGAAATTGGCGTTTTCCACCAGTTGCCTCAATGCTGAAAAGCTATCGAGGCACCTGCACCTGCCAGTGAGCCATGATACTCTGCTAACCCTCATTCGCCATACTCCCGATTCACACGAGGTATCACCCTTTCACGGCATTCTTAAACGTGAGCTAGTGTATCAAACAAAGTATAAAACAAGAGAGGTCGCGAAGAAATCGCTATTTGAATACATTGGGTTTTTCTACAATTCCAAGCGGATCCATTCAACCCTGGGGTACAATACACCGAATGAATTTGAGCGAATGTATGGAAATTCGGCAGCATGATTTTCCTTCATAAAAAAGTTTAAATCGCTCTTTATTTAAACTTTTTTATGAAGGCCACCAAGCGAAAGCGCGGTAGAAAAATCTGTGTCTATTTTCTTGACGTAGTATCAGACACCATTTTCTAATTGGATTTCTTGATTAAATGATTAACATAAAGGAAGAAACCCTGCGCCATGGCAGAGTTTCTTATCTAATCTTTTGTTATAGTCTTGTTTTTTACAGTTAGTCATTAAATCCTGTTTACGAATTTTGGTTCCTAACGTCTTAACTCTTCTTCATAGCTTATTTGAATCTTTTACTTAATTACCAGTAAACCAAAAGCCATTTTAAATAATTAAACTCCTGTACTCTTCTAAAAGCTATTCCCTACCTCGTAAGAATAATGTACGAATACTATTCCGTTACAAAAACCTTGCTCAAATGCCAGTCCATAAATTTTTTATGGTTTGGTTTCAGCTCTATCTTCATATCTGGGTTAACATTTAGGAGTTTTTGATTTTCTTGACTAAGGAGAGATGAAATGACTATATTACCATTGCTTTTAAAGCTAATTAACCCCTTATCAAATGCAGCGTCGTGCGATGGACATAACAGTATGCCATTATAGAAATTAATTCGTTCTCTATCGTCACTGTGACTCCAAGGTTTAATATGACTGGCAACTAGTAGATTCATATTATCCATCCCGCAAAGCTTACAAACTCTCGAACGCTTGAGTAGTGTTTCACGAAATTTCCCTTGAGTAAGTCTAGTTTTAAGGAGATATTGCTTTTCACTTGGTGAATATCCATTAACATTGGGTAAAGTTGTTTGTTCTCCAGAATTTCCATCCATCACTGAAACGGAATTTAGACCCTCTTCAACAAATTTCACCCACTCTTTTGGAGCGTACCTAAACGTATCTCCATTATAATCCTTAAGTTCTGCCAGCCATTTCCTGCTAATTCCCTCTAATTCAATTTCTACCATAGTAAAAGTGGCCCTATAATTCTGGAACTGACTTCCTTCTTCTCCAAATGTAACTAACTCTAATGATTGGTCTACTGCTGTCCCCTTAACACCAGGAACAGCTAGACCTAGAAATTCCACATTTGAGGCAATCCCCGTGGATTCAAATACAAAAATAGGAGGGATAGTCCTTCTAATTTCAGGTGATTTTGAAGCGGCCTTTTCGAATAAATCCTTTAATAGTAAATTCCCTCTTTGCTTTGTATTTAGATAATGGTTTCCTGGTTCTCGATTGTCACCATAATATGTAAAGGTTTGGTTTTTTTTATCATAGAAATCTGGCCACTCCTTCACTTTTCCCGTAGAATAAATTACAGCAAAAGCAACATCTTTTGTTGATTTTCCATTTTTTTCTTTCATAGATTTCCTAAATCCACTTCTATTTCCAACACTTCTTAAAAAGCCGTCAACTTTAAATATCTTTGTTAAAGGATCATCGGCAGGAGGACTTCCTTTTGAACCACCTTCATATATTGAGTTAACTATTAATGTAGCTTGACTTAGTTCATCATATTTAAATCTCATTACTTTGACCTCTAAGAAGCCAAATTGGACTCACATTTAAAATTCTTGAAATGTAATCTAGCTCATAATCTTTAACTCCGCGAATTCCACGTTCTATCTCTGATATATCAGATTGAGTTAAATTAACTTTGTACTCAACCTCTAATGCAACAGCTAATTCTACTTGATCCATACTGGCCCGTTTTCTAGCTTCCTTTATTCTATTACCGCTAATATTTGCTCTTTCCATCTATTAATCATTCCTCTGTATATTATTAGTAGTTTAAAAATAAAAAATAAAGACACCAACAGTAGACGATTTTCGTCTATTTGGTGTCTTTATCGCAAAAATATAGTCTCTTAGATTCATCGATGCGTCTTGTACCCACATTATTACAAATTAAAGAAAAAAAGCTGCTCATTATGAACTATACCCCGGATAGCGGACACTGATAAAAAAGTGCCCCTATCCGG
Source organism: Paenibacillus sp. FSL R5-0490 (assembly GCF_001956215.1). Taxonomy (GTDB): domain Bacteria; phylum Bacillota; class Bacilli; order Bacillales; family Cytobacillaceae; genus Cytobacillus. The sequence goes on along the minus strand of NZ_MRTQ01000015.1, from coordinate 109,105 downwards.
GGTTTTTTGTGTTTCAATAGATTTAACGAATATGGGCGGAGGATTAATATGAGTAAGAATATTTATAATGAATTTCAAATTAAAGAGCTTGAAAAGAATCCTAATGTTTTATGCGCTTCTGAAAGGTCAATCTCCTATAGTCCTGAGTTTAAGCTAAAAGCAGTTACGGAATATAAAAATGGAAAAGCACCGTCGCAAATCTTTATTGAACAGGGCTTCGACCTTGATATGATCGGTAAGAAACAACCCCAGCGTTGTCTTAAGTTTTGGAGGGATTCATATGAAAGGTTTGGAAAGGAAGGTTTCCTTACGGAACGCAGAGGCAAAGGGAGTACCGGGCGTCCTTCTTTAAAGCAACTTTCCGCAGAAGAGAAATTAAAAAAAGCTGAAGCAAGAATTAAATTCCTTGAGGCAGAGAATGACTTCCTAAAAAAGCTGGAAGAGTTAGAAAGGCAGGCGTTGAAGAAGAAACGATATTAACGGCAGCTGAGAAGTTCTCGTTGATCGAGAAAACCATCAGAATTCATCAGTTAAGTAAAGCTGTTTCCTACCTGTGTGAACTGGCAGGTGTCAGTCGAAGTGGCTACTATGATTGGTTGAAGGCTGCACCATTACGGGCACGACGTGACGAGCAGGATGAATTGGACATAGAGTTAATCCGAGAAATTTTCATAAGCAAAAGAGAAAAAGTAGGTGCACTCCAGATAAAAATGATTATGGAGAATGACTATTCAACTGTAATGAACCACAAGAAGATTAGACGTTTAATGGCAAAATATAATCTTGTAGCTAAGATACGGAAAGCCAATCCATATCGTAAGATGGCTAAGGCAACTCAGGAACATCGAACCTGCCCTAACCTTCTTGACCGTGAATTCAATCAGGCAGTGCCAGAAAAGGTTCTGCTTACTGATATTACTTATCTCTATAATGGAAAGGGCCAAAAAGCATATTTATCCTGCGTAAAGGACGGAGCTACAAAAGAAATTCTTGCCTACTACCTTTCCACGTCTTTAGAGATGGATATTGTTTATAAAACGTTAAAAAAGTTAAAGGCAGCTGTTGGCAACCACTTTCATCCAGAGGCCATATTGCATTCTGACCAAGGAATGCACTACACGCATCCTCTATTCCAAAGCAAAGTAAAAAAGCTTGGCCTAACTCAGTCAATGTCCCGAAAGGGAAACTGTTGGGATAACGCACCAATGGAAAGTTTCTTTGGACATTTTAAAGACTTATCAGAGTATAAATCACTTGAAAATATAAAGGATGTAAAGAAAGAAGTAGATCGTGTAATCGAAGAATATAATCATCATCGTTATCAATGGGGCTTAAATAAAATGACCCCGGTACAATACCGAGGCCACTTATTAGCTGCATAGGCGCTTTTTTATAAACTGTCCGTAATTGGGGGTACAGTTCATTAATTGAACACCTTTTTAAGTAATAAATAAAATATGTCTAAGTATTTATGGCATTATCTAAATGTTCGTTATGACATTTAATTTTCCAGTCTATAAAAGACCTGCAAAATTTAATATAGACTACTTGTCAACATTCCTTATGCAAATACACTCCTTTTGGCACAAAACGTCCAGAAGGTATTAAGAAGACGAAACGCAGGGACAGTTCTTATGTTTCTCTTTCAGAGTATAACCGCGTGAACCATCCCCTGATTACCAAGTTTAGAAAAATCAATAATTAGTTTGCAAAATAAAATTTATTTCTGTCTCTTCCTGCCAAAGCTCTCCTCAACTCCCGCGCCATCTCAAAAACCGCCTCCACCAGCTTCACCGTATTATAACAAGCCTCCACATCCAGCTTCTCATCATTGGTATGCTCATTAAAATAACCAACAGATAAATTAACACTCTGAATCCCATGTGAAGCCCAAATCCTGGTGTCACTGCTTCCTCCATTTGTGCATTTCCAGTTCTTCAATCCCGCTTTTACGGCTGCAGCCTCAAAAAACTGGCCATATCTTACATCACAGAACGGAATGTACCCACCGCATGAAACTACAATATCCCCAGTGCCCCGACGATCTAAAACAATTGCTGCATCAACGTCCCAGAGGAAGTATTCATCGACATGCTGTGCCCCTACAAGCCCAATTTCCTCCTCAACAGTTAAAATAAATTTCACAGTGCCTCTAAAGCTGCTTTTTTCCAGGTTTTTAGCCATTTGCAGCAATACCGCCACACCAGCACGGTCATCTGCACCCAGAATGCCGGAGCTGCTGGTCCAGATGTTATTTTCTTTTAATATGATTCTGCCTGGATCGATCGGCAGTACAGTATCCAAATGGGCGTTTAATAAAATAGTCGGTCCATTGCCGCCTCGATAGCGTTTTTGAGCCAGGATGTTGCCTTTGCTGTCAACAGTTAGATGATCAACTAGAGGAGCAAGTATCTTTTCTGCATGCTTGCGGATTTTACCCTCGTTTCCGCTTTCTCCGCTGATGTTAAGGAGCTCCTCCAGCTGGTCAAAAAACAGCTGCTTTTCGATTTCTTCCGGTTCGAGTTCCAGGATGGCTCCATCTATGTTCAAAGCTTTTTCCGCTAATTCTAAAAGCTCCTCTCTGGAATGCGGCAGAATCAAGCGCTGGTTTCTGACTCTGACCTTTTTATCAGAAAGGATGCTGAAAAGTTTTGCCGCTTTATCCATAGATACGCCGGGGCGAAATTGGATTGATGCATATCTTATTCCATTGCCGTCGCAGCTTCCCATAGTAAATAATTTTAGACGGTTTAATTGACGGACCAAGCCGCTGATATACAAATCCAATTCCCTGATTTTCGGCTCTTCCTTTTCAGCATTGAACCAAAGCCCTTCTCCGTACCCTCTGTGAGGGAAATCAGCTGCAGCCAGCCACTCTTTTTCAGTAACAGGCTCAGAGTGAATAGTAAGAAAGAAATGCTGACGTGTGAAGTTTACACCTGCTTTTTGAAGACACTCCATTAAAAACTCTATATTTTCTTCGGTTTCATTAAAAAGGTCAAACTCATTTTTTGAGTACTCCCTCACAGCAAATCCTTGGCGAATGAATAATGTATTCCAGTTTTTCATTTAACATCATCTCCCTTTCGTGAATGTAGCTTTATTATCACAAAAGAGCGATGACAGCCCTGTCATCAGCTTACATAGTCACTCGCAAAAGCATCATCAACCCTGAACAGAACAATATATAGGATCGTTTCGTTAAAATAATAGGCTGTTTCTCCCTGGTACTGTTTCACATCGATAATGTCAGGCATATTTAATGTTTTCAGTCGGGCTCTGAGACGCTCAATTGATTTAATGAAGGTATTTTTCTTAACTTCTCCGTCCGTTCCGGTCCTTCCAAAAAAGTCCTTCATCGTCATTCTCGTGCATGGTTTCTTTTCATTAGATGACAGCAGAAAATGCCTGATCATATTTGCCTGTCCCGGGGTAATTATGGTCTCTTCCCCATTAAAGAACAAGATATTTTCTCGATCATTAAAATAAACGACGACCGTATTCTTTTCCCCATTTTCGGCAACTTCCTCGCAAGTGTCTTTCGAACAGGTCTCAATCTGTCCTTTTGAAATTTTATAAAAAGCATGATTCTTTAAAAACTGCTCATTGTCCCTCAAGGTTTCATATAATGGTGAAAGTGCTAAATTGGGGAGTTGCTTTGCTGAGGAGTATGAGAGACCTTCCATTTCTTCATAAGTTGAACTCGCCACATATAATGCACTGTTTGCCAGATACATATGTGCGTGAAATTCCTGCTGTTGATTAAGGCTAAAGCTTGGGTCATCCCCTAATTTATGATAATTCAATGCCTTTTGAAAATAGCGTACAGCTTGGCTGTAATCGCCTTGCTTATAGGATAAGAATCCTAATCTATAATAGGCAATCGGAATATTTTTCTGATATCTTAATGCTTTTGTTAAGGATGAAAAAGCAACTCGATCATCCTTAGAGTTGTTCATTTTTAAATATGTACCGTATTTAATTAGATAGGAAACAAGCAGTTTTTTTGTATACTTTAGCGAATATTCGTGCATTGCTCGATCTTTTTTTACTAGTGGAATTAACCTTCTATACATCTCTTCATAGACATTTACTAGTTTGGCGTAATAACCATAATCACTCTTTTCTCCCTTTTCATGCAATTCTTGTTCAAGGTCCTCAAGTTCTTCAAGAGTTAAATCTCTTAAGCTCATTTTTAGTTCACTTCCTTAAACTGATATATAAACTGAATGGAGTTTTTTAAAATACTATTATTTAACGGTTTAGAGCTGTTAAAATCAATACTAGTTCCTCTAAAGAATAGTTTTTATATAAATAAGTATACGAAATGCTTTTAAGCTCTATTTCCTCAAAACCAACGATAGTATTATGTCTATTATCTTGAACTAATTCAACAATTATTTTTGCAGCGTCTCTTTTAAGTTTTGAGATTTTTTCTTCAACTGTTCTGTTCTGTGCCTTTTGTTTATTTAGCTTATTGGGTGACACTTTAAGAGCTTTCTCGCGTTCCTTCACACACACCTGGCACCATCCGTCCACGTTCACAGCCTGGACCTTTTTCTCGCACTGTGAGCAGACCTCTGTCCTCTTTTTCTTGGTTGAATATTTCAACCGTGTTTTCATGGCGCTGCGATTTATGCAAGCATCACAAGTCTCTTTTTTTCCCAAAGCGAATTCTGTTGAACTTTTAATCTGGAAACATACCAGACAACGTTGTTTGCTCATTAACTAACCTCCGCACTTAAGTTACCTTAATAATTAAATATTATCTCAAAAAGACTTGTTTAAAGAACAACTCCACAAATTTTTTTTGTGGAGTGAGAGGCCTATCCCCCCACACATTAAATCAATAAACTTCAACTCAAAAAAACGCACAGTATTCTCACTGTGCGGGTGGTGTCCCTTCAAGTAAACCGTGTATTAATAGCCGATAACTGTTGAATCTATTGCAGCTCCTACTTCTTCATTTTTATTACTTATAAATTATTTAGAAACCGCCCCAGCCTCAACAAGCAAATCCACAAGATGAACAGCTCTTACACTCTTCTCAAGCCCTTCCCTTTGAATGCCTAATTTCATCTGCAGCAGGCAGCCTGGATTTGAAGTTACAATTATTGATGCATATGTGTCTTTCGCATTTTTCATTTTACTGTCCAGTATTTCCATGGAATCCTCGTAGTTAACAATATTGTAGATGCCTGCGGATCCACAGCATCGTTCTTTGTCATTCATTTCACGGTACCCTTTGCTTGTTACTTGCTTTAATAAAGATAATGGCTCATCTTTTACCTTTTGAACATTGATCATATGACAGGATGGCTGAAAGGTTATGGTTCCATTCACTTCCTTTGTAAAGCTCAAACCGTCTAATTCAGATAGTACCTGTGAAATATCTCTTACCTTATTAGAAAAAGCTTGTGCACGGCTTTCCCACTCGATGTCTCCCTTGAATAGTTCAGCATATTCCAAAAGGGTCGAACCGCACCCTCCAGCATTGTTAACGACATAGTCTGCTTTTTCCATTTCAAATGTCTCTATATTCCGTTTGGCCAAAACTTTAGCGTCCGCTATTTTTCCGGCATGTGCATGAAGTGCTCCACAGCACGTCTGATTTACAGGAATAAGTACGTCAGCTCCTGCCTTGGTCAGCAGGTCGATTGTGTTCCTATTCGTCTCATAGAAGATGGCATCCATGACACATCCGGTAATAAATCCAACAGTGAGTTTCCTGGTTCCAATTGCTTTGTAGACTTGAACCCTGTTTTTCCGTTCTGCAGGAGATGGAAGATCAGGGAGAACGGACTCAAATTTCCCAAGGTGAAGCGGAGCAAGCTGAGTTAATCCCATTTTTTGTGCCATTTTCTGCAGCCCGGACTTTTGATAAAACCATGAAAGATTACCGATTGTATTCATCCATCTTTTTGATGGAAACATTTGATTATAAATCAATGATTCACTTATTTTTTGCGCTCTCGATTTTTGCTCTGCAAATTCTAGAACTTCTTTTGCTCCTTCTAAAATCTTCCCATACTGTACGCTGGTGGGACAGGCTGTTTCGCAGGCGCGGCATCCCAGGCATTTTTCGATGGGTTCCCGCAAATCCTCTGCCTTGATCTTGTCTTCTGCCAGCATTTTGACAAGATTAATCCTGCCGCGCGGCGAATGCACCTCGCTCTTCATCGTTTCGTAAGTGGGGCAAACCGGCAGGCAATATCCGCATTGGACACAATTAAACGTCTCCTTATAATGTAATCTGTCTTTTAGACCGGCTCCTGTACTCATTCCCGCAGCACCAGCTTCTGGCCTTCTTCAGGAAAAATTTTACCAGGATTCAAGATGTTATTCGGGTCCCATATTTGTTTAATTCTTTTCATCATATCAAGTCCGGCTGCACCCAATTCCATTTCCATAAAAGGGGCTTTTAATGTGCCAATTCCATGTTCACCGGAGAGTGTCCCTCCCAGTTCAACAGCAGCTTTAAAGATTTCTTCTACTGCTTTTTCAACCCGTATCATTTCCTCCATATCCCTCTTATCACAGATAATATTTGGATGAAGGTTTCCGTCACCCGCATGGCCAAACACGACTAAATGAATATCATATTTCTCCCGGATTTCTTTTAGTTTTTGGAACATATCGGGAATCTTGCTGCGGGGCACTGTTGCATCTTCAGATACTTTCGTTGGTTTTATCTTTACAATAGCCGGGGAAACCAGCTTTCTTGCTCTCCAGTAACTCTGTGCTTCATCCTGATTTTCTGCTATTTTCACTTTCACAGAATCAAATTCTGTAAAAATCTTTTCTATTTTTTTCATTTCCTTTTCAATCGCCAGAGGGTGGCCATCCAGTTCTATTAAGAGTATGGCTTCTGCCTCAATAGGGAGTCCCAGCGGCTGATAGTTCTCCACAGCTATTATGGAAGACTGATCCATTATTTCCATTTTGGCCGGAAGGATTCCGGAAGTTAATATTTTCGAAATCGCTTGTCCTGACTGGACAAGATCGTCAAAGACAGCCATCATCGTCTTTGATGCTGGTGGCTTTGGCACTAATTTCAGTGTTGCTTCCGTAATGATGCCAAGCGTGCCTTCGGATCCAACGATCAATTTTGTTAAGTCATACCCAGTTACATTTTTTATTGTCTTTCCGCCTGTTTTGATTATTTCTCCCTCAGGTGTCACCACTTCCAAACCAATAACATAATCCTTTGTTACCCCATATTTTAAACCCCTTGGCCCGCCGGAGTTTTCCGCTAAATTCCCTCCAATTGTTGATACATGGGCACTGCTTGGATCAGGGGGGTACATGAGTCCAAACTTTTCTGCTTCCTGATTGATGTTCGCTGTCAGTACACCCGGTGATACGACAGCCACCAAATCATCAGGGTAAATTTTTAAATCACGATTCCATTGGGACATGTCTAAAACCATCCCCCCCTTAACAGGGAGAGGACCTCCGCTTAAAGAAGTCCCCTGTCCTCTTGGGTAAACGGGTATGTTAAATGTATTGGCCAGCTTCAGAAGTGAAGAAATCTCTTCCTTATTTTTCACCTGGATGACCACTTCAGGAAGATAGCTGCCGAATGAAGCATCATAACTATAACTATATCGATCAGCCAAACTCGTAAGAATTTGGTCTGAAGATATTATGCTTCTTATTTCCTCCATTAATAATTCCATTCTGATGGCCCCTTTGGTTATCCAATATTGAGCGACACAAACTTCTCTTCCAGATACTCCATCATTCCGTACTTGCCCCCTTCTCTTCCTACACCGCTTTCCTTCATTCCTCCGAAGGGAGCTTGTGCCGTTGTCGGCATCGCATCATTAATGCCAATAATGCCATATTCGAGAGATTCCATTACCCGGAAGGCGCGATTTAAATCAGAAGTGAAGCAGTAAGAAGCCAGTCCGTATTCTGGATGATTTGCCCGTTCGATTGCTTCTTCTTCCGTTTCGAAGGTGAAGATCGGCACCACTGGGCCAAAAGTTTCTTCTCTTGCAATCTTCATCGACTCATTTGCATGTTGAATAACAGTAGGCTGATAGAATACACCTTTAGCATTCATATCTGCCAGTGATCCGCCGCAAATCACCACACCGCCTTTTTCTTTGGCATCCTCCACATGTTCAATGACTTTATCAAGGCTTTCTTCATTAATTAATGGCCCAATATCCGTATCATCATCCATGCCATTCCCGATTTGCAGACGATTTACCTTTTCTGCAAACAAGCGGGTAAATTCCTCTGCGGCTTCACTCTGAACATAAATCCGGTTTGTGCAGACACACGTTTGTCCTGCATTCCTGAACTTGCTTGCAACCGCTGCTTCTGCGGCTTTCTCTAAATCAGCATCCTCAAATACGATAAAAGGGGCATGACCGCCTAATTCCATTGAAACTTTTTTGACCGTATTTGATGCTTCCCTCATCAGCTTTTTCCCAACCGCCGTTGAACCAGTGAAAGTCAGTTTGCGCACCTGCTTGCTGTCTAATAACGTTTGAGCAATTTCATTAGAAGGTCCAATGATCAAATTGGCTACTCCTTTTGGCAGACCAGCCTGATGAATGGCTTCGAATATCTTCACTGCCGTTAAGGGGGTAGCTGAAGCTGGTTTTAGGATGACAGGACACCCGGCAGCTAACGCTGGGGCAATTTTGCGGGTAACCATGGCGGCTGGAAAGTTCCATGGTGTAATCGCTCCCGTCACTCCAACCGGCTCCTGCAGTACCATGATGCGCTTATCCCGGCTGGAAGCTGGAATCGTCTCTCCATAAATACGCTTCGCTTCCTCTGCATACCAATCCATATAGGAAATCGCCAGTTTGATTTCACCAAGAGATTCTTTCAGGGGTTTGCCCATCTCTTTTGTAATGGTTACTGCCAGATCTTCTTCTCTGTCTCTTAGACAATCGGCAATTTTTCTAAGATATTGCGATTTCTCAACTGCGCTTGTTTTCTTCCAGTCTTGAAAGGCAGCGGATGCGGCCTGGATTGCTTCCTCGGCTTCTTCCTTTCCTCCATAAGCGACAGTGCCGAATTTTTCTAAAGTAGCGGGATTATACACACTAATCGATTTATTTTTATAGGAAGATTTCCATTCTCCATTAATATATAGCATGACCGTTCTCCTTTTTTGCGAGCTGCTGCAATCCTTCTTTCAGTACAGAAACTGCCTGATCAAGTTCCTCTTTTGATACCGTTACAGGCGGGATAAACCGCAAAACATTCTTCTCCGTGCCGCAGGTTAAAAGAATGACTCCGTTTTCTAAAGCAAAATTCTTCAGCCAATTTACTGTACTGGCATCCGGGCGGCCATTTTCATCCATGAACTCTATGCCAATCATCAGGCCCAGGCCTCTAACATCACCAATGACGGAAAATTCTGATTTCAAATCGTATAACTGCTGTTTCAAATATCCCCCTAAAGTTTGGGCATTATCTATACCTTCCCGTTTTAAAATTTCTATGGAAGCTAAGGCGGCCGCGCAGGAGACAGGGTTTCCGCCATAAGTGCCTCCATGTGTTCCCGGTTCCCATTTCTCCATAATTTCTTTCTTGGCAATGATGGCACTTAAAGGGAAGCCTGAAGCAATTCCCTTTCCTAAGGTAAGAATGTCCGGCTCTACTCCAAAATGTTCATAGGCAAACATTTTTCCTGTTCTTCCGAATCCGGTCTGAACTTCATCAAAAATAAGCAATATCCCATGCTGATCACATATTTCTCTTATTTGTTTCAAAAATTCTTTCGGAGGTACAATATACCCGCCCTCTCCCTGTACAGGTTCAAGGATTATGGCTGCCACCTGGGATGGAGCCACTTGATACTGGAATACCTCGTTGATGCTTTGAATACATCGTTTCGTCTCTTCTTCATAATTTAGCCCGGTTCTAAAAGGATATGGATATTCACAAGCATATACGCTTGGAAGAAGACCCTCATAATCCTGTCGATAAGCTGAGCTTGAGAAAGTGATCGATGTCGCTGCGAGTGTCCGTCCATGGAATCCCCGTTTGAATGATAGGATGGCTGGACGCTTTGTCGCTTTTTTCGCTAATTTGATTGCTCCCTCATTCGCTTCTGCTCCGCTATTTGAAAAGTACACCATTTTCTGTGATCCGGTTAATTCATTTAGTTCCTCCGCTAATTGAATATAGGATGGATAGTAGGCCACATTATGGCCAACATGAATCATGGTATCCAGCTGCAGCTTAACCGCTTCAATCACCTCAGGATGGCAGTGTCCCACATTATTTACTCCTACACCGCTGGCAAAATCGAGATATTTTTTTCCGTTCTCATCCTCTATGGTTGAGCCAAATGCTTTCGTTACACCTATCCTCGTTACTCTGTTGGCAGCCGGGGGCAGAACACGGTCGCCTCTTTCTGCTAAGCTTTTATTCTCTTTAATCATAATGACTCCTCACTCTCTTCACGATAATCTCGTTTCCATAGCTCGATGTATTCTTCTGCATTTTTTTCCAGGTCATGTATTTCATTTTCTGTTAGTTCCCGCACGATTTTGGCAGGAACTCCAATTGCTAAGCTGCCTTTAGGAATCACTTTCCCTGGAGGAACTAATGCACCCGCTCCAACTTGTGCTCCTTTTTCAATGACAGCCCCATCTAAAATAATAGAACCAATCCCAATCAAAGCACCATCTTCGACCGTACAGGCATGTAAAATGGCACCATGCCCTACCGTTACCATTTTCCCTATCCTTAAAGGAGCATCAGGTGTCACATGGCAGATGCAGCCGTCCTGGATATTGCTTCCTTCCCCTATTTCGATAAAATTATCATCGTCTGCTCTTAAGACTGATTGGGGCCAGACACTAACATTTTTGGCTATTCTGACGTCGCCAATCACTTGTGCCGAGCCATGAATCATGGTTTCGGCATGAATGGATGGAACCCGCCCTTTTAATTGTTCAATCATGCATATCCTTCTCCTTAATGAGTATCAGGATTTATCTATTACACCTTATTTAGCTGCGAGTCCTAATTCTTTTAGAATCTCTTCTTTATGTTCTCCCAGCACAGGAGCCGATTTCGCGATCTTTCCAGGTGTTTTTGATAGTTTGACAGGAATCCCTAATGCTTTTATTTTCCCGGCAACAGGGTGCACAACCTCTTCTATCATTCTTCTGGATAGTGTGTGCGGGTCAGTTAAAGATTCTGGATAGGTATTTATCGGGCCAGCAGGAATTCCCGCTTTCTCGAATTTTTCCAGCCAGTAATGTCTCGGATTCAGACTCGTTTTCTCTTCAATTAATCGGACAAATTCATCTAAGTGCTGAATCCGGGAGGCGTCATCAGCAAATCGGTCATCCGATAAGAATTCAGGCCTGCCGATGATCTGGCAAAATACCGGCCAATGATGCGGTGTATCTGCACCAACAGTAAAATAACCATCACTTGCACGAAATGCCTGATATGGAGCAGACAAGCGGTGTCCGCTTCCGGTAGGTGCCGGTGTTTCTCCCGTAAACCAATATTGGGTGCTTTCCCAAACCGATAATGCGAGTCCCGTATCATATAAAGAAGCGTCAATATACTGCCCCTCATCGGAATGAACCCTGGAATACAATGCCGATAAAATACCATAGACAGAAAACAGGCCTGAACCCAAATCGATAATCGGAAGGCCGCATTTTACCGGGTTGCCATTCCGTTCCCCTGTCACACTCATAATTCCGGTCATTCCCTGTGCGATTAAGTCATAACCGCCACGGGATGAATATGGGCCATACTGGCCGAATCCCGAAATAGAGCAGTAAATCAGTTTGGGATTAATCTGATTGAGTGTTTCATAATCAACGCCTAAACGCTTAACTACCCCGGGACGGAAATTTTCTATCAAAATATCAGCGGTTTCAATTAACTTATAGAATACTTTCTGATCCTCTGCGCTTTTTAAATCAAGCGTTATGCTGCGCTTGTTCCGGTTTATCGCCATAAACGCACCGCTTTCCCCTTCCTTATACGGGGACCATCTTCTGGTGCTTTCCCCTTTTGGCGGTTCAACTTTAATGACATCAGCACCCATATCGGCCAGCAGCATACCGCAATAAGGCCCTGCCATAACCTGGCTTAAGTCGATTACTCTAATGCCTTCCAATGCACTCACTTGTACCATCTCCTTCTATAAAATGGATTCCACTTTCTCAAAGTCTATTTAAGGCTTTATCTTCAAATAAATAGAGTTCCTGATTGTCCAGAATGACTCTGCCGTCGATTTCTACCCGCGGATCCTTTACGACCATATCGTAATGCCCTTTGGCCTTAACAGTTCCCCCGATATATGCATTCGTACCTAAAGCAATGTGGATCGTTCCATAAACCCCTTCATCACTTAGCATGCTGTTTTCCAATTCACATTCAGGATTCATGCCAATGCCAAACTCACCGGCAAAATAGATATTCCCTTCGTCATCATTCTTCTCCATTAATATTTTCCTAAATTGCTCCGCTTCTCTGCCTCCTGTAATCGAAACCGCCTTTCCTTCCTTAAATACCACTTCAACTGGAGTCTCCATTAGACCCACCCCTGGAATACTCCCATCTACCACTAAAATTCCTTCAGCGGTTCCTTCAACCGGAGCAATGCTGGATTCGATGCAGTGAGCTGCCGAAACATCCGTACTGTTTGCAAACCCTGTTAGGGCTCTGCCTGGCCTGCCTTTGATGGAAAATCTTAAATCTGTGCCAAGGGCTGTTGTGATATGGACAAATTCACCAGCTGTCAGTATGTCTGCCAGTTTCTCAACTTGAGGTCTCAGTGCAGCAAAGTCAGCACGCAGCCCCTTGCTTAATAAAATGTCTTCATGTGCTTCAGGTAAGATTAATACTCGGGCTCCTGCCTTTTGTGCATCATGGCGGGCTCTTGTATGGGCAATGTTATAGGTTGTCGGTGCGATGATCACATCGGCTTCCTTCATAGCCGCTGCGACTGCATCCGGCAATGCATCTCCATGCCCTTTCCTCGGCGGCATTGAGATCGTGATGGGTTCAGCGTCGAGTGAACAGACCACAGATGCCAGAACTTTTGTGATTCCATCTGTTAAAAAATCTGTCAGGATGACAACTTTTTCTCCGCTCTTAACACCTGCCAGAACTTTTACGAGTGCTGTAGCGGCCGGGTACATTAGTGCTTCTTTCATCTTCTAAAACAACTCCCTGTATGATCAATTTTTGCAAAGTTCACTCCTACATTCCTTTAAAAGCTGGCGGCTTCTTGTTAAAGAATGATTCAATCGCATGCTTGTGATCCCATGTATCCTGGCATTCAATAAAGGCATCCAGTTCCTGCTCCATTGCTTCCTGCCACTCAAAATCCATGGTTTTCTGAATCGTGTTCTTCGCATGTCTTACTGCGATTGGAGCACGGGAAGCAATCAGCTGTGCCCATTCATGCGCTTCTGCCAGCAGCTTGTCATGGGATACCACTCTGCTTGCCAAACCTCTTTGCAATGCTTCTTCAGCTGTTATCGTTCTGCCTGTCAAAATCACTTCTTTGGCATATGCTTCACCCAACAGCCTGACTAACCGGGTTGGTCCGACAACCAGTCCAACCTTTACCCCTGCCGCACAAAGCTTGGCACGTTCCGACATGATCCGGATATCACAGGCTAGGGCAAGCTCGAACCCTCCGCCAAACGCATAGCCATTAACTGCGGCAATGACAGGCTGTGGCATTTCATTGACAATATCGTAAATTCTGCAATCTTCCTCTAAGAAATGCCGGACAGATTCAGGAGTCAGCTCTCCTTCTTCGTTTAAATCGGCTCCTGCGCAAAAGGCCCGATCCCCTTCTCCCGTAAGGAGAATAACCCGGACATCCGAGGAGGTCTTAAGCTTCTCCATATAGGGAACAAACTCTTGCCGAAACTCTTTCGTCAAAATATTCATTGGCGGGTTTTTAATGGTAATGGTGCAAATAAAATCGGATATTTCAGCATGAATTTTTTCCAACCTTTTCATCACCCTTCTATGATTCCTGTTCAATCTCAGCAGCGATTTTTATTTTTTTGCTGGGTATATCCTCCAGACGTCCGTCAATCCCTTTGCTTCTTTGATACTTATCCCATAAAATGACGGCTATTGGGCATAATATCGAGGTAGTAATAGTAGAGATGGAAATTTGTATTGTTGCTAAATTGGCAATTTCCTGAAAACTTTGAGCCTTCTCCACTGTCATCAGACCTGCACCCGCTGCCACTGATGCTGCCGCTGCAATTGCAGCAGGTGTCCCCACTGCGTTCCCTGCAGTTGATGCTTCTGCAACAGGGCCAATCGTACTTTTTTCTCCAAATAACCTATAGACCAGGATTCCGGTTAATGCGGTAAAAATGACTGTGGCAAACCCGAGAGCTAAACCTCCCCAAACAGCTTCAGGATTAAAGAAACTCATGAAATTCATCCCTGCTCCAAGACAGAATGCAAAGAATGGTACAAGCAGCGTTTCACCCGGCTTTAAAAACTCCCGAATATCTTCATCCAGATTCCCTAACAGCATTCCTAAAGCAATTGGAAGCAGGACAGCTATGAATGCGATTAAAGGAAAATTAACGCCAACCATCCCCAAAGCCAGCATGGTGAAAAAAGGACCGTCATTCAGAGTCAGGACGGAAATGGCCCCAACATCTGACCGGTTTCCGTATTGCCCTGTCAACACTGCATACATTCCTTCATTCCCATTGGTCATAGCGGCAATAATGGCCAGAGTAGATAATCCAAGCAGACCGTCCATTGGGTCAAAAAACACCCCAAATAAAATACCGATCGCAATCCCGGTCAAGCACTTGCTTCCTGTTAATAGAATTCCTTTCTTTAAGGCCTTTCCGCCTACCCGCAAATTCATCTGGCTGCCTGCACAAAATAAGAACAAGCCAATGAGTGTTAACGTTCCAGTTTTAAAGAGTGCTTCCGAGAAACCTCCGATTTTCATAAACTCATAAATTCCTTCTTCAACCGGCGATACCCCTATGCTTTTAAGGAAATTCATTATAACTGGAATGTGAAGCTGATCAATCGTATTAAATAAAGCGCCAAGCATCAGCGGGATGACCATAAGCCCTCCGGGAACTTTTTCAATTGTTTGCTTTATCTTCATTTAAATCACCGCCATATCTATTATTTGATTTCCTTTTACAGCGAATTCTTTAAATCCTGTCTCCTCGTCTTTCATTGAATCATTGGATCATGTAAGAGAGTAAATAATAATTTCGTTTTTCAAGGTAATCGAATATACATGAGTTTTTCAAACACCACATATATGAATCCAATCATCCCTATGGATACTAATGTGGCCGTATGCCAGCGAACTTCCTTATAATAGAGCATGCCAATGAGTAAAAAGATTAAAGTAGAATACAGAAACCCTATGAAAGGTATTAACAGAAAGATATAAACAACTGTTAAAAGCAGATATACTATCCCTCTTTTAACTTCCTGAATAGAGGCAGAAGCTGTTTCCTCACCCTCCTCTTTTTTCTTTCTGAACGTTTGGGCAAACTGCCAGATTGATAGAACTGTCAAACTATAGCCGAGCAGCATGGGAAATGAACGAGATGAATTTAAAAAATGTTCTCCCGGCGGGAAATTATAGCTGCCTATTACAAAAAAGAGACCAATCGCGAAAACAATTCCCGCCAAAAGATAATCTTTATTAATCCGCATCTTTTCTCCTTTCTATCACTCTTTTGGCCGGCTGATTCCTACTTCTTCCGGTGACCGTTTTCCCACACCAATATCCCAAAGCAGCCAGCTTGTTTTTTCGGTGATTTGTTTTGTATATTCTTGACTATCCTCAATATCTGTTAGGACGATTGCCCGTTTCTTTGCAAATTCCTTAAATTCATCACTGCTGATCGCTTTGTTGTATGCGTCTCTAATTTTGGTTACGATTTCTTCAGGTGTTCCGCGCTTCACAGCTGGCCCCCACCAGGTTCCTTCCGGTACATATTTTTCCAAATCAGGAACAAATTCAATGACCGGCGGAATTGATTCAAGTCCATCCACTTCAAAAGCTTTATTATCCATAACAGCCAGTGAACGTAAATCCCCTGCCCGAAGCAGATCCACTACCTCATTAACCCCGCTGATTGAGAAATCCACCTCGCCCTTCATGGCAGCCATGGCAGCATTTGAACCAGAGTCATACGTGATAATTTCGGCATCTCCACCCACGACACTATTCACAATCTCCAAAGTGAGGTGCCATGGGTCCCCAATCGCTGCTACACCAACCTTCGCATTTCCATCTTTTAATAGCTGAACCACATCATCAAACGTTTTCAGGTCAGAGTTGTCTTTAACTGTAAAATTGGCAATCCCCATTGCGCCAATTCCAATTTGCTCGAAATCCTTGTATGTTAAATCTGTCATGCCCATTGTTGGAAAGACACGGACCAGATCGGTTTGAAATAGGATGGTATGTCCGTCAGACTCTTGTTCGTTAACATATTCAAGGGCCAATGCACTGGAGGCTCCAGGCATGTTTCTCACCGCAATGGATTCTCCCAATTCTTTCTGAAGGATCGGCTGCAGGGTCCTGGCCATCGTGTCAGTGCCCCCGCCCTCACCAAAACCGACAATAATTTCAATTGGCTCTGAAGGGTAATTATTTTCGGCTTCCTTGCTGTTACCAGATGCCTTTTGATTTGATTGGTTACCAGAACAGGCACTCAATATCAGAACCGCTGAAAATAGAGTCAGAAACATTATTTTTATTTTCATTCGTTTGCCCCCTTAGGCTTTATTTTCCCCCACAAATGTTTTAAGCGTTTTGTCAGGAATGAATTTTGATTTAAAAGCAGAAATACAATACAGACCAGCAAGAAAAGACTAATTGGCCGTGTGAAGAATGGCCCGAACGAATAATCCGCACTCACCATCGCTCTTCGGAAATTCTGTTCCGCCATTAAACCAAGGATTAGCCCTAACACTAAAGGAGGGGCAGCCAGCCCGACTTTACGCATAAGAAAACCGATGATGCCAAAAAGAAACATAATTCCAATATCAAATGGCCGGTTGTTTACTGCAAAAGTCCCTACCACACTAAATACCGTTACAATCAGCAAAACTATACTTCTGGGAACAGATAGGATTTTCTGAAACAGATAAGAGAAAAATAATCCAAACACAAGCATGAACGCTGCGGATATCGTTAAAATGATAAAAAACTGATTTAAAATGTCCGGATTTTGTGTCAGTAAAAGCGGACCTGGCTGCAATCCGTGAAGCAAAAGCCCCCCAATAATTACTGCCGTAACTGCGTCACCAGGGATACCAAGTATTAACATCGGTATATATGTACCTGGCACACAAGCGTTATTCGCCGTTTCTGCTGCAACGATTCCTTCTGGATTTCCCTTGCCAAAAGTCTCAGGCTTCTTGCTTCTTCGGCGGGCCACATCGTAGGAAACCCATGCTGCAACATCTGCACCAACCCCCGGTATCGCTCCTATCGTAGCTCCTATTACAGAAGATCTTCCGCCGGCGGGCAAAAACTTTATTAACATCTTCCACGGGGGAATAATAGATTGGAATTTCTCCGCTTTTAAAGGCTTCTTCAGCTGCATGATAGAGTCGATTACCTCGGCTATTCCGAATACTCCGATTAAGACTGCAATTAAACTAAAACCATCCATGAGAGCACTTTCTCCATAAGTAAAACGCTGGGCACCTGTGATCTTGTCCATGCCTACAGTGGCTAGAGCTAACCCTAAGACCCCGGAAATAAGCCCCTTCGACAAAGATTCTGCCGTTAGGTTTGCACTGAGAATAATTCCAAACATGGCAAGCAGAAAATACTCCCATGATCCGAAATTCATACTTAAATCCAGCAGGAGCGGCGCCCCTATCAGAAATAAAACAGCTGCCAGAATAGTACCTAAAAAGGATTGGAAGGTTGCCAGTCCTCTTGCCAGTCCTCCTTCCCCCCTCTGTGCCATTGGATAGCCATCTATAGCAGTCGCAGCTGAGGCCGGAGTACCCGGAATATTTAAGAAGATGGCTGGCGTGGACCCGCCATAGGTACCTCCTATATGAACCGAAACAATTAAAACCATTGCTTCGATCCATTCCATCCCCCAGGTAAATGAAATCAGAAGGGATACTCCCATGGTAGTAGTGAGACCCGGGAGTGCGCCGACTGCCATTCCGGCAACTGTCCCAAAAAGAAACAAAAGCATGATTTTAACTGTAAAGAAACTGGCCAGTGATTCACCAATTAGACTTAATTCTCCCAAATAAACCTCCCTCCCCCTAATCTATATAGAGTTCTCCATCTTTCATAAGGATTTTCCCATCCACTTTGATTGTCGGTTTTCGAATCACTAAATCACAATGTCCCGGTGCTCTGATACTGCTTCCAAATGTAATGCCATTGCCAATTCCAATATGCATCGTTCCGTACTCTGCCTCGTCTTCCAGCTGTCCTCCTCTGCCAATTTTCGCCTTTGGATTCATGCCAATTCCCATTTCCACTGCGCAATATACATTGGGGTGATTGTAACTTTCCAGCGTTTGCTTAAGCATTTCAGCATCTTCTTTTCCTTCAATAGAAATGATTTTTCCTTCTCTAAAGACGACTTTAACCGGATCTTCACAGGCCCTTCCCGGCACAATGGCCCCATCAATGTACATGATTCCTTCTGTTGTTCCTTCTATTGGAGCCACTGCTGTTTCAATGCAAGGAGGGGGTGAAATACTTCCAGGTTCATGGCAAATTCCAGTTTGAGGTACAGCATGACGACCAGATATGGACATGGAAAGCTCTGTACCTAAATGGGTTGTTATGCTCAATCGTTCTCCTTCTTCAAGTATGGCGGATACTTTATCGATTATTTTCTTTTGTGCAAAATAATCGATATCCAGCGAACCATCTAAGAAAACCTCTTCATTTGCATCGGGCATAAATATTAATCTTGCTCCTGCATTACTCGCTTCTTTTCTGGCAGTTGAATGATTAATAGAAAAAGTTGTCGGAGCAACGATCGCATCAGCTGCTTTCATTGCCTCTGCAATGATTCTTGGCGGTTCATCACCATGCCTTGTGGTGGGATTCATGATTGTCATCACAACTTCTGCTCCCATCCCTTCACCAGCAAGTGCGAATACCTCTCCAATTTCTGTCGTATTTGTATCCGTTAGAATCAATAGGTTTTCTCCAGGCTTTACATTTAGACATGTCTTCAATAAAGTCTGCACGGACTTCATCATAAACATTTTATTTATGATTCTCATTGCACTCCCCCTCGTTTTTTACTACAACTAGTTAGAATGCAAGTACCGTGCCAAGTTATGATTTTTCTTTATTTTTCTTTAAGACTCCCAGTTTATAAGGGTTATACAGGACAACTTCTCTTTTATCGAAAACATCACTAAGGTCCATTGTTCGCAAATTGCAAAAAAAACATAGGAGATCTGTCCAAATTAAGAAGAAAAGACAAATCTGCTATGTTTTTAATGTAATCGCAATTTGCGAACTATAATTGCATTTTGCGATTAAGCTCGTATTTATTAATTTTCCTGTATAGAGTTGCTACATTTATGCCAAGTTCATCTGCAGCTTGTTTTTTTCCATTCAATGTATCACTATATCTTTTTAATGCGCCCATGATCATTCTTTCTTCCATTTCTGACAGAGTAATATTTTCTTTATCACCATTCAGGTGATTTTGTTCACGGATTCTTGGAGGCAGGTTTTCTACTCTAATCCAGTGGTCAGTTGCCATGTTTATGGCATATTCCACAGCATTTTGAAGTTCACGTATATTACCTGGCCAATTGTACGAACATAGCCTGCTCTCCGCATCAGGAGTGAAACCTCTCACTTTCTTTCCGGTAATTTTGTCATAGTGCTGTACAAAATGCTGAAGGAGGACGAGAATATCCCCATCTCTTTCCCTCAATGGGGGAATATGAAGCGGAATGACGCTTAGCCTAAAAAATAAATCCTGTCGAAATTCTCCGTCAGCTACCATTTTTTCTAAGTTTTTATGGGTTGCTGCAACGACTCTGATATCTATATCTATTGAGTTATTCGAACCAATCCGTTCAATTTTTCTTTCTTCTAACACTCTTAACAGCTTCACTTGCAAATGCAATGGCATATCACCTATTTCATCCAGGAAAATAGTGCCGCCTTGTGCCATTTCAAATTTTCCGGGCTTTCCACTTTTCCTTGCACCCGTAAACGCACCCTCGCTATATCCAAACAATTCACTTTCCAGTAAATGTTCTGGAATGGCTGCACAATTAATGGCCCGAAATGGTTTATCTACTCTTTTGCTCTCTTGGTGCAGTGCTCTGGCAAAAAGCTCCTTCCCTGTTCCGCTCTCCCCTAAAAAGATGACTGTAGAATCTGTTGCCGCAACTTTTTTGGCTGCGGCCTTTGTCTGCAATATAGCAGGGCTTTTTCCCACAATAATATCGAATGTGGAATCATCTACCTCAGATGTTATAGAATAGGCAAACTTTTGAACTTCAGCTAAATCTTTGAGGGTAATGGCACATCCAATAATTTGGCTGTTATGTATCAGAGGGTTAGCACTGATAATGACTTGAATCAATTTCCCATTCACAACAAGAGAACATTCTTTATCCGAGTATCCTTGTCCAGTTGAAAATACTTTTGTAATCGGAAGGTTTTGAATAACTTCGGAAATATTCACAGTTAAAACATTGTGTTTTTTTATATTTAGTATTTTTTCTGCTGAAGGATTCATCTCTAAAATGTACCCTTTCTGATCAACAGCAATGATTCCCTCGTACATGGATTGAATCGTCACTTGCAGCATTTGTGAGGTAGATAAATATTTCTTTAAAAGAGATGTTCCATTTATTTTGCTGCTGATTAAATCCGCCATTTTCCCCAGGTAATTTGATAAAATACGATGCTTCTCTTTAAATTCATTTTTTTGTTTTTCAGAAAATGCCGTTAAACTGATAACCCCGACAATTTCGCCCTCATGTGTTAATGGATATGAAACATCTGATTTTTCAGGGCAATTTTGATGTAGGATACAGCTTTTGCATACGTCATGAAAACCTGGCTCAAAGTTGTAAACAGGCTGATTTGTTTTTAAGACTTCTGCGATGATATGCCCTCGAACCGGCTCACCCACAACTGCATGCGTGCCCCCGCCTGTGGCTGTAACAACAACTTTATTTTTATCATAAATAATTACTTCTAAAGACAGAACAGATTTAATGGCTTCTGCTACTAAGTTCACTTCTTCTTGAATTTCAAAAAGGATTGAATTACCCATTTATATCCTCCTCGCAGATTAGTTCCTCCTATTGAGCAGGAAAGTTTATAAAATTGCAGATACTATATATCATTCGATTCGAAATGTGAAAAACCTCTGGAAAATTCTGAATATTCATTAAGTATTAGTGTTTTTTAATATCTCTCTGGAAAGAAATATATCGATAAAATAGTTAAGAAATGGATAAGACACCCTACAAAATTGTATTAAGAAAAAGCACCTGATACATGCTTACAAGTCTTACACAATATACAAAAAAACAGCCCCCAATCAGGGCTGTTCTCCTATTAATGAATAATAACCGTCGCTATAGAACGCTCCGGAAGAACCAGCATCATACTATCCCCACCAAGGGATAGAGACACTTCTTCTATGCTATCATTCTCATTCATCATAACCGCCACCGTTTCACCATTAATATTTTCAAAGACGGTGGCCAATATACGGTTATTCGATGCCTGGATGCCAATTCGTCTGGCTCCAGGCTTAATGAACTTGCTGAAATGCCCAATATAATAGTAGGAGCTGTTATAATGAACCTCATCCTTCTTCGTATCCACAATCACAGACGCATCGCAGTAGTTCCCCACATGGTTCGGTCCGCCTTCTTCATTCAGCACAAGATTCCGGTCAATCCACGCCTCAAGATTATTGTTCAAGTCGCCAATGATGTTTCGGCCATATCTTTCTCCTGTATGCCATTCGCCTGCCTGAGGGCCGCCTTTGATGCACCCTTCTGTGAAAATTAAGTGCTTGTCAGGGAATGCATCGTGCACCTTGGAGAGATTCTCAAATTCCTCAGATACATACCAATGGACTCCCGTTCCCCACACATATTTAGCAGCTTCTGGATCGGACAGGACGGCTTGGGATCTCTCGAAAATGACATTACGGTTATGATCCCAGATGATAATCTTCACATCACCAAAGCCAAGTTTCTCAAGGGATGGACCAAGATGATTTTTGATAAAATCCCACTCTTCTTCACCTGTGTACAGGCAGGAGTCCCTTACCTGCTTGGCTTCAGGTTCGTTCTGAATGGTGATTCCCCAGATGGGCACCCCTTCCTCTTCCATCGCCGCTATGTACTTCGAATAATACCGTCCCTCTGTGATTCAAGATTACTATTTATTAAACTCAAGCCCTCTTTAATAAGTACATTCTTCTACAAAGAGAACAATTATATGTCTTTCGAATACGCAGTATCGTTGTACTGCGTAGCAACCCACTTCATAATTTGGTCACTAACTTAATCCACTTATAACCATCCAGCATTTATAACAGAATTTTTAGTAAGTATAATTAGATATAAGAGTCTACTTTTTGGGCTGATCAAGTGCTTGGTAAGCTACCTGGTACTTTCCTCCATCCGCAACTTCTGAATGGTACAAGGCCTTGAGGGCATTGTTTTTCTCAAGACCATGCTCAGCCTTCAGTTCTTTAAAGCGTGTATGGAGTTCTTTATTTTCCTTAATTAGTTGTTGCATTTGCGATTTTAAATACTTCAAAATATTTAGCTCCTTTCTGAATCTCTAAGTTTAGCTTAAATTTTACGTGAAATAACCTGTTTAAAAAGATCCCTAAATTGCTCTCGGTCTTCTGCTGTAAAAGGCTTTGGTCCCTTCGTTCGCTGTCCGCTTTTTCTAGCCATTGCACTTAAATAACGTGTTTGTAATAATTGGTCAATATTTTCATTTGTATATCTAAATCCTTTATGGTGGAGGACGATAATTCCTTTTGCTAAACCTAGTGACGCAAGACCATAATCTTGCGTCACGATAATATCTCCTTTTTCCACTAACTTCACAATCCGATAATCTGCAGCATCTGCTCCAGAATCAACATAAATGGTTTTCACTCCTGATGGCTGTTCTGCATTAGAAAAATGAGAAAAGCTTGTAACAAGGATAACCGGAATTTCAACATCCCTTGCTTCTGCAATAATAATATCTTTCACCGGACAAGCATCTGCATCCACATAAATTTTCATCTTTCCCTCCTGTTAAGAAGTTCGACTTACTATTTAACTTAATCCTTTTCAACTATAAAAGAGACTGGTGACTTTTGTTTAAAAATAATCAAGAGTTCTTCCTTTTGCTGTATTTTTCTATCCTCATATTATACTTTATAGAATTTTGTTGGCAAATGGTCGTTCAATGGCCTACAAAATAGGTAGCTAAATCATCTGCTTATATTAAATCTCTAGGATACCTTAGAACTAAATACTTGATTAGAAAGTCACACATTTTATAGGTGTAAAAGTAAAAGGATAAATGAACAGGATGATCACCTGTATACATCTATCCTTTTTATACAACAAAAGACATCATTTACCACAATAACAATATTGTTTATTCAATTTGCAGATATGGGAGACCACCTAGTATTATGGGGGAAAACCAAATAGCTGTATAATTAAACAAGTATAGGTGAACTGGAAACATAACACTTTAATTTTTGTTATATAAATATCTATGTTTTGTATAAGTCATTTTCCTAGCTGAAGGCACATTTTTTACCAAACTATCTTTTGCTTTATTCACTAGCACCCCTACTTTACTAGCTGTTTAAAGTGTGAATTACCAGATCTACTAAAAAGGAATTATTTTTTTACTATAAAGAACAGGGGGGGCCTGTCTGCTTTTAAACAGCCGGGGTCTGGCCATTTCATTCGATCAATGAATAATAATCGACGCAATAGAATGCTCCGGAAGAAACAGCATCATACTTTTTCCCCCAAAGGATAAAGATACTTCTTCTTTACTATCATTCTCATTCATCAAAACCGCCACCGTTCCTCCATTGGTGTTCTCAAAGGCGGTGGCCAATATGCGGCTATTCGATGCCTTGCTGCCAATTCGCCTGGCTCCAGGCTTAATGAACTTGCTGAAATGCCCAATATAATAGTAGGAGCTGTTATAGTGAACCTCATCCTTCTTCGTATCCACAATCACCGGCGCATCGCAATAGTTCCCCACATGATTCGGCCCGCCTTCTTCATTCAGCACGAGATTCCAGTCAATCCATGCTTCAAGATGATTGTTCAAGTCGCCGATGATGTTTCGGCCATACCGCTTTCCCGAATGCCATTCTCCTGCCTGACGGCCGCCGGTTGCAAATGACTAACTAAGTTTTCAAATTCATGCCTTCACAAGCAGTACATTTCCATGCCAACACCCAAATCAGAGAAATAGCGCCCCCAAATCCCATTCCATGATAAAATACTAAATAAATATCCCAGTAAAGGAATGAATCCCTATTAATCTCCCTGACAAGGTGAAAAACCTGCCCTTAACTCCAGGCGTATATCTGATGAAGGATTCGCAGGGTCAAATTCTGTATGTAGGGAAGGCGAAAAATCTAAAGAACCGGGTTCAGTCTTATTTCAGGGCCTCCAACAATCATTCTCCCAAGATTAAAAAGCTGGTCAAACACTTAAGGGATTTTGACTATATCCTGACAGATACCGAAT
The DNA here is from genome assembly GCF_001956215.1 of Paenibacillus sp. FSL R5-0490. Lineage (GTDB taxonomy): Bacteria > Bacillota > Bacilli > Bacillales > Cytobacillaceae > Cytobacillus. The sequence continues at coordinate 84,355 of NZ_MRTQ01000015.1, read as the reverse complement.
TCGAGGCTTTTATGCTTGAATGCCAATTAATTAAAAACATTAAGCCGCTCTATAATCGAATGATGAAGAGTCCGCAGTCATTCATTTATATCTCGATCAGCCTTACCGGCAATCACCGTAAAATTGATATAGCCTTTAATCCTATTGAAAATGACGGCAAGGTTTATTTTGGCCCTTTTACGAGCCGAAGAAATGTGGAACGAGCTCTCCGGGGGTTAAAGGACTGCTTTAAGCTGAACTGCAGCAATCCCAATGGATCGAACTCCGCCTGCCTGAATTATTCCTTAGGCTCCTGCCTTGGCCGGTGTCTTGGGGGACCTGCGGAACAGCAGTACAATGACATCCTGGACAGGTTTATCGGTTTTCTGAAAGGCACTGACATGAGTATTCTGGAGGACATGAATCAGATGATGCTGAACGCCTCTGAAAACTTTGATTTTGAAGCGGCCTCCGCCTATCGGGATCATATACAGACAGTAAGCTCCCTGTTAAAAAAAGAAAAAGTGATCGATTTCACTGAAGAAAATCATAATATCGTTGCGATCGAAAGATTAACAGATTCAGCGATTAAACTTTTCCTTATAAAAAGGACGGAGATTCTGTTCAGCCACAGCTATGCAGCAGCAGGCAGCATGGAGGAAATAATAAAAGCGAACATTTTAGCTTATTTTAAAAATGATGAAGCAAATGCGGCGGGAGACATTAGCAGACATGAAATCGATGCAGCGCATATTATTTACCGTTATTTACACAGCGGCAGCTGCTCTTATCTCCTCATTCCAGAAAGCTGGCTGGAATCTGAGAATCATTCCACCCTGGATCTGGCACTGGAGGATTTACTAAATAGCACTCAACACTTACAGCCCCCTATATTAAATGAATAAGGGGGCTGTTTCTAATCAAACAAACGACTTTTCTTTTTCAGTCACGGCTTCAATCGAATCTCTCATGATTTGAATCATTTGCCTGATTTGGTCATCCGTACTCGCCAAAGGCGGCATAAAGACAATTACATCCCCTAGCGGTCTTGTCAGCATGCCCCTTTTTCTCATTTCCAGTGTTGAATGATACCCCATTCGGCTTTCCCATGGGAAAGGCTTCCCTGTTTCTTTATCCTGAACCAGCTCAATGCCGCACATCAGTCCTAATTGGCGGATGTCTCCCACATGCTTGAGGCTTTCTAATGCAGTGAATTCAGATTGAATGACTTCTGCTTTTCTTGCGGCTTGTTCGACTAGGTTTTCTTTTTCATAGATTTCCAGGTTAGCCAAGGCTACTGCACATCCGAGCTGATTGCCTGTGTAGGAATGCCCATGGAAGAAAGTTTTCATTTCTTCATATTCCCCATAAAACTCCTGATAAATTTCCTGTGTCGTGAGTGTGGCAGCAAGCGGAAGATAACCGCCTGTGATCCCTTTCGCAACGGTCATGATATCCGGCTGAACGCCTTCATGCTCGACTGCAAACATCTTTCCTGTCCGGCCAAAGCCTGTCGCTACCTCATCCGCAATTAAAAGGATGTTAAATTCACGGCAAAGCTCTTCTACCCCTTTAAGATAGCCAGCAGGCATGACATTCATGCCGCCTGCTCCCTGGATCAGCGGTTCGAGTGTTATGGCTGCAATTTCTTCATGATGTTCCCGGAAAATGGCTCTCAGCTCTGTTAATGCCCTTTCTTTAACCTCTGCTTCACCTGAATAGGGACTCCGGTATTGGAGAGGAAAAGAAGCTTTTAAGGTTGGAAACATTAAGGATCCATACACGCGGTGGAATAAATCAACATTCCCGATACTAATGGCTCCAATTGTATCTCCATGATAATTGTTCGTGAGCGTGACGAATTTCTTTTTCTTATGTTTTCCTTTATTTTGCCAATATTGATAGGCCATTTTGATGGCGATTTCTACGGATGTTGCCCCGGAATCAGAATAGAATACCCGCTGCAAATTTTCCGGTGTAATCTCAATAAGCTTCTCAGCAAGCCGGATAGCAGGTACATTCGCTGCTCCTAAAAGTGTGGAATGTGCGATTAAATCAAGCTGCTCCATTATCGCCTCATTCAATTCCTTTTTCCGGTGGCCGTGCACATTTAGCCAAAGTGAGGAGTATCCATCCAGATATTCCTTCCCATTCATATCCTTCAGAATGATCCCTTCTCCGCTCTTAATGATCAGCGGATCTCTCTCATAGTCTGTCATTTGTGTAAACGGAAGCCATAGATGCTTCATGCTGCTTTTTAACAGATTTGCCTGCTCACTCATTACTGTCCACCTCCATCAGCTTTGAAAATAAATGGTCAAGCATTTCTGAATCACCAAAGGCGGATAATGGATTTTCTAAATAGGGGATCATCCCTAAAACAGGAACCCTGGTCATAAGCTCAATCATTCGTATGTTGTCCTGCTCAACCTCTGTATCCTCTATTGTCATCTGATTCATGATAACGCCGATCACATTTATCCCTTCTTGTTTTAATCTTTCAGCGGTCAGAACGGTGTGGTTGATTGTGCCTACCCCGGTCCTTGCCACAATCACAACTGGAGCAGACAGTTCTTTCATTAAATCAAGCATGCTGTATCCATCGTCCCTTAAAGGAACGAAGACTCCGCCAGCGCCTTCTATTAATACAAATTCATTATCCCTTGACAACCGCTGATAATGCTCAATGATCTTATCAATCTCGATTTCTATTTCCTCTTCCCTTGCGGCCAGATGCGGGGAACATGGTTTTTTTAATAGATATGTAGTGGAAGCGGCTAATTCCGGATTGGCCAGTTTATAAAACTCCACATCAGGTGCGCAAAGCAAGCCATCAATCATTTCAGCACCACTTTGCACGGGCTTATATGAAGCAGCCTGGATGCCTTTCTTTTTTAAATACGCTAAAAGAAGAGCGGCAGCTGTCGTTTTTCCTGCGTCAGTATCTGTGCCTGTAATAAAGAGACTTCTAATAACTATTCCTCCTTTTATATGTTAACCATATTTACAAATAAGTTAACATATGAGAATATTATATTCAACTTATTGTTAACCAAAAATATTTTTGGTTAACACAAAAGGAGATTCATATGAAAGATTTAAAGACTCAAGATTTGGTTCTTTGCGGTCTTTTTGCGGCATTGATGGGTGTGGGTGCAAATCTATCCCCATTTCTCATGATCGGGAGTGTTCCTATTACTTTGCAGCTTCTCTTTGCTATATTAGCCGGGGCAATGTTAGGGAGCAGAAAAGGATCCATTGCTATGCTGGTCTATGTGTTTGTCGGTTTAATAGGTGCACCTGTTTTTGCACAGTTTAAAGGAGGGCCTGCCCAGTTATTAAGCCCGACCTTTGGCTTTGTGCTGTCTTTTGTTGCTGTTGCCTATGTTGCTGGAAAATGGGTTGGGGATTCTCAGCTGGTTAAACCAAAGCCTTATTTTATGGCAGGAACTTTAAGCCTTTTTTGCAACTACATAATTGGAACCAACTGGATGTATTTTGCGCTTCTACTTTGGGCAGATGCACCGGCAGGATTTAGCTACGGTATGGCCTGGGGCTGGATGCTTGCCTATTTTCCTCTCGACCTGGCTGTAACAGCTTTGTCCTTTTTCCTTGTTCCAAAACTAAAACAGGCACTTAGAAGGACACATCATCTTAACACCGAGATGTGACAGTCCTTAAAAAAAGCCTAATGAGCAGTTTTAAATTACCGCTCATTAGGCTCCTCATTCATGCATTTTCGTTCACATACTCATTCGCAAAAGCATCATCCACCCTGAAGAGAACGGTAAATGGATGGGTTCCATTATAATAATAAGCAGTCTCTCCCCTGTCTTCCGTTACATCAATCATCTCAGGCATATCCCGTAATTTTGCTCTGAGTCTTTCTATGGATTTGATGAAGGTGCTCTTTTTTACCTCCCCATCACGCCCCGTTCTTCCGAAGAAGTCGCGCATAGTAATTCTTGTACTTGGATTTTCTTTGCTGGAGCACAGCATAAAATGTCTAATCATATTCGCATCGGTTGGAGTGATGATGGCATCCTGACCATTAAATAATAGTATATTTTCACGGTCGTTAAAGTACAGGACCAGCTCACCTGCTTCATTGTTTTCAAAGAGCTGTTCGCAAGCATCCTTTGAACAGGTTTCCGTTTTATTTTTGGTCATTTTGTAGAAGGCGTGGTTATGCAGGTAGGTTTCATTGGCTGATATTGCTTCAAATAATGGGGACAGCTCTGCGTTCGGGAGCTGATCCAGATATGGGAGTTTTCCCATCGTTTCATAGGTCTCGCCCGCAACATGCAGCCCGCTGTTGGCCAAATACATATGGGCGTGGAGTTCCTGCTGCTGATTGAGGCTGTATCTTGGGTCACCTGAGAGCTGCTGACTTAGGGACTGCTGGAAATAGCGGACAGCTGAACCGTATTTGCCGTGTTTATAGGCGAGGCAGCCAAGACGGTAATACGCTATTGGAAGCTTTTGTTCCACTCTAATTGCCTTGAGGAGTGACTCTACAGCATCCCCGTCATCTCTGAAGTGATTCATTTTTAAGTAGGTTCCATATTTAATAAGATGGGATATCAGCAGTTTTTTCGTTTGCTGAAGGGCGTTGTCATAATAGGGGCCATTATTTCTGGCGAGATTTGTAAGCTTTTTATACATCGTTTCATAGAGGATCACCAGCTGCATGTAATAGCCGTAATCGCTTTTTTCCCCATTTTCATGCAGATCGTGTTCCAGCTCTTCCAGAGCGTCGAGGGTTAAGTCTTTTATCTTTAAAGTTCTCATTTTTACACCCCATTCTTATAAAGCGTAACACTTTTCACTATATAGAAATCAGCGGCCAGTTTCGCGCGAATATTGTCGAATGAATTGTGAAAATTTTGTATCAATTATAAGCCTATTAAGAAGATGAACATCTTGAAAAATACGAACAAACGTTTTATAATTTATCCAATGAACGGAGGAATGCTTTATGTACGTTACAGTCACAGATTTTATTAAAGAATGGAACAGAGAAGCAATGCTGACACAAAAGGTACTGGACGGTTTAACAGATGACTCTTTAAAGCAGCAGGTCTATCCTGAAGGACGCACCTTAGGGCGAATTGCCTGGCATTTCACCACGAATATTCCTGATTATTTATCTCATTTCGGAGTAAGAATGCAGAGAGCTGAAAATGAAGAAAATGTCCCCTCTTCTGCCAAAGAAATTGCGGATACATTTAAAAAGCTGAGTGAGGAAGCGGAACTGGCGATCGAACAGCAATGGACAGATGACTCATTGAGCCAGACACAGAAGGCATTTGGAAGAGAGGAAACCAATGCTCAAATTTTGATGGGCTTAATTAAACACATTGTGCATCATCGAGGCCAATTGACCATTCTCATCCGCCAGGCAGGGTTAAAGCCTTTTGGGGTTTATGGTCCATCAAAAGAGGATTGGGTTAATTTAGGCGTTGCAAATCCGCCGCAGTAATACGCTCGAGATTGCCGAGCGTTTTTCTTGGTTTCTGGATAAATGGCTATCTAAGCAGCGCTCTCCACTTCCCTTTTTTCAAAGTGAGATCTTAGGGATCATCCAGAGTTTTCAAGCCCTCCGAACATCTACTTAAGAGGGCATCCACTGCGGTTTCAATTGAGAAATCAATATGCATTTCATATTTCGATGATATTGAATTATTTAGCCTTTACTATAGAAAATGAAGCAATAAATTCTTTAACCAAAACAGGAAAAGGAGCTTAATTCTATGAGTAGCAAAGAACAATCATTAAAGGCAAATACCTTTCACCGCTTACATCAGCAATCATCCACCTTTGTTTTGCCAAACGCATGGGATGTAATCAGTGCAAAGATGTTTGAAGAATGCGGCTTTAAAGCGATTGGAACAACAAGTGCTGGTATTGCTGCTTCTTTGGGGTACTTGGATGGGCAAAGTATACCTCTTAACAAAATGGTTGAAACGATTGAAAATATCGCTAAATCAGTAAATGTTCCTGTGAGCGCAGACATTGAGGCAGGTTATGGAGTGACTGTTGAAGAAGTATTGGAGACGGTAAAAGCAGTCGCTGCTGCTGGAGCTATCGGGATAAATCTGGAGGACGGTACAGGTGATCCTGACAGTCCAATATTTGATATTTCATCTCAAGAGGAAAAAATAGCAGCTATCAAAGAACTTTCAGAATCCAGCAATATGCGGTTATTTATTAATGCACGAACAGATCTGTTTTGGTTAAATGCTGGGGATTCTTCAACGCGTTTACGAGAAGCTGTAAAGCGGGCAAAAGCCTACCAGGATGCAGGGGCTGATTGCATTTTCATTCCTGGCTTAACTGATAGGAAGTATATTAAAAAAATTAGAGAGGAAGTTTCTTGTCCTATCAACTTATTGGTTGACCCAGAGATGCATTCTATATCAGAGCTATCTGAAATCGGAATCGAAAGGCTTAGCTGTGGATCCGTCCCATTTAGAGCGACCTTAACCTATTTACGGTCTATCGGTGAAGAGATTGTAAACAACCAGACCTTTCATCAAATGACAAATGGCGATGTTCTTTCTTATAGGAGGTTAACTGAATTCATTCAATAAGAACTTGTAATACCCAACAACAAAATGAAGAATGTTAAGAAGCCGATTCTCCTATTATCATGAAATCGGCTTTTTGTTCACTCTCATAACTTTTCGGGAATGTTTTAGGCTGTTTGACTCAAATTATTAACTATCAATTGACCTATTGGCTACAGGCGGCTCATTAAGCCAGTCTTTCCGCACCAATAACTTAAACCCTTGCGCTGAATAGCTTTCCACCTGGTCAATTAATTCCTTTAGTCTTTTCACGTGACTTTTTTTATAACTTGAAACCACAGCAGTTTGCAGATTGCCTATTCCGATGGGGTTCAAGAACATGATTAAGTTAGCCATTAGTTTATCTGAAAATGGGGATTTATTCACCTTATAAAAGTGAGCCTCCAATCCGGTGGTTGTCGGCACTCCGTTTTCTCTGTATATTTCTGATAAAACATCAACTTGATGGTATGACAATTTGGTTCCATCCTCTAAAAAACTCTTTGTATCTTCATCCTTTGCGACATCCGAAAAAGCAGTACATAAAGCTAAACCAACATTATTACATTGAAAGGATCCAAACATACTTGCTAATTCAACAGCATTAAGCGGCCTCTGCTGGGTTGATGCCACTTTGAATAGCTTGCTCTCTCTGTCTTCAGCATTTTTGTATGAAAAAGGCCTGTTTTGGAGTAAACCCTTTTGCTCCAGCAAATCTAAAATAGAAATATCCATTTGCATTAACTTATTGAGAATTTCTTTAAAGAAATTCTTAACCTTTGGGACGGTTAAGTCTGTATATTGAAAATTATTTTCTTTTCTTAGTTTGTAAATGAACATGGTAATTATTCATTATACAGTGACTAAACAGCTTACTTAAAGTGCTTAACAATAAGATGGCTGCCCTGGTTAAAATGGTTCGAAGTGTTTTTTTCTTATTATCTTCATTAAAATAACGCCCACACTGACACCTGGTATAACGCACAAAATCGGAAGCCAAATAGGTCCTAATAGTACTCCAAAAAGCTTAAAGGTAGAGGAATACATACACCCCACTGTAACAAAGTAAGCTGAAGACACAAACGGAAGAAAAGAATAACTATTTTTTCCTCCTCCCGCATCTTTAAAGGAATCCCACATAGCAAAAAAATACAAACAAGGGTAAAACATCAGCCACAAATAATCGGTTTCTGCAATTGCCTTTTCAATATCTCCATGAAAACTTGAAATAATGACCCTATTGAAATTCGCTTGTACATTTATAAGGAACTCTAAAAATACAATAACCATTCCCTTTATCAATTTTCCATTTAAAAATTGCCCAAAACCAGGAAGTGCAATACTCCATAATAACCTTTCTATAGATGTCTCCATTCTATTCAAGCTCCTTGCCATGTCTCTTATATGTGTCCTTTTAAGAGCATACATCTATTAATTGACTGAAGTTAACATTCACTATAACTCAGTACAACACTTATTAGTATGTAAGCACACTTCTCAAACTAAAGATATTCAGTAAATTATCTAAGAACGAAATTGTTAGTTCAGTCCCTGGAGTTAAGGGTGGTTATAAACTCGCTAAATCTCCAGAAGAAATATCTTTTTGGGATGTAATTGAAGCAGTTGAAGGTCCCAAGCCAATTTTTCAATGTAAAAACATTAAAGATAATGGTTATTTGTATAGAGAAAATATCTGCTCTTCAGGTACCTCCTCTTGTACCATCAATTTAGTTATGCTCTCAGCCGAAGAAAAAATGCGTGATTTCCTGCGCAGTAAAACACTTTCATGGTTAAATGAAGAGCTGGATCGTGTCCTGCCAAATCAAACACGTGAAGAAACCCGGAAATATTTTTCTAAGAGCAGCCTATAATACCAGCCTCTCCTGAAATCCCTTGATTTTGATGGAGAGGTTTATTCTTTTTCTATGTTCTGATGATAACTATGACCGCTTCAATAGCCTGATCCGCATTGGATTTATCAGCTCTCATCAGCTTAAGAACGTTTTTTCACAACATTAAAGATAATAGTTTTGATATTAACCCCACGTTCAATATCCCGAAAAAATAAGTGTTTTTGCAATTAATAAAAAACCTTACCCATGATGGCAAGGTTTCCAGAATCATCTTATCCCACACTATGCAGCCCTCTCCATATTCCTTTTCTTCTTCTCCCTCCTCCCCTTTTTCAAGGTGAACTTTTTAATAACTCCTGCCAAACCGGAAGGGAACCCAAGGAGCACCACTATATATAAGAATCCGAGGATAATCGTCCATCGTTCAAAGATGGGGAAAGTCATCGCAAGCTCAGAAAGATAATGTCTTAAAAATTCGATGATCCCCGCTCCTGCTATGGCACCAGCCAGGGTTCCCATTCCCCCAATCATCGTCATTAAGAGAGCATCAAGGGTAACTTCAATAGAAAAGACATTGGTATTAATGAACCGTAGTGACACTGCATAAAGTGCGCCGCTTAAGGAAGCTGCCACTCCAGCCGTCACGCTGGCAATCAGTTTATAATGTAGTGTTTGATACCCCAGTGCTTCTGCACGATATTCATTCTGGGAAATGGCTTTTAGCACCTTGCCAGTGGACGATTCTGTAAAAAGCTTCAGCAGGATGAAAACAACGGCAACACTAATGAGTGTAATGTAATAGAAAGAAGTACGGTCTTTGAATACGTCAGGCACACTGAAGGTAAAACCGTCTCCGCCATGCGTCAGTCCCCTCCATTTCTCTGCCAGTACAAGAAAGAGCTGTGATACTGCCAGTGTCAGCATCGCATAAAAGTGGCTTTTGAGCCTTAGTGATAATAAACCAATGATATAGCTAACCAGAGCGGATAGGATGATGCCTATAACCAATCCAATTAAAAAGTTTGGCAGAGTTGCATCCAGCTTATTAAAAATGAGAGCCGTGCTGTAAGCGCCGATTCCAAAGAACATACAATGACCAAAGGAAACAATGCCGGTATACCCTAACAGAATATCAAAGCTCATCGCAAATATGGCAAAAATGAAAATTTGAGTAAGTAAAATCAGTGTGCTTCGGGAGTCGTTAACAAAGGGTACCAGAAGCATGAAAAGCAGAATCGCAAGCCCCCAGTACAGCGGCACTTTATGAAATACACCTCTCATACAGCACTCCCCTTTTCTCCCAGCAGCCCTGTTGGTTTCACCAATAATACGATAGCCAATAGGAGCATATTCAATGCCAGTGACAAATCAGGCATATAATAAGCCATAAACGCTCCCGCTACTCCTACGATCAGGGAAGCCAGTGCAGATCCCTGCAGGCTTCCCATTCCGCCAATGATGACAACAATGAAAGCCAGGATGGCATACTGCATGCCCATTTCCGCAAAAACGACTCCAGAATACGGCGCTAATAGCGCTCCGCCTAAAGCAGACAATCCGGCACCGAGCAGAAATACGAATGTAAAAAGTCCTTTTACATTGATTCCGAGCGCCTGAACCATTTCCTTATCCAGCACTCCAGCCCTGATCATAAGTCCAATCTGCGTACGGCTGAGCAAAAGCCATAATGCCAGATACAGCAGCAGTCCAACCACAATCACAAACACACGGTATTTTATGATGATGATTCCATCAAACTGATAACTCCCTTCAAGCCACGCTGGCAGGTTTACCCTTATCGGGTTTGGCCCCCAGAAGATTTTGATGCTTTCCGATAATACCAGCATCCCGCCTAATGTAATCAGCAGCTGTCTCACATGATTCCCATAGACAGGACGGATCAGGAATCTCTCCAATACCCAGCCCAAGACCATTCCGACAGCAACTGCACCCGCTATCGCTAATAGAAAACTGTTTGTTTCTTTAAAAAACCATGCTCCTGAGAAAGCGCCCCAGACGAATAATCCGCCATGGGCGAAGTTCAATACACTCATCAGTCCAAAGATTAAGGTAAGTCCAGCAGCCAGAAGGAATATCAAAAGCCCAGTTGAAACCCCATTGACCAATAAATTAATAAAGACTTCCATTTCCAGCCCCCCTTCACTGCTTACGCGATGCCCAAGTATTTCTGACAGGTTTCCTTGTCCTCCTTAAGATCCTGCATCAAGCCATCATGGACTATTTTTCCGTCGTCCATAATGTAAAAGTAATCGCCGATTTCACTCGCCATCAGGAAATTCTGCTCCACAAGCAGAATCGTGGTTTTTTCCTTCATTTTCAGAATCGATTCCATCAGCTTTTCAACCATGATCGGCGATAATCCTTTGCTTGGCTCATCAATCAGAAGCAGTCCATCTCCATTGATATACGCCCTGGCAATCGCCAGCATCTGTTTTTGACCACCGGAAAGCAAACCGCTTTTTTTGCTCCAGAACTTCTTCAAATCCGGGAAGAGCTCCAGCATCCACTCCATTTTTTCCTCTGTCTCACCTATGTTCTTTGCCTTGGCCAGATTCAGGGTTTCTTCTACTGTCAGCGCACTGAACATTCCCTGATTTTCCGGCACATAGCCGATTCCTTTTCTGGAGATCAGGTGGGTAGGGATTCCGCTGATCTTCTGATCGTGATAATGCACGGAACCCGTGGTGGATGGGTTAAAGCCCATGATGGTGCGCAGTGTTGTCGTTTTGCCTGCGCCATTTCTCCCGAAGAGAACGGTGATGCTTCCCTCTTCCACAGACATGGACACACCCTGAAGAATGTGATATTGACCCAAATAGGTCTCCAGATTATCCAGTTTTAATAGACTCACGGTGGAAGCCTCCTAAATATGCCGTCTGAACTCTTTGATCCTTAATAATTTCCTTCGGATTGCCGCTGGCCAGGAGCTCTCCATTGAATAGCACCACAAGGGTATCGGACAGGTGCATGACCATTTCCATTTTGTGTTCGATTAAGACAATCGTGTACAGGCCTTCCTTCTTAATTTTCTCAATCACTTCCAGAATGGCAGGGATCTCTTCAATCGATATGCCTGCTGTCGGTTCATCGAGAAGAAGCAGTTCTGTTTTTAGAGCCAGCAGCATGGCCAGCTCCAGTTTTCGTTTTTCCCCATGTGCCAGATCCTGTGCCAGCACATCTTCCTTCCCGCTTAACATGCACCTCTCCATGGCCGCTTTTGCTTCATCCTGCTGGCGGTTCATGTACGAAAGCCTTGGAAAGATTGAGTAGTAATCTTTACTTGATGATTGGATGGCCAGTCTGATATTTTCGAGCACCGTCAATTCCGGAAAAATATTGGTGAGCTGGAAGGAACGTCCAATGCCTCTTCTCGCCCGTAAGGGTACAGAGAGCTTAGTTATATTGTCTTTCTTAAAATAAATCTCTCCCTTTGTTGGAGCAATCTGGCCGCTCAGCAGGTTAAAGAGAGTGGTCTTGCCGGCCCCATTTGGACCGATAATCGAAGTCAGCTTCCCTCGCTCTATTTCCATGTTCACATCTTTTATGACATCATGCTCTCCAAAGGAAACAGATAGGCTTTTGGTTTCCAGAATATTTTCCAACTTGGCGCATCCTCCTATATATCTAACTATTCTGAATTTTTATTTGTCATTTCGGATTGGCGGCTCGGTTTCTTCCATATTCAATTCCCTGATCAGGACCGGCACCGGATGATCCACACCATCCTGTTCCTCCAGGGTTACAGCGTACAGGGACTGCAATGCCTGATGATCCTCAGCCCGGAACTTCATCGTTCCTTTCGGTGTCTCAAACTCCATGTTTTCCATTGTGGTGATCAGGCCGTCCACATCTTTATCACCTTCTGTTTTCTTCAGGGCCTCCACAATGGAGATGGCAGCTGTCATTCCGCCGGCTGTAAACAGGTCAGGAATCTCACCGTCAAATTTTTTCTTATGCTCTTCCACCAGCCAGTCGTTCACTTCATTATCCGGAAGGGTGTGATAGTAAATGGAAAAGCCTCTCATGCCAATTAGAGAATCCATCGTCTTTAAGGAAGCAATATCCTGCGCCGCAGTGGAAATTTTAATTCCCTGCTCTTCCAGCTGCATATCCTTTAACTGTTTCCATGGGGCATTGGATCCTGCCCAGACGATATAAAGGTAATCAGGCTTTTCATTTATGATGCTTTGAATATTCGCTGTGAAATCAGTGGAATTCGGGTCTGCAAACTGTTCATTCACAATAGTGGCTCCAAGCTTCTCCGCTCCTTCTTTAAAAGCAGCGATTCCTTCCCGTCCATACGCATTATCCTGTGCGAAGGTCGCGATTTTCACATCTTTTTCAGCGATTGCAGCTGCACCGGCAACGGCATCCTGAGATGAATTTCTTCCAGTCCTGAATATATACTTGTTCCAGTTCTGACCGGTTATGCTATCAGCAACCGCAGGCTCCACCACCATGATCTTTTCGTATTCTTCAGCAAGCGGCAAAACGGCCAGTGTGTCGCCACTGCTTGATGAACCCACTAAGAAATCTACTTCATCCTCTTCCAGAAGCTTGGTTGCTTTTCTTACGGCGACATCAGGTTTTGTTTCCGTATCTTCCACAATGAACTCGACCTTTTTGCCCGCTACTTCCTTGGATCCCTCGGTTGCATAATCGAGCCCCAGTTCAAATCCGGCAACCGTCTGCTTTCCGTACGTCTCGAGAGGACCGGTTAAGGAAGCTAAAACACCAATTTTAACCGTTTCTTCTTCTGAACTTGCTGTGTCTCCGGAACATCCGGAAGTAATGATAAGAGTGAGTGCAATTCCAAGCATTAATAGTGATTTAAAGCCGTTTAACTTGAATTTCATAGCCATTCCCCCTATTTTCATTTTCTTAGGCCATGTAAAATCTTGCTGCTTATCTATGAATCCTTCTAATTCATTTCCACTGCACAACCGTCGCAGCCCACGTATACCCAGTTCCCGCACTGACTGCAACCGCAATATCCCCGGGATTCAAAAGTCCCCGTTCCTGGGAAAAATGCAGCCCAATGCATGGGTCAAGTGAAGACATGTGGCCATGGTGATTTAAGTAAATTGCTTTTTCTTCCGGAAGTTCGAGTGATTGTAAGAGTTCTTTGAACATGGAACGTTTGGTGTGCAATGGCAATAGGAGTTTCATATCTTGAGGAGAATAACCGCTTCTATGGAGTGCTTCGCGAACTACATGATCAAAATTTGCAATCGATACAGGATCGAGTCTTTCTTTCATGGATTGCGGATCCTTCACATCAATATAATGAAGGTTTTTTTCAACTGTTTCGCGGCTGGCATAATGCTTAGACCCTCCAGCAGGCGTTCGGACATCATCATGGAAGGATCCGTCTGTCAGGATGGCACTTTCGAGTATTTCACTATGCGAGGAATCCCTTGTGATCAGTGCAGCCGTTCCGCCATCCGCAAAGTTGAACATGAAGCGCGAGCGCGGGTTCGCATAATCGATAATTTGTGATTCCTTGCATCCCCCAACCAGCAGGATATTTTGGATTGATTGATCTGAAGCAATCATGTCTTTTGCTACCTTCAAAGCAATCGGAAAGCAGGAGCTGACATTCATGATTTCAAACGCATAGGCATTTTTCGCCCCTAATTCATGCTGGATTTTCGGAGCACTGGACCAGACATAATAATCCTTATGAGGACTGCCAAAATAAATCACGACATCGATGGACAGCGGGTCAATTCCTTCGATCGCCTGCCTTCCCGCAGCAATGGCCAAGTCGGAGGCATGGAGGCTATCATCTGCAACATGCTTCTGTACCAAACCGAACTTTTCGATAATCACCTCTTCAGGTATGCCTGTCTTTACTGCGAGATCGGCTGCCGTTTCGATTCCAGGAGGGAAAAATACTCCTGTTGCTTTAATGCCAATTCCCATCAGATTACCCCTCCATCCTCAGGCACCATCATCTTGGCCGTGCCTGTCAAAACTTTTGTTCCATCCTGATTGAAGCACTCGGTCAGCAAAGTCAGTATTCGCCTTTTGCTGTCAATCTCCTGAACCATTCCTTGTGCGGTAATCGTATCGCCTATAAAAACAGGCGCCTTGAACCGGATGGTCTGTTCAACATAAATGGATCCTTTTCCGGGCAGATGCACACCCAATAGCTGGGATAATAGACTGGATGTTAAGAGACCATGTGCTATGCGCTTTTTAAATCTCGTTTTTTTGGCGTATTCCCCGTCTATGTGGACCGGGTTAAAATCTCCGCTAATTCCTGCAAACATTACAAAATCTGTTTCTGTAATGGTTTTGCTGCAGGATGCCTCCTGGCCGACACTATAACTGATCACCTTTTCACCTTCTTACTAAAAGTTGTGTTTTCTGTATTTTTCCCGTGGCATTTTTCGGGAGCTCGTTTAAAAATGTTACCTTCTTTGGAATCTTATATTTTGCAAGATTCCCGTGACAGTGTTGAACAACATCATCTTCAGTTAAAGCGCTTCCATTTACTTTTACAATGAACGCTTCTGGCACTTCACCCCAAAGTGGATTAGCATTTCCAACCACCGCAACCTCGGCTACATCTCTTAATTGACTGATCACTTGCTCCACTTCCAGCGGATAGATATTTTCCCCGCCGGAAATAATCATTTCTTTCTTTCGGCCTACAATGAACAGGAACCCTTCTTCATCTGATTTGGCTAAATCCCCCGTCAGGAGCCATCCATCTTTCAGTGCATCCTTAGTAGCATCTGGCCGGTTCCAATATTCCTTCATGATATTTGGCCCTCTCACTGCAAGCTCGCCAACTTCACCTTTTGCAGCAGCTTTGCCCTTTGAATCGATCAGCTTATATTCAGAAAATAACACAGGCTTTCCGATGGACCCTCTCTTCCGCGGTGCGTCTTCTTTTGTGAGCATAAATAAAGTAGGAGATGTCTCCGTCATTCCAAAGCCCTGTCCAAAGAGGAATCCTCTATCAAAATAGGCATCTATTAATTCACGCGGACATGGGGCTCCTCCATTATAGAACCAGCGGACCGTGCTTAAATCAGCCGTTTTGAATGATGGGCTTGTCAGCAGTGCCTGGTGGATGGTCGGAACTCCCATCACAATGGACACCTTATGTTTTTCAATCATCGCGAGCGCTTTTTCAGGCTCAAACTTTCCTGGGATCACAATGGTTCCGCCTGTAAATAAGGACGGAAAGGCAAACAGCCCGATTCCCCCTATATGAAACAGCGGAAGCAGCACGATACAGCGATCCTTTGACGTTAAATCAATCGCAAGCTTGTTATTCACGGCATTCCAGAACATATTGCTCTGTGTCAGTACGGCCCCTTTCGGTTTTCCGGTGGTCCCGGAGGTGTAGCAGATAATGTATGGAGCTTCCTCGTCAATTGGATTCTCATTAGTAATGCTCGTTTGGGTAACCTCGCATAAATCCTCCATAAACTCCATAGATTCTAATTCGCTTTGTTCAACAAGAGAAGACGCAAACTCTGCATTCTCTTTTTCGGCAAAAATCAGCTTTGAGCCGCTGTCGTTGAGCTGGAAAACCAGTTCCTTTGCACTTAGCCGAATATTGAGCGGGACGGCCACACATTCTGCCTTTGCAATGGCAAATAGAAGGACTATGTATTCAATCCGGTTGTTCGACAGAATGGCGATGCGTTCTCCTTTTCTTCCCTGCAGCTTTTCATTAATTTTCACAGCAGCTGAATCGATCATTTTATCCAGCTGCCTGTAGGATACCTTGTCGTTATCTGTTATGACTGCTGTCCTATCTGGATGTGTAAATGCCCATTTCTGAATCCAATAGGCAATGCCTTTCATCGAACTCCCCCTCTTTACTTTTTTAACCCCTGAAAGATAAGTGTCATCGCCGCATCAAATGCTTCTTCAGGAACTTCTTTCTTTTCCCAATACACCCATCTCATGCCGAGGAACTGTCCAATCGACATTAAGCAGTAAGCAACTGTCTCCTGGTCCAGGTCCTTAAACTCTCCCGCTTCGATCCCTTGAGACAGACTCTTTAAAAATCCGTTTGCCAGCTTCCCGTAATACCAGCGGAATAGCTCCTGGTCCACCACAACAGCCTGCTGGACAATGCTGTATAAATTCGGATGATTTTTGACCCAGCTGAAGAAAGCGAAGAAGCCATTTCGCTGTGCCTCCTCAAATGAAGAGCTTCCTGCCATACCTTCCTTAATTGCAATGCGCAAATCCCGGCTGTAGGTTCGAATCAGCTCATCATAGATATCTTTCTTTGAAGGAAAATAGTTATAGAATGTTCCCTGGGCCACTTTAGCTTCCTGTGAAATATTGACGATGGAAGTTTCAAAATACCCTTTCTGCCCAAACACCTCTTCAGCTGCTCTTAACAATTTTTCACGCGTTTCAATTCCTCTTGGAGTAAGTGCTTTTTCCTCACTAATATTTTTAACTGACACCTGAATCACCTCTCAACTTTATTATAAATAATATTCTTAAAATTACAACAATAAATTATATAAAATTACAGGCAAATATTTTATTCTATTAGAACGGAGTTAAAATAACCCCGTCCAGACTATATGACGGGGTTAAATAATCTATTAAGTTCACATCAAAATAGGCCTTCTATTATTCGATCAACGTGATTTTCCCAATCCTGTCACACTCCAATGCAAACCACATGTTCTTCCCATCGCTGCTAGAAATCCCATGCGGTTCAGCATTTGGAGTTTTAATTGGATACTCCTCAATCATCCCGTTGTCTGTAATTCTTCCAATCTTATTTGCTCCCCACTCTGTGAACCATAAATCATTGCCTGCCCCTGCTGTGATGGCATGCGGGCGGGCGTTCGCGGTTGGAATTTCAAATTCAGTTATTTCTCCCGCTGCGCTGATACGTCCTATTTTATTGCCGATAATCTCCACAAACCAGAGTGCACCATCGTTTCCTTTCGTAATTCCAACCGGCCCGGAAGCAGGTGTAGGAATTTTAAATTCTGTCACTTCTCCATTTTCGGTAATTCTTCCGATGGCATTATTTTGGTTTTCTGTGAACCATAGAGCATCATCAGATCCCAGCGTTATAAATGCCGGGTACGAACCTTGAGCCGGAAGATTGTATTCAGTGATAGAACCATCATCCTTAATCCGCCCAATACGGTTTCCATTCATTTCCGTAAACCAGATATCTCCAGTCGGACCTTCCGTAATTCCATAAGGGGCTGAATCTGGATTGGGCAAGGGATATTCTTGAATAGTGCCTTCCTTCGTAATTCTCCCAATCCTGTTTGCTGCATTCTCGGTAAACCAGACCTCTCCTTTTGACGACACCATTACACACATGACCTTTGCATCCTGTGTCGGAAGCGGATACTCTGTCACTTCCCCATTCAATCCGATGCAGCTGATTTGATTGGCTTTATGCTGTGTAAACCAGACTTCACCCTTGTCTGAAACAGCGATTCCGTATGGGCCTGTATTTGTACGGGCAAGTTTTATCTCCTGTAATTTAAATTCCATCCTTCTACCTCCGAACCACTAAAATTTCCCCAAAACAAAAGCCTCCTATCTCGACTTTCCGAGACAGGAGGCAGTGCTGCACAACCATAGACTTAAATAGGCTTTTCGAAATAAAGCCGTTCTTCAAGTCAAAAAGCAAAGCACACACATTCAATCCTGTCTCAGAAAAATCATCGATAAATAAAGCCCATTCCCACACGGTGTGGAACTTGAACGGAAGGCTGTACTATCGGCTTTCACTAAGTGCAGGATTAAAGGATCATGTGCTTTTCTTCACCCTTTCGACTTTTGGATAATATCACTGTAAGATATTTACTGATTGATGTCAAATGGTGCTTGGCCAGTAAAGACGAATCAGACAGAATAAAAAGAATTATTCCATCAGCCTTCTTTTAAGCCACGATTTAATTATATAATAGAGTGTTGAATTACACAGAAAGGTTGAGACATCATGAAAAAGGTTTTTGCAAATTACAAGCTAACCATCTTCCTGCTCCTCTCCATCCTGATCGGCGGAGTTGCCGGAGTGGTTTTTGGCCCGAAGACTGCGGTTGTGAAGCCGTTTGGGGATTTATTTTTAAATTTATTATTTATGATTATTGTGCCGCTTGTCTTTTTCAGCATCGCATCGAGCCTTGCGAATATGAGCGGAATGAAAAGGCTTGGGAAGATCATGGCCGGGATTTTCACCGTGTTTTTTATAACGGCTGTCATTTCCGCTATACTGGGATTCATCGGGATTTCCATTGTGGATCCCCTGAAGAATACAGACGTCTCTGCTATTAAAAGCATAATGACGGAGGCGGCCATCGATCCTGAGGCAGAAGAAGTTACGTTCCTAGGGCAGCTGGTTCAGGCGTTCACGGTTCCTGATTTCCAGATGCTGTTCTCAAAGAACAACATGCTGCAGCTGATTGTGTTCTCGATTTTATTCGGACTGGCAACAGCGATGTCCGGTGAAAAAGGCAAACCGATTGCCAACCTTCTTTCATCCGGTTCCGCTGTGATGATGAAAATTGTTGGATTTGTGATGTACTATGCACCAATCGGTCTTGGCTGTTATTTCGCGACGATCATTGGTGAGCTTGGCCCGCAGATACTCGGCGGATATGTACGTGTGTTTGTTCTTTATCTGGTATTAACGCTAATCTACTTCTTTGGCTTCTTTACGCTGTATGCCTTTGCGGCTGGCGGGAAAGATGGCGTCAAGGTGTTCTGGAAAAATGCGATCACTCCTTCTGTCAGTGCGATTGCTACATGCTCGAGTGCCGCTTGTATTCCTATTAACCTTGCTGCTGTCAGAAAGATGGGCGTTCCGCAGGATATCGCTGAAACCATGATCCCGCTAGGGGCCAACACGCATAAAGATGGCTCTGTTCTTGGCGGAGTCTTTAAGATTGTGTTCCTGTTCAGCTTGTTCGGGAAAGACATGTCGAGTATGACCAGCATTCTTACTATCCTGGCTGTTTCATTCCTGGTCGGAGCTGTTATGGGGGCCATCCCTGGTGGCGGAATGATAGGCGAGATGCTCATTTTGAGTGTGTTCGGCTTCCCTCCTGAAGTGCTGCCGATCATCGCAGTCATCTCTACGGTCATTGATGCACCGGCTACCCTCCTGAATTCAGCCGGCAACACGGTATCGGCCATGATGGTCAGCCGGATTGTTGAGGGGAAGAATTGGCTGAAGGATTCATTTGCTTTAAAATAAGACCATGTGTAAAGAGCTGGAATTGACTTTGTCAGTCCAGCTCTTTTTCCATCCATACTATTTATTCTTCGATTTGCTTTTCTATTAATTCAATAACCTTTTCATCCTCGCCTGGTTCGATGGACACTTGCTTTGTATTTTCAATTATATCACTGTAAAATTTTTCTCCTGCAGGGTATTGGCCATCCCATCGCAAAGGAACATTGTAAACATTAATCGTCCCGTCCCCATTTCCACTATAAGTAACGGAACCATCTGCAAGGCGTGAACCTGCTAACTGAATTACATCTTCCGGATAGCCTGCACTTGTCTCATCTTCCGGATTAAGTGGTGTACCGGCAGGAATGTGCCTAACATACAATTCATCGAGATCCTGATTCGGTCCAAGCTGCAGCCAAACTCTTGCGTATTCGATTTGCTGACTGGAATACTGGGATAATGTTTTATTGTCTTCTTTATCCCCTGCACTATTTTCAGAAGCCATACTATCTGGTTCACTATGAGCAGATTCTTCTGTTGAAGAGTCTTCTCCATCATTAGCCTCTGACTCACCTGCTGTCTCTTCAGCAGCAGATTCTAACGATGAATTGTTTTTCAAATCGTCATCCTTGGCCCCATCATTTGTTTTTTCTCCGCATCCCGCGAGCATTCCTGCCATCACCATTGCAATTACATAAATAGAAAGAATCTTTGTTGGCTTTTTCATTCGTTAATTTATTCCTTTCATAAAATATCTTATATTAAGTTAACTTCCCGCCTTTAATTTTAACAAAGATAACCAAAAATTTTCATAAAAAATCCCAGATCGACACAGATTTCTAGTATTCTTTCAAAATCAGGCTGCACCACAAAAATAAAGTCCGATTCATAAGGGAACCAGACTTCAATTGTTTCTTATTGTTGGTATTATTCCTGGTTATAACCTTTATCGCCAAATGGCTGCAGCTCCTCCAGCCACTTTTCCTCCAGCTTCCCCAGGGCTTCCTTCCCGTTAAAATACGGATCATCCTTCTTCTTCAGCTTCTCCAGAACACTGATTTCAAAAGCCTCTTTCCCAAACTGATTCCATTCCTCCTGCAGCCCCCGATTAGGCATGTAGCCGTTTGTTTCGAGTGAAAATCTGACTCCGTTCAGGCTTTTTAAATTATTTGTGCTGCCAATGAAGATTTTATTGTTAACTGTATTTTTAATTTGATAAACCCCAGCTTCAATGGGTGTTTCTTTAAACTGCTGCTTCAATTCTCTTTTTCGTTCCATGTTAATCCCCCGTTTTTCTATTTTTTAAGCCAATACTCTCTGCCATCGGGCTTTCGATCTAAAAATCCATAATCGATCAAATACCTTCTGATCAACGCATAATCCTCATAAATGGCCTTTAGTGTGTCGTTTAACTCTTTCTCGCCGTATTTGTGTTCGGCCTTCAGCCCACCGGCAATCTCCCGCAGCACAATCAGCCTTTGCTTCTCTCTAGGAGGAAACTTTGCAAGGGGTTTAGCGGCACCCTCGGGAAAGTATTTCTTTAGGATTTTCTCCTGTTCCCCCTCTGTAATGTTGTAGCGGTCATCCACCATTGTGGCGGTTTTATGGACAGGCAGGAATGCTGGTGCGTGCTCATCCTTTTCCTTCAGCAATTCCATAATCGCCAGGAAGGTCTTCGCCTGACGTTCCTTTTCTTTTAAGGCAAAACGGTGATGGCGAATGGTCGAGGTACTCCCCATGTCCAGCTTCTTCTGAATATCCTTATCGCTTTTCCCCTGATAAAAAAGCTGCAGAAGACTTTTCTGATGATCCGTAAGCCCTGTCAGCTTCTTATCCATCGAAAGCAAATAGTCAAAAACCGAGATATGCTCCGTTTCAATATGAATGCGCATATACCGTTCCGCTTCGTAAAATCGATCTTTATATGGGTATACAATCCCTTTTTCCGTCTTTTCCCCGCATAACAGGCAAGTGTATGTCTCTTTTTCTTCCATGTAACCCTGCTTAAGCTCCTCTAAAGAAGCGTCCCAGAATTGATTTGAAAATTCCATCGGTTAAACACACCCTAATCTTTATAAACAAAATCAAAATTTGTTTGTTTTATAATAAACATATTAAACCAACGTTTGATATTAGTCAATAACTCTTAAACGGATTTTATCTTTGTTTTCTTATTTCCAAACAAAATAGGCAGCTGTTTATCTAATAAAAAAAATAAAGACCTTCAATGGAAGAAGGTCTTTTCCCAGATTAGTATTCCGGCTGTCCAAGAGAATTTTATTTATTTTCAAAATCCCTAAAGTGAATGATTTCAGATAGTATTTTGCATCCTTTTGCTTTCTTTAGCTCAATTCTTGCTTCTTCCCTGCTGTCATACTCAAACATTTGGATCCGGTCCTGTAAAAATAGTGTTAAAATCCACATATCGAATTCCTCCCCGGATAATAAGATTCCTTAAAGATGTGCACGAGCAGCTGCGTCCTGAGTGCATGCAGAGGAAAAGGACTTTAATAGCTTTTTTACAAAGGTTTTCATTTTAAAAATAGATTAAAAGCAACCGTAATCAGCCAGCCAAGGGCAAAAGTTAGCGAAATATATGTACCGACATAAAGCAAAATCTCTGTCATGGTTCCTCCCCCAATGATTGAATCTTTATTTTAGATGGGTTTATTCTCACTGCTTAGGATTTGAACAGTATTCATCTCCCTTCCTCTTAAAATAATGTCATTATATCAAGGGATTATTTAAAAAATGTCGAACAATGGGAGCTTTACCGATTTGTAAATAGAGTGTTAGCTTTCTTTAACAAAGGACATCTTTGTTTTATAAATGCAAAATAGGAAATGAATTTCCCACCAGCGAAATTGGCCATTTAAAATTAATAAGTACCTTCCTCTTATATGTACATAAGATAATTTATTGATAATAGATAAATATGAAGGGATTGAGGAAAATGTATTATACGCCATATACGCATCAAAATCCTTATTATGCAAATGTACCAGCGCATACTTACGGAAGTGCTGCTGGTTATTGGGCTTATCCTAATGAGTTGGCATTCAATTCTTATGGTGCATTTTATGGTGATAGCAGAGAAATCTTAAAAGATTATGGTTCTAACCCATTTGTTATCAATATCAATGAGGCCGCCAAACAAAACAGCACGTATCGTACTGCACTATGGACAGGAAATCATTTGCAGGTTACATTAATGAGTCTTAATGTTGGTGAAGATATCGGATTGGAAGTTCACCCTGATGTGGATCAATTCTTGCGTATTGAACAAGGCCAGGGAATTGTTCAAATGGGCAAAAGCAAAGATAATTTAAGTTTCCAATGGAGAGTCTTCGATGACTCTGCTATTATGATTCCGGCTGGAATGTGGCACAATGTCACAAACACAGGAAATGTTCCGTTGAAACTTTACTCCATATATGCCCCGCCAAACCATCCATTTGGTACCGTGCATAAAACGAAGGCTGATGCGATGACAATGGAAGAAGGTTCGGCTAATGGAAATGGGAAAACAGCAGCTTTCGGAAAGACTCCGGATGAATGGGTAAGACATACGGAGTTTTTGGTAAAAGAAGGCTTGGAGGACGTTAAAAGAGGAATTAATATGACACACATTCTTCAAGAGTTTATTCTAATGGGAGTTCTTGTAGGGAAGGGATATTCCCCTGAAAAGGCATATGAAACAGTAGAAGAATGGGAACGTACCGGAAAATCCAAACTTCTTCAGGAAAGCAAAAATATGTAGATAATTCAACATCAATAACTTTTGTTGAATAATGATATATTTTTTCCAGCTTGTATTTATAACTAGCCGATCATGACGTGACGAGTTTTTTTGTGTTTTTCAGGAAAATGACGTGTGCCAAACACACGTCATTCTTTATGCCCATTTTCAATAAATCAACCGAAAACGGAAGCCTTTACACTATTGAAATAGGCTTTTTTTAGCGATTTCCATTCATCCATCCATGAAATACAGCGATCAATCCAATAAATAAGCAGTAGCCTGTGAAGGTATAAAGATGATGCCAGTTTTCGGCATGAACAAACATACCTAAGCTCTCTGCGATTTTTTCTGCAGCTGCCATCGCTATACTGATGGCCAATACAAATATTCCCCGGAACCTGCCCTTTAAGCTTTCCATAATTTTTAGTAAAGGAATCATGAAAATAGGAAGGACGGCCAGGGTGAATAAAATATTGATCGTAAAGATGCCTGAGAATGGCCTTATTGGGAAAGAGTACATCCCCTTCCCGGTAAAATACAAATCTAAATATGTGCCTAATAGCGATGCCAGCAGCATAGCCGGTATATAGGCTTTAATTCCAGACGGCCTTTTTGGCAAGGGCTGCGAGCTCGAGCCTTTCAAGTGTTTGACAGTATGCATGCCTGATCTCTCCATTAATCATATCGTCTGACTCAAAAAAATACTCCAATACGTGATCACTTTTATACCAATCTCCTAATTCTGCTTCAGGCTGGCTTGCATTTTTCCAGGCGATTTCAAGGCTTGGGCTATAAATTCTTCTACCGCCCGGCCGGAGCTGACACGACTTTAGCTGAAATTGATATTGCTCACCAGGAAGCCCTTGGTGAACATCATTGAAAATATGCGGCCAATAATCCTTTCTTGAGCCGGTATGAGGATGTGCATTTGCCCATTCTTCGGTAAGGGCAAGCACCTCTTTGTCCTTAAACAGAACATCGTACAGCCTTTTCCCTAATGTGATCCGCTCGTGCAGCGATTCAAAATGATTCAATGTCTGGCCTTTCAGATGAAGAACACCCTTCTTTTCATAAGGAAAGAGGATGTGATTCAAAGACAGCAGCTCCTGCAGCTTAAATTCAAGCTTTTGAAAAACCTCGAGCTTATAATGCGGATTTTGAATCACCCTTTGTTCTAAATAGCTTTGTTCATTGATGATTAGGGCAATAGTGAGCAGATAGGGATCAGGCTTCCTCCAAAAACTGCTCCAGACTGTTTCCATAAAAACCGAGATATTAAGGAACGGGAAAAGGTAAAATAAGGGCTTGTTTCGCTTCAGGCTTTCTTTATATATCAAAAACTGCGGATACGCATCCTGAAAAATGAGCCAGTTCCCTCTTTCCAGAAAAGAAAAGAAGGATTGCTTTTCGCGATTTGATAGTAACCTGGACAGGAGCTCCCCTTTTAGGTCGGTCATATTCCAGCCGCCATTGCGGGAAACCATATGCCCCAAAAAGGCCCAATGGATATCGGGATGCTGCCGGTAGAAATCAAGATAGGCTTGTGTCCGGCTGACGTTATTTAGATTCCATTCAGTTGTCTCCCTTTTAACCTGGCTCAGAATCCTCTTTTCTTCATCTGAAAGGTTTATCTGCTTTTGAACTCTTTTCTTTAATTCTTCTTTTAACCAGTTCATTGGGTGTTTCTTTTGAAAAAAGATAAGCAGACCTCCTCCATGAATTCTCTCTCTGTGAAATGAATATGTATTTATTGGAGCAATTTAATTGGAGAGGAATGTGCATGAATGACCTATACCGCTGCTGGCATGAAACGTCTCATTGCCGCATTAAGAAAAAATCAGTCCCATGATGGTTCATGGAATTATCCTTTTGAAACCGGCATTTCAACAGACGCTTATATGATCATTTTATTAAGGACACTGGAGATACATGATGAAAAATTAATTAAGGGACTGGCCGCAAGAATCCTAAGCAAGCAGGAAGAAAATGGAGCCTGGAAGCTTTTCCGGGATGAACAGGATGGAAATGCAAATGCCACACTGGAGGCTTATTATGGACTTCTTTATTCGGGCTATATAGGGAAGGAAGACGCAAGGATGAAAGCTGCGAGAGAATTTATACAGGAGCATGGCGGAATGGAGAACGCAAATATATTTACCAAAATTATGCTAGCTTCTACGGGACAATATCCATGGCCTGAATCCTTTCCGATTCATGTTGAGATTATGCTTTTGCCCCTGTCCTTCCCTTTCAATTTTTATCAGTTTTCGGTGTATGGGCGTGTGAATCTGGCTCCGATTCTCATTCTTTCAGAAAAAAAGTTCAGCATCAAAACAGCAAACAGCCCTGACCTTTCTGACTTGCTATTAACAAGAGCCCGGTGGGAGGTCCAGCCGGGATACCGATCATTTTTATCAGACATCAAAGAAGGTGTTGAAGAGCTTTTGGGTCTGCCAGAACAGCTTCACTCATTGGCAATGGACCGGGCGAAGGATTATATGCTCGAACGGATTGAGCCGGATGGGACCTTCTATAGTTATTTCAGCTCAACCTTTTTAATGATTTTTGCGCTCCTGTCCCTTGGCTATTCCAAAGAAGAGCCCGTAATAAAGAATGCAGTTGAGGGGCTGAAATCGCTCCGGACTGATATAGACGGCCTCCCTCATATCCAATACGCAAACGCCAGTGTATGGAATACATCTCTCATAAATACAGCTCTCCAATTAGCCGGTGTTTCTCCCGATGACCCTGCAGTAAAGAAAGCAAACACCTATTTGCTGAAGCGTCAGCATGTGAAGTTTGGGGACTGGGCTATCCATAACCCCTATGGAAAGCCCGGAGGATGGGGATTTTCTGATGTCAACACCCTCAACCCGGATGTAGATGATACTACTGCTACATTGCGGGCCATCGCCAGAAGTGCCGGGGACCGTTCAGAATATCAGGATGCCGAGGACCGTTCAGAATATCAGGATGCCTGGGACCGCGGCCTTCAGTGGCTGGTCTCCATGCAGAATGACGATGGCGGCTGGCCTTCATTTGAAAGAAATACCGAAAATCCATGGCTCGCCTTCCTTCCGGTTGAAAAGGGTGAATATATGTTTGGAGACCCCACCTCAGCCGATCTGACCGGGAGAACACTTGAGTTTTTGGGAAACTATACGAATCTGCCAGCTGCAGACCCTTTGAATAAAAACGCGGTAAACTGGCTAGTGGATAATCAGGAACAAGACGGTTCCTGGTATGGAAGATGGGGTATTTGCTATATTTACGGGACCTGGGCATCCGTAACAGGGCTTGTTGCGGCAGGCCATGCAAACCATCCTTCTGTCAAGAAGGCTTGTGACTGGCTGAAGAAAATCCAAAACGAGGATGGCGGATGGGGAGAATCCTGCCTGAGCGACAGCCAAAAATCTTATGTTCCCTTGAAGGCAAGTACCCTTACAGACACGGCATGGGCGGTTGATGCTCTAATTGCAGCGGAAGACCAGCCAACTGAACAGATCCAAAAAGGAATTCAATACCTGCTGAACTCAATTGACAAAGAGGATTGGACGACTGATTATCCAAAAGGGCAGGCCATGGCGGGGAGCTTTTATATTCATTACCATAGCTATCGGTATATCTTTCCGCTTATGGCTTTGGCTCATTATCGCGGGAAGTTTGGCCAGTAATATACTGCCGAGGCAGAAATCATCCTGCCATCTGCAGAGAATCCTTACACAATAAAAACGCTATCCTTATCGAAAGAATAGCGTTTTTACTGTTAATAGTGCTAGGATTGTTCACCGTATAATCTTTTGAATTATTACTGCGCTTTCTTCAAGGGAACAGACTCGGTTTGTCCTTTTGCTTCTTTTCTCTCCCTGGACAATGATTTATAGAGCGAGATGCTAATAATGCCCAATATGATGGTAAAAGGGAGAGCAGAAACCAAGGACGCGGTTTGCAGTCCTTTTAATCCGCTGCTGGCAATTAACACGGCAGTAATCCCTGCCATTAATACTCCCCAGATCACTTTTACCATATTGGAAGGATTTAAATCGCCATCAGATGTCATCATGCCCAGAACGAAAACAGCTGAATCCGCCGAAGTGACAAGGAATATGACGATTAGGACAAGCATGATTACTGATAACAATGTGTATAATGGAAACTCCTTTAACAGAACGAAAATGGCGGTTGTCACATCCTGCGAAACCGCTTCGGAAATGGCGGTACCCTGGAATAAATCCATGTATAATCCTATTCCCCCGAAAATGGCCATCCATACAAACCCAATGGCTGGAGGGACAATCATTACACCTATAATAAATTCCCTGATCGTTCTCCCCTTTGATATCCGTGCAACAAAGGAACCGACGAAAGGAGACCAGGCAATCACCCATGCCCAATAAAAAACTGTCCAATCCTGAACCCACGCTTCACCTGTGTATGGGGTCAAATAGAAGCTCATTTCCATAAAATGCTGGATATAATCCCCAATGGCAAGAACGAAGCTTTCGAATATAAAGACGGTGGGGCCACTGATCAGGAAGATCACCATTAAAGCAAGAACCAAAATCATGTTTGTATTACTCAAAATCTTAATCCCTTTATCAATACCGGTCGTTGCTGAAACAAGATAAAGGACAAGCATGATGCCAACAATGCCGATTTGCATCCAAGGATTGTTGGGTACTGAGAAGACATAGTTCAAGCCGCCATTAATTTGCAATACACCCATTCCCAGCGAGGTGGCAATTCCCGTTACTGTAGCAATGACCGCCAGTATATTAACTGCTGACTTTAGCCTTTTTCTTTTTTCGGGGTGCTTTGCGCTTAATACTTCACCTACAAGAGCCTTCCTTTTATGACGGTATTGATAATAAGCAAGAGCCAGTCCGACAATGGCAAAGACTGACCATTGATGAATGCCCCAGTTAAAAAACGAATATCGCATGGCTACCCGTGCGGCTTCTGCTGATTGCGGCTCTACACCAGGAAGCGGTGGAGAAGTAAAGTGAGACAGCGGTTCTGCTACACCCCAGAAGACAATTCCTACCCCAAAACCCGCGCTGAACAGCATACTGATCCAGGCAAATAAGGAATACTCGGCTTTTTCTCCATCCGGCCCGAGCTTTATGTTTCCATATTTACTAAAAGCAAGGTATAAACAAAAGAATACAAAAAGAGCTACACTGACTAAATAAAGCCATCCAAATGATTTACTGGTAAAGTTAAAAACAATTGAGGCATTTCTGGCAAGACTATCAGGTGAAAAGGCTCCCCAAATGGTAAAAAGTCCAACAATTATGGCTGAGATCTTAAAGACTGGATTGTTATATGAAGCTCGGTTCCCGTTTTTCTTCAAAATAAAATCCTCCTTATTAGTCTTTTGTTCGGCTATCGTACTTGTTTGCCTTCCGGAAAACTGTAATTCAAATTTGATAGGATTATAAAGCCTGTCTGCATTTCAAAGGTTTATAAAGGTTGTTGAATGACATAAATTATAACTTCAGCTATTTAAAAGGAAAGGAAGACCCTCCGAAGCCGGATCGTTCTTCCTCACACGATATTCAGGCAGCTTGTCGGCTGTCTGATAGTATTAAATTTATAGACTGCTATAGTTCGCTAATTTAAAGCAGACTACTTTCGGTTCCGTCATCTCCTGGATGGAGAATTTGATGCCTTCCCTGCCTAATCCTGAATTTTTCACGCCGCCAAATGGCATGGCATCAATCCGGTAGTCACTGCTGTCATTTATCATAATTCCGCCTACATCCAATTTGTCGATTGCTTTATGGGCTTTTTCGATATCCTTAGTAAATATTCCGGCCTGCAAGCCATAATTTATGTCATTCGATTTACTGATTGCTTCGTCAAGACAAGATACTTTGTACAAGAGTACAACCGGACCAAAAATTTCTTCTCTCGCAATGGTACAGTCCTCCGGGACATTTTCGAGAACGGTAGGTGAGTAAAATGCCCCATTCCTCTTCCCGCCTGTTAACACGGCTGCTCCTTTTTGTTTCGCTTCATTAACCATCTTTTCAACCCGGACAGCCTCTTTTTCCGTAATAAGCGGCCCCATATCCGTCAGTTCTGATTGCTTATCCCCTACGCAGTATTGATTTGTCCTGGCAACGAAAGCCTGTTGAAATGCCTCATAAACAGAATTCTGGATGTACACTCTTTGAACACCGAGGCAATTTTGCCCTGCTGCCCAAAATGCCCCTGAAACCGTTGATTCAACAGCCTCATCCAAATCAGCATCCTCTAGCACAATGACAGGAGAGTTGGACCCCAGCTCCATACTTATCTTTTTCAATCCTGCTTTCCGGGTAATTTGTTCCCCGGCGTCCAGGCCTCCAGTAAAGGAAATCATTCGCACAGCAGGATGGGTGACAAGAACATCCCCAATTTCGCTTCCATACCCAGTGATGACAGATAACACTTTAGGCGGCAATCCGGCTTGTTCAAAGGCTTCGGCGATTAAAAGGGCGCTGAGAGGAGTCACTGTTGCAGGTTTCACGATAATGGCATTGCCGGAAGCGATGGCGGGACCCACCTTATGCGCTACAAGATTTAATGGATCGTTAAAGGGTGTAATGGCGCCAATAATTCCAATAGGGAAACGGCGGTAGTATCCCAGGCGGTTTTCACTCCCGGGCATCTGGTCAAATGGTATGGTTTCTCCATGAATCCTTCTTGCTTCTTCTGCACTGATCCGGAAGGTCTGTATGGCTCTTTCCACTTCTTTAGAGGCTTCCCGAATGGTTTTGCTTCCTTCCCTTGCGATCGTATTGGCATATTTAACTTTATTGGCTTCAATATAGTCTGCAGCCCGATTAATAATCGCCATTCGCTGATGGACAGGAAGGGAAGCAGCAATTTTCGCCCCCTCTTTCGCTTCTTCAATACAATTCAGCATATCTTCCTTCGAAGCTGCTGGTACAGTATCAATCATGCTGTTATCCTGCGGATCGCGAACTTCAATTAATCTTTCTCCTGCCGCCCATTCGCCTGCGAGAAACATTCTTTGTCCGGTTAGTTGAGTGGTCATGCTAATTACCGCCTTTCCGTTTTAGATTGAAACAAGCTGCCTTTGTCGATTAATGGAAATTAAGTCAATCAAAAGGGAGAATCCTGTCTCTATTTTCCCTGCTCCTGCACCGCTTAATGTGACTGTGCCCAAAAGATCGCATTGATACGTAATGGCATTGACAGCGCCTCTAATGGAAGACAAAGGATCTTCAGCATCCAATTTTTCAGGAGTTATCGAGGCAATGACCCTGCCGTTTTCCTTTTTGGCTTTTGCAATCAGCTTCCAGGTCTTCCCTTCCGCCTTAGCCTTTTCAATATCATTCAGCGTGATGCCTGTAATGCCCTTGCATTCCACTTGCTCGACTGATAAAGGAGCATTCATGACATGGTTTGCGAGAATGACAATTTTATATCTTGCATCATAGCCTTCTACATCGCTGGCAGGATCCGCTTCTGCATAGCCGAGTTTTTGCGCCTCTTTTAGAGCCGCTTCATAAGAAACACCCTCCTGTTCCATTTTGGTCAGAATATAGTTGGTTGTTCCATTCAATATGCCGCGGATTTCCGTAATGTCATTACCGGCCAAGGCAGCGGCCGGCATCCGTAATGCTGGTGTGCCGCTCATGACGGTTCCCTCAAATCCCCAGTAGACACCATGCTTTTTGGCCATTTCAGATAGCTCACGGTAAGCGAGTGCAACAGGGCCTTTATTGGTCATCACCACATTTTTTCCTTTTTCAAATGCAGCCTTACAGTGGTCTATGGCGGGCTGACCGGTTTTGACATCTGTATACGAAACCTCGATAACCGTATCTGCATTGGTGTCCCTGATTGTTCTGATACTGTCCCATCCCCTGATTAGCCCCGGGATTTCCGGATAATTCTCCAAGCTCCCTGTTTCCTGCAATACTTGCAAAACTTTAACGATATCCAGTCCGCCCGGATGGTAGATTGCCCCTTTCTTCAAATCGGAAATGGCAACAATTTCTGCTTCGAATCCTTCGTTCTGTTTCAGCGCCTGTTTCTTATCACGCAGAATTTCCGCCAATCCCTGGCCAACAACCCCAAATCCTATAAACGCCAATTTATGTGCCAAGCATTTCCACCTCCATATTTCGGTCTATTTGTACTTTCTGTTTCTTTTTTAAAAATGTGCCCGCCGTTTGTGCCAAAATGGCTGTTCCGATCGGCAGACAGGCTTCATCCAAATCAAAAATCGGGGTATGCAGATCACGCTGTCCCCCCTCCATTGGTGCACATCCAAGGAAAAACATGGATCCCGGTATTTTTTCAGTGACATAGCCGAAGTCTTCTCCGCCAAGGCCAAATGGGCGCCTGATGATCCCCATGCCTGGATATGTCTGTGCAATGGCGTCCGTAATCCATTCATTGACGGCAGGTTGATTTTTTAAAGCCGGCTCCCCTCTTTGGATACTCAATGAAAAGGACCCGCCCAAATGCTCAACAATAGAAAGCGCTTTCTTTAATTCCGATGCCAAAAAATCACGGATTTCCGGTGTATAGCTTCGAATGGTACCCTGAATTACTGCCTCAGTCGGAATGATGTTGCTTGCTGTGCCTGCATGGATTTGCCCAATGCTGATAACGGCAGCATCCAGCGCGGAAACCCTCCTGGCTGTAATTCCATACAGTGCCTGCATGACGGGGCCAAGCATCCAAATAGGATCAGTGCCAAGCTCCGGATAAGCTCCGTGTCCGCCTGAGCCATGTATTTTCACTTCAAAAACATCTACATTAGCCATACTGTAGCCATCGCTGATTTGCACTTTCCCTACCGGAAGCCATGGACAGACATGAAGTGCAAGGGCAGCTTCGGCCTGGTCATAACCCCCTGCACGGACCATGTACGGTGAACCTGAAAGTCCGTTAGTGTCGGTACTCTCCTCTGCCGGCTGGAAAATAAATTTAACCGTCCCTTTCAATTCGCCCTTTTTAAATTGGTCCGAGAGGAGGGAAGCCGCCCCCAGGAGAATGGAGGTGTGTGCATCATGGCCGCAAGCATGCATCACACCTTCAGTTCTGGACGAATAGACTGTTCGATTTTCCTCCGTAATCGGCAAGGCATCCATATCAGCCCTCAGTGCAATGACTGGTCCATCCCCAGAGGTCAAAGTGCCTAATACTCCTGTTTCAAGACCCACTCCTGTTTCTACTTCGATACCGTCTATTTCCTTTAACACATCCGCAACAAAACGGGAGGTCCCGAACTCCTGAAAGCTAAGCTCGGGATGCTCATGAAGATGACGGCGCCATTCAACCAGACGGCCAGCCAACTTATTCGCTTGCTCAACGATAGGATGATTATTTGACATCATCTCTCACCTCGATCGGAACTAGTAATCTACTTTACTTGCAAAACACTTTCTGCATGGCTAAATGCCTGTTCAAAATCTGCAATGAGGTCCTCAATTTCTTCAATCCCGCAGGAGACACGGATTAACCCTTCCGGAATGCCAACTGCTGCACGCTCCTCAGGCGTACACTCGACATGGCTTGTTGTTCGGGCCGGCCCTACTGTTGTTTCGACAGCGCCGAGATTTGCAGCACGGTTGGCAAATTGTAATTTTGGCAGCAAGTCACGGACAGTATCCACTCCGCCTTTGACAGCAAAGCTGAGCATCCCACCAAAATCCTTCATCTGCCTTTTGGCAATATGATGGTTTGGATGTGTTTCAAGCCCTGGATAATAAACTGATTCCACCATATCCTTTGTCTGCAGGTATTTGGCAAGCGCCATGGCATTTTTACATTGCTGGCGGACACGAAGGTGAAGCGTTTTCATTCCGCGGATCATCAGATAAGCTGCCATCGGATCCATTGTGGCTCCGTTGATTTCACGATAATGATAGATTTTTTCCACAAGATCGTGCGGACCGCAAACGACTCCGCCGAGCGCATCCGCATGCCCGCCGAGGAATTTCGTAGCACTATGGATAACCAGATCCACACCAAGTTTAATAGGGTTCTGATTCATTGGCGTTGCAAACGTATTATCGACAATGACAATCGCCCCGGCATCGTGTCCTGCTTTTGCCATGCGTTCGATATCAGTGATCTTGACAGTTGGATTGGTCGGTGTTTCGAGGTAAAGGATTTTACACCCTTTTGCGACCTCTGCTTCTATTTGCTCGTGATTCCCCGTTTCACAAAGAGCCACATCTATTTGCTGGCGCGGCAGGAATTCCGTGAAAATCTTGTTCGTTCCGCCATACGTATCCTTCATGGATACAATGCGGTCTCCAGGAACCAGGAAGGTCGCTAATGTATTGCTGATTGCAGCCATGCCAGTTGAGAAGCTTGTTGCTGATTCGGCGCCTTCGAGGATTTTCACTTTATCTTCAAATGACTGAACAGTCGGGTTTGTATTTCTTCCGTAAATATGACCCTTCTTCTTTCCAATCGCTACATCATACCACTCATCCATATCATCATAGCCATATGCCACACTGAGTACGACCGGCACCTGGGTCGCTCCATGCACCAAATAATCCTTTTCCCCAGCCCATACCGCTTTTGTACCTGCCTGAACATTTTCTTTTACCATACGATCACTCCTTCTCAGTTTTTTATTGCCAGTTTTTCGTTCTCAACTTTCAACCCAATTTCCCGCCTGGCCAATTCACTGTATGCAAACAGGGCGATGGCAGTATCCTGGACTCCTGTTCCAGTTAAATCACAAACCGTAATTTCCTCGTCATTTATCCGGCCGCTTAGCTTTCCAGATGTTAATTGACCCAATTCAATAACCTGCGATTCATTCGTTACTACTCCCTGGTCAAGTGCGTGATGCAATTCTCCAAGTCTGGCACACTGTGCTTTTGTATCGCATACCAGCTTATCCGCCCGGGCAAGGACTTCTGCCTCTAGCTCCTGCTTATGCTCAGCATCAGATCCCATAGCCGTAATATGAAGGCCGGGATGAAGCCATTCCGCTTTGATCACCGGTTCTTTTGCGGGAGTAGTCGTAATGACGGTATCACTATTACGGACTAAAACTTCAGCACTCTCAGCCACTTGGACCTCAACCCCTAATTCGGCCGACATATCCAAGGCATACTTTCTCGACCGATCCTCTGACCTGGAATAGACCAGGATTTTTTTAAAGTCCCGTACGAGTTTCAGCGCCCTTGCCTGGTACCTCGCCTGGCTTCCAGCTCCTATCACGCCTACTGTTTCAATGTTTTTTCTGGAAAGGCAGTTTGCAGCAATCGCTCCCGCTGCGGCTGTCCGCACCTCGGTCAAATAGCCGTTATCCAGCAGGATGGCCTGCGGGAGGCCTGTTTGGGTGCTGATTAATAGCATCAGGCCATTTCCGCTTGGAAGCCCCAGCTTATAATTATTGAAAAATCCGGAAGATACTTTGATCGCAAACATGTCTTCCCCTTTTACATAAGCGGTTTTGACATCCACTTCCCCATTTTGGTCGTGCAGGTCCACGCGCATAATCGGCGGCATGACGGCTTCATCTTCTGCAAGCTTCGTAAATCCTGCTTCCACAATTGCAATCGCTTCTTTGTTCAGCTGCACATACTGCTTAAGTTCCTGTTCTGTAAAAATTAGCATCTCTCTGCTTCACCTCCTAGATTTTTGAAAGTGATGCTTCTTTTATATATAAGTGCCTAGGGAGTTCTGCAAATGTTTCGCATCCATTCTCGGTTACCCTGAATGATTCACTTGCTTCGAAACCGTATTGATCAAGCCAGATACCAGGGATCAAATGGAATGTCATATTGGGCTGAAGGATGGTTTTATCTCCTTTGCGGATGCTCGCCGTATGCTCACCCCAATCTGGCGGATAGTTCAGACCCATGGAATATCCAAGACGCGATTCCTTTATAATTCCGCTCTTTTCAATCGATTTTTTCCATGCTTCCTCAATTTCTTCACAGGCAATCCCGGGCTTAATCATGTCCAGACAAGCGTTCAGTCCCTCGACAACCACTTCCGAAAGTGACATGATTTTTTCGGAGGGCTGGCCGATATGGACCGTTCTGGCAAGAGGAGAATGGTAACGCTTATAGCATCCGGCCAATTCCAGGATCACAAGCTCGCCTGATTTATAACGCTGGTCCGTCCAGGTTAAGTGCGGAGTTGAAGTTCTTTCCCCGGATGGAAGAAGAGGCATGATTGCCGGGTAGTCCCCTCCGAATTCTTCCGTGCCTGTTATTTGTGTATGAAAGATTTTCGCTGCCACATCACATTCCCGTACACCTTCATTCACCAGCTCAATTCCTGCTGCCATTGTTTTCTCCACAATTTTGGCTGCTTTCTTCATATACTCGATTTCTGTATCGGACTTTATAATACGGACCCAGTTTACCAGCAGGGATGCATCCCGGAAACTTGCATTTGGAAGTCCCTTCTTCAGCTGCTCATAGCACTTTGCCGTGAAATAATAATTATCCATCTCAACACCAATGAAACGATTCTGCTGTCCGATTTGCTTTAAAATTTCTGCCACAAAATCCATTGGATGTTTGGTTTCAGATTGTACATAATCGTCAGGGTAGGGAATAATATTTTCATGATATAGCCATGTCGTGACCTTGGCTCCATTTGCATCCTGCCCGCGACCGATCCAGATCGGCTGTTCCTCATCAATGATGATGACAAGCATTTGATGCACGTAGAAGGACCATCCGTCATAACCCGATAGATAATTCATATTAGCGGGATCGGTAATAAGCAATACTTCAATCCCTTCTGCTGCCATTCTTTCTTTTGTTTTCAAGATTCTCATTTTAAACTCTGCTGTTCCAAATGACATGGTGGCTCTCCCTCCTGCAAAACCGGATATTTTATTAAGTTTGTAGGTTTATTATAGTGTCAGGATAAAAAAACTATCATCTGCAAAGTTGTATGAAAATTCAAATTTTATTTTAGTCAAACTATCGAAAGGTTTTAAATTTTTAAAATATTTATAAGTAAATTTTCCTGCAAAAAGATTAATAGACAAGTTGGGTGATTGGTTGGAAGCAAAAAAAATGCGGAAAAAAACCGCAAAGGATTTTTCCGCATTTTTTTAATATTATTAAGGTTGACCTGCCATTACGGCATGTTCTCCTATTTTCCAAATCTTTATGCTCAGATCCAAAAGAAATAAATCATCCGGATCAATAAGGGACAAGCCAGTCAAGGATTCAATCTTCCTTAGCCGGTACAGCAGGGACTGCCGGTGGAGATTTAGTGATCTCGCTGTCTGACTTACATTCCCATGACATTGATTATAAGCGATGAAAGTTCCAATCAAATCCATGTGCCGCTGCTCATCATATTGTACAAGAGGCTCAATAGTTGACATAATAATATCTTCCATCTCTTTATTGCCAGCCAAATTTAACAGCACCCTGTCCACTCTAGTTTGCTCATACATCATCCGCTGCCCGAAACCCTTTTTCCGCCTGCCAATGCTTAAAGCAGTGCCAGCATGACGGAAGCTTTCACCAAATCCTGAAATGCCTTCAAACGCATTGCCTATGCCCCATGATATGACAACTTCAGGAAGCAAATTTCCCAGGCGCCGTTCGACAAGGTCAAGGAAATTTGTAGCGTTTTCATTTCCCTTCACCCCTGATGTTTCCAGGAAAATGACAAGCTGTTCACCCTGATAGGTCATCAGTATATCCTTTTTAAGAGACTGGGCGGCATAGTAGACTTCTTCTTCAATATATTGAATCATGCTTTCAAGCCAATGTTCGTAGGAATCGTAGTCCTGCTTGCGCTTTTGGAATAAAATTTTCATATTTTCCGGATACCCGACAATACACACATATGGGAGTTTAAGATTATATCCAAGCAATTTTGCCCTTGTATCGGCTTGTTCAAGTGATAGGAATTCGCCCTTAGAAAGCTCATGGACAAAATCGCTGCGAAGGCGCATTTTTGTCTCTTCAATGGCATTTCTCCTTGAAAGCCAAAGAGCAATCGTAGTTGCAGCGTGCTCTAACACGTTAACCCGAAAGAGAGTGAGAAAGGATTCGATTGATTCGGAACTGGGAACCAATACAAAAATATAGCCTTGTGGATTGTCGGCTACCTGGAGCACCGGAATTTGAAAAACAATCCGGTTTTCTATTTTAATCATTTGGAACTTCTGAAACATAGGATCTCCTTTTAATAGAGTGTTTTCTGTCCTTGATGGAAGAATTCCTTGCAGGACATATTTTTTCCACTCCTTTATAAAGGATTGTGTATGGATGCTTTTTTCATGAAGGGTGCCTGATCGGTCTGTAATGACGAGCGGATGCCCGATATGTTTTTCAACGAATTTTGAGATACCCCTCAGATCGGTGTCTTTTAGAATGAGATTAAGAAGTTCCTGCTGAACCTTTTCTGATTTTTGACGCTCTTTATATTCGATGTCATTTATCTCTTTCATTACCAATTCAATAATACTGGAAAAACGGATTTCCCATGGAAGTTCAATAATAATAAAATTATTCATTTCAGCCAGTTCTATGACCTCAGTCGGAATATCAAAAATGTATCTTCCCAAAGCAACCATCAGGGCCGAAGCGTCAGAGTCGATCACATCCTGAACAAACCTTTTGAAAGTTTCAGGATCCTGCCCGCAGCCTATCCCTGTCGTTAATACCGCTTCATTTTTTCGGACAAAGTTTTCCACTGGCATTTCTATGGCCGAAATCCATTGGATATGCCGTTTTTCAGCATATTCCTTTCCGGTAACAATCTTGGCACTATTGAGAATCTTGTATTTTAGGACATCTTTAACTGTTAATCTCATGTTGGCTCCCCTCTGAACACCTTAAGATTAAAAAATAGAAGACTTTTATTATAGGAAACCATATTCAGATAGGAACGTCTACTATAAATTTCCCGCAATGCCAGCTTATATTTTATTAATATAATAAATTCAGTATTTTTCCATATGTCCGGTTATAGCCATAGCCTTCATTTCAGCCACTTATTTACTCACACCATTACAGATGGCATAATCCTGAATGATCCGATGTATGACAGAAAGATCCACATTATGTCCGCTGATGATTACAGCAACATCCCCCTCCTGCCGGGGAATCTTACCCCCTAAAACCGCTGCAACTCCAGTAGCTGCTGCTCCCTCCATAATCATTCTGTGCTTATCCATCATAAAAGCCATGCTGTTTGCAATCTCCTCTTCGGGAATCAAATAAGCGTTATCCATGTATTCCTGAACCATACGAAGTGTGTAGCAGTTATCCAGACCGATTCCTCCCAGCAAGCTGTCAGCCAGAGTCTCACTCTCTTCAAGCACTACCGGTTTCCCTGCCTTTAAACTCTCATACATTACAGCGGATTTTTCCATACATACACCTGAAACCTTTATCCCTCTGTCATTTGATTTAAGTGCGAGCCCAACCCCTGAAAGAAGCCCGCCGCCTGAAAGAGGGACAATTACATCTGATACATTCGGAAGTTCCTCCAAAATTTCCAAACCAATTGTTCCCTGACCTGCAATCACATGAGGATCATCGAACGGCTGAATCACAGTCAGCCCTTCCGTCCTCTCCAGATCATAGCATCGCTCCCCGGCGGCATCCTGGCTGTCACCGTAAATTTCTATTTTAGTTCCCAGCCTTTTTAAAGAATCTACCTTAGCTTTTGGGACACGGTTGGATATGCAAACAACTGCCTCGATTCCAAGCTTTTTCGCCACATAGGCAACAGCCATGCCATGGTTCCCTGTAGAATAGGTGGCAACTCCCC
The DNA here is from genome assembly GCF_001956215.1 of Paenibacillus sp. FSL R5-0490. GTDB lineage: Bacteria > Bacillota > Bacilli > Bacillales > Cytobacillaceae > Cytobacillus. The sequence continues at coordinate 45,244 of NZ_MRTQ01000015.1, read as the reverse complement.
GTTCTCTCGCTTCAGGACTTAAACTCAAAATTTTATTCGCTGCCCCTCTGACTTTAAAGGCGCCGATTTCATGAACATTCTCCAGTTTCAAAAAAACCCTCCGTCCCAATTTCTCAGACAGGATAGCCGATTGAATCAATGGAGTCTTATCTACAAGGGAAGAAATTCGTTTCTTTGCTTCCCAAATATCGCGGATGGAAATATCTATTCTTTCCTTTACAGATCTTGAATGCATCATGTTCTCCTCCCAAAAAGAATTTCCTTGCCCTAATAATAGTTCGATATTTCAGAAAATTCAATTGTCAAAAGTGCTAATAAAAGGGGAGATGTTTTCATACAACTTTTTTAAATACTTTGGATGGTACACTTATCAATTATGCCTTACATGACATATAAAAGGTAAAAAACTCGCCCTAAATGACGAGTTTTCACTATTCTTTATTTTTATGAGATGGATTTTTTAACCGCCATGAGTTAATTCTATCTAAAAATAAATTCTCTCCGTTATACAAAATCACCTGTTTTTCAGTGGAAGAACAGTCCAAGTGGCATTGAAATTGACAACTATTCCGGCACAATTCTTATTAAAATATAATGTCAATTGCAATGACAAAAACGATAAAAGGCTAAGGCCTTCATAAACAAGAAAAATGACGTGTGCCAATTCACACGTCAAGCACCCGAAAACAGAAATTCAATCAGATTCATCTTCTAATCTAGCTAATCAAATTCCCCCTCAGCCATGGACGGGCACGGTAAAAGCCAATCGGGATTTGGATAAAGCTGGTTTTTCCCTGTGATTCGAACTGCTGTCCTTTTTCCGCGGGGCGATATGCCGCAGGAACGCTTAAGCACCTCCAGAATCGATTTACCGACGTTTCAGCAGAAATATCAGCCGCAAAAAAGCTCGGATCCATAATGCTTTGAGCTTTTTTTATAGCACCACTTTGTTGAAGATTAGCACCCGTTCGTTGAACAAGATGGAAACCGAGATTGATAAGCAAACTAAACTAATCTCCAATAGCGTATATATGTTTCTTTTGTTTTATCGCATCTTCGCATAGTTCCTTTAATTCTTGTGCAAAATTCCTTATTTCACATTGTTTTTCTCCAGCTAAATTGTATTTATTAATTAAAGCTTCGCAAACTACTAATAAATCTGGAATCTTATCTCTATATATTATTGTTTGACGGTAAGGGTCAAGTTTCAAAAGAAGATTAAAGTCATTACCAGAACCCTTTTCAATATTTATTAAGTAAGCGTGTGTTCTTTCGTTAAAATGAACAAATTTTTCTGCCTTTGATGCTTCTTTATCGGTTACTCCAATTACAAAATCTATTCCACACATTGCTATCACATCCCTAAAACCTAATAACAGTAATTAAAATAATTTTAACCATCCTTATTCTGCTAACCTGCTTGTTAGTTGAATAAGCTCTCCTATGATTTTAACATAAATATCCAAAAAACATCTTCTGTTACCCTGCTAAAAGGGGTGCAAATTCGAGTGCTATAACACCCCTAAATTTATGTAAAAGCTTATATATCAAGAAAAATATGCAGCCCGATTCAGCTGCGAATTAGGCTGCTAATTTGTGTGTGAATAAAGATTTTGTACTCGAAAACCGAACCCGTTAATTATATACCTAGCGATTTTATGTCAGCTTTTTGTTGAAAATGCAGTTACATAAAACCCTATTCAGTAATTTCCCAAGCTGGATTCCAAACTACTTCCCACAAATGTCCGTCAGGGTCCTGGAAGTTTCCAGAGTACCCTCCCCAAAAGGTATCGTGTGCTGGAACTGTTATAACTGCACCAGCTTTATCTGCCTGTTCCATTATTTTATCGACCTCTTCCTTACTCCCTACGTTATGACCAAGGGTAAATTCAGTAGGGCTTTTGGGTGTTTGATTTAAGTTTGTATCATGAGCAATATCCTTACGATTCCATATGGCAAGTTTTACTCCATATTGTAAATCAAAAAACGCAACAGCCCCATGCTCAAATTCTTGACCTACTATTCCTTCTGTTGATAGTCCCAGTCCATCCTGATAAAACTTCAATGACCTTTTCAAATCATCTACACCCAATGTAATAACTGAAATTCGCGGTTTCATTTAATGCCTCCTAAAAAATGTTCTCTGTTCATTTTAAAATACGGGGGCTAACAAATCGAATATTTATTGAACCAACATCGGGTATTTCTTCCAAAGTGAATAACCCTGTACCCGTTCACCGATATATCAGGCTGACAGTATCCTTGTCAAATTTCAGGAATTTACAGCCCTCCCCTGGAAATACTAAACAGGTAACGGCATTTTCATTGGAGGTCACAAACTTGAACAGCACCTGGCTATCGATCATACCATTTATAATCGTAATCGGAATGTCCATCTGGTTAAAGAATATCCTGCCGGGATTGGTGGCGGGCATCCTTGTTGGCTCCATACTAGTGTCTGCGGACCTGCTGGCGGGCACGGAACAGTCGGTCACTTATATTGTGACGACGCTTTCCGATGAAACGAATATCAAGATAGTCGGATTTTTATATTTGTTCGGCGGGCTTGTGGGAATGATGAATATTGCGGGCGGCATTAAGGGTTTTTCCGAATGGGCCGGCAGACGGATCCGCTCTGAACGCGGTCTTCTTGTGTTCATCTGGATCACTCTCCCGTTCACCTTCATGATGCCGATGTTTCGAATCATGATGATCGGGCCCATTATCAAATCCTTGATTAAAAAAATGAACCTGTCCAAGCAGAAAGTCGGCATGACTCTTGATATTTCAACCGAATCCGTGATTGTACTGCTTCCGGTTGCGACTGCTTTTGTGGGCTTCATGGTATCCCTTGTTGAAGGCGGCATCAGCGGGCTGGATCTGGATATGTCCGCATATGAGATCTTTTTATTAAGTATTCTGTTTAATTTTTACGCAATCATTATGCTGCTGATTGGGATTGTGCAGACGTTTTGGCGCCGGAAAAAGACTGGAGAGCAAAAAGCTGAAGCCCATACCGATTTGGAGGAAAAAGAGCATGAATTCCACCGGATGGGAATTAAGAAGGAATTATCGCTTGTCAAAGCCCAGCCATGGCATTTGATTTTCCCTGTAGTTTTATTGCTCGCCTTTTCTCTGTTACTCTTATGGCAGGATGGAATGTCGCAGGGTGCAAATACGATATTCGAAGCATTTTCCATGGCCGACGCTACATTTGTAATGCTGCTGGCTGTCTTTATCACCCTCGTCTTAACCTTTATTTTCTACATACTCAGACGGGAAAAAATGAACGAAATTCTTTATCATTTTTACGATGGTGGGAATCAGATGATGGAGGCGATCAGCCTGCTCATCCTGATTTGGGCGCTGACACTGGCGGCGGAGGATCTTGGTTTTTCAGATTTTATCGGGAGCTCACTCGGAAGCTTTCTGCCAGCTTATCTGACACCGGCTGCTATCTTTGTGCTAGGGTCTGTGGTCGGCTACTTTATTGGAAGCTCATGGGGAACCTGGGGTCTGTTCATGCCGCTCGGAATTACTCTCGCGGTTTCGACCGGCGCCTCCATCCCGCTTACCGTTGGAGCCGTGTTCGCAAGCGGGGCATTCGGTGCGCTGACGTCACCGCTTGGTGATACAACCATTACCACTGCTTCTATTCTGGATATGGACCTCGTGGACTATGCCCGATATAAATTGAAGGTTTCAGCCATTGGGGCTGTGCTTGCAGCTGCATTATTTATTGCGGCAGGGTTGTTGATTTCATAGATTTTGCTTAAAACCCCATCTTGGTGTTTAATCAGACAGTCAAAATCGTAGATCTGCGGGTCACTTCGGACTTAAAAAGCAAAAAACCGCAGTTCTGTGTCTGAACCCGGGCTAACTTCGGACTCAAAAAACCGGATACCGCGGTTCTGTGTCTGAACCCGGGCCAACTTCTGACACAAATAGCTGGAAACCAAGGACCTGAGTCCGAACTTTGAACAACTTCTGACACAAACAGCTGGAAACCAGGGAGTTGAGTCCGAACTTTGAACAACTTCTGACACAAACAGCTGGAAACCAGGGAGTTGAGTCCGAACCCGGAGCCACTTCTGACACAAACAGCTGAAAAACAAGGAGCTGAGTCCGAACCCGAGGCTACCTCTGATTAAACACTAAAAAGGCGATCCTCCACCCGGAGAATCGCCAAATTCTATTCCTGCTTCCTATTCCGAATCTCCTTTTCAACCTTTCGCAGCGCCTTTTTCGACCCTCTCTCCAGGTCATGCTGCAGCTTCCGTTCATGGTAACTGGTAAATAAGGTATTCCTGTCATACCCTTCCGGATATAGCTCGCTTGCTTTAATGTCCAATTCAATCCGCTTGCTGTTGACTTCCACTATTTCATTTTTATAAAACAGCTTGATGTTATTGAATTTATCTATGGGCTCATACACAATGGCATAATCATCCTGGCTAATCACTTTTACCCGGTCACCAATTTCATATTGAATCACATCCTCGGTATGCTCCACTTCAATCAATGGCTTCCTTACCTTGTTCTCTCTTACTGCTTCCAGATTATAATCCTTATTTTCAATATACAATTGCGCGCGCTGCAGGACATGTTCGCGGATATTCATTTTTCTGGAAATCCAAAGCGCATTGCTCTCTCCTGATTCACCTATTAAAAGCTTATACATCGGTCTCAATTCCGCACTGTCGAATAACATGGCAGCGTTCATAAAATCATCATGCATTTCAGAATACCGTTTAATCTCACCGTAATGAGTAGTGGCAACCGTGATGCATCCCATATGATAAAACTCTTCCAGAATCGCAATGGCCAATGCAGCCCCTTCATTCGGCTCTGTTCCGCTGCCAATCTCATCGAATAAAAGCAGCGTATTATTAGTGGAAGCACTCATGATCTCGGAAATATTTTTCATATGAGAAGAAAACGTGCTTAGGGCGTTCTCGATGCTCTGATTATCACCAATATCAACAAAGACATTGTCAAAGATGGCGATTTCACTTCCCGGCTTCGCCATAATATGAAACCCGGACATGACAGCCAGTGTAAGGATTCCGATAGTCTTTAGGACGACGGTTTTCCCGCCCGCATTGGGGCCTGTTATGACTAAGCTTCTATAGTCCTTCCCGATTTCAAAATTCAGCGGGACAACATTTCCTTCCAATAAAGGATGTTTGCTTCCTACTAATTTGATATACCCATGATTATTAATCGCCGGTTCAATACCGTCTGTACTTTTGCTGTACTACGCTTTCGCAAAAATCATGTCGTACTGGCTGATGGATTCAATATTGATGCGGATCTCATGAATGGATTCAAGAATCGCTCCTGAAAGTGTGGCCAGTATTTGATATTCCTCCACTGACTCCTCCGATTTCAGCATGGCCAATTCCACATTAAGCTTTGAAACGGCATCAGGCTCCATAAAAACAGTCGACCCTTTTGAAGAGGTTTCAACCACTGTTCCGGCTACCTGATTTTTAAAAGATGCTTTTATCGGAATCGTAAAACGGTCATCCTTTTTACTGATATAAAATTCTTGAATATATTCCTTATTAGAACTGCTCCGCAAGAACTTATTCAATCGTTCTTCAATTTTCTCTTCGGTTTTGGCAATATGGTTTCTGATCCGTTTCAGCTCTTTGCTGGCACCCGAATCAACCATGTTTCCTTTGATTGCATACAAGATCTCTTCTTCGATATTTCTGAATTCTGTCATAGATAACGCATACGTGTAGAGAACTGGCGCAAAGAATTCTTTATCTGCCATAAACTTTTTGATTTTCCTGCATCCTCTTAGAAAATCGGATACAGCGTTTAACTCTGAAGGAGTTAATATGATCCCTTTTTCCACTTTTTCAATAATGCCTGTGATATTGGAAATGCCGGTTAATGGCAGATGCTTTTCGGCGTCCAGCAGCCTTCTCGCCTCGCTTGTTTCGTTTAAGCGGTTGCGGACGGCTTTTATACTCGAGCTCGGCTCCATCTTATCGATTAGCGCTTTCCCTAAACTGCTGACGCAATGCTGTTTTACTTTATTTTTCAATTCGTGGTATTGCAATTTATCAAAGGTCATTCCATTCATTCTCTCTGCCTCATTCCAAATAAAATAGCCCGCAAAAGCCTTCCCCACCCCAATGTGAATTGGGCAGAAAGCTTCCGCGGGCGTTCTACTTTTCGAACAGGCATAAACAAACTAAACCCTAAAAAAGAGACATAGTGTCTAAATCTGCACGAATATATAGAAATGGAAGCAGTCTGATAGCAGGTATTCAAACATGTCATGTTTGAAAAAAGGCATTCTTAATAAACTGGCAATAACCAGAAAATTAGCACCTAATTCAACTAAACAATTAGTTGACACCTGCAATCGACATACTTCACCACACCTTTTAATAATATGAAATTAATGTAGCACGGAACTGCCGGTTCAGTCAATCTTCATTCTGAAAATTTGAATTAATGGCAAAAGAAAAGCACACCTTTACTGCAAAAGGTGCACTTTCTTATGTTATTCCTTACTCTGTTTCCTCTTCAGTTTCATCTTCGCTGTCTTCTTCAGTGCCTTCTTCTGTTCCGGTATCTTCAGTTTCTTCTGTGTTCGTCTCGTCAGTGTCCTCTTCATTGCTGCAGCCTGTCGCCACACCTGTAATCATTAAAGCTGCCATCAATGCTAAAATCCATTTTTTCATTTTCATTTCCTCCTTGGCTGCTATATTTCTTACAGTAGTTATCATAGAAAAAATTGAACTGAAAAAGAAGAGTAAAATCCATTTTTTTACATGCCTTAACCTTCTTTTAAGAAAGTTTATGAAAATAATACATAGCTTTTTCAAATAGCGGGACTTACAGCCCTTCACAAATCGGCAAGTTGGCACTCGGTTTTCTTAAATAAAGGATTTTGTTGTCTATCTGTTTAACTATAAATACTGGATTGAATTTGGCAGTGTCATAAGGGGAGAAATAGACAATGAACATTGGATTGGGATTAATACTTGCACCCATCTCATTAATTTTAATGATAATGGGGACCATCTCACTTAAAAAGAGGGATAGACTGATTGACAAAGGATTGTTATTAGTGGAAGTCATCATTTTATTTGGTAGTTTTATATTGCTGGCTGGTTTTTATGACCCGTATGCAAATCACATTCGTTCATAATAGAACGCAAAAAAGCATCATACAAATTGATGCTTTTTTCTATAACGCTCTGCTGCCGATAATCTTCTTTAACGCCTGCACTCTCTCAGGATCAATGGCATTCTCATAGCTGGATTGGAAACGTACACCAGAACCAAAGTGAACTTCAGTTACAGGCACTTTTTCTATAAACGCTTTAATATTTTCAGCTGATAGACCGGCCCCAGCCATAATTTTTAAATGGCTATCTGCCGTAAGCTCATGCAGACGTTTCAGTCTTTCTGCTGCATCTGCAGCACTTCTTTGGCCGCCGGATGTAAGGATTCTCGAAATCTGCGGATACTCCTTGATCACTTCCAGAGCCGCAAATTGGTCATCCGTCTCATCAAATGCCCTGTGGAAGGTAATATCCAGTCCATCTGCGGCTTGAATTAGCCGATTCAAATGTTCATTATGTACTTTGCGATCAGGTGTGAGGACGCCAAATACTGCACCTGCTGCTCCTAGCTTCTTGCAGACCTTAATATCCTGAATCATGATTTCTATGTTCACTTCCGAATAGCAAAACCCGCGGCTGTGCGGGCGGATCATCACATTTACTGGGATCTTTAGTTCTTTGCACACTCTTTCAATAACTCCATAACTCGGGGTAAGGCCGCCTTCTGCCAGCCCGGTTACCAGTTCAATTCTGCCTGCCCCGGCCTGCTCTGCAATCCGCGCATCACTGAGGGTGTCGGCAATCACTTCTATTAGCATTTCAAAGATTCTCCTTTTAATAAAATACCTTATACTAGATTAAAGAAGGCTGTTGCAAATATCAATAGGTTCCAAATTGTTTATTTCCTCCCATATCGGAAACATTATAACTATATCTGAAAAAGGGAGGCTACTGTTATGAGCGAAAATACCCCAAAGGATGTAAACCGCATTCAGGAGGAAGCACAAAAACAGGACCGCGAAGCGAAGAAAGCCCAGGAGGTTGTGGATGATGCCATTTCCAAAATGACTCCGCAGCGGCAGTACGAAAAAGAAAAGGAACAGAATAAGCGATAAAGTGAAACTTCAATCAGTGGGGGGTTCCTTATCCCCCCACTGATTGTTAGTTGAACCAATCGGGCCTTTACGGGCAGTTTGATCCCCGCTATCCTCCTTTGATTCCTCAGAGTCTTGAAGTGGGGGTCTTACTGCCCGTTAGACTGCGATAAAAAAAGCCGTAATCCTGCTCGCCAAGCAGGATTACGGCTTTCAATTGTCCCGGACTCTTTTCTGTTCGGCTCTCTGCAAATATTGCATAGGTAAATAAGTTATAAAAAAGACAACTAACGCAGCTGCTTCAAGCGTTGCATAATACCAGACACCATTCCCGAAAAATGAGAGCAGGGTTTTGGTTTCTGTCGGGCTCGCCAAATAGAAGAAATTGGTCCCCAGCAGCAGATTTAAAAAGAAGACTGGCACCGCAATTATGTTAAGCGTTAAAAAGCCGGTCAGCACCGCTTTCTTCGGCACCCTGTATCCTTCAAACAAAATAAAATATAGTACGGCTAATGGAATGGCTGAATGATGAAGAAAGTATTTGATGTAGCGGTAATGAGGAAATTGGTAAACCATATCAGGTGTCACCATGCTTAAAATGGGAGGAATTGTACCAATAAAATACAGCAGCCAAAAAGCCTTTTGATTTGGCTTTAAAAATAGGAAAAGTGCAATGAACGTGCTCAAGGAACATAACTGGAGCGGCAGATTTGACACATCCCACTGATCGGTCAGGACCAGCCATACATGATAGGTCACTTCACAGGCAAGCAACGTAAAAAACAGCGTCCATTTAATGATTTTCTGATATGCTCTAAGCGCCTGTCTGTAATAAACCAGCCACCAGGCTGTAAAAAAGAAAAGAAACAACGTAACCAGATGCATAAGCGAAAAAATTTCAAAACCCTGCATTCCCGTTACCGAAAACATGATGTCATCACCCCTCAATATTCATTGAAGTGCTGTTTGATTCATTGTATTCACGGCTGGGAAAATTAACACGGTTCATATGCGGAAAAATTGAATGGATGCCCATGGCAGAAAGGGATTAAAACAAAAAACAGCAGAGTAAATTCAATCTGAATTCCTCTGATGTTTTCAATTTTACCCATGAAGTTCTTCAAATGCCTGATACACATTGGCTCTTACCTTAATGCCATTCAGATTAATGCCGAGCGTAACAATCGTCTGTGCCACTTCCGGGCGGATACCTGTAATAATGGTTTTAACGCCGACAAGCGATAAGGCTTCAATTACTTTAAACAGCTGATCTGCGACCATGGTATCGACAATCATTACACCGGAAAGGTCTAAAATTAAATGAGACAGCTTCAGGTGTGCAGATTGTTTTAACGTTTCTTCCATTAACAGCCGGGCTCTCCCTGTATCAATATTCCCAATTAAAGGCAGTATGCCCACCCCTTTTGAGAATGGAACAACCGGGACAGATAACTCAAGGAAAGCCTGCTTTGCATTCTCGAGAGTTACCTGATGGAATTTGACATAAGCCATGCTGAAACAATGAATGGAATGATCCAGCAGGGGGTCTATCAAATAGACTACCTTTATAACCTCTGATGCTGTCATTTTATGCTCCATCATCGTTTCTTCAAGTTCATTCCAGATATATTTCCGGTAATATCCCGCATCCTTTAAAGCTTCATCCAAAGGGATTCCGAGCTTATAAAAATACTCTCCTGTCTCCTTGCACCATTTTTCAATCTTCTCCATTGCTTCATCTTTGTTCTCATGATTCAGCAATGCTACACCGAACAATTCAATAAACTCAGCACGAATCTGAACAATGTGCGATTCCATCTTGTCAGCCTGAAGTCTCTCTGTTTCAGTCATCTCGACCCCGCTCATTCGATCCTTATGCAGCTTTTTCGCTAATATATCCTTCTCTTTTAAAATCTTTTCCCCTAAAAGAAGCATCTGATTATTCATTTTCTCCCCCTATAGCACCTGGATTTAATCTTAACAATGAGAACGCTTCATCTTATACCTAAACATATACCATTACCCGGTTATTTTATTTAATAAACCTTTGAGTAAATATTTTAAGGAATATTTGTGATTACCTGCCCCTTTTTCGATGGAAGTTTTGGCGTAATTCCTCCTGATTAACTGCCGCGTCCCGCCTCTGTCCGCCCATTTTCACCATGGACACTCACCCGCCTTATCCCGCTTTGAATATAGTGTAGGAGTTAGAGGGGGTGACTAAGATCAGCCATTTATATACTGCCAGCTCCTCCAGCCTGCAGAGTTTAGAAGATTGGCAGCTGAATGCCTTAGATAAATTCCGGAAAAAGATGACCGACAGAGAAAAACCCTTCCCCTGCATCCCTGCGACCATCGGGTTTGCCAAAAATCAGCTTCGATTTGGATTTGCAGACGATCCGGGAAACCCGGCCTCCATACAGCAGACAGCATCCATCCTGAAGGAATTCACAAAGCACTCAAGAGATTATGGAAGCTACACGTCACTGATCATTTTTTTTAACCAAAAGGAGCATTTGAGTGTGGAGGAATATGAGCAGCTTTTTTGGGATGGGCTGACGGGGCTGTCTGAGATTGATGAAGTGGAATGGCCAAACGAAATCCCAAAAGACCCGCACGATCCGCTTTGGGAATTCTGCTTTCACAGGGAAAAATATTTTGTGTACTGTGCCACCCCTGCTCATAAAAATCGGCAGAGCCGCCATTTTGATACGATGATGCTGGCCATCACGCCGAGATGGGTTCTGCAGGAGTTCATGAAAAAAGAAACATTAGCGTCCCGCCTTAAAAATCAGATCCGCAAACGGCTCCAACATTACGATGCCATCCCTATCCATCCTGACTTGAACAGTTATGGCGCCGATGACAATTTTGAATGGAAACAATATTTTCTTCGCGATGATGACACCGCGATTTCCAAATGCCCCTTTCAGAGGCTGCTGGGAACTTTCAAGCATAACTAGATGGACAGAATCCGATTTCTGTCCTTTATGTGTCTTTTTGATCAAAATAAAGAGTGCCGTCCTGTTGGACTTGTGCGAAAAATACATCTTCAACAGAGCGGATATCCGCTTTTTTCAGTTCCCCTTCAAGCCAGTTTTCATCTAATTCTAATTTCGTCAGATTTTCTGAATTGACTTTTCCATCCGCAATCACTTCCGTCGGCAAAGAAAAAAGAGCCCTGTTTGGACTGCTTATGTTTAGATCCTTTTTCGTCACAGCCTGTTGACTTGTCTTTTTTAACACAGACAGGTCTCCGTTTGTTTCGAGGATGGCGTAATCAACATCCTTAAAAGAAAAGATATCCTTTTGCCGTAATAGCGCCTGAAGCTCATCCAGATCCACCCTCGCTGTTTTAAGAGCAGATTCCATGATTCTGCCTGCTTTAATGACAATCAAGGGATCCCCTGTTGTAACTGACCGTCCCTGTTTCGACTTAAGGTCGATCATATCCATTACAATGGTGAAAAGCGTCCAAAAAACCAGTGCGATGACTCCATCCTTGATTCGGGTACTGTCATTCACAGCAAGGTTTCCGCCGATTGACCCAATTCCGATGGCGGACGCCCAGTTGAAAAAGGTCATTTGTCCAATTTCCTTCCGACCCATCAGCCTTGCGAGCAAAAAAAGCACTAAAAACGAGATGGTTACACGGAGTATCGTTTCACTAACAGGCATACTTAACACACACACCTTTCAAATTTTAAAAGAGACTTATGCCTCCCTGGAGCAATACAGCCAATCCACAATATTAAGTCAGCATTTTTATCACTTCATCAGCCGTCACGATCACAGCGAACTCCTTGTGCAATGCCGCGAGCTCCAATTCCTGCACGGTCTCCGCAGAATGGACAACCCCCTTATGATCAGTGATGTCAAAAGCGGCAACCGCATCTGATGCCAAATACGTTATAAACCCTAAATTAGCGCTCATTCTCGTTGTGGTTGAGACACAATGCTGTGTGGACAGGCCTGTGATGACAACCGATTTGATCAGCTGCTGCCGTAATTGTATTTCAAGCTCTGTGCCGATGAAAGCACTGTTTACATTCTTTGTAAAAACCTGTTCCCCGTATTTTGGTGCCAGCAGGTCCATAAATTGGATTCCCGCCTCATTTTTATGATAAAGAGGCGATTGCGGGTCAAGCGACAAATGCTTTGAAAAGAAAATGGGCCACTGCCGCTTCCTCCATTCAGTCAGCAGGCGAAACATATTGTTTTCTGCCTGGGGATTGTTCCTCTTCCCCCAGTAAGGGTCATCAAATCCCTTTTGCATGTCCAAAATTAACAGTGCTGTTTTCATCCTTGGCTCTCCTCGTGTTAATATGATTATATTTTCTATATAAACCACTTCTTTCATGCATCGGGCTAATTGTAAACAGAAGTTGAGGTTCAGTTTATTTTCATTTTGTAGAATAGCCATTGAAATTAGTTTTAGGAGGCATTCATGTGAAAAAACTGCTGCATGGGGTAACAGATTGGGTTTCCACCAAACGGGGAATGTGGATTACGATTATCGGCTGGCTTGTGCTGATGATCGGCTTAAGTGCAGGTCCGATGCTTGGAGATTATAAAACAAATAATTTCCAGTCACTTCCTGATGAGGCGAAATCCATTATTGCCCAGAATAAAACAGAAGAATATTTTCCAAACAAACAAGGAACTCCGGGCATATTGGTTTTCCATAATGAAAATGGCGAGGTTCAAATCGAAGAAGCTAAACAGATTCTGGAAGGAATCATGAAAGAAGATATCGATGGAATCAAGACGATTATCGATATCAGCAAGCTTCCGCCGCAAGCACTAGGTTCTTTCATTTCTGAAGACAAGTCCACTTTAATAGTGCCGATGGAGCTAGAACAGGGACTTGGCAATGACCAGTATGCCGAGATTAATGATCATGCCTCAAAAGTCGGCAATAAAATTGCGGAGGATCTCGAAAGCACCTCCTTTTATATCACCGGTCCAGCCGGTATTGCCGGAGATACAGTCAAGCTGTTCGAACAGGCTGACTTTGTTCTCCTGATTGCGACTGTTGTCATCATTCTTGTCCTGCTTATAGCCATTTACCGTTCACCATTGCTTGCCATCATTCCGCTTCTCGCGACGGTGATTGTCTACCAGGTCGTGAACCAGAGTGTTGCATTAATGGGTGCCGGCGGACTTGAGATCAATAACCAGACAACCTCCATCATGAGCATTTTGCTGTTTGCTGCCGTGATTGATTATTCATTATTTGTGTTCTCCCGTTACCGCGAGGAGCTTAACCATTTCGAGAACAAATATGAAGCCATGAAGCATGCAATGCGCGCAACCGGCGAGCCTGTTTTCTTTGCGGGCGGAACGGTTCTGGCTGCTATGCTGGTTCTGTTCTTAGCGGATTTCCGTGATTATCAGAACTTTGCCCCGATTTTTGGAACAGCGATGTTTTTTATCATGCTGGCTTCCGTTACATTGGTTCCAGCTTTATTCACCCTCTTCGGACGCAAGGCATTCTGGCCGAAGGTTCCTGAATACGGTGCTGAAACAGAAGTTAAACATAGTGTCTGGGAACCCATTGCCAAATTCGTTGTGAACAAGCCCGGCCTCTCAGGCGGAATTGTCGGCATTTTCATGCTCATCACAGCGTTTAATATTTTCAATCTTGATTATGAATTCGACACCGTCAAGAAATTCCCTGAGGACCTGCCATCGCGGGTCGGCTATGAAATAGTGGAAGCCAGATATGACAAAGGCGAGCTGGCTCCTTCGACACTTCTCGTTGTCAGTGATCAGCAATTGGCTGAAAACGATACAGCAGCGATAAGTGAAAAGCTGCAGGAATATGAAGAAGTTGCCTCTGTCCGCCTGTCTGCCCTATCAGAAGACGGAAAGGCGGCAAAAATGAGTGTGGCACTATCCATCAATCCCTATTCAAATGAAGCCATATCCTTTATGAAAAATTTGCGTGACGACACACCTGAGCTATTAGAAGAGATCGGTGTGGAAGCTGAGTCCTACTATAGCGGGGTCACACCGAAAATAGTGGACGAACAGGATGTCAACAGCGGTGATATAATGAAAATTGTCCTGCTTGAAACGGTCCTGATCCTTGCGCTGTTATTTGCGCTTACGAAATCCATCAGGATGCCGATCTACATGATGGCAACTATTTTGCTTTCATTTGTCTCGGCTTTAGGGCTTGGGATTTTCCTGGTTGATGTATTATTCGGCTTTGAAGCCATCAGTTCGCGCGTTCCTGTCTATTCATTTATTTTCCTTGTAGCATTGGGGATTGATTACAACATCATCCTGGTTTCGCGTTTTATGGAGGAACGAAAGAAACACCGGGTGAAGGACGCTCTTGAAATTAGCATCCGCAATACCGGCGGTGTTATTTCTTCGGCAGGCCTCATTCTGGCTGCTACCTTTGCTGCCCTTATGACCATGCCAATCGCAGACTTATTCGTCTTTGGCTTCATCGTTGCCATGGGAATATTGATTGATACCTTCCTTGTGAGAGGGATGCTGCTTCCGGCATTGATCTTATTTTTCGAAAAAGATAAGGAAACTTCCCGGGAAAAAATTTCGGAATAGAGTGAGGGTCCCTCCCTATTCCCTTTAAGGAGGCCCTGCCATGAAAATATTAGTCGTAGATGATGATGTTCATATACAGAAGCTTGTTACGATTCATCTGAATCATGAAGGCTATCAGGTGCTGAGAGCAAATAATGCTCAAGAAGCATTAACGCTCCTGGAAGAGCAAACGGCAGATTTAGCCGTTGTGGATGTCATGATGCCCGGCATGAATGGTTTTGAGCTTACCAGAATATTAACCGGTGACTTCGGAATTCCTGTTATTCTTCTGACGGCAAAGGGGCAGCTCAGTGATAAAGAACAGGGCTTCCTATCCGGTTCTGAAGATTATATTGTCAAGCCGTTTGAAGTCAAGGAGCTGCTTTTCCGGGTAGCCGTTGTGTTAAGAAGAGCCGAGCGGGCGATGGAAACAGTTGTTAAAGCCGGTAATCTGTCTATTGACAGAAAAAGCTTTGAAGTGGAAATCAATCAGGAGACTATCCTTTTTCCATTAAAGGAATTTGAGCTCCTGAGCCTGCTATCGGCACGAAAAAATAAAATAACACAGAGGGCCGCATTGATTGAACAGGCGTGGGGAGCGGATTATGAAGGCAGCGAACAGACTTTAAATACCCACATCAACCGGATTCGCGACCGGTTGAAAAAATACGGGGCAACCGTTGAGATCCAGACTATCCGCGGCATCGGGTATAAGCTTGAGGAAACAAAATGAAGACGCTCTACCGGAAATTCATTGCAGCCACACTTGTGATTTTAGCCATAAGTATCCTGCTTTCCTTCTTTTTAACCAACTGGGTCTATATGGCTTCGACAAAAGGGAAAATCGACAGACACAATGTCGTGATTGCAGAGGAAATCGCGAATGGCCTTGAACATATGCATTCCTCTGGCTCCACTTATGAAACGTACTTAAATTCGATGAGCAAACTCGGCTATCAGCTCTATATCGTGAGTGAATCCGGAGATGGAGAATTCTTCGGGCAGCCTTTCAATAAGACAGATCTGCCTGAAGAAGCTGAAAAAGTGCTGACCGATCAGAAGGTTTATCATGGGATGGATAGCTTTGCCGGCCAATTTCTGATGATGGGCCATTTTTCAAACGACCTTGAAAATACGGTCGGCGTCCCTTTTACCATGGACAACCAGAATTACGGGCTATTTCTCCGGCCGGATAATAAGCTGCTTTTCTCCGACATTCACATGATCTTCGCGTGGTTCTTTGTCGCCATTGCCGTTGTCAGCATTACCGGGGTGATCTGGTTCGCCAAGCACCTGATCAAGCCGATCACGAAGCTGACGGAGGCGACCAGGGAAATTACTCGTGAGAATTTCAACTTCCCATTGAACATTGACCGAAGGGATGAAATCGGACAGCTCGCGGAAAGCTTCAGCCGCATGCAGGCTCAGCTGCAGCACAATGATGAGGCCCGCAAGTCATTCATCAACAATGTGTCCCATGACTTTCAGTCCCCTCTTATGAATATTCAGGGGTATGCGGAGCTTCTGCAGACACAGAAACTGTCAGATGAAGAACATTGCGAATACGTGCAGATTATCGATCAGGAGTCGAAGCGGCTGTCCAATCTGACCAAACAGCTTCTGCTATTGACTTCCCTTGACCAGAATTCCTATCCGATGAAGCTTTCGGAGGTCAAACTGGACGAACAGATCAAGGAAACAATCCGCAGGCATCAATGGCGGCTGGAAGAAAAAGAAATTGAGGTTTCCTACAAGCTCGCGCCCGTCATTTTGAAGGGAGACCCCGAGCTAATAGTGAATATCTGGGACAACCTGCTGACGAATGCGATAAAATATAACTCGCATGGCGGCAGTATTCTCATCAGCCTGTCTCAAACCCAAACAGCGGTTGAAGTTGTTTTTAAAGACACCGGAATCGGAATATCAGAGGATGCGATCAGCCAGGTTTTCGAGCGCTTTTACCGGGTGGACTCGGCCAGGAAAAAAGATGGCACAGGACTCGGGCTATCGATTGTAAAACAAATCATTGAGCTGCATAATGGGGAAATCAAGGCAGACAGCCAGGCTGGCGAAGGCACCACCTTTACCATTACATTTTTCAGGGAGAAACAACGGGAGGAATAAATATTATGGAACAAAAATGGAGTATTAGATTAATAAGGTTTGCAGCTATCTTTGGCATGATCGGAACCTACCTTGGGTCGCATATGTCCGGGCAGATGGATTATTCGTTAAGGCCCATTCATGCCCACATCCTGCTGGTAGGATGGCTTTCCGTCTTTGCATGGGGAATCTTTTATAAAGTCTACCGCGTAAAATACAAAAAGCTCGTTTCCATTCACAGCATCCTTGGAATGGCAGGAGCACTTGGTCTGACAATCGGCATGTGGATGTATACTTTAAATCCGTTTAATTTAGGGGACACCTTTGTTCTGGTCTTCTTTATTGTCGGCGGAACCCTGCTATTGCTTGCCTTTGCACTTTTTGTAGCCATTACCTTTTTAACTGAGAAAACATCGGAACAGTAAGCTGAAAAAGCAATGCACTCCTCTTTGCTTGGGGGCTGTCCCCCTGTGAGAGTAGGACGCTGCAGAGCAAAAAAGAGCACCTGATGGGTGCTCTTTTTTGTGTGTAATTATAGGTAGCTGAATCAGTTGGACTCTTCTTTTTATTGAAAATTGCAGTTATGCGTTACTTTTTCTGGATATGCTTCACTTTGGCACAGATATGCGTCACTTTCATGCTATATGCGCCAGAATCAAATTATTTGGAACATTCCTCATCTCGCCCTCTGCTTTCATAGTCGATTTCTTCTCCGTAAAGAGGAATTGTTCTAAATGTAAGATAAACTCCAAAACATGCTAGATAAATCAAAAAACCTGTTAGATAAATTCATAATCCAGTTGGAAAAAACTCTCAACATGCTAGATAAACTCCAAAACCTGTTAGATAAAACGCCAAACCCCAAGCACGCGCCATCCCAGCTGCCCCTTCAGCAGCATAAAGAATAAAAGCCCTTATCAAAGGGCTTACATTTCAAGAAAATATCTCCGGCATTGTTTTATTCAGCCTTGCTGCAATGAATTCCAATAGGCTTTTGCTTCCGCTTCCAAAACTTTTAATCTCTTATAATAGTCAGGAAACTCGTTAAGATGCGCCAGGGCAATTTTCCCTGTAAGTAGCGGATCATCTCCAGTAACATTCGTTTGGCCTGATCGTTTTCCATGTTCCAGTTCTGTATTAACACCCACCCAGAATTCATTCAAATCAAACTGGGTTTTCGTAAAATCAATTCCCAATAGCAGCGCAATGGCTGCAGCCTCTTCTTTGGAAAAGCCTGCTCTTTCTCTGCTGGTATTTGGAAAAGCCTGATGATTCACAGGTCCTCTGCTAAAGTGATGCCCATAAGGATTATAAGAGTAATACAACAACATTCACCTCTCCATGCCAGATACCATAATGTATGTGAATGATTTATTTAGGAGCATGGATTAGATCAAATAAAAAAGAGCCTCTAAAAGGCCCTTTCCTAACAGCATCTTCCTGTATTCCCGATCATCGAGATCCCGCTTCCGTTACCGCTCCGCTCTAAAACAAGGTCTTCGGTGTTTGGTTCAATAATCGGGTCGATTGCTACTTTGATTTCATTGATTGTGACAATAATATCATCTGCTTCAGGCTCATCCAGAGCCAGTCCTATTCTTGGCTGTCCTCAGCCATAGCCGTCAAAAAAGATGCGGACGCTGCTGGCATTTTGTTCTTCCAGCATTTTTTTCAATTCATCACGCGCATTGTCTGTGATTTTCATGCCTGTTCCCTCCCCTTGGATGTTTTTAAGTATATTATTTACTTTCCAGTTTCGGCAAATGTTTTAATCCGCCCGCCGATTTCATCCCGGACACGCTGGAAGAAAGCCCATTTTTCTTCTTCTGTTCCTTCTGCTTTCGCAGGGTCATCAAATCCCCAATGCTCGCGCTTTACATGAGGAGGTGTCATTGGGCATTTATCCGCTGCATCACCGCAAAGCGTTACAACCAAATCTGCATTATTGAGTATTTCCGGATCAATGATATCAGAAGTCTGGTTTGAGATGTCAATTCCAGCTTCATTCATTGCTTTTACAGCGTTCGGATTCAAGCCATGTGCTTCAATCCCGGCACTATAAACATTCCATTCTTCACCTAAATGCTGTTTTGCCCATCCTTCAGCCATCTGGCTGCGGCATGAGTTGCCTGTGCATAGGAAGTAGATCGTTTTTTTAGTCATGTTGAGATTCTCCTTTTTAGATAATCATTAGCCAAATGTACAATCCGGTTAATGTAATGAACAGTGTTGGAATCGTTAAGATGATCCCTGTTTTAAAGTACGTTCCCCATGAGATTTTTACTCCCTTCAGGGACAATACATGAAGCCACAGCAAAGTTGCGAGGGACCCAATCGGCGTAATTTTCGGACCTAGATCCGATCCAATCACGTTCGCATAAATAAGGGCTTCACGGATGATTCCGCTTGTATCAGTTTCAGCAATGGCCAGAGCGTCAATCATCACGGTTGGCATATTGTTCATGACAGAAGAAAGGATGGCCGCAATGAATCCCATTCCAATGGTTGCTGCAAATAGACCCTGGTCAGCTGTCATTTGAATTACATCAGCCAATACATTTGTAAGGCCCGCGTTTCTTAGTCCGTAAACCACTACATACATGCCTATCGAAAAGAAAACGATAGCCCATGGTGCACCCTTGATGACGGTGCGCGTATTCACGGCCGGGCTTCTTCGGGCCATGATCAGAAAGAACACCGTTACAATGCCTGCGATGAATGAGACTGGGACACCAATCCACTCACTGGCAAAGTAGCCTATTAATAAGATGCCTAAAACGAGCCATGACAATCGGAACATTTTGCTGTCTTTAACTGCTTCGGCTGGTTTTTTCAAATGAGATAAATCATAATTCTTTGGTATGCTTTTTCTAAAGTATAAGAATAAAACCAAAATGCTGGCACCCAGTGAAAAGAAGTTCGGAATAATCATGCGGGACGCATATTCCACAAAGCCTATGCCAAAGAA
Organism: Paenibacillus sp. FSL R5-0490; assembly: GCF_001956215.1. Taxonomy (GTDB): domain Bacteria; phylum Bacillota; class Bacilli; order Bacillales; family Cytobacillaceae; genus Cytobacillus. The sequence continues at coordinate 25,433 of NZ_MRTQ01000015.1, read as the reverse complement.
ATCAGCGGAGACGATATTGACAAGGTTGCTGACAACCAATGGCAGTGACGTGGTATCCGCAATAAATCCGCTTGCAATAATAAACGGAAAAACCAATTTTTCTTCAAATTGAAGGTTTCGCACCATCGCAAGGACAATGGGCGTGAGAATGAGTGCCGCTCCATCATTCGCAAAGAATGCTGCGACAACCGCTCCCAAAATGGAAACGTAAATGAACATCTTCACTCCGCTGCCCTTTGCCGCTCTTGCCATATGTAAAGCGGCCCATTCGAAAAACCCGATTTCATCTAAAATAAGCGATATAATGATGATGGCAATAAAGGTTAATGTGGCATTCCAGACAATGGATGTAACATCGATGACATCATTGAAATCCACCACACCGGCTATTAAAGCGAGGATAGCTCCGCCGCATGCGGACCAGCCGATGGACAGACCTTTTGGCTGCCAAATGACTAATATGAGGGTGACCAAGAAAATCACCGAAGCTAAAATTATTTGAGTCAATGTGTTCCCCCCTCTTACTCACAGGAAATTCGCAATCCCTGCTCTTCCAATTCTGTTAATAAATAATCCTGGCTTGGAAGGTGATCAAGGACATTCTGAACCAGCGGGTAATAATCACTTTCCTGATTCAATGAATATATAATCCACTGACCTCGTCTGTTTTCCCTGACCATACCGGCATCTTTAAGTTTCCTAAGATGCTGGCTAATGGCTGGCTGGCTCATTTTAAAAATCTCCACAAACTCACATACACAGCAATCATGGTTATTTAATAGCTTCACCATTGTGAGCCGCGTTTTATCGCCTAATAATTTTAAAATGGATGCTGCCTTGCCGATTTCGACTGTGGATTCTATCATGATCTCATCACCTCCGCTTTGCACACGTATTAATATATAATGATTTGCTTATATAAGCAAATGGTTTTTTCTTATTTAGGGAAACTATGAGGACTATTTTTGAGTGATTCATGAACGCAGCCAAAAAAAACGGCTAAAACTTTAGCCGCAAACACAATATTTACAGAAGTTTTTCCATAGCCATCACGTCCACAAATTCTCCGTCCAGCACACCCTGGTTTTGAAATATACCGACTTCACGAAACCCCATTTTCTTATAAAGACTCTGTCCCAGTTCATTAAATGGAAAAGTAAACAAAACCAGCTTATGAAACTTGTTTTCTCTTGCTTTCTTTTCGAGTGCAGAAAGCAGCTTCCCGCCTGCCCCCTTGCCTCTGAACTCTCTTGCGATATAGATTGATAGATCCGCCACTCCATCATATGCACAGCGGCTGCTATACGGATTCAGAGAAGACCAGCCGATTACTTGACCCCCTATTTCCGCGGCAAGCACACAATATCGCCCTTGGTGCTGTTCAAACCATTTTGCCATATAGGAAAGATCTTTTTTCTCTGTTTCCAATGTTGCGATACGGTCTTCTATTCCCTGATTATAAATCTCCAGAATAGCTGTTAAATCTGCCTTTCTGGCTTCACGAACAACAGTCTCACTGGTCATTGCAGGTCCCCCGCTAATAAGATTCATAGATCTCTTTTTTTATAAATGTGTTTAACCTCTTTGCTAAAACTGTCCAAATCACGGCTAAGATAAGCAGTATGATCGAACCGCCCCAATATAAAAATTTAAAGCCAGCCTCTAATTGGATTAATATGTAACTAATTGCCGGTCCTAAAGCTGCACCCACATCTTGAGAGATGGAGTATATCGTAAGGAAAGTAACCACGTTTGCAGTTTTTGCTGTGTCCAGGGCAATCGTATCCAAAATGGTTGATAAAATAGTAGCCCCGGCCATCATTACAAGAGTAACAGCTATCCACAGCCCTAATGGAAGTCTAATGGATACGATTCCAAAGACTAATGCTGATGAAAACAAAGAAACAATAAAAATCGGCAGCCTCCCCTGCGCCCGGTCAGACCAGTGCCCAACTGTTTTCCCCAGAAACGGTTCCCATGTCCACCTTACCGCCTGGATTATGCCTGATAAAAAAGTAACACTGACAACCACATTCCATATTGATATACTCTCTCCGTAAAAGTGTTCAATCAAGGAGCTCATTGTGGATGTCACTATTCCCTGATATAACATGGCAACGAGAAAGCCTGAAACAATAATGGCTGCTTTATATGCGGTCCTGCCAATGAAAAGCTTATCTTCAGCCCTTTTATCAATCCTCCCGGGTGTCTCCTCAACTTGACTAAATTTAGAACTCATCATTAGTGGAAGCCCCAAAAGGGACAATAACCCAAATGCAATTGATACGGTGCTCAAGCCTATAATTGGAATGAGCAAGCCCCCAACCAGCATTCCGACCAGGCTTCCTGTTCGGTAGAGCCCGTTATATAAGCCCATAGAACTTCCACGCTTGTTGTTTTCAGCATAAACAGCAACAACCGACAATCCTCCGATCCGAAAAAATGACCAGGCAATCCCCCATAAAGCACGAAGGATCACCCAGGCCGCAAATCCTTTGAAAATTCCGTAGCCTATCGTTGTGAACCCGCCTAACAGGACAGCAATAATCAGGCCAGCCTTTAATGAAATATGTTTGTACATCCAGCCTGCAAATGGATTAAATGGCAATCGTATGAAGCGGTTTATTGATAGGAGCACACCTACTTGCCAAAGGGAGTCCAGGCCCGCACTTTCCCAATAAATAGGCAATGCAATATACAGCATGGAGTCACCTAAAAGGCTTAAAGCTGTGACTATGGCGACTATTATTATAGGCTTTGCAGATAAATAATTTTTAATAGCCGCCATCTTCATTCTCTCCTTTAATTCGAATGATTCAGCAATTCCCGATACGCCAAAATAAATTGTGTATACGTCTCCTGCCCCATTTCACTTTGCCGCAATCGAAACAGCCTTTCAAATGTTTTATCTTTTGCATCCTCAACAGAACACCCAAAAGCATTCATGATTAATTTCATATAGGATATAAAATATTCTTTTTTGAGAGCTCCAGCATGATTTATGGTCATTATTATCACCTATTCAATTACATTTTAAGGAGCAGCGAATCAATTGCAGCACGATGATGCAGACTCTTCAATTGAACTTTTTAAATTAACGCTGCATACACCCGTTTCCGGCAAATCCAGCTCCACTTTTTCTGCAGCAGTGAAATCACCGCTCAAATAAGCAGCCACAGACCTAACCTGCTCATAGCCTGTCGCCATCAAAAAGGTCGGAGCACGGCCATAGCTTTTTGAACCCACAATATAAAAGTTCTTCTCAGGCTGTCTTAATTCCCTTTCTCCATGTGGGCGAACCGTACCGCAGCTATGAATATTAGGATCAATTAATGGTGCCAATGAACCTGCACTTTCAGTTGCAGAATCAATGGAAGTACGAAGTTCACTTATGATTGAAAAATCCGGACGGTTCCCTGTATTGACAATCATTTCATCGATTCCATCCAGGCTTATCTGCTTCCCGTTTTGGCTGCCTATTAACTCTATTCCCGTTTCCGACTCTTTGACCAGCTGGATACGAAATGGAGTAACGGCCTCCACTTGCCCGTTATCAACCAATCGATGGATCTTGCTTCCGAGGCGGCCCCTTGCTTCAAGTGCATCTTTTTCTTCTCCTCCGTAAGCATCCTCAACCTGATTTCTTCTCATAATCCATAGAATCTCCGTTTCGGGATAGAACTCTTTCAATTCGGCTAAATCCAGCAAGGCATTGATCGCTGAATGGCCTCCGCCGACAACGGCAATGCACTTATTCCGGTAGCGCTGCTGCTCACTCCCTAATACATCGGGTATTCCATAAAATATCTTTTCCTTCAGTTCCCTCTCATCAGCCAGCCAAATTCCGCTTGATGAAGCCGGATTTGGATTACCCCAGGTACCTGCAGCATCAATGACTGCTCTCGATTCGAATGTTTTGTACTCTCCATTCTGCTCAGTATGAATAACAAAAGGAATATCGTCCCGGTTTGCCGTTTTCATTTTATCGGTATCTTTTCTGCCGACTGACAAAACCTTTGTATTCAGATGAATGAAAGGCTTTATTTCAGGTAAACTGGACAGCGGCTTTAGATAGTGTTCAACAAGTTCCTCACCGGTAGGCAGTGTTTCCATTTGCGGCTGTACCCAGCCATTTGCGCTTAATAAACTGGCAGCAGCTTTGTCAATATTGTACCGCCATGGTGAGAATAAACGAATATGTCCCCAGCTTTTGATATTGGCTCCCGCTTGCTTCCCCGCCTCGAGCAAAATAAATGACTGCCCCCTGCTTGTCAGGTGTGCAGCAGCTGCCAGTCCCACCGGTCCGGCGCCAATTATAGCTACAGGCAACGCTCTTGCTTTCCCCTTGTTTTGTGAATTCTTTTCTATTTCGTTTTTCTTAGGCGTGCAGCATCCCTTTACAAGATCATTCTGATTAGTCATGCTTTCTCCTCTTTTCTCCTATAAATTTTTACTTGCAAATTGCAAGTATTTGCCCCAGAGGCATTTACCCCTGAAACGGCTTACAGCATGCATTGGATTTTGCCATTGCATTATTTAACAAATGAATTGAGCGGATGACTGTTTCTTTTTCAAACTCATTCATTTGTGAAAAAACCTCTTGTAAAAAAGAATTCATCTGCTGATCTATGGCACCTGCAATATATTTCCCTTCAGCAGTCAGCGAAAGAATACTGATTCTCTTATCAGCAGGATCCGGCGTTTTCTTAACTAAGTTCATTTTCACTAAAGATTGAACCTGCCTGCTGAAAGTTGTAATATCCGTCCCTAGCGAATCTGCAATCTGCTGCATGGACGGGTTATGCTGATTGTCAATCTCATAAAGAATATGGCTTTGAATGAGGGAAATATCGCACCCGCCGACACTGCAGCAATTTTTATTGAGTAAGCCGAAACGGCGCGTCATTACTTGAAACAAACTGCGAAGATTTTCCATTATTTTCACCTCTTGGTTATAGTATAGTTAATAAAGTTGCATTTTACAACTAATTTTTGAAGAATTTTAAAGAATTTTTTTCACTAAAAAAGCGGTCATCCTTTTTTTAATCATTATTAACTTTAAACTTTTTTCCAAAACAAATTACTTTGCACAAAGTATATTATCGATTACAATATATTTGAATAGGCATTTTAAAAAGATAGATCAAGGGGGCAATATATCATGGGTAAATTCGATAAAAAAATTGTTTTGGTTACTGGCGGAGCATCAGGAATGGGAAAACGCATGACTGAGCTTTTAGTCGGTGAAGGCGCATATGTTATTGCAGCGGATATTAATAAAGAGCTCCTGAACGTTGTCAGCCAAAATGATGCAGTGGAAGGCAAATTGCTGAATGTCATGTCAGAGGATGATTGGAAAAAGGCAGTGGATGAAATCGTTGCTGATCATGGAAGAATCGATGTATTAATTAATAATGCCGGCATATCTAGCGAGAAACATATGGATGATGTGACAATTGAAGACTGGGATCTTATGATGCGCATCAATGGTTTCGGGCCTTTTGCAGGAATGAAGCATGTATTGCCGCAAATGGTCAAACAGCAAAGCGGTGCCGTTGTGAATATTTCCAGCTACACAGCCATGGTTGGCATGGGTACAAACACGTACACTGCTTCAAAAGGTGCTGTGAGAGCCATCTCCAGAGCGGCAAGCACACAGTTCGGCCGATTCGGAATCAGGGTTAATGCTGTTTTCCCTGGCGTCATTAAAACGCCAATGACCGAGAACCTGTCAGAATCCAGTGAAGTGCTGCAGAGATTAATTCAGGCAACTCCGCTTCAAAGACTTGGTGAAGCTGATGACGTGGCACGTGCTGTCTTGTTCCTTGCTTCAGATGATGCTTCTTATATTACAGGTGCAGAACTTGTTATTGATGGCGGTTTCTCTGCACAATAAACAAACAAAAAAACTGTTCCCGCTGCGGGGCAGTTTTTTGTGTGTTCCCTCATCTGCCATGTGATGGTTTGGACAGTTTAAAAGGAGGAGCTGCGCTGAATATGATACAGCAGCTTTTCCCCCTGCTCTTCCATTTGGTATTCCAATGCTGCTTGCATTAAAATGACATTAGGGTATGATATCCTGTATTAGAGCAAAGGTATTGTCTAAAAAGGAGTTACCAATCGTGTCTATCCAAATTGTCATTCTCGGTCTTTTAAAAGAGAAAGAATATCATCCATATGAAATGAAAAAAGTCATTTTAGAACACAAATGGGATCACCTATTCCCCGTTACGGACGGTAATTTGTATCATGCCATCCGCAAGCTCGAAAAGCATAAGTGGATCCAGGCGGAAAAGCAGGAGCAGGTGAATAACCGTCCAAACCGTACCGTCTACCAAATAACTGAAGATGGAAAGAAGCAGCTATCGGAAGAAATCATAGAGGTCTTTAAAAAGCGGATGCCAGAACCGCGATCCCTTTATCCTGCCCTATTGTTTGTTCAATCAGCCCAAGTCCCCGAAGCAGCTGAGCATATAAAAAACTGGATTTCCGACTTGAAAGCAGAGAGCAAAGTAAAGCATGACTACCAGGCGGTCATCCCCAATCTGATACAGGAACATTATAAGGGCTTAAATGAATTTTATATGAATTGGCTGACAAAGATTCTCCAAGTAGTAGAGTCTCCGGATGAGAGGTAAGAGGGTATATCCACTTACCTTCTTTAAATTCACCCCAACACCCTGTAAAATTTTTACCAATTCCCCCAAAAGCTATGTACTTTTCATCCGAAAGCAATTATACTATTCTGAATATTGCCTTTTCGTAAAACGAAGGATGTTCGAAATACCTTTAGGGAGTGTCTTAAGTTGAGAACTATAGCAAAAATGGATTCAAAAAACCTTATACTAATGGCCGGCATTATTTTTGTGGCTTTTAATTTACGCCCAGCGATTACATCAGTCGGGCCATTGATTGGGTCTATACGGGATGAGACAGGAATTTCCAATGGTGCAGCAGGTCTTCTGACCACTCTGCCGCTCGTTGCCTTCGCACTGCTCTCCCCTTTTGTGCCGAGGATCGCCCAAAAGCTTGGCGGTGAATGGAGCATTCTTTTGGGGTTAACGATTTTAGGGTCCGGCATTGCGGCCCGTTCTGCAGGAATGCTTACTCCGCTGTACATAGGAACTATTTTAATTGGATTAGGGGTAGGTCTTTGCAATGTTCTTCTTCCGGGAATGGTCAAGGAAAAATTTCCGCAAAAGGTTGGCCTGCTGACAGGAATTTATACATTTTCAATGGGGATTTTTGCGGGACTTGCGCCAGGGTTCAGTGTCCCGCTTGCTGAGGGACTCGGGTTGGGCTGGAGGCTTTCACTTGGAGCATGGGTCATCCTGATCTTAATTGCCATCATTGTCTGGCTTCCTCAGCTCAGAATGGGAAAGAAAAAAACGGAAGTATCTGCGGTTTCTGCACCAAAGTCTTCCATGTGGACCTCACCCATCGCCTGGCAGGTCACACTATTTATGGGATTGCAATCAATGGTCTATTTCAGCACCACAACCTGGCTTCCGGAGATTCTTCACAGCCAGGGACGGGATATAGCCTCCGCTGGATGGATGGTAACGGTTCTCCAGTTCTCAGGACTCCCTGTAAATATTCTTATTCCTATCCTTGCTGACCGGCTCCCCAACCAAAAAGCGATCGCTTTAGGCATCGGCACTTTCACTTTTGCCGGCATTACTGGTCTGCTTTTGAATGTTAATAGCATCATCACTAACATCAGTATCGTTCTAATCGGGATCGGACTGGGCGCTGCCATCAGCCATTCCTTAACACTGATCGGCCTTCGTGCTGAAAATGCGCAACAGGCTGCCAGTCTTTCAGGAATGGCACAATCCGTCGGCTACCTTCTCGCCGCGGCTGGACCGATTCTCATCGGATCACTATATGACCTGTTCCAGTCATGGACCGTTCCGCTGGTCTTGCTTTTGGTCATTACTGCCATCTTTACGATTTCCGGAATTGGAGCGGGGCGTGATCAATTTGTTCTGCAGGACAAAGACCATAAAAAGACTGCGTCAACCATTGCTTGAATATAACCGGCGACCGGTAACAGCAGAACGGCTGCTGGTTATTATGCAGGAACACATTTAGCCTTTTTGGGGTAAACCAGGCTTCTCTTCGGACTCGACTTGAAGATATCGTCGTCACGGGCGCTCTGTGGCGACGATTTTTTTTGATTTGCCTTTGTATTCTCGTTAATTATGTAATTCCCCTGTCCATCTTCGGACTCTAACTGGGCTTTTCTCGCATCATGTGTCCTAACCTGGCTCAGCTTCAAACTCAATTTGAGCTTTTTATGCATTTTGTGTCAGAACCTAGCCCTTCTTCCGACTCAACCTGAGCTCTTCCCGCAATCTGAGTCCGAACCCATCCCATCTTCCGACTCATTTTGAGCTTTCCGAGCTTCCTGAGTCCGAACCCATCCCATCTTCCGACTCAATCTGAGCTTTTCACGCATTTTGTGTCAGAACCTAGCCCTTCTTCTGACACAACACAAGCTTTCCACGCATTCTATGTCCGAACCCACCCCATCTTCCGACTCACCCCGTGCTCCCCAAGCATTCTGTGTCCCAACCCCGGGCCTTGTGCAAACAAGCAGCTACACGCCTGGTCACCTTTTAATATTCTCATTCATCCTTTTAACAAACATCGTTAAAAAATAGGCTGCATAAGCAATCGCGATATCGATCAGAAAGATATAGAATTGATTCATTCCCTTGTTAAAATGCGCCATACCTGCCCACTCTTCAATAGTGGCAAATCCGAAGGCGAATATCGCAGAACCTAAAATCGTGTAAAGCAGAAAGCTTTTGCTGTGGTTGGTGCAGAATTGGTAGATCAGCAGGAAACCGACCGGTAAAGCTGATGCTGTCATATTCAGTGCATAGGGAAACATGGGTAATAAAAAATGGGTGTGAACAAAATAACTATATCGCTCCAAAAAGCTGTCGGCGTATGTCCAAAGTATATGTACGGTATATCCAAAAAAGAAAATTTCAAATATTCTCGTCCGGTCAACTGATAGGTATACAATAACGAGAGGCAGCACCATAAGTGCGAAAACCACCCAATACTGCCAGGCTCCAAAACCTGAATATTCTCTCCAGTAGGAAGAGATGAGTGAATTCATCTTTTCACTTTGTAAATATATCCGTTCCCAATACTCGCTATAACTCATAGAATACCCTCCCTGCAAATACATTGTATTTACAAGTATTGTTTGAGAGATGACTAATAATATGCAAAAAAAATAGAGGTTCACTTTCCTGCCCCTATTTTAGTCCTATTCTATTTTTCACATCACCTCTAATGAACCCGACTATCTCTTCAGACAAATTTGCTGGAAGCGACGAGCCATCAGTAAATACCCAGGCGTTGATCACCTCAAGATCTGCTTTTTTAAATGTGATGCTATAGGTATTGTGTTCATGAAGAAATTCTGCCGTCACATATTCTTCCCCATCGAATTCATCATCCACAATCAAGCCGGTTATTTCGTATGGATTCACGTTACTATCTCCTTCAGCTTTTTAAAGCTTAGGATGCACCTGGCCCACCAAATTATCCGAAAATGTTTAAGTCTTCATTAAAATGGTATCTATGGTTTTATAAGCAACCAAAAATGTAGCAAGGGAGTATGCCGCTTCGGTCAGTCCGAATAAAAAAACCGAACTTCCAAAAAGTAGAGTATTCATGATCAAAATGCATTGCCCGATGGTGAACGGCAGGCGCTCGCTGAAAATAATGGCCAAAACCTCTGTACCGTCCAGACAGGCCCCGAAACGGATAATGAGCCCTACTCCCGTTCCGAGCAAAAGTCCTCCCAGGATAATGATCAGCAAGGGATGGTTAGTCACTTCCTCAAATGGAGCCAATATGTATGTCTCCCCTGCCAGCACGGAACTGGCAAACAGGCTTAACACCAAAAATCTTCCTCCTAAAAAGAAAAAGCCTGCCGCTAAAAACGGGAGATTCAACAGCAGGATCAAGGCACCCACATCTACATGAAAAACATGTGAAAGGAGGATGCTCAATCCGACAATGCCGCCATCAATGACATAATTTTTCACAAGGAATAATTGCAGGGATACAGCCACAAGTGTTGCCCCGAGTATGATAATCAGTCCATTTTTAAATGCGGAAAAAGTGCCATTTCGACTCTGGCCTAAATAGTATGGAACTCTGTTTCGATACACCGTCCATCTCCTTTTGTTCAGTCTGGCTTATGTATTGAAATATATTCCGTTAAATCCATAAAATGCGGTTGCTTCTTTTAAATTTTTAATAGTTTCCCAGAAAAAAAAGATAGAATTCCTTCATATCAGAGTGTAAAATAAATTCAGCCAGCTGAAAAACTGGTTAAAAAACAGAAATAGAAATACGTCAAGCAGCGCAAAAATATATTGAATTTTCAGAAAACTAAATAAATGAGGTTGATGTACATGGCAATGGATGCATCTATAAAAGAACAAACGATTTTTGATCATGCTGGAAATAAAATTATTACAGAAGATCGGGAAATTCAAATAATCGCTAAATTCGCAGAACCATTAATTGTGGTACTGGGAAATGTTTTGAGCGATGAAGAATGTGACCAGCTGATTCAACAGTCAAAAGATCGCATGCAGCGTTCAAAAGTTGCCAACTCCCTTGAAGTGGATGAACTCAGAACCAGCAGCAGCACGTTTTTCGAAGAAGGGGAAAATGAACTCGTTGCCAGAATCGAGAAAAGAGTATCCCAAATCATGAACATTCCAGTAGATCATGGTGAAGGGCTGCAGATTCTTAATTATAAAATAGGCCAGGAATATAAAGCACACTTTGACTTCTTCTCTTCGGCCAGCAAAGCAGCAAGCAATCCGAGGATCAGCACGCTTGTGATGTACCTGAATGATGTGGAACAGGGCGGGGAAACGTATTTTCCAAAGCTTAACCTCTCCGTATCTCCACAAAAAGGCATGGCCGTGTACTTTGAATATTTTTATAATGACCAAAACTTGAACGATCTTACCCTTCATGGCGGAGCACCTGTTGTCATTGGCGACAAATGGGCTGCAACGCAATGGATGAGGAGAAAGAAACTATGAAAAAAGCGCTTGGGAAAATTATTCCCAAGCGTCTTTCTTTAAAACCACAGTCTCTTATGATAGTCATAATCAGAGGTATCGAAAGTCTCTTCCCCTTCTATATTGGGGGCACACTCTTCACAAGGTCCTTCCTGCTGGCCATGTTCACATTGCTCCATTAAAAGTTCCACCTGAACGCATCCCCCTTTCCTATCTGATACTTCAATTATAATTGAAAGCGTTTACACCTGTCTTGTACAATTTGTTGGAAAATCGTTAAAAAGTGCCTATCCAATGGCACATTTTAACGTCAAAAACAGACATCTCTGTCGCAATTTAGCCTTTAAGACCACTTATAATAGCCTCTTGGCAAATCGGTCACTTCACTTGCAGCCCTGATGCCTGATTGAATCGCTCCCTCTATCCAGCCCGGGGCTGTGGAAGTATGTTCCCCGGCGAAATGAACTCTCCCCTCTGGAACAGGAATAGACGGGTACAGCTCTGTCTCCTGGCTCGGCTTGAACATGGAGAAGGCTCCGCCCGAAAAAGGGTACTGGGACCAGCTATGGGAAGCTCCTGTTAAGAAATGCTCGTAGACCTGATTGCCATGAACAACAGCCAAATTGTCAAGGGCATTCCGGATCCGGTCCCCTTCCTTAAGGTTATCCCAGGATAACGTATCATCTTCCCAGGTATAGCTTGCCATAATAACTCCGGAACCTGAAGATCCGATCAGATGGCTCGGATAGGCAGCAAAGCGAATGGGCAGATCTGTCATGAGCTTCCCTCCATGCAGTCCTTCCCGTTCCCAGAATCGATGCTTGAACTGAAGCCCGATTTTTGTTGATGAAACATAATGAAGTTCCCGAATGGCTTTCCATTTATTATGCGAAAATGAATGCCGGGGAACGACTTCAACGAAGGAGAGCAAAGAAAAAGGAATCGTGATAATGGCCAGGTCACCCATTACTGCCAAAGGCCTTTGGCTTAAGGTATGTCTGGCATGAATGGTAACCTGCTGTTGATCCTGTTCTATTTTTGTCATCTGATAGCCAAAATAAAGATTTTCTTTTAACTGAGGCAAAAAAGCATTTGGAAGCTTGTCATTGCCTCCCTCTATTTCATAAAAATGAATGTCCGGACTGAATAAAGGAAGCAGCTCCCGCAGAATGGCCGGAAAGCTCAGCTCCGGAAACCCTTCCAGACCCAGCAGAACTTTAATGCTTTCAAGGGCTCCGGGAGACAGACTGGGGCCCACCGGGTTGTACCTCAGAAAGAAACTCATTGGATATCTGTCAAACTCTCTAACTACTATATTCCAATTTTGAGCAGGGTTTTGCCTAATAAAATCTGCAACTGGCTTTATTGCCATCGCGAGCAGCTCTTCCGCGGTCTTTCCTTTTTCATGCGGAGCAACCGGGTAACCCAGCATATCCGGATTCTTCTGATAGGCGGTTCGATTCGTTTTTATTCCATTGGCAAAGATCAGGTCCTGGGGTGTTGTGTTCTTAAATTCATTTACTTTTAAACGGAATTTTTTAATATATTCAAGAACTAATGGATGAATATGAGGAATTCGCATGGCGCCCACATCCAGGTATAAATCGTCCATGAACGGCTCTCTCATCGTGAAAATCCTGCCGCCAACCCGTTGTGTTGCTTCTAATACCGTTACATCATGACCGGCTTCCTTCAGCAGCGAAGCAGCCACCAGCCCGGACATACCGGCTCCGACAATAATAATTTTCTTCTGAACCTGAGAAATGCCGAGTCCGTTTCGGATGATGGTAAGCATTTCCTCTGTTGATAACTGCGGATCCCGATAATAGGCCATTCCGATTCTCCTTCCGGCGAACTGACAAATAGCTATTACTTCATCATACTGCCGGACAGCTTTACAATATGCTTCTTTTATGATTAACCAGTTTTACCATAAAAAAATCAGTGCAAAATTTTAACCTACCCCCAAAATCAAAGAGTGAAAGCCTAAATTTTTGTTGATGGTCATTTTTTGTAGAAATAATGGAGGTTTAGGAGTACAGCCGTACCCTTTTACATAATTAACATTACATCTTGGGAGGAATAAATGTGGATCGTTTTTTTAGGTGGATTGTCAGATCTCTGTTTGCCCCTGTCACTGGTACTGCAGGAGCGATTGCAAGTACTCTGGGCTTCTTTCTGGCATTTTTACCTTTGGATAGTTACAGAATTCCATTGTTGTTTGCTTGTTCACTGCTGCTGCGCCTTAATATTGTGGCCCTGTTCCTGGGCTCTCTGATTACTGTTTTTATCCCATACATACATAAGCTGCCTTACATGGATTTTGGCCCATTAGACGATTTCCGGCTGATTTCAAATCTTAAAAGCGGATTATTATCATCCGATTCAGTTGTTTCTGGTATTTTAGGAGGGATTGTAGGACTTGTCTGCTATTTTTTCTTCCACTGGTTTTATAATCTGGGGCTGAAAACAAATGATGGAAAACAGGAATCTATATTTCTTGATCCGGCTAAACGGCGCTGGTCTCTAATCAAACGAATGACTGCAGGCTTCATTCTATTAATTGCAGTGATATCAGCATTTTTTATTGAGAGCCTAAATACGGCTCCCAGGGTTCCTGCATTAAATCTGGAGCAGCACCCTTCAAGCACACAGATAGAGCCGATTGACAAGCCCTTCCATGAAAAGGATTCGGCATCTCGGGCTCAGGAAACAAACTCTGATGCCAAAATTCAAGAAAATCAAGATCAAGAAGTGTATGGATTCTATGTCAATTGGGATGAAAATAGTAAAATATCTTTCAAGAAAAACAAAGAGTCTATAACTACTTTGATACCTGAATGGATGCAGGTTACACCAGATCTAAAGGTCAAGTCCACCATTGACACATCCATTGTAAAAGAAGCTAAAGAACATCAAATCAAGGTTTTGCCATTAGTAAATAATTTTATAGACGGCAAATGGGATTCAGATGTTCTGCATAGGTTATTCACTGTTCCAGGGGCAGAAGATCGCTTTATTGAAGAAATGATTTTTTATGTGAAAGCAAATAACTTCGATGGGATTAATATTGATTTCGAAGCCATTAAATCTTCTGACAGGGATCATTTTACACAATTCATGAGTAAGGTGTACAAAGCCTTTCATAAGGTAGATTTACTGGTGACATTGGATGTTCCGCCGAACGATGAAAGCTATGATTATGCTTCTTTGACTAACTACGCTGACCGCGTCATTGTGATGCTCTATGACCAGCACTATGCCATGAGCACACCAGGCCCCGTCGCTCAAACAGATTGGGTAAAGGAGAAACTGAATCAAACTGATATTCCCTCCGAAAAATTGGTTGCAGGACTGGGGACATACGGCTACAACTGGGAAGAAAATTCAAGTGAACCAGCAGCAGAAATGACGTTTGGGGATATCATGAAGATGGGCAGGGAAGCGAACCTCCATATCAATTGGAGTATGGAAGCTGGAAACCCCTACTTACGATATAAACTGGATGGAAAAAATCATACTGTCTGGTTTTTGGATGCTGCTACTTTTTATAACCAGATGAACCTTGCGCTAAATAGTGGTTCTACCGGGATTGCCATATGGCGGCTCGGTTCCGAGGATCCTTCGATCTGGAATTTCCTTAACAAGGGGAATGAAGGCAAAAAACCATCTCAGGTGCTTAGTACCTTTGATAGTCATTTTTCAGCCATTCATACTGGCAGCGGAGAGGTATTGAAAATCGCTTCAGAAACAGAAAAAGGAAGAAGGACAATCGAAATGGATTCCAATGGAATGATCAAAAAGGAATCCTATGTCCAATATCCAAAGCCTTTTGAAGTAATCCGCCATGGAAAATCAAGTAAAAAAGAAGTCGTTCTCACGTTTGATGACGGTCCTGATCCAGCCTACACTCCGGAAATACTGGACATATTGAACAGGTATCAGGTGAAAGGCACTTTTTTTGTCGTAGGGGAAAATGCGCTGATGCATCCTCAGCTTGTTAAAAGAATTTATGATGAGGGGCATGAGCTTGGAAACCATACCTTTACACATCCAGATATTACATCCATCACACCTTCCCGTTTGAGGATGGAATTGAATGCAACACAACGCTTAATTCAAGGCATAACCGGCCGTTCTATGACTCTTTTTCGGCCTCCATACATTGCAGATACGGAACTGGCCACAAGGAATGAGCAGCTTCCTATAATGGAAGCTCAGAAGCTTGGCTATACCATGGTCGGCCAATCCATTGATTCTGGAGATTGGCAGGAAGCCACAGTTGATCATCTCGTAAATCAAACATTGGATCAGCTGTCAGAAGGGAATGTCATTTTGCTTCATGATGCCGGGGGTGACCGCTCCAAAACTGTTGAGGCCCTTCCGATTATTATTGAAACACTTAAAGGCCGCGGCTATACATTTTCAACTACTGCCGGCTTAATTGGGAAAAGGGACAGTGAGATCATGCCTTTTGCTGATCAGGAAAACCCTTATTCTGTATATGATAGTGCCGTTTTTAAAATCCTTAAAAACTGGAATAACGGCATCAGCTTTTTGTTTTATTCAGCCATCCTTTTAGGAATTTTGCGTCTTGTTTTTCTTGTTTTCCTGTCCAGGAAGCAGGTTAAGCGGTATAAAGAGACAAAGATTGACCCTGGATTTACTCCATATGTCAGTGTGGTCATTGCTGCTTATAATGAGGAAAAGGTCATCTGCAAAACTGTAGATTCCATTTTAACCAGTGACTATTCTGCTTTTGAAATACTGGTTATTGATGATGGCTCAAAGGATCAGACGGCCCGTGCTGTTGAAGATGCTTTTGCAGACAACCCGCGCGTCAGATTAATTAAAAAAGCCAATGGCGGAAAATCTTCAGCTGTAAACCTTGGTTTCAAGGAAGCTAAGGGGGAAATTGTGGTAGCTTTAGATGCCGATACGCTTATCGCTGAAAATGCTATTTCTCTGCTTGTCAGCCATTTCAAGGACGATCAAGTGGCTGCTGTGTCAGGTAATGTGAAGGTCGGCAATAAAGGGAATCTCCTGACGAACTGGCAGCATATTGAATATGTGACAGGCTTTAATCTGGAAAGAAGAGCCTTCGCCGCTCTCAACTGTATTACTGTAGTACCAGGTGCAATCGGTGCATGGAAAAAGTCTGAGGTTGAAGAAGCCGGATACTTTAGCGAGGATACACTTGCAGAGGATACGGATATCACGCTTGCCCTATTGCGCAATGGAAAGAAAATTGAATTCGAAGAAAAGGCCTATGCTTATACTGAAGTGCCGGAAGATATTAAAAGCCTGGCAAAGCAGCGCTACCGGTGGGTATATGGGACTCTTCAATGCCTTTGGAAACACAGGGAGGCATTATTTAACAGAAAACATCAATCATTAGGATATGTAGCCCTTCCAAACATGTGGCTCTTTCAATATGTTTATCAAACGATTTCTCCCATTGCAGATCTTTTGTTTATCTTAGCCTTTTTCAGCACCAAGCCTGAAAAAGCAGCCATTGGATTTGTTCTATTTTACTTGATGGATTTCTTTACCTCCTTATATGCGTTCAGGCTGGAAAAAGAAAGTCCTAAACCACTGGCCTCATTGTTCTTACAGCGAATTTTATATAAACAGCTGATGACCTATGTGGTGGTAAAATCGATTTTCTCTGCCATAAAAGGTGTAACTGTCGGCTGGAATAAACTAAAACGTAAAGGCAGTGTGACACAAGATCATCCGCTGTAAACTAAAAGGCCTTTCCCAATCGCGGGAGAGGCCTTTAATTTTTAATGATCCAGGAAGTCTATAAGTTCTTCCCATTGCTTTCTTTGTTTTCATTTCCTTTTTCCGCTCGTCTGCTCTCAGCTTTTTCTTTAGCGGTCTGGGAAACCTGCTGTCCATGGTTGAGAACTTTTTCAGCAGGACTTGCTGTACTATTCCCTCCCATGCCAGATGCTGGTGCTTGGGAATCTTTTGGGCTGGTTACAGGTTTTGCGGGTTCACTTGTTGTCTTATTTCCTGTAGGCGCAGAAGCAGGCTCAGGAGCTGAAGGCTTTTTGGCTGGTACAGATTCCGTTTTTACCACTGGTTTTGCTGCAGGTTTCCGGCTCGATAATTCGGTATCCGTTTGCACAGCAGCAATTGCCTTATTGCTATCTCCCTTTTTGGGGGATTCTGCAGAAGCAGGAGTATTTTCCTCCGTTTTTTGTTTCACAGTATTTTTTTCAGCCACTGTTTTTGATTCAGCTTTTTTGTCATGTTGTATGTATGCTTCAGATTTCTTTTGAATACCTGTTAAAACAGATGAATTTTCCGCTGAAAAAAGTTCAGTTGCTTTCAAAATGCCATTGGCAGCAGAAAACGTTAAAGCCCCCGCTATTACCATGACTAGGGCTCCCTTAGCTGGTGATTTCATAATATTCTCCTCATGACTAATGATTGATTATATTCATAGAATACGAATAAGAATCTGAATATTATGGGGGTATAATACGACATATATTTTAACTTTTTCCTATTAATCGGGATTTGTGTATTTAAAGAAGTTCCTGTTGCCGCATTTCTAAAATATTAAATAAAGGGATTGTGCCTCATATAGAGAATATGTAAAATAATAACAATGAAAGCGGTGAGAGTATGAATTCAATTGCTTCCCCGATCGCAGGCAAAGTGAACAATGTGTTTATTCATGTCAAGGACCTAAAAAAATCGGCTGAATGGTATAGCAGCCTGCTTGGACTGCCTTTTAATATGGATGATGTGAAATCTCCGGTATACAACATTCCAGTGAACTCTGAAACTGGTCTTACACTGGATGACCACACCTTTGATCCATCCTTCAAATGGACTCCTTCCGGTCACGTTTTATTTAATTTCTTTGCCCGGGATATTGACGAGGCGTACGATTTTGTTAAAAATCAGGGAATCTCGATTGTGAGGGAAATTGAACGTATTGGAGATTTTGCTTATTTCAACTTTCAGGACCCGGATGGCAATGTATTGATGATCTGCAATTGCTAATGAAAGAATCTGTGGCTAGATGGCCATGGATTTTTTTATTTACAGCATTCCCCGCTGGACATCCACATTTGCCTCGCGTATACTAGCCATATTTATGTAAAAGATTAGCAGCTTCATAGAAAGAAAGGTGTTTAACATGATTCACAATCCGACTGGAAAAGAGAGGCTTGCGCTGGCTTTTCTCCTCAGTATGCTAGGAATATTGGGGCCCTTCAATATTGATATGTATTTGCCGGGCTTCCCGGATATCGCTGATGATTTCAGTACCCGAGCTTCACTTGTACAGATGAGTTTAACAGCGTGTTTGATCGGACTTGCAGCTGGACAGGTTATTGTTGGACCGCTCAGCGATTCACATGGAAGAAGAAAACCGCTTCTAATCGGCATCTCTCTTTTTGCCGTATCTTCCCTTTTATGCGCCATTTCACCCAATATTGCAGCCTTTATTGCAGCCCGTTTTCTGCAGGGATTAACCGCCTCTGCCGGAATCGTCCTATCCCGGGCGGTTGTCCGTGATGTGTTCAGCGGAAAAGAGCTGACGAAATTTTTTGCTTTGCTTATGGTCATTAATGCAACGGCTCCGATGATCGCGCCAATGACAGGCGGTGCCCTGCTTCTGATTCCTTTCGCAAGCTGGGAATCCATCTTTTATTTTCTAAGCTTTTTGGGATTATTTATTACCATTGTGATCTATTTCCGATTAAAAGAAACCCTTCCTCCAGAAAAAAGGGTCCCAAGCTCGATTGGGAATTCCGTTAAAAGCATGGGGGGACTTTTCAGGGACCGTTCCTTCATCGGGTATGCTCTTATAGTTGGTTTCATACATGGCGGAAGCTTTGCTTATGTGTCTGGGACACCCTTTGTCTATCAGGGGATTTATGGTGTTTCGCCTCAGATGTTCAGCATCCTGTTTGGCATTAATGGATTGGCCATCATTACGGGGAGTTTCCTGATTGGCCGCCTGGCAGGTGTCATTCCAGAAAGAAGCCTGCTCCGGACAGCGGTCTGCATTGCGGTAAGTGCCACTTTGTTCCTATTAATTATGACCATCATTAAAGGGCCGCTATTCATGCTTGTCATTCCGATTTTTATCTATATGACTTCAATGGGGATGATCATCACCAGCTCGTTTACATTGGCCATGAAAAATCAGGGGCATCGTGCCGGAAGTGCCAGCGCCGTTATTGGAATGCTTCCTTTAGTGCTGGGTTCGGCTGTTTCCCCTTTGGTGAGCATTGATGAAACCACTGCAGTTCCAATGGGTGCCATCTTGTTTATTACATCATTCATCGGCTTTGTTTTCTTCTTTACCTTAACCAAAGAAAAAACAAAAAGAAGCCGACAGAACCTGAAGCTGCATGCGGAGGGATAATTCCCTCCGGCTGGCATGCCGCCTGCTTTATTCTTTTACTTCCTCGATAATCGACTGTCCTTCAGTTCCTTCATCATCCTGCCACTGCCATTTTTCATGCAGCCTGATGCGGCCGTCAGCCAAAATTTCAGGGGTGGAGAGACATTTTCCGCCGCGCAGCTGATTTTTGTTATTCACATGGTTATATCTGAATTCCAGACATCCGTCTTCATCGGCAATTCCAATCAGTGTCCCCTGAATGATCTCTCCCCCGCCATAACTAGCTGATATTATATTTCCATCCTGTTTATAATGAAAAAAGGTCTTTGATGAAACTTCACCATTCTCTGTATTTTGCACAGAAACAAAGGTACGGCCATTATAGTTCATAAAAATATCCTCCTGGTATGTATCGATTTATAAATCCCCTTTTAAAATGGAGTACATATACAAGTCATCAAATTTCCCGTTAGTATATTCATAATGCCTAAGCAGTCCTTCTCTCGTGAAGCCCTGCCTTTCAACCAGCTTCTGGGATGAGAGATTTTTTGGCTCGATCAAAGCTTCTATCCTTTCAAGCCCCAAGTGTTCAAAGCCGAATTTCAACACCCTTTCAAGGGCTTCATTCGCTATTCCTTTTCCCCAATGCTCCCTGCTTAGTTCATAACCGACTTCACTTCGGTAATGTTTCGGATTCCTATTCAGAAAACCGCAGCTCCCAATGACCTTCCCTGAATCCTTCAGGGTGATGCCCCAGCGGATTCCTGTGCCATTTGTATAAATGGATTTATACCATTCTATTTCTCCAAGCACCTCCTCTGGAGTTTCACTGGCTGAGATTCCCATATGCTTTACAACCAGCTGATCTGACAGGTATACAAACATATCTTTTGCATCTTCTTCAGTTGCTTCTCTTAAAATTAATCTTTCTGTTTCAAGAATCGGAAATGCTTTTTCCAACGGACTGCCTCCTCTGCAAAATATCTATCTTCAACTATACCAAATTGCTGTAAAAAAATCCTACCATATGGAAATTACTTCAAAACCAGCTTTATCCATGTTAAACTCTATTATTAGTAAAATATAAACAAAAGGAGAATTTCTGTGAAACGTTATGGTCTATGGCTGCTGTCTGCCGGATTGATTCTTTCCGCGTGCAGCAATGACAAAGAGAAAACAGCCGCTGATTCACCTGTTAAAGAAGAGCAAAAGAAAGAAGAAAAGCAGGTAAGCATTTTAGCAGAGTCTAAGAATATTAATTTGGAGGTCTCTGAAGAAACCCTGCTAAATTTACCTCCTGGAACCCTAATGGATAACCTTACATACGAAAAAGACATTGAAGCCATTGAAGTTATACCGGAAACTGATCCTGAACTTTTACGGAAGATGACGCCCAAACTGGAAGAGCTGACGAAGGAAGCCAAGGATACAGACTCTATTAAAAAAGGGCTAGTTTCCCTGCTGGCGAGTCCACATTATAAAGACATTATTGAAAAGTCCAATGCCTACAAACCCGATTTTGAAGAACCTTACCTGCCGGATCCCACCAAGTCAGAACCCGGAGAAGAAGAAAAAAAGGCAGCAGAACAGGCCATTATTCTTCTGGATGCCAGTTCATCCATGCTGCTGCAGGCAGACGGCAAAGTGAAAATGGATATTGCTAAAAGCGCCGTCAAGAGTTTCGCCCAGACGATTGGCCAAAGCAGTGATGTATCCCTTGTGGTCTATGGCCATAAAGGCTCTGAAGCAGACGCTGATAAAGAAATTTCCTGCTCTGGTGTTGAGGAAGTCTATCCTATGAGCAAATATTCCAAGAAGGAATTTCACGAAGCTGTTGATTCATTTGAAAGCAAAGGCTGGACGCCTCTTGCCGGCGCCATTCAAAAAGCAGCAGAAATGAGCAGCGGCTATGACGGCTCCACCACGATCTACATTGTCAGCGACGGTGCCGAAACATGTGACGGCGACCCTGTCAAGGCCAGCGAGAACCTTGTAAATAACAACAGCAGCAATACTGTAAATATCATTGGGTTTGATGTAGACGGCAAGGCCGAGGATCAATTAAAAGCAGTAGCCGAAGCCGGCAACGGGGAGTACTTTAAAGCAGACAGTCCCGACGATCTGAAAGACACCATTCAATACGAGTGGCTTCCGTCTGCCGGTGACCTCGCATGGGCTTTTACAATGGCACCAAGCCCTTGGGAAATGATGGATGAATATAAAATTGGTGAAGTTTATCCCCGCCAATTATTTACAGTCGGCAGGCGTGAAGCACACCGAATCCTGGATGCCGTCACCATTATGGGAGATAAGGGCTGGATCACGGATGAGCAGCGATCCGAACTCCGTGAATGGGGCTACGAACGCAGCGGCCAAATGAAGGATTTGTATATGAAGCTGCACGAAAAAAATCGGAATACAGCTGAAACGGAAAGTGATGAAATTAGACAGAGAGTAGACGAATGGGTTGAAAAAATGAAGACTCTGAAGAAAGAACGCGGGGATATTTGGTGACAAATTTTTAAAGAATGCTCCGGGCGGCATGCTCTGAGCATTCTTTTTTACTCTTTGGGCATGAAAATAAAATTCCTCTTCAGCTCGGCCTCATTAATGGAGATCCGATACGATAAATCTTTTGTCCGCAGTACATATTCTTTAATGCCAATAAATTCAGATTCCGCAATCAAGTAAAAGTGCGTACCCTTTTTTAATCCTTTAAAATGTTCTTTAACTTAAATTTTTTCATGATGCTCCTACATTCTATTTTTAAACTTCTCCGGCTTCTTCACATACCCTTCAATGATAAAACCGCAGCTGGTGCAAATAACATATTCAATATCAGAACCGAGACTCATCTTATCCACAGGAAACATGCCCCCATAACCCGAATGCTTCCCTTTCCCCAGTTCATTTGATCCGCACTTTGGACATTTTTCTGCTTTCATATTCATTCTCCTTTCCGCTTCATTTAGTAAGTCATACGTTCAGAAGCAGAAAAAAGTTTCATGAAAACATTGCGGCCTATTCAGCTGCTCTAAGTGATTCCTTTGATTTGAGCACCTGAATATAAACACCTGTCAGTGTCTGAGTCAGCAAAAAGATTGGGAAAGAATGAATGAGCTTATACCCTTTTTGCAGGGTAATAATATCTGCCGCCGTCAACACCCATTGAAAAAACACACCAAATAAGGCCCACCCCAACACATAAATTATAAACGTTTTTTTGCTGATGTTCAGTTTTTCATAAAGGTAAAAAAAGAAGTAGCCAAATGGAGCGAATAAGATATAGTATAAAATATCTGTCACTTCATAATTATTTAGATCATTAATCTTATAAAAATCGGTTCTGCCCCCGCCTATGGTGAAATCATAAAGGATCCCAATGGCAATGCCCCACAGTAAACTCAGCACTCTGATCTGCTTCGCCAGTCTGTCCGGCCTTCTTATAAGGAGAAAATAAACAAGATAGGCAGCAGCAATCATGAGCAAAAGATAAATCTCATTGCCGCCGAAGTCCTTCCACAATTTCATGCTTCATTCACCCCTCTTGTTTTAAGCTGCCCAAAATACTTCAGTAAGAATTGAACCACTAAATGCAGGAGGAATAAATAGATGATTTCATAGCCAATATTCCATTTTTTATAATCAACAATTCCAAAATACCTGGCAATCATCACAGCAGAAACAAGGAAAGCAACGGAAACCGCCACTTTAAGAAACTTTGAACCCAGCGAATCCCCTGTCCTTACTAAATTTAATGTGATTGCTAATGTAATTGGAAGCGTTATGCTTCTATGTATTATAAAGGCAGAATTGTTTAAGATCTGCTGGGAAATATCCGCCATATTCAGCTCTTCATAAACAATCCACGTATAATTAATATGAATGACCATCGCTGCCAAATAAACAAAGGTATTTTCAATAAAAGTAAGTTTCTTATTCATAGTAGTAAACAGCATTAGCACCAGCCATGCCAGAAAAACCAAAAGTACGAACCCCATGTAACATCATCCCCATATTTTTTTGTTAGTATTGGCGGGCATGGAGGTAATTATTCTGTCGTGGCTTCCTTTAGGTGTTTACCTGGTTTGAAAAAAGACTTATTTTTTAACTCTGTGGCCGAAGTCAGGGCTGGGTTCCGACTCAGACACTGTGTTTTCGGCTTCCTGTGTCCGAAGTTGCGTCGGGTTCTGACTCAAACACTCCGATTTCGGCTTTCTGTGTCCAAAGTTGCTCCAGGTTCTGACTCAAATCACTGGTTTCTGCTTTCTGTGTCCGAAGTTGCTCCAGGTTCTGACTCAAAAACTATGATTTCTGCATTCTCTGTCCGAAGCCGCTCCTGATTCCATGCCCAACTCCGGCGCCAGCCGCCATCCTAAACAGTCTCCCGCTCAATCAGCTTCACCGATATTTCCTCATGAGTACGGCTTTCACTATCTATCGCTTGAAGCATCAGCTTTTTCCCCATTTCCACCAGCGGGATTTCAAGTGTGGTGATGTGCATGATTTTGGCGATCGGCTGGTTATCAAATCCCATAATCGCGAGATCCTCAGGAATGCGAATCCCTTTTTCCCTGCAGGATGTGACGATTCCGGCAGCAGCAAAGTCACTTGTTACCAGCAGCGCGGTCGGAGGATTATCCATGTTCAATAACCGCTGAACCACTTCTTCGCCATGCTCAAAATTCAGACACTCATAAAAGATATAGTCTTCATTATACGACTCCCCAATTCGGCTTAAAAAATCTGCGTAGGCCTTTCCGCGCTGCCTGCTGTTGGCGCCGGACCTTCTTCCAATACAATATCCAATTTTATTATGCCCTTTATTATGTAAATACTCTAAAGCATTAGTGAACGTCATATAATGATCGATAAAGATTGAGGACACATCCTGATTCCTTGCATCTTCACAAAAGACAATGGGACCATACTCGGTAAACTGGTTAATGACCTCCCAGCCGCAGATTCTTGAACAAATGATTAAAGAATCAATTTGCTTATGCTGCAGCATTTTCAGAGCCTCTATTTCCCTGGCTTCCTCGTAGTTCGTCTGAAAAAGAACTAATTTATAGTTGTTTTTCATGGCTTCATTGGCAATCCCTTCTACCAGCAGACCGAAATAGGGATGATTGGTAAAAGGAACAACCACTCCAATAAGAAGGGTTTCCCCTTTACTCAAATGAACAGCATTGATATTCCGCTGATAATTGAATTCCTCCATCGCCTGCAGGACCGCTTCCCGCTTGTCCTCCCTCACATAGGGATGATTATTGAGCACCCTCGACACAGTTGTAACCGAAACTCCTGCCCTTTTAGCGATATCTTTAATATTTGCCATAAACCCACCTGTTTTTTTCACTTTTTTACTTGCTATGAAATGCGTTTCATACATTAAGCTTTTTTTAACTACTAAAGGAGGTATCCTTCATGTTCATTCTATCAGGAATATTCTATCTGGTTTTATTATGCAGCTCTGTTCTTGCCCTGTCATCTATACCTATTTTCCTCTATCCGAAAAAGAAGGCAAACAGTAACACTTATGTAAAAGATTACTACAGCTCTTTATTTGATGTCTACGGGGATGAGGCATAACCGCCAAAATCCCACCCTCCCATTTTATGAAATTTCCGTGTATAGTAACATGTATCCCAACCCGAAAGGAAGGCATGCTGTGTTTATTAAAGTGACAAAAGAGCAGCAGCAAAAGATGATTGAGGATATCCAGATTTTCTTTTCCGAGGAAAGAGATGAGGATCTATCTGAGTTCGCTGCAGAAAGAGTATTGGATTTTGTTAAGGAGTCTTTGGCCCCGCATTTCTACAATGCAGCAATCGCTGATGTAAAGCATGTGGTGGAACAGCAATATGCTTCAATGGAGGATGAAATCCTGACGCTCGAGCGTCCCATAAAGTGAAACTTCAATCAGTGGGGGTTTTCCTTATCCCCCACTGATTGTTAGTCGCGTTCTAGTGTCGCTAAGATCTCCGCTAGCG
>NZ_MRTQ01000014.1 GCF_001956215.1 Paenibacillus sp. FSL R5-0490 | reverse complement strand
GAATTTTAGTACGAGCCATTAGCTCAGTCGGTAGAGCATCTGACTTTTAATCAGAGGGTCGAAGGTTCGAGTCCTTCATGGCTCACCATTTATACTTTTTTATGGCCCCTTGGTCAAGCGGTTAAGACACCGCCCTTTCACGGCGGTAACACGGGTTCGAATCCCGTAGGGGTCATGGCGAATAACCGTCAGCAAACGGCTGGCAAGCCCAGCTTACTTGCTGGCGGTTATTATTTGGTCCGGTAGTTCAGTTGGTTAGAATGCCTGCCTGTCACGCAGGAGGTCGCGGGTTCGAGTCCCGTCCGGACCGCCATTTACATATTTAGACTCAAAACAAAATAAGGCTCAGTAGCTCAGTCGGTAGAGCACGACCGAATAAGCTCCCTTGAATCACTTCAGCGTACCGATTGCCAAATCGGGACGAAGGACGAAGCCAAACGTTGTTTAGGCATAATAATTTAATAAGGCTCAGTAGCTCAGTCGGTAGAGCAAAGGACTGAAAATCCTTGTGTCGGCGGTTCGATTCCGTCCTGAGCCATCCTAAGAAGGAGTATGTAACCAAGCATGCTCCTTTTTGTTATATTTCTGTAATATAAGAGCTTTTCTGAAGAAAGACCGTGTAATTTAGACGCACACTCTCCTCTATTTTTCGCAGTCCTAACAAACCCTTGCCAATAGGGATTATTTCCTATCCTTCATTCGACAAAAACCATCCACTTGCTTTGCCATTAAAAGTCATAAAATGTCAGCTATTATACAATTTTGTTACATTCCCGAGTCTCGTAATCTATTTGCTTTGCTATATGGTAAAGTAGGTATTGTGAAAAAATCAGACTCACAAAATCGTAGTTACATAGCACTATATGAAAGTGTTCTTTGTTACCGTAGTCTAGGGGGATGTAACCATGTTCAAATGGATGAAAAAAGGTACCTCATCATCAGAATTTACAGCGAAAAGCTTTAAGAAAACTATAAATAGAACGATTGCGGCCGGCTTTGCAGCGGCGGCTCTGACATTTGCAGGCGGCATATCCGCTTCTGCCAATGATGATAAGCTTGTAACCGTTTATTATGTCTATATGGGTGACGAATATATTGGAACGGTGTCGGATAAAAGTGTCATCGAAGAGTTGGCTGATAAAAAGATCAGTGAGGCTGAAGGTTCCCATAAGGGACTAAAGCTGGCGCTGGCATCGGAGCTTTCCTTTGTTCCTGAGCAGGTTTTTGAATCCAGCTCACAAGTGAATGAATCAGAAGCTGTGAATGGACTCAAAGACAAGATGGAAGTTCATGCCGAAGCAGCTGCCTTAGTGATTGGCGGCAAGGAAATCGCTTATATGGAAAATGAGGAGCAGGCAAAAGCGGCCCTCCAGAAAATCAAGACTTCCTATGTTTCAGAAAAAGACTTAAAGGCACTCGAAGATAGAAAAGCATCTTCTGCAATTCCTTTACCACAGCTGAAGGAAGATGAAACACGTCTTTTAGATGTCCGCTTTACGGAAGATGTATCCATCTCTGAATCAACCGTGAAACCGGACCAGATCATCAATGCAGAGGAGGCTGTAAAGCTTCTGCAAAAGGGAACCCTGGAGGAAAAGAAATATGTGGTTAAAGAGGGCGATGCACTAAGCAATATCGCCAGTGCCCATGATCTCGAGATGAAGCAATTGATCGAACTGAACAGCGGTCTTAAGAAGGATTCTGTCATTAAGGCAGGACAGGAATTAAATGTGACTGTCTACAAGCCGTATGTAAAAGTGTTAGCAGATAAGGAAGTTTTCAAAAAAGAAAAGATCGATTTTGAAAAAGAAGTCATCGAAGACAGCAGCATGCCTAAAGGCGAAACGAAAGTGAAGCAGGAGGGCAAGGAAGGCGTTCGTGCTGCAACTTATCTGATTACAGAAGAAAACGGCCAAACGGTCAAAAAAGAAGTAAAAGAAGAGAAGGTTCTTGAAGAGCCAGTGAAGCAGATTGTCATCAAGGGAACAAAGGTGATTCCATCCCGCGGTGGAGGCAGCTTTGCCTATCCGGCAGTTGGCGGTTATATCTCCAGTAAAATGGGATACCGCTGGGGCAAAATGCATAAAGGGATTGACATTGCAAGACCGAGCGACCGCACGATCAAAGCAGCCGATAACGGTACGGTTGTATCCGCAGGCATGGATGGCGGCTATGGCAATAAAATTGTCATCGACCATAACAATGGCTTCCGCACGATTTATGCCCATCTGGATTCCATCAGTGTCAGCGCTGGCCAAACCGTCTCAAAAGGCTCAAAAATTGGCATAATGGGAACTACTGGTGATTCAACCGGTGTCCACCTGCACTTCGAAGTATACAAAAACGGTAAAATGCAGGATCCGCTGAAATATATAAATAAATAATACACGCAAAAAAGTCTCTAGTTTTCATGCTAGAGACTTTTGTGGTTAAGAATAAGAAATAAAAACATCCAGCCTCTTGAGGTGTGTCGGAGGCAGGCAGGGCGCTCCCGCTTTTCGTAATAGGTGAATTCTCACTGTTAACATGGTAAAGTAAAGTAGAGAACATATGCATGAAACTGACTTCTACTGCTCGAAAAATAAATAAATGAGCAAGAAAAAGGAGATAGGTATGGATAAAAAAATTCTAGTTGTAGACGATGAAAAACCAATTGCAGATATACTGCAGTTCAATTTAAAAAAAGAAGGCTATGAAGTGGTGTGTGCCTATGACGGCAATGACGCCCTGGAAAAAGTAGAAGAAATCAAGCCGGATTTAATTTTG
Organism: Paenibacillus sp. FSL R5-0490; assembly: GCF_001956215.1. GTDB lineage: Bacteria > Bacillota > Bacilli > Bacillales > Cytobacillaceae > Cytobacillus. The sequence continues at coordinate 129,541 of NZ_MRTQ01000014.1, read as the reverse complement.
CTTGATATCATGCTTCCCCAGAGGGATGGCATTGAGGTTTGCCGCGAAGTGCGCAAGAAATACGATATGCCGATCATTATGCTGACAGCAAAGGATTCTGAAATTGATAAAGTTCTGGGTCTTGAGCTGGGTGCAGATGATTATGTTACAAAGCCGTTCAGCACGAGAGAATTGATTGCCCGTGTGAAGGCGAATATGAGGCGCCATCAGCAGGTTGCCAAGGCAGAGGAAGAAGATGAATCCAACGAAATCGAAGTGGGTTCACTGATTATCCATCCGGATGCCTACGTGGTTTCCAAACGCGGTGAGACGATTGAATTAACACACCGTGAGTTTGAGCTCCTTCACTATCTGGCCAAGCATATTGGACAAGTCATGACGAGGGAACATCTTCTTCAAACCGTATGGGGCTATGATTATTATGGTGATGTCCGCACAGTTGACGTAACTGTCAGAAGACTGCGGGAGAAAATCGAAGATAATCCAAGCCACCCGACATGGATCGTGACAAGAAGAGGAGTCGGTTATTACTTGCGGAATCCTGAACAGGAGTAAAAGGGTACATGGAAAAGGTGGGTTTTTTTCGGTCCATTCATTTGAAGTTTGTGATCATTTATGTTCTTCTCATCCTGGTAGCGATGCAGATTATCGGAGTCTACTTTGTCAGGCAGCTGGAATCGACCTTACAGGAAAATTTCAAAGATGCCATTCAGGAGAGGGTTAATCTTCTCAGCTATTATGTGGAGGAACAGATGACCAAGGTAAGGCTTCCCGATGAGGAGCCCTCGTCCCAGGAGGAAGATATCAGAAGGCTGTTAAGTGATTACAATTCGGCGGATATATCCGAAGTCCGTGTGGTTGATGAATCACTGAAAATTCTTGGCACCTCCGACCCCGATAATCAGGGGGTTGTCGGAGGAAGGTCTACCGATAACCTGATCAAGATGGCCATCGCCACCAAACAGCCGGTAACGGAGGATCTGGTTGACCAGGGACAGCGGATATGGGTTCTCGTCACCCCTATTAAAAATAATAATGGGGATGTCAACGGGGCTATCTATCTGGTTGCTAAAATAGAAAACATCTATGAACAGATGAGAGAAATAAATAATATTTTTACATCCGGAATCGCTATTGCGTTAGCCATCACAGCAATTCTGGGAATACTCCTTGCCCAGACGGTAACACGCCCGATTTCCGATATGCGGAAACAGGCGCTGGCCATGGCAAAAGGAAACTTCTCCCGTAAGGTTAAAGTTTATGGGTATGACGAAATTGGCCAGCTGGCCATTACTTTCAACAGCTTAACAAAGAAACTTCAGGAAGCTCACGCCACAACGGAAGGCGAACGGCGGAAATTATCCTCTGTTCTTTCCTATATGACAGATGGGGTCATCGCAACCGACCGGAAAGGGCGCGTCATTCTCATTAATGAGCCTGCAGCAAAAATGCTGAATGTTTCACGTGAAACGGTCCTGTCTTCACCGATTGTATCCCTTTTAGGACTTGAAGAGGATTATACCTTTGAAGAGCTGTTAGACGAGAAGGATTCAGTCATCCTGGATTACAGCAGCAAAACGAAAACGCTGATTCTCCGTGCGAATTTCTCGGTTATTCAAAAAGAAACCGGTTTTGTGAACGGCTTAATTACCGTTTTGCATGATATCACCGAGCAGGAGAAAATTGATATGGAACGCCGTGAATTTGTGGCGAATGTATCTCATGAACTCAGAACGCCGCTCACGACGATGAGAAGCTATCTGGAGGCTCTTGCAGATGGCGCCTGGAAAGATGAGGAGATTGCTCCGAATTTCCTGGATGTCACCCAAAATGAAACAGAGCGGATGATCCGCCTGGTTAATGATCTGCTGCAGCTTTCTAAAATGGACAGCAAGGATTACCGTTTAAGCAAGGACTGGATTGATTTCATTTTCTTCTATAATAGAATTATAGACCGTTTTGAAATGACGAAGCAGCAGAATGTTACATTTGAAAGAAGGCTTCCGGACCATTCGGCTTTTGTGGAAATAGATGAAGACAAGCTCACCCAGGTACTGGACAACATCATCTCAAATGCCCTGAAATACTCTCCGGAAGGCGGAAAGGTGACGTTTGGCATTGAGGAAAAAGATGAATTCATTGTCGTCAGCGTTTCTGACCAGGGTGTGGGGATACCAAAAGAAAATATTGAGCAGATTTTCGAGCGTTTTTACCGGGTGGATAAAGCCCGTACAAGAAAGCTTGGCGGAACAGGCCTCGGTCTTGCCATTGCGAAAGAAATGGTGGAAGCTCATGGCGGGAAAATTTGGGCAGCGAGTACAGAAGGGAAAGGGACAACGATTTCATTCAGCCTCCCATATGTTCGCTCGGAAGAGGATGATTGGGAATGAGATATGAAAACATAAAATCCATCATACTGACCATTCTAGTCGTGACAAGTGTCCTCCTGACCTGGAATCTCTGGACCTACCAGCCGACTTTTGAGCGAATTGAAAAAGAAGCAAACACCATTCAGGAAGTAACAATCGCGGAGAAAAAAGAAGTAAATCAGATCGTAAGACCGGACACCCTTCTATTCCATCTCGACGAAAAACAGACCTTTGGCACGGTCAGTCCTGGTGAGATTGATAAGGTTATAAACGAAATCAGTGATTGGAACTTTGCCGACTTTGAAAATATCACAGAGGAAGCTGACATCCTTCCATCGTTTGTTCATAATGAAGGAAAAGCGGTTCTGGCGTTTCAGGATTCTGTTCCGATTGACTTATACAAATCCGTCATTAAAATTGGCGATAAAAATCTCGCTGATTTTCAATTTGATCATATTGTTATTGATACCAGGCAAACAGGTAAAAAGGAAGGAATTGTTGATTTTGTCTCATTGGATAACCGGCAGATTTATCGAAGCCATGTGCCTGTTTCCTTTATTCAGAATTTCAAGAGCCAATACTTCAATCTGTCGGAATATAACCCGGAATACAGAGCCTATCTTGCTTATAAGCCATCTGATAAAAGAACCATTTATCTGCCCGCACAGGATACCAAAATGCTAAGATATCAATACCTCGAGAAAAAATTGGACTCTGAACAATACAAAAATGCCTTGTTCAGTGATCCGAGTGTCGTACAGAAAAGTTTTCAGCAATCAGAGGATGAATATAATGATACCTTAAGCCTGCTGAGGGTGAATTCTGATAAAAATACCCTTCGTTATATTAAACCGGCTGCCGGGGATAATCCGGCATTTCCGTCAGGCGACCTCCTGAAAAGGAGCATCGACTACATTAACGGACATTCGGGATGGACAGATAATTACCAATTCTCCGAAATAGATGAAGTGAACCATCGGGTTGTATTCCGGATGTATGAATCTTCAGGCTATCCTATTTTCAGCGATGATCCGAAACTGTCCGAGATCCGCCAGATTTGGGGGCAAAATGAAATTTATGAGTATGTTCGAAGCAGCTTCCAGCTTGGCGTGAGTACGGAAACGCCAACAGAAGTAACTCTCAGTTCCGGAAATCGCGTAATGGAGTATCTGTTGGCCCTGGACGGATTCAATCCTGAATTGCTGGAGGATGTAAGACTGGGGTATCAGATGATGCTGGTCAAGGAAGCGCAGACCACATTCATCCGCCTTGAGCCTTCCTGGTTTTACCGTTATGAAGGAACGTGGAAAAGCATTTCGCTTGATGAGACAGGGGGCATGAATAATGGATTGGAGTAAGATTAAAACAATCTTTATTTTAACCTTCCTGGTGCTGGATATTTACTTGATGTACGAGTTTTTTAAATTAAAGGAAGCCAGTGAATTTGAACCGGTCGCCCAGGCATCCCTGGAAAAACAGCTTAAGAGTGCCGAGATCACATTTGAGTCGCCCCTTCCGAAAAGCAACCCGAAAGACCGTTATTTGAGGGCTAAGCCGGTGGAATTTGATATTGAAGAGCTTGAGAGGCTGAAAGATACAAAGCTTGAAGGCCAGGATATTACGATTTCAGAAGGAACCACTTTGAATTCAGTCCTGGATGAGCCGATTAAAATCAGTGACAAATTCAGTCCATCCGAATTATCCGCTTTTATCAAAAACAGGGTGCTATATGGGGATCAGTACCGCTTCTGGGAAAAGCCTCATGACAGCAATAAAATCACGTATTATCAGGAATTTGAAGACAAAATGTTTTATATGAATTTGAATGGCGAGCTCACCTTTTATTTGAATGACGAAAATAAAATTGTCTCATATACGCAGACGCTTCTGGAAAAGATTGAGTCGAAGGAAGAAAGCGAAAAAGTCATTCAGCCGATAAAGGCTGTCGAGACCCTTTACAAGAATGGCTCGCTTCTGCCTAAGTCAAAAATTACAAATGTAGAGCTGGGATATTTCACCTTTGTGCATTTGAGCTCTTCACAATTATTGACGCCTGCCTGGCGATTTGTCATTAATGGCGAGGAGAATTTATTTGTGGATGCGTTTGAAGGGAAAATTATTCAGCTGAGTAACGAAGAGAAAAAAATAGTGGAGTGAGGAGAATATGTCTTTACAATTCAGCGTTCTCGCGAGCGGCAGTACAGGGAATGCGATCTTTGTCGAGACGGAGGGACATTCCTTTCTGGTTGATGCCGGTTTAAGCGGAAAGCAAATGGAAGGATTATTTCAGCATATTGGCCGGGACATCGGCAAGCTTTCAGGTATACTGGTGACCCATGAGCATAGCGACCATATCAAGGGTGTCGGGATTCTTGCCCGCAAGTATAACCTCCCGATTTATGCGAATGAAAAAACATGGCTGGCCATGGACGGACTGATTGGACAAGTCCCGGTTGATCAGAAGTTTCATTTTGATATGGAAGCAGTGAAAACATTCGGATCCCTGGATATTCAATCCTTCGGGGTTTCCCATGATGCGGCCGACCCGATGTTTTATGTGTTCCATCATAACGGGAAAAAGCTTGTTCTGATTACCGATACAGGCTACGTCAGCGACCGTATGAAAGGCCTGATTTCCAATGCAGAGGCTTACGTCTTTGAAAGCAATCATGATGTCCAGATGCTTCGCATGGGCCGCTACCCGTGGAATATAAAGAGAAGGATCTTAAGCGATGTCGGCCATGTATCCAATGAGGATGCAGCGCTGGCGATGAGTGAAGTGGCCGGCGACCGGACAAAGAGCTTTTATCTTGCTCATTTAAGCCAGGATAACAATATTAAAGATCTGGCGAGAATGTCTGTCGCCCAGACACTGGAAAGCCGAGGCATTATTGTCGGCGAACAATTCGACCTTTTTGATACCGATCCGAAGGTGCCGACGATTTTAACAGCCGTTTAAACATTAATCAGAAGAGGAATACACAGAGAGACAGCTGTCTTTCGTGTGTTCCTCTTTTTCTTTTTGAGGAAATTTTAATAAAGTATGAACAAAGTCGTAAGATTGCGTCAGCGAGTGCGTTTTTGTTAGATTTCTAAAAACAGAAGAGTATAATATTGGGTATAAAGGAAGACTAAGTTTTAGCATTTATATTAAAAACAGCCGTTTTTTTGCAAAAGAAAGAAAGGATGGGTGCAGTTTGGGCTATTATGATCAAGATCATCAGAACCGTTATAAAGGGCAAAAAGGCAACAAGGGCGGATACTTTCTGGCCAGCCTTGTTGGCATCATACTAGGGGCCATTCTGGTCGTGGTTGCAGTCCCAAAGCTGGCAGACTACGACGTGCTCCCTTATACGGTTGAACCGGATGAAAAGCTGCAGGATGAAGCAGCCGGGGACAATAATGCCAGGACGCAGAATATCTCAGTCGACGTGACAACCGATGTAACCAAGGCCGTCGACAAAGCCGGGGATGCGGTTGTAAGCATTACGAACATCCAGACAGCCGGCTTTTGGTCGAATGAAGGAAACGGCAGTGCCGGACAGCCTGCCGGAACAGGTTCAGGCGTTATTTATAAGAAGGAAGGAAATACAGCCTTCATCGTCACAAACCACCATGTGGTCGAAGGTGCTCAGGAATTGGAAGTAAGCCTGGAGGATGGCACCAAGCTGCCGGCAAGACTGGTTGGCAGCGATATTTGGACGGATCTTGCCGTGCTTGAAGTAGAAGCAAAGGAAATTAAAACAGTAGCCGAATTCGGCGATTCAGACGCACTGAAGCCAGGCGAGCCGGTCATTGCCATCGGAAACCCTCTTGGCCAGTTCTCCGGCTCTGTCACACAGGGAATCATCTCTGGGCTTGAGCGTGCGATACCGGTTGATATTGACCAGAATGGAACAGTAGACTGGCAGGCAGAGGTTCTGCAGACAGATGCCGCGATCAACCCGGGTAACAGCGGCGGAGCGCTGGTGAATATCAGCGGCCAGCTCATCGGCATCAACTCCATGAAAATTGCGGAGAGCGCCGTAGAAGGAATCGGATTGGCGATTCCCATTAACTACGCAAGGCCAGTCATTGATGACCTGGAAAAGTTCGGAGAAGTAAAACGTCCGTATATGGGCGTGCAGCTGGCATCTGTTAATGAGATTCCTGGCTACTACCAGCAGGAAGCACTGAAACTGCCGAAGGACGTGAAATCAGGTGTAGCCATCACATCTGTAGAACCGAATTCTCCAGCAGCACAGGCAGGACTGAAGGAAATGGATGTCATCGTTGAGATGGATGGACAGGAAATCAAAGACATCATTGAATTGCGCCAACATCTCTATACGAAAAAATCAGTTGGCGACAAGATGAAAATTAAAATTTACCGCGACGGCAAAACCCAGGAAGTAACGATGAAGCTGAGCGGGGAGACATTTTAATGAAATGGGAAAGCGATAATCGCTTTCCTGTTTTTTATTGTAGATGAAACATTAAATTGAACTATGAAAGCATTTTAGGAAAAGTTATCTGCATCCAGCGCCTAGCCCCTCGGGTCATAGGCCAAATCACTCCAGAAATCAGGATTACCTGCGTGATTCGTCTTATGCCTGTCGGACTTGCACAGGATGTGCTGACTTCAACGTTCGCCACAGGACGTGGCGGTTTTTAGTTGAAGATCATCTAATTTCAAGGCACTTCCGCTTTTGATTGTGTTTTGTTAGTATGAGATGTGGATAACTTAAATACATAAACGAAAATAAAAATTATCCACAATTCGGATAAAAAAACAGGCTGCCAGCCTAAAAAGGAGTTAGCTGAAAATGATTTACTGCTGTGACGAACACGTTGATCTGGCAATAGATATAGTGGTGGATGAGTACGAAACATTCCCGCAATTAACAAAACTTGAAGATGAAAAAAAGTTATCAACAACCTGTGAATATTGTCAAAATACCGCAATATATGTTGTAGCGAACGAATGATCTCATACAACATGTGGATGAAAAATGTGGACATGTGGATAACTTCTGTGGATATCTTGTTTGTAAAGTGAGGACATGCTGTGAATATCTCAATTATTACGGTTGGAAAGCTAAAAGAAAAGTACCTGAAGCAAGGAATTGACGAATACCTGAAAAGACTGTCGGCCTACTCCAAAATGGACATCATCGAAGTTCCCGACGAAAAAGCCCCTGAAGAACTAAGCGAAACGGAAATGATGCAGGTCAAGCAAAAAGAGGGCGAGCGGATCCTGGCGAAAATCCATCCGGATGCCCATGTTATTGCTTTGGCAATTGAAGGGAAGATGAAATCTTCGGAAGAGCTTGCGGATACTCTTGATAAACTGGCTACTTATGGGAAGAGCAAGATTGCATTTGTCATTGGCGGGTCTCTTGGATTGAGCCAAGAGGTTTTGCAGCGTGCGGATGATAAGCTGTCTTTTTCGAAAATGACTTTTCCGCATCAGTTGATGAAGCTGATCTTGCTGGAGCAGGTTTATAGGGCTTTTCGGATTAATCGGGGTGAACCGTATCATAAGTAAATGAGGTTTATTAAAAGTGGCCGTATAGGAATTTAATTAAACCTGCCAGTGATGGGCTTGTCATAAATAGTGTAATGTCATTAGAATCTTTGGTTTCTGTTGAATTAAAATCCTAATGGAAGCAAGTATCCCCCTCACTTATTAAAGTGAGGGGGATTTAAGGTTTTAAAAAGTATAAAAATTTGTGGTTCGGAAATTAGGAGGCGGTTCTGAATCCGGCTCCAGCGCTACAACGGCTAGTGTACTGTCCGTACGCAACTAAGCGGGTCGCTTGCGCTTTTAAATGATTCCAGCGGAAGCGCCCGAGGGTCCGTACCAACTGGAACGGACCCTCGGGATCAAATAACCCAAAGAGAATTAAAGGGAAAGACCACCCTTTTTTTCTTTGGAACATTTGCCTTTCGGGGCTAAACGGGTGCTTGTGCTTTTTTATTTAATGGCTTTACTCACTTTTAACTTCTTTCCTTTGATAGTCGCATTCTCCATGGCTTCTAAAACTAGTGAGCCTTTTCCATTCAGAATATCAACATATGACATATGATCCTGGATGGTTATAATGCCGATATCCTCTGCTGTGATTCCAGGAATTTTTGCAATCGTTCCAACAAAATCTAAAGCACGAATTTTCTTCTTTTTACCACCGTTGAAATGGAGTTTCATAATATCTTGATTGATTCGGGCTGTTTTATTATTTCTTACAATTCGCCTGCCGCTAAGTTTTTCTTCGAAAGCAGCTTTTCCACCAGCCACTTCCAGATGGCTGGGGCCTTCTTTAGCAGGTAGCTCAAAGCCGATGTACCTTTCAATGGCTTTAATGAATTTTCCTTCAAAAGGTGTCGAAAACGTAATGGCCTTTCCTTTCTTTCCAGCACGGCCTGTTCTTCCGGTTCGGTGTACATAGCTCTCTTTTTCCATGGGAACGTCATAGTTGATGACAAGTGTCACATTATCAATATCAATACCTCTTGCAGCTACATCAGTGGCCACGAGATAGCGGAAGTTCCCCAGTTTGAAACCTTCCATAACAGAGAACCGGTCTTCTTGTTCTAAACCCCCATGGAGTCTCTCACAAGGATATCCTGCTCTATCTAGTTCGCTATACACAGTATCGACGTGTTCTTTGGTTCGGCAGAAAATCAGGCAGCTGTCTGGGTTTTCTACAACCGTGACGTCTTTAAGGAGTGAGATCTTTTCTTCTTCTCTCACTTCAATTAAAGAATGTTCAATGGTATCGGCTGTCACCCTGGTCGATTCAATCTCAATCTGAATAGGATCTTTCATATATTTATGGCAAAGACTTTCAACATCTTTAGGCAGAGTTGCAGAAAAAACCATTGTTACTCGGTTTGAAGGCAGCTCTTTGATGATCGCTTCCACTTCATCGATGAAACCTCTATTAAGCATCTCATCAGCTTCATCTATGATAAGATACTTTATTTGATTCAAAACTAAGGTTCCTCGTTCAATATGGTCCATGACTCGTCCAGGGGTACCAACGACTATATGAGTTTTTTGTTTCAATTCATCCTTTTGTTTTGAAAAAGGTTCTTTTCCATAGACGGCCACTGCTTTAATGCGTTTAAACCTTCCGATATTCGTAATATCTTCGCGGACTTGAACCGCAAGCTCCCTAGTTGGCGTAAGAATTAAGGCCTGTGGTTTTTTTTCTTCCCATTCAATCATATCCGAAACAGGAATACCAAAGGAGGCAGTCTTTCCACTTCCAGTTTGGGCTTTTACGACAAGATCTTGATTTTTCATTGCTAATGGTATGACTTCTCTTTGAACTTCTGTTGGAGTTTCGTATTTTAACACAGCTAGTGCTCTTTTTATTTCTTCACTTACATGATAGTCCTCAAAACTTCTATTACTCATTTTTAAACCTCGTTTTTTGTTTTTTCGTCATATGGATAGAATTCTCTCCAAGAATTATTATATGCATTATCTGAATATGGTTCATTATACTTGAAAAGTGCGGAACAAAACGGCTTTTATTTTAAATCTTAAAAAGTAACAGATAAGGATGCGTTATTGATCTTAGATAACTTGAGGGAAAAGATAATGAACAATACAATGCTTCTTTTTACAATAATATTAAAAAATAACTCAGTTCTATTAGGTAAGCCAAAAAACCTCATTTAGATATTTTACGGAGAACCATATCATAAGCAAGTGCGGTTTCAAAGCCGTTTCAATTATTATATTGAAGCTTTTTTTTGATTATTGACTAGAGATTTGAACATGGAGAAATTGAACTTTGAAGAAGTATATGAAGCATTAAATAAATCAAAGCTTCAATAATCTGCATCTCGTGAGACAATCATTAGGTGTAGATTATTAAAGCTTTTTTTTATGAAACGAAATTAGGGATTTTACACGTTATTGTAAATGTTTGCTTCTCTGCTATAAATTCTAAATATCCGTTATGCTGCTCTATAATTTGCCGAATAATTGAAGTACCTAAACCATTATGATTTGGTTTTGTTGTAACACCAGTCTTGGCAAACAATTGGTCAGCAATTTCTTTCAGCAAGGGGATCGTATTGTTTGAACAAGTTAATATATATAGACCGCTTTTTTTACGAAGGCTTAATTCAATAAAAGCTTGTTTGTTATACTTCGTTTGCCATTCAATGCTTGCATCAATCGCATTTTCTAATATATTGCCTATTAGCCGAACGATTTCATCAGATGGAAGTGATAAATTTGATACAGGTATTTCAAGCAAATAATTAATAGCAATATTGTGGCTTCGTGCCTTTTCGTAATTCGTATATAATACTGCTGCTACTGCCCCCTGCTCTCCCTTTATCGACAAGTTCGTCTGTTCATATCGCTTTACTAACCCTTGCATATAGGTTTTCGCTTCATCAACCTCATCTTTTTCCAGTAAATAAGCAATTGCTGATACATGCTTTAAGTAATCGTGACGTTCTTTACGTACCTCTTGAAATGTACGATTAAATTCTACTAGCTTTTCATTTACTTCTAACTGTAATGTTGAAGTCTTAAATAGCGCTTTCTGCTTTTGTGAACTATAAATAACCACAAGCAATGCGCCAAAAAGTAAGAGTAGATTTTGTACACTCTTACCATTTAATACATAGACCCCATACATACATAAATGAATTATTACACTCCAATCAAGCTTTAACGTAAATCTTTTCATAGCTGCTAATGCTAATATGATGCTTATTGGAATGCTAATATAGAAGGAAAAATAGTCTACTGTTGCGAGGGCAAAATGGGTACAACAAATGATGAAAAAATATAGTTTATGCTTCATATTGCCACCTCAAAAGTAATTTTTTTGTATAATATCTAAGTTTTCCTTTGTAATAACTGCTTTTTCTTCAATTCCTTCAAAGGACACTAAATAGGAATTCTTCGCGTATAACGAAAAATTTAATATGTATTGAATATTTATAATAAATGAGCGATGAGCCCTTATAAACAAACGGTCCCTTAGCTCTCCCTCTAATTCATTTAAGGTTTGATAGGTTTTTACAGGACCATTTTTTGTATAGATCGTTGTAGCACGACCTGAACGTTCAATAAATATAATGTCCTTTTTTTGTACGATATGAATATCAGATTTTTGCTTAATAAAAATCCGGCCCGATAACTCGGCTTTTTGTTGCTTCGCTAACAATCTTTCAACAGAAGATACAAGTCGTTCTTTCGTATAGGGCTTCATTATGTAATCATGAACGTTCAATTCAAAAGCATGAACAGCGTACCCACTATTGCCTGTTACAAAGATAACCATAATTTGTAAGGCGTGTGTATATATAATATCAGCTAATTCGTAACCCGATAATTCTGGCATTTCTATATCCGCAATAAGTAAATCAATTGATTGCTTTTTTATTTCCTCATAGGCTTGCTGTGCACTTGTAGTAGCAAATACAATATTAATTTCTTCGATTGGCTCTATAATTGCTTTTAATTTATCTAAATCAATCGCTCGGTCATCTACTAATCCTACTCTCATGTTATACACCTCGTAATAAATATACACTATACGTAATTTTTGACAGTTCTACAATTAATTCCCCCTTTTCACGACATAATAAGGCATTTTTGCGACAACATAGCAGACACCTCTTGTATTTGTTTGTACGATGAAGACATCAAATAAACGAGGTGACGGACATGATTGAAATTACAGAAGTAACAAAACAATTTCAAAATAAGAAACAATATATAACTGCCTTAAAGCAAGTTTCTTTAGAAGTTCATGAGGGTGAGGTACTTGGGCTCCTAGGTGAAAACGGTGCTGGGAAAACAACCTTACTACGAACAATCGCTACTCTAATTGAACCGTCTTCAGGCAGCGTTGAAGTAGCAGGTTATCATACCGTAAAGCAATCTGATGAAGTGAAAAAACGTATCGGCGTGCTGTTTGGTAGTGAAACAGGACTTTATGAGCGACTAACAACACGTGAAAACTTAGAGTATTTTGGTTCACTCTATGGCTTAGGTAAGCATGAAACAAAAGTACGTATTGAAAAATTAGCGAAAATGTTTGGTATGCGAGACTATTTAGATCGCAAAATTGGAGGCTTTTCAAAAGGTATGCGTCAAAAAGTGGCCATTGCAAGAACATTATTACATGATCCAGATATTGTACTCTTTGATGAACCAACGACAGGACTAGATATTACATCATCTAATACTTTCCGTCAGCTTGTGCACCAACTGAAACGTGAAGGGAAAACCATTATATTCTCTAGTCATATTGTAGAGGAAGTAACGATGCTATGTGACCGAGTAGCAATGATTCATAAAGGTGAGCTTGTCTATGATGGCACTCTTGAACAACTTTATGTAGAAGAAGGCTCAAGCGATTTAAACTATATTTTCATGAGTAAATTAGTACGTGGAGGAGATGAAGATGCTTAATATATTCAAAAAAGAGTTAAAGGATACATTTCGAGATCAACGCACATTACTTTTAACTGTATTTTTACCAATAATTTTAATGTCAGCATTAGTATTTTTCTATGAAAAAATGATGGCACCGGACGAGGAAATCCAACTTCATATCGTGACAGAAAAAGAGCACCTTGATTTTGTGAAAGTATTACTTGATGGAGAAGAAAATTTACAACTTCGTGCTGTTGATGATGTTGAAGCTGCCATTAAAGAAGGTGAAGCAGTAGCTGGACTTGTTCTTTCTGACGATTTCGAACAGCAAATCGCTTCGGGGAATATGCCAACGATTCAAATTTTAGGCGATGAATATAGTGAAAATAGCTTTATAGCGATGTCAGAAATAGAAATGGCATTAACTCAATACAGTCAGACAATTGTTTCAGAACGTTTAGGAGAACAAAATATCGAGATATCAATTTTAACACCTTTTACAGTTAATAAAGTACAAGTAATCGAAGGTGATCAATCTGTACAAATGATGAGCTTCCTTATTCCAATGATGCTAGTTATTGCAGTAGGTGTAGGTATTTCATCTTCAGCAGCAGATTTTATTGCAGGTGAAAAAGAACGCCGTACGATGGAAGCTTTATTAATGACACCTGTAAATCGCAGTTCATTTTTATTAGGCAAATGGTTAACACTCGTTATTCTCGCTACGATTACAGGCATTTTAACGTTAGGAATTGTATTTATTGAAATCTACTTCTTTACAGAACAGTTAAAAGCCGGCTTAACAATGGAAGGAAGTGTTTGGTTAATTGGTACGGTCGCTCTTTTAATTATCATTAGTTTCGCTGCATTGATGGCTTCAGCGCTATTGCTGACAAGTGTTTTTGGTAAGACGGTAAAGGAAGCACAAAGCTACGGAACACCCATAATTATGGTTGGAATTTTACCAGCCTTATTCATCACAAGTGTCGGGCTAAATGAATTAACTACTACACATTTTTTATTACCAATCTTAAATGTCTTTGCAACTTTTAAAGAATTATTTGTTGGAATCATAGATATCGAGCATGTGTTTCTTACACTTGGAGTTAACATAGTGTTAGCGTTAGTAATTCTAGCAGTAGGTCGTATTTTATTTGCGAAAGATAAATGGGTGTTATCATAAAATAAATAATACCAAATCCCTTGTGGTTACATGCAAGGGATTTATTTTTTATTAACTTCATTTTTTCTATTGAAATTACAGCTATTCTACTTTTTGTTTTAGATGATTCGATCGAAGATTAGACTGCACCTAGCCATATTACGAAGAACCGTATCATAAATAGATGCGGTTTTTTCGAAGAACTCGTTTATAGGATAATTTATAACTATATTCTTAATTTTGTCTTTGAGTAGTGTTTACGACAATAACTTAACACTTCAAAGAGTCAAAGATTTGGAAGACCCTATACAAAGAAAAACACATTGAATTAGGGAATCCAGTGTGTTTTTCAGCGGCCTTTCAAATTGAAAAGATATTTTTATTCAGGCTTAACAGCTATAAATTCTTCAATAGTTTCAGGGGTATTTTTACCTTCTTTTCCTGTGAAAATGTCCAAATTAACGGTTACATCCATACAGCCAAGGTATTTTCCATTTTCATCACGTACCGCCATGAATTTTTGGTAGATCTGTCCAGTCTCTACGCCGGAGCGTTTTGGAAACCAAAATTCCCATTCATCGCGTGCTCCTGAACGGAAATCATTCAACAGCTTTTCAACGTGATGAGCCACTTTTGGGTGAAGCTCAAGCACATGGCGACCAATTGCTTCTTTACGGCGACCATGAACGCGGTCTGGATTATTAGAATACCACCGGAAAATATCGTTAGCGTCGCAAAAACCCATTTCAAATGGTAAGAGATTGATAATTGAATCCAAAGTGCTTGCTTTAATTGCACCAGTTTCAAAGTTAATGACAGCTTCAGGACTAATTAATTCTGACAATTTATCTACTGACATTTCTAACTCTCCTTTATGCGATCCCTCTTTATGAAAAAAATACAATAGTACAAATAATAAAGAGGAAAAATCGTCTTTTTTAGGTGATTATTATCTAACCTCATTAATAATGGTAGCATTAATCATTATCGTGCATTGTGATTTATCTCACAAAATTTATTTTAAATCATTCCCTGTATTTGAGGGACTGGCCAATTGCATATTAAAAAATAACCAAGCTGGGTGAAGGATGAACGTTTTTCAGGTATGACCCCGTTAGAGGAAGCGCGGGGACGGTTCCCACGCTACTCAATATTATTAAATATTCCTAACAGGATATTTCTGCCCGTTCTTTTCAATCTTCTGTTCTATTATCTCTTTTACATCCGGATACAGGTGCTTGACCTCAACTATACTATCGCTTTAAAGTGTCGGGGGTCAGGCGCCATTACTTCAAAAAAGGCTAATTAAAATTGAAGGAGACCGTTGGTTATTGAGACGGTCTCCTTTTGGTTTACTTATTCTTGTACTTCACTCATTAATGCATGAGTATTATCTTCTGTATCTTTAAAAAATGCCATCCATGTTTCTGTTTGTCCCATTTTCGCTACAACATGTGGTTCATCGATAAAGATAACTTCTTTAATTACTAATCGCTCATAAGTATCTTTAATATTAGTTACTTGAAAATAAATAACTGAACTTGAATGGGCGAATTCATCTTTTTCAGGTAGTGATAACATTAGCCGTAAGCCATTGCATTCAAAGAATGCCATACTATTGTAGACGTCAAGTCGAATTTTACACTTTTTGCTCATTTCCTTTTTACACTTCGGCTGAAAATATGCTTTTCCGATTTCTCATACGATGACTTTCCTCATCTTCTCTACCGTGAATGACTTCCACACGATGAAGTAATCTATCCAAAATTGCCGTCATAATGCCTTGATCCCCAATTAAATTGCCCCATTCATCCGGACTTTTATTTGAGGTCAGAATAATCGAACTTCGTTCGTATAAATGGTTAATTAAATGGAAGAATAGGTTCGCCTCTCTCTGATCCATCGCCATATACATCAAATCATCGATAATTACTAGGTCAGAACTTCTGATCCGTTTAAGTTGTACCTTTGATTTGTTCAGATATTCTTCCGTTTTTAAGAGTTGAATAAGTTCACCCATCGTGACGAAGTAAACATGGAATCCTCTGTGAACGGCTTCGAGCCCCAATCCAACTGCGATATACGTTTTACCAATACCGGGTGGGCCTAATAGTATTAAGTTGTACTGCTGCTCTAGCCAACTTAACTCTCTAAGTTGGGTTAACTGACGGGCAGTCAGAACGTTTTGGTCTTTTAGTTCAAATTCATCTAATGACTTCACGAAAGGGAAACGTGCCCATTTCATTCTTTTTTCTAGACTTTTCGCTTCACGTTTTGCTAATTCATACCGCGTAATAGACTCCAAAAACTCCAAGTATGTCCATGAAGCTTTTTCGGCTTCGCGAAGAAGCTGTGGTAGCTCCTCCGCGGTTTCTGCTAATCGTAACTGACGAAATTGATCCTGCAGTTCATTCACTGTTTTATGCATTATGCTCGCCCCCCTAAAATGCTAGTATACGTATTTAGGGATCGAGTAGAAGCCTTGATACTAGAATGTTTTGCTGGCTTGGCAGAAAGGGATTCTATCTCCTGTACTGGCTGTTGATTTGATGTATACAGGTGATGTGCAATGTCACGAAAATCGTTGGCACTAACCAATTTTTCTGTCATACACTTGGTCATAACCGAGTCAATAAACGCTGGATATTTTTGAACCACCTGCTGAATGATTGCGAACTGATCCCGTCGATATCTTGGGTATTCTTTACTGATCTTATCAAAATATGCAGCTGCCTGTTTCTGATCTTCAAAAGAGGAAATCAAACGTTGTTTAAACTCTTCAATTCCTTTTGATCGATCACGTGTATGATTGCGATTTTGAATTAGCTTTCCTTTCTCTACACTGATGTCATGCTCGGCGATGATTTCACCTTCTGCTTGTTTTCGAATCACGAGCGTCTGTTGTTCTCTACCTTTAACTTCAATCAAAACAAGATTTTCAGAATTTGTTTGATAAGTCCCAAGTGGAACGGAATAACGGTTTGACTTATAACGGATTGTGTTGTCCTTACTTACACTTCTTGTTATACTTTGATTATTGGTACTTTCATATGAAAGTAATGAAGAGACTGGCTGTAAGTGTTGCTTTTCGAGGAGAAACACTTCTGCTGGTCTTTTTTTCATTGTTTGATGAACCTGATGGTTCCCAGTTCGCTGGAGCCATTGTAATGCCCGATGATTCCAATCCCCTATGTCGCTAAACACTCGACTGTCTGCGAAATTACCTTTTATGTACTTCACCACATTTTCAATCATGCCCTTAGATTCCGGGTCAGCTCTTCTGCATAGGTGAATTTTAAACTTACGTTCATTCACATAACTTTGAAACTCAGCTGTTAAAAGCAGCTGGCCTGCATTCTCGCTGACTGTGATTAGATGATCCTGATCATATACGATTTCTTCGGTGCGTCCTCCATAAAATTGAAAAGCATTTTCATGACACCGGATTGCGTCTCTAGTAGTGAAAGGACGTGTCTGCCACTCCATGTATTTGTACCTTGAATGAGCCATGACAAACGCAATGAAGTACAGCTTAATCTCTTTGTTGTCAGTAGTCTTCTGCTTTGTTTCACCCCAATCTACCTGAAGTTGTTTGCCCATCGGTTGTTCGGGAACAGCTTCGTATTGACGAACAATTACTTTCTTCTCAATCTGATAAATTTCCCTGACTTCTTTTACATAAGATCTCACCGTACTTCCCCCGACTATCAGATCGGGGTATCTTTCAAGGAGCCAATCATGAATTTGTGCACCGCTCAGGTGCGGGTATTCTTCTAACCAAGCAAGTATCCAGTCTTTATGGCTATCTAATTTCTTTTGCCTCCCATGTGGGCGTTCAGTGTAAGCTTTTGCTTCCTCCAATGTCATATCTAAATATTTATAGACAGTTGGCCTTGAAATCTTAAGCTCCTTGGCTATTTGTGCTACTTTAAATTTCCGTTTGTGTAATTCCTGAATCTTTACATACAACACTAATTTCTCCTCCAAAATCCTAACCTCCAGTAAAATAACATCACAAACTATTTTACTAAAGTTTTAGGCTGATAGAGCAAAAGTGTAAAATCTAATCAAGCGAAAACTGTCAACTTTATTCTAGCGTTTACAATGGACAGGCAGCAATGATAAATTAATATCAAATCGGTCTCTTAATGGACCTGACAGCTTATTTTGATAGGCAATAATTTGTTTGGATGTACAGGTGCAGTAGTGGGAATTCGAGCCGGCATAACCGCACGGACAAGGGTTCATAGCACCTATCAGAATAAAAGAGGCTGGATATGTTACGGTTGCCTGTGTACGGCTAATGCTTACTTTGCCACTCTCTAAGGGCTGACGGAGCATATCAAGTGTTTTCTTTGTGAACTCCGCTATTTCATCTAGAAACAGCACCCCATGATTCGATAAAGATAAAAAACTATATATTGATTTAAAAACTACCACAAAACACTATATATTGTATCTAAAGCATCTTTTTTATCTTTATATAATGATGTTTTTGCAAAAATAGATACTATGCGTTATAGATGTATTTATAAATGAAGGCAAACAAAAAGCTCACCACCGCTTAAAGGTGATGAGCAATAAGTTTCTTCTATTATATATTGTGCTAAGACAATTGTATAAGGGAACAAAAGCATTCCCTACTTCACAGCAAACTTTCCTAGCCTTTTTTTAGATTCTTCTTGCTTTTTGAATAGTTCCTTGATATCTTCCAGGGTAATATTATTTTCTTCACATAATTCATTTATTACAAACAATCCCCATTTCTTTCTTTGGGATTCCTCTTCACTTGTTGTCCACGATCCACCAGAAATTTCACTATTATATGCTTTCTTTAAGGTTATAAGCAAAATTGCATAAATAGTTAATATACTACGTACATACTCAGTATCATCTTTTACCGATACTGATTCACCTTTATCATTCGTCGCGCTTGAATTGTCCAGGTTTATAAAGCACTCTGCATTTTCTGAAATTTTCAGGGTTAATGATAGCTTAGGCAGTTTAAAGGTAAAACCTGCCTCATAAACGCTCTGGTTACTTCCCAGTCCAGACAACGCTGGCAAGGAACCTAAAATATTTGTTCCGATGCTTGTACTATCATACTCTTCTTGATCAGTAGAATGTGCTACCGCCGAAACATCATAAAGGTTTAATTTATAGTCTTTTTTATCTTCATATTCGAATTCATTTCCGACTTTTGAAAGTAACCAGTAAAAGAACTTGCTATCGAATTTGAACTGTTTTACATCCTTATAGTTCACTTTCAGCCATTCTTCTTTTTTGTTTTCCTTTCTACCTTGTCCAAACAGAACGGAGCGTACCCTACCTGCTTCACTTGGAGAAACCTCAATAACCGTATAAACTTTACCGCTTAATTCAAAAAACACTGCCTCACAAGAACGATTAAAAACCCTTAAATGTCTAGGTATTATAATGTCCTTAGTGCCTTCACTTTTTATTACCGCTTTATTTTTAGATTCTGCTTTTTCATAATACCCGATAGCATGAATGTATCTTATTTTGTTATTGGCAATCGAAATTTCCTTTATATTAAAGCTATCCTCTCCATTGCCTGGGTGCCACCCATTTTGCAGTGTTTTCTCAGTTTCGTTTAGGTCCTTTCTATCCTTAAGGTAATCTATTGGCAAATTGTATTTTAATTGCAAGTTCTTAGTGACTTCTTCAAGTGTCAAGTCCTTGTCCAATTCCCAAACGGACAATCTCCATTCCTTAATTCTTTTCTTTTTAACCACTAGATCACACCTTCTATTTTTTGAAAAACTTTATCTCATGTTGATTTGTATCAAAATCAATTAATAAATGTAATAATTTTATTGGCTTTCCATTAACCGTTAACATTGGCTGAACAACTGAAGACATGTTTGATGGAATCGTGATATCTTCATGTTCAGTCACTGAATAAAGATAAGTTTTTTCAATTGATAATTTTCCAATCTGATTGCGTAGCTGAATTAAAAAATCTGATAGGTCAATATTAAAACCGTTCTCAGTAGATGTTACCTCACTTATTTGGAACCTGTCATGGGCTTGTAAAAGCATACCATGTGGTACCGGGGCTACTACTAATTGAACATCTTGCTTCTTAAGCCTCAACATTAATAGCCACCACCAAATACTTATCTTTCTATTAATTACCAATTCTAGCTTAACTGTTTTTAAATTTTGATCAGTCTTAGACTCTCCATTAACTTGAACTATTAGGGTTTGGTCAATACCGCTTCCCAATTGATTTGTCTGTTTAACCTCAATCTTAATGGGCCTTAGAATCCAAGTAAACCAACCAAGCATCAAAGAGAAAAGATATGTAACAACTACAAATAATATTTCTTTCTCCTTATTTTGATACCAAGTTGAATCACTCCAGAACCTAAAAATAAAGTACAGAGCAATGAATTGAACTGTTTGCATCAAAAAGAACTGTTTCAACAAAAAAGCCCCTCCTTTACATATATTCAGAGGAAGGGAATTTTTTCAAACCTGCTATAAGTGAAAGTGGAGATTTCACTATGATATCCGGTACATCATTTGATTCACCTAGAACCTCAGCTACAGCGTGTTTTGTCATTCTATAACTTTTCCCATCGTATAGGAACGTTATAGAAAAAATATCAACATGATCATCTCTTACTTCTTTAATTAATTTAAAAAGAACCTCATAATCCTTCAGTTCAATTGCTTCATCAATTTCTTCTTCCAAATCGAATTCAATTTCATTAGTGAATTGGATTTGTTTTATAGTAACATTTAACTGTTTTGATTTTCTTATAAATAAATCAAAGTGGTTTTGTATTATTTCAAACGGCTTTAAATTAAGACTTTCAACAATTGATTTTCTATTTGGTACGTCGATTGAATTATTAGATATAATACCTACCACAGGGAGGGGATCAAATGTAAATAGACCTTCACTATATTTATTTAATTCCAAATGGATATTGGAAACTTTTTCATATAGATAAACGACATAAGTTTGCACTTTACTCCCCTCCCTCATTTACCTTTTATTACTTATTATATACTAAACCCGGTTTTTATTTCGAGATTTTTAACTTTTTTCAAAAAAACTTTACTTGATGAATAAGCCTTAGTCCCTATAAGTCCATTTTACAAACATAAAAATAACCCACCAATTAGCAATATGGTCAATCCATACGCTAACTCAGTGGGTTGCGTTTTTTTTACCTTTATTCACTTTTTCTTCTTACGAGGCTTTCCTTTCTTCCTCAACCGCCAGGCCATCTTTTCATTACCAGTAGCGGTCAGCTGCATGCCAAATTTCAAATCGTAGACAATCCTTCCGTCTGGATGAATGACTCCCTTTTCAACAATTCGGCTGAAAATATCTGGCCGGAAGTCAATCCGCTCCTTATCTGGCTTGAAATCCTGAATGCCTTCTAATTCCTCTAGAAACCATGCTAGGTCTTTTTTTGCTTCATGACCCTTTTGTACTCTGTCCTCAAATTCATAAATCTGATTTTGCAACTCAACAATTTGGTCCGTTATAGCTTTTATTTGGCTTGGATCGCCACCATGTTTTTCACCTTCCTCTACCGTATCGTAGAGCTGATAATACAATTGCTGCATCTCTTCCTTAACTTGTTCTATCCTCTTTCGTTCGTCGTCATCAGGGGCATGGTCTTTGAACGCTTGCCTAATATCATCCTTAACCCTTCATTATTTTTCATTTCTTGTAAAAGTGCCATGAAGGTATGTTCCATTGATATTTCTCTAAACCCTCGAACTTCACATGTTTCTTCAACATACTTTTTCTCGGCAGTTCTGCACCTCCAATAATGAACCCCACCTCTTGAACTTCTCACATGAATTACTGGTGCTCCACATTCTGAGCAATGAAATATGTTAAAGAACTCTTGGCGGTCGTGAGGCCTTTTTTTACTTCCTTTTCTATTCTCACTTCGATTGTTCATAATTTGTTGAGCCGCTTCCCAATCTTCCCGACTCACGATTGCCGGATGGTGATCCCTTATTGTGTACTGAGGCAGTTCACCTCTGTTTTCAGCCTGTCTTCCCGCTAATGTGTCTGTTACGTAATATCGCTGATACACAAAGTCCCCACAGTATATCGGGTTAGTAATCATGCTATCCATCGAGGTACTATGCCACTTCTTTCTTCCTCTGGCTGTTTCAATGCCGTCTTCAGTCAATCCATTACATATTTGATTTGTCGTTTTTCCTGCTAAAAGCTCACGATAAATGCGGCGAATCACCTCAGCCTGTTCTGGATTGATTACCAGGTTCTCATCTTCATCGTACTCATATCCATATCTTGCATACTTTGTTTTAAACTGCCCTCGCTCTGCTAACCTGCGCTTTCCCCAAGCCACTGACTCTGCAAGACTTCTGCTTTCTTCTTGAGCTAGTCCACTATAAACCGTCAGCATTACCTCTCCATCTTCATCTAAGGTTCGTATGTTCTCTTTTTGAAACACAACCTCGACTGGTGGCTTCAGTGCTTTTAACATACGCACAGTCTCAAGGACATCAACCGTATTTCTTGCAAACCTTGAAACTGACTTGGTAATAATACGGTCAATTTTTCCTTTTTTACAATCCTCGATCAAACGTTGGAATTCTGCTCGATGTTCTGTATTCGTCCCGCTTACTCCTTTATCAGCGTACACTTTGACAAGCGATTGATTGGGGTCTTTTAAAATGTAATACGTGTAGTACGCAATCTGCGTTTCCAAACTGCCTAATTGATGCGGTACTTCTGTACTGATTCTGGCATAAGCAGCTGTCCGTATTTTAGGTTGGTCCTTTTTTCTCTCTACCTGTCGATAAAGCTGATTAGCGTAAAGATTAAATTCCTTTTTAACGTTATGAAAAAGGGTTGTTGGATTCGTTTCATGAACTGCAACTTCCTCTTCAATAGCCTGATTCAATTTTGGTACCCCCTTTTGTTTTGGGGCTTCAGACAATTCCTGTTTTGGAGTGGGCTGTTGTATTGATTCGGTCAATTTCTGAACATTCTCAGGTACCCTACAATCTCCAATTTTTGTTTCTTCTTGGTCAAACCATTTAATAATACACGCTTCTTTTGTAAAGACCGTAATACTAATAATCCATGCTCTCAAATAATCAATTGTAAGTTCTTTGAAAAACCGTTCAATACTCGTGACCTTTTCCAACCATTCGATAGCTTGATTACGGTATGTTCTATCTTCCTCTATTTTGGTCGCCCATTCCTCGAATTGCTGTAGCTCTTTTTCTATTTCATCCCTTCCTTTAATTGTTAAGTCATTCTTTGCTTGTCCTGCTTCCTGAAGCATCTCCAACTCCGAAAAGTACATCAGCCGTTTATATTCAAAATGGTCATTTCTATTCATATGTTTAACATCATCCAGTGCCCTTTTCAGATCCTTCATGTTGCTAAAACCATAGCGCCTTTCAATGGCCGTTTTCATCATTTCAAAAAGGTCTGTTTCTGGTACTTCTTCAGAAATACAAGATTTTTTGCTTACAATTCTCTTTCTACAAGACCAGGCTTTCTGCGTCCTGAAATTAAAGTTGTTATTGCAATAACCACAGATAACTCTTTTGGATAAAGAGAATTTTCTTGGAGGCTTAGCTGGCTGTTTACTTACCCTTTTATTTTTCTCTAAGTTAGCTTGGGCCTTTTGAAAGGTTTCTCTAGAAACAATTGCTGGATGGCTATTTTCAATTAGATATTGTTTTTCTGTTCCTATATTCCTTGTAGATTTACCCTCAAAAATGTTCCCTATCGTTTTATTTGTTAATTTATCACCCGTGTAGTTTTGATTGGTAAGGATTTTATCAACAGTTGATCCCGTCCAAACATCATTCCCTTTAGCTGTCTTTATGCCCCGCTCCATCATTAACCGTGCAATCTCTACCTTTGCCATTCCTCCTAGAAACCGTTCAAAAACTTCCCTAACTACGGCAGCTTCATCTTCATTAATTGTTACAACCGACGCATTTTTATTTTCAATTACGTTATAACCTAGTTGTGGTTGAAAATGAGGAATTCCCTTTTGGAACCTTTTTTCAAATCCCCATTTTGTTATTTCTGAAATCGTTCGACTCTCTTCTTGAGCGATAGCTGCAATGGCTGTTAAGAAGAATTTATTCTTCAAATCAGATGTATTAATATTCTCGCGTTCAAAATAAACAGAAATCCCGAGTTCCTTAAGGTGATCCACGATTTCAAGTAAATCTTTTGAATTCCTTGAAAACCTCGATACGCTTTTAGTAAGAATTAAATCAATTTTTTGTTCTTCACAATGCCGTAAGAGCCTCTGAAAACCAGGTCGTTTTTCTTTTGTCAACCCCGATTTTCCTCTGTCGTAATAGATACCAACCAATTTAAAGTTCTCTTGTTCTCGAATAAATCTTGTATAATGCCGTACCTGATTTTCAAGAGACTTTGTCATTTCATCGTGACTAGTACTTGTTCGGCAGTAGGCTGCAACACGAATCATTTCTTTTTCTTTACTCCCTGAAATCGAAGGAGCACTTATATTTCCCAACACAAAAACCCCTCTCTTTTATCCTGAGTAATCACCTTAAGTAATGCTTTAAGGTATGTTATCTATCACTCAACATCGATAAAAGTTCAAGGGGTTTTATCTTTCTTTCCTACTACTCTTCTTCTTTAACTCTTGTAGCTCTAACCTTTCTGGCTATCCCGCATTTAAATTCAATGGTAACATCATAATTCCAATAAATAATGCCTCGGTGAACCGTTTGCTTGAAAATATCAGCCTTAAATGGTTGATCCTCAGTCCGTTCTTCCAATTCATCTAGGTACATCAGTAACTTATTTAGTTGCTTGGCTAAATGGCGGCTTTCCTGTTGTTTTTCGTTAAGTTCTTCCAGTTCTGCCTGAAGCATTTCTTGTTCGTAATATAAATGTCTAATGGTTGCCTCATAAGCTCCACTTACCGAAGAGTTGTTGTTGTCAGTCAGTTCAACCAACCGTTCACTTATGGATTCAAGTTTTTCTTCCAATATTCCTAGCCGCTCCTTTTCCTTTGCACTTAAATCGTATTCGGCAATAACCTCGTTTGCTTCTTCAATGATTTGTTCTCGGCTCTCTTTTAATTCATAAATTAAATCCATGAATTCTCTTTCCAAGGCTTCCTCCCACACGTGTCGACCTGTGCATTCAATGTTATATTTTTTCGGGTGGACCTTGGCTCTGCATTGCCATGCCGTGTAGAGATATTTTTCTCCATTTCTTTCCGAGGTGAGCCTCCGCCTTACAACCGGGCTTCCGCACTCCCCGCAATAAAAGCTGTTGGAAAAATAGGCTGTGTTGGAATAGGTTTGTGCGTATTTCCCTTCGGGATCCCGTAGCATCTTGCTCCTTCGTTTCATCTCCTGCTGGGTGGCATTCCAATCTTCATCAGAAATAATGGCTGGGTGGTGGTCCCTAATAAAATACTGCCGTTCTGATCCATCATTTCGGATTCTCTTATGGGTAAGGAAGTCCACCGTTATAGACTTCTGCAGCAAAGCATGTCCTGCAAATTTCTCGTTAGTTAAGATTTTATAAACCGAATCCGATGTCCATGTTTTATTTCCCCTTGCAGTTAAAATGCCATCTTTCATAAGTCCCTTTGCGATGGAAACTGTTCCTTTTACATCAAGGAACTCTCTATAAATCCTTCGAATAATGGCTGCCTCATCTTCATTAATAACAAGGTTGCCATCTTCATCCGTATCGTACCCTAGAAAGTAGGTCGTTGGAATGTGAGCAATGCCTCGCTGGAACCGTTTCTGCACACCCCATTTCGTGTTTTCGGAAATCGATCTCGACTCTTCTTGGGCCATTGAGGAAAGGATGGTAAGAAACAATTCGCTCTTGGCATCAAGTGTATCAATGTTTTCTTTTTCAAAATAAAGGCCGATTCCCCGACTCTTTAACTCTCGAATATATCGAAGGCAATCAAGTGTGTTTCGGGCAAATCTACTAATTGATTTTGTGATGATGTAGTCGATTTTTCCATCATTGCAGTCTTGAATTAGTTGTTGAAATTCAACCCTGTTCTTAATCGATGTACCTGATATTCCGTAATCGGCATATACCTTAACCAATTCCCATGATGGATTGCTTTGGATGAAATCCGTATAATGGGCAACTTGAAGTTCATAACTTCCCGCTTGGGATTCTTCATTCGTTGAAATTCTGGCATAAGCAGCTACCCGCTTTTTATTTCCATCAGGGTTTAGTGCATTCCTGTCAGTTCTTACTTTTGCAGGTATCACCCTAACCCTTGGTGATGGTTTATTTCCACTCATGTTTTATCACTCCTCCAATAATTCAACTTCGATTTCTTCCCCGGTCACCCAGGTGATGGAAAATAAAATGGGTGATACCGCTTTGACACGTACCACCCATGCTCTTAAATATTCAATATTTTTAAGTTCGTCTAAAAGCTGACCCATTGATTTCTTAATAATGGAGCTACTCTCAAGTTTTGCTATTGAGCTCATTCTGTAAGTAAAATCTGCATCTAAAAGCTTCCACCAGTCTTCTTTTTCTTTTAATTCGGATTCAATTTGCACTCTCCTAGCCTTAAGTTCATCAAGAGCCTCATCCGTTCCATTCAGAATTGCTATATTTTCTTCGTGAAGTATGCTTTCAAGATCGACTCTTAGCTGGTTATATTCGATGTCACTTTTAGCATCCACATTCTTAAGTTCTCGCAGTATCTTTTGAATGGTCCGGCTATTGAGGACTTCTCCTGTCAAAGACTCAAACTTGTTGTCTAGTGCTGCCTCCATTACAGCCATGATAGTTTCCTCTCGAATTCCTTCCATGTCACAAAGTTCTTTACTCTTAATCCTTTTACCGCATCGCCAAGTGACAACTCCCCTGCACTCGAATCTCTGTAGGTTTCCACCACACTTTCCACACACTATTCTGCTAGAAAGCGGATACTGCTTTTTATCCCTTCTTTTATTTGGCTTTGCTCGTTTCTTCAGCATTAGTTGAGCCGTTTTAAAGGTCTGCTTATCAATGATTCCCTCGTGATGGTCCTCAATGAGATATTGACTTTTCTCTCCCCTGTTCCTTGTACTTTTGTGGCTAAGATGGTCTTTGCTATAACTTTTCTGACTGAGAACTTCACCAATATAGTTGTTGTTTCTTAGAATTTCCCTTATTGCTGTTCCCGACCACTCTTTATTTCCTTTGGCTGTTTTATAGCCTTTTTGAACGAAAATTCTAGCAATCTCTGCGGGGCTTTTCTCTTGCAAGCAAAGTTCAAATGCTTCTTTAACAATACTTGCTTCTTCAGGTTGAACAACCCATTTTCTATCCCCTTTCTGTATATATCCAAGTAGGCGGGTAAACCTTGCCTCCTCCCCTCTTTCTAGACGTTTTGTATTCGCCCATTTAACATTTTCTGAAATGCTTCGGCTTTCTTCTTGAGCGACAGCTGCCATCATGGTCAAAATAAACTCACTTTGCATACTGGCGGTATCAATGTCCTCTTTTTCAAAAATAAGTCTTACACCATGTTCTTTCAACATTCGCACCGTGTCGAGTGTATCCAGTACATTTCTTGCAAAGCGGGAAATGCATATTCCTTTTTGTGGTAAGTTAACATAGAATACTATTTCGTGAATTAACGTACTAAAGCGAAAAGGCGGAAAAAGATACCCGCCAAGCTGCCAAATAAGACAGTCCAGCGGATAAGACTTTAAAGTGATTATAAGAAGTTATTTTGATGAATAACCTTCTGGATTATTCTTGTGCCAATTCCATGCATCAGTAATGATTTTCTCTAATGAATCAAACTGCGGTTTCCAGCCTAAAACATGTTTTGCTTTTTCAGATGAAGCAATTAAGACTGCCGGATCTCCCGCTCTTCTCTCTTTTACTTCTGCTGGAATTGGGTGATTCGTCACTTTTCTTGCTACATCAATTACTTCTTTGACTGAGTAACCATTTCCGTTACCTAAATTAAAAATTTCACTTGGATTGCCTTTTCTTAAGTATTCTAATGATTGATAATGAGCAGAAGCCAAGTCCATTACATGAACATAATCCCTTATACATGTACCATCTTCTGTAGGATAATCATCTCCGAACATATAAATCCTATCTCTCTGACCAAGTGGTACTTGTAAAATCAAAGGAATAAGATGGGTTTCTGGATCATGATCCTCTCCAATATATCCACTTTCATGTGCTCCTGCAGCGTTAAAATATCTTAAAGATACATATTTAATTCCGTAACCTTGATCAAACCACTTCATCATCTTTTCCATTGCTAATTTTGTCTCACCATAAGTGTTCGTAGGATGGGTTTCATTTTCTTCAAGGATTGGGATGCTCTTAGGTTCACCATAAGTAGCTGCAGTTGATGAGAATACTATTCTGTTAACATTATTATCCTTCATTACATCTAATAGACACATTAGGCCATAAACATTGTTATGATAGTATTCATATGGTTTTTCCATGCTTTCTCCAACTAAGGAGTTAGCTGCAAAGTGAATCACCGCTTCTATATTATGAGTCTTAAAGACTTTATCTAAAGCTATTTTATCCCTAAGGTCAATTTCATAGAAATAGTCTACTTCAACTGACTCTTTATGACCACTCTGTAAATTATCAACAACAATAACATCTTCATTTTGTTCTAAAAAGTATCGGACTGTATGGGAACCAATATATCCTGCTCCCCCGGTTATCAATATAGACACTACTTTATTTGCCCCCTAAACTTCTAACACATCAGCAATTCTCTTACTTGCGAAACCATCACCATATGGATTGCTTGCTTGGCTCATTTTTTCATATTCTGTTCTATCTTCAAGGAGTAATTTAAAAGTCTTATAAATATTTTCTTCATCCGTTCCAACCAATTTTAATGTTCCAGCTGCTATGCCTTCAGGGCGCTCTGTTGTATCACGCATAACCAATACTGGCTTACCTAAGCTCGGGGCTTCCTCTTGTATGCCACCACTATCTGTTAATATTAAATATGATCTTGAAAGGAAGTTATGGAAATCCAAAACTTCCAGAGGCTCAATTATCCTTACCCTATCACAATTCCCCAGAATCTCATTAGCTGCTTCTCTTACTACTGGGTTCATATGAATTGGATAAATTGCCTTAATATCTGGATGCTCATCCACGATTCTTTTAATAGCTTTAAACATATTCCTCATTGGTTCACCTAGATTTTCCCTCCGATGAGCCGTAATCATAATAAGTCTGCTATCTGCTGCCCAATCTAGTTGCTTATGAGAGTAATCATTCCTAACAGTAGTTTTAAGTGCATCAATTGCCGTATTACCAGTTACATGTATTGTAGCAGGATCTTTACCCTCTTTTAGTAGATTTTCTTTAGACATGTCTGTCGGTGCAAAGTTATACTTGGCTACAATTCCTACAGCTTGCCGATTGAATTCTTCTGGATATGGAGAATAAATGTTATATGTTCTAAGTCCTGCCTCTACATGACCAATTGGAATTTGCAGATAAAAACATGCTAAGGACGTTACAAATGTTGTTGAAGTATCACCATGAACTAAAACTATGTCTGGTTTTACTTCTTCCAGCACAGCCTTCATTTTCTCTAGAATATTTATAGTCACATCGAAAAGAGTCTGTTTAGCTTTCATGATGGATAAGTCATAATCGGGAGTCACTTCAAATGCATCTAAGACTTGATCTAACATTTCTCTATGTTGTCCCGTAACGCAGACAACCGTATCTAATTTATCTCTTTTTTTTAACTCTTTAAATAAGGGACACATTTTAATAGCCTCTGGCCTCGTACCAAATACAACCATTACCTTTTTTTTCATATATTAAATACCAACCTTATCTCACTTTTTTAGGCAATTAACAACAATAACATTTTTTATCCAGCTACGGATAACCACATTAATAGACATTACAATTTTTTCCAATTTTATTAAAGATAGTAATGACATAATTTTTAGTAATTCATTATAATAATTTCAATCTAAATTCTAAACGATCATTTTATCTTTTTATTAGTAATATAAAAACCCATATATTTTGCAAACACTATTAGTAAAGGTATCCATCCTACCATTCTTAATCTGGCTGCGGTACCAATGTTATCATTTGTAATTCCAATTAACATGAACCAAACTATAGCATGTATTACCAATAACGTATCAGTTGCCGAAAAACTTTTTCTTTTTTTATAAAGGAGAAAACAAATCAATAAAAAAGGAATACCTTCTGAAATAAAAACAAGCACCATAGAAAGTCCACTTATTTGCCACGGAAAAGGGCCAAGAGCATTACTTAGTACACTATAAGAGTAATTAATTAAAAACAAAATAAAATTTGGTTGATTCAGGGATATATTTAGTTGGCTCCCTCCAGCAAATAATTCAATTGCAGTATTACGATACATTAATGCATCTTGCAAAGACATTCCAACTATAGGAAATGTATAAGTACGAAAAGCAGTATATATAAACGCAAATCCTATTAAAGAGATAAAAATGACTTTATTCCCACTGCGCACTTCTTTCTTATTTCTATGGAACAATAAAAAAATACATGACCCTATAATAAAACTTAATAACGCATAGGAACGGTAGCCCCCTAATAACGACATGGATAAAATTAAAATAATAGCATTAAATAATTTACTGGGTTTTCCTTTCTGAATAAAGAGGCTTATAAAGGCAAATACAGAAAGAATATAATAAACTGATATCCAAGTATCACGATATATTGATAGAGAAGAATTTATGAGATAACTTGGATAGCAAATAAAAAATATAAGCATAATAATTGCTGACACATTAAAAACATGAGGTACTTTAACCGTCTTTTTTAATATAAATAATGCAATAAAAGCCAACAATATATTACCAATATAGTTAAAGCCCTTCATTAAAAAAATACTATCTGAATTAAAGATTTTTAATATATAACCTAAAACAAGAGCATGAATAGACGTTAAAATAGCAGGTTGATTAGTTGCAATATTTCTGGCTTGTTCTGCATAAAATTCTCCATCGTCTCCTCCACCAAAAAAAGGAATACCAAGTCCATCATATCCAAGTGATATACTAATATAATATAATATTGATGTAATAATAAAATAAACAAGACAATATAAACTAAAAAACAAAGCCAGTAGACTATTCTGTTTACTCATTTTACCCTCCCTTTTCAAGTGCAGATAATATTTTAAATCGTTTTTAGAAAGTTTTAAATAAATTTCTTATTGGAGTATAAAGATTACTCATCCTATTATTTTGGATTTACCCAGGGTGCCTCAGTAAATGTCTTGATTGTATCTAGCGTATATTTGTTAGATGGGTATAAACCATCCATTACATTTCGTTCGAATAAAATTCTTTCAATAACTTTGTAAATATACTCAGAATCTTGTTCTTCTTTACTTATTCTTAAATAACTCGGTTGTGATATATCATCTAAAAAATCAGTGCATTTATTGTGATATTCTACAAGTGCAAATGGGATATCTAATAAATATGCACTTATTCCGCCATGTAGTCTAATGCTAAAAAATGCATCACACTCACTAATTTCATTCCACATCTTAATCGGATTAGATTCATGATATACTACTTTAACTTTTGAGGCGTCTTCTCCTAAAGAATTTAAAAGGTCAATAGATAAGTTCGTATCTCCCTTAATTGAATGAGTGTTGAGTATACAAATCTTTATTGTGACACTATCTTTATATGTTTCAGTTATTTTTCTTATAGCTTTAAAAATTGCTTCATTCCTATTCTTCTCAATTATTTCATCTTTACCTGTAAAACTCTCATAGTTACATACTGATATGCCCAGAACTTTATTATTCTTATCCTCTTTTTGTTTTTTGGGAGGGTATAAAAGTGGAATCATTCCGGCTAAATCTTTACCATAGACATAGGGGATTTGTACATCTAATTCTTTTAATAAGTTATATGAAGATTCATCCCTTACAGAAAGAAATGAAAAATTATTAATAAAAACTTTTGCATCTTCAATATCTTTTTTTGATGTGAAAGGTCCGATAGAAACACCTATAGCAGCAATTTTTGATATCCCTTTTTCCGCTAACTTATTCTGTAGTTTCCTCATCTTATTTGATGAATCAGAACTTATAGTTGAGCCACCAGATAATACAACCAAATCATTTTTAAAAAAGGAATTTACCATAACAGTTGCTCTATATATCTTGCTAATAATATTATGTCCAGCATAGAGTTTTTTAAAATTAGTAATAGAATAATTCACATCTAAATTACCAATAGGTGATCCTATTATTGAAATTTCAGGATACATATTCCAATACTTTTTCGCTCCCAAAGTTGAAGCAACAACAAACAAATCATCGCCATAATTTTGCATACCATAATAACCAGTAAATGCAATACTTTCCATTTTAAACACCTCAGATATTTTTTGGTTAAACTATTAATTTTATATATTTTCGACTGCCATTCCAAAGCAAAATAAAAAGGAATAACTCACAAAGTATTGTTGAGTATACAGCACCGTATACACCGATTAAAGGAATAAAAATAAAATTAAGAGTGATATTGAGAACTGCAGTCATTCCCTGTTGTTTCACTTTTGAATATATTCTATTTTCCGTCGACATTATAGCACCACTTACTGCGTAAAGAAATCTAAAAGGAATACATAAACTCAATATTATTAATAGTTGAGCAGACATTATATATTTTTCTCCAAAAACTACCGATATTAAAAACTCAGCAGAAACAATAATAAATATTACTGACAATAAACCAGTAAAAAGCATTATTAAATTACTTTTTTTGTATAGTTTTTTTACCATTTTTGGGTTATGATGCACCCAAAAGTGTAGTTTAGGTAAAAAAAGTTTTCCGAAAATTAAATTAGGGATTAAATAAACCAAGGAGATTAATGTGAAAGCAACGTTATAGTACCCAGCTATCTCCTCTCCTTTAAAAAAACTTAATAAAATAATATCACTTTGATAATAGATAAAATAAAATATTGCAGCTAATCCATATGGAGCGCTATTCCTAAGTGTATTGAAAAAACTAGGGTTTTCTTTACGTTTTTTATACTCAAAACTTGGAAGCAGTATACTTTTAGTATTAAGTCGGTAAAGAATCTTAATAAATAGGTAAATTGAAATAAACGATAATATACATGTGAGTAATCCGATATAGATGATATGATCAAAAAAAATAATTGCTATAAATACTCCAAGAAATCTAACAAGATAGATTACAAAGTTATATAATGCAACCTTTTTATAATTTTGCTCAATTTGAAATACGGCTATAACTAGTGGTAATAAACCTTGTAGGATAATATTAGGTATCAAAAACAATAATAAGTATTTAGTATCTCCGTTAAATTGACTGAATAATATTAAAATTATTACAATAATTAAAGAAAAAACTAAGGTGTAGGATAAAAGTAGAAAGTTAGGTTTTATCCACCTATAAGCAAACCTGCCTTCCTCTCCAAATATCTTTACTAGAAAATCTCCTGCACCAAAACTAACAAAAACTGCTAATAAGTTAATTAAATTCATTGCTGTTATATAAGAACCATATTCTTCTACATTAAAACTTCTTGTTAAAAGAACTTGAGTAAGAAACGTTAAAAGAGTACCTAATGCAGTTCCAAATACCAGCCAAAAACTATCTTTAAAAATTTTATTCATTTTTTATTGCACCATCTTTTTAATATTAGAAGTTTTTAAAAATTCTTACTCAAAATTTCTGTATTTAAACTAACGTGATACTAAATATTAGACTCCTTATTAAGAATACTAATATAGTCCTTATTCATAAATTCATTGATATAGTTAAAATAGTGATTATCCCAAACATACTTACAATTGTCTTTTTTGGTTGTACATAAATCCTTAATATCTTTTAATTTTAACAAATCGCTGATACCTTCGTATCCTTCCTCAATAACAAAACCTGTATTATACCTCTCGGTTTTAGCTCCGACCAACGTATTCTTTGTAGTTATTAAAGGGATTCCAAGCATTAGTCCTTCATAGAATTTATTTGGTGCCGCATATTTATGCAAAGGATTACTATTATAGTATAAAGCAAGTATTAAATCTGAATTTTTCATTATATTTAACCCTTTATTATAATCTACTTTCCCCCAGTAAACTATATTTTTATAACGCTTTGAATACTCAATTACTAAATCTTGCAAATAACCAAAACCAGCAATATTAAATAACACATTTTGTTTTTCAGAGACTTTTTTTAAAAAATCCTCTAAACCTCTATTACTATCAAAAACACCTACATAACTGACTACAATATCGTAGTCACTTTTTTGTAATTCTATCTGATTTAAAAGTGATTTATCCTCAACCATACCAATGTTTGGTATATTTGGCATTACCATTATATCTTCTCTTTTACTCTTTAGCTGTTCTTTTCTTTCCTCTTCACAAATAATTACGTAGTCAGCTTTACGTACTGTATACCTTTCTAAAAAACCTATAGTTTTATATATAAGGTTTTTTTCATGGTCATTACTCATCCAATCAAAGATATCAAAGACTACTTTTTTACGAGTAATAATTGATGCTAAAACTGCAGGAAAAGCCGTATCAAAATCACATGCATGGACAATCTTATACTCATTTTTATTTTCAAATAAATATTTAAAGATAAAAACAAACCATAATAATTTATTTTTAATATTTAATAGTTTTTTCCCAAATTCAGCTCTCCGATTATAGTAAGTATACTCCTTTTTATTTAGTGCATTTCCAAGCCTATCCCACCCCAAAACATTATATTCGATATTTTCCTTTTCAAAAAAGTCTATATATTTTTGAGCCCTAGGATCGGGATTTAAATCATTACTTCTTATTAATAGAATCATAAGTATCACATCCTTATAATTTCCATAGCCCATAATCTACTATTTACATTTCATTGATAGAAATTTATACAAATTTACTATTAATATTTTAAATAATACAACTCCAGATAAATGGTATGAGTTTAAAATATTTATTTTTAAAAATATTGTGTTTAACTAAATATAAATTCTAGGCTGAAAATTTATTTAAACAAAAACTAAATTCATTTTTATTATTTGTAATCATATTTAAAATAAATGCTATTGATTTCATCCAAGGCTTTTTCAATCGAGTAATTACGAACTATTTCCAAGCTTTTTTCGGAGAATTTTTCTCGTAAATTTACATCCATATAAAGTTTAAATATTGCGTTTGCAAACTGTTCATAATCGTTTAATCCAACTACAAAACCGTTTTCCTCATTACTAACAAGATCATGGTTCCCTCTACAATCCGTTACAATTAATGGTAATCCTGTTGCCATTGCTTCCATAACGTTTACTGGTAAACCCTCTTGCCTCGATGACGAAACAGCAACATCAGACAATAACATAAGTTTATTTACATCATTTCGATATCCTAGAAATTTCACATTATCTTCTAGCTTTAATTGTTCTACTCTTTGATTGTACTCATCTAAAAGAGGGCCTGTACCAGCAAGCAATAATTTTATATTTGGTATTTTACTTTTTAATAAATTAAGTGCATTAATAATTAAATCTTGATGTTTTCTATAACTTAACTCACCAGCGTATATTAAAATAAAGTCATCTTTTTTAAAGTTATAGCTTTTTCTAATTTCATCCTTTATCTCAGAAGTTTGAGGAGAAAACTTTTTTAAATCTATCCCAACACCATGAACTTTAAAAACCGATTTTTTATTCCCCATTATTTTCTTAGATATTAAATAATCTTCATCATTCATAGTAATTAATATATCTGTCCATTTTGCTGCTATCATCTCCATAGGATAAAATAACAACCAATTTTTCAATGGTGCACCTTTAAAAAAATGAAATCCATGCGCCGTATAAACTTTTTTTATATTTGGTATATTTCTGCAAGCAAGTCTAGTAATAAAGGAAGCAACAGGAGTATGAAGATGTAATAATTCGTACTTTTCATCCTGGACTAATTTCTTTACTTTTTTCCAGGCTAAGAAATTTTCTTTTTTAAACGGTGTCCTTTGAAACTCAATATTGTGTATTTGACATCCAAGTTTCTTTAATTCTGGATTTACTTCTTGCACTATATTAAAAGCTACATCGACTTTATGTCCTTGTTCAATTAACATTTTGATGTGTGGTATTAAAAAGGCATTTACAGTATTTGATATAGTCGTAACATACAGTATTTTCAAATAAAGCTCCCCTGTTCATTTGTTTAATTGACCTATTTTATCTTCCTTATCGGAACACCGGCATATGTCCCAGGATAATTTACATCCTTAACAACGACTGAACCTGCTCCAAATTGGCAACCACTAGTAATATTTATATTATTACTTACAACACTACCAATACCTAACCATGACCCTTCACCAATTTTAACTGTCCCCGCTAAATGAACTCCCGGAGATATATGGACATAATCCCCAATACAGTTATCATGGTCAATTGTAGTACCAGTGTTGATAACGCAACCTTTACCTATATCAGTACAGCAGTTAATGATTGAACCTGCCATCACAACTGTTCCATTTCCTATATTCACTTGTCCTCCAACTACCGCATCAGGATGAACTAACACTGGAATACTAGCACCAACTGTTTCAACCATTTCATGAATCCTTTGCCTCGTAGTGTTATTACCAATACCAACAAATATTTCATACTCATCGATATGTGTAAAAACATCATCTGAAGTCCCGATAACTTCTAAACCCATTGATGTTTCGATGCCTTTATTGTCGTCTAAAAAAGCAATGCTCTGCCACCTATTCATTTTCAATGCGATGTCCGCAACAACTTTCCCGTGACCGCTAGCACCGATTATTAAAAGTTTGTTTTTCATATTTCCATTCTTTCCTTTTTGGTTCCCTTAAAAGGCTCAATTGTTGCAGCAGTTTCTGAATTAATACCTTCCCTAATGAAAACCTTTTTTATGGTCAAAAATATTATCTTCCAATCTTCAATGAATCTTACATTGTCCACATACTCAACATCGAGATTAAATTTATCTTCCCAACTAATCGCATTTCTACCACTAATCTGCGCCAAACCAGATAGTCCTGGTCTGACTTCATGACGTCGTTTTTGATGATAGTTATACAACGGTAAATACTGCACCAATAATGGTCTAGGGCCAATAATAGACATATCACCCTTCAAAATATTAAAAAGCTCCGGTAGTTCATCAAGAGATGTAGAGCGTAGTAACCTACCAAACTTTGTCAGCCTAATACTATCAGGCAGTAACTCCCCTTTATCATCTCTTTCATCCGTCATAGTCCTAAACTTATACATCATAAAAATCTCTTCATTATGCCCAGGTCTCTTTTGCTTGAATAGAACAGGGCTACCTAATTTCGTTCTCACAAGAATTGCAACTACTAGAAGTATCGGACTAAGAACAATAATGGCGATTAATGATAGCGTGAAATCCATCGGTCTTTTTATAAATCTTCTATAAATGCCACCTTTGGAATTATTCATTATTTAAACCACAACCCCTTAATAGTCTCCACAACTCTTTCTAAGTCCTCATCCGTCATCTTTGTATCAGATGGCAAACAAACACCGTTCTCAAACAATTTCTCAGATACACTTTCACCAACAAAGTCATATTTCTCAAAGAACGGCTGTATATGCATTGGTTTCCATACTGGTCTTGATTCGATATTTTCAGCTTCCAATGCTTCAAATATATCAATAGGCCTTACTTTACCAGACAAAGTTATCGAGCTTAACCAATAATTTGGTTCGTCCCAATCATTACTAGGCATGAATTCAACACCCTCAAGCCCACCGAGTTCTCTCTTATAAAACTCAAAAATGTTATTCTTTTTTGCAACTCTCTGATCTAACACTTTAAGCTGTCCTCTTCCAATCCCAGCCACAACATTACTCATACGATAATTAAACCCTAATTCACTATGTTGAAAATGTCTTGCTTGATCTCGGGATTGAGTGGCCCAAAATCTCACCTTAGCAATTCTCTCTTCATTATTAGAAACAAGCATTCCACCCCCGGAAGTTGTGATAATCTTATTTCCATTAAAAGAGAAGATACCATAGTCACCAAAAGTTCCAGTATGCTTACCTTTATAGTGAGTACCTAGAGACTCAGCAGCATCTTCTATAACTGCTACATTATGTTTATTACAAATCTCCATAATTTTGTCCATATCAGCGGACAAACCATATAAGTGAACAACAATAACAGCTTTCACTTCTGGATACTTCTCAAATGCTTCTTCCAACGCTTTTGGACTCATGTTCCACGTTTCATAATCACTATCTATAAAAACTGGAATAGCATTTTGATAGATGATCGGATTAGCAGTAGCTGAGAAGGTAAGTGTTGGACAGAATACAATATCCCCTTCTCCTACTCCTGCTGCCTTAAGCGCTAAATGGATAGCTGCAGTTCCAGAAGAAAGTGCAGCAGCAGCTTTAGAACCAACCTTCTCAGCAAGCTCTCTTTCAAATCCATTTACATTTTCACCAAGGGGTGCAATCCAGTTTGTATCAAAAGCTTCCTTTATATATTGCATTTCATAACCTTCATCACTCATATGAGGTGAAGAAAGGAATATTCTTTCTTTCACTTTTGTCGATTCCATTTTCAAGACTTCCTTCCATTGATAAGTTAAATTTAGTAAAATAGGACTTAATTGGAATCTACTATTCTTTCATTCCAACCAACTACTAAACCACTAAATCTTATCTATATCTGATACCCACCTCGCATTTTATATGCAATATGCGAAATAGATGAAAAAATCAACATAAAGTATGTTTTTTATCAAAACATCAATTTTATACACTATATATTGTGTTTTGTTATCTGATTACGATACTCACCTCGTAATATCTATTCAATCTACCAAGCAAATACGAAATAGATATTCTCGCATTTACCACCCTAAACCGAGTTTCTTCCTATCATATATACCATTCAATCAATCTATAATTCTCACTAAAAACGCCTCCAACCCTTATCCCGCAAGACTTCCAGCATCTTATCTGATTACGATAGTCAGTTCCCCTCCACCATTCAAAAAAGTCAGCCAGCACCAGCTTCAAGTCCTAAAACGCTCCCCATCCACCTAGCACCAGCCAACCCAATTAGATTTGTTACTCATAAAAAAGGTACATCCTCTTCGTCTTCGTCATCCCCCGGTGATTCCTCAGAATGAACACTGCAACGCACCTCACTATCAACATAGTGAATAACCCCATCAACAGGACAAACTTCTTCACCAAAATCCAATAAAAACTGGCCAAACGCAGCCTTCGAGTGCTCTACTCCCTCCAAATGAAGATGCCGTTCATACTGTCTCTCAACCTCTGCTGTATTCGCATCACAAACATCCCGCCTGGTTTTCTCAATAACACCGCCTATCGACAAAACCGCAATGGCAGCAATAATCCCCAAAACAGCAATCACAGCCAACAACTCCACAAGCGTAAAGCCTTTTGAATTAATAGAAATCCCTCCAATTAAGAAGCTCGAAGAGCTCATCAATAAAAATCAAAAGATCATTTATATCCGAGTTTCTTCCTATTATATATCCGCAATTTCTAACCCCGAATATCAATCCAAAAAACAGCTCGAAGAGCTGAACTACAGCCTCTACCCATTAACCATCCTAACCCCCTCCAATTTCTCCGCCAAAAACCCAACCAACTCATCCCTCAGCCCCTCATCCTTGAGTGCCATCTCAATCGTCGTCTTAATAAACCCAAACTTCTCACCAACATCATACCGAACACCCTCAAAATCATAAGCAAAAACCCGCTGGATCTGATTCAGCTTCTGAATCGCATCCGTCAGCTGAATCTCACCGCCTGCTCCCAGCTCCTGCTGCTCTAAAAACATAAAAATCTCCGGATTTAAAATATACCGGCCCATAATCGCCAGATTGGAAGGCGCAGTCCCCTGCTTCGGCTTCTCCACAAAGTGATTAACCT
This sequence comes from Paenibacillus sp. FSL R5-0490, assembly GCF_001956215.1. Taxonomy (GTDB): domain Bacteria; phylum Bacillota; class Bacilli; order Bacillales; family Cytobacillaceae; genus Cytobacillus. The sequence continues at coordinate 89,609 of NZ_MRTQ01000014.1, read as the reverse complement.
GATACCTCCTGCCAATCTGATCCGAAGGATCAATCACCCCATAACGATGCGTCTCCTCAGGACTCACACTCTGCACTCCGATAATCGAAGCCTGGGTACCCTCATACTCATCCATGAGCTGACGCAGACAAGGCTTCTCCGCCTGAACAATATCATCCCCAAGCAGCACCGCAAACGGCTCATCCCCGATAAATTTCCGTGCACACCACACCGCATGCCCAAGTCCCTTCGGCTCCTTCTGCCGGATATAATGAATATCCACCTTCGAAGGCTCCTTCACCTTCTCAAGCAAATCAAACTTCTCCTTTTGAATAAGGCTTTCCTCAAGCTCAAAAGAATGATCAAAATGATCCTCGATCGAACGCTTTCCTTTACCGGTCACAATAATAATATCCTCAATCCCCGAAGCTACAGCTTCTTCAACAATATATTGAATCGTCGGCTTATCGACAATCGGCAGCATCTCTTTCGGCATCGCTTTCGTTGCCGGCAGAAACCTCGTACCTAACCCCGCTGCCGGTATAATCGCCTTTCTCACTTTCTTCATATTATTACCTCCTCGTAAAACTCAAAAATACATCTATTAACCCGAAAGGGTTAATCACCCCTGCACACACAACCCGAAGGGTGGAAATTGCTAAGATTAAAATTGCGCTTTTCCCCAAACAAAAGCCCTAAGGGCGCCATCAAACTCCAATGGCCCCGAAGGGGACAGAAATCAAACTTAATGCCCCTACTCCACCCCAGCTACCATCCTATTCCCCCGCCGGTTCGCCAAATTCAGCACAAACTCACTAATCTCCTCACTACTCATATCCCCAAACTTCTCAATCAGGTAATGAACCTCATCCTCCTGATCCAAAACAGCCTTCCCAATAAAAATCTTTGGAAACACCGCTTCTTTATGAACTTCATTCTCCCCAAGCAGTTCCTCGTACATCTTCTCCCCAGGACGAATGCCAGAGAATTGGATTCCAATTTCCTCTTCCGAATAACCCGAAAGGGTTATAAGGTTCCTAGCCAAATCAACAATCTTCACAGGCTCACCCATATCCAAAACAAAAACCTCTCCACCACGGGCCAATGCACCCGCCTGCATCACAAGCCGCGAAGCTTCCGGTATCGTCATAAAATACCTCGTCATATCCGGGTGCGTAACCGTCACCGGCCCGCCAGCCTGAATCTGCTTTTTAAAGAGCGGAATCACACTTCCCCGGCTTCCAAGCACATTCCCAAACCTTACAGCCACAAACTTCGTCGCACTATGCTTGTCCAGCTCCTGAATCACCATCTCCGCAATCCGCTTCGTAGATCCCATCACATTCGTAGGGTTAACCGCCTTATCAGAAGAAACCAGAACAAACGTCCCAACCCCGAAGGTGTCCGCAGCTTCAGCTACATTTTTCGTTCCAATGACATTGTTCTTCACAGCTTCTTTCGGGTTATATTCCATCAGCGGCACATGCTTATGGGCTGCAGCATGATACACCACATCTGGCCGATGAATATCCATTACCTCAAAAATTCTGCTTCCGTCCTGAATATCCGCAATAACAGGCAGTATTTCGATTTCCATGCGGTATTGATTCCTCAGTTCCATGTCAATCTGGTAAATCGAATTCTCCCCATGTCCTAAGAGAAGCAGCTTTTTCGGCTTGAATTTGCACACCTGACGGCAGATTTCGGAGCCGATTGAGCCGCCCGCACCTGTAACAAGGATTGTTTTTCCTGTCAGTTTCTTTGAAATACTGTTAATATCCAGCTCCACCGGATCGCGCCCAAGCAGGTCTTCCACTTGAACATCCCGGAATTGGTTAAAGGACACATTCCCGAGCATAACGTCTTCGATCAGCGGCATAATGACCGTTTTTGCCCTTGTACCTGCACATTCTTCATAAATCCGCTTCATTTCATCCTTGCTGAGCGAAGGAATAGCAATCACAATATGGTCGATATCCAGGGTTTCAGCCATCTTCTTGATACGTTTCGAATTGCCGACAACTGGAAGGCCCAGGATATGCAATTTATATTTCTTCGGATCATCATCAATAAAGGCAACCGGCTTGATTTCAGCATCTTTATTTTTCAGCAGCTGCCTTGCCAGCATTGTCCCGGCTGCGCCTGCTCCAACGATCAGGGCCCGCTTTTGTTCCACTGCCGGCTTAATGTACCGGTCCCGGTACACTCGCCAGGAAAAACGGGATCCGCCTATCAATAAGATATGCATCATCCAGGCAAGCATCAATGCCCTGAAATAAATATCGCCAATCAGCACCAGCTGAACGGCTCCCGTAGTCATAATCGATAAGCTGACCGCTTTTGCGATCGCAACCAGTTCCCCTACACTCGCATACTCCCAGGCCTTGTTATACAAACGGTACACAGACGCAAAAAAATGATGACTCACCAGCAAAGAAATCGAACTGACCAGGATCAGTTCAGACTTAAAAATCTCAAGCGTCGGCTGCAGCATCAGCACACTTACATAAATCGCAGACAAAACAATCAATGAATCCAATAAAACCAAAAAAGTTAACCTCTTACCGTATGTCAAATTATGACCCCCTTTAATCCTTTATCATTATAGAAATTGAATACATTATTTTGTTTTTCCAGGGATGTATTAAAGAATAATGATTGATATATTTTCATAAAGATATGTCTATATTCCAGCCGCTGAGTTGTTTGGAACGGAGGGCACTTGACTCCAGCGGGAGGTGCGGGAACAGGTGAGACCCCACAGGCGCTAGCCGAGGAGGCTCACCGCCCGCCCCGCGGAAAGCAAGTGCCCGCAGCGGAAGTCAACGGACAAAGATGATAAGCCAAAACAAATGGTCTTTCAAAAAAAAACATATAATTTTTACAAAATAAATACTTAATGAAAACACACGTGTCATGACACATACTTTCATTAAGCATCTATTTTTTATATTAAAAATCGGGCATCTAACCCGCCCTCACACCATACCACCGACAACAGGTGTCTAAGGAAAAGACGATGATCTCATCCCACAGTATGGCCGAGTGCCTCCATTGATATTGGTTGGGAGACATCACCACAAATTAAAAACTATATTTTCCATTTAAAGAAAATTATGTATTACGCTTACTAATAGTTTAAATCAGCACCCTTATAAAAATTTTGAAGGGTGCTACAAACCTAAATAGTCACATGTATTTAGTACATAATACCTATATAGATGCTAAAAATAATACAATAGCTAACCAAGCTATTATACATATAGTTAAAATAGCCCTAAAAATTTCTTTGTCTTAACCTTCTCCGGCGGCTCTTTATATACATTCTGCCCCTGCACAAGCAGCTCTGCATTTTCCGTAAACAGAAATACCGTATCAATTCCATACGATTGATCAATTTCATCATATGCTTCCCTTAGCCGATAAGGCCGATTGGTAAGATTATGGGCATCCGATGAAATAAAATGAGTCAGATTAGCTTCTATGAGCTGACAGGAAAATTTCTTTATCTTCTTTCCGAAATGCCCGGTGAGGCTTGAAGCAGTCACTTGTGTTAATGCACCATTATTCACAAGCCTGTAAAGAATGTCCGGTTCCTGAATGATTTCCTGATTTCGCTCAGGATGGACAATGATCGGGGTCAGTCCTTCCATCTGGATCTCATAGAGCAGTTTTTCCGTATAACGGGGAACATGAGAGGATGGAAGTTCAATGAATAAATACTGCCCGCCATTATTCAAGGTAAGAATTTCACCTTTGCGGTAGTCCTCCAGGATTTCACCGTAAATTCTGGGCTCCTGTCCGGGAAGAACCGTAAGCGGAATCTGCTTCTCTTTCAGCACTTCGTTTAACTCGCCAGTTTTCAGCAAGATGGCGTCTTTGCTATTTTCATAGCGGCTATTTTTATGATGCGGCGTTGCGATGATGGTATGAATGCCCTCCTTTACAGCCGCTTCTGCCATTGCGAGCGTGTCATTGAGGCTTTCACATCCATCATCGATCCCAAATAAAAGGTGGGTATGAATGTCAATCATGCCACGCCCCTCCTTTTTCCCTAAAATTAGACAGCGTTGTCAAAATAAATATCATCCAATATTTCCTTTTTATTGAAAATAGGTGAATTTTGTCGAATTAATTTATTTTCCACCGTAGTAATAGTAGTATTGATTATCTTTCACTTTCTTCTGGTTCAGCACCACACCAAGAAGCTTGCCTTTTGCATTCAGCAGCAATTCCTTAGATTTTAAAGAAGCTTCCACTTCCGTATTCTCACTCTTGACGACCAGGATGGCTCCATCGCATTTATTCGCCAGAATCTGTGCATCCGTTACGGCCAATACAGGCGGTGTATCAAAAATCACCAGATCATATTCGCTAAGCGCCTCTTCGATCATTCCATCCATTGACTGTGATCCAAGAATTTCAGCCGGATTCGGAGGGATCGGTCCGCTCGTCAGGATGGACAGGTTTTCAATATCCGTTTCCACACTCGCATCCTTCAGGTTTGCCTGCTTCGTTAAAATATTGGTTAACCCTTTGTGGTTATTCTGGTGAAAGGTGTAATGCATCGTTGGCTTGCGGAGATCCGCATCAATCAGCAGCACGCGCTTCCCCTGCTGTGCGAAGACTACCGCAAGATTGGCTGCTGTCGTAGATTTCCCTTCCCCCGGTCCGGCTGATGTCACCATAATCGTACGGAGATCTTCATCCACCGCAGAATATTGGATGTTGGTGCGGATTGTCCGATATTGTTCTGAAATGGGTGAACGGGAATCCGAATGGGTAATTAATGAACGTTTGCTGTTTTGCTTATTTGTCTTTTTAGCCTTGAGTACCAACCGTCTCACCTCTTACTTTTTTCTGTTTTCGCTGCTTTGGGGAACCAGTTTTATCATCATTGATGGTTGTAATAATACCTAATACAGGAAGCTCGAGCAGTTTTTCCACATCCTGTTCCGTCTTGATGGTGTTATTCATATACTCGAGCAGGAACGCGAGACCCACACCAGCCATTAACCCGACCACAAGGGCAATCGCAATGTTCAAAACCGGCTGAGGTTTTACAGGCACAGGTATTTCCGGAAGCTCTGCCGGAGAAAGAATGTGGATGTTATCAATTCGCATCAGACTTGAAATTTCACGCTGGAATACCTTCGCAATCTCATTGGCAATGATTACAGCCTCCGCCGGGTCCTCATTCTGCACACTGATTGTCACGACTTGCGACTGGCCTTCCTGGGCTACGCTCACGCTTCCATTCAGCGCTTCAGGAGTCGTATCCAATTTCAGCTCTTCAATGACCTGATCCAGAATATAAGGACTCTTCATAATGACATTATAGGTTTCGATGTATTTGGCATCCGCATCAAACGAAAGTCCTGCCAGGGAAGCCAATTCGCCGGCCGCTGCCTGGCTGACCAAAATCTGTGTGGAAGATTTATAGATTGGCTTAATCACAAAATAACTGACAGCACCACTGATGGCGGCCGCCAGGATGGTTATCACAAGTATTAACGTCATTCTCTTTTTCAGCGTATCAAACAACTCACGCAGGCTAATTGTCTCTTCCATAATATCCTCCAAAAGTCATGTTTTTTCGACATTTCCAGGAAATATTATATCATACAAATATTTCAATTAGTTCATTATTATAGAAAAAGATGGTGTTGGAATTATTTTCTAATAATTATTTAAATTCATAATTTCCTATACTTACAATACAGAAAAGCCTCCAGCCGCAATGGCTGGAGACCCTTAAAATATTTTTTGAATTAAATGAGTGTCTTGATTCCATTTTTGACCGTAAATGATTATTCTTAAATTCAGGATAGCAGATACTCCACCTATTTTCCTTCCGATGCTCCCAAGACTATTGACTTATTTTAAACTATTTTCAGTCGTAAGCATTGTGCCACTAAGAGCAAATCATTGACTCCAAATCCCTCGGATAGTATGTTAACATTTCCATTCCGTCTCCTGTTACTAGTACTGTATCTGAGTGGCGGAAACCTCCTACCCCGTTTACATATATGCCTGGCTCGACTGTAAAAACCATACCCGGCTCCATGATGGTGTGATCACCTAAGTCAAAAAAAGGTGATTCATGAAATAGCAAGCCGATTGCGTGGCCAGTGTGATGTCTAGTTAATTCGGTAATATTATTTTCTTTAAAATATCTTTGAACCTCTACTTCTACTGATGATAAAGGCTTCCCAGGTTTGATATGCTGAAAAGCCACTTCCTGCGCATTATACATATGCTGGAAGTATGTTTTTTGTTCACTGTTTGCCTCCTCAACAAACATTGTTCTTTCTAACTCGCTTTTATAGCCCCATATACTCGCAGCAGCTGCAGTGACTAATGTATCTCCTTTCTTTAAAGTTACATTTTGAGCAACTGCATGAGGATAAGCTGACAGCTCCCCGACCTGCCCTCTAAACAGGGCAAAGGCTGTTTCCCCATGAGGTTTGTACTCCGGACCTAAGGTTTCAATCATGGCCAAGGTTGATTCTGTACTGGCTCTGCTTGTAATCTCCAGCTCACTTATTCCTGCCTTAGAGTATTTTTGCAATAAACGATGGGCAAGATTTCCCCAGCGGCAGGACTCTTTAATCAATTCGATCTCTTCGTCCGATTTAATCATCCTTAACGCTGGAACCATATCCTTTATTGATTGATACCCCTTAGCCTCCAGTAATTGGTCAATTGACGGTCCTCTATATCCTGATGCTGAAGCATATCCAAGGCTATCAGCTCCTACTCGTTTCCCCTGAAACCCAGCTGCTATTAAATCTTCCTTAAAATACTCCATCGGATGCCTGATTCCGGGATATTCAGGGTAGGAGTGTACAAAGTTTATAGCACCTGAAAATTCTTCAGCATGTTCTTTTTCTAAAAATGGAACAAATAAGTGGGTATTCTGATTGGAGTCCACAAAAAAGGCGATCGGCCGCTCTGTCGGGTGAAAAAAGAAACCGGTTAAATAGAATATATCAATGGGGCTAAAAATGATTGCACAGTCCAGGTCCTGCTGCTGCAGATTTTCCCAGAACCTTTTCTGCCTGGTCTTAATTTCTTTTTTTGAAATGGATAATCTCATAGAAACTCCCTCTATCCTTATTGATATAGATGACAGGCTACAAACTGTCCTGGTTCTTTTTCAGTCAGCGCTGGTGTTTCTGCCTTGCATATTTCCATACAGCTTGGGCATCTAGTGTGAAAAGCACATCCGGATGGAGGATTGGCCGGGCTTGGAACATCCCCTTTTAGAATGATTCTTTCTCTTTTATGGTCTGCATTCACCTCTGGTGCAGCAGAAATTAAGGCTAGCGTGTAAGGGTGGAGGGGATTTGAGAAAAGCTGATCTTTACTTGCCAGCTCTACAATTTTTCCAAGATACATCACAGCCACGCGATCGGATATATGTTCACACACGGATAAATCATGGGTAATGAACATATAAGTGAGATTATATTGTTCCTGAAGATCCTGCATAAGATTAATGACCTGTGCCTGAACGGAAATATCAAGTGCTGAAACGGGTTCATCCGCAATGATCACTTTTGGGTTGAGAACCAATGCTCTGGCAATTCCGATTCTCTGGCGCTGTCCGCCGCTGAATTCATGGGGATGGCGTTTAGCATAACTTGGATCAAGGCCTACTTTGTTCAGCAAGTCGGCTACCTTCTCTTTTCTTTCGCTTTTGGTGCCAATATTGTATACCTTCATTGGTTCTAATAGCGTTTTTTCCACTGTCCATCTTGGATTGAGGGATGCATAAGGATCCTGGAAAACCATTTGAATATCTCTTCTGGTTGCTCGGAGTTCTTCCTTTGAGATGGCTGTTAGATCTTTTCCTTCAAGCTTAATGCGGCCCTCCGTTGCTTTCAATAACTGGATAATCAGCCTTGCCATGGTCGATTTGCCGCAGCCGCTTTCGCCTACAACCCCTAAGGTCTCTCCTCTTCGCAACTGAAAAGAAACATTATCAACTGCTTTCACCGCGCCCACCTGTTTAGAAAATATCCCCTTTTTTATAGGGAAGTACTTTTTTACATTTTCCACTTCTAAAATATAGTCATCTTGTAGCTTCGATAATGCCATTGTGAGTACTCCCCTCTTCATCAGGTATTAGCCAACAGGCAGATTCTTGCGCTTCACCGGCTTTCAAAAGCGGAGGAAGACTTGTTTCGCATTGGCTCATTGCATACGGACAGCGATCAGAAAAACGGCAGCCTTTTCCCCAATTGGCTGGTGCAGGGACTTGACCGGGAATAAAATGTAACCGTTTTTCTTTATGGCCCTTTTTTGGCAATGAAGCCAATAAGCCTTTTGTATAGGGATGGGATGGATTATTCAATACCTCTTTTACAGGTCCTGTCTCTACAATTTTACCGGCATACATAACAATCAAACGGTCACAAACTTCTGATACCACACCAAGGTCATGGGTGATGAGGATCATGGACATCCCTTTTTTGCTTTGCAGATCCTTCATAAGCTCAAGGATCTGGGCCTGAATCGTAACATCCAAAGCAGTCGTCGGTTCATCCGCAATAATCAGCTGAGGGTCACAAGCCATTGCCATGGCAATCATGACCCGTTGCCGCATTCCCCCTGATAATTGATGCGGGTAATTATCATAAATTTCATCAGCCCGAGGGATCCCAACCTGTTTTAATAAATCAACAACTTTTCTTCTTCTCTCTTCACCTTTAAGCTTTTTGTGGATTTTTAACGTTTCTCCGATTTGTTCTCCTACACTGTAGACAGGATTGAGCGAAGTCATGGGTTCCTGAAAAATCATACTGATTTTATTGCCGCGAAGATTTCTCATCTCTCTTTTGGGCAAATTCAGGAGGTTGACACCGTTAAAATCAATTTGATCTCCCGATACTTTTCCAGGAGATTTAACAAGGCCCATTATAGATAGTGAAGTTACACTTTTTCCGCAGCCTGATTCTCCAACTATGCCGAGGGTCTCTCCTTTCGCGACATGAAAGGAGATGCCATCGACTGCGTTAAAAGAAGCCTTTCTAGAGGAGAAGGTGGTTTTTAAATTTTTGACTTCCAGGATGTTCGAATTCACGAATCATTCCCCCTTATGAACCTGCTTTAACCCCAGCAGTTTGCTGCAGGCTTGCATCCATATACTCCACTAACTGTTGAATAATCTCATCTGTATGTGCAACTGATATGGCATGGTGGAGCAGATAGTTTGGTGAACAATAAACACCTTTCTGTGTAAATGCTGCAATAAACGCTGCATATTTTTCCTTTTCACTATGTGTAGCACTGCGATAGTCTGTTATTTCCTGGTCGGTGAAGTACCAATGAAAATGCCCGCCTCTTCCTTGCATTCTAGCTTTCACCTGATATTTTTCTGCTGATTTTGCGAATTCAGCGATCAGTTTTTCTGTTCTATTTTGCAATGTACGAAAAACCTGTTTTTCTTCATAGATTTCCATAAAGGCCAATGAAGCAGCTAATGACACCTGATGGCCATTATAAGTCCCCACAAAAGAACATGTTCCTTTCCCGGGGGTGACCGTTTCGAAAATGGATGCTTTTCCAGCCAAGGCCGCCAGCATATAGCCATTGCTAATCGCCTTGCCGAATGTAGAAAGATCAGGTGTCACGCCGTAATACCCTTGAGCACCCCCAGGAGAATCTCTAAACCCGGTTAATAATTCATCAAACACCAGGACAATATTTAATTGATCACAGATCCTTCTTAGCCCTTGCAAGTAATCTTTTTTGGCCGGGATATAACCAATATCTATCATAGTTGGTTCAATAATTAATGCAGCAATCCGGTGTTTATTTTCTGTCAGCAGGCGTTCAGCCGTTTCCAGGTCGTTAAATGGCAGGACGAGGGTGCTTTTCACTACATCCTCTATAAGCCCCGATGCACCAGGAAGTGACTTTGGCTCTGACTTTTCACCTGCCTTTTGCAGATCAGGCCAGGTACTGACAAATACAGCGTCGTGCCAGCCGTTATATGCTCCTTCAATTACGGCAATATCCGGTTTTTGTGTATACGTTCTGGACATAGCCATTGCATGCATAACCGCTTCTGTTCCTGTATTGGTATAACGGATTTGTTCAGCTGTCGGAACCATGGATAAAAACTTTTCAGCCGTTTTAACACTAAGTTCCGTCTCCACACCAGTCACGATTCCTGAAGTACTATAGAATTGCATCCGTTCATTGAAATCCGGATCATTGTGACCAAGAATGACAGCCCCGTTCCCCATAATGCAATCAATATATCGATTGCCGTCCACATCAGTCAGGTAAGCCCCCTCTGCTTTTTGGTAATAGATGGGGTGTGGATTGCGGAAACGGGAATTCGAGTGCACCCCTCCAGGCACTGATTTTACCGCTCTTGTAAATAATTCTTCTGATCTAGTTAGTTCCATCCTGTCACATCCTATCTGAATTGTTTAACTGTATCTGCAGATAACATATTTTTATATAAAAACTCATAGAAAGCTGGTTTTCTATCCTCAGACAGCCGCTTATAGATCTCTTTTACCGCTTCATTTCCTCTCCAGTAAGAATAAATAAACGGAGCTCTTAAGGTATGTTTGAAAAAGCGGAGCCTGGAATGAATCCAATTTTCTTCACCAAATGCAAAGTCTCTTAGAAATGCAGTAATTTCTTCATCTGACTTTCCCTCTGCATGGATCATATGTGCAGCATTTATTCCGGAAATTGATTTGATTTCCTGATAAACTTTGTAGATTTCATCATTCAGGGAATCCGCCCAATCAATGAAATCGATCCCATTATCTCCAATCCCCTCAAATACAGAACTGCTTGCTGTATTGGTGATGACTAACCCGGCATCAAGCGGGATATCACCCGATTGGACACCTAATTCTCTTATTCTCATATGTGTAGTATGGCCCGGAAAAGATTCATGCGTGACTAAATGTTTTAAAGATTCATAGGTATAGGACAGATCGCCATTTATATACATTTTCCCGCCAACATAGTCACAATAGGCACTATACGGGACACCGTTCACGACCACTGGAGTTACCTCCACATCTTCCATCTCTTTAAACATTTTTTGAACAACACGCTCTTTTCCTTGAGAAAGTAAATCTTTTAATACAGATTCCACCTGTTGTGAAGGGACATGCTGTGCTTGTTCCCACTTCTTTACTTTCTCTTTCAGCGTTCCTGAGAATCCCTTTTGGATTAATAAAGATTCGAGTCTATAATGAAGCTCTTTTCTTTCTGCCTCTGAAAAGGGATTTTCATTTACATATAACAGACCTCTAACATTCTCCCTGAAGGGAATCTCCTCACCGCTCCGCCATCTTGCCAGCCTTAGGAGTGAACCGATTTGCTGCTGCATATAGTTTCTGCGAACCTCGGATTGTATAGCTGAATAGCTGCTTCTTAAATCCTCGAAATCTGCAAAAATCTCATTCCAGCTGCTGTAGGAATTTGGTGTTTCTCTCGTTAAGTTAATGGGTACTAATCCTTCTTGATCAAGTGAAGCTTCTGAGCCGGATGGGAGGTTTTTCCGATAAAAATCATCCATCCCCAGTACAATTTGCGTATATTCCTGTGACAATTTGTGGTCCAAGGACTCGAAATGGACCGTTTCAGTTCTCATTATTCTTCCTCCGCACTATCAAGATTACCAAGCATAAATCCATAATCTCCCGGACTTACTTTATTAAAGAGTCCTCTTGTTAAAATCACCACGTTATTCTGGAATGGGGCCCGAATGACTTCCAGCTCTTCAAATGTTCTTGGGTTATAAGTTCTTGCCAGAACCTGATTTCCTTCAATGACGGTGCCTACAGCACTAAAGTCAAATTCCGGCACCATGATTCCGCCGTGCTTCGGACGAATAATCGTAATTTCAGTCATAACCTTTTGTTTTGGAGGAGGCGTGACCTCTCCGGGAATCATTTTCAGCTTTCGCATCACATTGAAAATCCCTTCTACTCCTCTTTCAATGTCTTTATTGTGGTTGGGTCCTCCTCCTACCTCGACTGTAATGCTTGGGATGCCTTTTTCTAATGTATAAGTAGCTGTAGTGCCTTCATATGGATGCGAAGGACGGTATAAAATCGGGAAGTTAAATGCCCGTGATAATTCTTCATTATTTTGAATGTATACATAATCAACAACCGGGGTTGCACCGCCAGCATGCAGGTCAATATAGACATCAATGTGATCTAAAAAGTTTTCCACCATTGAATTGGCAAGCTGCTCTGTTACCCAGCCGTTTTTGTTTCCCGGAAACACCCTGTTTAAATTATTCATATCAAGAGGTGTATTTCTAGTCATACTTTCAAATGCCAGCGGATTGGAAACAGGGAGAAGCTTAATCGTGCCCGATAGTTCAGATTCATCTAAGCGGTTATATACTCGCCTGATGATTTCCGCTCCAATGATTTCATCACCATGTACAAGGGCAGAAATACCAAGAACCGGTCCCTCTTTTACCCCTTGAATGGTATGGATTGGCAAAGAAAGCGGTGTTCCATTGGATAAATGTGTAACAACAACCTCTTTATATTCGCGTGTAGATGTAACTGTCATGATAATTCCTCCTTTAATTAATTCCTTTTTAATTTCGAATCGGTTAAATCCCTGATTCCGTCTCCCAATAAATTAAAGCCTAATACTGTGAACATGATCGCTAAGCCTGGATAGACCGATAAATGCGGGGCCTCCCTGATAAATTTCATTCCAAATGCCAGTGTCCAGCCCCAGCTGGATTCCGGCGGCTGAATGCCAAGACCAAGAAAGCTTAGTGTCGCTTCAGAAACAATAGCGGTCCCGAGCCCAAGTGTGGCTACAACAACAATCGGAGCCAGGCAATTGGGCAAAATATTTAAAAAGATGATGCGAAAATCATTCGAACCAATCGTCTTTGCCGCCTGAATATATTCCTCTTCCTTAATAGCCAGAACATTTGCCCGTACAATCCTCGCATAATTGGTCCAGTATACAAAGCCGAGGGCCAAAATCACATTTTCTATACCCGGTCCGAGAGCCGCAACTAGGGCAATGGCTAAGAGCAATACAGGAAATGAAAGGAAGATATCAACGACGCGCATAATCAGCGTATCAACCCAGCCTCCGTAATATCCAGATACCAAACCGAGCGTAACACCAATAACCATGGCCAGCACCACTGAAACTAATCCCACTTCAAGAGAAACCCTTGCCCCGTATATGATTCTGGAAAACAAATCCCGGCCATACTGGTCGGTTCCTAAAATATGACCATCTTCCATTGGTGCGAGCAGCCGTTCACTCATATTCATTTCATATGGATCATGAGTAGAAATGACAGGAGCAAAAATGGCGCAAATCACAACCACTAATATAAAAGCACCGCCAATTAAAACGGACTTACTCTGGGTGATAAGCTGGAAAAAGTCTTTAAAGTCAAAGCCCTTCTTGGGGAGAGTTCCTGTTTGGTTCTCTGTTTGGTATTGTTTCGATAGTTCCATCATCTCCCTCCTTATCCTTGTTGAATTTTTGGATTGATAATGGCGTACAAAATATCCACAATCAAGTTAATTAAAGCGAAAATAAGCGCAATCATTAAGACACAGCCTTGAACCACCGGGAAATCCCTCTGGCTGATCGCCGTTATGACTAACCGGCCGATTCCCGGCCAAGCAAATACGGTCTCCGTGACAATGGCACCGCCTAATAAATTTCCAAATTGAAGGCCAACGATGGTTACTACCGGAATTAAGGCATTGCGAAAAGCATGTTTCATGATGACAACAATACCTCTAACCCCTTTTGCTTCGGCTGTTCGGATATAATCTTCTTTCAATACTTCAAGCATGGCTGATCTGACCATTCGGGTAATGAGTGCAGCACTCATTACGCCTAAAGTGAAGGCAGGAAGAATAATATGCTGTAAACTATCGACTAAATAGAAGAGATTTCCGGTCTGAATCGTTTGCACGAACGCATCCAATAGCGGCTCTCCTCTTCCAAAGGAAGGAAGGATATTCAAATTTACAGAAAAGCCAATTATCAATAACAGTCCCATCCAGAAAACCGGCATCGATACACCAATCTGCGCAAAAAACATGCTGCCGTAATCAAGCCAGGAAAATTGTTTTACTGCAGATATGATCCCTAGAGGAATCGCAATTAAAAGTGCTATGATCATAGCTACAACTGCAAGCTCCAGAGTAGCAGGGAGATGAGTGGAAATCAGTGTAATAACAGGTGTGTCTTGAAATATAGAAATTCCTAAGTCTCCTTGAAAGAGATTTTTAAGAAAAACCATTAACTGAATATAAAGAGGCTCATTTAACCCAAGAACATTTCTCAATCGTTCGAGATCCTCTTTTGTTGCATCTTGCCCGAGCAGAGTAAGGGCAGGGTCACCAGGAATAAGATGCAGCAGGAAGAAGACTAAGATTGAAATCCCTAATAATACAGGAATAAATTGAAAGAACCTCTTTACAATAAATGTTGCCATTTAAATCACTCCTGACTTTAAGGCAAGAGGAGGGAAACCTCCCCTTCCCTGCTTCAGTCTTCCTTAATTTGTTATTTCAGCATCTTTAAGTCCATAGAAACTACCCGCCGGATGCTCACTAAAGCCTTTAAGGTTCTTGTTAAACATAGCAATATAGCCTTGGTATAATAGGACATCATATGCTACTTCTTCTGTAACAATTTTTGCAGCTTCCTGATAGAAGGATTTACGTTCAGCTTGTTCCAGAGTAGTTCTTCCCTTCTCAATTAATTCGTCAACCGTTGCATTCCTGTATTTGCCATAGTTGCTTCCTCCATTTGTATGGAAAGGGTTATAGAAGGATCGATCCGGATCAACCAGGTTTAGCCATCCAACTAATGCAATATCGAAGTTACCTTCCGTCAGACCTGTACTGAAAGTTGGCCATTCACTAGTTTTCACTTCAGTTTCTACCCCATTCTTAGTGAATTCGTTTTGCAGATATTCAACTGCCTGCATACGGTTTGGATCTTCACTATGAGTGGAGAGAGTAATTTTTAATTTTTCTCCATCTTTGTCCAGAATGCTATCGCCATCGCTATCTTCCCAGCCAGCTTCTTTAAATAACGCCGCCGCTTTAGCCGGGTCGTAAGAAAAGCCGGAAATGGACTCATCATATGCCCATGAAGCTGGGATAAGTGGTGACTTACCAGGTGTATCCATTCCCTGATAAATATCAGAAGAGATAACCTCTTTGTTGACCAAATGGGCAATTGCCTGACGCACTTTTAGATCCGATAATATTGGGTGTTTTTGATTAAAGTTCAAATAAGTAAATCCAAGTCCTTCTGTTTCAATAACTTCAAATTGATCATTTTCTTTTATTCTTTTGATATCCTGAGGGGATAGAGGAGAATGTACGATATCAATATCTCCTGATTCTAATGAGGCAACACGAGTGGAGTTATCAGGAATAATAAAGTAGGTTAACTTGTTTGTCTTAGGTGAGCCGCCCCAGTATTTTTCATTTGCTTCAAATGAGATTTTGCTGTTCTTATCCCACTTCACCATCTTATAAGGACCTGTCCCGATTGGATTATTGGATAAAGTATTATCATTCTTTTCACCAATATGTTTAGGTACAATCCCAATGTCCAGATAGCTTAATAGTGGTGCGGATGGCTCTTTTAAAATAAATTTCACTTGATAATCGTCTACTACTTCAACAGACTTTATCGGCTCATAAAGTGAAGCGTAGGGTGCCTGAAAATCTGGATCAATTAAACTATCAAATGTATACTTTACGTCCTCTGCCGTGAATGGTTCACCATCATGAAAGGTTACATCTTGGCGAAGGGTAAAAATCCAGGTTGTTGGATCAGGACTTTCCCATTTCTCTGCAAGTCCAGGTTCAGGCTCCAGATTAGCCGATAGTCGAATGAGGCCATCATAGACTAACTCGGAAACCCTTTTGGCAGATGTATCTTTTGATAGCCGAGGGTCCATCGTGCCTGCATCCACATCCAGCCCGACCTTAATTTCATCCCTTGCAGCGCCAGCATCTCCATCATCAGATCCTGCGGAACCTGTATTATTGCTGGCTGGTTTTTCATAGGAACAGCCGGCTAGAAAAGCAGAGAAAATGAACATCATAACAAACAAAATGGAAAACCAGCTTTTCTTATTCATTCTAATATTCCTCCCTTTTATCAATTAATTTGAATCATACAACCTTTTAAACTCCGATTAACTCCAAATATTGCACCTCCTTGGAACTATTGTTCAGCACTTCGCAGCCATCATCTGTAACAACCACTATATCTTCAATCCGAATTCCAAATTGATTCGGAAAGTATAGCCCTGGTTCGATACTAAAAGCCATTCCTGGGGAAACTAAATCATGATTGTTTTTATGAATTGATACACCTTCATGCAGCTCAAGTCCAATCCCATGCCCTGTTCTATGGATAAAATTTTCTTCATATCCCCACTTCTCAAATGAACTCCTCACAAACATGTCAATTTCTGAAAAAGCAATGCCTGGTTTGACCCTATCGATTGCTTGCAGCTGCGTATCATGAACGATTTTGTATATGTCCTCAAATTTATGATCTCTCCTGCCCAAATAAAAGGTTCTCGTGATATCGGAGCAGTAATTCTTAAACAGTCCTCCCATATCAATTAAGATTGGCTGGTCCAGCTGACAGACTTGATCAGAAATCGTATGATGAGGGTTCGCAGAATTTTTTCCAAAACCAATGATCGGTTTGAAAGATAATTCATTTACACCGTTTTCAGCGAAGAAGCTCTTAATGGTTGCCGCAACATCCCGCTCAGTACAGGGGAAATGCTGCAGCTGAAGAATTTGATACATAACAGCATCGGCAATCTTTGCGGATTGGCGAAGTGTATCAATCTCTTGTGCGTCTTTTATTTCTCTTAACTTTTCTACAATCGTACTTTTCTCGAATTTTATTTCTGGAAGATGCTTTAATAAATCAATAAAGTAGGAACAGAGCCACGTCTGATCAATTCCTAACCTTTCCTTGTTTAAAAAATGGGAAGCTAATGTTTTTACAGGATCCATATCATCACTGTAGTACACGATTTCAATTCCATTTAATTCAGGGATTTGATCGGAGAACATTTGGTGTATAAAGAGTTTTGTCTTTTTCCCCGGTGTTAAAAGCAGCACAGTCATCCGTTCCCCAGTATCAAAATTAGCTCCTAAAAGATACTTTAGGTTATAGGTTGACGAGACAACTAAATGATCATATCCATTTAACTCTGTCTCCTGCATACTCCTAATTATTCTTGATGGATTTGATCTCAATCACCTTCACTCCTTTTCCTATAAAAATATAAAAGACCAAGCCATGTCGAAATACACCTTACAAAAAGGGTATTTTCGAACAGCTTGGTCTTAAAATCCTTTGTATGAATAGGGGCTGCCTATCCACCGAACTTCAGGCTCGCTGGAAAAATTAAATTATTTTAATTATTCTATATATTTAAATTATACAGATTATTGATTGTAAATCAATAGCTATTTTTAAATTTTTTATACTGGAACATTCATTGACTTATAAATAGAATATTGATTGTATGCATCCCGCATTGCAGCTACAATTGCTTTCTTTCCCAGACCAAAATACCTTCTTTCAAATCTTTCAATTGGGCCCTCTATACCTTCTTTTAAATCGTGGCCGGTAAAAATACTTTTAATAAAATCAGTACACATATTTGTGACAAAGGTACTAGAAGCATTCAAAATACAATCCGTTTTTGGGTCAACCTCAAATCCAACACCCATGACACCATAAAGATTTTTAGCAGTCATTCCATCAGGCAATCGAGAATAACCCGTACAAATTATCGTATCATCAAAAGTCATACACAGTACCCCCCTCTATTTACTTTTTTATATTAAATCTTTTTAACTATTATGCCAAAATTTATTCGGTAACGGAAGGATATTTTTTGTTATTTTTAGAAAATTACAATAGATTAATAATAGATCCATTCTTTCTCTCAGGGTAAAATAAAACTATAACTGCCTTTTTTTTAATTTATTAAGTAAAATTTGTAACGTTCATAACGGAATTTAATCAAACGTTTGATTGAAGTGATAATGCTCTTTATAGTAAAGCCCCCAACCGCAATGGCTGGGGGCTTTGTAATTGCCTTTCCAATTTAGCTCAATGTTACAATCCCATCTTTAACAGTAAATGTTTCTCCTAAATTTAGGATAGCAGATACTCCACCATCTATCGTTTGTGTTCCTTGCGGCGCTTCGAAGACTATTGACTCATCCATGATTTCACCGCTTGTGATAGTTATGATCACTTTCCCCGCTTGATCTTCTGTTCCTTCTGAAGCTATAGCTGTTACATCTTCATTTAAATTTAAGCCTGCTATTTCAGTATTTATTGCTGCAATAGTTGTGTTGATATCAGTATCCCATCCAAGTTCGAGATTCCGAATAAGCTCTTTTGCTTCAGCAACCTTATCAGCATCTGTGGGTTCAGAAGGTGCAGCCGATCCGCTATCTTCTGAATTGCCAATTGTAATGGTTTGTTTCCATGGTTCGATCGGAATTGGGGAATCTACCACGGAAAATTCTAATTCCGCCTGGCCGGATACTACTTCTCCACCGGTTAGGTCTGATAACTTAACCATGTTAAAGTCAAGACGGTCTATTTCCTTTGTAAAAACTTTTCCGCTTACTCTTAATGTAACTTTTCCCTTTACTGCATCTCTGCGTATATACCCTTCATTCTCTGGTATCAACTTACTGAAATTCTCTATACGCTGCCCCTGAGAATTTACTACAGAGTTGTTAAAGTAATTCATAAATTCGGTATTCACATCTAAAACATGGTTAGTAATATGAGAATGCCAATCCCCTTTAATGCTAATATTATCATCTACTTTTATCGTTGTATCTTCTGTAACACTCATCGGGCCAGTTCTGAATGTAATTTCCCAAGCTTGCTGATTCTTTTCAAGAGAATAAACTGGATTAATGCTTTGATATTTCTCTTTAGTCAGATAAAGGGTGTTAACATTGTTTTCAAATTTCGGATGAAGAATTGTATTATATTTATTTCCCAAAGAGTAAAGCGGTCCTGCATGTTCTAATCGGTAATTGAGAGCATTTGCTGTTTCCATTTCAAATACGATTTTTGCCATATCACTCTCTGTAAATTGAAGTGTATGATTGGTTTCAGAAACTGTATAACCATCCTTAAATAAACTATATGATTCATTATCCCTTTCACCATTAAAGTGAATGTTATAGGTTCCAGAAGGAATATAAGTACCTGGGCTAACCCGTACAGTGAGTATGCCTTTTTCACTTTCTTTTGTTAGATTCATGCTTAAAGAATCCTCATGGCTCACATCAATGTTTGGTATATTCACCTTTAATGGAACATGATTCCCGTTCGGTGCAATTTGCTTCGTACGCCCTTCCCTTAACTCAGCACGTGTTACTTCTTCAATAAATAAATAATTATTCGTTTGAATTACAATGTAGAATGTCTCAGCAACCGTTTCATCGATTTCTGTCACATTGATTTTTAATCCGGATTCAACTGGTTCTGTATTAATCGTCGGACGAGTTTCCATATGAGATCCGCCATTTTCAGTTATAGGGATTACCTCAACATCAACCCAGCCAGGAGTAAACTGTTCGCCCTGAATGACAAAGGATATACCTGTTCCCATGCTTGGATCCTCATCATTCCCATCTTCAATTCTGGTTTTCAGGAAATCCTCTATAAAGTTTTGGATTTCGGACACTTTTGCATCCACTTCCTGCTGTGAATGTCCAAATCCTTCATACATTTCCTTTGCTTCCGCTATTAGAGCCACCAATTTGTCATACTCTTCTTGCGGATACTGCCCCGGTTCTGTACCTGTTTCAACTCTATTAGCAAGACGCTGGGCTCTTTGCCATTCGTAATGCAAGTCTGTTAGATCCAGAGTTATGATAGATTTTCTAAATTGGGAAATGGCTTCCTTAAGTATAGCGGACTCTTCATCAATGAGAATCTGGACTTCAGACTCAACATCTGTATTTTCCTCTTTCACACTTTTAGCATTGTCTATTGCAGCTTGCAGTTCAGAAACAGCTTCGGCAGATACATCTCCTTCTCCATCACCCTGTGGGGTATGCTGAATAAGATTTTCAGCATCTAATATATATCTTTCCAACTCAAAAGTATCCAAAATGACCTCGAAGTCAATTGAAGGAATGGCAGGACGAGTCACACCAACACGCAGTTTGGCATTTATAATGCTGGCACCTTCGCCTAATTCAATATTGGCATTGCTTCTAAGAATAAGCTGATCCACCTGGTTATTAATAATAACCTTATCATTCTCTGTATTGACAACTACATTCGATACCGGAGCAGCAATTTTGGTCGCCGCACCAGACTCAATCCAAATTGTTCCGTCAATTTTTGATTCTGCGCCCTCCGCACGGACCTGGATGGCAGTGCCTGAGGTGATCTTTATACTTCCCTTAAAGATTGTATTCCCGGTGAGGACAATGGAATTTTCGCCGCCCCCATCAAAGTTATGGGTGGAATTCTCTCCGTCTTTTACATCCTGCAGTGTCAGATCGTAAACAGTTTCTGCTATGTTCAGTGTATTTATGGTTGCATTCTTTATTAGAATATTGTCTCCATAAACTGATACCTTTGGTAAATTCAAACCATTGAAATCTATGGTTTCATCCTGAATATCTTCCGGAATCACGATTTCCTGGCGTACTTTCCCGCTGTTAGCCGCATTGAATCCATCCACTATTTCTATTTTTGTAATTCCCGGCTGTTCAGCAGCGTAGGAGAATGCAGCACTTGTGGAAACTGCGGCTGTTTGCCCATTATCTTTGAGTGCAAACCCGGCTGGAAGCACTTTTACTACAAGTACAACCTGCTTATCATACCCCTCAACTGTTCCAAAGAACTCATGCTCACCTGCAGCTGATGTGTCCAAATTGGTCCTGTCCCATGTAACGGCAACGGAGCTTGTTGAGCCATCGCTTAATTTCACTGTTACTTCACTCGGCAATGAGTATTGTTCGTTAATTGTCACCGTTTTGGTGATAGTTGAAATTGACTCAATGACAGCTGGTACAGGTTCTTCAGTGTCGTTTCCTCCGCCATTGGAAGGAGGCGGACTGGATGGTGTGCCCGGTACAGCCGGCGGCTGAGTCTGCACTGGCGGATTATTTGTCAGTTCCACTCCTGTTGATTTCTCCACCTTGCCATTATTCTTAATGGCCACATTTCCAGTTACACTGCTGTCTTTTTTCACTTCTTTAATATGCGTGTCTTCTTTTACGGTAATTTCCGCATTGGCATTCATGATGTTTACAACAGTATTTTTCAAATCACCGCCAAGCTCAATGGTTTGCCCTTTTTCTTCTGCAGCTAGATTAATAGACTGCACCTGGGCCCCCGTTTCAGCTGACAGCTTCATAGATGATTTAACATCTACCGATTTTATTTTCGTGTCTTTGTTAACATTAAGTTTAGTGTCTTTCCCGCTCACAGATACAAGAGTTTCTGAGAAATCACCTTTTAGGGAAACTCCTTCAGATTCTTTAGTCCCTGAAGAGTCGATCGATATGTTTCCAAAAGCACCTTTATCTTTTGACTCGATATGAATATTGCCAGAGACACCTGCTGCATCTGAAACTGTAACGGATTCAATCTTTGTCCCTTTATCCCCAACAATATTGGCGCCATTTGCATCATTAATCACTAATTTTTCAGCAGTGACATTATATTGATATAAGCTATGCTCCGCTACATCATCGACAATGATGGATCCGCCTTTGTTTACTTCTATATTTTCGAGATAAACCGTACCTGCGCCAGTTTCGTTTCCTTTAATAATAATATTTCCATCCACTTCGGCATTGGCCAGTTTGATATATTGCCCCTTGCCTGCAACTAACACGATAGATTCTTTGTATGTTTTCACTTCTTTTGAATTTCCGCCTGCTGTTGTGGGCTGATCAGCATTTGTGGAATGGGATTCAATAATTGAAACAAATGCTTTGATCTTCTCCTGATAGGATTCATAATTTGTTTTTAATTTAGTATACAGTTTTGACTTTTTATCAAGTAAATCCAGTTTCGTCCCATCTTTAAACAGCTTGTCAATTCTGCTGGTATGATAGATTACTTGATCTGTATCTTTATTTTTCAACGCGGAATCCAGCCGGTCCATCTCCATTTTAAGAGATATAGGATATAAAGCACTTTCTTTAATTTCATAGGCTTTCTGCTGATATGTATCAAGTAATGCATCACGGGTGGTTTTTCCGTAAGCTTTATAAATGAACGGAGACCTTCTTTTAATTTCAAGTGACAGATCATGGTATGCTTTTTCAGCTGCATCATCGATCTGGTGATTAACCAGGTAATTTTCTAAAACTTCTGCTTTAGCCGTAATTTTCTTCCCTGCAGATACAGCATCAATATATTTTACTGCCCGGTCGAAGTACACTCTGACATGCTGGTTCAGCCTTGCTTCCAAGAGTTCCTTATCTTTGCCTTTCACTTCTTTAACGGCTTTTTCTGCCTCTCTTAAAGCAGCTTTTGTCTCATTGAA
This sequence comes from Paenibacillus sp. FSL R5-0490, assembly GCF_001956215.1. Taxonomy (GTDB): domain Bacteria; phylum Bacillota; class Bacilli; order Bacillales; family Cytobacillaceae; genus Cytobacillus. The sequence goes on along the minus strand of NZ_MRTQ01000014.1, from coordinate 67,033 downwards.
TAATTTCATATCCGGGTAATCTGCTGCATGTTTGGGATTTGCTGCTTTTCGATATTCGTATGACACTTCCCACTTTAATGCCCCTGCTAATTTCTCAGCCTTTTCTACATGCTGGTCAGCTGTTATGCTGGCCTCCGCCTGTACCGGATTTCCGGCTGCCAATCCAGCCACTGCCGCAGCAGACGTAATTCCCCAAATTAAACCTTTGCTTTTTCTCTTCCCCATCTTTTCCTCCTTAAATTCTTAGGAATTTAATACCACCAAAAACCATATAAAGTAACTTTAGGTAATATTACCCATACTATTATACTTTTCTGACACTTTCCATTCAAGGCATAACTACATTATTTTGAGGGTTTTACTCGGTTTTTATACGACTAATTTCTTCAGAATTTGTCGGAATTTCAATTACGGAATCTATAGTTATAGTTCTAAAAGTCTAGTAACATAGTTATATATTCCATTTTTACTAAAAGGAGGATTTTAATTGGTAAAGCTTTTAACGAAGATCTGTCTTGTTTCCGTTCTTATTTTAGGATTGGCCAGTCCGGCCTCCGCATTCTGGGAGAGCAGCAGGAATGTTTATTATGTAGCGCTCGGTGACTCATTAGCAGCCGGCCGGACCCCATTTGGTGCGAATGGGAAGGGCTATCCCGACTATATCGCAGCCAGCTTTAAAGAAGCTGGTGTATTAAAGGGATTTGTCAAGAATTATGCAGAGTCCGGCTATACTTCCGGACAGGTCCTCGCTGATATCCGGAATAATGTCACGATTGGCAATAATGCCGGAATTCAGGCCGAGCTTAAGAAAGCGACTCATATCACATTAAATGCCGGCGCCAATGATCTTCTTCGCCAGCTTAAGATTGACCGCACAACCGGAGCGGTTACATTTGATGAAGCAGAAATACAAAAAGCGATGGCGGGTGTCCAGCAGAATTTGACGGATACCATTTTAGCGATTAAAGCCATTAACCCGACTGCACAGATTTACATAATGGGTTATTACAATCCATTGCCGCATCTTCCGGCCCAATATCAGCCGATGCTTAATCAGTCCCTGGCTGTGCTGAACACAATCATCGAGAAGATCGCGGAAGCATCCGGCTCTGCTTATATCTCCACTGCCCAAACCATCGCTGCCGATATCGGCTACCTTCCGAACCCTCAGGATGTGCATCTGAGTGAAGAAGGCTATAAAGCGGTGGCAGAACTGTTCTGGACATTTATGAAGCCTGAATTGGCGGAGGAGCCAGCTCCTGAGGAACCGAAGGAAGAGGATCAAGATATTCCAGTTGTCCACTGGGAAGGCATGGTTCTGAAAAAAGGTCAAATTGGGAAACTGACCGTTGAAAAGCCGATTAATCTGTGGACGCGCGCTGATGGGAAACTTAAAGCCGTTCGAGTTCTGAAAGCCGGAGAAACCTATCGTGTCTATGGATATGATGGAGGATTTGGCGGGCAGTACAGCGTTGGCGGAGGGTATTTTGTAACGAAGATCGATGGCTATGTGAAGTATAAGACGCCATCGAAAGAGAAACTGAAATTGGTTAATCCGTAAATTGGGAAAGGAGATGCTGCGGGGCATCTCCTTTTGTTTTTTATCAAAAATAATCCTGCTATCTGTAACTCCGCTTCAGCAAAATACCAGACAAATCAGAGCGATTATCTCCGGCAAATGAAAAATAAACCTCATAATAGCCAAGATAATAATACATCATCCAATGTCCATCCATTTCGCTGATGCCTTCCCAGGATGGCTTTCCAACTGTATTTTTTATAATATAGGGCGTTAAAGGCGTCAAACCATCATTAGCCCACATGAATGCTGTAAATTCCGGATCATCTTCCCATCCAGTGAAATAAATATAGTTCCCAAATTGCCTGCCATATCCTCCCTCATAATACCCTTCCCAAGATGGAGTGTTTCCGAAGTGATCATATACATCATTCAAATCATCATGTTTAAGTGAAAACGGCTGCCCCTTCATAATGCCTTGTTTGGCCAGCTTCAGAAAATCTCCTTCATCAAAAAATACAATTCTGGCAAGCTGGCTGCGTTTTGTTTTAGAAGGTGTTTCGTATTTGATAGATGAGGATTTTTTGACAAAAGCCCCTCCGCCTAATCCGTATACACCGCCATTTTGATCCTTATAAGAATATACCCGATAGATATTTCCCTTGCGGAGCGTTTTTATCGTCATTAATTTGCCTTTTTCATATTTGTAAAGAGCGGTATCCTTAAGGATGGTGACCCTTCCTATCTGGCCCTGAATAAGAATGGAGTTATCCCACTTTACACCGATTGGGGCAGATCCCGCCTGAGCCTCCTGATTGGAGAACAGCAGTAAAGCCATTGCAAGGGAAAACATAACTAGTAATTTTCCTATCTTCATCATCAAACCTCCTGCTTTTAACCTGATTCCTACTGTTATGCATATGTTTATGTGAAGATAAAAATGCAGGAAAAGATGCCTAAAAATATATTGAATACGCCAAATGATAGATGCCTATGTATGGTTCTTCGTGTATGATTATGACTAAAACGAGGTGAATATATGTCAAAATATGTGAAGCTATTGCTGGTTCTGATTGGAATGGCCGCTCTGCTATACGGCAATCCCGCTCAGGCTGCAGATATAGACTGCAGTGATACCAGAACCGGCACAAAGGTCTGGTGGGATGGCGCTGAGCTCCGGCCGGGACAAATCGGCAGAATCACGGTCCTTAAGGATACGCCGCTCTATAAGTTAAATGGAGATCAGCTGGGCTACAGCCGCACTTTAAAAGCAGGAGAGGTTTACCGGGTATACGCCTTTAAACCGGGGCTTTTAAGTGTGGGAGGCGGATTGTATGTAAAGCGTGATACCCTGATCAGCTACCAGACTCCTTCTAAAGCCAAGCTGCAGATCGTGGCATGTGTCTACCAGAAAGATACACAGCTGAAAAATGAGGCACAGCAGATGATTATCGTGAAGAAATCATCTGTGAAGACAGCTGCCACTCTGCAAACCTATCAAAAACAAAATGGAAAATGGGTGCAGGCTTCCTCCCCTATTTCAGCAGTGATCGGAAAAGAAGGCATGGGAAAAACCAAAGAAGGAGATGCCAGGACCCCTTATGGAACCTATAGGCTAGGAACCTCTTTTGGGTGGGGCCCGAAGCCCTCAGGCATGAGCTATCCATTTAAGGCTGCAACGTCTAATGATTACTGGATCGATGATGCTTCATCAGCGGATTATAACAAATGGATCACATACTCCGGAAATCCGAATACGCGCTGGAAATCTTTCGAAAGAATGAATCATCCTCTTTATAAATATGGGGTTGTTATTAGATATAATGAAGATCCCATTATTAAGGGAGAAGGCAGCGCTATCTTTTTGCATATCAGAACTTCCGGCACTGCTTACACTTTAGGCTGTGTCGCTATTGAGGAAAAGGAAATGGCAAAAATTCTGCAGTGGCTGAAACCTGATAAGAAGCCGATTATTGTGATGGAATAAAAAAGGAGAGCTCTCACGCTCTCCTTTTTCCTATTATTTAAGTCTTACAAAATCCAGGTTGGATCGGTTTCCATCTTCAAATAGGAAGTACAGATCGTAGTCACCGCAGTCGTAATACATGTACCATGTCTGCTCCATCTCATCAATGCCCTCTGAAGTCGGTACACCGACGGTCTTTTTAATGATGTAAGGTGTCAGGAAAACGAGATCGTCATTCCACCAGTCGATGCCTGACAGTTCAGCATCATCTTCCCCGCCAGTATAATAGATATAATTGCTGTCATCTCCAAATGCTCTTCCAAGACCGCCATCCACGTAGCCTTCCCATGTCGGATACATGCCATAATAATCATACACATCATACAAATCTTCATATCCGCCTACTGCAATTGGCTGGCCCTTGAGGATTCCTTTCTTTGCAGATGCCAGGAAGCCCTCCTGGAACATGCTCAGGCGTGCAATCTGGTTCTTTTTTGTCTGGGAAGGCGTCTCATATTTAACAGAAGCCGTTTTCTTTACAAAAGCGCCACCGCCTAGACCGTAAATTCCGCCATCACGGTCTTTATAGGAATAGACGCGGAATTCGCTTCCTTTTTTAAGCTTGCGGATTACACTAAGCTTTCCTTTTTCTTCTTTTACAAGATCTGTATCTTTTAAGATGGTTACTTTTCCGATTTGACCTTTAATCAAGATGGAATTTCCCCATTTTACACCGATTGGCGCTTCAGCTGCTTCTGCATCGACATTAAAGCCGAACATAAGCACTAGTACAAACGGAATACTTAATACCCATTTTTTTAAATTCATTTCTCTTTCCTCCACCCTATTGATGCCTCAGCAAATCTAGTAATCTGCTTTGGTAATTAAGCTGATTATACCTATAAAATGATTCTTCCACAATCAATTTTCCCTCATTATCTAGTAATAAAAGACTATATTTTTGTAATTTTTTATTTAATATAGTAAATTTTACCTATAAAGTACTTTTATATGAATATAGTAAGGAGATAACTATGAGGAAAATACGGCTAATCTTATTCTTAATTTGCGCTTTCCTGTTCATGCCATTTACAGGCAGCACTATGGCTTCAGATCTTAGTCCAGCAGCTGAGTCTCAAGCTGATATCACTATGTATTCAGGAGCAAGCAATCAATACCTATCAAAGGCACTCATTTCTAAGAGCAAGAAATTTATTATCATAGGAGAAATCACCAATTCCTTAAATGAACATTGGCTTCATATTAATTATGGCGGAAAAAGCGGCTGGATCAAAGATTCAGGGATTAAGAGATTGGATCTGCAGGTTCAGTATGTCACCAGCTCAGCAGCTGAAACTCTAATCAGAAGAGGAGCTTCCGAATCCTATCAGCAGACAGGCAGTCTGAAGAATGGCGAAATGGTGAAAATCATGGACACCTTCACCCATAAAAATGGTTCCATTTGGGTTCGTTTATCCAACGGAAATGTGACTGGCTGGTCTGAGCTTCAGGATCTGGAGCTGTTCGATGGAACGAGAAACTATTTTAATAAAACGGTATTCGCGAAGACTGATACCCAAGTTAAAAGAGGAGCTTCCTCCAATACGCTACCTGTTTATACTCTTAAAAAAGGGCAGCAGGTAATACTTCAAAGCACTGTCATTAATGGGAAAGAGATTTGGCATCGGATTGTGGACGGCCGGAAAAGCGGATGGATTGCGGACGGAACGATTACAAACCAGGTAACTCTCTCTGGTAATATGTATGTGAAAGATGAAAATGCTGTTATTCGGCGCGGCGCTTCTTCCCATTACAAAACAGCAGGCAAACTCAGCTATGGGCAAAAGGTGAGCATCATCTCAGGATTCACAAGCAGCTCTGGAGACATCTGGTATAAAGTTGCTGCAGGAAAGGGACTGGAAGGATGGATCCCTGCAGGATCCGTATCCAGCCAGCCAATGAAGGTCGCTTACCTGACGATTGATGACGGACCGACCATCTATTCAAATAAACTGCTGGATACTCTAAGCCAATACGATGCCAAGGCCACCTTCTTTATGGTAAATGGCAACATCAATGCATACCCGAAAGCTGTTAAACGTATGGTGACTGATGGGCACGCGGTCGGGTCGCATAGTGTGACTCATGATAAAAATAAATTCTATCGCTCACCGGCAACAGCAGTTGATGAAATGAAAATAACCAGAAATACCATTAAGAAAGTAACCGGCGTCACCAGCAACCTGATCAGGACACCTTATGGCAGCATCCCTTATATGAAGCAAAACTACAGAAACGCGATGACCAAAGAGCATTTCATCATGTGGGATTGGAATGTGGACAGCATGGATTGGAAGTTTAACAGTTCCAGCTATGTGAACTACACACTTCATTATGTGGATATGCAGGAGGCAAAAGGACAAGCGCCGATTATTCTTATTCACGACCGCAAAGCGACCGTTGAGGCTCTGCCGTCACTATTATCGGAATTAAAGAAGCGCGGCTATGCTTTGGCACCTTTGAATGAAAGCATGAAACCTCACCAATTTAAGCTGAAATAAGAAGAAAGCCGGCAAAAAGTTTGCCGGCTGTTTGTTCTTCTGCTTTAATTCACATAGTCTATCATCTTTTTATCATAGTTAATATAAAATCCGCCGCCAAGATCGAGCCTGCTGCTGTCTATTTTATATACACGGTAGGATTCATTCTTTTTAAGCGTGCGGACTGCCTTTCCGCTCTTGTCATAAAGAACGGTATTTTGCTTAAGTGAGGCTGTACCTAAATAATAGGTCTGTTTGCTTCCTTTTTTAATGTAATAGCCGCCCCCTACGTCATAGCTTTTATTATCATAGCTGTATACGCGGGCGGTTTCTCCCCTTTTCAGATATCGTTTGATTTTATGATCCGGACCATAAAGGGGAATATTTGTATCCTTTATGTAGACTCTTCCGATATAGATACCCACTTTGCCGCTGTCACCCTTAACAAGGTAGCCCCCGCCTACATCGTAATAGCTTCCCTTTACCCCGTATACACGATAATGAACATCTTTCTGCAGTGTATTATACGGCCTGCCATCCGGAGTATACATCGCCACATTTCTGCGCGGAACCAGTTTCGCTACCGGTAGCTTATGATTGGAAGGCAATGATACATTCGGAATTTGGATGGTCATTTTCTCCATATTATTGTAGATTTCCAGAATTTCCTGGCCATAATTATTCCCCGGCACAGCCCAGCGGCCATTCAGATCTGTCCATTTTGGGGCAATCCCCCGTGTAACGAGATGAAAACGAGGATCAACATTCTCCGTAACTAACGGTTCTTTTGAAGCATATGCCTTTAAATGCTGAATTTGGGCACGAGCCCCTTCTTCAGCAGTCTTAAAAAATGCACCTTTCACACCGCCGCCAGTTGTGCCAATACCTGCATAATTATTCTGTTCAGGAATGACATCTCCTCCAAATTTAAAGTAACCGGTCTCTTTAATCGCCTGGGCAAACGCAATATCACCGCGAATTCCCTCAATCCGTCCAATGTTCAAATAATAATCAGCCAGCTGATAGATCGTTACTCCCTGCAGCAATGGAGATGGATTATGCATCAAAACAAAATCCCCCATCTGGCTTGATGTCAGCACCGGGGAACCAGCAATATTTTCATTTTGACTCTGCGCAAAAGAACTGGAAGAAAAACTGCTAAGCACGAAAGTCAAAATTATGACAAAAGTAATAGATTTAATTCCTTTATGCACCAAAAATCCTCCTTAATTTACATATTATGACTTTCCTATTATAGCAGAATCTGAGAATTATTGGTGACATATTTCATAGGTCTTTAGATTTAAAAAGACTCATTGTCTCCATAAGAGAAATGAGCCTTCAAATAAATCTGTTATTAAGAGAGAGTAACTTTACCTAAACATCCATAACTCTGCACCATTTTTAAAATAAACATTCCCGCTGTTATCCATTGTAATGTCGGAAGCAGCTGCACCCGTATATATCGTCTTTTTCATCGTCTTCGGATTCGCCATAAACAGGTTTTCCTCAACAGTCCCATATACCATGCCGTCTTTTCCAATCACAAGTGTTCCATTTTTGAATCGGCCGCTCGTGGCTGGGGTGATGTTCATTGTTTTTGTTTTTTTCGTCCTTGGATCGTAAGCAAACAAGTTTCCGTCCGATAATCCCCAAATCGTGCCATCAGGAGCAGCAGCCAGGCTATGAATCATTCTTGGCTTTGTTAGCGGAAGCGGTATTTGTTCGATTTTTCCGTTCGGATTCTTGCTGTTTAAACGGAAGAATACAGCTGTTTTCTGGGATTCATTTTTGCCATTGCTGAAGATAGTGGTTCCTCCGTAAATATAGCCGCCGCTTGACGCGAGGGATACAACACTTTGTTCAGGAACTATATTCCTCCGGATCGTTTTGCTATTTGAAGCCGGATTGTATACTGCCAATGCTCCGCCGGTTTCGCCGTTTTTCGGATGTGTTCCCATGAACAGACTCCTGGTTGTTTCATCAGCAGCCATTGCCACAATGCGATCCTGCCCGTTGCCTATACTAAAGAGCGGAGGCAGCTTTCCGCCGGAAACAGGCTGTGATGGATCGTATTCATAAACATCAGCTCCCGGGTAAACCCCCAGATACAGCTTGTCATTTAATGTTGCCATCGATTCAGCCTGGCCTACTTTTAAAAGCTCTTTCGTTTCCTTGGTCTGCGGATTGTATGCACTTACCTGCCCTGAGACAAAACCATTTGAAATTATCTGTCCCCGGGGTCCCCGCTCTATGTTGTAGATCGGAATGGACTGGTTTGGCAGATTCAGCTTGTTGACCTGCAGTTCATTCTTAGCCGGGTTGTACAGTAAATAAGTGCCGGAATTCCCTAAAAGACCAACCACTGAGCCGCCCGGGTAATCTTTTTGCTTCAAATTTATCAAATCAATCGAAACAGCTTCGGTTCCTTTTAGTGTTCCCGGTATGCTGCTGGTCTCACCGCTGCTCAGGTTATACTTGCGAAGAGCATAGCCATGTGTATAGTAGACAGAATCCTCATCTGCACTAACCTGTGAAACTCCGCGGGAGCTTGCCGGAATTTCCTCTTTAAAGGCAAAGGTGCGGCTGTCAAAGACAAGGATCTTTTTGCTCGGTTCCAGCTTGGCAAAAAGCAGGCCATTTTCTTCATCTAAATCGTAAACAGATGTTTCACCCTGATATTTATCCGGAAGAATGCTCTGCTTTTTATTAGTAGTTAGGTTCCATGCCACCAGCTGGGCTTTTGCCCCGACCCCGGCGAATAATGTATTCGTTTCTTCGTTATACGCCAGGCTCCTCGCTAATGTTTTTCCGGATAAAACCTGTCCCAGGTCTGTGAATCCTTTGCCGGTTTCATATTTGAAAACACCGCCATTGGGAGAACTACTTCCAAAAACAACTCCAGCACCCGCTGCTTCAAGGTCATGAATGGATGTACCTTTTGCGGCTGCCCTTCCCTTGTCTGATAACGTTTTTGTCTTAGAGTTATAGTGGTATAAATGCCCATTCGGTGTACCGCCAATCCAGACATTCCCGCTGCTGTCTGCAGATACGGCCCATGCACTGGTAGCGCCATTTAACGTCTTTTCATCCCATACTTTATTTCTGACGATATCAATCGCCACAAATTTGGCCGGCTCCCCCTGCAGCAGCACATACATGAGAGCTGTCCCATCCGGCGCATAGCCCGCCGCACCAGTAATAGCAATCGTATTATGTATCTGCGAGCCCAAATTTACAAAACGATTATGTATACATTCCGCTCCTTTTAATTTTGCTTTACTTGGCGTTTCATAAGTCACCCGCGCATCACGATCCACATAATACCCGCCACCGACGCTTAGCATTCCTGGCTTAAAGGCATATATCCGGTAGAACTCCCCTTTTTTTAGAGTTCTGGAAGTGATTCTTTTATTGCCATCCAGCTTGAATAAGGGTGTATCCTTCTCGATATTCAGCCTGCCGATTTGGCCCTTTTTCAGTTCCACGCCATCCCACCATATCCTTGTGGCTTCTCTGTAGGAATTGCATTCTCCCGCTGCGTTTGCCGGCTGATAAATTCCCGCAAGCATAATGAGGGACACAATCAGGGCTTTTAGTCCTTTTTTCATCTGTTCACTCTCCTGTTAACTAGTATATTAGTATTATATATGATTGATAAATAATAGGGGATATTATCCAATTTTTATAATAGGTTTCCGCCTGTAGCAGTTCTTATTTGGGGTTTTTTGCATATCATTATCTTAGTACCAAAAAAAATATAAAGTGAGGTAAATAGAATGAATAAATCCAGATTCAATGCAGCAGAAAATCAACCCCTAAGCCTCCGGTGTTCAGGCTGCTGGGTCGATTCACAACTGACCTATAGCCGAAAAAAGCATAGAAAAAGAGTCGGCAGATAATAAAAAATAAAGATTGGAATATTCGAACCACTGTATGACTGACCTTTAACAATTTCATACTGGAGCTTGCTCCAACCTTATAGCTTGATGGTTGGGCATCTCCTTTATGGAGTCCTTCCATCAAGCTTTTTTATATGATTATGGAAGGATGAGTGACAATGGATTTTATTAATTGGCATGAAGAAGTTCAACGGATTTCAGCGAAGAAGGATGAAGAGAAAAACCGCCTCCAGAGGATACTGGAATTGCAATCAGGAGTGGTAATTGCTTACGATGCTAAGGATAATTACAACGGATATGATTTTGACCTAAATAATCACATCTCTATACTTGTCGATAATTTTGCTGCTTATAAATATAACCTTTATGAGTCGATTATGCAGCATTATGCGAAGGAATTTCCCGATTTCTCCCCAGACTTGTGGAACTGGAATATTAAGAATGCCAGCGAATATCTGGACCGGGTATATTGCGTTGACCGGATTTTATCAATTTCCCATCCTGATTTTAATTATCCGGAAAATCCAATGCAGATAAACGTTCAAATGAAGGCCTGCCGCTATAAATCAGAAAGGCTGTTATTACCTGTTAGAAAAAGCATCAAGTACACGAACCATAAAGGAGATAGCTACAGTCATCCACGAGAACTTTCTAATCTAAATAACATTCAAATTTTTATTTGGTATCATTGGTGTCCTATAAGGCATGATGTGATTATCCATGTTCTAAAAGAACCTAGAGAGCTATTTAAATTGCTGCAAATTGAGAAGGGGTCTTATAAGGAACGCATAGCCGGAAATCCTTTGAAAATCGGGGATGATCATAAAAAAGCGGAAGTGCTCTACCTGGACCCAACTGCAGACCAATTTCCTTCTGATAACTTTATTTTAGTACACAATCCATTTGTTCATTAGCCGATAGGTTTCCTATCGGTTTTTTGTTGAGTCAAGAGGCAGTATTTTTGTTCTATTTTCCCTATAAACCTGTGCCCGATGTATGTAATAAAAGAGGCTGCCAAGACAGCCAAATTACGCTCTCCCGGTCTACCCCCTTTATTATAAAGTCGATTTAATTTTGCTTCACCAATTTCTTCTCTTTAAACCGATTACTCACTTCATTTATAACCATTACCAAGAGTAAGGCTATACCCCAAATAAAATCCTTGAAGAAATTCCCAACATGCAGCGCATTTAACCCGGTTGATAAAAATTGCAATGTCAAAACTGCCATAACAACTCCGGAAATTTTTCCAAATCCGCCTTTAACATTAACTCCCCCCATAACGGCAACAAGAATGGTCTGTAATATATAAGAGGTACCAAAATCAGCTTTTGCAGAATTCGTACTTGCTATAATAAGCAATCCTGCTATTGAAGCAAATAACCCGCTGCAAGCATACGCTTTTAATAAAACAACTGAGTTGCTAATGCCAGAGTATTTCGAAGCGACCGGGTTGGTACCCAATAGTTGAAGCTTTAAGCCAAATGCCCGCTTGTTAAGTAGAATGTAGGCCAGGATGATACAAATTATGAACATTATCAAGGGAAAGGGAATAATCCCAAGACTTCCATTTCCGATATCGGAAAATAACATCGGCAGTCCAACGATTGCCTGGCCTTTAGTTATTACGATTGCAATTCCCATAAACAGCTGCATTGTTCCCAGGGTTACTAATATAGGAGGAATTCCAATTAATGATACAGCGATCCCATTGACCAAGCCGCATAGCAAACCCATGATAACCGAACAAGCAACTGCCCCTGCAATAATTAGAATACTTGTCATTAATGACGCATCAGGAGGAAGAAACTTCACCATAATACCAGCTGCAAGAATTGATGTCAGGTTCGCAATACTGACAATTGAAAGGTCAATCCCTCCTGACACCATAGTAATCATCATAGCTATAGACAAAATTCCAAATACAGGAAATTGGTATGCCATCGAAATAAAACTATCTAAGGATAGAAATGTTGAAGGACTAATGCTGCCCATCAAAATAAAAACAAACATCATAATAAAGAATAGACGTGTTAAATTTCCGTCTTTGTTTAAAATCGGAAGAATCAACTGTTTTCTTTGGCCAGGTTCTATAGGTCCAGGGTTTGGCTTTGGAATATTTAACATAATAACCTCCTGACGTACTGCTTATGTTAATATCGATTTTCTCTTTGCATTTGTCTTTTTTACCTGAACAGCTGTAAGACCAGTTCCAATTAAAATAAGCCCTCCGATTACAAATCGCTGCCAGTAAGATGGAATCCCCATTAAAATTAAACTATTTTGAATTGTTATAACAAGAAGAAGGCCTAATAGTGCACCTTTAATGGTTCCATGCCCGCCAGAGATTCTTGTTCCCCCAAGGACCACAGCTGCTATGATCAAAAGCTCTGACCCCATTAAATCCACAGGATTAGAATTTCTCATCATACTTGTATGCATAATTCCGGCTATGCCGGACAACATTCCAACAAAGGAATACACGAAAAACTGAATAAAGACAGGTGAAAAACCAATTCTTTCTGCCGATGCCGGATCTCCTCCGAAGGCATAAATAGAACGGCCTATCATCGTATATTTCAATAATAATGAAACTAAAATTACTATACCTGCTGTTACTAATACAGATATAGGGAGACCTACCACAATACCTGTCTCATCAGTAAATTTCAGGATTTGCATTTTTGAGAAGTTAAGCATTGAAGTTGGAAGATTGCTAATTTGGCTGCTTCCAATAAACGTAAGTAAAAAACCACTAAATAAAGAGGATGTACCAAGAGTGACAATAAGTGTGGGAAGCTTAAATAAAGCTATAAAAACAGCATTAATAATTCCCAGAATCAACCCTATAGCACCTCCAATGAGAAAGGGAACAATTATAGGACCATTAAAACCAGCTTCTGATAAGATCGTGGTGGTAGTAAACATGCTAAATGCCGCAATGGCAGGAAATGATACGTCAATCCCCCCTGATACAAGGACAATCAAAGCACAAACTACAAAGACTCCAGGAACAATGCCGCTTCTAATCAAATCAAACAAATTATTTATTGAAAAAAAAGCACTATTTTGGCTGCCAATCGTCAAAAACAGCAAGCTAATAATTACAATTAAATAAAATTCAGTAGTCTGAAAGAATTTATTATACATAGAACACCTTCTTTCTGATAACTCTTCTAAGCTTCTTGAAGTTCTGACCAGGTTTTCTGATTAAAATCTCTGCCTTTTACTTCACCAGATATTCTTCCTTTATTCATAACCAGAACACGATTGCAGTTCTGCCTTAGCTCAGTCAGATCATCTGAAATTAATAACACGCCTAATCCACCCTTTGCTAAATCCTTTATAATATTATGGATATCTTCCTTAGCTCCAATATCAACCCCGACAGTTGGTCCATTCAATATTAAAATATTTGGATTGCTGGATAACCATTTTGCTAATACCACTTTTTGCTGATTTCCTCCTGATAGTGCTTTGACCGGAAGCTTGGAGGAATGTGTAACAACTCCTAGTTTGCCAATCCAATTTTCAACGGATTGATTTATTTTGTCCTGATTTAACATTTTTAATTTGGTCAAGAGACTAACCACTGTACTGGCAATAATATTTCTCTCTATAGATTGTTCTAAGAACAGACCTTCAGTAAGACGATCCTCTGGTACGTATACAATTTTTTCTTTTATCGCTTTTTGTACTGAATCTATCTTAATTTCTTTACTATTTATAAAAACTTTTCCGCTGGTTGCTGGCAATAATCCAAATAATGATTCAGCGAGCTCAGTCCTCCCTGAACCCAGCAAACCAGTAAGCCCCACTATTTCACCAGGATAAATTTCGATTGAGACATTCTCAAAGGAATGATCTAAACCAAATTTATCTGTTCTTAAAATTGGCACCTTATTTTTGACATCAACATCATAGTATTTATCCTGCAGCTTTCTGCCAGTCATATGATAAACTAATTTCTCTGTATTCATATTCTTGGCCTGTTCTGAAATGACATTTGAGCCATTTCTCAGGATCGTGATGCGTTCCGAAATGGCAAAAATCTCTTCAAGCTTATGGCTTACAAATAATACAGAAATGCCATCTTGTTTTAACCCATTAATTACTCTGAATAGCTCGTCAACCTCTTTATGTGTAAGCGCGGTAGTCGGCTCGTCCATAACAATTAATTTTGCCTTCTGCATCAGTGCCCTTGAAATAGCAATTAACTGTTTATCTGCAACAGATAGATTTTCAACTTTTTCGTTTAACTCAAGATCCACATTTATTTTACTCAGTGCTTCCTTTGCAATACGCCTCATATTAGGCCAGCTGACTACTTTTCTTTTAGCAGAAAGTTCACTGCCCAAGGCTATATTTTCAGCTACTGTTAAATTTGGAAAAATTGAAAAGTCCTGGTAGATTACTTGAATTCCCTCTTTAATGGCTTCTAATGGACTTAGATGTTTATACTTCTTGCCATTGATCAAAATTTCGCCATGGTCCGGTGTATGCACACCGGACATGACCTTTATTAATGTTGATTTCCCGCAACCATTTTCACCTGCCAAACAATGGATTTCCCCTGGTTGAATGGTCAGGCTGACTCCCTTTAATGCTTTAACTCCACCAAAGGACTTTGTTATATTCTCCAATTGAATAAGCGGACTTTCCATTCTTTAATCATCCTTCCTATCCAGAAGCGGATTTTAGAAGTTGTAATCAGATGCATTTTCTTTCCCAACGCCTACCCATGCGCTGCCATAGATATATTTTCCATCCACAACTTTAATATTTTCATATCCTGGCACACCAAGATCTACGCCTTCTTTAATTTCCTCTTTCTTTCCATCCAGTACCATTTCAGCAAGTTTATTCATCACATAACCTGCGTCAGCGGGATCCCAGAAACCAATTTGCGACATAGCTCCACTCTCTAAGTATTGTTTACTAACCGAAGGAACACTCGTTCCAACAACGCTCACTTTTCCATTCAGCCCCATCTCTTCTACTGCCAGTGCAGCACCTGCGGCATCATTACCCGAAGACCCCTGGAAGCCTTTTAGATCAGGATATGCCTTGATAGTCTCTCTAAACTTTTCACTAGCTGTTTTAAGGTCATCATTTGTTTCCAGTTTCCTCGCAACCGCTTTCATATTTGGATATTTCTCCATTTGACGTTTATAGCCGCCTTCTTCCCACTGTATGTGGGATTGAGTTGTTAAACTTCCAACTGTTGTCATGTATTCGCCTTCTTCTCCCATGGCTTCAGCGAGATTATCCATTAAAAAGGCGCCGTATTCATAGTTATCAAAAGCTTCAATATTAAAGTCAGTATTTTTCATTCCATCTGCTTCATGGGTAATTACCACTATTCCTTTGTCTCTGGCTTTTTTCAGTACCGGTTCTAACGCTTCTGCAGAGAATGGAACTACTGTAATGGCATCCACTTTTTGCGCTATTAAGTCTTCAATTATTTGCACTTGAAGAGCTGCATCTGCTTTTTGCGGCCCCTGCATAAAAGTTTCATGTCCAGTATCTTCACCAAACTTTTCTATGCCCTCTTCTAAACGGTCAAACCAGGCAACTCCAGTCAATTTAACAACTGTGGCAATCTTATATTTGCCATCACCATCTTTTTCCTCACCTGCAACTTGCTCTTCTCCATTATTTCCACAGGCGGCGAGAAATAAAGTAAGGATAAGCAGCATACTTAAGATAGAATAACTTGCTTTTTTCATTGACAAATTCCCCCTTGTTTTTTGCTACTAAAATATCTCAATATAGACGTTCACTTAGTATGAGTGAATGATATTTTTTAAATTATTTATATTTTCAGTAAACTTTTGCTGCACGAAATTCTTTTACCTTATCCATAAACTCTCTTGTCCGCTCCTGGCACACCATATTTTCAAATTTCCCATCAACCTTAAAAGTCGTTCCTACCACTGCCCCATCAGCAATAGTCAGCTGCTGCTCGAAGTTTGAACTCCTGACTCCTGTATTGGCAAGAACAACAGTTTCCGGAACTGCCTTTTTCACTTTCATCAGTGTTTGAGAGTCTGTCATAGCCCCTGCTGTCATACCAGAAACACAAAGAGCATCCGGACGATTATTAAAGACTGTAGATTTTGCGATACTCTCTATATCCCGATCAGCAAGATATTTGGCAGCTTCCGGTACAATATTGTATAAAAGCTTAACATTTTCTGCACCAATCCGATGTTGATGGCGGATGGTTTCTCCGACATTCGTATCCCAAGTTCCGAAATCACTTGCATATACACCTGTGAAGATTTCCCTGACAAATAGTGCATCCGTGGCTGCAGCTAAATCAAGCGACTTTTTCGCATCCCATAAGACATTGACACCAAAAGGGATTTTAATTTCAGATTTTAATTCTCCAATTACTCTTGCCATTGCCGCGACTGTTTCAGTATTCACGTCTGTTAAGTACGGAAGGCTAAATTCGTTGGAAAACATTACAGCATCAACGCCGCCCTCTTGAAGAGCATGTAAATCTCTGCGCGCCATCTGAACTACATAGTCCATCCCTCTGTCCTTATTATAATGCGGATCTCCCGGCAGAGGCTGCAAGTGACACATAGCAATAATAGCCTTTTCTGTTCCGATTACTTCATTTAACCATGTCATAATAAATTCCCCCTTGTCGTTTATAAAACTTAAATTCTATCCTCTTGCAAACTTATTTGTGCCATCTAGTGAATGTAAAATACCAACAAGTAAATCTGTTAACTGATCTACATCTTTTAAGTTTATTGCTTCTATTGGAGAGTGAGAATAGCGGGCTGGATAACCCAAGTCTACGATTGGAAACCCATCATTCTCAAGTTGACTGAATGATGCATCTGTAAGTATCCCCATGCAAACAGCCGGCTGAAGCGGCATGCTCATTTCACTTGCTACACTCTTAATATGCTTTACAAATTTCGGATTAGGAATTACTCCACCTAATGTGCCTCTTCCATGAAAAGTATACAACCCAATAGTCGGCCCTCCTCCCAGCTGAACATTTCCCTCATTTTCTAAATCCGGGGTGTCTGTAGCAATAGAGATATCCAATGTAATTCCAATATCCGGTTTTATTTTCCTTATAGCTGGAAGCACCCCCCTCAAATTAAATTCTTCCTGCACTGAAAACACCAGGTAAACTTCGCAAGGAAACTCTTTATCTTTCATACGATCTGCCAATTCAAGCAATGATAGACACCCTGCCCGATTATCGAGAGAATTGCTGAAAACCAAAGCTTCGTTATTAAAAAATTGTCTTGCGTAAGCTACAGGCGTACCAATATCAATTCCTGCCTGCAATGCTTCACTGCTTGATTGGAACCCAAAATCAGCATATATCTCATTTACAGGCAAAACACGGTATTTCTCATCAGGCTTTGTCACATGATGAGATTTTGCTCCGATGACACCCTGCCATGTTTTATTCTCTGTCTCGATAATAATAGGTGTACCTGCCAGACTCTTTTCAGGAATACCCCCTAATCTTTCAAGCCGGAGAAAACCGTTTTTTTCTACTTTTTTCACAACAAGCCCTAATTCATCCATATGGGCGAAGACCAGAACTTTAAATGGGGCGTTATCCTTTGACCTGTTCATCTGGACAATTACATTTCCTAGTGGATCAATGCTTAATTCCGCTGCTAAAGGAGCCAATTTCTCAGATACATAGTTGATCATTGAATCTTCATAACCAGACAGAGCCACAATTGATGTTAATTCTTTTAGTCTTTCTATCATATCTTCAAGTCTTTGTTCCATTTTTTAACCTCCTTTTTCAAGTTACAAATTGTCCATCAGATCCCTAGTCTGCTCATATAGTTTCCTATATACTTTGTAAGTACCTTCAAGAACCTTTTCTTTATCCGGCTCTGGACTAACCACGTAATCTGCTGACACCCATTTTTCCATTTCTTCTATTTTTTCATTCCAGCCTAATGCAAGTGAGCATAAAAAGGCATTTCCATAAGCAGCCCCAATCGTAACTTTCGGCACAATCTGAGTTAATCCGCAGATATTGCTTACACACTGAAGCCAAAGCTTATTCTTTGTTCCCCCGCCAACTGCGAAGATACGATTTATTTTAAATCCGCTTCTCGACATTTCATCAAGATTATGCCTAATAGAACAAGCTACTCCTTCTAAAATGGATCGGTACATATCCGCTTTTGAATGCTGAAGAGTTAAGCCGAAAAATACACCTTTGGCATTTGAATGATGAATAGGTGTTCGCTCCCCGCTAAAATACGGCAGAGTAATAAGGCCATTTGAACCAACAGGACTTTTTGCTGCCAGTTCGGTAAAATATTGATAACTTTCACTTATATTCATAGGTGATTGTTCATTAGAATTCCCTTCATTTTCGTCTCTCCATTGATCAATAAACCAACGGGTTAGGGAACCTGCAGTAGCCGTGCCTCCTGTCAGGGTTTTTAACTGTGGAACTGCATGTAAATTTGGCCAGAGTTTTTCTGATTGTGCTAATAAGCCTGTAACAAGAATAAAGAAAGTGGAACTCCCATACATAAGCATCAAATCACCTTCTTCTACCGCTCCTACACTAATCGATTCTGATAAAGCATCCGCTGTTCCGGCGATCACCTTCGTTCCGGCTTGCAGCCCCGTAATATCGGCAGCTTCACTCGTAACCTCCCCCACAATATCGCAGCTCCAAGCTAATCTAGGCATTTTATCCCTTTCAGTAATATGCAGAAGCATTTCTTCATTCCAGTCTTTTTTATGGATATCATAAAGAGGTGAATAAGATACGGCGGTATAGTGATCTATTGTTTTTTCCCCAGTTAGTTTATATACAATGAACCCTGAACCACAAAGAAATGTCCGGGTATTTTTATAGACTTCCGGCTCATTCTCCTTTATCCACAATATCTTCGGCCCTGCTGATTGCGAAGAGAGACTATGTCCAGCGATACTATGGATTTTGTCCTTCCCAATTCGCTCATGTAAATGAAGTATTTGCTGCTCAGCCCTTGTATCCACTCCGTAAAGAATGGCCTTCCTTAAAGGATTCCCTTCTGAATCCACAGGTACAACGGCTGGAGCAATAGAACTTATTCCTACTGCCTTAACATCAGATGCATTTATCCCAAGCTCAGCTTTCCCCCTGGTTAGGAGAGTATGGCTGATTTCCGCAAACTCCATCCACCAATTTTGATTTGCATCATGTTCAGCCCAGCCCTTGTATGGTATTTCAAGCCGATGTGGTACTGCATAACTAATCATTATTTCTCCTGCTTGGTTTACAAGAACGCCTTTTGACTCGTAGGTCCCAATGTCAACTCCCATAACGTAGGACAACCGCTACACCACCTCTTTATATATTAGACGAAGGTGACATTCGTGATATTTTGTAAACCAGGATGTAATGGGTGACTTTCTCTTGCATTCGTTACTATTTCATCGATCTGATTAAATTCACATAATCTCACTAGCGCCTTTTCCATAAACTTTGAGTGATCTACTACAGCAATAACTTTCCTTGACCGTGATATAAAAGCACGTTTAACTTCAGCCTCTTCTATACTGTAATCAGTTGGTCCAGATTCAAATTCCATCCCGGCTGCACCAAAGTAATACTTATCAAAGTTAAACTTTTTGACTGTCTCAAGAGCCATACTTCCAATTAGAGACATCTCATTTTTCCGAATTAAACCGCCAATCATGTAAACCTCAAGACTGCTGCTACGTGAAAGTATGTTCGCGACTTGCAGGGAAGATGTAAAAATAGTTATATTTGATCTTTTTAAAAGTTCCTTGGCAATTTCCGCTGTTGTTGTTCCGACATCCAGAGCTATTACTTCCCCTTCTTTTATCTGCTCTACCACGTATTTGGCAATTTTCCTTTTCTCTTCGATATGCTTCCTTTGCCTTTGATTATACAAAGGCTCAAAACCAGGTATCTGCAGAGTCGCCTTTCCTCTTTCACGCACAATTAATCCCTGTTTCTCAAGAAATGACAGATCTCTTCGAATAGTCACTTCAGAAACCTTCAGTTTTAACGCTAAGTCTTCTACATTAAGTGTAGAAACATCCTCCAGAAGGTTTAATATTGTTTTATGTCTTCCAATAAGCATTTATATCAAACTCCTTGTAGTTAATTTATCACAAATGATCATAAGTGATCAATAATTATCTGAAAATTTATAAAAAATAATTAATAAACCATTAAATTTGGTCATAATTGACTTTTACTTATAAAAAATGGTCACTTTTCTATATTTAATAATATTAACGATCATAAATGATCATTCTTTGATCATTCCAATTTTAATTATACACAACTTACCTCCTAGACAATTTTCTCATCCCTTATCATTATTTATCATTTCGATTCATATGCTTTCATAAGAAGGAGTGAAATTCATGCTTCAAGATGAAAGAACCGAAAGAATCGTTCAATACATCAACAAACAGGGGTTTGTCAAAACCAATGAACTTATTGATTTATTCAATGTCTCAAAACCTACTATTATAAGGGACTTATTAAAATTAGAAAAAGACGGTTCCATAATTCGTACTCACGGAGGAGCCAAAAGTATTCATAAGGGTACGAATTTTGAACCAACACATATGACAAAAGAACAGACCTCCCACTCAGAAAAAGAGAGTATAGCCATAAAAGCTAAAGAGCTGGTTCAGCCTGGGGAAACCATTCTCCTTGATAGCGGAACAACCACATTAATGTTGGCCAAACAGCTTGTGAACTTTGAGAACATCACTGTGATTACGAATGATATAAAAATAGCAATGTGCTTATCTGATAATGATTCTATTGACTTAGTTGTTCTAGGGGGACAAAGGCGTAAAGGAGTATATAGCCTAATCGGCCCCTTAACAGAATCCATTCTAAATCAATTACATGTTGATAAGGTATTTCTTGGTGCAGATGCAATCGATCTGCAAAAAGGAATTACAAACTCAAATATCGATGAATCAAATATCAAGAAAACGATGCTTACTATAGGAAATAGCATAATTTTATTAGCTGACAGCAGTAAATTTAATTGTGCCGCTTTCATGAAAATTGATGAAGTTTCTGCTGTTCATTTCATTATTACTGATAATGGAATCCATAAAAGGATCTCAGTGAAGCAGTTTAAAGAACAGGGTGTGGAAATTTTAATAGCGGAATAGGAGGGAATAAATTTGCACCTTTCAGATCTAATAAGTTCAGAGTTTATTTTTCTAAATGTAAGTGCTTACACGAATATCGAGGCGATCTCAATTCTTGCTGATTATTTATTCAATAAGAAAGTTGTGAAAGCATCGTTTAAACAAGCTGTTTTACAAAGAGAAGAAACCTCACCTACCGGCTTACAAACCAAATCAGCAGGCATTGCCATACCTCACACTGATATTGAACATGTGAACAGAAATATTATTGCGATAGCAGTTCTAAAAGAGCCTGTTTACTTTTGCAGCATGGAAGATCCCCAAAGAAAGATAGAAACCAATCTTGTATTTATGTTAGCTCTCCAAGATCCCCATGGCCATTTGAATGTATTAAAGGAATTAATAATGGTTTTCCAAGATGAAGAAACACTATCACATTTAATTTCATCCTCTACTCCGGAAGAGCTCTATGGTTATTTAAGAAACAGAAGTTGACCTTTAATATTATCGTTCTTAAGAAGTGATTCTAATTTGAATTGGGATAATCCCTCATGGGTTTATTTATAGATCAGCTTTGAGAAAACATAATGGCAATTGCTATAGATCTTGTTATTGGGAGGTGATTTATATATGAAGACAATCATAGTTGCCTGTGGTGCGGGTGTTGCTACTTCAACTCTTATTGTTGATAGACTCAACAGCCTATTAAAGAGTCATCAAATTCGAGCAAAAATTATCCAATGTAACCTGGGAGAAATTGAGGGCCATACGAAATATGCTGACCTTATTGTCACATCGATGAAATTGAATAAAAACTTTGAAATCCCTTCTATTACTGCAGTGTCTTTTATTACCGGAATTGGACAAGAGGAAACTGAAAGCTTGATATTGGGTCATTTAAACCCCCAAATTTAATAGAAAAGGGGAACTTCTATGGATTTAATTGTTAATCTTTTTGATTACATCAGCAATCTTGGTTCAATTGTTATGATCCCCGTCATGATCGCTATTGTTGGGCTTTTATTTAGATTAAGTATATTAAAAGCCATACGCGCAGGAGTCATGGTCGGGATAGGATTCATCGGCTTAAATCTCGTATTAAATTTGATTTGGGATTATATTGGTCCTGTCACCACTATTCTTATTGAAAAATTCAATTTAAACCTTTCAGTTGTGGATGCCGGATGGCCAGCAGCTGCAGGGCTAGCTTTTGCTACCAAAGTCGGAGTAGTCATCATCCCCTTCATTATACTAGTCAACATCCTCATGCTCATCACCAAACAGACAAAAACGGTCAATATTGATATATGGAATTACTGGCACTTTGCTTTCACCGGCGGGGTCATTATGACCATATCCGGCAGCTTTTGGTACGGATTACTAGGTGCTGCTGCCCACGCAGTCATTGCTTTAAAAATTGCTGATATTTCCGCTAAAAGAGTACAAGATGAGCTGGGTCTTCCTGGAGTCTCAATTCCTCAAGGGTTTGCGATCACGACAGTCCCTATTTATATGCTATTAGACAAAATATACGATAGATTACCCGGATTCAAGAATAGAAGAGTTGATAGTGAAGCCATTAACAAGAAGTTGGGAATTATGGGCGAACCATTAATGATAGGTCTAGTTCTAGGTATTATCATCGGAATCGCAGTTGGATATGATCTAAAACAAACCGCTGAGCTTGGAATTGCTATGGCAGCACTAATGCTCCTATTACCTAGAATGGTTAAAGTCATTATGGAAGGGCTGATTCCGATTTCAGATGGAGCCAAATCCTTCATGCAAAAACGTTTTAAAGGCTCTGAATTTTATATTGGTTTAGACTCAGCAGTTCTCCTCGGCCATTCAAATACAATCACAGTTGGAATTTTACTAATACCTGTAGCACTTATTTTAGCAATGGCACTTCCCTTTAATACTACATTGCCATTTGGCGACTTGGCCGCCACCGCCTTTTTTATAGCAATGGCTACTCCCATTCACAAAGGAGACTTTTTCAGAACATTAATAAGCGGAACAATCGTAATGGGAGTTGTATTAACATTCGCCAGTTATTTCGCACCAATTATTACCGAAACAGCTATGAATACTGGATTCCAATTCCCAGAAGGAGCCGCTAAAATCACAGCACTTTCAGCAGGTAACTGGATAGCATATGTGATTTCATTGTTTGCCCAATTAAAGTTTATTGGCGTCATCCTGATTATCCTTTTAACAGGAGGAATGCTATATTTCTTCCGTAAAAGCAAGAGCTTAGAAGAAGCGCAGGAAGAGGCAGGACAATGATATTGTCACAGCATCAATAATAGAGAAAGGATCGTATAAGCATTGCAGAAAAAACAGATGATTATATCTCCATCAATTGCTTCAGCTAATCAATTGTGCCTGGAAAAGGAAGTAAAACGCATCCACCATTCTTATGAAGATCTTCATATCGACATTGAAGATGGAAACTTTATCCCTAATATTACTTTTGGCATGAAGACTATTAAAGCACTAAGGTCTATAACATCTCTCCCTTTTTCCTTTCACTTAATGGTTACTGATCCTTATAGATATCTAGAAGACATCTTCTCATTAAACCCCAGTATCATTTTTGTACACGTTGAGTCAGTTGACTATACGAGCGATATTATCCAGCGTGTTAGGAGAGAGGGAATTAAATGCGGCCTTGCATTCAACCCGGCGACAATGGTGAATCAGTATAAGTATTTATTAAATAAAGTTGATGGTGTTCTCATAATGACAGCTGAGCCTGATGGGAAAGGCCAGATGTTCATCCCTGAAATGGCCGAAAAAATTAAATTTGTACGGAGTTTTAATCATCAGAAAACTGACATTTGGGTGGATGGGGCTATCACTTATGATAAGCTGGAATCTCTTAAAGCAATTGGGGTAAGTCACGCTGTAATGGGAAGACAGATATTTGGAACGTAGAATTCGCCTTTTGTATGGTGAAGTAAATCTCATATTACCCGGGATCATATGACATTACAGTTCCCGTCTATTACACTAGCACCTTCATTAGTAGGCGTACCGACTGCGCGATTGATGATATAGAGTGTAAAGAAAACGAGATCATCATTCCACCAGTCGACAGAAGATAGGTGGAAAGATGAAAGCATAGGGACAGGACTCTTACAAATGGAATGAATTTGGTTTCTTGCAAAAAGAAAAGCCCTGCAAAGATTTCTCACCACAGAGCTTTCTTTCTAAGTAAGCAGCAGAACCTTCCCTATGTTTGTAAAAGATGAGACACAAAAAGAGCTCAGCTGGATTGTCTCCAGCCAAGCTCTTCTTCTAACTATCTTAACTTCTTAGAACTCACATAACAAGTTATTCAATTTTACTTGTGAGACATTTCATAAGCTCTTTTGAGAAACAAGCTTCAATTGGCTCTGACAGACACCTAATACACTTTAAATGACTCATACCTGCTGTTTTTCTGTAAGATTTGAACCTGATGGAAGACAGATTCCAGTATTAAAGAGTTCTTCAGAAACACTTTTGGTGGAAGCGTGAGAAAAATATTCTGCTCCTTTAATTAATGGCTGCAGATGCAGCGGCTTCCACACCGGTAATGCCTCAGTACTTTTATCAGCAAGAGCATTGATTATATCCATAGGGGTTACTCCCAGCTTTTCAGCATCAATGGTAAGTGTAGTCACATTTAACCAATAATACTTTCGAAGAATTGGGCATGTGCTTCACAGAATACTTCTTTATTTATTCCAACTTTCGAATATTTTCTGCTGAAAAAAGACTCCGGATCCATAATCATTCAATTCGCTGGCAAATTCCTAACTATAGAAGCTCGCAATAATTTTTGCAGCTGGTAATACAAATATCTGTGCAATTAAAGTTCCCAGCAACTTTGTACCTATAAGCAAAATAACAAGTGCTTTCACATCTCCATATGGCCGCTTTTGTCTAAGTGCCTGATCTGTAATAATAGCTGACTGCGGATCAACCAATAATGTTAATAGAACTGTTGCAATACCATTTATCATACCGGAAGATGCTGAAGCAGCCAGCCGGTGTTCTTCCGGAACAAAAGAGGCTGCATAATAAGCAGACAAAACACCAATCGTATAGATGGCGGTTATAATTGTATTCAGGAGCAGGAAACGCTTGGGTATCTGCTTATATCTGATACTAAAAAGCATTCTTCTTCGAGGACTTGTGGTGCTCTTAACTATTCGCTTTATCGTATTTATCTTCAGGGACTCTGCTACTATAGACGGCACAGATCCAGTAATCTCAAGCTTATCAACAGCTTTAGAAAAAATCCTTAAAAAAGTAGGAATACATACTATACCTAGCAGCGTACCAGCTGTAGAGGAAAAAATGACCAGCCTGATATCAGGAAGCGAGTCCTGTCCAGCAGCAATACTCGCGCCGATTAAACCGCCGATTAAAGGTGCCTGAAACATGTTTGCCGTTCTTGATAACAGCACAAAGATATTAAACAATGAAATGGAGAGTGCAAATTTTCCGCTCTTAACAGAATTAAGGCGAACGGAATATGCCAAAGTATCAATTAAATGAATGATTAACGTGAGAATTACTAGTCCAATTAGCTGTATATCCAAAGTTCAAGCCCCCAGCCTGGATTTCCGGTCTTAAGAGATAGATTAAATATACTCTTATCACATAAATTATTTATTACGCTTATTAGCCTGTCAATACTGCAACTTCAACAAAATAGCCAGCTGAGCAGCTGGCTACCAATCTAGTTATTTACTTGCTTAACTAACTCCAGCTTAGCTTTAGAAGGTGTCTCATAGAATAAATTCTTTTGAAAATATTCGTTGCTGCCATCCAATCGGTGGCTGCTTCTATAGGCAAACAGGTTGGCTCCCAAAGCATAATTCGTTGTGTAGTCATCACGGTAGATTCCATAAACGCGGAATACTTCACCCTTTTTCACATAACGGGCTGGAACCATCTTCCCATCTTCTAACTTAAAGATAGAGAACCCGGTTTTCAGCATCGTCACTCTGCCTATTTGTCCCTTTTTCAATTCTGTTCCATCCCACCAGACCTTTGCAGATGCTGCTTCGGCATTTACTGTGGAGAATACAAAAGGAATAACTAACAATATCGCTGCTAAATATAATTTACATTTCATTTTCGAATTTCCTCCTGAAGTTTTGACTTTGATAATAGAAATAACTGTTTCCTAAGAGGAAAAGTAATGGTTCAGATGCTGTGCCGCAAATGTAAATTCTTCTTTTGCACCTTCCATATCAAATCTTTTTTCTGATTTATAGCATAATATGGTTCCCTTATTTTCCTTCCAATGGTTATAATCATTCATTATCAATCTTTTATTTTCAGCCTCATGATGTTGTTCTTCAATTCCGTATACATAATAATAAATTTTGAAATCACCTTGGGGAAGCACCACTAAAACAAGGTTTGTTTTCTCTCCCCATTTATCGGGGCAATAGAATCGTATAGCTGTTCTTTTTGACCAGTTATGAACCTTATCCAGCACAGCGCTGCCTGTGGTCTCTAATAAAACTGATGAAAACATCCTTCTTAAGGAATCAATATATTGTTCTTTAATCTCAAGGAGCTCGAGCATTCTGCTATAGTTTTTTTTCGCAAAATCCATTAATTGTTTGTCCACTTTTTGTTCTCCTATTAGTTCTTCTAAATTCAATATAAAGTCCCTTAAAAAAAAGGACCATTTGGCATTACTTGAGTTGAACATGAAAGGCCCAGCCTGTTTTTTAATTTCTTCTATCAGTTCTTGATACAAGATGTTATTCCAATTGTCAGGAATGCCTGATAATCCATTTAACGATAACACAACCAGTATATGGTCTCTATTAGGGTATTTTGCCTTTACATATAATTCATAGTCATTTAACGGATTAAGCAAAGAGTGATATATTTTATTTTCGATCACAAGAACCCAATTCTCGCTTGCAGCAACAATATCGATACGGTTCCCGGAGAGTGTTACTGCTTCCCGTTCTATCTTTTCGATAGGGCTCTCTTCAATAATCTCTAAGTTCTTCCCTAACACTGTTAAGAAACTTGATATGAAAAGTGCCCCAAAATTATGCTCTTCACTTGGATCCAAATAGAAAGCCATTACATCACTGATGGGATTTTCAAAATGCCCTCTTCCGCCTATGGAAAACACGGTTTTTTCTCTTTTAGGCTGGATAAATTGCTTCATATCTTCTAATAGCTCATTAAATTTATCAATTTTCTGCTGAACTTCTATGTGATCCGCCTTCTTTCATTTAGGCTCTTTTTTCAAAGTTTGTTATTTTTGGTTTATGAATTCTGCCCGTTGATTTCCGATGCAGGAAGAGGCGGCTCTGGCTGGACCTTTGCTCTTAACTCGCAATAATCTTATTCTATTTATCTACTTTATAATTATTTATAAATTTTTGTGATAAACTATTAAATTCGCTTAATGCTGCTTCTTCATTAAAACTGCCTTTATATTTAGGATTGCGGCTATCTACCACGTGTTCGTAAGCTATTCTTAAATCACCAACACTATCAATAAACTTTGTTTCTTTTTTTGAGAGCTTACTGTAATCAAATTTTTTTGTACATACTTCCTTAAAGTGATCTGAATTCGATACAACACCCTTGGATGGAGATTGGTCCATTTCATCGACACTTTTCTGCATGGATCCAAAATAGTTTGTTCCTGCTGAGTATATTTCAGTTCGAATTCCTTCTTCGCTTTTTTGAGTGCAGCCAGAAAGTGCAAAAAGCAGGATTAAGAAAATCAAAAAACGTACCAAATTCGCACCTCTTTTCCGGTGTCTATGAAGGAAGTTAATCATCTAGTTTCATTCTCCTTTCACATTGTTGATTATAGCAAAAATTGGTTTATTACAAATTTACATTAGGGTGCCAAAAGGACCCAGCTAGTACCCCTGACTTGAATTACAACTGTGTAAGAATATGCCTAGAGTTATAATACTGAAAGAAACAAACTAATAAACACCATTTTCCTTGGCGGGAACCTCCATATTCAAGTGACAATAGGACTACTATAATAATCATTAATTAGTAAAATATGCCTATAAATATCATCTTAAGAGGTATTCATATGTATCCAGCTATCGGTCACAAATTAAGAATGAAACGATTGGCCCGTAACTTAACCCAAAAAGAGGCTGCAAAAATAATCGGAGTAAGTGTTTATATGATATCCGCCTGGGAGAATGACCGATATTTTCCCTGTACAGTAAGAATGGAACAGTTAGCTTCACTTTATGATATTACTGTTGAAGAACTAAGGGATTATGAATAAGCAATCGGGAATAAAGGTGATGGAATGATGGAAGCAAAGGGACAGGTTTCTTGCAGATGGAACGGATTCGGTTTCTCGCAAAAGAAAAGCCCTGTAAAGATTTCTCTCCACAGAGCTTTCCTTCTACTATGGAAACAGCAGAACCGTCCCCATGTTTAAGAGACGGAAATTACCCAGTTTTCCTCAAATAGTCTTATAAGGTCAGTGTTTCCAGTTTCATACACTTCATCTATTAATTGTTCACCCGAAATAGGATTAACAAAGTCTGTGCTTGCACCTGCTTCGATTAAAATCTTGGCTAAACCAGCGTTTTGCTGGAGAACGGCA
The DNA here is from genome assembly GCF_001956215.1 of Paenibacillus sp. FSL R5-0490. Classification (GTDB taxonomy): domain Bacteria; phylum Bacillota; class Bacilli; order Bacillales; family Cytobacillaceae; genus Cytobacillus. The sequence continues at coordinate 38,334 of NZ_MRTQ01000014.1, read as the reverse complement.
TGAGACAGTGGCGTAAAACCTTGAAAATCTTCGAAGTTTGGATCTGCACCGCTATTTAGTAATAAGACAGCAATTTCATTATATCCAAATCTATTTCTATCCGTACTTAAATAAGATACCTGAGCCAATAATTTAGAAAGATCATATTTATCATCATAATCGCTTAGGTATTTCTCAATTTTGCCAAGGTCTCCTTCATAGATTACTGCTTTCTCCAGTTCTTTATAAGAAACAACTTTTGATGGATTATTGATACATTTTACCGCAGCTAATTTTGTTTTACTTGGAGTTTGATAGGTGATTTTTACATCACGATCAACATAATATCCTCCACCCACACTTAACATACCCGGCTTAAAAGCATAGATACGGTAAAACTCTCCTGCTTTCAACGTACGGGAAATAGTCTTTTTCTCTCCTTCTAATTTAAACAGAGGTGTATTCTGCTTAATACTCAATCGTCCGATTTGTCCTGGCTTTAACTCAATCCCATCCCACCAAATTTTTGATTGTCCTTTAAATTGGGAGCAAAAATCGTCCTCTGTACCGGCCGCACTTATATTTGAAGGATTTGCACTAATGACCAGCAGCAGAATGAGAGATATAAATAATTTTAACAACTTCAAGAAGTTCCCTTCTTTCTCTTTGAATATAGTTCATAGCACTAGCGCTGCATTAAAACTTCATTTAGCTCTCAACTATGAAAAGTTGAGCTTTTCGATACTGAGTGAGGCTCCAAATCATTCAATTGAAAAAGTCATTTTTACAGAGTTCTTTAGCTTTAAGCCATTTTCCCCTGAGATATCCTTGCCGATGTATAGTGTATAAGTTTCGCCTGCTTTATACGGCTGGGCAGGTTTGATTGTTATTGATTTTGTTTCTTCAGAATAACTGATTGATGTCTCAATAAGGTTTTCCGCTGTATCAAGAACAATTATGTCTAAGTTTGAAAGTGTTTTTTCATTAAGTTTTTGAGAAAATTTTATGTTCCATTCTTTTGATGCTGGAACCTCTGATTTTGTTGGTTCCAACTCTTCTGCAGATTCATCATTATCCACTTTTTCTTGTACATCATTCTGTAACTCTTTAAGCGTCGTTAAAACTTCGTTAATCTGAGTACTAAGCAATTCAATTCTGCCATAACGAGATTGCCATTCTTCGGCAGCTGTTCCTTTTGCAGCGAGTGAATCCAGACGATTATTTACTGCATCTAAGCGGTTTTGAAGTGCATTGAATTTGCCAGCATAACCAGGGTATTCATTTAATTCTTCTTCTACTTCCCCAGCTTCTTCGTCAATTGAACTGTCTGCTTCATCGACTTCATTTGTATCATCATTGTCTATACTGTCACTATTATCTTCTCTAATAGGTTCCTCTTCAGATACATCCACATTATCCTCAATAGGTTTATAAAGATTCTGCAGCTTTTCTTGATAGTGGGTTATTTTTTCTTCAATCTTATCTAATTGCTTGTCAATAGATTTTAACTGCTGAGTCTGACCTTTGTTAGACTGTTGATTCTCCTTCACTTTCTGTACCTTTTCCGACTTGGGATTATCTTTTGGTGCTGCAAAAGCCGGACCTGAGAACACCATTCCCAATGCAAGAACGGCAGCTACTGCAGGTGTAAAATTTTTCATTCCCTATTCCTCCTTCAAAATTTTAGGGCCTGGCAGCTGGCTGGCATAGAATCACTCCTTAGCCCCTATAGCTTTGTGACACCAAATTTCTTTGGCTGTACCCATTATTATTATCGGATAAATTTACAAATAATTTATATGGTCTGGTTGACAGGGACAGTGACCCCGTCCCTATTTCCTCGCTTTCTCCTTTCACTTAATGGTTCATGAAGATTTATTAGGGGCAGCCAACCAAAGTTAATGTATGTGAGACATAAGTAAAAAGAAAAGCCCTGTAAAGATTTCTCTCCACAAAGCTTTCCTTCTAAGGAAACAGCAGAACCGTCCCCATGTTTGTTTACAGGACTATGAATATACGTTTCGCCTGAAAACCTGGCTGTAAACTCACTTGGTAATTCTACCGATGGTTTAATATCGTCTTTATTATCTACAATCAATTTGATCTTACTGATCGCATCTGGCGTTTCTCCATTATCTTCATATCGTAAGATAATCTGATATCGATTCAACCCATCTGCCAGTGTATTTCCTGGTATATGAAAATGGTATTCATTGTGTGTTACACCACTTTGCTTAATTCTATTTACATGGTCTGGTTCACCTAGCTTTTCAGCAACCCCCTCATAGGAATCACCCATTCCAATCCCCAAGATGGTTAGCTGATCAGTCTCTGTAATCTCAAATAAGGGTTTTCCTTTTACCGCGGCAATTCTCTTGTTTATGATCTCTTCTGTCAGGTTAACACCTTCTGGCAACTGGTAACCTTTATCATCTATTGACGTTTCTAATTGAAGAGACGGCATACTGGAGTTTTCAATATAATAAGTTACATATTCATTTATGGTTTTATAGTATTCAGCAAGATCCGAATCTTCCTCATTAATAAAGGTCAACAGTTTTAAGCCTAATTCATCCTTATAGCCCAATTTATTCACCATGGGTATAATGGTTTCTCGCTGCTGTTGTTCACTTAACTTAACAAACTCTTTAAAAGAGTACTCCTCTTCTTTTGCAGCTTCTACTTTGCCCTCATTACCCTTAGGCCCTGATGCATCTTTATTAACGGTTTCTTCAAGTGTTTCATTTTGCTCTTTTTTCTCATTTTCATCACCGCTCTTTCCGGTTCCTTCAGAACAAGATGTGAGAGCAAATAGCGCTAAAATAATTGCACCCATATATTTTCTCATGTTCAACCCCCTTAATGATTATGTACTTATTATCATAGCACTATATTACTATTTTTTATAAAATTTTCCAGGGGGTTTATACTGCTTGTCATCGTATTTAGCTTTTTAACTTTCTGCATGAATTAAAAATACTATGAGATCTGAATCACCTGCACCAATTGTCTCGTGTATAACTATGATTCATGATTAGAGGGCCAAGGAGACAGGACCACGTTCCAGAATGAAAGCTTTGTGCAGGGAATTTTGCAGACTCTTCCAATCCTAAAAATAAATAGGAAAACCCTGTAGAGATGTTTCTCCACAGAGCTTTCTTTGGTGGGACGAGTATCTTGTCCCATTTTATAAATGAAACTCGAGAACCGTCCCCTTGTTTTAAAAATATACTTTAAGATATGTATTTCTTGAATCTTTGATAAGTCATCTGATGTTTCCTCATTTACTGGAGAAATCACTTCACTACTGGCCATTTTGACATAGCCAAGTGGATATTTTCCGTCATATGCCTCTCTTATTAAAACCTTTACTCTTCTTCCCTCTTTAACTCTAGATAACAACCTCTCTCTTTCTTCCTGAGAAATGGCTGTCAAAATTAGAAAGAACATTTTAAAATACTCACTTGAACTACTAAAGCTTTCTGTAATAAAGACTACGTGCTTTACCAAATCTAATATTTCTAACATCGTGTCAATATTATTAACTAGGTCTCTTCCAAATCGATCTACTGAAAATACCAGTAAGTAATCAACCTGGCTTAACTTTAAATCATTTAGCATCTCTAACAGTTCTGGCCGTTCTAGACTTGCCCCTGAATATCCAATATCGCTGTATTTCTTAATAATGTTCATATTATGCTTTTTTGCATACTCTTCTATGGTTACTTGCTGATAACTAACCCCTTGTTCAACTGAAATACCTTTTACTTTAACTGACTTTCAAGCATAGGTGATTGCAGTATGGTTTTCCATTTCGTCCTCCTATTAATTTTTAACTAGTTAATGATTAATAACTAGTTAATTAGATTAGAAGAATTTGGTTCAAGGGTATTATTTTCACTTACAGTCCAAATTATTCATTTTGTTATATTGAAATTAAATATGTTGCGCCAACTTGCAAAATAAAAAAGCTCTGAAGAGATATCTCTTCAGAGCTTTCCTTTGACCTGGGACGCTGAACCTGTCCCCTTGTCTCTTTGAAGATTACTTAGCTACAGTTACTGAAACGTCACCTTTAGCTGCATTATTGATTGCAGAAGTATCAGTTGCATCAGTAGTAGAAAGTAATTTAACTTGAATTTCTTTAGCTAAGTCTTCTGCTGTTAGAGCATTACCAGCCTGAAGAGTGATAACATAAGTATCGCCAGAACCAGCTACGCTAACAGTAGCAGGAATTTCTTCACGTTTTACTCCACCAACATAAACTTCGAAGTCTTTAACTGCGCCTGTCTCTAATGTTGTATCTGCAACTGCTTCAGTAAATTTAACTTCAATTTCAGTTGATGATAGAAGACGAGCTGATTTTAATGTAGGAGCTACGTTTTCAGTAAACGGTTGAGCAAATGTGATAGTATCCATTGCTACTCCAGCTGTTGAAGTTACGTTTTGAACAGTGAAAGCACGAGTAGCTGTTACAGCGATAGCATCTTGCTTCAATGTTAAACGAACTGTTTTGTCGTCACCAACAAAGATTGCTTTTTCAAATACTGCAACCCCATCAACTAGGTAGTTGTTAAGGTTTAGAGCTGTAGCAGAGGAAACTGGCTTATCAAATGTAAGAACGATTTCGTTCGGCTTAGCAATTGATTGGCCTGTAAATCCAGTAGAGATACCGTTTGTAGTGTCATTATCATCAGATACCTTAGGCTTAGCAGTAGACGTAGCCGCATTGTAAGAGAATGAAATTGACTTAGCTACGTTTCCATTAGGTGTAGCTGCTTTGTCTTGAACAACGCCAGCAGCCAAAGTAGCTGAGTATACACCTTTATCTTTACCCGCTAGAGAAATTTTGATTGTGTCAGTTTTACCATTGCCATCTGCATCATGAAGTGCAGCAGCACCAAAGTTAGCAACAGGATACTCAATGTTGTTATCAACTCGAGTGATGTTGATTAAATCAGTAGCAGTAGCACCTAATGCGATATCGCTATCATCGAAAGTTACATATAAATCGTCGCCAATTACCTCTGTTTTTGTAACAGCTGGAGCTTTTGTATCAACAGCAAAGTTGATAACTTTAATAAACTCAGATTCTTGTTTGTTGCCAGAAGCATCAAAGAAGTTGTCAACCTTTACAGAGTTTAATCCAGCTGTAGCAGGAGTTCCTAATACTACTGTTAAAGACTTACCATCTGTACTTGGAGTTACAGTAGTTACACCAGTGCTTCCAGTAAGAAGTTTCCCTGTGAAGCTACCAACTGAGATATCTCCATATCCGTTAGCAGGAGTTCCTGGGTCTACAGATACTCTTTCAGAGAAGTTGATTTTGAAAGTATCTAGAGAAATTGCTTCTACACTTTCAACTGTTGGTTTTACTGTATCAGCATTTGTTCTTACAACAGTGAAAGTTTGAGTACCAGCAAAATTACCATAAAGGTCTAATGCTCCGAATACTTTTACGGTGTAAGTTTTGTTAACTTCAGCATTCGCTAAATCGATAACGATTTCTTTATCTCCGTTATTTGCGATTCCGTTAACTGATTGTAAACCAGCACCAGTTACTTCTGTATTTCCATCGTATACTTTAACAGCGGAACCAGCTAAAGCAGTCATGCCCTCTGAGAAAGCAATTTTTGCTGTTGTATTTGAAGGATATGTTACACCACCAAGAGTTGGAGCTGCATGGTCTGCAAATGATACTGCATTCGTGTATTTAGCTACATCTTTAGCATCAACAGTTTTAACACCGTCTACTACTACTAAGAAACTGCTATCGTTAGCAAACTTGTTAGCAACAGGAACAGTAATTAAAACTGATTTCTTATCTTCTTGAAGTTCGTAAGTTGTTAATGCTCCTCCTGGAACAGCTGCACCATTAATAGTGTAGTTGCCTGGAGTTTGTGCAGAAGCTTGGTTAACAACCTTGTTAAATTTAACAAGTAATTGTGTACCGTTAATCGCACTTACACTCTCAACTGCAGGAGCAAGTTTAGCTTCGTAAGCAGCTTTAACTTCAGAAACTTTAGTTAATAGAGCAGCACCAAAGTCTGTGTCTTTGTCAAGCTTAGCTACGTAGTCAGCTACGTGATCCATAGCTTTTTTAGCATCTTCCAGTTTGCCATCAGCAACTAGATCTTCAGCTTTATCAAAGTACATTTTTACAGATACTTCGTTTGTAATGCTATCACGAGTATCTTGAGCTTCTAATTTGAAAGCGTCAACTAGAAGTTCACGAGCTGTTTGGCCGTATACACGGTGAAGGATTACTGTACGAGTTTTTAGTTCGTAAGAAATTTCGTGGTAAAGCGCTTCCGCTTCATCCCACTCTTTGTTTTCTAATGCAGCTTCTAGAGCTTCTTTCTTGTCTTCTAGAGCAGTTGCATAGTTGTATGCATCAATGTAAGTAACAACGCGCTTACCGATGTACTCGTTATATGTAGCATCTAATTGTGCAAGGTAAGCTTCTTTGTGCTCTCCGCCAGCTTTTGTTACAAGAGCTTTAGCGTTCTTGTATGCAGCTTTCGCAGCGTTGTACTCTTTGTACACGTCAGCGATTGGAGCAAACTCACCATTTGCAGTTACATCACTGTAAGTGTGGTATGCCTTTTTCATTTGTGTTACAGCTTTACTTACCTCAACAGCAACATTGCTTGCAGCGTCAGTTTGAGCTGGAGCAGCAGCAACGAATGCAGATGCAGCAACCGCGGAAGCAGCAGCTAATTTGATAGCTTTCTTTTTACTCATGTTTCGTATTTCTCCCTTCGAATATAAAAAGTAGTACAATGATCCGCCAGACTTTTACATCTGTTTTTAAGCTTATCGGCTAATGCTAATCATTGCCTAGCAAACTTAACGAGAATTATACTAATCTTCTATGGAAATATCAACCTATATGTCTATTTCCTTCTAAAAAATTAGTAGAATTGTGTCAGAGGACTATATAACTGGTTTAATTACCAGCGCCTCTCACATTTCCTATAATAATACATTTTTAGAGGAAATTCTAGGCTTTTCTTGTGTATATTTGCAGAATTTGGTTAGTAATTATTTCCTCTAAAACCACAAATAACAATAAAAGCACACTTTAAGATTATATTCTTACGGACTATGATTATGTCATTTTTGTTGTAATCACATCACAAACACTTATATACCAACGTTTTATATATTTTTTTAGTAACACCTTTGTAACATTAATGACTTATTAAAAAAGGCGGATGATTATGAGTGGTCCTTTTTGACTATATATTGTTTTTGTTAGCATTTTCAAGGAAAATTTTATCTTTTATCAGTCGAAAAGATATAGTTCGACTCAGTTTATTTTTCTGAAATTTGAATATATATGCTTTTGTTCCTTATTTAAAAAAAGGAACAAAGACTAATCCAAATTAAGGTAGAATAATATTTGTCTGATTCTAACGAAGGGGGTTATGTATTTTTGAAGTCAAAGTGGTATTTTATTAGTTTTCTATTTATCTTGTTTTTATGTGCCGGGACGGGGGAAGTTTCCGCCAAAACACTTGTGGATGCACCGCATATCAGGCAGATGCCTGAGCTGCCGAGAGGGTGTGAGGTTACGAGTCTGGCCATGCTTTTGGAAAGCCAGGGAGTCAATGCTCCTAAAATGACGCTTGCCAAAGAGGTTCGCAAGGTGCCTTTTAAGAAGAATGGCCTTCACGGCAATCCGTATGACGGGTTTGTCGGCAATATGTATACATACAGCCAGCCGGGGCTTGGTGTTTATAATGAACCCATCTATGATCTGGCCAACAAATATCTGCCTGGGAGAGTGGTGAATCTGACTGGATCCAATGCCAGCGCCATTTATCGTGCACTGGATAATGGAAGCCCGGTATGGGTTATTACGAACACAGTGTTCAAACCGCTCTCCAGCAGCTACTTCCAGACGTGGCAGACATCAAGCGGGCCGCTTCGCATTACCTATAAAGAGCATTCCGTTTTAGTGACAGGCTATGACAGCCAGTATGTCTATATCAATGATCCTCTCTACTATGGAAAGCATCGAAAGGTATCACGCAAGAATTTTGAGGGATCGTGGATCCAAATGGGGCGTCAGGCCATTACCGTTGTGCCGAAGCCGAATTGGGATGCAGAACTGATTCCGGGGCAGACCGGGAAGCTGACAGCGCTTAAGCCGATTACGCTTTGGAACCGGACAGGCAGCGGTCTTTCTGCAGCAAAGGTGCTCCAGCCATTGGAAGGATTAAAGGTCTGCGGATATGACAGCAAGCATGGCGGGCAGTATAAAATCTGCAGCGGCGGTTATGTTACAAACATGAGCGGGTATATCCGCTATGAGACACCATCATCTGCTGTATTAAGTAAAGCCAATATCGGATTTGCCGAACGGGATCTGAAAACAGCGATCTCTTATGCCGGCAGCCTTAAATGGGAAATTCACATTGATTACCGGAAGGATAAATATCCGGGAAAAGTGACGGATTACCCGAATATGACGTATTTTAACGGCACAAAGAAATACATGAATTCTGCTCAAACAGCCATTAACCGCATTTCTGACACAGCAAAGAAGAATGAATTGCAGGCTTCCCTTAATGCGAATGTCGCCGTTCATTATAAACGGGCACAGGGGTATATTGATGCTGTTACATCCGGCAAAAAGCTGCTGGCCATGACAGATGAACTTCAGAATAGCATGAGTGCTGATCCGCTGTCTGACACAGGAGAAAGCCTCTTCCATACTCTTTCTTATGAAATCAAAAAGAATGCCGTGCTTCTTTACAGAGTTTATGGGCAGTCGACAAGAGAAGCGATACTTGCTTCCTATAAAGCACCCGCTGAAAAGGAAATTGAGAAACACCGATTTGCGATTTCCGCCAAAATGAAAATCGACGAGCTTGAAGCATTAAGCAAACAGCCGATTTCTGATGAAGAATATAATACTAGAGTCGCAGAAATAGAAAAACTGGTCAGCCAGATACCGGATGCTTCGGTAAAAGCTGTTTATTTAGAAAAACTAGCTGAATTTAAGCAATAAAAAAATGGCCGGACGCTCATCAAGAGAGTCCGGCCATTTCCTTATCTTACTGTGTGCTTAACACCCAAACTGTCCCATTAAATGTTGCCTTAACAGATCCTGCAAGCTTATTTCCTGCCTTATCAAATAGTTCCTCATCTTTGTAAAGGACCGTGTCATTTGCTGCCGTACCTTCTGTTGTAAATGACCACTTATGCTGATCCGCGTTGACAGCTGCAGATTTCAGTTTCCCTGCTCCTGTATAAGTGAACAGTGCGTTAGCCTGAGTCTCGTCAAGCTCAGCGCTCTTAATCGCTGTAAGCTTTCCGGCTGAGTCCTTGTAATAAAGAGCTTCAGATGCTGTAATCACTGGAGCGCCTGCCGTTCCTGAAACCGTTAATGCCGGCGCTGTTTTATCGATTTCAAATTTAAGAACACTCTTGTTGCCGGCAAAATCTATTGCGGTTACTTCATACATTCCTTCATCTGTTAAAGGTGTGGATAATGTATATCCAGTTATGGCTGTACCATTTTTGGCTGCTGACACAGAAGCTACATCGGCTGCTTTTGTGGATACCGTTACTGCCTGATTCACAGCAGATTGATCAGCAGCACCCTCTAAAACAGGAGCCGTTTTATCAAGTGCAACTGGAATTGATTTCACGATGCCGTTTATTTTCACAATCAGGGAAGCTGTATCCCCATCTTTCCCCTTCACGGTGATGTTTTCACCGCTCGCTGTGAAGACAGACTCTTGGCTGGTAAACAGCTGGGCATTTACACTCTTCAAATCCGCTTCATTTCCATATTGATCTTTTGCCGTGAAGTATCCTGCATCAATTAAGCTGTCAAAATCAGTGTCACCGCTTAAGAGAATCTTTGTTTTCCCGGAAGCCAGTCCAAATTCTGCAACAGCAGACGCAGATTTCACTTCGATTGGAAGCTTATACTCCATTTCGTTCCATGTCACGATTAAACTAGCCTTACCAGGTGCCACAGGCGTAATTTTCCCGGAAGCATTCACAACGAACTTTGTTACATCAGAAGATTTAAACGTAATGCCAGGAAATTGGTCTAGCTTTAACTCTTCCCCTTCTTCATCACCGATGATATCTCCGTTTAGCGTCATCGCCTCAGATGGTGTGAACTGATAGGTTTGTCCAGTTACTGTATAAGCAGCATCTTTGCCTTCAGCATTTACGATTTTCCCTTTTTCCAGGCTGTAAAGCTGAGTTCCGTCCTTCACCTCAATTGTCTCTTCCAGAATTAATTCGCTTGTTTCACGGTCGAACAGCTGGATTTTAACAGGGCCAGTTTCTTTAAGACCGTCTTTTGCATATGCCGGTGCAAGAGATCCAAGGTCTGTGAAGTACCCCTTATCATCTTTAATGATAAAGGCATTTTCCACACCATCGATAAACAATTCATTTCCTTCACTGTCAAAGAAGCCAATCATATCATACGCTGTCATTCCAGGCAGACCAGTTACATAGTAAGCATCTTCATAAAATCCGATTTCAGCTACATCTTCAAGGCCATCCGTGTATGAAGCGATGATCTCTCTGTACCGGTCTGACAGCAGGTCATAGAGTTCCTCATTATCAACATACTCCAGCCACTCATTTACATTTTTATCGTGCTTTGCCACCTGGTCAAAATCTTCCTTCTCCAAGGCTGCTTCATATCGGTCCAGTTCAATGTGAATACTTACAGGGTAAAGTGCCTGAAACTTCGCATCCTCTGCAGGCGCCTTGTAGGTATCAAGAATGGCCTGTCTTGTAGACTGTCCATACACACGGTAAAGAATGATGGCCTGCTTCTTTATTTCATATGAAAGTTTATGGTAAGCCGCTGTTGCTTCTTCCATTTTCCCTTCTTCCAGATATTTCTCCATTTCACCAGTGCCTTTTAGAAGTTTTTTGCCGGAAGAAATGGCATCAATATAGGCAGCTGTACGGTCAATATAAAGCTTTACCGTATCCAGTCTGGCGCTTAGCTGCACTTTCTGCTTGCCTGATAATTTATTGACTGCTGCTTTAGCTGCTGCGTAATCTTTTTTGGCCTTGTTATAGAGAGCCCACGGCTGTGTGACAGCATCGGCATCATAGTCCACTGATGTTGCACGGATAAGAGGCACTTTGCTTTGTTCTGCTTTCAAAACCAGACTTTCGGCTGTTGAAGCTGCGTCTGCCTGAGCAGGATTAACGGCTGCGAAAGCGGAAGCTGCAATGGCTGCTGCCCCTGCCAATTTAACTGTCTTACTGAATTTTTTGCCCACTTGTTTATTCCACCTTTTCTATGATTTTAATAATCTTCCAAAATTTTTATTAACTTCCAGAATATCTTTATCATAATTTGTAATTATGAGAATTTCATTATGATAATATTGGTAATTTTGTTATTGAACCGTTACTTCCAAGCAGATGCCTTCATTCATCTTCCGGTCATTTAATCCTTTCCAGTTTGGATGGATGATCAGCAGGTAGTTTCCTTTAGAAGCGAGAGGTTTCTTCGGTATGATTTTGATCGTTTTTTCGTCCGTAACCTGCACGTCTATTTCAGCTTCACCGCCGCCAAGCTGAATCAGCTGAACATCCCCCTTCTTTAATCCATCCCATTGCATGCCGGCATTCATTTTTACAGTGAAGGTCTTGGTGACTGGGACATTTTGCAGCGTTGGCAGCTTCCTGTATCCCTTAAGGCCGCTTACCAGCTGATCACGATGTGAGATGAACAGTTCATCACCTGCAGCTGTCTTAATGTTCGGAGCAACGCCAATTTCATGGACTGGAGATCCCTTCGGCGAGAAGAATTTGGCGGTGGTCAGTTTAAGAACACTCTGATCACTCAAGGTAAACAGTGATTGCATGGATCCTTTCCCAAATGTGTTCTGGCCGTAAAGAACAGCTCCTTTTTGTTCCTTAACGGAGGCGGAGACCATTTCAGAGGCGCTGGCACTGTTTTCGTTAATTAAAATATGCACTGGTGAGGTGAAGCCCACAGGCTGCTGAATCGCCTGATAAACCTGTGCCTGATTTCCTTTGTATCTCAGCTGAAACGCTTTCGTCACTCCCGGAAAAAAGCCTGCTGTCTCCTGAGCCGCGGAAACATAACCGCCGCCATTATTGGTGATATCAAAGATCCAGCCATTTGCCGGCCCAAGTTTTTGAATAGCCGCGGCAATATCCTCTGCAGCATTCATAGAAAAGCTGTTTAAGCGGATATAGCCAATATTTCCGCCGAGCATGCGGGATTCCACATTAGGAAGCTGAATCACCTTGCGCGGAATGGTCATTGTCTGCATGCTCCCGGTTTCACTATTGATAAAAGTGAGCGTAACACTGGTGTTTTCTTTTCCGCTTATCAGTGAAATCGCGGTCTGTACGGACTCACCAGCAAGACTGGTTCCATCCGCCTTCACTAAGATGTCCCCCGGTTTCAGTCCAGCTGCTGCAGCAGAACCCTCCGGTATAACGGACATGATCCGGATCCCATTTTCACTCTCCTCTAAAACCACGCCAATGCCGACCAGTTGCTGTTCTATGGCATTCGTAAATTCCGCAAACTCCTCTGCTGACATGTAAACAGAGTATAGATCCAGGTACCGGACCATTTCCTTAATCGAGGGCTTGGCCAGCACCCAGTCCGGCAGCTCTTCCACATAATAATCCCGGATGAGCTCCCTCGCTTCTTCAACCGGCCCTGCCGATGCTGATGCAGCAGAGACATTAACTAATAGAATCAGAGCCAATAAAACAGAGAAATACCTTTTTAAAAGCATGCTTGTTCATCCTCTCTTGATTGAATTCTACTTATCTTATCGGATGAGAGGGTGATATTCTGCAGTGAAAAAGCCCTCTCATAAGAGAAGGCCCCATCCATTTTATTACTGTACTTTAAACCACAGCTCATCTTCCCAGCCGCGATTCCAGACGATATAAGGATTGTCATTGGCATCCACAACAAACGGAACCCATCCTTCAGTCTGGCCGCCTTTGTAAAGATCCTGAAGTTCAGGGCTTGGCGTAACAAAGCCGATGTAATGATCATTCAGCGCGCCTTTTTGTGTGACCGTATCAAACATGGCCTTATTGACCATCCAGGAATCAAATGTCTTTCCTTCATACTCGATTAATTTAATTTTGAATTTAGCAAGGATGTATTTTTTTCCTGCAGGCGGAGGAGGATTCAGCGAATTTGCCTGCTGCATCATTTGCCACGCCTGATTGGCGTCGGTTACGGCTTCTGTCATGGTAATCTGGTATTTCTTTTTGCCATCCATCCAGTCATTGGCCGTCATGTCCCAGGTAACGCCAACTGTAGTTGGGTTGCCCATTTTTCCATAAGGATTATGGATGCATTGAGCTGCTCTTAGTTTTGTTTTGCTAGGCGTTTCATATTTCACCTTTGTGTCGCGGTCTACATAATAGCCGCCGCCTACACTCAGCTTGCCGGGCTTAAAGGCATAAATACGATAAAACTCGCCTTTCTTCAATGTGCGGGAAGGGACTTTTTTCTCTCCCTGAAGCTTGTAAAGAGTTGTGTCTTTTAGGACCGTCAAACGCCCAATCTGGCCGGACTTTAATTCCACTCCGTCCCACCAGATCTTCTTCACACCTTTGTACTGATTGCAGAACGTATTGCTTTCAGCTGCGCTTGCCGCAGGTGCTGTAAATCCGAACAGCATTAAGAAAGATAGAATAACAGTTACCCATTTTTTCACTTTTTTGTACCATCCTTCCATTTTTTATCAAGGTTATTATACTGTAAATATTTTGGCGCAGGTAATAGTAAGGTGATAGATTAAGAAAGTTGAGAAAATAGTCCCTATTTATAGTTGTGCAGTTAGTCTGAAAGTTCTATTTGCAGAATTTCTTTCTCTATTTGCAGGTATGGAATTCTATTTGCAGAAGCCGGGATTCTATTTGCCAAATTGGAAATCTATTTGCAGAAAGCTGGCTGCTATTTGCATTGTTCACATTTAGCCGTAAAAAAAGGCTCCTGTTTCGGAGAGCCTTTTCATAGAAAATGGTTAAATAGGTTTTTATTTAATGCTCTTTAACATAGCTTCAATGCCATCCCGCACATAATCTGCATTGCGCTCAATGGAATAATTAATCTGCATCAGCCGGCCATCGTGGTTTATGACCATTTCATACAAGTAAAAGCCATTGGCAGCAGTGTGAACATGATAAAGAGTTCCTGGAAGCAGCTCTTCCTCCACGCCCTTCACTGGTGTGCCGTATGATTGCAGCGCCTCACGCTTCAGGGCTTCTATGTCTGTTCCCTGTTCAAGCGTTCTGAGGCTTAAGTGTCCGGTCGGATCACAAATGACTGTTCCCTTTATTGGGTCATCAATTAAACAGCTTTCGTCTCTCGGAATATAGACTAAGCCATTGCCATGGTCAAAGAGTGTGAACGCCCCTGCCACATCGATTGAGTACCCATAGTCAGTGTAATAGGTTCCTCTTTTAAAGCCGTTTCCATAGTTGAAAGCACCGATCCCGAGATTCGCGTAATAAGACTTGGTTTCACCGGAGAGGTTTGTAACATCGACTTTGAAGCGGAAAGTGCGGCCAGGAGCTCCGTCATTCTCTTTTAGAGTTGGGTCGGGCAGCTTGAAAAGTTCTGATTGAGATAAATCTGCAGAAAGCCGGTCCGCTTTTTCCACTGAGTGAATTTCTTCCGTCATTTCTTCTCCATTCATCTCTCTGGTAACATAGACAACTGCTTTTTTTGCTGGTGCAGACAAATGTAATTCCAATGATTCGAGCGGATAGGCATCTGTCAAACTCAGCATCATGGTGTGGTTTTTACTGATTGTCAGGTGTGTTCCTTTACTGCCTGCATAACGGACAAATGCCGACTCCAGCGTTACTTCTTCCTGGTCCCATTCGCTGATTAGCGTTTGATATTCTTCGTATGTTTTCATTAAAGTTTGATAGATGGCTGAGGAAGGCAGCAGATTTCCTGTCTTTTCCCCATTAACAAATAAAGCATATGTTTCATCCAGATATCTGTTGGATTCAGGTAAATTTCCGCTGTCTATATTGGTTTTCACTTTATCTAAAGCCATTTTAATAGAAACGGGATAAAGCGCCTGTCCACGCACCTGTTCGCCCGACTTTTTAAAATGCTGGCGGATTAAGTCCCGGGTGGTCTGGCCGTACACCCGGTCCAAGAGATACGATTGCTTTTTTAGCTCCCATGACAGATTGTGATATAGCCGCTCTGTTTCATTGTTTATGATATGTTTGTCCAGCTGTTTTTTCAGGGAGAGTTTTGCTTTCTCTATTTTTGCTCCTGCATTGATCGCATCGATATAAGCGACTGCCCGGCCTGTCTTGCCAGGCTGCACACTGATATATAAGTTCACATTTTTCTCCAGGCGATTTAGAAGCTCCATTTTCTTTGCACTTTGGGGAAGGCTCCCGACTGCCTTTTTTGCTTGAGCATAAGCTGTCTTCGTCCCATTATAATAACCCCATGGTATAGTCTTGCCATCACCTGTTCCTTCAATAGAAATGGCCCACTTAAGAGACCCTGCATAACTCTCCGACTGCCTTACGAGCTTTTCTGCGTAGACTGATGAAGCTGCGGCTTTAGCAGGTTCTGCTCCGCTTGAAAAAAGTATTGCTGAAAAGATAGCTGCTCCTGCGAGACATGAGGTCACCTTTCTGGCAGGTTTCAAATAACTCTCCTCCTTTTAACTGAACTGATAATAAATTCCATTCGATTATAGTCCCGGGTTTCTTTAAATTCTATAGGTAAATAAATATAAAAAACACTTCTGCTGCGGCACATCCAGGATAGTTCTTTTTCATTACAATTGTGGTATTATCGATCTAGGATTTTTAATTTGAGGTGAAATCATTTGGCTGGCAAAAAGGGACGGAAAAAGTGGACTCTTGTTATCGTGCTGTTTATTATCACATTGCTGTTAGGTGCAGGCGCTTATGCTTTTTATGTATATAACTCTTTGACTTCTGCTGTTGATACCATGCAGGAGCCGATTCAGCGGGAAAAATCGGAGAAGCGTGAAGAAACGATTACCTTAAAAGATAGAGAGCCGTTTTCGGTCCTAATGCTTGGAGTGGACGAGCGTAAGGGAGACAAAGGCCGATCGGATACGATGATTGTGCTGACTGTTAATCCCGACTTGAAATCTGTCAAAATGCTGAGCATTCCCAGAGATACGCGGACTGACATCATCGGGCACGGAACGGAAGACAAAATCAATCATGCCTATGCTTTTGGCGATGTTGAGATGGCCATCAATACAGTAGAAGATTTCCTGGATATCCCGATTGATTATTACATTACAATGAATATGGATGGCTTTAAGGATATTGTAGATGCTGTCAACGGGATTGATGTAACCAACGAAACAGACTTCAACATGGGGAAATTCCATTTTAACGAGGGAAGCATTCACCTTAACGGAAGCGAAGCATTATCCTATGTGCGAATGAGAAAGAATGACCCGAATGGGGATTTTGGCCGCCAGCAAAGACAGCGGCAGGTGATTCAGGGTGTTATTAACAAAGGGGCGAGCTTCAGCTCCCTGACTCGTTTTGATGACATCTTTGCAGCGCTCGGCAAAAACGTCAAAACTGATATTACCTTTAAAGAAATGATGGATATTCAAAAGAATTATAAAGACACAAGAAATAACATTCAGCAGCTGACCATAGAAGGCGATGGCCAGTATATAGGGGACATCTGGTATCTGATAGTGCCAGATGAAGAAAAGCAGCGGGTCCAGGGTGAGCTGAAGGGACATTTAGGATTATAACTTAAAAACAGTGCATTCCTGATGGGGGAATGCACTGTTTTTTATATGAAAACATGCAGGGAGGGACTGTTCTGCAGAAGCTTTCGAGAAGATCAACCTGGAGTGTTAGAAGAAAACCTGATTACATTGCAACTGCCTTTCCCTGTGTCATTTTGCCATATGCTTCAGAAAGATTCTTCAGGCATTCCTGCCTTAGTCTTTCATGACAAGAGAAGTCATACAGCAGTTCATTTTCAAGTTTGGATGTAATCGCCTTCAGCCTTTCAAGTTTAGATTCCTTTAAGCGATTATTTGCCAGATAAGCTTTTATCTCTTTTTCAAAGTATTCCACCGTTCCAAA
The DNA here is from genome assembly GCF_001956215.1 of Paenibacillus sp. FSL R5-0490. Classification (GTDB taxonomy): domain Bacteria; phylum Bacillota; class Bacilli; order Bacillales; family Cytobacillaceae; genus Cytobacillus. The sequence continues at coordinate 21,222 of NZ_MRTQ01000014.1, read as the reverse complement.
TATTACACCCATTAAAATCCGCCTCCTGTTATTAGATTTTTCAGTCATTTATTCGTTTCCCTATCTGCACACCAGCAAACATCCAAACAGCAAAGAGGCCTGCATTAAGGCAGACCTGATGTTTGGTTACAATGAGTTTAGGGCCAATTTTCCGGCACCAAATACACCTGCAACCCGACTATCATAGTCCATGACCTTAGACTCGTGGCTTTGCGTCCTTATTTTTCAATAAGTTTGCCGAATATTTGTTTATCGTTACTATTATAATAAGACTTTTCAGCTATTTATTTCAACAATTTTCGATAAAATCTTATAATAACATTACTTTTGATATATATATATATGCCCGGCGGATAAGAAACTTGTCCTCTATTTGCAGGTTTTCCTCTTCTATTTGCAAAATTAAGACTGCTATTTGCAAGATTAGATATCTAATTGCAAGTTCATGCTGGCTATTTGCGGTATCAGGCCATCTATTTGCTGGGACTGTTCAAGGTTCACAGCAGTCCTAATGTTTCGCCGGGCATAAAAAAAGCCTGCACCCTATGGATGCAGACTCTGTTCTTAAAATCGCCCTTTATGCTCTTCAAAAACCTTTTTCACTTTCTCCACTACCACTTTCGAACCGCCGCTGTTTTCAACGCCTTCTATCATCATCGCGATTAGCAGCTTAGGAGATTGCGGGTTGTAGGCAACGAACAAGCCATTTTCCTGGCCTTTTTCGCTTGCACTTTTCTTCAGCTCGGCTGTTCCGGTTTTCCCGGCCAGCGGGTAATCTTTCATATAAGCCGTACGGCCGGTTCCGCTTGGGTCTTGGATGACTTTAGCCATGGCGCCTGCCACCGTGCCGGCTGTTTCTTCACTCATGATAGCTTCCTTCAGCACCTGGCCCTTTTCCTCTTCTTCCAGGAGAACAGGTTTGATCATGGAGCCTTTGTTGATAAAAGGTGTGTAGGATGCTGCGAGATGGACAATGCTCATTTCCACCTGTCCCTGGCCGTAGCCCGAATCAGCGAGCAGGATTTCCGTATCAAGGCCGCCAATCTTAGATTGTTCCAGCGGGAATGCGTATGGAATTTCCTCTTCAAACGCGAATTTCTTGAGTCCGGCTGAAAACTTTTCTTTTCCCAGTTCAAGCGCCTGCTGGGCAAAATAGATATTATCCGAATACATCATTGCTTTTTCAAAATTGACCGGTCCGCCCGGATCTTTGACACGAGTGACTTTATAGCCGCCCCAGGAACTATCCTTCTGCCATTGCAGTCCTTTGACATTAATGGTTTCATCAAGAGTTAATGTTCCCTCTGTCAGTCCGATTGCTGCTGTCAGCGGCTTCATCACGGAACCTGGCGCATAGGTTTGCTTGAACCGTGTCAGAAGGGGCATGTCCTTATTTGCTTCAATCGCCTTCCATTCATCGGCGGTAAAACCGAGTGAAGCCTGGTTCGGGTCAAAGCTCGGGCTGCTGACAAGTGCCAGTGTACTTCCGGTTACCGGGTCAATTGCCGCTGCGGTTCCCGGCTTTCCTCCAAGCTCTGTGTAAAGAGATCTCTGCAGGTTCATGTCGATGGTAAGCTGAATCGTTTCACCGTTCTCTACCGGCTTTTCAGCGAGAACCACATCAGAACCGTCTTTCTTTTGGATGCCGATTTTGATTCCATTGGAACCTTTTAATCGCTCTTCAAGGACCTGTTCAAGTCCTCTTTTCCCGATGATATCGGTGCTTGAATAGCCTTTACGCTCTTTCATTTCATCTGCAGTAATCTGGCCGACATAGCCGATTAAATGTGCGGCTGATTCACCCATTGGATACACTCTGCCTTTGATGTCCTGCTTCAGGACGCCTGGCAATGCGAACACTTTATCAAGTGTCGCCTGATCATCCGGGGACACTTTTTTAATAGGAACAAAATAGCTCGGCTGGACCCAGCTCGCGTTCAAGCTTTTATTAATCTGCTCTTCTGACATTCCCAAGGCTGCAGACAAGCCTTTGATGGTCTGTTCCTTCTGGTCACCCATCTGTTCAGGCACGACACCGATTTCATAGAGGGTGCCATTTAAAGCAAGCGGGTCACCTGTGCGGTCCACAATATCTCCGCGCTGCGCCGGAACAGTTGAATAACTGATTTTATCCTCTGGCCCTAGCTCGGGAAAAATATAAGTCGTATCCCAGGCAACATACCAGTTTTCTTCCTCTTTCGCTTCTTCCTTCACAAGCTTGGCATCATGGGTAAACTCAATTTTGCCGGCAGCACTGTCCATGCTTGCTGAAAAAGGAAAACTTGCCTTTTCTGCTTTTTTGTATTCCTTTTCCATATCCGGCTTGTATGTTACCTTCAGATTATCTATCTCTAAATCCTTATAAACCTTTTCATACCGGGCTGCAAAATCCTTTTTGCTGATCGACTGCTTCGCATCCTCCGACAGGAATTCATACATCTTCTCAAACTCCTGCTTATTCCAGTGCTCCACATACTGCGAAAAGCGATCCTGCGGCTTAATCTCCTTATTGCACCCGCTCAAAGCGGCCAAAATCAGGGCTGCAAAAACAAAATATAAAACCTTTCTCATACATCACCCTCCCTGATACTATATTATCATTTAATTGGAGAAATTTCCTAGTGACAGGTACCACTTGAATTTTGTCGAATGTGAACTCTGCAAATTGAGTGGGGAAGGTTGCAAATAGATGTGTGATTTTGCAAATAGAATGGGCATTTGTGCAAATAGAACCGGAAAATTGCAAATAGCTGCCTGCTTCCTGCAAATAGGATATTTGAGGAAAAACCACTCGCAAATAGAGTGGCTGTTTCTGCAAATAGAGCATGAAAATCTGCAAATAGAATCCCGTCTAAAAGAGGTATATAGACATTTATATCGAAAATAACTAAGTAAACACAGAAAGGAGAGCTATACTTGATCAGTAAAAGTCTGAAAGTCCCCGAAATAAACCTCCAGCTTGAAGCATTGGTAAGAAGAATCCCCGAACAGCATCCCGCACGTGAGAAATTAATCTCAGAATACAAAAAAAGAAGCGCTGGCTTTAAGGGAGAAGAACGGTTATTTTATTATTTAAGCTTTCTGGAACCTAAGAAGTATTGGATTTTTCATGATTTGCGGTTATCAAACGGATCACAATTTTTCCAAATCGATGCATTGCTGCTCACTGCAAACTTCGGACTCATATTAGAAGTTAAAAATTGGACAGGCACCTTGTTTTTCAACCCTCATTTCCAGCAGGTCATCCGCATCCAAAATGACAAAGAAGAAGGATTTCCAGACCCCATTTCACAAGCCCGGCATCAGACGAATCAGTTTAGGAACTGGCTTGACCTTAATGGATTTCCTACCATTCCTCTTGATTTTTTAGTAATAATCAGCCATCCTTCCACCATAATTAAGGCAGAGACAGATCCGCTGCAAATATCTAAGAAAGTCTTACACTCTCATCACCTTTTATCCAAAATGAATGGCATTGAAAATAAGTTCCCTCATGAAAAAACTGACTCTAAGGAGATTCGGAAGCTGTGCCGGACTATGTTAAAAAAACATACCCCTGTACAATCTGAGATCCTTGAGCAATTCAATGTCTCAGCTGAAGAAATTCTCACTGGAGTCAGCTGCCCTAAATGTGCTTCCCTTCCGATGATTTTTCATTGGGGGAAATGGCACTGCCCAATGTGTTTATTTTCCACTCCCTTAGCACATGAGGCTGCAGTCCAAGACTACTTCCGGCTTATTAAGCCGGCAATTACCAACTCGGAATTCCGCTCATTCACCCATATCCCATCCCCCTATGCGGCTTCAAGATTACTCTCCAGGATGGACCTTTCTTTTAAAAGAAATAAAAGACACCGTATTTATGAAAAATCCCCTGAATAGTGATACACCTCACAAATTTTTCCAATAAGTTAATTTATAATTAGGCTGAATTGAGGTGCTAATATGGAAAAGAACTGGTCTATTTCACTTGAGCATGGTAATTACGCTAGTGATGTGGAGCTTCTGACCAACGATGCAATGGCGGCAGTAAGCCAGACGGCTAAAGGGTATTATGTCAATATAGTCACACCGGCTGAGTTAGGAAATCCCGATAACTACCTGACTGAAGCACTGCTCATATACTTCGGAAATAAAGTGGACACTCAATTTATCGATCAATGCGGATGCGGGGGGTATGTTTTGAGGGTATGGAAAAACAAGTGAGAGATATGACTATTTTGTGTGATTATAAAAATCGGAGTGTTATTTTTAATTCCTATTATGATGATGAGCTTATCGATCGTGATGGAATCAGCTTTAATGAGATTTGCGTACACCATGGAAAGATATATTTTATCAGGGACAGGAAACGGATCGTAACCATCAATTCCAAGAAGTATCGTGACATATTCATAGGTGAAGATTTTCAAAATTACTATATTATGCGGAAAGACAAAAATCGTCTGGATATCTATTTTCCTTAAACAGGAGCTGCGAAAGCGCTGGATGCGCTTTTGCAGCTTTTTTTATTTGGTGAGGAGTGTGCTCTATTTGCAGGAAGCCTGCGTCTATTTGCACTTTTATAGTTCTATTTGCAGAATGCAGCCTGCTATTTGCAGCTTCCTCTGTTCTATTTGCAGAATCCCCGGTTCTATTTGCAAATCAACTGAGCGAGCCATTTTCTGTTCAGTATGCAGTTCGCTTTTTGCAGAATTCAGTTTGCTATTTGCTGAATCCAGTCTGCTATTTGCAGAATCTCCGGCTCTATTTGCAAATCTCTATGTGAGCCGTTTCCTGCTCAGTATGCAGTTCGTCTTTTTGCAGAATCCGGCTAGCTATTTGCACTTTACCTGTTCTATTTGCTGAATTCCTAGCCCTATTTGCAAGTTTAAAGCACCTATTTGCAAGTTTCCGCACTCTATTTGCAGTGTTCACATTCTGAACACGCTTCCCCAGAGAATCAGCACAAACAAAAAATAGACCCGCCACTCCTGGCGGGCCCATCCTATTTACTCCACTTTAAACCTCTTAATAGAATCCAGCAGTTCCTCAGCCATCCCTGAAAGCGATGCAGCCGATGCCGCAATTTCTTCCATGGACGCCAGCTGTTCTTCTGTAGCAGCGGATACGTCCTGGCTTTCGGCTGTTGTGACAGCGGCAATTTCTTCGATTGCGCTGACGAGTTCCACTACCTGGTCGGCGCCTTCGGCCATGTCCCTGATGGATGATGACACTTCTGCGATCTGGCCTGAAACGGTGTCGGCAAATTGCTGGATGTGGCTGAAGGCATCTCCGGCATTGTTCACCAGGTCGATTCCTTTTTCCACTTCAGCTGTTCCCTTTTCCATGGAAGAGATGGCTTTGTTTGTATCTGTCTGAATAGTAGAGATCAGTTCGCGGATGCTTTCGGTTGACTTGGACGATTGCTCTGCCAGCTTGCGGACTTCATCGGCTACAACGGCAAAGCCTCTTCCGTGCTCACCTGCTCTTGCCGCTTCAATGGCTGCGTTGAGTGCGAGCAGGTTCGTCTGATCGGCAATGGCAGAAATCACATTGACAATCTGGCCAATTTCCTCAGAACGCTTCCCTAATGTATGAACAATGGAACCCAGTTCTGAGACTGTTACATTAATATTTTTCATCTGGTTCGTCGAAAGGTCGATGGCTTCATTTCCTTTTACCACGACTTCATTTGTCTCATTGGCCGTTTTGGCCACGACATTGGTGTTACTCATAATTTGCTGAATGCGGCCGGACATTTCTTTGACGACAGAGGTGCTTTCTTTCACCTTTTCAGTCTGCTGCTCAGTTGCCGAAGCTACTTCCTGAATGGAATTGGCCACCTGCTCTGTTGCCATGTTGTTCTGCTCAGAGCTTGCTGTCAGCTGTTCCGATGAGGATGCAAGATGGACCGCTTTTTCGCTCACCTGGTTGATCAGCTGCTGCAGTGACAGGACCATCTTATTAAAACTGACACCCAGTTTGCTGATTTCATCGTTGTTCCTGACAATAAACTTCTGGGTCAGATCCCCTTCGCTGACTTTATCGGTTGCCGCGATGAGCTGATTGAGCGGGCGCGTTATCGAACGTACAATAATATAGGAAACAAATGCACCCACAAGGACGAAGATGGCAATAAATATGATTGTCGAGACTAAGATAGGCTGGACAGCCGACGTCACTTCTCCCAGGTTCATCGTGCCGAGTACCTTCATGCCTGTCAGGCCATTAGTAGTAAAATGCATCTCTTTCTTTACGCCATCAATCGTGTACTCAACCTGTCCCTTTTCCTTTTCTAGGACTTCCGGCAGCCAGCTTCCCTCTGCCTGTGTGCCCGGCTTCTCCTGCGGGTGTACTAAAAAGCTTCCCTCTGCACTTAAAATGGCAGGATAGCCTTCTTTCCCAATTTTAATATTATTGGATAGCTCACTAAGAGCAGATAGGCTTAAGTCAATTCCAATAACACCGGAGCTGTCGCCAAGCTTTTGAGCTACAGTGATGAGGATATTTCCGCTGACAGCGTCAACATATGGCTCTGTAATGAAGGCTTTTCCCTTGGCCTCCATGGCTCCCTTATACCAGGGGCGTGTGGTGGCATCAAAGTCAGCTGGCAGATCTGCACGCGGATAGATGACTAAATCGCCATTCTCAGAACCGGCATAAATAGCGACTGCCTCCGGATGAAGCTCTTTATACTGGCTAAAAGCATTTGTTGTTTTATCTAATTCTTCCTTTGTATAAAAATCTTTTTTGATCCGCTTGGAAAAGTAATTTGTATCCTCCATCTTAGGTTTAATAAAGTTCATAATAAATTGATCAAGGATCTTAACATTTTCAACAGCACTCATGGTAATCTGTTTCTTTATCTCATCATGCGCCTTCTGATAGGATATGTAGCCGATTGAAATAGAAGGAATTAATAGAATAATAATAAATGAAAGCAATAATTTCTTTCTAATCGTAAATGAAAACAGCGACCCTTTTTCTTTCTGTTTTTTCTTTTTCATCATGTGACCCCTTTTAAAACTTAGTAATTTACCGCCTTAACCTGCGAGATGGCGCCTTCCAGCTTCTCGTCAACAACCCTGGCATCGTCAATATGCCTCTGAATCAGTTCGTTCACTTGATCAAAAACTGACTTTGTATCCGTAATTTCACCTGCCACCTCCTGGGAATATCCCTTCTGAATGTTGATCATTTCAATCACTTCACTGACTTCGGCTTCAACTGTACGGATCAGGTTCGTGATCGAATCAATTTTACTGGTAGTTTGGCCGCTCAGGGACATGCCATTTTTAATTAACTCGGTGCTTGCGACTGTTGAATTCAATGTTGCTTCAATATCGTCCTGAATATTTTTCGTCAGGGAACTGATATTCGCGGTGCTTGTCGCTGTGCTTTCGGCCAGTTTCCGGACCTCATCCGCAACGACTGCAAATCCTTTACCCTGCTCGCCTGCTCGTGCCGCTTCGATGGATGCATTCAATGCAAGAAGATTCGTTTGCTCTGCAATATCTTTAATGACCTGAACAATCATCTCAATTTCTTTGGACCGTTTGCTCAGCGCCTCCATTTTCTGTGAATTCACTTCCAGCTGCTCTCCCAGCTGCTTAATCAGCTGCTCAGACTTGCTGACGGATCCGCGGCCTTCCTCCGAGCTTTTGACCATCTCTTTTGCAGATTGAATCAGATTTTCCCCTTTACCCGATAGAGTGAGGCTGTTTGAAAAAGTAGCTTCGCTATGTTTTTTAACATTTTCAAAACCGTCTTTTATTTTCAGAACCAGGTCCCCCAGCATATAATGCTGACCATTGACCATTTCATGCTGGCTTACTGTAGTTGTCAAATCTTCATTAAATGATTGAATCAGTGTCTGATAAAAATTTTCCTTGCGCTGAAACTCTTCTTCAGCAAACTGGAGTTTTGCTTCCAGTTCCCGCTTTTCATCTTCCAGCTGCTTCAACTTTCCTTTTCCGAACATCATTGATCTCCCCATCTCCTATATACTCCTTTATTATATCGACAGAAAACGGGAAATTTTGTGACCTTTTTCACTCTTTTTTTAAATATATAGGTCTATGTATACAAAAAAGAGACACCTGCCTTTTATGGCAAGTGTCTCTGCGGTTGTTTTCATAGAAAAACGGGACATGGGGACAGGTTAGCTGTCCCCAATGTTAGTTGGGACAAGGAACCTGTCCCCTCGTCCCGCTTACCAGCGTGCAGTCAGCATCTTTCTTCTTGTATAGAATTCCACTCCGTCCGTTCCGTTTGCGTGAAGGTCTCCATAGAAGGAGTTTTTCCAGCCGGAGAATGGGAAGAAGGCCATTGGCGCCGGTACGCCGATGTTGACTCCGAGCATGCCGACCTCGATGTTTTCTCTGAAGTAGCGGACGCTGCTTCCGCTGTCAGTGAATAGGCATGCACCGTTTCCAAAGTCCGATTTGTTCGTAAGCTCGATTGCTTCTTCAAGATTTTTTACACGCACCACAGAAAGTACCGGTGCGAAAATTTCTTCTTTCCAGATTTTCATTGATGGATCTACATTATCAAAAATCGTTGGTCCAATGAAGTAGCCGTTTTCGTGGTATGCTTCGTCTTTGCGGCCATCACGGACAAGTTTTGCTCCTTCTTTTTCGCCAATTTCAATGTAATTGCTTGTGCGTTCCTTGTTTTCCTGTCGGATGACCGGGCCAAGGAATACATTTTCATCCAGGCCGTTTCCGATTGTCAGCTGGCTCGCCTGTTCATTTAATCTCGCAACCAGCTCGTCGGCAATGGAATCCACGGCTACTACTACAGAGCAGGCCATGCACCTTTCACCTGCTGAACCGTACGCAGCAGCGATAATTTCCTTAACCGCTCCATCAAGGTCTGCATCAGGCAGCACGATTGAGTGGTTCTTGGCACCAGCAAGCGCCTGGACGCGTTTGCCTTTTGCTGTTGCAGATTTATAGATATACTCGGCAACAGGCTGGGAGCCAACAAATGAGATCGCAGGTACATCTTTATGGTCGATCAGGCTGTTTACCACGTCATGCGCGCCATGAACAATATTGAATACGCCAGCTGGAAGGCCCGCTTCTGTGAACAGCTCTGCCAGGCGGTTAGCAAGGATTGGCGTTCTTTCAGATGGCTTCAATACAAATGTGTTGCCGCACGCAATCGCAAGCGGGAACATCCAGCAGGGAACCATCATCGGGAAGTTGAAAGGCGTGATGCCGCCAATGACACCAACCGGATAGCGGTACATGCCTGATTCAATGTTTGTCGCAATATCCGGAAGCTGTTTCCCCATCATGAGGGATGGAGCTCCTGCGGCGAATTCCACACATTCTATTCCGCGCTGCACCTCGCCGTATGCTTCTTTATAGTTTTTGCCGTTTTCCTGTGTAATCAGCTTTGCCAGCTCGTCCCAGTTATCTATTAAAAGCTGCTGGTATTTAAATAGAATTCTCGCTCTTTTTGGCACTGGCGTTTTACTCCAGACTTTAAAAGCTTCCTTGGCTGCCTGTACAGCATTGTCGACATCTTCACGTGTAGAAATCGGTGTGCGGGCAAGCTCTTCGCCTGTTGCAGGGTTTGGCACTACTTCAAATTTCTCTGTATTGGCATCCACCCATTCGCCATTGATAAAGTTTTTTAATACTGTAGTTGTTGTCGCTGTCATAAGTAAAATCCCCTTTCGAAATTAAAAGATTGAATATAAGAATATTGCCAGGAATAGTACAGCCGTTGGCATTGCTACACTTAGAATGAAAATTGGCCAATAGGAGCGTTTATGGGTTTCCCCGCATATCGCCCGGATCGTTGTCACGACATAGCCATTATGCGGCAGTGAGTCCAGTCCGCCGGATGCAAGCGCGGAAATTCTATGCATCGCACCAGGGTCCAGTCCTTGCGACATATACATTGGCGCCAGAATCGGCAGTGCAATGCCTAAGCCGCCGGATGCCGATCCGGTAATACCGCATATCAGGGTAACGGCAATCCCCAGTCCCATTAACGGAGGCCCCGGGATATTTACCAGTGCATCTACAAAGGTGTCAAACGCAGCAACCTGAGCCGCAACACTTCCGAAGCCTACAACCGCACATGTATTAGCTGCAGCAACTAAAGCATCCTGGGCACCCTTGGCAAGCGCCTCCCAGAACCCCACTAAATATTTCATCATCAATACACATGCCAGAACGATACCGCTTGTCAGGGAAATCAATGCGGCCCCCGTGGAAGAAGTAAAGTTGGCTGCCGTATTTAAAATCGCAATTACCGAGGCCAGCGGTAAGATGGCCATGATCACATGCGGATAGTCTTTCCCTGCCGGAGCAGCATTTGGTCTTTGCATTTCCAGCTCCGATTCAAGAGCTGCTGCCGACTCATTGGCACCGGCCGGCTGATTTGGCAAGGAGAATACCTCGCCATTATTCACCGCTTTTTTCACCATCCGGCTAAGCAGAATACCGCCTATTACCATAATCAGAAGGGCCATTAACACCCCGATGATTCCGCCCGCTGTCGGCTTTGTTCCGAAAAACTCTGTCGGAATCAGGTTTTGGATTTCCGGTGAGCCCGGTGCTGTCATCGTAAAGGATATGGATCCGAACACCAATGCCGCCGGGATAAAACGATGCGGCAGGTTTGCCACTTTAAATAGGGACACAGCAATTGGATAAACGGCGAAGCCTACAACAAACAAGCTGACGCCTCCGTAAGTCATGATGGCTGCTGCCGCCACGACTGCAAATACCGCTCTTGATGGTCCAAGTGTATCCTTGACCCAATTCGCAATGCTGTCAGCCGCCTTGGTTACCTGCATGATTTTTCCGAATATGGCTCCCAATAAAAAGATGAGGAACCACGAGTAAAAATAACCTGTAAAGCCTGTCATATAATGCTCTGTCAGGGCTGTCTCAAGGTTAAGTCCTCCTGTCAGAGCAACCACAACTGCACTGATGATCGCGGCAATAATAATATTTACGCCTTTCATAGTTAAATACATTAATAGAAGCAGCGAAGCGATTAACCCCAGCATTCCAATCATCTGTATGTCCCCCTGTTACACTTTCTCGGTTTCAGAGGAAAACTGATAATCGTAGCAAACATGGTATAGCTCTTCAAGTTCGCTCTTAGCCGGAACTCTTGGGTTATTGCCTGGGCTGCCGCTGTCGATGGCGTCGTCTGCCATTTTGCCAACCGCGTTCTTAAAGGCTTCCTCGTCTATTCCCCATCCTCTTAAGTTCGGAATATTTAATTTCCGGCAAAGCTCTTTGACGGATTGAACAGCCACTTCTGCAGCTTCTTCATTGGTAAGGCTTTCATTATCGGGCTGAAAAATTCGGCCGATATCCGCCAGGCGGTCCACACATGCTTCCTGGCTGAACTCAAGAACAGCCGGCAGGAGCATGGCATTCGAGATTCCATGAGGAACATGGAATAATGCGCCAATTGGACGGCTCATTCCATGCACAAGGCATACAGATGCGTTTGAAAACGCCATTCCAGCCTGCAGGGATCCAAGGCTCATCGCCTCACGGGCATCGACATTGTTTCCCTCATTGTAAGCGGTTAAAATATTTTCCACGATCAGTTTCATGGCTGATATTGCCATTGTGTCTGTCATCGGATGCGCCTTTTTGGATAGATATGCTTCAACCGCATGGCTTAGCGCATCAACACCGGTTGCCGATGTGACATTCTTTGGTGAGGAAAGGGTAAGCAGCGGATCCACAATTGCCACGCTCGGCATAAAAGCAGGCTGTTTGATCATCATTTTGACATCATTGAATGAATTTGTGATGACGGTTACATCTGTGGCCTCAGAGCCAGTCCCAGCTGTTGTCGGAATCGCTATGTGAGGAACCGGTGCATTCTGTGCCAGTTTCTTTCCTCCCATATACTCGCCGATATAGCCGCCGTTTGTTGCTAAAACCGCTATGGCTTTTGCTGTATCGATACAGCTGCCGCCGCCTACTGAAATAACCAGGTCACATTGCTGTTTTTGAAATAGCTCGAGTGCTTCTGCTACATACTCGTCAGTCGGCTCTGATGCGACCCCCAGATAGACCTCACTTTGTACGCCCGCCTCCTGAAGATAGGTTCTGCATTCACTTACATATCCAAGCTGATCCATTATCTTATCACTGATTATTAATGCATTTTTCCCTCTGAGCGCTGCTTCAGCACCAACTTTTTCGGAAGATCCCCTTCCATAAAAGATCGCTTCCGGCACCCGGAAAACTGCTGGTTTCTCCATTGGACATTCCACCCCTTTTTTTTCTATTACTACTTATACTTGCAAGGAGCGTGCCAACTTTGAAACCCAGTAAAGACAGTGTTTTCTTTCTGTAATAGTGTAGTCACTACACTACAAATGTAGATTTTTTGTAGCGATACCACTACACTGCATTCAGGTTATTCTATGCTTTTTCAGTTTTTGATAGAGAGTTGTCCGATGAATTCCAAGCAAATCGGCAGCTCTCGATTTATTTCCGCCTGCTCTTCTTAATGCATCCAGAATAATTTCAGACTCTCTTTGGCTGCCCAGTAATTTAGCTTCCTCAATAGACCCTGCAGCCCGATCCACTTTTTTCAAAGCGGGTTCCGGCTTTTTCAGCATCTCCGGCAAATGATGATAGTCAATGACCTTCCCATCAACCAGTGTGACCAGCTGTTCCACTGTATTTACCATCTCGCGGATATTCCCTCTCCACGGATGCTGGACAAAAGCGTTCACCGCCTCAGATGTAAATAGTTTTCCAGGTACCTGGTACCTCTCACAGATTTCCTTCAGATAATGGACCAGCAGAACAGGAATATCCTTTTTCCGTTCGCGCAGCGGAGGGATATGGAGCTGGATGATGTTCAGCCGGTAATAAAGATCCTCCCGGAATTCCCCGGTTTCAACCATTTGCATAAGATTGCGGTTTGTCGCGGCAATAACTCTGACATTTATCTGATACTTTTTCACACCGCCGACACGTTCAGCTTCCTTTTCCTGCAGGACCCGCAGCAGCTTTGTCTGCATGACAAGCGGCATCTCACCGATTTCATCGAGAAAAATCGTGCCGTTGTCTGCCAGCTCAAACTTCCCGGGCTTGCCGCCTTTTTTCGCCCCGGTAAAGGCGCCTTCTTCATAGCCAAACAGTTCAGACTCGAATAAAGGCTCCGGAATGGCCCCGCAGTTAACACTGATGAAAGGCCCGGTGGAAAAAGGGCTTAGGTGATGGATGCTCTTGGCAAACATTTCTTTTCCCGTCCCGCTTTCTCCTGTTACGAGTACAGTGGCCGCAGTCCTTGCAGCCTTCCGTGCCAGCCGCTTCACTTCCATGATTCCTTCACTTGTTCCCATGATCTGGTCAAGGGTGACCCGGCTGTCATTTTCCTTTTTCTTTGTGAAAAGATCCGGCTTGGCATCCTGATTTTCCTGCAGTTTTTCATAGATTTTATAGACTTCTGTGACTCCCTCGAAAATCAGCATTCCGATGGCGCCGGCAATCCGTCCTTCCTTCCAGAGGGGGATACGGTGCACCACCATGTCATGCCCCTGGATGTTCTGCAGAACCCCCCGTTCAGCGATTCCGGTCTTAACAGTCTCGTGAAGATGCGTATTATCAATCACCTCTGTGACATGCCTGCCAATCGCATCCTCCCGCTTTATGCCGGTAAAGCGGCTGTAGGCTTCGTTAAATTCCTGCAGAATGCCGTTTTCATCGACAACCGCTATTCCCTCATAGGCGCTTTCCAAAATGGCGCCAAGTGCACCCTCGGAATTATGCTGCTGCCTCAGCTTATACAGGTATTTGGAGAGCCCATCCAGGATATCCCTGGCTGTCAGAATGCCAAGGAGCTTTCCATCTTCACCCGTGACAGGAAGCTGATCGTATGGAAGCGACATGATTTCAAGGATAGAATCATCCGGCCGGACAGCTGCCTGATTCGATTTGGGAATGCTGCCAATTAAAGCATCTCCCGGGTTGCCCTGGGCAAAGTAGTTAAGCAGCTTCCTGGAAGTGATCATTCCAACTAAGCGATTGCTTTCATCTGCGACAGGCAGGCTTTCCAAATGAAGATCTGCCATCATTTTGGAGGCTTCTGCCAGTGTCTGCCCCGGCTGAATACAAAACGGGCTGGGTGTCATCCAGTTTTTCACTTTTAGATGCTCATCATTTAGTAAGTCCTCTTTCTTATCAGAAATGGATTGAGGCATATGGAACTCCTCCGGTAATTTTAATTTTCTAAATTATAACACTTTTAAAAGATAGATAGGTTCCAGTGTGGTGCCTGAGTGTGAACATTACTAATAGGAATGGGAATTCTGCAAATAGAGATGCTTATTTTGCAAATAGACCGGTTGATCCCGCAAATAGCTTGGCCCATCTTGCAAATAGAGATGGCAATTCTGCAAATAGAGCAATTCCGCACAGCGGATACCGCCGAGTTTTATAGAAAGTAACACTTTTTAAAAATAAACTGATTCCAGTTTCGGAGTTTTGAACATTACAAATAGAAACGGGAAATCTGCAAATAGAGATGCTTATTTTGCAAATAGACCGGGTGATCCCGCAAATAGCATGGCCCATCTTGCAAATAGTGATGGTAATTCTGCAAATAGAGCCGCACAGCTGATGCGGCCGAGTTTATAGAAAATAACACTTTTTAAAAATAAACTGATTCTAGTTTCGGAGTTTTGAACATTACAAATAGAAACGGGAAATCTGCAAATAGAGATGCTTATTTTGCAAATAGATCGGTTGAACCCGCAAATAGCATGGCCCATCTTGCAAATAGTGATGGTAATCCTACAAATAGAGCAATTTCGCACAGCAGATGCCGCCGAGTTTTATAGAAAATAACACTTTTTAAAAATAAACTGATTCCAGTTTCGGACCTTTGAACATTACTAATAGAATCGGGAAATCTGCAAATAGAGAGGCACATTTTGCAAATAGATCGGTTGAACCTGCAAATAGAAGCTCAATTTTGCAAATAGACTGGTTGAACCTACAAATAGCATGTCCCAACTTGCAAATAGTCCCAGAAATTCTGCAAATAGAGCAATTCCGCACAGCGGAGACCGCACCATTTTAATAGAAAGAAAGACAGAGAGCCCAAACCCTCTGTCTTTCTGCTAAGCACTTTAGAAAATCGAGAATAATATGACCGCTAAAATAACACCAAGTATCGGCACAATTACTGTCAATGCCCCAAATGCCGGATAAGCATCCTTATGGGACTCGCCGCAGATCGCCCGGATGGTTGTCACAACATAACCGCCATGCGGCAGGGAATCAATTGATCCGGATGATATCGCCACAACACGGTGAAGCTCACTTGCATTGACACCCATATCCAGATAATGCGGGGCCAGAAGCGGCAGGGCAATCGATTGGCCGCCGGAAGCAGATCCGGTCAGGCCGGCAATGACAGCAACAGCCAGGGCGCCGCCGATTAAAGGGCTTCCCGGAATGCTGGTCATGGCATCTACTGCACTGGCAAAGGCAGGGGTTGCTTTAGCCACACCGCCAAAGCCCACCACTGCAGATGTATTGGCAATGGCAATCAATGCGCCGATGGTTCCTTCTGATACGGCACCCCATACATTGGTAAAATACTTAAGGTTAAGAAAATAAGTTGCAAAACAGCCGCTCAATAAGGCAATAATCAAGGCTGACTGTGCTAATGAATCATGGAAAATAAACGAAATCACAAGGACGACCAATAGCGGAATCATACTTAATAATGGGCTTGGCAAGTTTTCACGGATTAGTGCAGAATCCGTTTCTCTTGCTTCAAATTTTTCTCCATTGCGAATCGCCTTGTTAATCATTTTCTTCAGCCACCAGTATCCGAATGCCATCATAAAGATAGCGACAATCAAGCTGACTTCCCAGGCGGCATATGGAGAAGTGCCCAGGAACTCAATCGGAATCCAGTTCTGGATTTCCGGTGAACCCGCCGACGTCATGGTAAAAGTAGTCGAACCGAAGGCAAGAGCTGCCGGAATGAATCTTCTTGGCAGGTTGGCTTCCTTAAATAGGCTCAATGCCATTGGATAGACGGAAAAGGCTACAACAAACAGACTTACACCGCCATAGGTTAAGACCGCACAGGCAATGACAACGGCTAATGCTGCCCGCTTCATGCCAATTTTATCGATAATCCATTTGGAAACACTGTCGGCTGCTCCGCTGTCTTCCATTAGTTTTCCGAAAATGGCCCCGAATAAGAACATCAAATACCACGATGTAATAAAGCCGGCAAATCCGTTCATATAGTTAGTCAGAAAATTGACCTCACCCTCGCCTGCCAGCTGAGGGAAAATCAGCAATCCACTGAATATTGCAACAATAAAAGCTGAAAGAGGGGCAGCAAGCAGCAGATTCATCCCTCTCATCGTCAAATAGATGAGAAGCCCGATCCCCCCAAGCAATCCAATCATACTTAGCATAAGATCCTCCTATCCCGAAAACCCACACCTTCTCTCCATTACCTTCTGTCCGCTACTGATCCTCTTTCCACCAAATGGCCTTCTAATCTTTGGATTTCAGGGGTGTCCGTGTCCCCGTTAATATGCTCCAAAAGAAGATTAATCGAATAATCGACCATTTCGTCAACCGGCTGGTGCCAGGTGGTTAATTCATAAGATGACCAATCTGACATAGCCACATCGTCAAAGCCTACAACAGAGATATCCTCAGGGACTCTGATGCCCTGTTTTTTCAGATAATCCATTGCGCCAAAAGCGGATATATCATTTGCACAGAAGATGGCATCTATCTTTTTACTGCGTTCCAATAATTTTTGAGCTGCAGCAAATCCTCCTTCATATGAATAAAGGCCGTTTTCGGTTAAAAAGGAAGAGATGCCGTGTTCTGCCAAAGCTTCCTGGAAGCCATTTTTTCGATCAACTGTTGTTGATGTATTCATCGGTCCGGAGATAAAGGCGAGATTTTCATGTCCTTTTTCTATTAAGTAGTGCCCAATCCTTTTCCCGGCAGCAAAGTTATCGCATACAACAGCACTGCTTAAGGAATCGTTCACATATCGGTTAAACAGGACGACCGAGATGCCATTGCGTGTAAATTTCTGCACAGTCGATGAGGTCAAAAGCGCATCGGTAATGATGGCTCCCTCAACGCTGTACTCAATTAAATGGCTCACTTCATCCTCTTGGATTTCGTTATTCTGGGAGTTGATAAACATCACCTTGTACCCTTTTTCGGCCAGCCTGCTGTAAAATTTATCGAGGATTTCCGGATAAAAAGGATTCTGGATATTCCGCATGACAACGCCAATGATGCGGGAATGATTGGTAATCAGGCCTCGTGCTATGGCATTCGGCTGATATCCAAGCTGTTCGGCAGCATCCAGAATAAGCTGTTTCTTTTTTGACGAGATACTTGAATTTTCACTAAAAGCCCGGGATACGCTCGATTGGGAAACGCCTGCCAATCGGGCGACATCCATGGCTGTCACTTTTTTATTTTTCAATGCGTGTTCCTCCTGCCCGAGTCTAGACAGAGAAATTATATCAGATTTTGCTTACTTCACGAGACTGCTGTAGCGTTTTACACGAAGATCAGCCTGTGCCTGGTGGCCTTTAAAGCCTTCAAGGTCACATAGGCGGGATGCATATTTACCGATTTTCGCACTCGCTTCAGGCGTTGTTCTCTGGTATGTGCATGTTTTCAGAAATTTGCCCACCCAAAGTCCGCCAGTGTAGCGGGCTGCTTTTTTCGTTGGAAGCGTATGGTTTGTTCCGATTACTTTATCACCGTAAGCCACATTTGTTTCAGGCCCAAGGAAAAGTGCACCGTAGTTAGTCATGTTCTCAAGGAAGTAGTTTGGATCTTCAGTTAAAACTTCCACATGCTCATAAGCCAGTTTATCCGCTTCCTCTACTGCTTCCTCCAGGCTGTCTACTAAGATGATGGAGCCGTATTCTTTCCATGCCGCTCCTGCAACATCTGCTGTTGGAAGAGTCTCCAGCTGGCGTTCGATTTCTGCCACTGTTTCATTCGCTAATTTTTCAGATGTTGTAATTAGACATGCCGGAGAGTTTGGTCCATGCTCAGCTTGTCCTAATAAATCCGTTGCAATTATCTCAGCATCGGATGTTTCATCCGCAATGACAAGAACCTCTGTTGGACCGGCGAACAGGTCGATTCCGACTCTTCCATACAATTGGCGCTTCGCTTCCGCTACAAACGCATTCCCTGGCCCGACAAGCATATCAACCGGCTCGATGGTTTCTGTTCCGATTGCCATTGCACCCATTGCCTGAATTCCGCCAAGCAGGTAAATCTCATCAGCTCCCGCAAGGTGCATAGCGGCTACCGTTGCCGAAGGAATTTCTCCTTTAATTGGAGGTGTGCAGGCAATCACGCGTTTAACGCCTGCCACTTTCGCAGTCAGAACACTCATATGGGAGGAAGCAACCATCGGGTAGCGTCCGCCAGGGATATAGCAGCCGACACTGTTTACTGGAATATTTTTGTGTCCAAGGAACACGCCAGGCAAGGTTTCCACTTCAATATCTTTCAATGATGCTTTTTGATGCTCGGCGAAATTGCGGATCTGTTCCTGTGCAAATTTGATATCGTTAATTGTTTGTTCAGGTACAGATGCCACGATCTCCTGGATTTGCTCTTCAGTTAATCTAAATTGCTCCGGTGACCACTTATCAAACTGCTCGGAAAGCTTGCGAACCTCTGCATCTCCGTTTTCTTCGATATTTTTAAGAATGGCGCTCACCGATTCTCTTACTTTTACATCTGCTTCTTGTACCTCTTGATCATTTTTGCCTTGTTTTAAGAAAGTTGCCATTTTTATATCACTCCTGTTTTTATATTTGAATACGTATGCAAAATTAAGGAAAAAAATTTAAATGGCTGTCCAGCCGCCATCTACTTTTATTGTATCGCCTGTGATGAACTTTGATAGTTTAGAAGAAAGGAATAGAGTTGCGGCCGAGACATCCTCCGCATCCGCAAGCTTTCCAAGCGGAATTCTGCCGTAGACTTCCTTTTCAAATTCCTTATCCTCAAACATTTTTGAAGTCAGCTCGGTTTCGATGGAGGTTGGTGCCACCGCGTTTACATTGATGCCATGTGATGCCCATTCCACCGCGAGCGCTTTCGTCAGCTGCACCATGCCGCCCTTGCTTGCACAATAGGCCGCCCGTTTGTAGTAGCCGACAAACGCCATCTGAGAAGCAATATTGACAATCTTGCCGGATTGATTCGGAATCATATACTCTGCTGCTTTCTGACTGCAGAAAAACGCTGCCTTCAAATTGGTGTCAAGCGTCAGGTCCCAGTCCTCTTCCGTTACTTCCATGGCAGGCTTGGCCCGGTTAATTCCGGCGTTATTGATCAGAACATCGAGTGAGCCCATATAATCCACTGCTGCTTCTGTCATTCTTTTAATCTCTGAGACATTATTTAAATCAGCGGAAACATAATAGCTATTGGTGTTAATTTTTTTCAGCTCATCGGTTGTCTGGCGGAGAGCGTCTTCATTTCTCCCCACAATCACAACCTTCGCTCCGTTTTCGGCAAAGGACATGGCGATATCCCTGCCGATTCCTTTGCTTCCGCCTGTCACGATTACCGATTTATTCTCCAGGTCAGGAAAGTTCTTCATACCATTCCTCCATCAGAATTATTGAATTCCCAGATCCTTCTTTAGAAAACGGATCAGCTCCGCTTCCCTCTTCTGATTGTACTCTTTGGAAAAAGCTTCATCCCACTTGTAGTAGCCTTCACCCGTTTTATCACCGAGCTTCTGTTCAGACACAAGCTTCTTTAGTGCCGGCAAAGATTCCTCTGCACTGGATAAGTGCTGGAACAGATAATCAGATATGGCTGAAAAGACATCCAGTCCGCCCATATCGGCTGTCATCAATGGACCGGAAACCGGCAGCCTGCGTCCAATTCCGTAAGTAACCGCATCATCAATATCTTCTTTGCTTGCGATGCCCTCCTCCAGAAGGTATTGGGCTTCACGGAAAAGTGCATATTGAAGGCGATTTCCGACAAAACCGGGAACCTCTTTTTTCACTTCAATCGGCTTTTTCTTCATTTGCTTTAAAAGCTGAAAGGATCTTTCCACTGCTTCATCGCCGGTCTTCTCACCGCGAACAACCTCTACTAGAGGAATCAGATGCGCCGGATTCCAGAAGTGTGTCACTACTGTTCGTTCCGGATGGGCAGTCTCTGAAGCAATCTCTGTTGGACTGAGTCCTGAAGTATTGCTTGCGAGAATGACATCAGGAGCACAAAGAGCGTCAAGACGCTTAAATAAGTCAATCTTTAATTGAATGTTTTCCGGTACAGCTTCAATCACGAAAGTAGCACCTTGAACTGCTTCTTCAACAGAGACAGTCATTTTAATGTTTTCCTGAATGTGGCCAGCTTCCGATTCGGATAAAATACCGTTATTGAGCATAACCTCAAGCTTCTTCAGCATATTGGTCCAGCCCTGTTCCAGGTCGGCGTCGCTGATTCCCTGCATGGTCACGCTCAGTCCGGCCCAAGCCGCATTAAGCGCAATTGAATGGCCCATCGTGCCGCACCCAAGTACAGCTATTCTCTCCAATCGCTCACCATCTTTCTGAAATTTCTAGTTTTTGAATACGTATTCAATATACAATGTAAGCGCTGTGATTTCAATATAAAATTATAAATTGTTAAAATATTCATTTGTTTTCAGGTGAAACATTAATCAAACGTTTGATTGATTTTAATAAAATGACTGACAGATCCATCCTTGCCGGACCGCCCTGGTCCCGAGAGTGTGAACATTACTAATAGAATCGGGAAAGCTGCAAATAGAGAAACTTATTTTGCAAATAGATTGCTGGAACCTGCAAATAGAATGGCTAATCTGCAAATAGAGAGGGGAATTTTGCAAATAGAGCAATCCAGCACGGCATACGCTGCCGGCTTTAATAGAAAAGGAAGTTACACTGATTCCAGTTACGGAGTTTGGCAGATGTGATGTGTGAGTGTGAACATTACTAATAGAAACGGGAATCCTGCAAATAGAGAAGTTCATTTTGCAAATAGATTGCTGGAACCCGCAAATAGAATGGCTAATCTGCAAATAGAGAGGGGAATTTTGCAAATAGAGCAATCCAGCACGCATACGCTGCCTGCTTTAATAGAAAAGGAAGATAGACTGATTCCAGTTACGGAGTTTGGCAGATGTGATGTGTGAGTGTGAACATTACTAATAGAA
>NZ_MRTQ01000013.1 GCF_001956215.1 Paenibacillus sp. FSL R5-0490 | reverse complement strand
TCGTATGAGAAATCGGAAAAGCATATTTTCAGCCGAAGTGTAAAAAGGAAATGAGCAAAAAGTGTAAAATTCGACTTGACGTCTACATGGAAATACATTCACCTTAAATCGGTTCATAAACATCAAAAGCGCCTGGTTTTCCCAGACGCCTACTCAGGATAAGTATTTTTGTTTTCCCTCATTCTTATAATCCCTGTCACAAACATCCTGAAAAGGACAGGCTGGACACTCATTCATATTGTACATATCCGAAAACTGCCTTGTATCTTCGAGGAGCGTCTTCATCATCTGCAGGTAGTTTAATCCCGCTTCAAGGCTGTCTTTGTGTGGATTAAATACATGCCTCTCACCATCCATTAAAGTCATGACTTCAATTCTTGACGGCCTTATTCCAAATACCTTTTCTGAAAAAACCACTGTTAAATGACAATAAAGCTCCAGCATTTGCTCGTCAGCATCTACCAGGAATTTCTTCACTATAAAGGAGTCCTGCTGCCATTCCACGACATCAAATGTTAATGAAAGATCTACATTCAGCTCTTTAAGATTCATTTTAAACTTTTCATACAAAAACAGTGGCTGAGCTATTTCGGATTCACTGCTTAAGTATTTCATTAAACCATCTGTTACTGCTGCTGCAGCCATATAATATTGAAGCTGGGAATCAAACATCCGAAGCTCCAGCCTTCCCCAATATTGATCGATCAGCCTAAGAACATTTGCTGGGGTTCGATGGCTTTGCGGCAGCTGAAAATAAGATGAAACTACTTTATTGATAATATGCTGAATGGCCTGATGCCAGCCAAGAGGATGATTTTTCTTTTCAATATGTGTGTAATAAAATTTATAAGGGCACCGGATAAAATCCGTTAAATTCCGGTCAGTCAATGTGCGGACGGATACTTGAGGGCTATTAGTCAAATCCTCGCCTCCTTCAAATAAAAACTATGTATGAAAACGATTATCATTTATGTCTATTTTAATTGATAATGATTATCAAAATCAACATATTTAAAAAATAAATAAAAAATACCTCCAGTTTGATAAGGGATTCTTATTAGGGAGGGAAAACCTAAAATCACACCCAGATTAGCATCAGTAATAGCAGTGTAATAACACTGTATTTAACCCAAAAAACCCAGACCTAAATGGCTCTGGGTTTTTTGTGGTATAAACTTCTTATTTAGTTAAAGCCCCCATTAGTTGAAGAAGAAGTTTTATTTAATTCTTTTGTTGCTTTTTCATATACATCTCTTTTAGTACATCTGGTTCAATTTATTTATTAGTTCATCTGCACATTTATCGCTTGCAAAGTCATCTTTTCCGTCTATTTCCTTTTCCAAATAAGCGGCTGTCATCATTTCAATGCTTTCTTCGCTATAAGTGCTAGCGTCAGAAAATGCAGATTTACTACGTAAAGGAAGTTTTAATGTAAAAAAATATAAATCTAGTTTTTCAGATTAAATGAGAAATTAGGTTTTTTCATTAATAGAAAAATACTTATAAGTATTTATCACTAATTACTTTCATATGGTGTAACTCGTGCCCGGCAATGCCATATGCAATGGCACCTACCGAAACGGGGCTGTTCATTACAGTTCCATTACGAACCCATGCTGCATCATCAATGGTTGAAATAAGGCTTAACGTGTTGGAGCGTACCGTGTCTAAACCAGCCAGTAACTGCTCCCAGGATAATTTGTTGAAGTTTGCCACAGAAACGTATTGATCCTGTTCCATAGCTGGGAGTGATGCACTTTCATTTCGTGCAATGGCAAGCATTCGATACGACATCACACGTTCCGAGTCGGTCATATGTCCAATCACTTCTTTTAAAGTCCATTTCCCAGGTGCGTACGCCTTCCTTGCTGACTCCTCTGATATGCTGCTTAAGAGGGTAATGGTCTTAGTTCGTTGCTTACTAAGTATTTCTTCAATATCTCCATCTGGCACCAGACTAACATACCTATCATGCTCAGGATTTTCAATACATAATGGTCGTGAACGCACAAGAATCCTCCTCATCGGGATAGTTAATTATGGTCCTAGACTAATATTCGACTGTCAAGAAGATATTTCCTTTATTTTTGATCTTTAATTTTAATTTCATTACCGCAAAATAATTGCAAAAAACAACTTTATTATCTCTGTACAACTGATTTATGCAGTTAACATAATACAGATGATAATGAATTAATTCACTTTTTATTCCACTAACCTGCTCTTTAATGAAATATCCAATATTTACAATTGTATCACACAATTCCTTCCTAGAAGCTCAAAAGAGTAAGGTTCTACTCAAGGACAGGTTGCGGATTAACAAGTCATTTAGCAATTAATTGACACCTCATTTTTTGGTGTACAATAATTATTATACGCTTGATAATTAAGATACTAATTGAAGTGTTAATTCGCCACAAAATTACATGAAAATATTGTTATAACAACAAAAATAGCAGGTCTAATTCTTAATCGAATTAGCCTGCTATTTTTATTGCTATTTGTCAATTTCTCCCCAAACTGATCCCCTTACCAGTTTGAAGGCGTATTCTTATTTGCCTGCTTATTTTTCAAAGGGATAGATCAAATCTTTGTCCAGCCCAATTTGTTCAAAAAAGTGATCATGTATGAATTGCCTGATTTCCATAAGTTCTGAACCTGTCGGAAAAGCAGAAACATTAATGGCCGGCAGGTGTCCTATCAGCTTGGATGACTGATTAAACTCAGTAGAAATGACCATATCGAACTCCTCATATTCAGAAATTAAATCCACGCTTGATGAATCAAGTGTTGATATTGCCAGCTGGTTACCAAAATGATATTTTAGCACTTCCCTGATATAATCTTTTTCATAATATGTCCGGCATACCAGTGCAGCCTGTATGAAGTGCTTATTCTTTCTTCGCAGAATAGCAGCCTGAAAGAGAGTAAAAATTTCAAGAACATCCAGCTTACTAAAAAACAGGGGAATCTCCGAGAATGTTTTGACTGCCAGGTCCTCTATTGTTTTAAAAAGTGAATTCCCCTCATAATATGGAAGGTACTGGATCATTGAGCTATGCAGTGTTTCAGTATTAAATTCTTTCCCAAGATGTATTCTTTTAAAGGTCTGGTAAATATGAAATAAGAAAATATCATCATCTGTTAAATTGAACCCTGCTATATTCGAAAGGCTTTCCAGGCAGACAGAAAAGGGATGTTCCCTTTCGCCTATCCTTCTTCCGCGAAGATACCTCAGATGCTGCGACCGATTCGTCGGCCTTTCTTCGCTGATTAGATAAATGGCGAAGAACAGGATCTCCTGAAGCTGTATTTCCCTGGATGGAATTTTGGCTTTAATAATAAACTGCGCTAAGTCTTTTGCAGCGAGGAAATTTTTACTTTCTTTGTATGCATCAAGCAGACCTTTTGGAAACGAAACAAAATATCCCATAGACATGCGCAGATTTGAAATATAGATTATCATTTTGAGGCGTTGAATGGCTCCTGTCCGGAGAGTCATCGAATAGCCAGATGTTACCTCCAGCAAGGCAGACTGAAACTCCCCTGAATGCAGCCAATCCTTCTCAGCTTCCTGTTTAAAGCTCAGTAAATCTAAGTATTGCATGAGAAAACGCCTGATATTTCTTTCATCACCAACTACTTTGAAAGGGCTTGGAGTTAATGTAAGCTGCGATTCTTTCAGCACTTCCTGCAGCTTCTCAATGTGGCGGTAAGCGGTCGAACGGCTTATATGCACCTTATTGGCTACTTCGGATATGTCAATTCCATCGCTCAATAAAATCAGCTTTAATGTATGAAAATACGTATTTTTTTCGCGGATTTCTCTTAAGATGCTTTCCAGCGTGCCACTTTCAGGCTTTTTTAACTTAACGCCCAAGGTCTCATGCTTTTCGAGTTTCCAATTCTCCGGCAGAATCGTCTCCATGAATTCCAGATCACGCCATATCGTGCTTTTGGAAAAGCCTGTTCGTTCTGCCAGCTGAGCTAAGCTGATCCATTTATTTTCACTGAGCAAATGAAAGATTAAATCTGAGTAGCGTTTATAAAACCGATTCATTTTATCACCTGTCTTTTCAACCTCTTCCAAGTTAGCTTTTCTATTACCCTCACTGTTTACTCATTCTTAATTACAATTCACCATAAAAAGACATGCTCCGGAGAACATGCCTTTTAATAAATTCAGCGCATTTTTAATTTCTAACCGATTCTAACCCAGCCTCTTTTAATCGCCAGTAATACTGCCTGTGTCCGATCATGAACCTTTATCTTTCTCAGAATGCTGCTGACATGATTTTTAACTGTCTTATCGCTTATAAAAAGAATCTTACTGATATCAGTATTGCTATTTCCATCTGCCAGCAGCTGCAGCACCTCACATTCGCGCCGGGTTAAAATATGCAGAGGACGCTGATAGCCTTGACTGGAGACATAATTGCTGACTGATTTTAATTCTGTAAGTCTCCTATATTCCTTAATAATATTTTTTGTAACCTTCGGATCCAGATAACTTCCGCCGCCGGCAACAACCCTGATTGCTTCTGTCAGCCCTTTTGCCCCAATATCTTTCAGCAGGTATCCGGAAGCACCATTTTGCAGCACCCGTGTTACATAGTTCTCATCATCATAAAAAGATAAAATAAGAACCTTGCTTTTCGATTTATTCTCACTCAGCTTATCGGTTGCTTTGATGCCATTCATATTTGGCATATCGATATCCATAATCATTACGTCCGGTTTAAAAGCTTTATCAATTTTGAGAGCGTCGCGTCCATCTTCCCCTTCAGCAACTACTTCAATGCCCTCTTCCATTTCCAGGATCCGTTTGATTCCTTCTCTGTAAAGCTTATGATCATCTATTATCGCTATTTTCACTACCATTTTCTGTTCACCTGCTCAGCTGTATTCTGAACCAAAAATTCTATAAAACTTATTTTACAAAAGTTTTTTCAAAGTGAAGTTTCAAATATGAGGTTTGCTGTTTCAAAATAGAAATCCCCCTGCTGTTCCCGGACATCCATCAAATAATCTGAATTTTGTGGTATGATCGATTTACTATGAGGAAGGAGTATTCTGTTATGAACTCTTACAGCAGTACCTTAAATGGTGTTTTTCCATCTGTCTGCTCCTTGGATTGCCCGGATCAATGCGGCCTTCTGGTGCATAAAAAAGAAGGAAAAATCGTAAAAATTGAAGGAGATCCCAATCATCCCGTCACACAGGGGAATATATGCAATAAGGTCCGCAGCATGCCTTCAAGGATTTATGATCGGAATCGGCTCAAGTATCCAATGAAGCGTGCAGGGACCAAAGGTGAAGGACACTTTGTACAGATTGGATGGAAAGAAGCTATAGACACGATAACATCCAGATGGAAGGACCTAATTGCCGAAAACGGTCCTGAGTGCATCCTGCCATACAGTTTTTATGGTAATATGGGCAGATTAAGCGCAGAGGGAATGGACCGCCGTTTCTTCCATAAACTCGGAGCAACACGTCTTGACAGGACGATTTGCCAATCTGCCGGTACAGCAGGATATGCATACACAATGGGAGGCAGCTTTGGGATTGACCCGGAGGATACCATCCATTCAAAGCTCATAATTTTATGGGGCATTAATGCAGTCAGCACGAACATGCATCAAATGATTCTCGCCCAGAAAGCAAGGAAAAACGGTGCGAAAATCGTTGTAATTGATGTCCATAAAAACCAGACCGGTAAAATGGCCGACTGGTTTATACCCATTACACCCGGTACCGATACCGCTCTGGCACTGAGTATCATGCATGTTCTGTTTGCGGAAAATTTAGTGGATGAGGCTTTTCTCGAGGAGTTTACGGTTGGCCATCAGGAACTTCGCGAACATGTGAAGCAATATGATCCTGAAACAGCAGCCGGCATAACAGGTGTGCCGAAAGAGGATATTATCAAATTAGCCCGTATGTATGGAGAGACTTCCCCGGCTTTTATCCGGATCGGCAACGGGCCACAGCATCATGACAATGGAGGAATGTGTATCCGCACCATCGCATGTCTTCCTGCCATTACAGGACAATGGCTCTTAAAAGGCGGCGGTGCCATCAAGGGGAACTCCGGCTATCTCGCTTTTAATACAGGAGCCCTTCAAAGGCCTGATCTCCTGCACAAAAAGAATACACGTATCATTAATATGAACGAAATCGGTTCTGCGTTGCTTGAACTGGAAAAACCGATTAAATCCATGTATGTCTATGGAACCAACCCTGCTGTTGTGGCACCGGAGGGGAATAAAGTCCGGCAAGGGCTGCAAAGAGAGGATTTGTTCCTTGTTGTCCACGATCTGTTCTTAACGGAAACGGCCAAATATGCTGATATTGTGCTTCCGGCGTCTTCATCTTTTGAGAGTACGGACATATATTCTTCCTATTGGCATCACTATATGCAGATTCAGGAGCCAGTCATTGAACCATACGGCGAGTCAAAGTCAAATGTCGAAGTATTTCGGCTTCTTGCAGAAGGAATGGGCTATCATGATGCCCTATTTAATGAAACGGAAGAAGAAATGATTGATGCCGCATTAGATTTTCCAGCTAACCTTTTCATTGAAGAAATAAATGCTGAATCCCTGAAGAAAAACAAGTACATTAAAGCGAGGGTAAAACCGCTGTTTCCTGGCAGGCTGCCCACACCAAGCGGAAAAATTGAATTATATTCTCAGAGAATGAAAGATGACGGACATCCTCCTCTGCCTACCTATTTAACGCTGAAGGAAGACGATACCTTCCCGTTTTTATTTGTGCCTGCACCGAATCATAACTTTTTGAATTCAACCTTTTCAAATAATGAAAAACATGCAGGCATGGAGAAGGAGCCCCGCCTTCACTTGAATAGAAAGGATGCGGAGGATGCTGGTATTGTGGATGGAGAGATGGTACGCATTTGGAATGAGCGCGGAGAATGCGAACTCAAAGCGGCTGTTGGGGAGCTTGTCCTTCCAGGCACAGTAGTTTCTCAGGGAATCTGGGCAGATATCCCGGGAACCAAACATTTGGTCAATTCGCTGACACCGGATCGTCTTTCCGATATGGGCGGCGGTGCCGTGTTCTTTTCAGGCCGGGTAAATGTTTCGAAAATCAGTATAGAATAACCCCTGCAAAAAGCAGGGGTTTTTGTATGCTATGAAACATTGTTAGTCTTAAAATTAAGATTATCTATGTATGAATCAATATCCGCTTTGTTCGTTAATACAACGACCTTTTTTCCTTCTGCAGCAAACCTGTCAAGCCGCTCAGCCATTTTCTTTTTGCGAGGACCATATGTTGTCACTATGAATTTTATAAACTTCCAGTCCATTTTCTCCCTGCATCCGGCAGCCATATCTGGCCGGGTTTTGCCAAGGTTGGTCACCCACCTTTTTAATACCCTGTACAGGCAGAGGTACAGGGGCAATTCCAGATATATGACTGTATCACATGCCGCTGCCCTGATTTCAAAAGTATTGCTGTAATTGCCTTCAATAATCCTCTGCTTTTTTTTCACAATTTTACTCTGTGCATCCGAAAATTCCTGAAGCCCGCTTTCCACCCAGCCGGGCTTCCAGTATAAAACATCAAGATGAAGTACCTCAATGCCTGTTTTCTCGCCCAATTTTCTGGCGAAAGTTGATTTCCCTGCGCCTGCTGAAGCACCAATCACCATTACTCTTTTCAAATAATCACCTTCCCTTGCCGAATCCGTTTAATTACATTCAACATCTGTGCTTCTATTCCCTCTTTGGAAGCTAAAGTTATTCTTACTTAAAAACCACCCTAATAAGTGCTATAATATGTAAGTATTTTAATTAGAGGGGCATGATTATATGGCATTAACGAAGAAAAAACGGGTAGTAAAAGAAATAAAACAGCTTATCATGATCACAATAGGTGCGATGATTGCAGCAGCAGGACTTGAGTTTTTCCTCGTTCCCAATAGCATCCTTGATGGCGGTGTTATTGGTCTATCCATAATTGCAGCAGAGCTGACCGGGATGACTATGAGTATATTTTTAATCCTTCTTAACCTCCCATTTCTCTATATTGGCTACCGCAAAATAGGAATGAAATTCACGATACATACCTTATTCGGAGTAATTGTTTTATCCGCAAGTACCGCCTATCTCCACCATTTTGAGCCTGTTACAGATGATTTATTTCTGGCTACAGTCATTGGAGCAGTCATTCTGGGAACAGGAGTTGGCCTTGTCATCAGAACGGGCGGAGCTTTGGATGGTTCAGAGATTATCGCCATCCTGGTCAGCAAGAACCGTCCGGTATCTGTCGGCCAATTTATCATGATTGTCAACGTATTTATCTTTATTCTTGCAGCTTTCCTCGTTTTCAGCTGGGAAACAGCCATGTACTCCATTATCACCTATTATATTGCTTACAAAATGATTGATATCGTTGTGGAAGGTATGGAAGAGCTGAAGTCGGTTACGATCATTTCTGATGTGCCTGAAGAAATCTCAGCCGAGCTCCAAAAGCAATTGGGACGCGGAATGACCTATATTCAGGGTCAGGGTGTTTTTACAGGAGAGCCGAAAAAGATCATTTATACAATCGTAACAAGGATTGAACTATCAACGCTCCGTTCCATTGTCGAAGATATTGATCCCGGGGCATTAGTGGCTATTGAAAATATGGCCGATGTCAGCGGCAGCAACTTTGATAAAGGTACAGCGCACTAAAAAGAAAAGCTCAAGCGCCTTGCCCACGAAGGAACGCAGACTAAGAACGCCACGTCCTCCCGAAAGCTGCCGCTTTCGGTCGTGCGATGTATCGCTGCCGTAGCTTTCCTTGTCCTGTGGCAACGTCTGCATGACCCGCATCCTCCTAAAAGCTAACGCTTTTAGCCGTGCGATGATGATGCTGTCGAAGCGTTCCTGGTGGAGCTGGACAGGAATCGACGTTCAAAAATAATATACTTTCTTATCTTTTTAAAAAAGCAGCCTCCCTCACATGCACCAGTGCGGGAGACTGCTTTTTTGTTATATAAACAGCAGCAGGCTGAGCGCCATGACGGCCATCCCTGCCACAAGACCATAAATGGAGGTATGGGCTTCATCATATTTCTTGGCAGCCGGTAATAATTCATCAAGAGAAATGAACACCATTATTCCGGCAACTGCCGCAAAAATTACCCCAAACATGACATCGTTTAAATATGGCATTAATATCAAGTAGGCCACTATTGCACCAATCGGCTCTGAAAGCCCTGATAAAAATGAGAGCTTAAAAGCCTTCTTCTTGCTTCCTGTGGCATAATAGACAGGAACTGAAACAGCAATCCCCTCTGGTATATTATGGATGGCAATGGCCGCCGCAATGGCGATGCCAAGCGAAGGATCCTGGAGGGCAGAAGTAAATGTTGCAATTCCTTCCGGGAAGTTATGAATTGCAATTGCCAATGCCGCAAAGGTCCCCATCTTTAAGAGTGCCGGATCTTTGACGGCATTGCCGGAATCATTCATTTCTTCCACTGTCCTCACTTCATGGGGATTATCCTTTTTAGGGATAAACCGGTCAATTAATGCAATAAGGAGGATCCCCCCAAAAAAACCTCCAACAGTTGCCCAGTTGCCGCTTACTTGACCTAATGCTCCTACAAGTGCATCTTTGGCTTTAACAAAGATTTCAATCATGGAGACATAAATCATCACACCTGCGGAAAAGCCAAGTGCCAATGATAAAAACTTCGTATTTGTTCTAGAAGTAAAAAAAGCCATTAAACTGCCAATACCTGTCGCTAAGCCGGCAAACAAAGTAAGACCTAATGCAAATAATACTTCCTGCGACATTTCACTCTCTCCTTTTTCTCTATTGCCAAAAAGTTTCTCCAGGGCAACTTTTGCGTTAAAAAAATATATGTGCCAAATTACTATAAGTATATGCGCCTAACTTAAAAAGTTTACTTTGGTAAACATTTTATCTCCAACCCAAACCAAAAGCAATAAAAAAGGACTATTCGATTATTTTTTCTTCAATATTATAAGAAGTATAGAGGAAAATGTGCATAATAAAAACAAAAAACCTTCGCCATTTAATGCAGCGAAGGATCATTCCCAGACTCGTTTTGATTTGAAAAGTTCCTGAAGGTACCCCAATACAGATATGGCCTTACCCTCGGCTTGATGGGTGTTAGACTTGGCTGCATAAGCTCACCTTCAAAAAAATATAGTTAATTAAAAAATATATGATTCTGAAGGTGAAGTAACCTGGTAATTTATACTAGCCATAAAGAAAGAACACCGGCAAAAAAGAGCAGCCTTAGACTGCTCCTGACCCGTATCTTATTTTAGAAAGGTACCATTCATATATTCCTTATAAGCGGTCCGTATTTCTTCTTCCGTATTCATGACAAACGGGCCACGGGCCACAACCTGTTCTTTGACCGGCTCACCTGCATATAGCAGAAAGCGCAAAGGCCCTTCGGCTTTAACGGCTATTTCGCTTTCAGCGTTCCCGCCATCCCCCAATTCAAGGACCTGGCCATTGGCCCCTTGAACTTCATTTTCTCCAAAAATCCCGCTGCCCTCTATAATATAAATAAAGCCTTTGTAGCTTCCAGGCAGTTCCTGTGAAGCTTCAGCGCCTTTTTCCATCCTTACTTCAATCATTGTGACAGGCACATGATTTAAGGTTGGAGATACAACTCCTTTCGAGGATCCGGAGAAGACTTTAAAAACTGCACCCTCTTCCTCCCGGACAGGTACTTCACTGCCTTTAAGGTTTTGGTATCTTGGTGCTGTCATTTTCTTTTCCCGTGGAAGATTGATCCACAGCTGCAGCGAATGGGCAGTAATTCCTTCAGATGGCACTTCATTATGAACGACACCGCTCCCTGCTGTCATCCATTGAACATCACCAGGACCTAACACACCGCCCTCACCGGAATGGCTGTCATAATGCTCAATGGCCCCATCAATGACATAAGTTACCGTCTCAATCCCGCGATGGGGATGAACGTCAAACGCTCCTTTTTGAAACTTATCTTCCATCATCAGCAGAAAGGGGTCATACTTTTCCCAATTTCCCGGTTCTATAACAGGACCTGCTGCATGAATGGGACTGTGCTCCTGCAATTTTACTTTCCTGATTGAAGCAATCTCCCGCTTAGTTATTTTTTTATTCTGCATCACATTTCTCCCCTTTATTATGTAAAGGAGCAATTGAAAACAATTGCTCCAACTATATTATTGATTTCCTTTTTTAATCCACTCAGCAACAGTGACTGTCCTTTTTGCCTGATACTTCACAGCTTCTTTTACATCCTCAATCATTTTTCCATCCTGATCAACCGTTACGCTAGTTCCATATGGATTGCCGCCTGCTCCGAAAAGAACAGGATCGGTGTAACCTGGAGCAGCTACAATCGCTCCCCAATGATACATTGTGGTGTAAAGAGAAAGAATCGTTGCTTCCTGGCCGCCATGCGGATTTTGGGCTGATGTCATCGCACTTACTGCCTTATTCGCAAGCTTTCCTTTTGCCCAAAGACCGCCAGTTGTATCAAGGAACTGCTTCATTTGGGAAGGCATATTGCCGAAACGGGTAGGCACACTGAATATGATGGCATCTGCCCATTCAAGATCGTCCGGCTTAATTTCAGGCACATCCTTTGTAGCCTCGACAGTGGCTTTCCATGCAGGATTGCCTTCAATTGCTGATTGCGGCGCCAGTTCCGGAACCTTAAAAACTTTAACCTCCGCACCAGCTTCTTTGCCGCCTTCCTCCGCCCATTTAGACAATTGATAGTTTGTTCCGCCCATGCTGTAAAAAATAACGGCCAATTTTACATTTTCCATATTAATCTTCTCCTTTTTAGGTGAATTTCCCTATTCTTTCATTCTCTTCCCTTATAATTCATTAGATTAACTTTTTTATATTTCTTTATACCAGCGGGCTGCAGCCTGAACTTCACCCATGGTTAATTGGTGGCCAAAACTTTCCCAGTGAAGTTCTACTTTCGCTCCTGCACCTTCCAATAAAGACTGTAAATCAGTCGATTCTTCTGCAGGACAAATGGGGTCATTGGTCCCGGCCGCGATAAATACGGATGTTCCGCTGAGATCAGGCAATTCAGCACCACGCCTTGGAACCATTGGATGGTGCAGAATCGCTGCTTTTAAGGCGTTGTCATAATGAAATAACAAGCTTCCTGCAATATTAGCTCCATTTGAATAGCCGATTGCCACAATATTGTCTCGCTCAAAGCCGTATTTCTGTGCGGCTTCATCCAAAAAGCCGTTTAATTCTTTTGTGCGAAATAGCAGATCTTCTTCATCAAAGACACCTTCTGCCAGCCTGCGGAAAAATCTTGGCATCCCATTTTCCAGCACATTACCGCGCACACTTAGAACAGAAGCCTCCGGATCAATATGACCTGCAAGCGGCAGCAGGTCAGTTTCTGTACCTCCCGTTCCGTGAAGCAGCAATAATACAGGCTTGGAAGGATCTTTTCCTTTTTGAAAAATATGTTTCATCGTCTCTTCCTCTCTTTGTTTTATCGCAGTCTAACGGGCAGTAAGACCCCCACTTCAAGACTCAGAGGAATCAAAGGAGGATATGGGGGTCAAACTGCCCGTAAAGGCAAAAACGAACAAAGACTAAGAACGCCACGTCCTGTGGCAACGTCTTTGTGACCCACTTCCTCCCAAAAGCTGTCGCATTTGGTTGTGCGATGCTCATGCTGACGAAGCCTTCCTTGTCCTGTGGGCCTCAACTAACAATCAGTGGGGGATAAGTAAAACCCCCACTGATTGAAGTTTCACTTTATTCCAGTTCCCTGACTTCAATCGGGATTAATTTTTGCTCGATGCGATTTCTCATATTCTCATATTGTTCAGGAAGCATCAGCTTCTCCCCCATTTTACCGGGTGATTCGTCATGCGCAAATCCAGGCGGGTCAGTTGCAATTTCAAAAAGAATATCCCCATGCTCCTTAAAATAAATGGCATTAAAATAATTCCGGTCCCTGACTGGTGTTACTCCATAGCCATTAGACCTCACATATTCCTGCCACTCCAATTGATCCTCGTCATCTTCAGCCCGCCAGGCGATATGATGGACAGTTCCGACACCCATCCTGCCTCGCTTACCGGAAGTCTTATTCAGGTCTATGACATTGCCGATTGAGGCTGACGATTGGAACCGGATTATTTCTCCTTCTTCCCCAATGCGTTCAAGACCCATCACCCTTTCAAGCAGATCTGCTGTCTGTTCCGGCTGGGCTGAATAAAGAGTCGCCCCTGCAAAGCCTTTTACTGCAACATCAGGAGTAATGCCTCCAAATGTCCAAGTATTCCTCTCACCCTCATCTCTTTCCACCATTTCTAATACCAGACCATGAGGATCCTGAAATCTAATTGATTCTTCGCCGAATCTTTTTTCCGTTGTGTAAGAAATTTTATATTTCTCAAATCTTTCTCTCCAGAATCCAAGGGAACCCTTGGGAATGGCATAGGAGGTGACCCCGACCTGACCATCCCCAATCTCTCCCTGGAAGGCATTTGCCCATGGAAAAAAGGTAATGATTGTCCCCGGCTTCCCTTCATTATTGCCAAAATACAGGTGGTAAGTGCCAGGGTCATCAAAATTCACAGTCTGCTTGACCATTCTCAAACCTAAAACGCCTGCATAAAAATCGATATTCTCCTGAGGGTGGCCGACGATCGCACTGATATGATGAATTCCACTTGTGGCTTTATTCACTTCTTCACACCTCTTTCTCATTAATGTAACCAAAATTCAATCTATGAAACTCATTTTAAATCAACTATTTTCATTTCAAGATAAAATTTATTTCTCAATCAGAAAACACTCAATGCCTCGAATTAATTTATCTCGAATTCAAGATAATTATAAAATATACTCACGCTTGTGTCAATCTTTCGGATTGAAGCAGAAACTGGACTATTTTGATTGAGCATATTGACATCTCCTAAAACATAAAGGTATATATTAATTATAATATTAGAATTTTCAGACGAATATTTGGAGGTAAGGATATGTACAATGCATACTGCCGAATGTACCAGAAAACCTTCAAGCTGGTATCGCCTCTTTTGCCCTGGCGGGAACCGGAACTGATAGGAGGCGCCAATAGCCTGGACAAACTTCCTGATATTATTAAGAAAACAGGCATAAGCAAAATTTTGATTGTAACGGACAGTGGTATCACTTCTCTTGGGCTGATGGATGGTTTGCTATTAAATTTACAGAAAAGGAATATTGAATTTTATATTTATGATAAAACTGTTCCAAATCCGACAATTAACAATATTGAAGAAGCACTGGAAGTATACATGAAGAATAATTGCCAGGGTATTCTTGCCTTTGGCGGGGGTTCACCGATGGATTGTGCTAAAGGCGTTGGTGCAAGAGTTGTGAGGCCTGAAAAAAGCATCCCGCAAATGAAAGGCCAATTTAAAGTCAGAAAAAAGCTCCCTCCCCTTTTTGCAGTCCCGACTACAGC
This sequence comes from Paenibacillus sp. FSL R5-0490, assembly GCF_001956215.1. GTDB lineage: Bacteria > Bacillota > Bacilli > Bacillales > Cytobacillaceae > Cytobacillus. Next base: position 124,605 of record NZ_MRTQ01000013.1, on the reverse strand, counting down.
AGGTACAGGAAGTGAAGCTACTGTTGCAGCGGTCATTACTGACAGCCGGTCACACGAGAAATACGCCATTATTGACCTTTGTCTAATTCCCCATTATGCGGTTTTAGACCCTATGATTACTATAAAACTGCCTCCTCATATTACAGCTGCAACCGGTATGGATGCACTAACCCATGCCATCGAAGCTTACATTGGGAGAAGCAATACAGCAGAGACGAAAAAATTCAGCATAGATGCAGTCCGGCTGATTTATGATAATCTTTACGAAACATATCAGAATGGCGAAAATCTGGAGGCTAGAGCCAATATGCAAAAAGCTTCTTATCTGGCCGGGCTGGCTTTTACCAGGTCCTATGTAGGCAATGTTCATGCTATCGCCCATACGCTCGGAGGATTTTACTCTGTCCCTCATGGTTTGGCTAATGCCATCATTCTTCCATATGTACTGGAGCATTACGGCGAGGCAGTCTGGGAACCCCTAGATGAACTTTCAATGGCGGCGGGCATTGGTGATCCGGGAGCTTCAGCTGAAGAAAATACAAAGAGCTTTATAAGCAGCATAAAATCCCTCAACTATAAAATGGGGATCCCCCTAAAGGTGAGCGGAATAATAGACAGTGACATTCCCATAATGGCTGAACGTGCCTTAAAGGAAGCCAATCCCTTGTATCCTGTACCGAAAATCTTCGGCAGAAATGATATGTTAAAACTGTATCAGATTATAAAGGAATAATTTTCAGGGCATGCCATTCGAACGCATCTATTTCCACGTTTAAAATACCAGTTGCTCACACCAATAAAAGGCAGATGCACATTAATGCATTCTGCCTTAAACCCGTTTTATCTGAACCAGCCCTTCTTCTTAAACCACCAAAACATGCCTAAGGCAATGATAAACATTAATAACAGCGTTTCAAAATATCCATATTTCCACGATAATTCCGGCATATTTTCAAAATTCATACCATAAATGCCCGCTATGAAGGTTAAGGGCATAAAAATGGTGGTTATCACGGTAAGGACTCTCATCACCCGGTTTGTCTGATGGGAGTTGATCGATAAATAACTGTCACGGATATCGTTCGTCAATTCCCTGTTTCCATCAATCATTTCTGTCAATTTTAATAAGTGGTCATGAATATCAGCAAAGTATTCGTATCTTTCCTTCACACCCTTAAGCCTATGTGAATTAATGACACGGTATATTAAATCCCGCATTGGAATCACAGTATATCTAATCTGCAATAAATGATGGCGGATATCAAATAATTTCTCCAATAATTCTTCCATTGTTTCATCATTTGGATTATCTTCAATAAGACTCAAACGATCTTCCAGCTGATAAACGATAGGAAAGTAATTATCCACTATTTTATCAATGATATGGTACATGACCAGGTAAGGGTCCCATTTACTAATCTTCTTACTTAAGCTCAGCCTTTCCCAAACATCATCCATTTCCCTGGAGAGTTCATGATGGTAGGATACTATGTAATTTGAACCAATAAAAAAGTTAATTTCCTGTTTATCTTCGTTAATATGATTTAGGCTATGGGTGACAAAAAAGCTATAGTCTTCATAATAGTCCATTTTAGGGCGCTGGAGTTTGACAACACAATCCTCTATTGCCAGGGGGTGAAAATGAAAAGTCTTGTCAAGTTCAGCAGTTTCCTCCTCGGTTGGCTGATCAAAATCAACCCAAAACCACTTATAACTTTCCCACTCCGCCTTCAGACTCTCTAAAGTAATATTCTTCTTCAATTCATTTTTTTTATTAACAGCTTGTATTCTAATCATGATTGTCTCCTAGTCTTTCCAATCTGCAAACGTATTTTTTCCATTTTTGATAATGATATCCTAACTCTTCCATTGGTTATATTATTATTTACCTCTTTTCCTTGCTCTGTTAAACAAGCTTATGCTTTTCTCGGTAATTATAGAAAATAAACCCTTTAAATCTTCAACTACTTTAACGCTTTTACTGCAAAAAGTAATTTTAATTAACAAAAAATATTGACTTATCTAAACTTATTTGATAAATTATTTTCAAATAATAAATCGCTGAAGAGAAGAGTAAGACAGGAATGCTGTTCCAAAGAGAGCCGGCAAATGGTGAAAGCCGGTGTTCAGTACCTGATCCGAAGATCATCTCTGAGATGCAAAGCTGAAATACAGTAAGCTTTGTCGGGTTTTCCGCCGTTACAATGGAACGCGTATGATTGTACGCAGCTGAGTGCTGCAGTTTCTTGAACTGCGGAATTAGGGTGGTATCGCGAGTATAGACTCGTCCCTTTCTGGGGACGGGTCTTTTTATTTTTAAATAAAGGAGTTTGAACAGCTAATGAAGAAATTTGACAGCTTTTTTATCGGTCTCATGTTATTCTCAATGTTTTTTGGAGCAGGTAATTTAATTTTCCCTCCCTACCTCGGTGCCTTATCAGGTACCTCCTTTTGGCTTGCGATTGCAGGTTTTATTCTGACTGCTGTAGGCTTGCCATTTATTGTCCTGCTTGCCATCTCCATGGCAAAGGGTGGAATTGAAGCGATTGCCAGCCGGGTTCATCCTCTTTTCGGCACTTTATTTATGGTTATCATCTACCTGTCCATTGGTCCTTTCCTGGCTATTCCCAGAAATGCAGGTGTTGCTTTCGAGATGGGTATCATGCCATTTATTAATGATTCATGGAACCAATCACTTATATTGTTTACGTATTCCGCAGTCTTTTTCTTGCTTGTATATGTTGTCAGTTTAGATCCGTCCAAAATGGAAAGATTTATGGGCCGCTGGCTTACTCCTGTTCTGCTGCTGTCTGTTGTTATCCTTTGTACAGCTGCAATCATGAATTTTGATACAAAGCAGCTGGCTCCATCTGGCGGTTATGACAGCGGCGCATTCTTTAAGGGTTTCCTTGAGGGCTATAATACAATGGATGCCCTTGCCGCTCTTGCCTTTGGAATTGTCATTCTTACTGCCATCCAGAAAAAAGGTGTACATGACGAAAAGCAATTATCCCTCTATACACTAAGAGCTGCAATAATAGCCGGCGTGCTGCTGGCAGCCGTTTATATTTCCCTTGGATTATTGGGAGCTAAAATAGCTGCGAACGGCACTTTTGAAAACGGGACAGCCATTTTATCATCTGCCGCTACCCTGTTATTCGGAAGGGCCGGAACGGCATTCATCGGTGCAATTTTCACTCTTGCCTGTTTTACGACTGTAGTAGGCTTAACATCAGCCTGCGGACAATATTTCTCAAAGCTGCTGCCAAAGGTAAGCTATAAATTAGTCATTACTGCCGTAACCCTAATTGGCTTCACCTTATCAAATCTTGGGTTAAATCAAATTCTCAAAGTATCTGTTCCTTTCCTGGTAACAGCTTATCCTTTAACCATTGTGCTGATTACGCTGAGCTTCTTTAATGGTTTTTTCCGAAATTCGCGAAAAGTTTACGGGAGTGCGCTATTATTCACAGGAGTATTTGCAGCGCTAGGAGGGTTAAGCACCTTTGGATTTGATCTCGGAGCCCTTCAATCCCTTAGGGAAGTATTGCCTTTCGCATCGGTTGGAATGGAATGGGTTGTACCAGCTGCAGCAGGTACTGCACTGGGCATCCTACTAAGCAAAACTGACAGGCAGCAGCCGGATTCGGCAAAACAGATGGATGTAAAAGCTTCTTTATAAAGAGCCAGGCTGCTTCAAACAGCCTGGTTTTCCTATTCCTTCACTTCATTATAAGACGGCTCCATAAATACTTAATTATAATGTGCAGTAATCACAGCTCTTCCGACACCGGATAGCCCAGATCTCCCATTAAGCTTGCAAGCTGGGGATTATCCCCGACAGCTGCTTTCCTGGTATGTATTATAAGTTCCATTTGGCACCATCCTGCCTTCATGCATAGTTTTATTCCCTTACCCAGATTGCTTTTGTATATCCAATTTTCAATCCTGCTTTTTCCATATTATTCTGGCTTGCAGAACCAAACCTTGCCTGACCTGTCACCAGCTCTGAATTTTGTGTAATCTTCTGATAGATACGGGCTTGAATAAGCGCGCTGTGGACTCCTCTGTTTCTGAAAGCAGGCACAACAGCAGCAGCCGCAAGATTCACTACTCCGTCATCGATATAAACCACACCTATTCCCGCTGGTTCATTGTTTACAAAGGCAAGGTAAAAGACCCAGTTTCTATTGTCATAAAGAACTTCATTTTTTTCAGCTATTCCTTGGCTAAGGAAAGCAGGCATTCCAAACCCCTTTGTATATAGCTCGCCGAAAAGATCAAAATCGCTTCTTTGCATCCTTCGTATATCAATATCGCCATTAATGGGAATGTCCACAAGATCTGAAGGTTCCGCAAACAAAGTGGTATGGAAATCACATTGATAGAACCCTTTTTGATGAAGGATCTTCAGTAAATCTGATGATCCGTTTGATGGTGTAATTTCCAATCGTATGGGAATTCCTTTTCCCTGATAGAAATCAATAATTTGATCCAGAGCTTCGATATCTGCTTCGTTAAATCCTTTTACAAGATTGAAGGATGGACCCGGTATATTCCTGGCAGCAAAAGCGGTTGTCCCGCCTATCCTTTTTATTTCCACGCCCATTGGGTTTCCATCCCGATTTTTAATTGCTGTCAATCTGGATAGCAGCACACTTGTCTCTGCCTTGTCCAATCTTTCAGCTAAGTCACTTTTCATCACTAGATTCATAATTTTTCACCTCATTTATTTAACGTCAAGCCTTCCAAAAGAATCCAATATTTTGTACCGCTTAACAGCAAGTATTCCTTTCCAATGATTGCTTGCAACCTGGAATTCATTTTCATATTGTCCCCAGCTCCAGGGAATGTTCCAAGTTCCTTCATTTGAGAGCTGCTCAATATAGAAATCAAGATTATCATCTATTGACGTTCCAAATCTCATAGAAAGAGAACCTTCTGGCTGCTCAGCGAAATCCAAGGGAGTGGCTACATAGCCTTCTGCCCATTCTGATTTATTCTTCCCGGCAGCTTTGTAAGCAAGAGCATTCACTTTTTCAGCCGTCTCCTTGAGCGGGTAATTAAGTCTTGAATCAAATTCAGATTCCTGCTTCGACATTAGCTTTACCAATTGCTGAAAATTGTTTATTTCATGTCTATCCATTTCATCAACTTCCATACAATATGTAATTGCATTCTTTACGGTTTTCCATCCTATTTCAGCAGCACTGCTTCCAGATGGCGACCAATGCAATAAGAACCCTGCAAGCTCTGCACTTGGATTATAAGCCCAATTATCCTGGATATTCTCTGTCCAATGCCACCAAGGAGCATGTGGGTACTCATTGTTTGAAGTCATCACAGATGGCCACATTTTATTCTCATGGATATAGCTGTGTTCTAGATAATTTACTAGTTTTTGTACTACTTTCAACTCGGGTTTTGCTTCAATTTCCATTAAGATTTGACCGGCAGCCCAGGAAGCCATAGGTGACGAGTATGGTGACCAGAAATCAGGTTCAATGCCATGGCCAAATCCCCCGTCTTCATTCTGAAACGCTTCTATACATTTTATTACCCCTTCATCATTACAATCCTCAAAATGGTACGACCATAAAGCAGATTCAAGCGGTCTTGCATTTCTTTTTATCCATCTGCTTGTGTTCTGAAATTTTTCTTTCGTTATCTTCATATATAAAATCCTTTCTTAATTAGGAGCTTTGATTTCTTATTAGTTTTTCTAGCTATAATATCAATTTCCTTTTTTAAACAATAAAAAAAGAAAAAGAGCCAATGCTCTTTTCCTAATCAATCCACTTTACTATATCATCGAATGGTCTGCGCGCTTTCGGTCTTGGGTCTTTCACTCTGTATCCAAAGGCACACATTACCGACAGTCCGAAGCTTCCTTCTTCAAGCAAGCCTTCCTCATTCAGGAGTTTATTCATTTTTTCAATGTCAAACCCCTCAATAGGACAGGAATCTATACCAATTTGTGCAGCGGCGGACATCATATTCCCAAGTGCTATGTAGCTTTGCTTGCAGGCCCAATCAAAGAGAGGGCGATCTCCTTCCAGAAGGTCAAAATCGGACTTCTGAAATTCCTCAATCCGCTGCAGATATTTTTCCATCATTTCTTCCGGCATCCCCAGGGTATTTCTAAAATGATCCTGCAGATAGCGGGAATCATATTTTGTATCTTTTTTAGTTCTTGCCAGGATTAAAACAAAGTGACTTGCTTCAGGCAATTTCCCGAATGCTCCCCAGGAGGCATTCTTAATTTTCTCACGGAGCTCCTGGTTCTGAACAACCACAAAACGCCATGGTTCAAAACCAAATGAACTTGGTGACAGACGGCCTGTCTCCAATATAAACCGGAAATCCTCCTCGGGGATTTCTTTATTTGGATCAAATTCCTTTGTCGCATGCCTGAATTGATAGGCATTCAGTATTTCTTCCTTTAAAACTTCCTTTTCACGCAAAACCAAACACTCCTTTTCTGACTGTTCTAACTTTAACGTAACATATTACAGCATAACATTCATGAAATCAGCTTTTAGTCTGCCCTTCTCACTGCTGTTCCTAATCATTTGGGGCAATTTCATTATAAATCCATAGACAGCCTGATCATATCCCGGCAATGGATTCCATTTTCAATGATATCTTCTTTGTAATGCCTCACAAAAAAATCTCTGTCGACCCCTGTGATTCTAAAACCGCATTTTTGGTAAAGAGCCAGCTGCCCAATACTTGAATTCCCCGTTCCAATTTCAACGGTCTTATATCCACCTTGAAACGCAATCTCTATTGCATGCTGTAGAAGTTTTCTGCCTATTCCCTCTCCCTGATATTTTTCACTAACGGCAATATTAACAATTTCACAGGTTCCTGGTCTTGTGGCAAGAAGAATATAAACGCCTGCTGCTACTCCATTAAGTTCAGCAATATATATTTCCCCTCGATTAAGATAATCCTCAATAAAATCAATTGAAGGATCTGCCAATAATAGCAGATTCATGGGAGGGGGCTCTGAATGGTCAATTTTCCGTATCTTCATTTTGTCCTCCCTTTTATGCCAAGCTTTCAAAATAACCTTTCTCTCTTTCTATATAATAATGATCGATACCAGTCATCTCCCCAGTTTATATTTGATTACTTTTTTTATTTGAGTCTCCTTTTCATGCTTATCGATATATTCAAATCAGGTTTTTTATTAAGCAAAGTTTCATACCACCACAATCCCTTTTTCATATCCAGCACCCGGAATTGAACCGTCATTTCATAGATCATTTCAGCTCCTCCAATCTCGTACCAAACTAGGTAATTCGTTGAATTTCTCACATTTCCTTCATTTTGATTGTTTTTGGGCCTTTGCACAGGGAATTAAGAGTAGTGAATATACAGAAAGGGAGTGGTATGAAACATGTCAATTAAGGCTTTAGTTTTAAACTGTACACTAAAAAAAAGCAGTGAACCTTCCAATACCGGAGCACTTATAGATGAGGTTGTTAAATTTTTTGATGAAACGGAAGTGGAAACAGAGGTTATTACAGCTGCAGACTTCAAGATTGGTTACGGTATTACTTCTGAAGCTGTGGATCAGGAGGATGAATGGCCGGATATTTTTAAGAAGGTTGAAGAGGCAGATATCCTTATCCTTGGTTCTCCCATCTGGCTTGGCGAGCAGAGCAGCATCACCACAAAAGTAATCGAAAGATTATATGGAGGAAGCAGTCTGACCAATGAAAAAGGCCAGTATATTTATTACAACAAGGTTGGCGGCGTTGTGGTGACTGGCAATGAAGATGGGGCCAAACAAGTTTCCCGTTCTGTGCTATATTCACTCTCCCATATGGGATTCACCATACCGCCAAACGTTGACACCTATTGGGTTGGAGAGGCTGGTCCCGGCCCCTCCTTCATCAAAGCTAAGGGCTATGAAAATGACTTTACAAGACAGCATGCCAGAATAATGGCCTATAATTTAATCCATTTTGCCAGAATGTTAAAAGCTCATCCGATACCTGCAGAAGGAAATATCGTCAAAGGCTAGTAACATTAATAAGCAGTAAAAAACCAGCACTGGCCCTTAATGCTGGCTTTTTACTGCTTATTTTTTGGGGGAAATCTCCAATCCCACTTGATCTAACGCGTGGGTGATTCCCTGCTGCAGAACTGAAAAACAAGGAATTTGTGTTTCTTTATTGCCGCTCTCGATGATTTGCAGGCTAAGTTCGGGTGAAATACCGACAAATATGCAGTTTGTGCCCAATAGGGAAGCTGCTTTCACGAATTTCTGCAGAAAATCGAAAGTATATTGATCAACACCCTTTAATGCAGTTAAGTCCAATATTAAATACTCTGCTTTATACCGGGGAAGATTCAGTAATGTTCTGTTCAGCAGTTCCTCCGCCCGCAGCTCTTCATATCTTCCCACTAAAGGAATGACCAAAATAGAATCAATCACTGGAATAATAGGAGAAGAAATCTCTTTAATGATTTCAGACAGTACTCTGGTCTGCTCAGCAATTTCCTTTTCCAGCTTCTTCTGGGCGCTTTGATTCTGCTCTTTAATCATGGCATTGATATTTAGAGAGGGCGTAATGTCGGACTCAAAAAATTCGTATTCGGAATAATGATCCCCCTTAACCTGGCTTTGCCTCACTTTATACCATATATTTGTTTCAAACAGGCCGCTTAACACCCCTGCCCAATGTCCAGGCAAAAAAGTGCCTTCTGCTTCTTTTTTTTGTTCCACATTAATCTTATACTCCCAGCCATTTTTAACACGAATGATCGCTTTCTTTTCTTCTGCACAAAAAGATGCAATCTCTGTCTTTCCCCATCCTGCAGTTAAATATATATTGGGTAAATGATTAATAATGTCTTCTTTTTCATTATTCGATTCCAGATAAAATTTGCTGACAATTTTCCCTGTCCTGTAGCCGGCGGTTTCAAGAACAAGCTCGGCTGACTTTTCACCAGAGATTTCCTCAATGGAGTCCAGCAGAGTCTTAAAAGCTGTGTTTACCCAAAACACTACCACTTCGTCATTTTCAAATTTAAACGTTGCATCATCCAAATCCCAATCAAACAGAGATCCATTTACATTTATTTCATATTTGGAAGAGTTAGTCTCCATCAAATGTCCTCCTTTTCTATAACATTCATTGATGTCAAGTCATCTATTATAATAACAATATTATTCTAACCTCGAGGTTATTTCGGAGTCAAAAATGTATATGCTGCTGGTAAAACCTTATCAAAGATGAAAAAAATCCATATAATATAGCTGCTGAGAATTGCCGCAAAATATAATTTTTCGCATGCTGAGTTTATATTCACCCCCAAAAAGAATAGGGAAACAAGTCCTCCCCGCTTATACCTACCCTTCTTCTTCCTGCTTAATCGCAAATGCAGTGCCTTTTGCCAAACTTTCTTAAAAAATATATTTGTTTTCGGACATCAAGCACAAAAAAACCGCCATGCCGCAATAAGCGGATAGACGGCTTTAGCCTGCTTCCCTGATTTCTTCATTGATAAATTTTCTCTTCTGGATAAAGATAAGCCTCATTGAAAGACAAACACCTGCAGCAAGAAGCCCAAACGTAAGTCCAAGCCAGTAACCAGTTGCGCCAAGGTCTGTATGGTGTGCAAGAACATAGCCAGCAGGCAGACAGATCAGCCAATAAGAAACCAGTGTGATAACAAAAGATATATTCACATCTTTATATCCTCTTAAAGCCGCTTGCGCAGTAGCCTGGATGGCATCGGAAATCTGGAAAAACAGTGCATAAATCAGAAAATGGGCAGTCAGGGCAATTACCGCTTGATCAGTAGAGTAAAAGCCTGCAACCTCATAGCGGAAAAATACAACCAGGAGGCCTGTGAACAGCGCAATAAAAATAGACAGATAGATGCCCAGCCAGCTGTAGGATTTTGCATCCTTATACCTGCCTGCCCCCACTTCAAATCCGACTAACACGGTCTGAGCCATGGAAATGCTGATTGGGATCATATACAGGAAGGAAACTATGTTCAATGCAGACTGATAGGCAGCAATAGTTGTTACATTAAACTTACTGATTAAGATGGTCACCGCGGCAAACATACTCGTTTCAAAAAAGATGGACAGTCCCATGGGTACCCCTATCTTTAAGATTTCTTTGCATTTATTCCACGAAAATTCCTTAAGACCGCTGAAAACGGCATAGCTTGAAAAAGGATCCTTCGTTTTGATAATAAGTGCAGTCATGACAAGGATGAACCAATAAGTAAAAGAAGTTGCATACCCTCCTCCTGCACCTCCCAATTCAGGAAATCCCCAATAGCCAAAAATCAGGACATAATTCAGGAAGAAATTGATAGGAAGTGAACAAAATAAAATCACCATCACAACTCTTGTTTTGCCGAGTGCATATATGAAAGATCTTAGAACATTAAATAGGAATAATGGAATGATTCCAAAACTGAGACCCACAAGATAGCCACGGGCTGTTGCTTCCACATCATCAGGCAGATTCATGCTAGTAAGCAGCGGGTCAAGCAAAATTGAACCCAATAGAATGACTGCAAAGGCAATGATAAAACCCAATAAGATGCCATTTTTTACAATAGATGAAACTTCTTTGTTCTTTTTTTCTCCAATCGCTTGAGCCGCAATTGGGGATACAGCCATTAATATTCCGCTAAGCCCGGTAAACACAGGATTCCAAATGGAGGAGCCAATCGCTACGCCAGCAAGATCGGAAGCATTATATCTCCCTGACATAATTGTATTAAAAAAGACCATTGCAAACATGCCAAACTGCGTGATTAATATGGGAATTAACATGATTGTTATTTGCCTGATCTTCTCCTGTAAAGTAAATGTCTGATACATCCTGATGACTCCTTCACAAAATAGTTAACACAAATATTATTATATTATATCTCTTATAATAAAGACCTCATTTTGGTTTAAAAGAAAAAAGAGCTGCGGACGCTCTTTTTCGAGAAAATCATTCATCTTCTTCAACTAAATATTTCAGTTTTTGCAGCTTATTGTTCCAGAATTGCTCATAAAAGGACAGCCATTGCTTCAATTCAGTCAGCGGCTCAGGCTGGAGATGGTAAATTCTTTCTCTCCCCGCCTTTTCCCCTTTTACTAATTGGGCTTCTGAGAGAATATGGAGATGTTTTGATATGGCGGTACGGCTTATAGGGAAATGCGCGCTTATCTCTGAGATCGGGCGTTCTTTTTCAGCCAGCAGCCTTAAAACCTCTCTCCTCGTAGGGTCCGCGATTGCCTGAAACACATCATGTTTCCTGGCAGAAGCACCCATTATTCCTCAACAGCCTTGCTAAGCTTCGAAAGAATTCCAGTCCATCCCTGAGACATTCTTTCACGGATAACCGCACTCTCTTGTCCAGCTTTCCCAACCAATTCATCAGGCTGTTTCCATCCGCCATGTATAAGCGTAAATTCCGTTTTGCCGTCCAAATCTTTTAAAATGAAAGATACAAACCATCCATCCGTATCCCATTTAAAAGAAAGCCGGTTTGGCTCATCCAGTTCTGTCACCTTACATGGAGACGGGCCAAATGGGGACTGAATATGAAAGTCATAGCCAAGTTCAGCCTTAAAATCATTTGGCATAAACCACGCTTCGATTCCTTCTGATGTAGAAACTTTCTTCCAGACCTTTTCAATAGGCGCATTAAGAATTACAGTTTGTTTAATATCCTGAAGTGTTTCCATTTATAAGCTCTCCTTTGTATATAAAATAAAACCTTTTGGTTTCATTTGTATCATATAAAACCATTTGGTTTCATGTCAACTGATATATGCAAAAATAAAGCCTAACTATGCAGGTTAATCCATATAATCTACAGAATACTTATTGTATCTTAAGGAGGGATTTTAATGCAGGGAGCCATTCACGCTCAAAAGCTATCTGATCTGGAAACGGCTATTCATACATATGTGCGTCCTGACACCTTTCCGCTTGCCATTAGAGTTATGAAAAAGGAAGATTCTATGCCTGACAGGGTCAAGCGTCCGGCAAGAGACTTTAACAAAACTTTCAGCATCTGCCAAGGGGTAACGATGTCAAGAAGATATGGCTGGGCGATTGCCATGGGCAAAGAAGATTTGTCATGTCCAATTGCCAAAATTGCTTTCGGGTTTGAGGAGGAATTGGACTATTACTCAGAAGGAAATTTAACAGATGGAATGTACACAAAAACCTGTGATCTTGGCGCCTTAACCGAAGCGGCCGTAGCCAAGTTTACAAAAGAGGAAGCCGGGACAGTGCTGATGGCTCCTCTGGGGAGAGCAGCATTCGAACCGGATGTTATCACTGTTTATGGGAATTCAGCACAAGTCATGAGAATGGTGGCTGGCGCACTCTATCATACGGGCGGCGAAATTACTTCCACTTTTACTGCCCGGGCAGATTGCGCCGATATTGTAATTAAGACCATACAAACCGGTAAGCCGCAGGTAATCCTCCCATGCTATGGGGACCGGGTCTTCGGTCAGACGCATGATCACGAAATGGCCTTCACCATTCCTTTTTCCATGGCAGATGAATTTGCAGATGGATTAAAGCAAACCCACAAAGGCGGTGTGCGCTACCCTATCCCAGCCTATCTTCAATATGAGGCAAAATATCCGGACACATATGAGAAGCTGAACGAAATGTTCGACAGCATGCCCTGATTGAAAGCTGGCTCCTCCAATCGAGGTGCCGGCTTGTTTCGTTTTGGGAAAAGGGTAAAATAGAATAAACAGCTATTAAGAAATGAGTGAAATAATTGAGCAGCTTATTCCCTTCCCTATATGATCTGGCCATGCAGCCTCTCGAAAAAAGAAAATTCCGGCGAATCAGAAGTAAGATTCTTTCCATGGCTTCCGGCCGCGTGCTCGAGATCGGAGCCGGTACAGGCATTAACTTCCCCTTATATAAAAAGGCTGACCGGGTCGATGCCATTGAACCGAATCAGGCGATGATTGAAAAATCACTTTCCCGGAAAAATGCGGCTTCAGTTCCTATTCACATTCACCAGCAGTCTGCTGAAGAACTTGAATTTGCGGACAATACCTTTGATTCGGCAGTTGCCACCCTGGTGTTCTGCACTATCCCAAATCCTGAACAAGCACTCACAGAGATCAAACGAGTCTGCAAGCCACAGGCAAAAATACTATTCTTTGAACATGTGAAAATGGAGCAGCACGCTCTCGCATTTGCCCAGGAAGCCCTCAATCCTCTTTGGAAACGGATATGCGACGGCTGCCATCTGAACCGTGACACACTTCAGGCTATACAGGATTCAGGCATGAAGATAACGAACGTGACTCCCTATTATAAAGGATTGTTTCTAGTGGTGGAGTGTGAGAATCCTGATGGCGGCCGTTAATTTCATTAACGGCGCCATTTGTGAACAGATTGCGGATGATTGTCCAGGGATTTTTGGCTTGCGCTGAATAACTCCTTTTTCCGCATTAATCAAAGTTAACTATTTCACATCCTCATAAAAAAGAAGGCCGATTCCATCAGCCCCTTTGACTACACCCTCTTTAATTCGTAGTTCCGCTTATCCACCAGCTTCTTTTCATCCTTTTTAATAGAGCCTGACGCTATTAATTCAAGTGTCGGCTTAACCCTTATCACATTCTGGATTTTTGAAGAAAGCTCAGGGTTTAATCCTTCTTCCGATTCTATGAAAATCTTAATCTGGTCATGCCCCTGCTCATTTGTTACCACAGCCTGGAATACCGGATACCCTGCTTCATTTAATACCTGCGCCAGCTGTTTTTCTCTTACAAACATTCCTTTTACCTTTATCCCATCACTGACACGCCCCAGCACTCCTGCAATCCTTTTTCCCTCATACCCTTTAACCCAGCGTGAAAGGTCGCCTGTGCCAAAGCGGATAAGCGGGTAGCTTTTATCAAATAAAGTGACCACCACTTCTCCTTCTCCATCTGTAACTTCCGATCCAGTCTGCGGGTCACAGATTTGAACAACAGCAGAATCTGTAATTCTTAAACCAGGCCCCGATTTGTCCTCATAAGCAAGACACCCGCAATCTGCAGTCCCATATCCTTCATATACGGAAATCCCATTGTCTTCACACCTTTTCCGCATTTGTTCCGTCAGCATTTCTGCAGTAAAGAAAGCTTTATTTACGACAACATCTTTTCCCGCCTCCCATCCCTTTTCTTCAAGGGCATCAAGCAAAAGGCTAAAGAAGCTCGGGGTTCCCACGTAGCCGGTTACCCTGACATCCTTCATAATCTGGATCTGAAGCTCCCGATTCCCGGTTCCGGCAGGGATGACAGTTGCTCCTAATTCACGAAGTGCGGAGTCAAACATAAAGCCTGCCGGTGAGAGATGATAGGAAAATGTATTTTGTACGATATCCCCTTCCCCAAAGCCTGCCTTCTTGAGAGCTTCTGAGAATCGCCAGAAATCTTTCCCTGTCGTTTGCGGATCGTAAATCGGACCTGGCGACATAAAAATTCGTTCCATCTCATTAGGCTTTACAGCTGCAAAGCCTCCAAAAGGCTGATCTGCAGATTGCAATTCCGGCAATCTATCTTTTTTAAGCACAGGTATTTTCTCAAGGTCTTTTAAAGTTTGTATGTCATCTGGGGAAATACAGGCATCCTCAAGGCGCCTTTTAAATCCGCTGGCATTATTATATGCATGGTGAATTACTTCCTTCAGTTCTTCCATTACAGCCACCTCTTTCTTCTTTTATAAGATTTAATATCTTTATAGCTTTTCCGGCCCTTATCTCCCATTCCAAGATAAAATTCACGCACATCCTGATTGGAAAGAAGCCGGTCCACCGTACCATCCATCACAATTCGGCCGTTTTCCATGATGTATCCATAATCGGCAATCGATAAGGCAACATTGGCATTTTGCTCCACTACCAGTATAGTGGTTCCCTCTTCTTCATTGATTTTTTTAATAATCCCGAAGATCTCTTTTACTAATAGAGGGGCAAGTCCTAATGAAGGTTCATCGAGAAGCAGCACCTTTGGCTTTGCCATGATTCCTCTTCCAATGGCAAGCATCTGCTGCTCTCCGCCTGACAGATATCCGGCCTGCCTGTGCTTCAGCATTTCAAGCTTTGGAAAGTAATGATAGACTTTTTGGATATCGCCTTTAATATTCTTCCGGTCTTTCCTGGTATGTGCACCTGCGATCAGGTTATCTTCCACAGAAAGATGCTTGAACACGCGCCTTCCTTCCATGCACTGAAAAATGCCTTTCTTTACGATGGTTTCAGCATCGCTTACATCAATGCGCTCGCCATAAAGCTCGATAAATCCATCCGTCACTTCACCGTTTTCGCTTTTCAGCAGGCCGGATATAGCCTTAAGAGTCGTCGTTTTCCCGGCGCCATTGCTGCCGAGCAAAGCGACAATTTTCCCTTTTGGCACCACCATTGACATCCCTTTTAATACAAGGATGACCTTGTCGTACATCACTTCGACATTATTTATTGTCAGCATGCATCTGTCCTCCCGGCTATCTCTATTTTTTTGTTCCTAGGTCATGTTCTGAATCATTCGTGGTCTTCTCTGTTTATTTCTACAAACAAAAATTTGTCTGCGGATTCAATCGTTTGTTTGCAATTTTCATGTTTATTTGCCAAGTTTCGAGTTTATTTGCTAATACATAAGTGCCAAGCCTTTAAAAGTGAACAGGAGGCGGGTATAAAACCTCGCCCCCCATCTTGTTAGTAGCCGATATAATCAGTGAACACTTCAAACTGGCCGTTCTTCACTTCTGCCAATCGAACTTGGTTTGTACCAGCATGATTGTCAGGTGAAAAAGTAACCGGAGCGGCTAAACCGCCGAGATCAAGATTTGAAATCTTCTCCAGGCCGGCACGGATGCCTTCGCCTGAAGTCGGGTCTTCAGCAAGCTTCATGCCTTCAACCATGATTTTGGCGGACACCCATCCCTGGATAAACTTCTGGTTCTTGTCTTCCAGCTTTTCACCCTTGCTTTCTACGAACTTCTTGATTTCTTCCATTCCAGGCAGATCTTCATATGGGAAGGCATGAGTGACGACTCCGATAAATCCTTCAGCCGCATCACCTGCAATAGGAAGCAAGCCTTCTCCGGTAGCCCAGTTTAATCCAATGAATTGTGTATCCAAACCAAGCTTTTTAGCATCTTTTAATATAGTTGCTGTTGCACCCCAAGTTTGGTTGATAATCGCATAATCAGGGTCTTTCTTTTCCATGTTCAGCAATTGGGATGTTGCATCAAGTGTTTTCAGGTCAACAATTTGTTCATCTACAATTTCAATGCCATTTTCCTTGGCAAATTTTTTGGCATCTTCAATTGGCGATTTGCCAAAGGCCGTATCATTGTAAATTAATGCTACAGTCGGTGTGCCGCCGGTGTGATTGTCTTTTATCCATTTCAGTACGGATCTTGCCTGGTCGGAGTAAGAAGCCGCAGCCAGGAAGTTATATGGGCTTTCGTCAATATTTTTCAGGTTCTCTGAGTATGAAGCCGAGATGAATGGAAGCTTGTCGGCTGCCACCTGCTGGCGAAGGGCTTCAGTGTCCCCTGTTCCCCATCCCAAAATGGCTGATACTTTATCTTTTGATTTTAATTTCTGATAAAGCTTTTGGGCTTCCGGGATTTTATAAGCATAGTCATCACCAATTAATTCGAGCTTATAGCCGTTAATCTCCTCGCCAGCAATGGATTCAAAAAATGCTTTTTCACCCTCTGCATATGGTGTTCCAACATCACCGGTACCTCCCGTAAGGTCAAAGATACCGCCAACTTTAACAGTGCCGCCTTTCTTGTCACCTGAAGCTTCCTCGCTGCCTCCAGAACAGCCTGCCAGCATTCCAGTCATTAATGTTGCTGCCAATAAACCCTTCCAAACCTTCTTCATAATGTTCCCCCTCATTTTTCCTCTTTTTTATAAAAATTTGAAAGATTTACTTTCAAAATTTTCAGATATTATTACCCGGGAATTAATAGGAAAATGGCCAGAGCTTAAAATAGTCTTTGATGTTTTTCCATATTTTCGCGAGGCCCTGCGGTTCATAGATCAGGAATAAGATAATCACAAGGCCGAATACTACCTCTTTCATCCCGATTAAGACAGCTGATAAGTCAGGGAATACCCCGCTCATCATTTCAACCCCTGATCTTAGTACAACTGGAAGCAATGTAATAAATACAGCTCCGTAAATCGACCCGAATACGCTTCCAAGACCACCGACCAGTATGATTGCTAAGTATTCGATGGACACTGTAATGCTGTAAAGCTCAGGACTGACAACCATTGTATAATGGCCCAGTAAAGCACCGGCAATGCCAACAAAGAAGGAACTTACTATAAATGCCAATACTTTATATTTAAACAAATCGATCCCCATAACCTCTGCTGCCACATCACGGTCACGGACTGCTATGAATGCCCTGCCGACCCTCGAACGGAAGAGGTTCAGGGTGAAGATTGCTGTAATAATCAGCACCACAAACATAAGGTAGTAATAACTCCGTTCACTGTAAAAGACAAAACTGCCAAGTTCAGGCCTGGATAAGACCATTCCGGCTGTTCCGCCAGTCAGCGCATCCCAGCGGGAAATAACAAATAAAATGATTACCTGTGCTGCAAGAGTGGCTATCGCCAAATATAATCCTTTTAGCCTTAAGGATGGCAGTCCGAATAGTCCGCCGACTATCGCCGTCACAATACCGGCTGTCGGCATGGCAATCCAGAAGCTTAATCCCAGCTTTGCTGTCAGAATAGCCGATGTATACCCGCCTACCCCCAAAAAGGCCCCTACCCCGATTGAAATCTGGCCTGTAAAGCCCGTCAGGATGTTCAGACCGATCGCACCAATAGCGGCAATTCCGCAAAGTGTAGCCAGTCCAATGATATAATCGGATGCAAACATCGGGAAGACTGCAAATGCTGCCAGAAGAATGAACATGCGCATCCTTACCCTGGTGATCTTCCAGATCGCCATATCTTGTTTATAATTCACATGGAATTCTCCACAATCCATTACAAAAGGATTTCTCATCGGTTACACCCTCTCGATTTCTTTTTTTCCGAACAAACCATACGGCTTGAACATCAGGATAAATACGAGGATGACAAACGGCATAACCTCTTTCAGACCCCCGCCAACCAATGGATCCAGATATCCGCCGGTCAGGCTCTCAAGAATGCCGATGATCAGCCCGCCGATGATCGCACCGGGAATACTGTCGAGTCCTCCAAGAATGGCAACCGGAAGCACCTTTAAGCCGATCGCTGAAAGGGATGCATTCACACCGTTGATGTTTCCGAGAAGGATTCCCCCAACTGCCGAAACAATGGCTGCAATCGCCCAGGCCACAGCGAAAATCATTTTTACGCTGATTCCCATTGACATTGCCGCCTGCTGATCATCTGCGGTTGCTCTCATCGCAATTCCAAGCTTGGAATATTTGAAAAAGAGGGTAAAAATGACAAGCATCACCACAACGATTACAAGTGACCATAGATAGACCGGCGCAATGACGATCTCACCAAGGTTAACAGGCTGTTCAGAGAAAATCTTGGGAAATACACGTGTTTCATGGCCCCAAATAATATGGACAATCCCGGCAAGAACGCTCGATAATCCGATGGTCGCCATAATCATGGATATGACGGGCTCTCCAATAAACGGCCTCAGAACGATCCGTTCAATAACAAATCCTAAAACAGCACTGAACATGAGAGCGATTAACAGGGCTGCCACAAACGGAATGTTGTAGGCTGTAATAAGCGTTAAACAGACATACGTTCCAATTAAAAGGAACTCGCCCTGTGCAAAGTTGATGGCATCACTGGATTTATAGATAAGCACAAAGCCCAATGCAACAAGAGCATAAACGCTGCCTACCACGATGCCTGTTACGAGCATTTGCAAGAAAAATGTCATTAAGCTGCCCCC
Organism: Paenibacillus sp. FSL R5-0490; assembly: GCF_001956215.1. Lineage (GTDB taxonomy): Bacteria > Bacillota > Bacilli > Bacillales > Cytobacillaceae > Cytobacillus. The sequence continues at coordinate 105,659 of NZ_MRTQ01000013.1, read as the reverse complement.
TCTCCTTCATCCATAAAGATCACCTGAAGCGTTGTCTGGATGGTTTGTTCCATGCCATCACGATACTTGATCGTTCCATTGACACGAATTTTTTTGTCCTCTGTATAAAGACCATCGATTAAGGCCTGATATTTTTTAGCAACAAACTGCCTGCGGACTTTCTTGGTTCTTGTAAGCTCTTCATCATCTGCATCAAGCTCTTTATAAAGAAGGACGAATTTCTTCACGCGTGCTTTTTCAGGCAGCGTCTGATTGATTTCCTGCACCTGTTTTTCGATCAGCTCCAGCACTTGCGGCTTGGAAGATAAATCGGTATAAGTGGTATAGCTGATTTGGTTTTTCTCCGCCCAGCGCCCTACATTTTTCATATCAATATTGATCATGGCAACCACATACGGGCGATCCTTCCCAATTGCTACCGCTTCCTGTATGAACGAACTGAATTTCAGCTTGTTTTCGATAAACTGCGGAGAGAACATTTCACCCGTATCAAGGCGAATGACATCCTTAATCCGGTCAATGATATACAAATGCCCTCCTTCATCCAGCCTCCCTGCATCCCCGGTATGCAGCCATCCATCCTGAATGGTTTCCGTTGTGCTTTTCTCATTTTTGTAATACCCCTTGCAGACACTTGAGCTTTTAATCAGGATTTCCCCTTCTTCAGAAATCTTCACTTCTGTACCCGGTATTGGAATTCCAACACTATCAAGCTTAATATCGCCGTCCCTGTGCACAATGGATATGCCGGCTACCTCTGTCTGCCCGTAAATGCTTTTCACATTAACTCCTATGCTATGAAAAAATTCAAATACATCAGGTCCCAAAGGTGCACCGCCTGTATAGGCACGCTTAATCTTCAAGAGTCCAAAGTGATCGCGGATGGCACTGAACATCAGGTAATCGGCCATTTTATAAAGAGCCTTCGTACCCGTACTGACTGGTTTATTTTCAAAATGGGCCTTTGCTACCTTCTCGCCGATCGGCTTGCACCAGTTATAAATCTTTCTTTTCAGCCAGCCGCTGTCCTGAATTCTAACCTGAAATCGCGATACCATATCTTCATAGATTCTGGGCGGCGAAAACATAACCTGTGGTCCAATTTCGCGGAGGTCCTCCAAAACGGTTGCCGGCTCTTCCGGGAAATTAATCGTCATCCCATTGTATAAGCCCATGGCAAGAGTCATCATCTGTTCCCCGATCCAGGCAAGAGGAAGGAATGAAACATATTCATCCTTATCTGTCAGCGGATCAATGTCTGACAGATTTTTAGCCATTTCGATCAGATTTCGGTAAGTAAGCATCGTTCCTTTTGGATTGCCTGTCGTTCCAGAAGTATAAGACAAAATCGCCACGTCATCTGCAGACCCCTTATCAACTTCCTCTGAAAATAAGGCAGGCTGCCCTGAGTGAAAACTTCGTCCCATTTCCAGAACCTCGTTAAATTCCAGCAGAAAATCCTCCCGGTAACCTCTCATGCCGCGTGAATCATAATAAATAATCGTTCTGACTTTTGGAATGGATTCTTTAATTTCCAGCAGTTTATCCACTTGCTCCTGGTCCTCAGCAACGATTATGGTTGCGTCACAATTATCGATAATGTAACTTAGTTCAGCAGACAGGGATTCCTGATAAATGCCTACTGAAATGCCGCCTAAGCTTTGTGCAGCAAGCTCACTGATTACCCATTCGGGCCTGTTATCGCCAATAATAGCAAGCTTATCTTCTCTTTTCAGACCCAGTGATGCCAAACCCAGGCTGAAATTCTTTACTTTGTCTAAGAACGTTTCATACGTAATTTCATTCCATATTCCAAATTCTTTTTCTCTTAAAGCCACTTGCGTCCCATTCCTGTAAGCCCTTTCAATCAGCAGCTGCGGAAAGGTCTTGCTCATAGAATCGCTCCCCCCTCCTAAATATCTAAAAATCACTTTAGCCGGTCTATCTTTTATACGGCATTCTCTTCTCCCAGGTAGGCTTCTATGACTTTAGGATTATTCTGAATCTCTTCCGGTGTCCCATAGCCAATCAGCTTCCCGAAATCAAGAACTGCAATGTGATCGGATAAGTCCATTACAACCCCCATATCGTGTTCAATTAATATAATGGTTGTGTTCATTTCTTCGTGGATGTCAATAATGTATCTGGCCATGTCTTCTTTTTCCTCACTGTTCATGCCTGCCATCGGCTCATCCAGAAGGAGAATTTCAGGTTCCAGTGCCAGAGCCCTGCCGGTTTCGACCCTTTTCTGCAGTCCATATGAAAGAGTTCCCACGGGGGTATTGCGGATATCCTCGATTTCAAGAAAGTCGATCACCTGCTCAACTTTTTTCCGATGTTCGATTTCCTCTCTCTGCGCCTTCCCCCAATACAGCCCTCCTGCAAGCAGCCCGGTTTTCATTCTCACATGCCTCCCAAGCATCAGATTGTCCAAAACAGATAAATGCGGGAAAAGCTCGATATTCTGAAAAGCACGGGCAATGCCCATACTGGCTCTTTTGTGAGGTTTATACCGGGTAATATCTTCCCCCTTAAAATAAATCGATCCGGATGAAGGTTTGTACAGCCCGCTTATGCAATTCAGCATACTTGTCTTACCTGCACCATTTGGACCAATCAGCGAAAAAATCTCCCCCTCCTGCACTTCATAGGAAACCTGGTCAAGAGCTGTTACGCCTCCAAACCTTAAAGTAGCATCCTTAATCTCCAAAATTCCCAATCTTTCAACCCCCTTTATTTCGATTGGTGAAATATTTTTCATAAAATTACGAATAGTTTAAATATTCTTTACACAATTGTTTTCTCCTTTTAATATTTAAAATATTTTTCTCTCCTGAGCTATTTTTCATTTTTATGTGAATGGAAATATTGATATGACAAATTCCTTATGTGCAAGTTTTTTTCACTATGAAAATGGTGATATATTAGTTGGGTCGAATTCATAAATAAAAGCCGGACACAAATGTGCCCAGCTTTAAAGCCAATTCTATTAATCTTCAAATTTTATAACAATACGGCCATTTATTTTCCCTTTTTCAAGATCATCAAAGACTCTATTGATTTCTTCAAGGGATGCCGTTTCCACTATTGTTTTTACTTTGCCGTCTGCTGCAAATTGAAGGGCTTCCTGCAAATCCTTTCTTGTTCCAACAATAGAACCTACAATGCTGACACCGTTTAGAACTGTATCAAAGATCGGAACTTCCATAACTTCCGGCGGCAATCCTACAGCTACACACTTTCCTCCGCGTTTGACAGCACGATAAGCTTCACTGAAAGCGTGTTTAGACACTGCCGTGCATATGGATGCTTGCACCCCGCCTATTTCACGCTGTATGAAGACAGCTGAATCCTCGACTTTCGGATTAACAGTTAAATCCGCACCTAAATCTTTTGCCAGCTCCAGCTTTTCGTTAAATGTATCGACTGCCACCACCTTCAGTCCCATTGCTTTTGCATATTGGACTGCCACATGTCCAAGACCTCCAATACCATAAACAGCGACCCACTCTCCCGGCTTTGCTTCCCCTACCTTCAGCGCTTTATATGTCGTTACACCCGCACAAAAAATTGGCGCTGCCTCAACGTAGTCAAGAGAATCCGGAACCTTCACCACATAACGGGCATCAGCAAGACAATATTCTGCGTATCCGCCATTAATGGAATATCCCGCGTTCAGCTGATTATGGCAAAGTGTTTCACGCCCGGTTAAGCAGTATTCACAATGTCCGCAGGCTGAATATAACCAAGGCACTCCGACACGATCTCCAGCCTTCAAATGTGTAATGCCTTCTCCCACTTCTACAACTTCGCCGACCCCTTCATGCCCCGGAATAAGGGGAAGTGCCGGTTTAACAGGCCAATCACCATGTGCAGCGTGTAAATCTGTATGGCATACACCGCAGGCTTTTATTTTTACTAATACATCATTTTTTCCAACGGATGGTACTCTCACATTTTCAATTTCCAGGCTTTCCTTAAATTTATGCACAACTGCTGCTTTCATCATGTTTTCACTGCTGCATTGTTCACACATGTCCGTCACCTCAATTGTTTTTTAGGAATATCAACTACATCGTCATTGTCTAACAAAACATGTTGTCCGGCAATTAACTTGTGAACAATTTCACAAATGTGACGATACTTTTTTACAGCTTTGCAAACAAACCAATTTATGACTTGCTATTTGCTATTAACGATATCTTTATTAGTCATGAGGTACTATTATAAAAGTAATGAAGCATATGGAGGATTTTTGAATGCTTGGAAATCAAAAAAAATACAGTAGAAGAAAAACGGCCATTGTGATCGGAGGGAGCATTGCCGGCATGCTGGCGGCGAGAGTCCTTTCAGACTCCTTCGAAAAGGTTATGATTATCGAAAAAGATGGTGAACAGCCGAAGGGCAGCCCGCGAAAAGGGGTACCACAGGCTGCTCAGGGTCATGTTCTTCTGAAGAGCGGAGAGAAAATACTTGAGGAACTTTTCCCGGGTCTGAGAGCTGAAATGATAAAAGGTGGTTCAGTTCCTGCAGATTTTTCTAATGACATAGCCTGGCACCATCACGGAAGCTGGAAAGTCAGATATGACTCAGGCTGCTCTATTATTCAGCAAAGCCGTCCATTTCTTGAATACCATCTTCGTAAAAGAATAGATCAGATTCAAAATATCCATACTTTATATAACACTAAAGCTAAAGATTTTACCTTAAATGGTTCAAGAATTACGGGTATTGAAGCGGAAACCGCAAAAGGTAATGCTATATATCCTGCCGATTTAACTGTTGATGCATCAGGTGCCAGCAGCCTTGCATTTCATTGCCTATACAAAGTCGGGGTGGCCCAGCCAAAGAAAACAGAGGTATCTATCAACTTATTCTATGCTAACCGTATTTACAGAAGAATTCAGTCAGATCCTGAATGGAAAAGTTTATTGGTTTATCCGAATCCTCCGCTTCAATCCTTTGGAGGAGCCATTTCTCCAACCGAGAATAATGAATGGATGATTACCCTCTTTGGATATGGTGCCAATAATCCGCCAGCGGATCACCATGAATTTCTCGAGGCAGCGAAAAACCTGGAAAAGCCGCATATTTATGAGTGCATAACAAATGGAGAACCTGCTTCAGATATAAAAGTGTACCGCTTTCCTTCCATGAGGCGATATCACTTCGAAAAAATGAAGACCTTTCCTAAAGGACTGCTTGTCATGGGTGATGCTTTTTGCCGGATGGATCCGGTATTTGCGCAGGGAATGAGCATTGCTGCAAAGGAAGCAAAGGCATTGCAGGATATCCTCATAAGTGCAGGAGAAGCGGATGCGGATCCGTATAATTTCCATAGAAAAATCAGCAAAATAGTGGATATCCCCTGGTTAATTGCTTTAACTGAGGATTTCAGATTCTCCCATACAGCTGGAGCTAAACCTTTGGGACTGCCCCTTCTTCAATGGTATGTCAAAAAAGTGGTCAATGCCTGTTCCTTTGATCCCTATACATATGACTGCTTTATGAAAGTGCTCCATCTGCAGGCACATCCGGCAGTATTGTTCACCCCGCGTGCAGTAAGGAATATATTTCGAAGACGAAAGAAATAAATCAATTTCCCTCTATGAATGTGGATTACTTTGCAGGTATATGTTACTCTTAATCTTTAGAATAGGAAGTGATGATATTGATAAAAATTGAAATACCAGAGCCTAATCTCGTTATTACAAGAAGCAGGCAAACGGGACAGGCAGTAGAAAGTGACCTTAGCAGTGTCTATGGGTTCACAGATTACCATAAGATACCAAGAGACAAAGGCGGCATGATTCTGTTTTTTGATGCGAAAGAAGATCTGCTCTTTGTAGGAAAAGCCCGCAAATTAAGACAGCGGGTTAAAAAGCATTTTGAAGACAATGTTTCTCCAATAAAAAATCATCGTGATGATGTCCATAAAATTGCGGTCATTTACGTGGAAGACAGCATGGAGCGCGAAATTTATGAGACTTATATCATCAATGCCCTTCAGGCAAAATATAATATCGACAAAGTATTTTACAAATAAAAAAAGGCCAGCGCGGCCTTTTTTTTGTTTAATCAATTTCTTTTTTATTTTTGCCTTTTATGAATCGGTATGTCAGATAAGCAATGTAAAGAGGAATTGCAATATAAATCAAATCGGGAAACGGCCCATATGAACCCTTGTAAATAACGTATAGAACACTTCCCAGAAAAACGGTAACAATTGTTCCATATTTTGGAAGGGGAACTTCTTTAAAACTGGGAATCCGGATTCTGCTTACCATAAGAAAGCAAAGTGCAGTGAATACAACCGTTGTAATGATATTGGGAATACGATCACCAAAAAGGGTCAGTATGGCCATGATCCCGCCTGCTGCTGTTATCGGAACTCCAATAAAATAGTTTAAAGAGGATTTTGGCGGACTGATATTGAATCGGGCCAGCCGATATGCCCCAAATAAAGGAAAAAGGCCTGAAACAGCTAATCCAAGGATTCCAAATTGAAAAAAGTATGTATAAAAGACCAAAAATGAAGGGGCTACCCCAAATGTAACAATATCTGCCAGAGAATCAAGTTCTTTTCCCAGTGTACTATCCGCTTTCAGCATTCTGGCCAGCCTGCCGTCCATGCTATCAAGCATCATGCCAATTAATATTAATACGGCTGCATTTTTAAATTCTCCATTGGCAGCCATGCCGATTGAAAGAAAGCCGCAATATAAATTACCCAAAGTGACCATATTGGGGATTGTTTTAATAAAACGCACTAGTGACCATCACACTCCAAAAATTGAAAAGATTATTTTAATATATATTCCCTTTCATTATACCATTTAATCTCAGCTGCATCCTTCCCTTTCGAAAATTCCAAGGCAAAAATCCATTGTGTTAGGTACTTGTCCTATACCAATTTTAAAACTCATCATTAATTATAGTAGGAGGTGATTCATTTGTTATCTTTTTATTCCCAGGACCACTGGTGCTCGGGTAAAGAAGATTATTCAAAAGCTTCGGGTAAGATTTATGTCACCAATGACTTCATTCCCCAATTTTATGACCAGAACACATCCATTCCATCCACAGTCAATCTAAACACGCTAAGGGGAAATCTGATTTTCACTTTGATCCGGAGAACAATACGATTACAGTTAAGGAAAGAGGCTTTTATTTTCTTCAGTTCAGCGTACAAGTATTTGCTGCTGCAGGCCAGGCGAATCTGCCGTTGAAATTTGAGCTTCAGCGGAATGGCGGAACTCTGATCAACTCCCAAACCTCTTTTAATAACAATAATTTTGACGTTGACTATGCAACATCCACTTTATTGCTGGAGGAGCTGGAGAAGGGAGATAAGATCCGTCTTGTACTATCCGGCCCTTCGCCTTTCCCTCAAGGAAGAGTGACTCGCCTGGATTTCGCCAGTATCACCATTTTTGAGGCATAATAAATGAAGAATCCCTAATCATCTCAAGATTAGGGACTCTTTATTCATACCGGTCATATTTTAATATTTCTCTTTGCAATACTGCTTAGAACTTCCTCATTATGTTCTCCTAATTTTGGAGGATCCCCCATTGCTGATTCTATTCCGCCATGCATTTTTACCAAAGGGTAATTTTGGGCAGTATTTAATATTCCGTTAAATAGCGGAAAGTCTTGCAATTCGCCGGCCTCCAATACAGGAGTCAGACAGCAATCTGCTCTTTGGCCAAATTCAGTCCACTCTTTTAATGTCCTGCTTTTAAAGAATTCGGTTATCTCCAAAAAGACAGGATTATCGCCAGAGGCAGTGGAAAGATGATAATCAATCCAATCCTCCCTTCCTGCACTCTTACAGAAGTTTATCCAGAACTTCGGCTCCAGAGCAGCAAGTGCAGCAAACCGGCTATCCTTTGTTTCATAAATAGAATAGGCAACGACTTCACCGTTTAATAACGAAAGTCCTTTAGGATACCCTGTTTTACTCTCAATCAGCAAATGGTTCCCCATGGTGGAAGCCATCACTTCCGCAATCGAAATGCAATGATGCCCGCCTTGGCCGGAGATTTTGCTGGAAAGCAGGGCAGCCAGTATCCTTTCACTGGCTGCCATTCCTCCCATAAAGTCCGCTATTGTGTTGGACGGGTGAACAGGACGGCCGCTGCGGTCCTTCAACTGGGCAAGGACCCCGCTTACCGCCATATAATTTAAATCATGACTTCCTAAATATTGATAGTCTTCATTCTCACCGTAGCCTGTAAGAGAGCAATAAACGATATTTGGTTTATGCTTTTTCACATTCTCATAATCCAGGCCAAGCTTTTTCATTACACCAGGCCGAAAACTTTCAAGCACCGCATCACTTTCTGAAATCAGCATGAGGGCAGCATTTCTTCCTTCTTCACTCTTCAGGTTAAGTGTAATGCTTTTTTTGCCGCGGTTGTTGGCGGCAAACACTGCACCTGTCCCCTCTATTTTGATATCGAGATGCCTGCCGGGGTCACCGGATTCCGCTTCCACTTTTATTACTTCTGCACCTAGCTCTGCAAGCCTCTGGGAAGCAAACGGTCCAGGGAGATAGTTGGAAAAATCAATCACTCTTATGCCTTTTAACATCTTGCATTCCCTTCTTCCGGCTAGATTTTCCCTTCAGCGAACAGATCCTCCAGCTGTTTTCGGAGCATGAACTTTTGAATCTTGCCGCTCGCATTTCTTGGAAGAGCTTCACAGAATACATATTTTCTAGGGCGCTTATAATTGGCGAGTTCATCACTATTCCTGCACAATTCATCGAGTTCTTCTTCAGACAGTGCCGGATCTTTTTTGACAACGAAAGCTGTAACGGTTTCACCCCAGCGGTCATCTGGCTGGCCGATCACTGCCACATCCAGTACGCCATTATGGGTATATAAAAGATCCTCCACTTCACGGGGATAAATGTTTTCTCCGCCGCTAATGATCATATCGTCGACTCTGTCTTTGACGTACAAAAAGCCTTCGTCATCCAAATATCCGATGTCACCAGAGTGGTACCAGCCTCCATGCATGGTATGTTCGGTTGCCTCGTCCCGATTAAAATAACCACTCATCATGCATGGACCTTTTACGATGATCTCACCCGTTTCTCCCGGAGGCATCACATCATCAGGATCTGATGGACCATTCTCATTCGGCCTTACAATCCTGATCTCATGGTTTAAACAGGCCTGTCCTGCAGATCCTGCTTTCCGGATTTGATCATCTTCTGATAAAAACGTAATCGCCGGACCCATCTCGGTCATTCCATATGCCTGCACCAGGGAGATGCCTAATTTTTCTCGGCATGCATACACAAGAGCAGGAGCCATCGGTGCCGCTCCATACAGTCCCAGCTTCAGGCTTTCCAAATTATAATGGTCTAAGTTTTCCTGCAGCAGCATATTCCACATGGTCGGGGCCGCAAAAAACTTTGTAATTTTCTCTTCAGATATTAACCGCAATACTTCCTTTGCATCAAAGTGATGCAGGATGGTATTGGCAGCACCCACATGCACCCTTGGCAAAAAGGCACAGTGAAGCTCTGCGCAGTGGAACATAGGTGCAGTCACGAGTCCATTGTCACTGCTTTCAACCTTTGTCGCTCCTATAACAATCAGACTTTGTTCAGCCATATCCCTGTGTCTGTGGACTACACCCTTTGGCCTTCCCGTGGTGCCGCTTGTGTACATGATTGCGTACAAATCATTTTCATGTATTTCAATATCTATTTCATCCTTCGATGCTGCATCCACCTTTTCCCGGTAGGATGAAGCGAATGGAGGTGCATTGTCATCAATGTACCAGAACTCTGTATGCGGAAAACGCTTAGCGATGGGGGTAATGCCGGATTCCAGCATTTGTTCAAATAACACTACTTTTGGCTCTGCATCCTGGAGAATATAAGCAATTTCTTCTGACATCAGCCTAAAGTTGATCGGATTAAACACGGCGCCGATTTTTGCACAGGCAAAGAATGCTGTAGCAAGTTCCTCTGTGTTAAAGAGGCAGGTTGAAACCCTGTCACCCTTCCTGACGCCTGCATTTATTAAGGCATTGGCCAATTTATTGATCTCAAGACTCCATTCCTTATAGGTAAAACGCAGATTTTTTCTGACATCATACAGAGCTTCTTTATCCGGAAATTTCCCGGCAGTAAGATCAAAAATTCTTCCTATCGTAGTAGTCATTTTCATTCCTCCCCATTTTTTCAATCTAATCGTTCAATAATAGTCGCATTCGCCATCCCAAGACCTTCACACATCGTCTGCAGTCCATAGCGCCCTCCTGTTCTTTCGAGTTCATGCATCATGGTGACCATCAGCCGTGCACCGCTTCCGCCTAAAGGATGGCCGAGTGCAATGGCACCCCCATTTGGATTAAGCTTTGCCGGATCCGCACCTGTTTCTTTCAGCCAGGCAAGCGGTACAGGAGCGAATGCTTCGTTCACTTCGAACACATCGATGTCCTCAATAGCCAGTCCTGCTTTTTTTAACGCATTTTCTGTTGCAGCTATTGGTCCAGTCAGCATTAAAGTAGGATCTGATCCTACTGCCGTACGTGCAAGGATTTTGAACCTTGGTTTCATACCAAGCTCCTCTGCCTTTTCACGCGACATAATTAATAGGGCTGCCGCTCCATCGCTAATTTGGCTGGAATTTCCTGCATGAATCATACCATTCTCTTTAAAAACAGTTTTTAAGCTTGCCAATACTTCCAGAGAGGTTTCCTTTCTCGGTCCAGCGTCTTCTGTTACCGTCAAAAGCTGTCCATCAGACATTGTCACATCCAATGGTGAAATCTCTCTCTCAAACCGGCCTTCAGCCTGGGCATTTAAAGCCTTCTGATGACTCTCAAATGAATAGCGGTCCAGCTCTTCTCTTGTAAATCCATATTTTTCAGCAATGCGTTCAGCTGATAAGCCCTGGTGGATGATTTCATGTCTGTCTGTCAGTTTTTCACTGAAACCGACCCCCTGATAGCTGGAGCCGATAGGAACACGGGACATGCTTTCGACCCCTCCTGCGATCACAATATCCATATCCCCTGCTAAAATAGCCTGAGCTGCAAAGTGAACAGCCTGCTGGCTGGATCCGCATTGGCGGTCAATGGTTGTACCCGGCACTTCAATCGGAAACCCTGCGATTAATGCAGCTACCCTTGCAATATCCCCTGTTTGCTCGCCTATTTGCGAGACACAGCCAAGAATGACATCATCAATCATTTCCGGCTTCAGGCCTGCACGTTTCACAAGTGCCTTTAACGCTTCTGCAGCCAAATCATCTGCCCTGATGTCCTTTAATAAGCCGTTTTTTCTTCCTACTGGTGTTCTGACCCCTTCGACAATGACAGCTTCACGCATATATACTCCTCCCTATAAACCCATGTTTTTCGCAATAATCGTTTTCATGATTTCATTTGTGCCTGCATATATACTGGCGACTGGTATATCTCTGAACCTCCTTGCAATCTCGTATTCTTCCATATAGCCATAGCCGCCATGAAGCTGCATGCATTCAACTGCAATTTTACGGGCATTTTCCGTCAGCTTCCATTTCGCCATGGAGACCTTTGTAACTACATTTATTCCTGCCATATGCTCTGTGATCAGTTGGTCAAGGAACACCCTTCCCATTTCAATATCTGTTGCCATTTCGGCTATTTTAAATTGAGTGTTCTGAAACTGGCTGACCGGTTTTCCGAATGCCTCGCGATTCTTTACATAATTTATTGTTAAATTAAGCATTTCCTCTGCAGCCACCTGGGCAGCAATTGCCACGACAAGCCTTTCCTGCTGCAGCTTTTCCATTAAATATAGAAAACCTTTTCCTTCTTCGCCGATCAGGTTTTCTCTCGGAACTCTGCAATCTTCAAAAATTAACTCTGCCGTATCCTGACAATGAAGACCGACCTTGTTTAATTTCCTCCCTCTTGAAAACCCCTCTGTTCCCCTCTCGACCGCAAGCAGGCTTACGCCTTTATGCCGGGGGACTGCATGGGGATCTGTTTTACAGGCTATGATGATTAAATCTGAATGTATTCCATTGGTAATAAAGGTCTTTTCGCCATTCACTATGTAATGGTCCCCTTCAAGTCTTGCTGTCGTTCTGATGCCTGCTAAATCAGAGCCGGCGCCAGGTTCAGTCATGGCTATTGCCGTAATGAATTCACCCGCCGCACACTTTGGAAGCCACTTTTCCTTTTGTTCATCGGTTCCATAAGCAGTAATGTATGGGACGACGATATCATTGTGGAGCCCAATTCCCACCATGCCGGACCCAACCCGTTCAAGTTCTTCATTAATTATGACTGAGAAGCCCCAATCAACATTGCTTCCGCCATACTTTTCTTCGATATCAGGGCATAAAAAACCCTGTTCCCCCAACTTGCGCCAAAACTCACGGGGAATGATCCTGTCCTCTTCCCATTTGTCATAGTTCGGATAGGCTTCTTTCTCTAAGAACTTTCGCAGAGATTCTCTAAAAATTTCATGCTCTTCCTGCAGGTATGTCGCAGCCATACTATGAACCTCCGAAACTAATATTTTTTTGGCATAACACAAAGTATTATCTATCGCCTTTGTAAAGGCTTACAATTATATTGTACAATAATTAACTATATTTTTAGAACATTTAAAATTCATTTTTTAAAAAACTTTCTTTCAAGGTTCACTGAGTTACTTCGGCTGCATTCGGATGCCGCCATCCAGCCTGATCGTCTCTCCATTCAGCATCGGATTCACTAATATACTTTCAGCCAGCCTGGCATACTCCTCAGGATATCCAAGCCTTGAAGGAAAGGGCACCATTTTCCCCAATGAATCCCTCGCCTCCTGAGGCAGTGATTCAAACATGGGAGTGTTAAACAATCCAGGGGCAATCGTCATTACACGAATCCCATATCCCGAAAGCTCCCTGGCGATCGGCAGGGTCATTCCAACCACTCCTCCTTTGGATGCACTATAGGCTGCCTGGCCAATTTGTCCTTCAAAGGCTGCGACTGAAGCCGTATTAATAATCACACCTCTTTCTCCTTGATCATTCGGGTCATTCTTTGCCATTTGTTCAGCCGCCAGACGAATGACATTAAAAGTCCCGATCAGATTAATCATAATGACCTTTTGGAACATGTCCAGAGAATGGACGCCCTTTCGGCCCAGCAGCTTTGCGGCAATTCCGATGCCGGCGCAGTTAACTGCAGTATTAATGCTGCCAAATTGTTCAGAAGCAAATGCCACTGCCCTCTGTACGTCTTCTTCTTTTGTCACATCCGTTTTCATAAAAAGAACATTTTCACCCAGTTCACTGTTAAGGTGAGCTGCCCGATCTTCCGCTAAATCTGCAATAAGGACCTTCCCTCCGCATCCGGCTATTTTTCTCACTGTCGCCTCACCAAGCCCTGAAGCCCCGCCAGTGATTATGGCTCTGCATTCTTTCACTTCCATAATGAACCTCCTCTTATTAATCAGGTTTTCTATGAAGTCATTTCCATTTGCAATGGTGATTTTCCTGCTGAATGGCTGATTAATTATCAATTCTTGTTATTGCACAAAAAAAACAGCTCCTTTTCAGAAGCTGTTTTTCTATGCCAAATTGCGATCAGCAAGAATTTCTCTCAGATGCTGTCTGACCCGATATAGTTTTGTTTTGACAGTGTTTGGGTTGAGATGGAGAATGTCCGCTATTTCTCTTTCTTTCAGTCCATGCTTTGTTTTAAGCAGGAAAACCCTTTTCTGTTCATAGGAGAGGGAATCCACATAAGCGTATATCTGCTCTTGAAGCATATTGATCTCTGCTTCCTGCCCGGTATCGCTGTATCTGCTTTGCATGCAGTTTTCAAAATCAACGGAATCCTGTATCCTCTCATTAGTCCTTCTTTCTTTTCGCACAAAATCTATTGCGGTTCTGGTCGCTATTGAAGATAACCATGATCCCAGCTTATCCTGATCATCTATGCTGTCCATTTTTTTATACGCCTTGATCAGTGTTTCCTGTACCACATCCTGTGCCAGATAATGATCCCGGGTTATGCTGTAAGCAATATGATAAAGCCGCTTATTGTAGAGTCTGCAGATTTCCCTCATATCCATTGAAGGTTTTTTCACTGTAATCCCCCTCTCCTGTAAACTTCTCCCGAATTTATTGGAGCCGTTCTTTTATAAAATCCGGCACTGTTTTTTCAGTAAAGCTCTTAATATCAATTGATCTTTGTTCATCAAAATAGAAGGCAATAATGTAGTCTCCTTCAATGTTTCCGTTTGAATTCCTCAAACCGCTTTCTATTTGTTTCTTATCCGTAATTTTGATGGAGGTTTTACTGTCATTCATCTCATCAAATATTTCCTCATAAGAGTACCCTTCCGCATAGTTAATATCGATATCCTTTTCTCTAACAGCCAGTGCATAAGAAATATCATTGCTATTCACTTTTGCATCATTCAGCAATGACTTTTCTTCCAGCCATTTCTCAAATCTTGTATAAGAAGGATTCCAGGTCATATAAGCTTTTTTGCTGCCATTATAATAAATTTCAATATGCGCATATGGCTCGTCAATTCCCCGAAGCTCCTCATAAGAAGCAGCATCCACTTCCTCAGTCAATAGCTCAACAGCTTCTTTTAGTTCTTCTTTATCTGTAATGACAGCCCGCTTTGAAACTGGCCCGGATGGGGTAATCGTGATTTTCGTAGTATCATCTGCTGATACCTGATAGATTTCATTTGTTGCCATTTTATATTCATCCGATTCATATATCAGCTTAAGAAATGGCTTATATTCCCTTTTGTTAATGCTGTAATTGCGGACCACCTTTTCGCCATTCTTAAGTTCATACACAATAAAAACGGAACCGCGGCCAGAAATCTGCGCCTGTCTGTTTTCATCTTTTACCAGCTTTTCATGAAACCTTCTGACCAAATCAATATTCTCGTATTCTTTTAAATATAGCGGTTGCTCATGATCAATCTCATTATAAAAGTGAAAACTCTCGCTGAAATGAACCCGCTCAATTTCATTTCCCCTTGGTATGCTTTTTTCATACTGAGTCAAGTCAAATTGGAATAAGAGGAATAAAGCCGCCATTATGACTGTATAGACCATCAATCCTTTTACATGAATAGTCACTCGCCATGATTTCTGAAGAACCATTTCGGCCGCTGTATATCCAATCAACGCTCCAAACACATATCCCGCTATTATCCAGCTCGTTCCGCCCTGCATCTCACCGAAATAACCTCCCCCGAGGAGCATCGCGCAAAAAGTTACACCAAATTTAAAAATGGGCTTTGTTAACGGAAAAACAAGCGCGTGGGAAACGGCCTCCATTTTTCTCCTTTTATAGATCTGCAAGCCAAGAAAATACAGAGTCACAATAAGTATCAGATAAACGGCAGTCTCCACATTTGACGGTGTGCGCATATTCATTTGCGTAAATGCAATCAAGGGAGAGAACTTTTCTAATTTGCTTTCCATGTAATATTGGCCAGGAAAGCCGAATAAATAGAAAGGCAAATTAATAGAAACTAAAATGATCAGTCCAACAGGGAGCAGGAGAAAGATATAAGTTAAGGCACCCTGTACCGCAGATAATCCCGTCAGCATTCCGACAGAGACACCTGCAAGGTAAATCACAATATTAAATAAAAGAGTGATGCCCACCCAATTGAGGATCTCCCCCATTGAATAAAAATCCTGCAAATTCATAGGCTGGTAAAGAACCAGGACAATTAAAGCAATGAGTATAACCGGCAAAATTAAGAACAGGATTCCTGTTAAAGCATATTGATGGAAAATGGACTCCCTTTTAACCGGCAGACTGTGTATTAAATCGCTATATTGTTTTACCTGTGTATATCTGAATAAGAATACAGACAAGGCCACCGGTACTGATATATTAAATATAATTTGCAGCTGGAAGCTGTATTGAAACAGATTGTCAATGTCCAGGAATTTCCGCTGTTCCTCTGAAGAATTCATTATGATATCAAGAGGAATGGCAAAGAACAGACCGAGAAAATATAAAATGGAAATCCAGCCGATACTTCTGAAGATCGTTTTTATAATTTCCTTTTTAATCAAGAATGTTTTGGACTGCATATCCAATGTCCCCCATTTCATAAATGAAAATCTCCTCTAATGTCAGGGGAAGCATATCGAATATCACTGGTTTAAATTGTTCTACATATGACGATATTTCCTTCGCATCTCCTTTTACAATGCAGATCATGATGCTGCCTCTTTTTTCTTTATAAAGGATTTTCAGCGGGTCGAAAATGGCTGGTACAGATCCTTTAAAGGCAACCTGAATTTTATGAGTATCTGTTTTAAGGTCATCAAGATCTTTTTCCAGAATCATCCGTCCATTATGCATAATGCCAACAAAATCACATAGATCTTCAACTTCGCGAAGATTATGAGAGGAAATAAGAATGGTCATTTCTCTTTCAGCAACCTCATCAATCAGCAGGCTTTTCACTTTCTTCCTCATTACGGGATCAAGCCCGTCCATAGGCTCATCCAAAATTAACACTTCCGGCCTGGCAGACAAAGCAAGGATAAAAGCAGCCTGCCGCTGAATACCTTTGGAGAATCTATGAATCTTTTTATGTATATCCATTTCAAAAATGGCAGCCAGATCTTCAAAGCGTTCTTCATCCCACATGCTGTAAATATTTTTATAGAATTGCGCCATCTGCTTAACGGTATATTGAGGCAGAAAATAGGGATGATCCTGAATAAAAAAGATCTTATTTTTCATTTGCGGGTTTTCGAACACCGGCTGGCCGTCAATGGCAATGCTTCCTTCATCCTCTGCATAAATGCCTGCCAACAGCTTTAAAAGTGTTGTCTTACCGGCTCCATTGGATCCAAGCAAGCCGTATATGGACCCTTTATTCACTTCGATGCAGACATCTTCGACAGCATCCATCTCCTCGAAGGATTTCCGCACGTTACGGATTTTGATCATCGTCTATCCCTCCTCCTATAGCTGCTTCTATTTCCTGAATGAGCTTGTATAATTCATTTTTTGTGATTCCAAGGTACAAAGCTTCTGATAAAAGCTTTGAAATTTCATTTTTCACTTTTTCTATTTTTTCGCTGTTCAGATTGGGTGTCGCTGCACTGACAAAACTGCCCTTCCCTTTTATGGAATAAATATAGCCCTGGGACTCAAGCTCCCTATATGCCTTCTGAATGGTATTAGGATTGATCGTCAGCTGCTGGGCCAGCATGCGAACGGAAGGCAGCTGTTCATCTGCTGTTAAGACCTCTGTGATGATCAGCTCTTTAAGCCGCTCAACCAGCTGTTCATATATAGGTTTTCGGCTCCTTACATCCAATTCAAACATGCTTGCCCTCCCATCTGTATGCAGTGTACTATGATTCCTAGTACAGTTAACACAGTTAGATTATATTACAAGTAATTGGAAAAGAGAAGGGGGAAATTAAACTTTTTATAAAAAGAAAAAAACTGGTTCAGCCAAAGGGCTAAACCAGTCCAAAGTGTTCTTATTTAGCAGATTTCACATTCACCGGTGGCGGAGGCAAAATCATGTTGGAACGCCTGTTATTTGTTGCAATTATATAAACAGCTGCGACTGCTATGGCAACTGCAATGAAGGAACCGATATTGAAAATCCCTTTTTGCGAATACCAGACAATCGAGTAACCTACAGATCCTGCCAGCAGGGCGTAGTAGAAGAATGGGAATAACGTTTTGCGGATGACAGCGCCTTCTTTTCCGACAAGTCCCACAACAGCTGATGCAGCAACGACGTTATGCACACAAATCATGTTCCCAGCTGCTCCTCCGACTGCCTGAAGGGCTACAATCCAGGTTGCATCCACCCCGATCTGTGAGCCGACGTCATATTGGAATAATGCAAACATCATATTACTGACGGTATTACTTCCGGCAATAAAGGCACCGATGCCCCCAATGAAGGTGGCAAAAAACGGCCAGAATTCTCCCGCAAGCGCCGCAGCACCGTTCGCGAGCTCGATCGGCATCTGATTATAGCCTGCTTCTCCCCCGCCGGTGTTGATAAATACCTGTACCATCGGAACCGTGAAAATTAAGGCTGTTGAAGCAGCTACAGTGGTCTTTCCTGAATCTGCCCAGGCTTTTTTGTATGAACTTGCATTCATTCCATGGATGAAATATGTGATAACAGATACAAGAATAAAAATCGTTCCCGGCAAATACAGCGGCTGGAAGCTTGAAGTGATGCCGGAATCAAAAATGTTTTCAAATTTGACCGTCCACGCCTGAAGCCACTCTAAAAATGGAAGCGATTTCAGTCTCGACATTACTAAAAACAGGCCGACTAAAACATATGGCGTCCATGCACGCATCATGCTCATGCTTCCGCTCTTGTGAGCAACAGCTTTAATTTCCAGCTTTCCAGTCCATTCAGGATTCCACTTGGATTTCTCTTCGAAATCCCAAACCTGATCCTTTGGCGGCATAAGAAAGCCTTTTTTAGCTGCAAAAACAACAATTGCTAAACCAGCTAATCCCCCGATCATAGATGGGAATTCAGGTCCAAGGACATTTGCTACAATAACGTAAGGGATTGTCATGGCAAAAGCTGCAAAAAGTGCAAACTTCCAGATTTTTATCCCTTCCGTAAATGATTTATTTTTGCCGAAAAATCTTGTCATTAAAGCTACTACAAATAAAGGAATTAATGTTCCCGCAATCATGTGGAGAATAGCTACTTGTCCGGCGATTTGAGTTACTAATCCAAGCAGGTTATCGGTAAGGCTGGCATTGCCAGATAAACCGGTCTGAACGCCGACAAGCATCGGTGTGCCTACAGCACCAAATGACACCGGTGTACTTTGAATGACCATTCCGGCAATAACTGCGGCCATAGCCGGAAAACCAAGGCCAACTAAAAGCGGAACAGCTACTGCGGCTGGAGTACCAAACCCGGATGCGCCTTCAATGAAAGAACCAAACAGCCAGGCGATGATAATTACTTGTATTCGGCGGTCAGGCGATATATCTGTGAATCCCTGACGAATGGTTTTTAAACCGCCGCTTTCCTGAAGGGTATTTAGAAGCAGAATAGCGCCGAAAATAATATAAAGAAGTGTTCCGGCGACAACCAGGCCATTGATGGATGCAGCGGCAACTTTGGCCCCTGAAACTTTCCATACCAATAGAGCAAGAACTACTGCTACAAGGTATGAGATTGGCATCGCCTTACTTGCCGGCCATCTCAATCCGACAAGAAATACTGCAACTGCAATAATTGGCAATAAAGATAGTAAAGCTAACATTCCAGTACTCAAATTACGTTTCCCCCTTTGTTTTGTAATAGCGAACAATGATTGCACTTTGTTGCGGATAGCAAAACATGTTATATAACTATAATGGTTTTGTTATACAACATGGCATTAGGCTTATTTACATTATACAAACATTTTTTATAATTTCAATAATATTTGGAAAATTTAATCTATGTATTTACACAAAAATATTTGTATGTATATACAAAAAAATTAGCTCAATATATCTTTTTATCGAGATATATCGAGCTAATTACTAATTGATTCGGCTTACATGACCAAGACGTGCGGAAATGCCTTGTCCTGTCCTTACCATTATGGATTTTAATGCATCAAGCCGATCATCTGTCATCCTCATGGTCGGGCCTGAAATACTGACTGCAGCAATAACCTTGCCAAGGTGGTCAAAAATAGGAACGGCAACACACGTAATTCCGTATTCATTTTCTTCCAGATCAAGAGCATATCCTTTTTGCCTTACCTGACCCAATTCTTTCATGAAATCGTCTTTATCCGTTATGGTTTTATCTGTATGGACCGGCATCCCTTTTCTTTCAAGAATATCGGACACAATGCTTGAAGGCAGGTGTGCCAGAATGGCCTTGCCGACAGATGTGCAATGCATCGGAGCGCGCTTCCCGACTTTTGAATGCATTCTTAATGTCTCGTTGCCCTCAAGCTTCTCGATGTACACAACCTCTCCCTGATCGTAAACGACTAAATGAATGACTTCATTTGTTTCATTTTCAAGCTCCTGCAGAAAAGGCCTTGCTTCTGCACGCAAATCGATTGATTCAAGCAGCTTTGAACTGATCTCGAGGAATTTATACCCTAATTTGTACTTGCCGGTTTCGGTGTCCTGCTCTATATATCCATACTCAACCAGGGTAGATAGAATACGATAAACAGAGCTTTTGTTGATGTCGATCTGATTGGCAATTTCCGTTACACCAAGACCGGTTTTTTTCAGGCTGATCAATGTAATTATATCCAACGCCCTGCTGACGGACTTGACCATATTTTCTCTTTCCACAATACTCACCTCAGGTGCAAATACCATAATTCAATCTACTTGAATTATACCGTTTTTGCGCTTTCACGTGCCACTGCAAATGTATTGCGCAGTGTTCCTATCTCTTTGATTTTACATTCGATAACATCACCTGATCTGACCATCTCAGCTCCAACAGGACTTCCTGTAAGGATTACGTCACCCGGCTTTAGTGTCATGACATTTGACAGGTAGGAAATCATTTTACGAATTGGAATAATCATTAGATCTGTGCTGCTGTTCTGTTTTTCTGTGCCGTTTAATTTTGCTTCAACCTTTACCTCAAACGGATCCAGTTCAGTTTCGATTACGGGACCCAGCGGAGTAAAACTGTCAAAGGATTTGCCAATTGTCCAATGTCCATCATTATGGAAAAATTGCGGAGCAGTCACATCATTCCCCACTGTGTAGCCGAAAACATAATCAAGTACATCTGACTCTGCTACATTTTTTGCTTCTCTGCCAATGACGACAGCCAGTTCTGATTCGAATTTCACCTCTTCAATGCCTTCAGGTATGATAATATCCTCATCTGGTCCAATAACAGAAGATACAGGCTTGAAGAAGAATACAGGAATTTCAGGGAGTGTCTCAGGCAAATCCGATTTTTCGGACACATAGTTGGCTCCAATTCCAATGATCTGATTAGGAACCAGGGGCGCAAGCTGTTTTGCTTCATTTTGGGAAAAGCTCTGTCCTGTATACTCCCAGTCTCCGAAAATATCCCCTTTAATTTCTTTATAAATACCCTCTTCTAATACTCCTGCTTGTACTTCTCCATTAACTTCAAATCTTGTAAATTTCATTATTCTTCCACTCCCCTCAAGTACTTTAAGTCTGAATTAGAAAATGCTCTTTTGAATAAAATGTTTTTTTTCGCCAACAATGTTGTCCGTTGATTTCCGCTCAAGGGTGCTCGCTTTCCGCGTGGCTGGCAGTGAGCCTCCTCGACGCTGCGCGTCTGCGGAGTCTCATCTTCCGCTGCAATCAACTCAGCGAATAATATACATAAAGTAACAAACCTTGTGAGAACAGTCTTAGAAAAACAGGGCACCTGCATGCCCTGTTCTGAAATTATTACTGTTTAACAGCGTATTTTGACTTCGCTTCAAGACGGCGGCGGTGCAGAATTGGTTCTGTATAGCCGTTTGGCTGATCATAGCCTTCGAAAACAAGGTCACATGCTGCCTGGAATGCAACCGATTGATCGAAATCAGCTGCCATTAGGCGGTATGCGGTATCTCCACTGTTTTGTTCATCAACTACCTTAGCCATTTTCTTAAGTGTCTCAAGCACTTGTTCCTTCGTGCAGATGCCATGGTGAAGCCAATTGGCAACATGCTGGCTCGAAATCCTTAATGTCGCACGGTCCTCCATTAAACCAATATTATTGATATCAGGTACTTTGGAACAGCCGATGCCCTGCTCAACCCAGCGTACCACATATCCGAGGATACCCTGTGCGTTGTTTTCCAGTTCTTCCTGGATCTCCTCTTGAGTCCATTGCGGATTTTCTGCAACAGGTATCTGCAGAATTTCGTCACGAAGGTCTGTAACTTCCTCCAGCAGCTTGTTTTGCACCTTCTGAACTTCTACCTGATGGTAATGCAAGGCATGAAGGGTGGCTGCAGTTGGAGACGGTACCCAGGCAGTATTAGCGCCGGCGTTCAAATGGCCGATCTTTTGCTCCATCATATCTGCCATCATATCAGGCATAGCCCACATGCCTTTTCCAATTTGCGCACGTCCCTGGAAGCCTGTTTCAAGGCCTGTATTGACATTGGATTTTTCATAGCCTTTTAGCCAGGCTGTGGCTTTCATATCATTCTTTCGGATCATCGGGCCAGCTTCCATGGAAGTGTGCATCTCATCCCCGGTACGATCAAGGAATCCGGTGTTTATGAAAACAATGCGCTCCTTTACTTCACGGATGCAGGCTGCAAGATTCAAGGAAGTACGGCGCTCCTCATCCATTACACCTATTTTCAATGTGTTCCGCTCCAGTCCAAGCAGATCTTCCGTCCGGTCGAATAACTCGTTTGCAAAAGCAACCTCTTTGGAACCGTGCATTTTTGGCTTAACAATATAAATGGATCCCTCAGATGTGTTTTGGTATGGTCCATTTCCAAGCAATGTATGCTTCCCAATCAAGGAAGTAACTACCGTATCGAGGATCCCTTCCTGCACTTCATTACCGTCTGCATCCAAAATAGCGTTAATGGACATTAAATGTCCTACATTCCTGACAAACATCAATGAGCGTCCAGGTAATGAAAACTCCTTCCCTTCAGCAGACACATATGAACGGTCAGGATTCAATGTGCGTGTCATTGATTTAGAGCCCTTTGTGAAGGCTGCGGAAAGGTCACCTTTCATTAAACCGAGCCAGTTGCGGTATACAAGGACCTTGTCTTCAGCATCAACTGCTGTTACTGAATCCTCACAGTCCATAATTGTGGTAATTGCAGCTTCAAGTAAGACATCCTTCACTCCGGCATCATCCGTTTTTCCAATTGGGTGGCTTCTGTCAAACTGAATCTCAAAATAAAGGCCATTATTCTTTAAGAGTACTGCAGAAGGCTGATCCGGCTCTCCCTGGTATCCGGCAAACTTTACCTCTTCTTTTAGTTTTGCAGTTTCCCCATTGCTCAGCACAACTGCCAGTTTCCCTTCATCAACCTTGTACTGTACAGCGTCTTTATGCGAACCGCTTGAGAGAGGAACGGTTTGGTCAAGGAATTCCCTGGCAAACGCAATAACCTTTTCTCCCCTTACAGGATTATATCCGCCGTCCCTATTTGCCCCGTTTTCTTCACTGATTGCATCTGTGCCGTATAGTGCATCGTACAAGCTTCCCCACCGGGCATTTGCAGCATTGATCGCATATCTCCCGTTATTAACTGGAACGACCAATTGCGGTCCGGCCTTCACAGCTACTTCTTCATCGACATTTTCTGTAGTAATTTTAAAATCTTCGGCTATTGGCTCAAGATAGCCGATCTCTTCCAAAAATGACTTATAGCTATTAAAATCAAAATTCTGGTTTTCCCTGTGCCAAGTGTTCAGCTTATGCTGAATTTCATCACGCTTTGCAAGCAATGCTTTATTTTTAGGGGTCAGATCATTTATAAGCGCTTCCAAACCTGACCAGAATTGCTCCTGATCCACGCCGCTTCCCGGCAAAGCCTCGGAATTAATAAATTCATAGAGCTCCCTTGCAACCTGCAGGCTTCCTGTTTTCACATAGTTCTCCATTATTCATTTCCTCCTCTGATTGCTGCTTTTAATTTCCGCTGTTTCTTATTACAAAACAGCGTTTCTAACTTTCTCTTAAAAAAATAATAGCATGTTTTCAAAAGTATTTTCAATAATTTTCACACAATTTTATGCTTCTCTGATTTCAATGCCAGCCTTTCACCAGAAAAGGCTGGCCATTTTTTATGAAATTGCCTGGGCCTTCATCTCTTTCTTAACTTCAGCACATCTGCCCGGCGATGGGAACAGCTTTCCTGCATTTAAAAGATTATGAGGATTAAAGACTTCCCGGATCTCTGTCTGGGCAGCGATTTCCTCTTCTGTGAAAACAAAGCGCATTTCTTCCCGCTTCTCAATACCGACGCCATGTTCTCCAGTAATGGTCCCTCCAACATCCGCGCATACCTTCAGACATTGGCTTCCAGCTTCAAGCGCTTTCTCTGATTCACCTGGTATCCGTGCATCAAAAAGTACAAGGGGATGAAGATTTCCGTCTCCTGCATGAAAAATATTCGCAATCCTTAAACCCGATTCACTGCTGATCTGATTGATTTTGCTTAAAACCTCAGGCAGCCTGCTTCGGGGAATAACCCCATCCTGAACCAGATAATCAGGAGAAATGGCTCCCATGGCACCAAAGCCCGTCTTCCGGTTCGCCCACCATCTGGCTCTTTCCTCTTCACTTCCGGCCGCCCGTACTTCACGAACATTCCTCTTTCGGCATACCTCCAGGATCTGGTCAATCTGTTCCTGAATTCCCGCAGCAATCCCATCCACTTCAATCAGGAGAACTGCTTCGATATCTTTTGGATGGCCTACCGGAAAAGCAGCAGCTTCCACCCCTTCAATAGCAGTTTTATCCATCATTTCAAGGGCTGCCGGCACGATACCTGCAGAAATTATGTCTGATACAGCCTGGCTTCCATCATCAACCCGGTCAAAGTAAGCAAGAACAGTCTGTTTTCCTTCAGGATTTTTCAGAACCCTGACTGTTATTTTTGTCACTATGCCAAGGGTTCCTTCAGAGCCTGTAATCAGACCAAGCAAATCATATCCCGGAGCATCCGGAATACCGTCTTTACCAATTTCCACTATTTCGCCATTAGGCATGACCACTTCAAGTCCAAGAATATGGTTTGTCGTAACTCCGTATTTCAGACAATGAGCACCGCCGGCATTTTCTGCGACATTGCCCCCAATTGTACAGCAATATTGGCTGGATGGATCTGGCGCGTAATAATATCCTTTATCAGATATGGAATTAGTGAGTTTCAGATTGACAAAACCAGGTTCTACAACGGCACGGCGATTTTCCAGATCTACGCTGATAAGCTTTTTCATCCTGACCATACTGATAATGATTTCTCCATTAAGAGGTATGGCTCCGCCGCTGAGCCCTGTTCCTGCTCCCCTTGCCAGGAAGGGAAGCTCGTTTTCCGAGCAATATTTTACAATCTCCGCCACTTCTTGTGTGTTTTTAGGAAAAACGACTGCCTTCGGCAAATGTTTATGAATCGTAAATCCGTCACAGTCATAGGCAACAAGATCTTCTTTCAGGTAAAGAATGGAACGGGCACCGCCAACGATATCAGCCAAATTTAAGATGTGTTTGTCCTTTGATTTAACCCGGTCTTTTGCTTTCACTCTTCTCCCTCCCTCATACTGTCTTCCTTCTTATAAGCCCAGTCCAGAAGCTGGACAGTATGGACGATTTTCTGGTTTCTGCCGTATTTTTGAACTCCCATTGCCATCTGCAGCATACAGCCGGGATTCCCCATAGAGATCATTTCCACATCATCGGGAACATTCTCCATTTTGCTCTCAAGGACTGCATTGGCCATTTCCGGATTGGTAATATTGTAGATTCCTGCACTTCCGCAGCAGCGGTCTGAATTAGGCATATGAACCATGTCTACACCTGGAATATCAAGGAGAATATCCCGCGGCTGCTGACGAATCCCCTGTCCATGGGCTAAATGGCAGGCATCATGATACGTAATTCTGGTGTTCATCTCAGCCTTTGGCTTTTCATAGCCTGTTTCATGAAGAAATTTTGAGATATCCTCTACCTTTTCCGAAAACTCTTCCGCCTTTGCATGCATTTCCGGATCTTCCTTAAATAATTCTGCGTATTCCTTCATCATGCACCCGCAGCCGGCAGCATTAACAATCACTTTATCAAAGTCCTTGAATGCCTCCATATTCTGTTTTGCCAGCTTCCTGCCCATATCACGGTCTCCCGCGTGAACATGCAGGGCACCGCAGCACGTCTGATTTTGGGGAATGACAACATCATTTCCATTCCTGGTCAGTACATTGATAGTGGATTCATTAATATCGCTGAACATGACATCCATTACACAGCCGGTCAGCATGGCAACTTCCTGCTTTGTCTCCCCTGTTGCTTTAATTACTTTTACGTCTTTATATTTCTTTTTAACAGGCTCTTTCACTTCAGGCATGATGGATTCCATATCTACGAGGTGCTGCGGCATGACATTGATTAATTTAGTTTTGCGGACGGCTTTTTGCATTCCGCTTTTTTGATAAAATCTCAGAAGGCTGCCGAGCGTATTTAAGCGATTCTGGTGCGGGAATAGATCATGAAGAAAAAACTTGCTGATGGCTCCTTTTACACCTGTCAATGGCATTGCCTGACGAATCTGCCCCCGTGCTTCCTCAATCAAACCTCCCACATCCACATCAGCCGGGCATGCAGTTGTACAGGCGCGGCAATCCAGACATTGAAACACAGGGTCCATGAATTGCTCATTTACTTGAAGCTTCCCTTCTGCCACTGATTTGATTAAGTGAACACGCCCCCTCGGGGAATGCTGTTCCTGGCCCGTCTGTTCATATGTCGGGCAAGATTCCAGACACATGCCGCAATGGACACAGTCAGCCCATTTCTTCTCATCGGGCGGATCGCTCCATAAATAGTTTCCTAATCCTGACGTACATGGCGGTTCTTGCTTTAAATCGAGTTCCCGCACACTCATTTAAATCCCTCCTATAAATCTGTTTGGATTTAAGGTTTTATTTGGATCCACCTTTGTTTTAATGCCCTGCAGCAAAAAGAAATAAGAAGGTTTATTGCCCCATACCTCCACTTTTTTCCGGAGCTCGAATGGCAGATGTTTGACAATTGCATAGCCGCCGGCTTTTTCAGCAATCTGCCTTACCAGTGTGACTGCATTGGCGACATCAGACTCTGCACCTCTGATCGTTACTTGACTCAATCCGTGGCCAAGTCCTCCATGCGACTCGATTTTTACATTAAATCGGTCCTGGAGTAGTTCTGTTTCCTTTAACACGCTTACCGCTTCAAGATTTACAGTTCCAATTTTAAGGGTGGCTTCGGTTTGGATTGGCAATTCCCCATCTAATCCATTGGGGATGTGCCTGTAAAAACGGTGCCAAAACAATTCCGCTTTTTCCTTTGGATTTATAAACAATTCCGCATCATCAGGCAGCATATTTCTCACGAATTCTTCCTGATAGCGGACAGAGCTTTCCACATCTTCAAAACTCATCGCTATAGTGTAGGCGTTTATTCCGGCAAGCTTATCAGAAAGTACAGGATTCAGCAGTTCAAGCGAGACGGGTTCAATCATAGAATCCAAAACCTTCACTGCAAAAGCTTTAGTACCCTCCTGATTCCCTTTTGGAAAAGAAACAAGAACCAGGCTTTCGCATTTAGGTATAGGACGAAGCTTTAAGGTGATTTCAGAAATGACACCAAGTGTGCCCATTGCCCCTATAAATAGTTTATTCATATCATAGCCGGCCACATTTTTTACGACTCTTCCACCAGATCGGATTACTTTCCCATCCGGGTATACAGTCCTTAAACCAATGACTGCATCACGGGCTGAACCGTAGCCCAATCTTTTGGGTCCGCTTTCATTTGCAGCAATAATCCCGCCTATTGTGGCATTTTCAGGCCAATAAGGATCGAGGGATATTTTTTGATTATGCTGTGCCAGATAATCCTGAAGGTCTTTAAAGCGAGTTCCCGCTTTTACTGTTAAAGTCATATCACCGGGCGTGTGTTCCACAATCCCTGTATATTTTTCAAGCGATAGAAGTATATCCGTTTTTTCGGTTAAGCCACCGAACCCCCGTTTTGTGCCGCCGCCCATTATGGTAATGGTTAAACCATTCGAATCTGCATGCTTAAGTACAGCTGCAATTTCCTCTTCTGTTTCCGGAAAAACAACCATATCTCCGGAATTGCCAAATGGGTTTGAAGCTTCACTTTTACTAATCTGGTCTTCTCTAAAATAATTTTTTAAAGCACTTATCGATTCTGCTGCAATCAACCTATCCACCGCCTCTTGTTTCGTAATAACAAACAATGTTTCTGGTAATTTCCAAAAAACATCATTGCTCCTGAAGGATACTCATCTGCAATAGTTTCTCAACCAATTCTAAATGGTCAACCATGTTTTTATGTGCCTGATCGGGCTGCTTATTCTTAATAGACAAATAGATTTCCAAATGCTGCTCCTCAATTTTTCTCGCAATGTCAGCCCGTGTTTCAAGGTAATGGTGAAAATCAATCATGGACTTTTTCAATGTTTCAGAAATGAACTGTACAAATTGGATAAGGATATCATTACCTGCTGCACGGGCAATGGCCATGTGAAACTGGTAGTCCTCCTCCCATCCATGGAGAGCTGCATCTGAAATAAGTCTCTTCATCAGTGCCAAATCCTCTTCCGACCTATTTGCAGCTGCCATTTCAGCAAGCCCTGTTTCCACCATTTTTCTTGCCTGGAACAACTCCTGGATGTCTTTTATGTCCGGATGCAAATGCGGATTGTTAAACAGCTTAGAAGAATCAAACCTGGTTATATAAGTGCCTTCCCCCTGCTTAACCTGAACAATCCCTTTGCCCTGCAAAGAGGTTAAGGCGTCTCTGACAGCTGACCGTCCTACACCAAATAATTCACACAGCTCTCTTACTGAAGGGAGCTTATCTCCAGGTTTAAAGGATCCTTTGGCAATCATATCTTCAATTTGCTCAGCAGCAATCTCAGAAATTTTGCGTGTTGAAATCTTTTTCACATTCATCCTCACGCCCCCTTTCTTTGCAGACATCACATATCTGATAAGTTATTTGTTATTTACTATTTAATCATGCTTAATTGTAATAATCAATAAAATATTTTGAATTTATTAAAAATTCTCTTGTTTGGATGGGTGGAGTTGTGTTTGAGCGCTGGAGCAACTTCGGACTAAGGGGGAGGTAATCTAGGAGATTGGGTCTGAACTTAGAGCAACTTCTGACTCAGATAGAGGAAATCTTGTAAACTGAGTCCGAACTAGAAGTAACTTAAGACTCAGAAAGAGCAAATCCGATAATTTGGGTTCGAACCTGGTTCTACCTCTGACTCAGATAGGATCAAAACAAAAAAAACTGACTTCCACGTTTTCACATGAAAGTCAGGGTCATTTTACTATTCTATCACGCGTACAACACGGCCGTTAAACTTAGTCTTCCAATAGCCGCTTGACATATTTGCAATCGCAACACCTGTAGAGCTTTGGGAACCGATAAATTTACCGCCGCCGAGGTAAATGCCTACATGTCCGTCCCTTTTGTAGGTATCAAAGAAAACAAGGTCTCCCGCTCTCATCTCGCTTGATGAAACCTGGCGTCCGGCAAATTTAAGAGAATCTGTGCTTGCTCCTACACTGATTCCTGCCTGGGAGAATGACCAGTGTACAAAGCCTGAGCAATCAAATCTTCCATTTGCGATATCATAAGCATTTCTGCCGCCGCCAAACACATAAACAGAATTACCGATATATTTATTGCCTGCAGTCGTAACAATGCTGATTGCGCTTCCGCCATTAACGCTTGGCTTGGGAGCAGACGTGCTGGAACCTTTTGTTGTTTGGGCAGCAGGTTTTTGCTTATTCACAGCAGCTGAGCCTGATGGTGCTGAAGCCACTGACTGGGCTGCCGGTACAGATTGATCTGCCGGTGCTGACTGCGCCGCAATGCTTTGTTCGATTTGAGCAATCAATGATGCATATTTAACATCTTCACTCTGCAGCTTTGCCTTTTTATCAGCAATAGAGTTTTCCTTTTCTTTTAACTGCTGGATTAATGAGCTATTTTGCTGTTTCTGCCCTTCCATAGTAGCCTGCATGCCCTTTAACTCAGTCATCATGCTTGTTAATCCTGCTAGCTCTTCTTCCACTAAAGCCTTCTTTTCTTCAAAAGCTTTTTTATCCTGTTCCTGTTCTTCCAGTAATTGTTTGTCTGCCTGAACAAATGTAGTTACTGCTCCGACACGGTCAACGAAATCACTGAAACTGGAAGCACCAAGAAGAACATCCAGGTATGCAACCGTTCCGCCGCTTTCCTGGAAAGATTGTGCACGCTGCTTCAGGATAGCACTTCTCTTTTCAATTCTTTCCTGGATGATCGCCATTTCTTCCTTCAGTTGATCTACTTCGGCTTTTGTGCTGGCAATATTAGTTTCCGTTTCTGCTATTAATTTATTATTATCTTCAATTGCTTTTTCAACTTTAGTAATTTTAGCATTTAACTCTGCAATTTCTTCAAGTACACTTACCAGTTCCTTATCAGCTTCAGCCAGTGTAGCCTGTAAGTTAGAGCGCTGCTGCTGGATTTGGCTTTTTTGATTTTCGAGCTTATTAATTGATTCAGCATTTACACCCGGGATTGAAAAAGCACTTCCAAGCCCAAGAATAATTGTCGTATTTAAAACGAGGAGCCTTTTTTTCAAAGTCATTACCCTGCTTTCTAATATGTACTCGGTCTATTAAACAGCCGTATATCAAACTATTTATCTATGTATACCTTTTCAGTTTTGTCTCTAGTAAATTTGTCTTTCCATGGAGGATTATACCATCATTATTTAACAGACTTGTTAGAGTAATATTACAAAAACATTTCAAACGTGACATTAAACCCCTTTTTTCGCCATTCTTATGTGACATAATTCCCTATTTTACACAACAAAGGAATCGATTGTGAGTTGTAAGAAGGATACCAAAAAATTAAAAAAGACTGGAATCCAGAATATTTCTTCCAGATTTCAGTCTTTTTATTCCATAAACTTGCTTTGAATGTCCTGATCAAATACAAATACTGACATTCCAAAATCCCGTTCTATATCAATATCCACAAAAAGGTCTATTAACCTTGCCTGCAAAAAATCTTCCATTTCTGCCGGCCTATTCTTTTTATACATTTCCTTGACCATCTCTGTTCTTGCAGCCCGTAGCATCTGCTTCCCTTCGTCTGCACTCGCTATAAATTTTTCCACAGGAGATAAATTCCCTTCCATTTCACATATAGCCCAATTTTTGCAGAACGTAGTCCTGACCTTGCTTGGTCCTTTACCCATATGTTTTTTCCGGAAGGAGCGCACTAAGTTACTGAATTCAGCTTCATATTTGTTCATATTCCAGCCCTCATATACCCATATTTCATGTATAATCTCATTTATACAAGTCCGTATACACTTTAATAAGTTAATCAATTAATACAATAATTGTCAAACCATACAATCTTAATTTCTTGTATTACTGAAATTATATGCTAATATTTTGTTAGTCGAAAGGTTCTAGGAGGAAGTATTATGGATATTAGCAGCAGAAAAATTGTCAGATTTGAGAATGATGTCCTGCAGGAAGCAGAAGATTCTATTGTTTCTGAACATCCGCTCACAATTCACCTCAACGGAGAAGAGTTCGCAACGATGGTCTGCAGCCCTTCGAACATTCGCGAATTGACAATTGGCTTTTTGGCTTCTGAAGGATTTATTAGAAGATATGAGGAAATAAAGAGGATTCAAATAGATGAAAACAAGGGATTTGCTTATGTGGAACTACATACTCAAACTAATACAGCAAGCCATGAGTTTCACTCTAAACGATTTATCGGTTCATGCTGCGGAAAAAGCAGGCAATTTTACTTTCATAACGATGCAAGGACAGCCAGAACATCTACATCAAAGCTGACCCTGACTCCCAACAGGTGCATTTCATTTATGCAGCAGCTTCAGGATGGCAGCACGACTTTTCATGAAACAGGCGGAGTGCATAATGCGGCATTATTTTCTGCAGAGGAAATGATCCTCAGCAGAACAGACATTGGCCGCCATAATGCTCTGGATAAAATCCTTGGGTATTGCATTGAGAACAGGATTCCTGTAAGGGATAAAGTCATTGCATTCAGCGGCAGAATCTCATCTGAAGTTCTCCTTAAGGCCGCAAAAATTGGAGTTGGCATCATTCTATCAAAATCAGCACCTACTGATTTAGCCATCAAGCTGGCAGAAGACTTAAATATTACAGCAGTTGGCTTTATTCGCGGTCAGTCTTTTAACGTTTATTCTCATCCTGAGAGAATAGTTTTTGAGAAGAACGTTTAATAGAGGTGTCCCAATTAATTTTGGGATCTATTTATTTTTTGTTTCATCACACCTTTTTGCCATTAGTACAGGAAAAAAAGCAAGTCAAAGCTTATGCTTTAACTTGCTTTCCCCTAAAACATTGGATGTGGAGGATCTATACCCAGAACCGTTTCGCCATCCACGGTTAACCAGATGTAATAATGGTCAATTTCCGTTCTCAGGACTTTCTCAATCTTTGCTATTAATCCTTCCTGCAATTCAAATGACAATCTTGCTGTTTCTTCACCTAATTCATAGTCCTGCAACCCCATTAAATCAGCTATATACCTTGCTTCTTCATACGATACTTCTACATATTTATCATATTCAGGTAAATATGCAGCCTCCGACGTCTTCACGTTGAATACATGTAATAACATCAAACTTAATAAAACAATTGCTGCTTTCTTCATTATTATTCCCCCTTTAAATTTTTACTAATTTTTCTTTTATCTTAATAAATGTATCAACGATCTCTGGATTGTACATGGTACCCCGATTTTGTTTAAGTTCATCTATTGCTTCATGTATACTTCTGCCTTTCTGATAAACTCGATCAGTAGTCATTGCATCAAATGAATCTACAACAGAAATAATGGCAGCCTCTATTGCAATTTCATCCCCTTTAAGTCCTTTTGGGTATCCAGTGCCATCATATCTTTCATGATGCTGCTCTACCACTTCGCCTGCTTCTATCAAACTCGGCAGACCTGTTTCTTGCAATATTTCGCGTCCAAACGTCGAATGCTGTTTCATTAACTCCCACTCATCAGAAGTTAATTTACCCGGTTTTTGAAGAATGTCTATTGGAACCTTTACTTTTCCTATATCATGCAAAAATGCAGCAAGGTTAAGTTTTAAAATTTGCCGGGAATTTAAACCAAGTGCCTCAGCCATGAGCATTGACATTTTTGTAATTCTATCGCAATGTTCGCTTGTATATCCATCTTTCTCTTCAATTGATATGACCAATTCACTTAATTCATTTGTCACTCTGCTGTAGTAATGAAAAACTGGACTAGATGTTACATATAAAAATTCAGATTGACCTATTGATTGAAAAATATGATGTTCAGTTACAGGACATCTTTGAAACGAGTCACCAGATCTTAGCGTTTTTTCTCCATTAGAATCTTTTAATAGCAGTTCACCGGAAAGCATTTGAAGATATTCCAGCGTTTCACCGCCTTCTAATGGTTCCAGCCCCCACCTTGCATCTGGCTCCAGCCTATGATAAATAACTTCTGTCCCATCCCCCGAAGCAATCAGGGAGATTTGCAACCCTTTCATGTGGACTGTTTCAATGAAACTACCTTCATTTATGATGCCCACTTAATTACCCTCTTTCTAATACCTTCTCAAATGATGTATGTATTGGGTTCACCTATTTATCTATCCTTATTGCAATTCTAGTACATGATTTTCCATTTTTCCACAAAATTCTGCTATATTTTTGGTTTATAAGATAATATTGTAAAAATTTGAGTCTATATACCTATTTGTGTTTTATTCCATAATAAAAGCCAGTGACCCGTATAACGGTCACTGGCTTACTGTCATTCTCTTTTATTGGGAGGAACATCACTTTCGTTATTCTCCATTTTGTGTAATTTCTGATCTTCTGGAAGCTGGGTGTTCCTTTCCATGGCGCTTGTATCTTCGCCCATTCCTTTTAAGAAGGTGATCAGAAGGGTAACTGCCCGATTGACTTCCGGATCTTTCAGTGCCCTTACCAGATCAAAGTAGCTTGTTTTTTCGTCGGTTTCTTTATAATCAGCCACTCTTGCAATACCTGAATTTAATTTTAAGAGCAAGGGTTCAAGCTGCTGGACATTTATAGTACCGAGGGTTCCAACCATAAGAAGCAGGTTTTTTATTGTATTTGTAGCTTCTGGTTTGTCTAAGGCTTTAACAAGGACATTTAAAACTTTATCTCCCTGTCCAAACAGGCCATTCAATAATGAGAGGACTCCCCGGTCATGCATATGTCCGACCGCTGTCAGAAGCTCAAGTATGGGTTCCTTATTTTCTATAAGGGCATTCTCCACTTCTTCCAGGTCTTTTTTTCGTTTATCCTCAGGTGTCAACTTAAAACGCTTAATGTTATTAATCGCTTTAGCCATGCTGCTTCCGCTCCTTTTTCACCAATTCTCCCGGGAAAATATAATCTTTCCTTTCCCATTTCTTTTGGACATTTACACCTATTTGCGGCTGCGGATTGCCATAGCGGTGATTAATTCTAGGAAGCGGATTGCTGCCTTCTTCACTCAGAATTTCGAGCTTTACCTTTGTTTCCTTATATGCCGGTGTATCGGTATCCTTGTCGGCATAGCTGCTTGTTAATAAATTTATGGCCGCTTCTCCTCTATCATTCATAGGAAGGTAAACTTCCTTTCCTTTAACCCTGTCCGTTATATGGCATTTAACTTTAACATTGCCATAGGGTGAAGTCAGGCGAACAAGCGTGCCGTCTTTCAAGCCCCGCTCCTTTGCCAGCTCAGGTGATACCTCTAGGAACACTTCCGGTGTTTTAGAGCTGATTCCTTTTGACTTATATGTCATATTCCCTTCATGGAAATGCTCCAGAAGACGGCCATTATTGACATGGATATCATATTCCGCCGGGAATTCAAGAGCAGGAGTCCAATCCACCGGATAGAGTCTTGCCTTGCCATCCGGGAATGGGAAGCCATCCGTATAGAGGAGTGGAGTGTCAGTTCCGTCCTCAGCGACAGGCCATTGCAGACTATTATATCCTTCCAATCTATCATAGGTAACGCCAGCGTATAGAGGCATAAGCTTAGCTGCTTCGGCCATTACTTCGCTTGGATGTTTATACGTCCAGCCTGCGCCAAGGCGGTTGGCAATTTCAATGATGATTTGCCAATCCGGCTTTGAATCTCCAAGGGGCTCAAACGCCTGATATAGACGCTGGATTCTTCTTTCTGTGTTCGTGAATGTTCCTTCCTTTTCCAGGCTTGGGCTTGCCGGGAGAACAACATCTGCAAACTCAGCTGTACGGGATAGGAAGATATCCTGGACAACAAAGAAATCAAGCTTCTCAAATGCAGCCTGCACATAATTGATGTTTGAATCCACAAGCCCCATATCTTCGCCCTTCAGATACATCGCTTTCAGCTGCCCCTCATGAACTCCTTCTACCATCTCGTGATTATTCATTCCGGCTTTTTCAGGAAGGTTTACACCCCAGGCATTTGCGAACTTCTTCCTCACATCAGGATCTGATACCTTTTGGTAACCAGGCAAATTATCAGGACTGCTTCCAAAATCTCCTGCCCCCTGCACATTGTTATGGCCTCTCAAAGGATATGCACCTGCACCAGGCTTGGCGTAATTGCCGGTTACAAGCAAGAGATTTGAAATGGCTGTACTTGTATCACTGCCTCCCAGATGCTGTGTGACACCCATAGCCCATAATGCAGAAACACTATCGGCTTCATGAATCATTTCTGCCATTTTGATAAGATTATCTCTGGATATACCGGTTGTTTCTTCAGCAAATTCAAGTGTATATTTCTCCAGATTTGCTGTAAATTCTTCCAGACCGTTTACTTTTTCCTGCAGAAACTTCTCATCTGCCCATCCCTGATCTATGATGTATTTCGTAATGGCAGAAAGCCATACCATATCAGTACCGGCTCTAGGGCGCACAAACAGATCAGAACGCTCTGCCATTTCGTGTTCCCTCAAGTCAGCCACGATAACTTTCTGGCCGTTAAGCTTCTGGGATCGTTTCACCCTGGTGGAAAGAACCGGGTGGGATTCCGATGTATTGGAGCCGATTATCAGCACTAATTCGGAGTTTTTAATATCTTCTATAGAACCTGCATCGCCGCCATATCCAACAGTCCGGAATAAGCCTACCGTTGCAGGAGTCTGGCAATATCTTGAACAATTATCAATATTGTTCGTTCCTATAACCGCCCTGCCAAGCTTCTGCATGAGATACGATTCTTCATTGGTGCATTTAGAGGAGGTAATAAAGCTTAGCGCATCAGGGCCATGCTGTTCTTTGATTTCTGTAAATTTCCGGGCAATCAGGTCCAGAGCTTCGTCCCATTCTGCTTCACGGAATGAATCGCCTTCCCTGATTAGCGGTTTGGTTAAACGTTCCTCACTATTTACAAAATCCCAGCCAAATTTCCCTTTTACACAGGTAGAAATGCCATTGGCGGGCGCTTCTGCCTGAGGCTCAACCTTCAAGATTTCGCGGCCTTTTGTCCATACGTCAAAGCTGCAGCCGACCCCGCAATATGTGCAGACGGTTTTGGTCTTTTTTATTTTCTCTTCCCGCATAGCAGCTTCCATATCGGAAATCGCCAGGATGGAGCCATATCCTGTTTCAACATTTTTAGTGATTTCAATCATTGGACGAAGGGTGTTTTTGGCTATGCCAGTCAGAAACCCTGCTTCGCCTTCCATCCCCTTTTCCATCATGGCATTGCACGGACAAACAGTGGAGCAGTGTCCACAGGAAACACAGGAGGACTCGTTAATAGGCACATCATTATCCCAGATAACTCTTGGTCTCTGTCTCTCCCAATCAATTGTTAGGGTTTCAGTAACCTGGACATCCTGACAGGCTTCCACACATCTGCCGCAAAGAATGCACTGATCCGGGTCATATCTGTAAAATGGATGAGATTCATCCTTTTCATATGGCTTATGATCAAACGGGATGCTTTGATGATTGATTTTCATCGCCTTAACCGTATTATGTACTTCACATCCCCCATTGTTATAATCACAAACCGTACAATACAGCTCATGATTAAAGAGAATTTTATCCATGGCAATGGTCTGCGCCAATTTTACATCAGGTTCCACCGTATCGATTACGTCTCCATCTTTAATTTTCGTGGAGCATGACCGCACAAGTTCTCCATTCACGGAAACAATGCAGGCATCACAGGTTTCTATTGCTCCCAGGCTGGGATGGAAGCAGACCTGAGGAATTTCGATCGAGCTGTCATTTAATAACTGCAAAACGGTTTGATCCTGTTCTGCCTTCATTTCTATACCATTTATCTTTATATTGAGTGATGGCGGCAAATCTATCATCCTTTCAATGAATCAGTTTCTTTGGTTTTCAGTACCCTTGCAGGAAAAAGTTAAACGTTTAGTTAATGATATTGGATGCTATGCCCTTGCATTCTTAAAAAAAGACAAAAGAAAAAACAGCTGAATTTTCAGCTGTTTTTATAGGATTCATTTTTAACATAATGATAACAAATGAGTTCTAATAATCCCTTTCATTTTACTTTCAGTAAATAGATCAGGCTTCATCACAGCATGGAGAGCGAGGCCATCAATCAGGGCATAAAGTCGTTCCACCTCTTCTGCAGCTTTCAAATCAGACCTGGATATACCCAATAACTTCAGCCCCTCAATGACTTTTCGGATGCCTTCCTTCATTTCATCGTATACACGGCTGCTGAGTTCTGCAAGATTCGGGTCAACAAGAGCTTTAATATTAAATGCTATCCAGACTTCCATTTCCAATCTCCGTTCTTCATCTAAAGGAAGCAGCTCGCCAAGCACCAGTATCATATTTTCAAAATGATCTTCTGTAAATGGTGCATTCTGAATTCTTATTTTCACCCTTTCTGAAACTAAGTTCATAGAATAAGCCAATAACTCACTTTGATTTGAAAAGTAGTGACGCAGTGAACCTGGTGATAAACCTGCTTCCTCTGCTATCTTCCGGACGGAAGCTCCTTCAATACCCTCCTTTTTAATCACCCGCCATGCTGCTTTTGCTAAAATATGTTTTTGTTTTTCATGATCAACTTTTTTAGGCATAAATATAGTATAGCACCAATTGCTTTTTTAATACACTTGTGTTATATTACTTTTTATAACACAAGTGTATTAAAAAGGGATGTGGATTTTATGATCGGCTGGCTGATAATCGCCTGTGAGATTGGGTTTTGGGTTTTCGTTGCTGCAGGTTTAACGGCAAGATATATTTTGAGAAAAAAAACATTAGGCAGTCTGCTTTTGCTTTGCACACCTTTGATTGATTTGATTCTAATCGCAGCAACTGCAATTGATTTGCACAGAGGGGCCGAAGCCAGCATTTTCCATGGCATCGCGGCAATTTATATCGGTATCACCGTCGCATACGGTAAACAGATGGTTCAATGGGCTGATGAAAGATTTGCCTATAAGTTTGGAAATGGCACTAAACCGGTAAAGCCTTCAAAGTACGGCAGTGAACATGCCAGGAGAGAAAGAAATGGGTGGTACAGACATCTCCTCGCATGGATCATTGGTCTGGCATTATTATTTGCCATGATCCTCTTCATAGGAAATCCAGAGCAAACAGAAAACCTGCGGGGATTAATAAAAATGTGGACATTGGTTCTTGCAATCGATTTTGCCATCAGCTTCAGCTATACAGTTTGGCCGCGAAAAGGGAAAGCTGAAAATAACTCTGTAATTTAGAATTGAATTGATAACTTATGTTTAAACTTAGGTTCACATCTAACAAAACCTTTATTTAACAAAATAAAAAAACAGGAGCCTTCTTTAGAGAACTCCTGTTTTTGGCATTAATGGCTTCCGTTCTTCTGCAGAACTTTAAGGCCGGAACCCATATCAGATGCAAGTACATAATTGCGATCTACGAATACACCCCAAATATTAGATTTGCTTGGAATATAGACACCAATTTCCTCGGGATTAGATGGATCAGTAATGTCTACTGTCCTTACTCCGCCAGCATAATGGGAGAGGTACAATGTGTTCCCCTGCACCTTAGGATCGTGGACCGTCGCACCGCCAGGAATCTTCTCAGTGAAATCCGTTCTAAACGTACTTAGCAGCTTTGGATTTGTTTTATCTTTAATATCATAAATCATGGTGTACCCATAGGCACTCTCAAAGCCCTCTCTAGTAGGTCCGAATACCTCCCTTGTTTCAATAAGGACATTCCCGCCTTTTGCTAAATCCATTGAATGGGCAGCTCCTTGAACATCATTGGCAAAATCAGTTCTGCCAAGGTATACCGGATTTTTGGCATCACTGATATCAAGCATGATTGTTCCTAAATCCCAGTAGGAGAGGAAAGCTGTTTTCCCGGTTCCATCTGTTTTGACGCTATGTGCAAATGCTGCCCTTTTAACTCCTTCTTCATCAGTCCAATTATACCCGTCATAATTCTCATCACTTACTTCAGGAATATAATTGCGCGGATTAAATTCATAGATGGTTTCAGGTGCCGATGGTTTTGAAACGTCAACAATATTAACATCCATTTTCTCACCATGAGAGTAAAGATCTGCATAGCAGTTTGCTGTCAGCACATAAACGTTATTCCCCTGTACTGTCAGGTAAAGTTCATGTGTTCCTCTCGCACCGGAAGTATCCTCCCAGAACCCCAGCTCTTTCGGTTCCCTTGGATTTGTTACATCATATAATACAAATCCTCCCTTTGCATCAGGGTTGGTGCGGTCGACCTTTTGAACGCTGACTGCGGCTAAGTCCCCTTTGAAATGCTTTGTATTCACCGTTTTCACAATCACTTTTTCCTGCCAAGTGCCTGGAAGGTGAGCAAATGACGACACTTCCACAGGATTTGAAGGATCTTTCATATCAAATACGCGGACACCGCCTTCTCCGCCATTTTTTGTATGTGTGCCTACATAAGCAAAGCCTTTATGCGCATAAACATCACCCGATGAATTTTGTACCCCCTCTTTAACTTCTTTCAGGGGAACAGCAGCCACTTCTTGAAGATTACCTGTATTCTTGCTTCCTTCAAGCAATGGAACCGCTAATTCGATACCGGCCAGACTATCGCCTTTTTCAATACCTCCACTGAACTCATCATGTGCAAATGCAGTTGTCCCTCCGGCAGAGAGTACAAGCGCCCCTGCTAATGCTGTTTTAATCAGGATTTTCTTTGTCAAATTTATTCCTCCTTATTTGTGTTGCCTATGTAATCGGAAAACTTTAGAATTTAAGCGTCCCGAAATACTGCAGTTTCTATATTAAAGAAAATTCAGAATTTTTAATATCTGCAATTTTTCCTATTATTTCTACATAATAAGACAAATTCTGTTCCCTTCTATATCACTAGTTTACAAGGAGTAATATATTTTTTTTGTCCCAAAAAAAACACCTCCCAATGGAAGATGCCTGCAGCAATTTATCTCCTGCTTTTCAGCTTTCTTTTTACTGCCGGAACAACATACTTCTTTACTATAGTTGCACCTTGTTTTACTATAAAAGCTTTAATTATTCTTTTTACAACCATTAACGGATCCCTCATTTCGGTTTGAACATCATTATAATATTCTTTACCTTTTCAGTGTGCCCGCTAAACTTCAAATTAAAAAGCCCTTCAAAAAAGGGCTTCTTGCCGAATTATAAACGCATATTCTTAAAAGGATTCTTCCATTCCATCAAGGCTCCATAATTAAGTGATTCTTCATCTTCTAAATAATTTTCTGCAACACAAAGCGGTGTCCTTCCGCATCTCAGCAAAAATGTAATGACCGGATCCTTCTTTTTTCCGTCGATCAGTTGCTGGATATAGCCCTCGGCTGACATTTCATGGGCGTATTTATGGTAGCCGGGCATCCGTCCTCCACCTAGCAATCGATCAAGTCCCAGGTTTATGACAGTCTGATACATAGACTGCATCAAAAGTTTGCCAAGACCTAGTTTACGGTAACGAGGCCGGACACTGATATCGACAATATATAATGTATTGCCTTGAGGTTTATGATTGCGTATATAACCGCCGTCGGTTATTTCTTCCCATGTATGCTTTGGATGTGAAGGATCAAAATCAACAATCAGCCCGGTTAAGGACCCTGCCAATACTCCATCAGCCTCAATACAAAGTGCACCCTCCGGAAAAAGTTCTACATGGTTAGCGAGCTGTTCACGATTCCACCATAAATCTGAAGGAAAAGGCGGCGGAAAGCATTCCGCCTGAATGTCTATTAACTGATCAAAATCCTCTTTCGTATAATTTCTGATTACAGCCGGCACCGGCTTATCCCCGTCAAACACAAAAAATTCGCTTCGATATGCCATATGCTATCCTTCGATATTTTCTTTTTCCCAGTCTACATACAGATCTGTTCTTCGGTCCCGCCATGTCGTAACCGAACCGCGCTCACGGACTTCATATAAAAGGCTAAGGTCAAGATCGGCAGTCACAATCATATCGTCATTCAGCTCGCCTTCCACCATAATCCCCTTAGGCGGAAATGGAATATCATTCGGTGTAATGACGGCTGCCTGCCCGAAATTGGCACGCATAAAATCGACAGTAGGCAGGGAGCCAATTGTTCCTGTAACCACAACATATACCTGATTCTCAATTGCTCTGGCATGACTTGTATAGCGGACACGGTGGAACCCATGACGGTCGTCTGTACAGGAAGGGCAGAAAATAACATCTGCTCCCTTGGCTTTTGCCATACGGACAATTTCCGGAAACTCAATGTCATAGCACGTCAGAATGGCTATTCTGCCTTTAACTGTATCGAATACACGAAGGCCTTCTCCAGGTGACATATTCCACTCATGGACTTCAGTAGGCGTGATATGCAGTTTTGCCTGTTCTTCAATCCGCCCATCCGGATAAAATAAATGTGCCACATTATAAAGGCGTCCATCTCTGTTAATAACGTGTGTACCGCCGATTATATGCATGTTTGTTTGTTTAGCAAAATTGGAAAATAGGTTTTTATATTGTTCAGTAAAACCAGGCAGTTCGTTAATGGTCAGACTTGTTCCCTGCTCGCTTCCAATGGATAAAAGCTGTGTCGTGAAAAATTCAGGAAATAAAACAAACTCAGACCCAAACTCCTGGGCAGTTTTAATATAATGCTCACATTGGTTTGCAAACTCTTCAAATGAACGAATGGTATGCAGATGATACTGCACAGCGGATACACGAATTTTCAATGTACTCCCCCTCATCAGAAAAATGTATAGATGAGTATCACTCTATCTTTAAAAGATTATCAATGATTTTCCTGCCTTGCACAATACTTTTTTAGCGGATTTCGAAATTTTTTATTTCACAGTATTTTATTTAACTAACCTTTTTTCCATTAGGAGTTTATTCAACTAATAAAGTAAGATGTTAAACAAAAAAGCATCACTTGGTTAAAGCAATGCTTTAATGCTCTTATTTTATTAGCTTGCTTAATCCTGTAATGAGCCCGACACCTTTTTGAAAATCTTGATTTGCCGCTTTAACCAGTCTCATATAAATGCCAATCAGGGATTCGTTTTGTTTTTTTAATTCACTGACCTCTTTTTTGAGAGTTATCAGCTCAGCTCTTAAAGATGCCATTTGTTTATTTACGTATTCGATGTCTCCATTTTCGCTGATTTCATCACCAGCAGCTTCTTCCTCATCCACTTTTAAACCTTCTGACAGATTCAGTAAAGAATCATCATTAATAATTTTACCGGCCAAACTCAATAATGAATTAAAATCTATAGTCTGTCCGTCTTTCAGAAGTCCAGCTGCCAGCTTTTCCAGATGATCCGAATCCTCAAATGCATCTTTACCTTTAGCAGGTTCGTCCATAATTAGCCCGCCTTT
Source organism: Paenibacillus sp. FSL R5-0490 (assembly GCF_001956215.1). Lineage (GTDB taxonomy): Bacteria > Bacillota > Bacilli > Bacillales > Cytobacillaceae > Cytobacillus. Next base: position 63,029 of record NZ_MRTQ01000013.1, on the reverse strand, counting down.
CATAGTTTCTATCCTATATTATGCAGAAGCTCAATAAATGGAATGGACAAACATACAAAAAAATGCAGAACGATGGAAAACACATTGAAAAACCCTGGACAATTACCAGGGTTTCAAAGGACTCAACTTTTTAACTATTTTGAGGAGCTTGACAACCTAAAAGGTAACAAATTTTATCCCTAAGTCTGTCAGCTAAACACGGTGAAATAAGTCTTGCCAAAACCCATAAAATGACTAATCCTAGCACAATTAACGGTGTTAATGTTCCATTCATACGACGTCCCCCCTTTTATTCAAATAATATGGGTACCCTTACGTTTTCATCGTATGTTCCAAACTTGGACATGCATACACACATATCCCGGTATTGCAAAAATTGGCACTTGTCCATCTCAACTTGAGAAAAAAATCTGACTCTTCATCAGAGCCAGATTACTGATTTTATAGTTTCTTCTTCATTTCATTTGAAAGAAATTCTACATCCGTCCCCACAATGACCTGCAGACTGGTTTTGCTGAGTTTGATGACTCCTTTTGCTCCCAGCTTTTTTAATTGCCCTTCATCAACAAGAGACATATCTTTTACCCTTAAACGAAGGCGGGTAACACAATTATCGATTTCTTCAATGTTTTCTTTACCGCCCAATACTTCCAAGTAAGCAACTGCTGCTTCAGCATATTTTCCCTTTAGGGCATTATTCCCTTCAAATTCTCCTTCAATTTCATCTTCCCTTCCAGGTGTTTTCAAATCCAGTTTCTTGATCAGGAAATAGAAAATTGCAAAATACAGAAGGGCATAAAGGAGACCTATCCCGGCCAGCAGAACCGGCTTCTGAGCTATTCCAAAGTTTAGTATATAATCGAGGGCGCCTGCCGAGAACCCGAAACCATGATGAATATCCAGGACATAGGTAAGGGACATAGCCAGACCTGTCAAAGCAGCATGAATTAAATATAGAACCGGTGATAAGAACATAAACAGAAATTCAATCGGCTCTGTAATACCGGTCAGGAAGGAAGTAAATGCGAGTCCGGCCATCGCCCCTGCCACTGCTTTCCTTCTTTCCTTCTTTGCAGCGGCAACCATGGCCAAAGCTGCACCAGGCAGCCCAAACATCATGATAGGAAAGAAGCCTGTCATAAAGATACCTGCAGATGAATCCTTAGCAAGAAAGCGCCATAAATCTCCTTTGATAACATCCCCTGCTGCATTGGTAAACTCGCCAAATTCAAACCAGACAAGTGTGTTCAGTATATGATGGAGACCAACCGGAATTAATAGACGGTTCAGGAATCCGAAGACCCCGACACCCGCTGCACCTGCACCGATTATCCAATCGCCGACACTGTTAATGCCTGCCTGTACCGGCGGCCACACATACCCGAACAAAAAGGCAATAACGATCATAACGAGTGAAGTGATGATCGGCACAAACCGTTTTCCCCCAAAGAAACCAAGCCATTCCGGCAGCTTAATATCATGATATTTATTGTATAATAGCCCTGCAATAATACCGGAAATGATCCCGCCAAAAACACCCATATTGACCGTTTCGTTTATGGCAGCTGCACCTTCAGTCAGTACAAAATAACCCACCGCTCCAGCAAGGGCAGCTGCCCCGCTTCCATCCTTTGAAAAACCGATGGCAATTCCAATGGCAAACAAGAGAGCCAAATGTCCGAAAACAGCATTCCCGGCTGCAGATATAAATGGAATCCCTAAAAGGTCATCCTGTCCCAGCCTCAGCAAAAGTGCAGCAGCAGGCATAACTGCAATCGGCAGCATTAAAGACTTGCCAATCTTCTGTAAAAACCCCAGCATTTTCACACACCTCTTTCTCCATGGATTATTACATAATATGAACAGGCATTTTAATTCAGTACAAGGCACCGGTATTCGGCCGACCCTCCATATCATAAAAAAAGAACCTGGCCCATTATGCCGCCAGGTTCTTTTCTCCGAGTTTAATAGAGTAAATATTCTTCACGTGTCTTTTTGAATTGTTTTAAGTCTTTCTGCCATTTGGAGGAAATTTCTTCAACTGACTTTCCTTCCTCAATCGCTTCACGGACCCAGCCATTGCCCATCAGGTTGTCAAAGAATGAAATGCCTGCACTGTTCTCTGCACGGAATTCGAAGTCCTCCGGATACATATCATGGATTGCCTTCACGATATGAAGTCCAGTCTCGACAGGCTTGAATGCATCGCGATGTGTAACATGAATCTGGATCCCATGAGAAAGCTTTCCTGCATGCTTGGAGAAGCTTGGTGTAAATGATGCAGCTCTGAAGGCTACCCCGGGAAGTTCAAGACTGTTCAAATGTCCTGCCAAATCATCAGAATTGATAAATGGAGCTCCAATCAATTCAAATGGCTTTGTTGTCCCGCGTCCTTCAGAAACGTTCGTCCCTTCAATTAATGCCGCTCCTGGATATACTAAAGCTGTTTCCAGGGTTGGCATGTTAGGAGACGGCATAACAAACGGAAGTCTGGTGTCATCGTAGTACATATTGCGCTTCCAGCCATTCATTTTGATAACAGTTAAATCTGCACCAATTTCAAATTCTTCATTAAACAATTCGGCCAGTTCACCTACAGTCATCCCATGGCGAAGCGGAATCGGGTAATTCCCCACAAAAGAGGAATACTCCATATCAAGGACCGGACCTTCAACCTTTGTTCCGCCTTGAGGATTAGGCCTGTCCAGCACGATGAATGGGATATTGTTTTCTTTTGCTGCTTCCATCGCGTAAGCCATAGTGTAAATATACGTGTAAAAACGTGTTCCGACATCCTGGATATCAAATAGAAGCACATCAATATTTTCGAGCATTTCAGGTGTAGGCTTTTTGGTTTTTCCGTATAAGCTGTAAACAGGAAGCCCTGTCTTATCATCGATATAATACTCAACATACTCTCCCGCCTGCGCACTCCCACGGACTCCATGCTCCGGACCATATAATGCAGTTAACTCCACGTCCGGATCATTGTGCAGAATATCCACAATGCTGTTTAAATTCTGGTCGACCCCAGTCGGGTTTGTAATTAAACCAACTTTTTTTCCTTCTATGAGGTCCTTGTTTTCATCTAAAAGAACTTCAACACCAAGCTCGAATTTCTTTTTCTTGCCTTTTCCTTTGCCATTGCCGTTATCTGCGAGCACAACAGTTAAAGAAGAGAGTACGAGAATCATTGTCAAAAAACCCATAAACCATTTCTTCATTATTTTTCCCCTCCCAGGTTAAGGATAGGTACATGCAAGAACTAAACCTGCATGTACCCATTCTATTTTTTATGCCTCATCCTAATAGCTCAATCCATACCCAAATTCATATAGTACGTTGCCATCTGTACCCGGAATTGTTACTGGCAGTTTGCCTGAAGGATTAATCTGGCCAAAGATAACACCTGCTGCTGCATCAAAGCTCGCCGTTCTGAAGCCATATTGTGCAATGTAAGCATCAACTTCCGGGTAGGCCATGATGTCATATGGGTTACGGATGCCAACCGAAATAACTGGAGCTTCTGATTCAGCAATGATGGAATTAACCATTTTCATCTGTGCGCTGTCTGGTGAGCGTCCTGATACATTATACGTATAGGAGCCCACAATAACTGCACTGGCATTCCTGATTTGTTCCTTCTGCTCTTCCGTTAATACATAGCTTGAGGTCTGGATGACCGTTGTGTTTGCATGAAACTTGCCCACTGCGTTCTTTAAGTCTGTAATATACGTATTTCCAACGACAACAATATGATCTTCAGGAGATACTTGTAATGGCAGTGCATCTCCTTCATTTTTTACCATTGTAATGGAACGTTCTGCTGCTTCTTTTTCTATTTGTTTATGTTCTTCTGATCCAACTACGTCAAGAGCCTTTGCAATTTTTTCATCAATCGGCTGCGGTGTCTCTTCTTTCACAATTCCCCGCTTTATTTTCAGTGTTAAAATCCGCTCAACTGATGATTCAATGCGTTTTTCCGAGATTTCTCCATTCTCCACTGCATTCAGTAGCCCTTCTGCAACTTCTTCGAGTCCAACAGGCATCAGCACAATATCTGTTCCAGCTTTAACTGCCCGAATAGCGGCGTCAACTGGTCCAAAGTGTTCAGCGATAGCGTTCATATTCATTGCATCTGTTGTAATGACACCTTCATATCCCATTTCTTTACGCATAAGTTCTGTCAGCACTTTATGGGAAAGAGTGGCCGGTACGGCGATTTCTTCACCTGTTTTTTTCGAGATTGCTTTCGTGTCATCAATCTTAGGGAAGGTAACATGCGCAGTCATGATGGCATCCACTCCTGCTTCCATTCCCTTTTGGAAAGGATACAATTCAACTTCCTTTAGACGTTCTTTATCATGAGGCACTTCAGGCAATCCAAGATGTGAGTCTACTGCTGTATCTCCATGTCCGGGAAAATGCTTTGCAGTAGCAGCAACACCTGCTGATTGCAGTCCTTCAGTATAAGCAACACCCAAGTCAGCAACAAGCTGCGGGTCCTCCCCAAATGAACGAACGCCAATTACCGGATTGTCGGGATTATTATTTACATCCATGACAGGTGCAAAGTTCATATTAATACCGAGTGATGAAAGCTCCTCCCCGATCGCCTTGCCGACCTTGCGGGAAATTTCTTCAGAACGGGCGGCCCCTAACGCCATATTGCCAGGCATGTCAGTTCCTGATTGAAGACGTGTAACAATTCCGCCTTCCTGGTCAATCGTCATCAATAAGCCGAATTTATCGGCAGCTTTCTGATAATCCGAAACCAATGTGGCAGTCTGTTCAGTTGTCACCACATTTTCACGGAATAATATGACCCCGCCAAGATGATAATCTTTAACCAGCTTTTCTATTTCCGGCAGCATTTTAGTGACATTTTGTCCCTTCCAGTTGCGGAAATCCGGCATCAGCATCTGGCCTACCTTCTCTTCAATGGACATATTTTTCACTGCCCGGCTGATGAGGTCATACCGTTTCCCATGCTCTTTCATGATTTTCACTATAAAAGCAGGCTTGCCTTTGCTGCCCTTTTTATGGTCAGGTTTTATTTGAAGTGCGATACGGTCCTTATATACTCCATCTGTTACACTGATGAAGGTTTTTCCGGGCTTCCCTCTTAAAGTGATATTCCCTGACTGATCAACTGCTGCAACCGTTTTATTGCTGGACTTCCATTTCAACCCCTCAGAAACTCCCATGAAATGTCCTTCTTTAAATACATGAAGCGCTTTAAATTGAAATGCATCTCCACTGATTTCCGTGCTGACCTGGGGTACATTCTCCAGGAGTATTAAATCTTTAGCTGTACTTTCTGCTGATGCGTTTTTCAAGGTTCCTCCCATCCATAATTGCGAAACGGCAAGTGTAATTGTGAGAAGGAAAATACACATTACTTTGCTGACTTTACCCATTTCTTCCACCGTCCTTACTGCTTTTTCATATGAGCTTACTTTTTACTAAAAAAACGAATACTAGTAGTTTCGTTTTTCCCAGCCGTTTCCTGAGAGGGCAGGCGTCACTTTTTGTCCATCTGAAAGCTGGAGTTTTACATTATCAACATACCAGCCTCTGCCATTTACTGTACTGTCCGTTACGTACCGGAATCGAATGTGCATTGTTCCTGCTGGAATGGTCAGCTTATCCTTTTTCCAGTCGATGCTGCTTCCTGTATATGGCTGTTGAGCCTGTGTCCAATTGACGCCATCTTTTGAGACCTCAACCACGCCCATATCTGCATTTGTTTCAGTTCTATACCAGGTATCGAACGACAGGACCGCCTCTTCTTTGAGATCCACTTTAGCGTTTAACTCATGCTGAACTTTATCTCCATATCCTGAGAACCACGCCGGCCCTTTTCCTGGAATGGCTACAGGAATTGAATCTGCCACCTGTCTTGCAAATGCACGCCTTGCAATATTCGTTGTAACCGTATTTCTTGAAGGATGTACACGATTTGTTAAAAGAATCGCAATCGCGCCGTTATTTCGGTTTATGACAATTGATGTTCCGGTGTACCCTGTATGCCCAAGGGAAGTTCCCTCTGATAAAGCATCCATGAACCATCCCTGGCCAAGCTCCCAGCCCAGGCCATGATCATCACCAGGAAATTGGGGAATCTGATTTTGAATCAGCATTTTCACCGTTTTTTCTTTTAATATCCGCTTGCCGCCATAGCGCCCGTCATTCACATACATATGGGCAAGCCTGGCGAGGTCGGAGGCAGTGGAAAAGACACCTGCATGTCCGGCAACTCCATCAAGGGACCAGGCATTCTCATCATGAACTTCTCCCCAGACAAGCCCCCTGCCAATCGCAGGCTGATATTCAGTGGCTGCAATCCGATGCTTCAAGGATTCAGGCGGATTATACATCGTATCCTTCATACCGAGGGGGTTGGTTATGCGTTTTTCAACAAACTCATCCAGGCTTTGTCCTGAAAGGCGTTCGATGAGTGCACCGAGCGTAATCATATTCAAATCGCTGTATGTATACGCTTCGCCAGGTTTATTGGCCAATGGATAATTAAAAACGATTTGCATGCGTTCCTCTCTGCTGCTCCCTTGTGAATATAACGGAATCCATGCAGTAAAGCCTGAAGTATGTGTCATCAGCTGGCGTATTGTTACATTTTCCTTGCCGTTTTCGGCAAACTCGGGGATATATTTTGCAACCGGATCATCCAGCTGAAAGCGTCCTTCATCATACAAGATCATTGCGGCAGTTGTGGTAAAGATTTTACTGATTGAAGCCAGATCAAAAATGGTATCTTCGGTCATTTCGATCGGGTTCTGGGCTTCAGTAAATTTATCATCGGTGTAGCGGTAGGAATATCCGTATGCATTATGCTTGACGATATGCCCTCGCCTTGCCACAAAAGTGACAGCACCCGGCATGACGCCTTCTGAAATCATCTCCTCCATTAATGGATCGATTTCATCCAGCGGCTGCTGAACCATCCCGGCTCCCACTGCAGAACCAGGATGAAGAATAGGAGAAATCGGCCCAGGACGATCCCACGAAAAAATAGGGTGAAATTTGTGTTTCACATCTTTATTGTTTTTCATTTCCATCGTTGGCTTAACTCCTTCAGCGCTTTGCGCAGACGCAGGATATGCTGCCGGAATAAAGAGTGAAGTGCTAAGTACGGCAGATAGCGCAACAAGCATGGTTTTATTTTTCATAGTGCCTCCTTTATTTTTATGAATTTTCATCAGCAATTAACCTCCTCTTCTTAATGAAAGGGTTTACATATTGTAAGATTAATAGAGTTAGAGTATAGTTGTCTATACCACATAAGTCCTGTTCTAGTTAATAACTTCCAAATAATACAGAAAAACCAATAGTTCTTTTTGACTATTCTGAAAATTATTCTCATTTTGTTAGATAATTTTTAATTTCGAAGTAATAAAAGAAAGCAGAATCCAGATGGATTCTGCTTATCTTTGAAACTGTACATTATGAAGACCAGCAAAGATTCCGTTCTTTTCGATCAGTTCATCATGTGTGCCTTCTTCAGCAATGCCGTCTTCTGTGACAACGACTACTCTGTCCGCATTCCGGATGGTCGCAAGCCTGTGGGCAATGACTAGTGTGGTGCGGTTTACGGCGAGCTCGTTCAATGCCGTTTGAATAATTTGTTCGGTTTCAGTATCCAGCGCCGAGGTTGCTTCATCCAGGATTAAGATCGGCGGATTTTTAAGGAACATTCTCGCAATGGCGATTCGTTGTTTTTGTCCGCCTGACAGTTTTAATCCCCGTTCCCCAATTTGTGTTTCCCAGCCATCCGGTAGAGATGCAATGAAGTCCTGCAGGTGTGCTTTTTTAGCCGCGTCCGCAATCTGCTCATCTGTAGCTCCAAGCATTCCGTATGCTATATTCTCCTTCAGGGTACCGGTAAACAGGAAGACATCCTGCTGGACAATGCCAATATGCGATCTCAGTGATTTTTTCGTCATGTCCCTGATATCCATGCCATCGATCTTAATACTTCCGCCATTCACATCATAAAAGCGTGGAATCAAAGAACAAATCGTTGTCTTTCCGGCTCCAGAAGGTCCGACAAAAGCAACTGTTTCACCTGCATTGATTTGAAGATCAATTCCTTCAAGCACCGATTTATGCTCATCATAACTGAAAGTTACATCCTGAAAACGGATATCACCCCTTAAGGATTCAACCTCTATGGCATCTTTCGTATCCTCAATTTCCGGTTCAGTATCAATGATTTCTAAAAACCGCTTGAAACCAGCCATTCCCTTTGGATACAGTTCCATCAGGGCGCTGATTTTATCAATCGGCTTTAATAGCACATTCACATAGAGTACAAATCCGACCAATTCACCGTATGAAAGCTGCCCGCTGAAGCTCAGCCAGGAACCGTATACAAGAACAATCAGCGTAACTAATCTGGTCAGCATGTAGACTCCGGATGCACTGAAGCTCATAATCTTGTAAGCTGCAAGCTTGGCAAGACGGAATCTTCCATTGTTTTCCTTAAACCTTTTAATCTCATAGCTTTCATTTGTAAAAGACTGAACCACACGCACACCAGATACACTATCCTCTACCTGTGCGTTGACATCGGCAATTTCACCGTACATTCTTTTCCATGCTTTGTTCATTTTAATATTGCAGAACGTAATCAGCCATACAAGGAACGGAAGAACAAATATGGTTACAAAAGCCAGCTTGACATTGATCGTCAGCATAATCCAGAATGCACCCACAAACGTCATGACCGCTATAAATAAATCCTCCGGGCCATGATGGGCAAGCTCACCGATATCCATTAAATCATTTGTCACCCGGCTCATGATATGCCCTGTTTTGGTATTATCGAAAAAGCGGAAAGACTGCCTTTGCACATGCTGAAAAAGCTGCTGCCTCATATCTGTTTCGATGTTGATGCCAAGCTTGTGGCCCCAATAGTTAACCACAAACTGAAGAAGTGTGCTCGCCACATAAAGAGCAAGCAGGCCCGCACTTACAGAAACAATCATGGACCAATTCCCGCTTGGAAGCAGGCTGTCGATAAACCACTTAACCGCAAGCGGAAAGCCCAATTCAAGAATTGCAACGAATACTGCTGAACTAAAATCAAGAATGAACAAGCGCTTATGCGGCTTATAGTAGCTAAAAAACCGTTGGATCATTTTATTCTCCTTTTTCTGAAAAAATCAAATATATTTGATTATAAATTCACCAGGAATAGATTACAAGAAAAACCCGTCCCTATTTATCTGGAACGAGTCTGTTGTTACTGCTTTATTAGGCTGATGGTATGTCCTCTTCTGAAGTTCAAATCCTTGATCTGAACTGAACTTTACGGATCATTTGATTAATTACTTCTGAAATGACAAGTCCTACTGCGATTGCCCCTGATATCATGAATGCTTTTGCAGCGAGCTGAATGGCCATATTGTAATCATTTTCAACAAAATTCCGCATGGCATCATAAGCAATCCCCCCCGGGACCAGTGGAATGATGCCGGCAACACTAAAAATAATTATAGGTGTTTTATACATTTTGGCAAAAACCTGGCTGATCACGGCGATCGTAAAAGCAGCAATTAATGAAGAAATGACAGCATCATACTGCCAATTAACAAGCCAAATATAAACGAACCAGCCGACCATCCCGACAAATCCGCATTTCAGCAGAGATTTTTTCGGAGCATTGAAAAGGACCCCGAACCCTGCTGATGCGATAAAGCTTGTAATCATATGAGTCAACATAAACATTAGGCATTTCCTCCGCTATTGCATTTAAAAAGTAAAGACCAGAGCAATCCCAGCACCAATGGCAAAAGCTGTCAAAAACGCTTCTGCCCCTTTTGAAAGTCCGGAAACAAGATGCCCGGCCATTAAGTCCCTGACTGCATTTGTTATCAAAAGCCCCGGAACAAGCGGCATGACTGATCCAATGATGATCTTATCAAGCTCTGTCCCCACTCCTGAGTACACAAAAAAATACGCTATAAGGCCAATTAATAATGACGCAATAAATTCAGAGAAAAATTTGATCTGGACAACTCTATGTACGTATAAAAATGATACAAATCCAAGACCGCCTGCAATCATGGCTGGAATAAAGTCAGTCCAGCTTCCAAGGAACATGATTAAAAAACAGCCGCTTGCAATCGAGGCTGCAAGAATCTGCTGATAAACAGGGAAAGTATAGTCGGCACTTTCAATTTCCTTCAGCCTTGCCAGTGCTTCCTTTCCATCCAGTTCACCGCTGCTGATTCTGCGAGAAACTCCGTTCACCAATGTCACTTTGTACAGATCCGTTGAACGTTCTGAAATTCGAATAAGCTTTGCCGGTTCAGTTCCATCTGTAGAAAATATGATTCCAGTTGGCGTTACATAGCTATGTGAGTGCGGTATACCCAGGGAAGCAGCGATCCTTGTCATGGTGTCCTCTACCCGATACGTTTCCGCCCCGCCCTGGAGCATGATTTTCCCCGCAAGCAAGCATATCTCAATTACTTCTATTGTTGGAGGGAATTCTTTCCCCATTCTTTCACCTGCTTTATAAATCTAAAATTTATAACCCTCTTATTATAGGGTTACATCTTAACGGATATGATAAACGAAAGAAAGGCCTTTTGTCTAAAATTTATATTAAAATGTTCGCTAAGATCAGCGCATACCTTATAAGGCAGTAATGAAATTGAATAAAAAAAGCGATTATTGCATGCAGAATAATCACTTTCTCATTTATTTCTTCGGTATTCCAAACTGCGCATTAAGCTGACCCTGAATCATTTTTGAACGTGATGCCTTATCGTCTTTTTTCTTTTTCCGCTTCAATTCAGAGCGGATTTCTTCTGTTCGGACTCCCTCCTCCCTTTTGTTGGCTATGTCAATGAGCGTCTCCACATCGAGAAAAGAATATTTTCTGCTTCCTCTTTGTGACCTTTCAGGAAATACCAATTTCCTCTCTTCGTAGTAACGAATCTGCCGTTCACTAAGTCCAGTCAGTTCGCTGACCGTCCCAATCGAAATGACTTTTCTGGTTTTGTAGGATGTTTCTCTATCCACTCATGTCACCTCAATCTAACCAATTTATTTCATTATACTAATCTTTCAAACTTTTTCATTATTTCTGTCAGAAAATCTTACAAAGCAGCAAAAACAATGTGAGAAAACTTAACATAATTACTGAATAAGAGCTAAATTTCTTTTAGAATAAACAAAACATTAAAGAAAAGAGGAGATAGGAAATGCAATATTTACGAAAAGCCATTGAAAAAAAACGGCAATATCTAATCGATCTCCTGGTCAAATCAGGAAGTGAATATCAGCATTCTGAACCGGCTCTGCAAAAGCTGACCTTAACAGAACTTGAGGTTATATTTAGGAAACACAGCAATCGAAACCGTTATTAACTGGGGGGCCCTTATGGAAACAACAAATACAATAGAACTGGCCAGAAGGATTATTGAACTCGATTTACTGCGTGATCAGCTTTGGGAAAGGTTAACGGCAGAAGCCGGTTATCAGGCTTATGAAATTTTAAGAAATGAACAGAATAGCTGATAATGGAACGCTTGAAAGAGCGTTCTTTTTTATGCCTATGTTAAAGTTTTGTAAATTTAAGATACTCCCTTTTCTTGTCATATTTATTTTGGTATCATTCAATTATCGAAATCCGATATCGATTTTCGAAATCAAAAAGGGAGGCATTTGCTTGGAAGATAAAATACTGCGCAAGCTGTTCCTGGGGTTTATTCAAATCCATATTCTTCATCACGCAAAGGAGCACCCTGTTTTCGGCGCATGGATGGCTGAAGAGCTGAAAGAGCATGGCTACAGCATCAGTTCCGGAACATTGTATCCGATCCTGCATTCCATGGAGTCAGACGGGCTCCTTAAACAGGAGAAGAAAAATGTGGATGGCAGAATCAGAAAGTATTATACCACAACTGAAAAAGGGATTATGGTTCTGGAGGAAGCGAGAAAAAAAGCTTATGAGCTTTTTAAAGAAATTAAGGATTAAAGGAGATGCATATGAAAAAAAACAAAACTGGCCTTAAAACTTTACTGGAAATATTAATGGTTTCAACAAGACTTGGACTAACCTCTTTCGGGGGACCTGTAGCTCATCTCGGCTATTTCCACGATGAGTATGTCCGCAGAAGAAAATGGATGGATGAGAAAAGCTACGCAGACTTAGTTGCACTTTGTCAGTTCCTTCCCGGTCCTGCAAGCAGCCAGGTCGGGATCGGCATTGGTGTCATGAGGGCTGGAGCAGCCGGCGGCATAATGGCTTTCCTTGGGTTCACCTTACCATCTGTTATTGCTCTGATAATTTTTGCCATTCTTCTTCAAGGCATTAATCCGGCAGAAGCCGGCTGGATTCACGGCCTAAAAATTGTCGCGGTGGCCGTAGTGGCTCACGCTGTCCTGGGAATGGCACAAAAGCTTGTACCTGACCTTCCCCGAAAAACGCTGGCACTGTTTGCAATTATCGCAACACTTTTATGGCAGACAGCCATTACGCAGGTTGCGGTCATCCTTGTCTCTGGTTTTATCGGATTTTTAATCTATAAAAAGCATGCAGATAACGATGATGCACCGATGGAGTTTCCCATCTCCAAAGGCTTTGCCATTGGCTGTTTAGTGTTGTTTTTCAGCCTTTTAATAGGGCTTCCTATTTTAAGAGAGCTAACCGCAGTGGAGTGGGTTGCTTTATTTGACAGCTTTTATCGTTCAGGATCTCTGGTTTTCGGCGGCGGGCATGTTGTCCTTCCTTTGCTGGAACGCGAATTCGTCCCAACAGGCTGGCTAAGTGAAGAAGCCTTTCTGGCAGGATACGGTGCAGCTCAGGCAGTGCCGGGGCCATTATTTACTTTCGCTGCTTATCTTGGAGCAGTGATGAACGGCTGGCAGGGCGGCTTGCTTGCAACGGCTGCAATCTTCCTGCCTGCTTTTCTGCTGATCTTAGGAACACTCCCATTTTGGGACACACTTCGCCGCAATCCTAACATCAAGGGCGCATTAATGGGTGTGAATGCGGCAGTTGTCGGCATTTTAATCTCTGCCTTTTATCATCCCATATGGACCAGCAGCATCCTGGAGCCGGCGGACTTTGCCTTTGCCGCAGTATTATTCAGCATGCTTGTTTATTGGAAACTGCCGCCTTGGATCATTGTTGTGACGGGAGCAATAGGCGGAACTTTATTAGGATATGTAATTTAGGAACGCATCAAAAAAAGCTGCCAACAACTCGGCAGCTTTTTTCTATAACGGAATTTCAAGTATAATCTTTGTGCCTTTATTTTCTTCTGAATAAACATTTATAGAACCGCCCGCAGCTTTTGCCCGTTCTTCCATGCTAAAAAGGCCGACTCCTCTTGAAACTTCATTAACATTGAACCCTGTGCCTTTATCTTCTATGACAATGCGGATTTCTTCTTCCATCTGCCTGATTGTAACTGATGCTTCATCTGTCTCAGCATATTTCCTTATATTTGTCAGTGCTTCCTGAATGATTCTATAGATGGTGATTTCTTTATTAGAATTAAGGCGGGAAGCCAGGTAACAATCAAAATGAACATTGATATTATGATGTTCTGAAAAACGGACCAGGTAGGATCGGATCGCAGGTATCAGACCCAGATCATCAAGCACGGATGGACGAAGCTCCCATGAAAGATCCCGCAGCTCTTCAATGATTTCAGTAGCCTCGTCCTGCATTTGATCAAGCAGCGGGTTGCTTATTTCTGCCTGAAGCCTATTTATGGTAATCAGATGGCTGTACAAATTCTGTCCTATTCCGTCGTGAAGTTCCCGGGACAGCCTTTTCCGTTCCTCCTCTTGAACATCGATAATTCTTGTCATCATATTTTGCAGCTCTTCTTCTGCATTTTTTCTTTGCGTGACTTCATGTCGAATAGCAAGATGCTGATATGGTTTCCCTTTATCATTAAGGAATGGGACGATCGTGGTATCCACCCAATAATAAGTTCCATCCTTAGCTCTGTTCTTGATCTCGCCTTTCCATACCTTCCCGGAAGAAATCGTCCTCCATAAATCTCTGAAAAAATCTTTGGAATGGTACCCTGAATTTATAATTCTATGATCCTGTCCCAGCAATTCTTCCCGTGAAAATCCTGAGATGCTGCAGAATTGTTTATTCACATACGTAATCGTGCCTTTCTGATCTGTAATGGCCACAATGGATGAAGAATCCAGGGCAAACTTTAAATCAATCAGCTCGTTTACGGAATTTTTCAGTTCCTCGACAACCCGCTTATATTCTGTTATTTCCTTCCGGATTGCCAGGTATTTATACGGATTTCCTTTTTCATCAATAAAAGGAACGATCGTAGTATCTACCCAATAATAGTTTCCGTCTTTGGCTTTGTTTTTTATTTCCCCGCGCCAGACTTCCCCGCTCGAAATAGTGCTCCATAGATGTTCCATAAATTCCTTGGAATGATATGAAGAGTTGATAATTCTATGGTCCTTGCCAATCAGCTCTTCTGCAGAATATTTCGAAACTTCACAGAACTTTTCATTCACATAGGTGATTTTTCCTTTTCTGTCTGTAAAGGCGACAATGGTTGATTCATCCAGGGCAAACTGCAGGTCAACTAATTCCTTTAACGGATATGACTGCTGCTTTTTTAGGCGGGAACGGTCTTTGACTGAGTGAAAGACGATTAGATAATAGCTTTCTTCTGCCAGCATGAAAGAATTAATTCTGTAAAAAATGGAAAATATGCCACCATTACGGTGCTGTCCATACTGATGAACCACTTTCCCCTCTTCTGTTTCAAGCAGAGTGATCTCAGGCAGCAGTTCCTCGAGATTCTTCCCATGCAGCTCCTGTTCGCTATATCCAAATTGCTCCTGGGCCTGTCCGTTCGCATAAGAGATGACCCCAAACCTATTCACAAGAATCGTTGCATCACTGGAATCAGGATCAATCTCTCTCTTTTTCGCCAGCTGATTATTCCTGTCCATTTACGTTCCTCCAGTTGCATTATTTTAACCATTCAGCTTTTTTTCAAGTGTCCTGGCTGCATCCCTTGCTGTACTTTGCCTGCTTTCATTTAGAGGCTGTCCCGACCGGTTCCCGATCAAGAGGACCCCCTTTGGGATCCCTTTAAAATGAATGGGAACAGCATAAGCATGCTTCAATCCTTCAGCAAGCATAATCGGGTATTCCAATGCTTTTCCGGCAATATTTTCGGGAAAGTTGTCCACATACATCGGTCTTCCGGTTGAAATCACTTTCCCTGCAATTCCTTTGCCGTACCTTACTGTTATCCGCTTATATTTCTCGTTGCTGTTTCCTGCGGCATAATGCCATTTTACATCCGGGCCATCCGTATTCTGCAGTGCCAATCCAACAAAATCACATTCAAGCGCATTCAGCACCTTCTCACAAGCCTGATCAATCTGGACGCTTTCTCCGGGACTGCACCCCTTATATTCCATAGCCAAGCAGCCCTTTCTTTAAGGCGTAAGAAACGAGCTCAGGCCTGGTTTTCATCTGAAGTTTTTCCATTAAATTACCTTTATGTGTTTCAACTGTCTTTACACTGATTACAAGCTGTTCAGCAATATCCTTATTGGAAAACCCCTTGGCTATTAATGTAAGAACTTCTTTCTCCCTGTCGGAAAGAAGGTTGAATGTATCGGTGTTCCCCTGCTTCACACTTCCGATATATTCTTCCATCAGCCTTTTGGTTGCAGAAGGATGCAAATACGCATTCCCGCTTGCAACAGACCGGATTGCTGCGAGCAGTTCATCATGGGGTGCACTCTTTAAAATACACCCGGAAGCGCCCGCTTGAATCGCCCTGAATAAGTATTCTTCATCATCATGCATGGTTAAAATAAGGATCGCTATTTCAGGCATTAGTTTTTTTAGTTCTGAGGTTGCCGACATGCCATCTTTCCCGTGGGGCATGCTTAAATCCATGACAACCACATCCGGCTTTAATTCCAATGCCTGCTGAATCCCCTCATTGCCTTCAGAAGCTTCACCAACCACCTGCATGTCATCATGGTTATTTAAGAGCATTTTCAAACCCATCCTGACCACCGCGTGGTCGTCGCAAAGTAAAATATTGATCAAGCCCGCTCCCCCTTAGCATTTGTCCGTATATAAAGTGAAACTTCAATCAGTGGGGGGCTTTATCCCCCACTGATTGTTAGTTGAGGCCCACAGGAAGTGGGTCACAAAGAAGTTGCCACAGGACGTGGCGTTCTTAGTCTTTGTTCTTCTTTTCGGGCCTTTACGGGCAGTTTGACCCCCACTTATCCTCCTTTGATTCCTCTGAGTCTTGAAGTGGGGGTCTTACTGCCCGTTAGGCTGCGATAAAAATCTGAAATAGGCAACAAGGGAGCCGCTGTATGCAGATCCCTTGTTAAGTATAATCTTAGTATAACGGAAGGGTGATATCTATTGAAGTCCCTTCACCGATTTTTGAGCTGATCACGCATTTGCCGTTGATTAACATCATTCTCTCCATCATGGCAGCAATGCCGGCAGAATTTTTCATCGCGGCATCTACATCAAAACCCTTCCCTTTATCTTGAATAGTGATTGAAAGCTTACCCGGTTCCCACCGAAGAATAATGCCTGCACTCATTGTGTCAGCATATCTTGCTATGTTAGCCAGGGCTTCCTGGCAAACACGGAATAGTGTAATCCTTTCCCTTTCTCTGATTCGCACTTCCTTTCCCTCATTTTGAAGGTCAACGATGATTCCATAGGTGGAAGTGTATAATTTCAGATAACTTTTCAGAGCCGGCAAGAGACCGAGAGTTCCTAAAGCAGGGGGATGCAATTCCACAGCCAGAAGCCTGATTTCCTGAATTGTTTTTTCCATCATTTGTGCCATATCCCGAATATAGTCTTTCATCTCAGGCTGATCGACAGCTGTCTGAATGAACTGCATGCCTGTATACAAGCTGTAAAGCGTCTGCCCTACCCCTTCGTGAAGCTCCAGGGCAATGCGCTTAATTTCATCTTCCTGAGATTGAATTATATATGAACTGATATTTTTCTTTGCTGGCTGGGTTTCCATTTCATCCCTCCTTCTTTTGAATTTACTTTTTTGATTTTATTTTGCTTTTTTCACCCGGTGGCTGGAAATATCGCTGAACATGCCTGCATATTGGACAACATCTCCGGCGTCATTTTTAATTGCGCTAATGGTTAGCCATTGGAGATATTCTTCCCCATCTTTGCGGGAATTCCATATTTCGCCTTGCCAGAATCCATTGTTTTCAATAGACGTCCACAAGTCCTGATAAAAACCTTTAGACTGCTTTCCTGATTTAAGGATACTCGGATTTTTGCCGACTACTTCCTCTTGTCTATAACCGGTAATTTCTGTGAAAGCAGGATTTACAGAAATAATTTTTCCGTTCTTATCTGTCACCAGAATACCTTCGATTGTATGATCAATAACCTGGCTCGCAATTTCCATCCTTCCCTGGTAATACATCCAAACAACCAGAATCAGGCTGGCAAGCGCGACCTGAGACAATGCCATAAAACCAATTGCATAATGCCCTGTAATGTTAAATAGGAGAGTCAAAAGCAGCGGAGGGAAAAATCCGCCCAGACCGCCCATCGCAGACACAATTCCATTTACGATACCGGCCTGCTTTTGGAAGTACATTGGCACAAGCTTAAATATGACCCCGTTACCAATTCCTGCTGATAGAGCAATGCTTAAGCATCCGAATGTATACCATGTGATTGAAGGAGATAGTGATAGTATCACCGCAGAAATGGTGTACACGCCAAAAACAAACATCAGCAAAATTAAAGAGTGAAAACGGTCAGCCAGCCAGCCGCCTATTGGTCTCATGGCTGTTGCTAGAACAATGAAACCTGCTGTTCTTAATCCTGCATCAACTTTATCAAGTTCAAAGTGAGCTACAAGGAAGTTTGGCAAATAAATAGTGAACGCCACAAATGATCCAAAGGTAATAAAATAGAATAAGCTCAGTAGCCATAGTTTTTCATTTTTATAGACTCCTTTTATTTGCTCAAGAAGCGGAGTCTGTACCTTAACTTCTTTTTTATCTCCCAGTAAGAAGTTAGCCGCAATAAAAACCACTAGCAGGACAAGGTATATCTGTACAGTTAGGGACCATCCAAATTTTGTTGCAATAACTGGTGCTGCAAAGGCAGTAATGGCTGTTCCAAGATTCCCTGCCCCGTAGATGCCATTGACAAACCCATGACGTTCCTTTGGGTAATACTTAGGAAGAGATGTAACCCCAACAGAGAATACCGCTCCTCCAAGGCCGAGGAATAATCCCCCGATAAGCAAATCAGTAATCGAATCTGCTATGCTGATATAATAGACTGGAAATAATAGAAGAATAAAGCTCAGCATAAAGATTACTCTGGCGCCAAACTGATTAGCATAATACCCCAAAGGTATGCGGAGCAGCGATCCGAGGATGACCGGAACAGCTGTTACAAGAGCAAGCTTATCGGATGGAATATTGATATCTTCCTTTATAAACGGCATAAGGGAGGATATCAGCACCCAAACCATAAACCCGGCCACTAAATTTAACGTCTGCAATGGAAGCTGTATTTTTCTAATCACTTTGTTCACGCTCTCTTCTTAATTACATATTTTAATCCGGCTTCCTGATCCATTGCAGCCCACTGGGTCTCAGATGCTTCTACAGAGGAGGTCAGCGGGACCGCAAAAAAGTTCATTTTATCAAAATAAATCCGCAAGTGTGTTCCATCGGGACAAAGGCCTGTTTTTTCAATTATCTTAGGAACAAATGGTGCTTGGTCACTTCCATCTTCATCTAATATTGCCACCTGAACCTTCTCCATGACAAATCCGTCCAGATCCTCTTTTTCAATGAGTTCCACAGCTTCCGCACCCTCTTTTGGCAGGATAAACATACATCTGGTACCCCTGAAGATATTTCCAGAAGGATTCTCCTGCATTTTCTTCTATATATTCAATGGTTTCCTCTTCCGATTGCCATTTGCTCATGCCTTTTACCTCTGCTACTACAATGTCCATGCCATCATGTGACTTTTCATCCAAGTACCAGTTTAGACGGACTCCCTTAAAAAGTTCTGAAAGGAGCTGATCAACTTCCGGAGCAAAATCTCCGGATCTTTCTCTTACAAAACAAAAGTCAAGATATGTTTCACTGTTCATATGAATCACGCCCTCATGTTAATCGTCTTTTTATAAGCGAATACAGCCAGGGGAAAAAGAACAATATTCAGCCCGCCAAAAATCAGTACATTTTCATAGTTTTCGTAATAATATTGGTGGACCATATATTGAGTAAAGACAATATTCATCATTAATATCGCTGCTAAAATAATGACTCCAAGGTATCTACGCTTCATAACGCTTCACCCTCACCGCATAAACTGCGCCATTCTCCACCTTAACCTGTATTTCCGGAAGCGGCCTTCTTGGAGGTCCCGCAGTCGGCGCACCAGTTGCCACATCGAACTTGCCGTGGTGGCAAGGGCAAATCATTTCACCCTGCTCCTTCACCCAGAATACCGGGCAGCGCAGATGTGTACACGCGTTCTGATAGGCAACATATTTGTTCTCTGATAAGCGGATTAATATTGCATCGTCATGATCTCCAGGAAACTTGAACTCCACTGCATCGCCGATTGGCAGCTTGCTTACTTCGGTTATTTTCTTATGAGGATATTCCTTTTCGCCAAGCCCCATCAATTCTTTGGCAGCTACCGCCCCCCAGGGAAGGGAGGAAACCGCAAATACACCGGCCGCACCCACCAAGGTTTTCATGAATCCCCGTCTATCCAGTTTTCTTTCATTATTCCGTTCGATATTATGCGTATAATTATCCTCATTAAAGGGAATCTTGTTATTCCTTTCAGACATCCCTAATCCCTCCTAAAACAGCTTTGTAATCCCCTGAAGGATTCCCGGCAGATTTACCTTTACGTTTGTTTCACCTTCAAGATATGGCATGCTTGTTACCCATTTGCCGTTATCAAGATTAAATTGCTTCTTTTTGTTTTCAATTTCTTCATCAGTCAGCCACTGCAAAGTATTGGATGGACATACACTCGCACACATTGGAGGAATACCATCTTTAGTACGGTCAATACATAGATCGCATTTGTACATTATGTTCTGCTCTTGATCAAATTTCGGTATGCCATATGGGCAGGCAATTGTACAGTTCTGGCAGCCGATACACTTTTCGACAAGTGCAGATAACACAGCGCCTGTCTCATGAATCTGAATGGCCTGGGCAGGACAGCTTCGCGCACATGCCGGGTTTTCACAGTGAAGGCACATGAGAGGCATTGTCTGCCGGTTCACAAGAGGATTGACATCATACACATAGTTTCTGTTGCGCTCCTCGTGTCCCCCGCATTGTGTACATGCTGCCAGACAAGAACGGCATCCTATACAGTTTTCAAGTTCCAAATACAGCCTCTTTTTCATTTATTGCACCTTCTTTAATTCGACTTTTTCCAGCTGTGCAGCACATGCCTTGAATTCAGGCATCCGGGATATTGGATCTAATGCCGCAATTGTTAATAGATTAATAGATTCTTCATGTCCAAAATGGTATGGAACAAAGACAGTATCCTTACGGATGGCTTCGGTAATTTTGACTTTATAGATAGCCTCGCCTCTTCTTGTAAACAAGCGGACTCTTTCTTCATGCTCCATATTATAGGTTGCTGCTGTTTCCGGATGGATTTCCACATATGGTTCCGGACACATATCATGCAGGAATGGTATTCTTCTGGTCTGGTTGCCTGATAAATAATGATAAACTACCCGGCCAGTCGTTAAGCGAAGCGGATACTTTTCACATGGTTCTTCCGCTGGCGGACGGTACGGCAGGGCGCAAATCTTTGCTTTGCCATCCGGATGATAGAACTTTTTATCAAGGAACATATGTGGTGTTCCTTCATCTTTTTCGTCTTTACAAGGCCAGAAAACCCCGTCCTGCTTATCGATCTTATCCCATGTAGCACCATAATAATCAGCATAGCCGCCCTTAGTTGCAAGCCTGAACTCATCCGCAACATCTCTGGCTGTTTTCAGGTGAGAAAAATATTTTCCTCTGCCTAAGCGCTCAGCCAGCTCCACTTGAATCTGCCAGTCCGGCTTTGACTCACCTACAGGCTCCTGTGCTTTGTTGATTTTTATAATACGTCCTTCAATATTTGTTACTGTCCCTTCATCCTCTGACCATGTAACAGCTGGCAAGATCACATCTGCAAATTCAGCCGATTCAGAAAGATAGAAATCGGAGCAGACCATGAAATCCAAGGCTTTAAATGCTTTCCTCACAAAATTTTGATTTGGTGCTGATACAGCCGGATTCGAACATAGAAGGTATAAACCGCGAATCGTCTTTTGCTCCATCAGTTCAATCATTTCATAAGCAGATACACCAGGCTGCGGCATTTCTTCAGGGGTGATTCCCCAAACGCTGCATACTTCTTCAACATGTTTTGGATTTGTAATTTTCCGGTAGCCTGGAAGCAAATCTGACTTTTGCCCGTGCTCCCTTCCGCCCTGTCCATTTCCCTGTCCGGTGAAAGTGGCTACTCCGGCTTTTGGACGGCCGATCTTTCCAGTAACAAGCGCCATGTTGGTGTAGGCAGAAACATTATCAACACCTTTATGCTGCTGTTCCACACCTCTTGCAAACATAACAACTGCATTTGGAGCTTTTCCGTATATTTCGGCAGCGCGAATGATTTTTACCGGCGCCACCCCAGTCAGCATGCTTGTATATTCAGGTGTAAAATCCTTTACAAGTTCCTTTGTTTCTTCAAATCCGTTTGTATGTTTGTTAATGAATTCTTCATCTATATAGCCCATTTCAATCAATTGATTTACAATCCCGTTTGCAAGTGCAAGGTCTGTTCCGGGCTGCAAATCAAGATGCAGGTCCGCCCTTCTCGCAATTGGTGTTTCACGGGGATCCACCACAATGATATAACCGCCTCTTTCCTGAACGTTCCAAATACGGAACATGGAGGTTGGATGGCATTCAGCTGTATTGCTTCCGGCGATAAACAGGCAATCCGTTTCATGAATATCTGTCCAAGGCAATGTTGAGCCTCTATCTACTCCGAAAGAGCGAAGGAATCCGCCCGCTGCACTGGACATACAGAATCTGCCGTTATAGTCAATATAGCGCGTTCCCATAGCAACCCGGGCAAACTTGCCTGTCAGATAACATTTTTCATTTGTCATTGAAACTCCGCTGAAGACTGAGAGTGAATCTTTTCCGTATTCTGTCTGAAGCTCTTTGAATTTTTTTGCGATTAAATCATATGCCTCATCCCAGCTTGCTTCACGGAACCCTTCTGCCGTTCCCTTCAAAGAAGCATCATCCCTGATCAGCGGCTTCAGCAGGCGGTCTTTGTGGTTGGTCTGCTGGTAGGCGGTAACCCCTTTCGGACACATTTTGCCGACAGTAACAGGCCAGTCATAACGGGGCTCAACCCCGATGATTTTATTTGTTTGTGTATTAACCCTCAAGTTCATTCCGCACTGCATTCCGCAATAGCTGCAGTGTGTTTTTATCAACTTTTCATTCGGATGGTTTAAATTCTCAATTTCTTTAAAAAACTTATCCCTTTGCATTCTGGTTTGCCTCCTTAACCTTCACTTCATGAGTAGGGAATCCGGAAAATTGTGCAATCCGGTACTTTCTTCGGCAAGGGAGGCACATTTCTGCAAGATGATGCCCTTCCTTTGCTTTAAATTCTATAGTGTTCACGCCGAGTACATCGACGACATCTTTTGATTGTTCAACTGAAACGAACTGATCTCCGCAGACCTTGCATTCCTTCATGCCCTGTTCGGCATAATGTTCCCGGTAGTTTCTTGCCAGAACACTCATTGGCCGGAAAGGAATATGTGCAAGCTTTCCAAATGGCAGATAAATCAGTGTAATGATTACTGACCATTGATGGATCAGTGACATTGCCGGCTGTCCCGCCCCGTGTAAAAAGATATTCATAAAGGTTAAAGCCAGCCCTGTTATGCTAACTAGCAGCAGCATATATAAAGGCAAGAAATCATACAGGAATTTCTGCTCTGCTCTTGCCTGCATATTTTTCAGGCGGCGGTAAAGCGCCATGCAAACACCGGCAATTACCATTACTGCTGTAATATTCAGTGCGTTGTATGAGAGGTTGGCGATAATGCCTTCCGCCGGGACAGTCATTACCTTCATGCCCATTGCAATTATGTTGTACTGGCCGTTGTCATCCATCGTAAAATACATCCAGCCGAAAACAAGAGGGAATGTAACAAAGCAGGATAAGATACAGCCCCAGCCGATCAGAACGTGCTGAGTCCATCGGTAAATTCCCCTATTCCAGATAAAATTGTATGTTGCAAGATGCTCAACAGATGTCTTTGGTGTTGACTTTCTAAATAACAGTTTCAATCCTTTTTTCAAAATAAGCTTTGTTGGCGGCCTTTCGCCCCAGGCAATGAATCTATAGAAAAAGCCTCCAATGAACACTATTGTTCCGACCATATATCCGTACAGGTTTAAATCAACATGGGTAAACATTCTAGTGCCGATAAAAGAAAGAATAGCTAGTGCTGTTACAGATAAAAACATTGACTTGGCAAAATGTGATGCAAACGCATTGTTTAGTGTGTTCCCTGATTTTTGATTGACTGCAGCTTTTGCCTGCATAATAACTCCTCCTCATTCACAAACAATTACCTTAACCTTATTGTAAAAGCAGGATGGGATTTTCCATATCGGGGAACTTCCCCATTCGGAGGGGGAAATTCCCCTATCTTTATATGCTGATAAATTTTATCATCGGGGAGAGGCTGGCTTCAGGAAGACATGTTATAATTAGAAAAAAGGAGTTGTTTATATGACTAAATCAGCTGCAAAGAAGTTACGCGACAAAGCAGTGCGTGAGGGGAAAAGGAACCCTGAATGTAACAGAAGTCCCTTTGTATTTACAGACATGCGTTCGAGGAAAACAAAAACAAAAAAAGACTATTTATATAGAAGTAAACATAAGAACCTCACTTCTGAAGAAAGCAGAAGAGATGGTTCTTTTTATTTTGCAGATTTGACGACTTACTTTATTAAACCCTGCTTAGATTGCAGGCAAAATTCATATTAAAAAGCGGCCTGTCCATGAAGAACAGCCGCTTTTTTTGCTTTTTTATTCAGTAATGTCTTTTTGTAATATTCCCATCTCTTCAATATTCCTCCGTGTTTCGTCATCACCCAGATCATAAATCATCTTATACATGCGTTGGATTGACGCATCATAATTATGATTTTGCGCCTTTTCTTTATCCTCCACGAATGGTACATGTGCAAGCTCAAATGTTTTCATATCCGCGTCATAATTTTTTTCGATATAATTGGCCAGCTCCTTCATTTCCTGGTCATCAGCATAAATTTTAAACTGCCATTCAGCTGCTTCAACAGGTTCTGCGTAAACTTGCGCATTTTCAATATCTATATAATATGATTTTTTTGTTTGGTCCATAGTAATCATCTCCTCTGCTTTTATACGGTATTTACCACAAATAGACGAAGTTTAATCATTTAATATTCATTACATTTCCATGCTCCTGATGGGCATGATATAGCTGTGCATTATAAGGAAGGTGGCACAATCATGAACTTTCTCAGGAGGTATACTATGGGTATTTTAAGCGGAAATCCAAAGGACGAGCCTATGCATTATGGTGAAGTTTTTAGCACATGGTCTTACTTGCTCGCAGGAAAAGGAATGGCCTCGGCATACCAGACAATGGTAAGTCACTCTGGAGATGAGGACTTAAAGAAAATGCTTCAGGAAGCTATTCGCCTCTGCAAGCAGGAGGAAGAGGAGATCGAAGCGATGTTAAAGGAAAACGGGATTGGTCTTCCTCCCTCACCCCCCGACAGACCTGATGCTTGTGTAAACGATATTCCTGCAGGTGCCAGATTTATGGATCCTGAAGTAGCTGCAAAATTAGCAGGTGATTTGGCTGCAGGATTAGTTGGCTGCAGTACAATTATGGGTCAATGTATCCGTGAAGATATTGCAGGCATGTTTGGCCAATTTCATACTCAGAAAGCCGCTTTAGGCATAAAGGTTCTTCGCATGAACAAAGAAAAAGGTTGGCTGATTCCTCCGCCGCTCCATCTTCACAAATCAGATAATTGCTAAAGGTTTGCTTTAAAGTTCCTTTTATAAAAGAAAAGCCTTAGTCCGCAATGTGACTAAGGCTCATGGAACTTATTCAGAGTATTTACTTTCACTGGAATCAGGGGAGACCATGCCTCCTGCACCGCTGGAATTAATATCAGGTTCTGCTCCTTCAGGCTGGGATGGCAGGACCTTATTTTTCTTTTGATTTGGAAGACCGGAATTCTCCTTTAAATATTGATCATTTTCCATGATCGTTACCACTTTAAATCCTGTTCCCTCGAGCTGGCTCTTCAATTGATCGAATACTTTTGTCTGATTATTATTAATCATTCCCTGATCATCATACTGAAGCTCTACATTTATTGTTTTCATGTCTGCGACCTCCTTTTTAACCTATTTTCCCGAATGTCCTTTCATTAAACTACACAGAACCTTAGAGAAACTAGTTTATAACAGTAATAATAGGTTAATTAAGAAAACAACCAGGACATGGTAAGTCAGAATTAAGTGGGTTATTTTTCCATTCATATCATTTTCTATTCATTCATGAATATAATGATCATAGGCGATCAGACGAAAGGAGCAGAGGCATGTGGTTTTGGATTCTGGTAATCTTCATCCCTATTATTATCCTCGCTATTCTGGAAGAAACGATTCAATTCGTGGTTAATCGCAAGGTCTTTGGAAAAAGCGACAAACCGATTTTGTTTAAAGAAAAACTTAAACACTTTAAAAATAAATTCAGGTATAAAAAAAGCCATTCCCAATAAGGGAAGGCTTTTGGTCAAGCAGTCTAAGGCCTCAAAAATTATTCTGTTTCGGAACCTTCTTCGTCAGTCTGCTCCTGTTCTGCTCCGGACATCCTTTTCTTCTTCAACTCGAAATAGGCATCTAATACTTTTCTGCCAATTTCATAGTTGGCTGTATGTCCGCTTCTTCCCTGGTAAGCCCATGGGACAATGACAGACATGGCGATTTCTGGATTATTATGCGGTGCATAGGCAACAAGGCTCAAGTTCATTACATCTATTAATTTATCTCCCTTTTTTTTGAGGGGGCCGTCATAAAATGCTTCCGCTGTACCTGTTTTTCCTGCAGGGGAATATGGGGCATCTGCGAACCTTCTATATGCAGTCCCTTCTGGATGCTGCATCACCTGTCTTAATCCCTCTTTAACAGTGCTTAGCTCTCTTTCGCTTACATCTATCGTATTTAAGACAGTCGGCTGAATATCCTTCCAGATTGGGCCAAGTTCCTCCTGCTCCGTTGCCGGCTCGCGGATTTCTTTTACAAGGCGGGGCTGTATGCGGTAGCCTCCGTTTGCAATCGTTGATATATATTGGGCCATTTGCATTGGAGTATAGGTATCATACTGTCCGATGGCAAGGTCTAATAGGAATCCCGGCAATCTGAGAGGGCCCTCATAGCCTATTGCCTCATTTGGCAAATCAATGCCAGTTCTGACTCCAAGGCCAAATTGGCCGAAGGATTCTCTCATATCTTCAAACGCATTAGGATTTTTATATCCAAGCGGCTGATCATAAGCATAACGCGCATCCGCAATTTCAATGGCTGTTTTGAACATATATACGTTTGAGGAGATACGGAGTGCCCTTGTTTCGTTCATGATTGCCTGAAAGTTAAACCATGATTTTTTCACTTGCGGGGTTCCTGCAATTTTCATCGGTGCATCCAAAAAGGTCGCTCCGGGTGTAATTGCACCCGTTTTATATCCAGTTAGAACAGTTGCACCTTTTACAGAGGATCCCACATTGTAAGAAGATGAAATCGTACCAAGCGCATAATCCTGCAGAACGTTTTTGCCATTATCATCTTTGCCAATCATCTTTCCAGCCATTGTCAGAACTTCACCTGTATGCGGATTCATTAGGACGACAAACGCACGATCCATTAAATAAGTTCCCCGAGTCTGCTTGGCAGCCCAAATTTCCTCTTCCAAAACCTTTTCCACAGCCTTCTGAAGATCCATATCAATCGTCAGGACAAGATCTTTGCCTCTTTGGCCTTCAGAAACCAATTCACTTCCGAGAATTTCCCCTTTTTTCGTAATAAGCTTTTCCTTTGATTTCTGGCCATGCAAAACATCTTCATATTGCATTTCCAGATAGCTCTTTCCAACACGTTCATTTCTGCTGTAATCTCTGGACAGAAAATAATCCAACCGCTCCTGCGGCAGCCCTTCACCTGAATCCGTAACCTTCCCAAGCACTGTCTGGAGCGTACTGTCAAAAGCATAAGTCCGATCCCAGTCCGTGGTTGTATTGACACCCGGAAGATATTGAAGATTCTCGCTTACAGCCGCATATTCTTCTTGTGATACCCCTTCATTCTTAACAATTTGCGGTGTCATCGCATAGCCGCTCGTAAATTCACGGAAAATGGCCAGCACTTCCAGGTCCTGCTTGCTCAGCTGCTTCAGGTCTTCTTCTGTAATTCTTTTTAGCTGCAGCTTATAGATTTTCTTATCATCCAGTTTTTTTTCTTTAAAAAGCTTCCATTCCTTATCAGTTATTTTTTCCCGGGCAGCTTCCGGATTTTTCAGGATCCAATGATCCTTCTTATCCCGCTCGGTCACCTTATCGGTCTTTTTATCAATCAAAACAGCCAGCCGCTCTGCCACTTGAAGCATTTCGTCCTGTTTGGCATTCCGGTTGGTATATGTAATCGCACTCTTTGGGATATTATCCACGATAACCTGATGGTTCCGGTCAAGCATCCTTCCCCTTGGAACCGGGTTCGATACGATGACATCTTCCGTTCTGTCGACTTCTTTTTTGTATGTCTCGCCATTTACAATCTGAACTACACCAAGCCTTAAGATTAATAATGAAAATAACACAAAAACAGAGAAAAACAATAAATTGACCCTAAAAGGCACATGGCTTTTCTTTTTCTTTTTCTTCTTCTTCCCCATATTTGAATCTCCCCCTCTATGAACAATATGTCTGTAATATAGAGATTCTTCCAGATCTTACCCTGTTAAATAATTCCACATTTTTTGTAAAATTCCTGCCGGATAGAAAATTTTGCAATATAAAGGAATTTGCAGGGGTAAAGTTGAAATGTAATTCAGATTATCTTTTTAGGAGGAAACTAGTATGGAAAGAGCTCAAAAATATCTAACCTACTTTTTATCACATAGAAAGGTGACCAATGAGCTGATCAAGAAGATTGATGAAAATAATTTTGATTATAAACCAACTGAAACAAGCATGCCGGCGGGTAAGCTGGTTACCCATATGCTCACTTCCTTTTATATGTTTGCCAAAACTGCAAAAGATGGAAGCCCGGCAGTGTTTGGCGAAAAGTTCGATGAAGTGGCGCCAAACCTAACTGAGGCTGCTGAAAAATTCACAGAGAAAACAATTGAAGTGATTTCATCCTTAACGAGTGAGGAATTGGAAAGAAAAATTGATATGACCGGTATTTTTGGAATGGAACTTACCGGCAGCCAGCTGCTGCAGATTGCAATGGATCATGAAATTCATCATAAAGGGAATCTGTTTATTTATGTACGGGAAATGGGCTATACGGAGCTTCCGATGTTTGTGAGCAGAGGGTAATAAAAAAAGACGGACGCGTAGCGCGTCCGTTTTTATAGGCTATTAAGTGGAGAAATTAATTCAGCCAGTTCATTTTTGGGTGAATTTACTTTGGCTGATACCGGATATTTATCCATTTTTTCAGCCGGGTAAGGTTCAAGTAATGACTTCAGGTATTCAGTGTCTTGAAAACGGGGATTCAGCCAATCCTCAAAATCATTTTCCTTTAGGATAACCGGCATCCTGTCATGAACTTCCTCTGTTACTTCATTAGGGCCCGTTGTAATAATTGTACAGGTTAATAAAGGAGCTTTGCCTTTATTCCATACATCCCAAATTCCTGCAAAAGCGAAAGGCTTTTCATCTTTCATAATAAACCTGTAAGGCTGCTTTCCTTCTTCGGTTTTCTTCCATTCATAAAATCCATCTGCCAGGATTAAGCATCTTTTGCTTCTAAAGGGAGCTTTAAAGCTTGGCTTCGAGTCGATGCCTTCCGCTCTGGCATTTATCATTTTATATCCTATTTTTTCATCCTTCGCCCAGAAAGGGACAAGCCCCCATTTCATCTGCCTGCCAATCCGCTGCTTTCCGTCAGCAGTGACTGTTAAAATATTCTGGCTGGGAGCAATATTATATCTGGGCATAACCTCACCTTCTGCATATTCAAACCCAAACAGCAGCTGAAGTTTATGAATTGTTTCCGTTAAAGTAAATCTGCCGCACACTATAATCACCTCTTTAAGTCAATTTTATAATATATTGTTCATCTATTCCCGGTTATAGCGCATATTAAGACTGTCAGCTATTTTAAGGGAGGAATGAAATATGACAAAACAAGGCAGACAAAATCCAAATCAAACGAGAGCCCAAATCGAAAAACAGGATAAGCGAAACGACGTTGAACTCGGAAACGAGTTTCAGGCGGGAAACAATAAATCACAAAGCCAGAAAAAAAGCGGAAAGCAAATTAATAAGAAATAACTAACATGAAATCCCCCAGTATCAGGGGGATTTTTAAGTGCGTATTGTGTACAGCTGGCCATCTACTGCAAAAGAAATGCGGCCTGTTTCCTCTGATACGACTATGGCAGCCGCGTCTGAATTTTCCGTGATGCCAATTGCCGCTCTATGCCTTGTCCCAAGTTTCCTTCCTTCAATGGTTTTATTTGTAAGGGGGAGAATGCTTCCTGCAGAAACTATGATGTCTTCTCTTATTAATGTACCTCCATCATGCAGCGGGTTTCCCGGATAAAAGATTGTTTCAATCAATGTGCTGCTTACTTTTGCTCCTATCGGCGTCCCGTTATGTATATATTCTTCAACCGGCTGTCTTCTTTCTACAACAATCAGCCCACCATGCCTTTTTTCAGATAGATGCTGGGCAGCCAGTGATACACTTGAATACTCCTTCGTAAAAGGTGCTAAATATGACTGCAGATAATATGTCGAAGCAATGGTGTGGGCTTCTGCAACAGTTTTCTGCAAGGTTTCGAAATCAGATAAAATACAGCAGCTGAATTCCTCAAGAGTTTTGGAAAGCGAGTGAATTTGATCATCAATATTTCCAATATACCGATTTAAATCTTTTCGGTATTGTTCTTCTCCATAAATCACCGGACTTCCTCCAATCTTAATTCATAATAGTACCTTTTCCAGTAAAAAATTATTTATCCATTTTACGGAATAGGTTTAGAACCTCTATAAAGAGACTAAATATAAGTATTAAACACTGAGGTGAGAGACATGTTCGATATTTTAGGAAAACAATTTGAAAAGCCTGAAGGATTACTGGGAAAGCTTGCGGGGAAAATTATGTACTTTGAAAACCGCAAGATTAACAAATGGACTATTGTACAATTACAGATAAATCGCAGAGACTCCATTTTAGAGGTTGGCTTTGGCCCCGGCTACAGCATAAAACATATAATGGATCACTGGCGCCATGCAGAAACGGATGGAGTCGATGTATCAGAAGATATGAAAGCTGCTGCAGCCAAACTGAATGATGACTATATCCAGCAGGGAAAGGTCCGATTGTTCGTAAAAGATATCCACGATTACTTTCCCGATAAAAAGTATAATAAAATCTTTTCAGTCAACAATTATCCACTATGGACAAAACCAAGGGAGTCCCTTCAGCATCTGCATGGAATGCTTGAGAAAGACGGAGTAATTGCCATCACGGTACAGCCGAGAGAAGAAGGAGCAGATGAAACCATAACCAAAAATCTTGGGCAGGTAATCAAAGCTGATATGGAGGCTGCAGGATTCCATTCCATTTCCATATCATATAAAGAGGCCCGGCCCGTTTTAACCGTGTGTGTAACTGGAATTAAGTAATAGAAGAGAGCGGGGATGCCCCCGCTCTTCTTTGTTTCACCAGCCCCGGCTCGCTCCTCCGCCGCCTGATGAGCCGCCTCCGCCTCCCCGCGGACCGCCGCCTCCTCTTCCTCCGCCTCCCCCTCTTGAGAGAATGGAAAGTATGGCATATGAAAAGGCTCCGCCAAAGAATTTTATATCAAGAAACAGCAAACCGACAGCAATGATAATCAGCAGCCAGGACGGGATGCCAATGCGTTCATCCTTTGACCCGGCATCGGCATAATCACCGCTCTTCCCTAAGTTCACTTCTTCACCTGCAGCCTCCTGTATAAGCACTTTATAGGTTTCAATTACCGCTCTGCCCGGCTGGCCATCCTGGAGATATGGAATGGTAACCTGATCAAGAATCCGGCCAGCTTTTCCATCTGGAATCCGGCCTTCAAGCCCATATCCAACCTCAATGCGCACCTTCCGATCCTGCATGGCCACAACTAGTAAGACACCATTATTCTCAGCAGCACTGCCTATGCCATATGCCCGAAAAGCTTCATTTGCATATTCTTCAATCGGCCTGTCCCCAATTGTATCAACGGTTAGCACTGCCACCTGTGCAGTTGTACGATCCTCCAATTGTCTCCCCAGGTTAATCAGCTCAGATTTTTCCCGTTCATTTAGAACTCCTGCAAAATCCTGGACATAAATATCTCCAGCAGGCTGGGGTATGGATTCATCAGCATTGGCTGAGAATGCACCCATTATTAAATTTATTAAAAGAAGGGTCAAAAAGACCCTGCGGATGATCATTCTCCATTGCCTCCAAAGTCAACTTCAGGTGCTTCATTCGCCAGAGGATCCGCTCTGAAATATTCTTTCTCATCAAAGCCTGTAATCCCGGCTACAATTGCACCCGGAAACCTTTTTACTTTTTTGTTATATACAGAAACCTGGTCATTATAATCTTTTCGGGCAACCGAAATCCGGTTTTCCGTACCGGCAAGCTCGTCCATTAATTGGGTGAACTGCTTATCCGCTTTCAGGTTGGGATAGTTCTCAACTACTACAAGCAGCCGGCTCAGAGCGCCTGAGAGTTCTGCATTTGCTGCTGCTTCCTCTTCAGGCGAACGGGCTCCCGCCAATCTGGCACGTGCATCTGATACCGCCTGAATGGTCTCCTTCTCATGTGCAGCATACCCCTTTACCGTATTTACCAGATTAGGAATCAAATCCAGCCTTCGCTGCAGCTGGTTCTAAATTTGAGAATATGCCTGATCCACATTTTCCTCAGCACTGACAAATCCATTATAGCTGGACATCAGCATTATACCTGCTATGACTACTGCCGCAATCACGGCAATTATAACTCCCATACCTTTTTTCATTTTTAGCCACTCCTGTTTCTATGTTGTTTTTGTCACTTGCATGGTATTTTTCCTTTTTTGAGTGAAAGTTAAACCAGGAGATTCCTTTCCCTTATAACACAAGAAAAACCGGAACCCATCCGGGCTCCGGTCCAAATATGTTTATTTAATAAAGTTCTTTGCAATCAGTTCACTGAATTCCGGTTTATCCTTCAGGAATTTTAACGTATAGGATGAATCTGCAAATTCCTGGATTGTTTCTGCATCTACATCGTAAGTGAACCCAATTCTTTCCCAGGCGCGGTCTACTACTTCTTTTTCCAGCTCCTGGCCGGTCACTTCTTTAATGTCTTTGATTGTAATGGCTTTTGCTTCTTCAGGATTTTCTTCGATAAATTTCACAGCATCTTTATGTGCATCAACAATTTTCTGTACTTTTTCCGGGCTGTTCTTCACTGCGTCGCCCGTTGCAACTAATACGGATGCCGGAAGTGTTTCACCAAATGATACTTCATCCCATCCGATTACCACTTCTGCATTTGTTTCCTGTTCGATGACTGCTGCCCATGGTTCCGGAGCAACTGCAATATCGACTTTACCTGTTTTCAGCATGCTTGCATATTGTGCTGGGTTGCCTGTTAAATGCTTCATGGTACCGCCGATGCGTGCTGAGGTGATGCCGGCTTCTTCAAGATATGTTTCGTACTGGACATCATGTGTGCAGCCTACACCAGGCGTGATGAATGTTTTTCCCTGAAAATCTTCCAGTGAGTTGATTTTTACCCCTTCCCTGGCAAGGACAACGGTTCCCCCAGTTGAAGCACCTGCAATAATTTTTACATCTGCTCCAGTTGAGAAATTGTTCATAGCTGGCCCGGGTCCTACCAGACCAGCATCAATGTCGCCCGTTTTCAGAGCTGTCATGAAAGAACCGCCTTCAGCAAATGTCTTATATTCCACTTTCGTTCCATCGCCAAGCTGTTTTTCAAAAAATCCCTGATCTTTCGCAACCATTGCCGGCACATGATTGATATTAGGAAAATAACCGATGACAATCTTGTCTTCCTTACCGCTGCTTTTCTCTGATGATCCGCAGCCGGCAAGCAGCCCGGTAAACATAAACAATACAGCAACCCATAAAAACGCCTTTTTCATGAATATCCCTCCAGATTTAAGACTCTAATCCCCATTTTTTAATAACAGATTTTTCAATGCGCTGGAATATGAATTGGTCAACAATCATTCCGATTGCCCCAATAATAATCATGACACCGATTACGATGTCCATTCTTCCAAAGTCTGAAGCATATCGAAGTGTGTAGCCCAATCCAGGTCCTGTGCTTAAAAGCTCACCAGCCATCAGAGCGCGCCAGGCAAATGCCCAGGCAAGGCGGGAGCCGGTTACTACATAAGGAATGGATGCCGGAAAAATGACTCGTGTGAATAAATCAATTCCAGTCGCACCCATTGTCTGGGCTGCTTTGATATATAGGGGTGAAACATTTTTAATCCCTGTTCTCATATTCAGAGCCATAACAAATGTACCGCCGAGTATGGTCACAAAAATAACTGCCTTTTCATTTAAGCCGAACCACATGATCGCGATCGGCAGCCAGACGATGCTTGGTACACTTTGCAAAGCAAGAATGACAGCACCCAGTGTTTCATCAGCCGTTTTGGATTTCCCTAAAAGAATTCCAATCAGAGTCCCAATAATAAGGCTGATCGTTAAACCGACTGCAAGCCGCTTAAAGCTTGCGATTAAATCATAAATTAATGTTTTATCCTGAAACCCTTCAACCAGGGCATTGAATACACTGGATAGAGAAGGGAAAATCAGAGGATGCCAGAGCTCAAGCCGTGATCCAATTTCCCAGAAGGCAATGATGGCTGCAAAAAATATGATCCGTTTAATGGCTGTTTGCATATTGGAGCTCCTCACTGACAACTTTATCAATTTCCTTTTTCAGGTATTTCATAATGTGATCCTCAATTTCGAGCATTTCTTTTTTGTGGTCCTCACGGGGTCTGGGAATATCAACGATTATATCCTGTAATATAATTCCCGGCTTTGTCCCCATTACAATGATCCGGTCTGAAAGTTTAATAGATTCTGAGATGCTGTGAGTAACAAAAAGAATCGTTTTCTTCGTCTCAGTCCAAATGTTCTCCAGCTGTCCGTGCAATCGAGAACGAGTCTGTTCATCAAGAGCTCCGAATGGTTCATCCATTAGAAGTGTTTCAGGGTTCATAGCAAGTGCTCTTGCGATCGCCACCCTCTGCTGCATTCCTCCTGAAAGCTCATGAGGATAATGGGATATATATTTTCCCAGCTGAACCATTTGCAGATACTTTAGTGCCGTTTCCTCTGCATCCTTTTTCTTCATTTCTTTTTTCAGGGGAAACGTGACATTTTCCATGACTGTCAGCCACGGGAATAAAGCTGCCTGCTGGAAAACCATTCCCCTGTCTTTCCCGGGTTTTGTTATGGTTTTTCCATCGATTTGAATGTTGCCTGAAGTTGTTTTAGTTAATCCTGCAACAATTGATAGAAGTGTTGACTTTCCGCATCCTGAAGGTCCTAAAATCGAGACAAATTGCCCTTTTTCAACCGATAGATTAATATCTTTCAGGACGTCAACAGGCCGATTTTCTTTATCGCTATATTGTTTATTTACATCGTTTATCTCAATGAACATTCAAAATCACCTATTCCTATAAATCTCATTAATTTACTCGGATTACTTGTAATTATAATGTATTCACTTTGCATGTCAACCTTTACAGCATATATTTTTAAAAATGGGCATAATCAAATAAAAAGCCTCCTCCATATAGGAGGAAGCATTTGTTTCACAATTTAATTTCTTCTATTTTAGATAAAGCGATCAGCTCTTCCACTTTTGCTGACTCACCGCTTTGAAAAAGCTCTATGATCCTGCTCCCAACAATTACCCCGTCACAATGTTTATTCATTTCTACTACATGCTCAGGCTCGGAAATTCCGAAGCCTGCCAATACCGGGATCGGACTTACCTCTTTAACTCTTTCCAAATGCTTTCCGAGCTCACCTTTGAACCCTTTTCTTGCACCTGTGATTCCATTTACAGTAACCGCATATAAAAAGCCTTTCCCCTTGGCTGCAATCTCCTGTATTCTCTCTAATGGACTGGTAAGAGTCACAAGACGGATAATCTCGATTCCGGCTTTCTCAGCAATCGGCGCAATAATTTCCTCTTCCTCTGCAGGAAGATCAGGCAAGATTAGGCCGTCCACCCCTGATGCCGAGGCATCAGAAATAAAGTTGCCAATGCCATATGCCATGATCGGATTCATATATGTCATAAAAATAAGTGGAATATGAACAATTGGCCGGATTTCCGCAATTGCAGCTAATACGCCCCTAAGTGTTGTTCCGGCTTCTAATGCCCGAATGCCTGCCTGCTGGATTACCGGCCCATCTGCGACCGGATCCGAAAAGGGAATCCCGATCTCAATAGCTGTTGCTCCCGCTTTTTCGAGGAATGTAATTTTCTCTGCCAGTGTCTCCAAGCCTCCATCACCGGCCATAATATATGGCACAAACGCTTTTTCATTGTTTTGCTTTAGGTTCTGAAAAACTTTTTCAATCCGGTTCATTTTCCTTTCCCTCCTAATCTTGCTCTCACAGTTTCTACATCTTTGTCCCCTCTGCCGGATAGACAGATAACAAGACCTTCATCTTTATTCATTTGCGGTGCAAGCTTTAATGCATAGGCAATCGCATGGGAGCTTTCTAAAGCAGGAATAATGCCTTCCAGCTTGCATAATAGCTGTAATGCCTCTAGCGCCTCTTCATCTGTGATTGATTCATACTCGGCTCTTCCGCTGTCTTTCAAATAGCTGTGCTCGGGGCCTACTCCAGGGTAATCCAGGCCTGCTGAAATGGAATGGGCTTCCTGAATCTGTCCGTGTTCATCCTGCAGCAAATACATTAATGCTCCATGAAGAACTCCGGGCGTTCCTTTTGTTAAAGAGGCAGCATGTTTTTCAGTATCTGTTCCCAATCCTGCTGCTTCCACCCCAATCATGCGGACCGTTTCATCTTTAATGAAAGGATAGAACATGCCCATTGAATTGCTGCCGCCGCCAATGCAGGCTACAACTGC
The DNA here is from genome assembly GCF_001956215.1 of Paenibacillus sp. FSL R5-0490. Taxonomy (GTDB): domain Bacteria; phylum Bacillota; class Bacilli; order Bacillales; family Cytobacillaceae; genus Cytobacillus. Next base: position 26,461 of record NZ_MRTQ01000013.1, on the reverse strand, counting down.
ATCAGGGAGTTTCCCTTCTTTTTCAAGATACTGCTCCTTTGTTTCATTTCCGATCACACTTTGGAAATCCCGGACAATCATTGGAAAAGGATGCGGGCCCATGACTGAACCCAGAATGTAATGGGTATCCTCGACATTTGTCACCCAGTAGCGGAGGGCTTCGTTGACTGCATCTTTAAGTGTGGCACTTCCTGATTGCACACCTACAACCTTCGCTCCAAGCAGCTCCATTCTGAAGACGTTCAGCTGCTGTCTCCTGATATCCTCTTCACCCATAAAAATAATGCATTCAAGATTTAAAAGCGCACAGGCAGTTGCTGTTGCAACTCCATGCTGCCCTGCCCCCGTCTCAGCTACGATTTTTCTTTTGCCCATTCGCTGTGCCAATAGAGCCTGGCCAAGTGAGTTGTTGATTTTATGGGCTCCTGTATGGTTCAAATCTTCCCTTTTAAGATAGATCTTCGCACCACCGGCATATTTTGTGAGGTTTTCTGCAAAATACAAAGGAGTTTCTCTTCCGACATAGTCTTTCAGCAAACCTTGAAGTTCCCTTTTAAAACTTTGATCAGCTTGCGCTTTCTTATACTCCTCCTCCAATTCAAGAATGGCCTGCATAAGTGTCTCAGGCACGTACCTGCCTCCGTATGTCCCAAAATGACCCCGTTCATCAGGCAATGTATAAGCTGCATTCATTTTACTTCCTCCCTCTCCACTCGTTTAGCGTTATCTATGAATCTTTTTATTTTCTCGGGATCTTTCTTCCCTGCCGTTTCAACCCCGCTGCTTACATCAACCATATAAGGATTGGCGGCTTTAATCCCTTCCCCCACATTTTCAGGATTGAGCCCTCCTGCGAGGATGATTTTTTTATCATGCATTGAATTTTTGTTTAGAATCGACCAATCAAACGATACCCCGCTGCCCCCCCGATATTTTCCTTTTGGACTATCAAGAAGAACATATTCACATGCATATTCATCCAGTTTAGATAGATCATCTGGTGAGCCAATGCTCAAGGCTTTTATAACCGGTAAAGAGAATGAGCTGCAAAATTCCGGCGTTTCATCTCCATGAAGCTGTATGACATTGATCCCTGAAATACTGGCTATTTCCTCAATGTTTTCTTTCGTTTCATTCACAAATACTCCGACTTTTAAAACGTCCCCGGGAAGCTCTTTAATTATTTCGCCTGCTGCCTCGGGTGTAATTTTTCTTTTGCTTTCAGCAAACACAAATCCCAGGGCACCCGCACCGCTGTCTATCGCAAAAAGTGCCGTGCTTATATCACTAATTCCGCAAACCTTCACCTTCATTGTCTGACAGCCCCCTGCAAAGGAAGCTTCATGGCCTTCAAAAGCCCTTCCAGGTTCTCTGCTTTCATAAATGCTTCTCCGACAAGAATTGCGTTTGCTCCTGCTGCAATGACACGCCGCACATCGTCTTCCGACTTAATTCCGCTCTCGCTGATCAGAAATTTTCCCGCTTTCTTTATTAGCGGCGCCAGTTTTTCTGTTACACTCAGATCTACTGCAAAGGTTTTTAAATTCCGGTTGTTGACTCCGATCAGCTGTACCCCGGTTTTTAGCGCGATTTCCAGTTCTTCTTCATTATGAACCTCCATTAATACTTCAAGGCCTTCACCCTCAGCAAAATCAAAAAGCTCTTGAAGCCGTTCTGCATCCATGGCAGCAGCAATGAGTAAAATCAGGTTTGCCCCTGATGCTTTTGCCTTTAAGATTTGCACCTCGTCTACAATGAAGTCTTTGCAGAGAATAGGAAGGTCGACTGTCTCTCTGACAGCTGAAAGATCAGCGAAGCTGCCTTTAAAAAACCTAGTATCTGTTAAAACGGAAATCGCATCCGCACCATACTTTTTATAAAATAATGCCTGGTCTTTCGGATTTTGTCCGGTATTGATATCGCCCTTTGATGGTGAGGCTCTTTTGAATTCAGCAATCACAGCCAGTTCGCTGCCTGACGCAAGCCTTTTAATAAATGAGCGTTTGCTTCCGGTTTCTTGAGCATCTATAATCTCCTGTTTCAGCACAATGACTTCTTTTCTTTTTTCAGCCAGAATTTGATCTAAAATTGTTCCCACTTATATCACCTCTTTATGGATGCTTCTGCTTGCCTCAATTAACTGATGAAGCTTTTGTAAGGCAGCTCCTGAATCAATGCTTTCTTTTGCTGCATTTATCCCATCTTGAAATGTTGCCGCCTTGCCTCCTGTAAAGATTCCAATGCCGGCATTAAGAAGGACTGTATCTCTTCTCGCTCCCTTTTCTCCCTTCAGGACACTCATAAGAATTTCAGCATTTTCCCTGGAATCTCCCCCTCTGATCGCCTCATTGCTGCAGACGGATAGACCAACTTCCTCTGGATGGAGCACCTTTTTCGTTACCTTGCCGCCGGTAAGGATCGCCAGATGATTTTCCCCCTGCAGAGATGCCTCATCCATAAACCCTGCACCATTTAAAACAACTGCACGCTTTCTTCCCAAAGTTTTTAGGACCTCTGCAAACATTTCGATATAATCCCTCCGGTAAATCCCGAGAAGCTGATGATCAAGCTCAACCGGATTGGTTAATGGCCCTATCAAATTGAAAGTTGTCGGTATTCTCAAATCCTTGCGCACCTTCATGATTCTTTTAATGTTCGGATGGACATGAGGGGCGAAAAGAAAGGCAATCCCGATTTCCTCCAATATTTCCTCCGTGCGCTCAGGCGGGTGATTTAGATTAATTCCCAAATGCTCCAGAACATCGGCACTGCCTGTTTTGCTGGAAACACTTCGGTTGCCGTGCTTAGCAACAGGAATTCCGGCACCTGCAATCACAAAGGCCGAAGTGGAGCTGATATTAAAGCTGCTTGAACCATCTCCTCCTGTACCGCAATTATCCAAAACATTAGGAATCTTCTTACTAAATGAAAGAGATTTATCCCTCAACGCTTTTACGATGCCTGAAATTTCTTCAACTGTTTCCCCTTTTGTTTTAAGGCTCACCATAAATGCCGCAATCTCACTGTCCGTAACATCCTGGGCAAATAAATTGTCCATTGCTTCCTTCATTTCTGCCTCTGTCAATGACTCCCGTTCAGATAACCTCTGCAGTATTGTTTTCACTCTTTTCTTCCCTCCTGATTGTTTGTAGAAAGTTTTCCAAAATCCTTTTTCCAAGGTCTGTTCCTACTGACTCCGGATGGAACTGCAAGCCGTATAAAGGATAGACTTCATGTTTGATTGCCATTATTTCATTGTCATCCATTGACCGGGCCAAAACCTTAAAGCTGCCAGGCAGCGTTCCTGACTGAATTATTAAGGAATGATAACGCATGATGCTTATTGGCTGCGGCATGTATTGAAACAGCTGTGAGCCGTTGTGCTTCAGGTTAGACACCTTGCCATGCATAATTTTCTTCGCTTTTTCAATCTTTGCCCCAAAGGCATAGCCGATTGCCTGATGGCCAAGGCAAATGCCCAGGATAGGGAGCTTCCTGTAAAATTGCTGAATAACTTCAACAATGACTCCCGCTTGTTCCGGCCGTCCCGGTCCAGGGGAAAGAACAATGGCATCGGGATTCAATTTTTCGATTTCTTCGACTGTTATCTGATCATTCCTTACAACTTTAATTTCCTGTCCCAGCTCACCAAGATATTGATAAAGGTTAAATGTGAATGAATCATAATTATCAATCAGCAGAATCATTTTTTGTCCTCCAAAAATGCTTTTAATTTATGAAGTGTTTCTTCGTACTCTTTTTCAGGGATGGAGTCATGCACGATGCCTGCCCCAGCTTGTATATAGGCGTATCCATCTTTAATCACCATTGTTCTGATTGCCAGTGCGAAATCCATATTGCCATTCCCGGAAAAATAGCCCACTGCTCCTGAGTAAATTCCTCTTTTCACGGTTTCAAGTTCATTGATGATTTCCATTGCTCTAATTTTGGGAGCACCTGAAACCGTTCCGGCAGGCAGACACGCTATTAAGGCATCAATCGATGTATGTGGATTTTTCAGCCTGCCTCCAACTTCGGATACAAGGTGCATGACGTGCTTATATCTCTCAATTATCATGTTTTTTTCTATAGTGACCGATCCGAATTCGCAGACACGGCCAAGATCATTTCTGCCCAGATCGAGCAGCATCCTGTGTTCGGCAAGCTCCTTTTCATCTTCTATCAGGTCCCTTTCAAGCTGTAAGTCTTCCTCTTCTGTCTTGCCTCTTGGCCTTGTTCCAGCAATTGGGTTTGTGATTACTTTGTTTCCTGCTGCTTTTATAAGGCTTTCAGGCGATGCCCCTGCAACTGCATATTCATCAAAATCAAGATAGTACATATATGGGGAAGGATTTTGCACTCGTAACTTCCGGTAAAATGCGAAAGGATCTCCAGTCAATTCTGCCTTTAGCCTCTGAGAAAGCACCACCTGAAAAATATCACCCTCTTCTATATAAGATTTGGCTTTATTTACCTTTTCAACGAAGTCTTCTTTAGATATGGAAGCTTTGAAAGCTGATAGTGTGGCTTCTTCTGATTCAGGTCCCGCTGTCCCCTTTTGGATTTCGGCCTTTCTTTTCTTTATTTTTTCACGCAGCTGAGATTCATCTGTTTCTTCCAGTAAAGGCATGGCTACGAGATATACCTTTTGCTCCAGATGATCGAAAACTGCCACTTCCTCAAAAAACATAAGGTGGACATCCGGTACATTCAGCTCATCATAAGGAATCGTCCCGATATCTTCGTATTGTCTGATGACATCATAGCCTGCATAGCCAACAGCTCCTCCACAAAATGGGAACTGTTCAAAGGGGTGATGTTTCTGCTCCGGCATCAGCCTTCTTACCGCATCAAGCGGCTTTTCAGCAAAAACTTCTGTTTTTCCCCTGGCAGTAACAGCTGTCCGGTTTCCTTCTCCTTTTAATTCCATCACGGGATCTGCACCAATAAAGGAATACCTTCCCGATTTTTCATGCTTTAGCGAGCTTTCTAACAGAAATTTTTTTCTGCCGCTCATTCTCTGAAAGATTGAAATTGGCGTTAATGTGTCACCCTCCAGCTCTTCGATTATATAAGTCCCATCTAATGTTGGTTTCAATATATCTCTCCTCCAGTTCTTTAAGGAAAATAAAAAAAGTCCCCTATACCCACAGCAGCTGCAGGTATAGAGGACGTGTCTTGTGAACGTGGTGCCACCTCTTTTTAGAGCAAAAAAAGCTGCTCCCTTTTTCGGGTACGGAAATAAGTCGATACCCTATCCTTTTAACGGCGGAAACCCGTGCTTCCCTACTATCGTTCAGGAAGCCTCTCGCAAGTCCATTCGAATGACGTTCCGTACCGGGCTCTCACCTTTCCCCAGCTCTCTTAGACGGATCTCCATCAATCTACTCCTCTTGCTTAGCGATTTAAAGTATTAAAGTTATATAAAAATAAAAAGGGCTCCCCGTCTAAAAAGGACGAGAAACCCGTGGTGCCACCTTTGTTAGCTGATCAATCAGCTCACTTAACAGATATCAAAGCGAAAATCGCCTGAATATCTGTCCCTTGTAACGATGAGACCGTTCGCCAAAGCCTACTGCTTAAAAAAGGTTCGGTTTGGAGGCTCGAAAGTCCATTCACTGCTGTTTCCACACTGATTTGCACCAACCATCAGCTCTCTTTAGCTTCACCAGCAGTTACTACTCTTTGTCATTGCCGATCGATATATTGCTTATTATACTATTCCGATAAATGAAAAATGTCAAGGGGAAAAATTCATTTTTTATAATAATGCTTTTTCAAGCTTTTCTCTCCACACATCTGCAAGCTCCTCAATCCGCAGCAGTTCTTCTATAGCTTTAAGGTTTCTTCGGTCATGGAACATGATAAAATTCCCTTTCAGAACCGATACACTTTCCTGCTTCCTTTCTTCAAGCTTTAGTACGCTGTCTGCTGTTACAGTTCCTTCTTTCAGCACTCTGAAAAAGTAGCCTGTGAAGCATGTTTCCACCATTCTTCCTAAAAGCTGATCTTCTCCGTTATGCTTTGATATTGTGGAGCATGGGATACGCCCCTGTGTTATTTGGATGACAGATTTCCCCAGTGAAAAGGTGTCACCTATAAAAACATCCTTCTCCTGCATATTTACCGCACAAATATTTTCACCAAATGACGGTGGAGAGAATGACTTTTTAAATTCTTTCTCCCACATCCCGTAATGTTCGTAAGGATATAGGCACACTGCACGGTCTGGACCGCCATGAAAATCAGTATTTGCCACTCCATCCCCCATAAAACCTTCCTTCGCTAGAAACACACTGTGGATTTTTTCTTTGCCGATTCCCGATATTTCCTCTTTGTTATTCCACCTGTGCTTTTTTGGCTTTCCAATGCTTAAGGAAATAATCTCCCTCACATAATTCCCTCCCCGTGTTCGTTTTCTTTATAGTGTAACGGTTTCTTTTTAGGATATCGAAACAAATTTTTCCAGAATTTGAACTTTCCCATAAAAAGACAAAGCTTTTTCTAGTTAGTTTTTCTTCATTTAGCCCATATTAAGACTAGTTTGATTAACGAAAAGGAAGGTCAGAAATATGGAGCACATTGAAAATTTACAATCTGTAAATTCCAAAGCTAAAAAGAAGTCAGGTGATGATGTTCATAACCAAAAATGGGCCATACTTTCACTTTCTTCAATTCCTCTCGTTATGACACTTGGGAATTCCATGCTGATTCCCGTTCTGCCGGCGATGGAAAATAAACTAAATATTTCTGCATTCCAATCCAGCATGATTATTACCGTATACAGTATTGTAGCCATTATTTTGATTCCAATTGCAGGCTTTTTATCCGATCATATCGGCCGTAAAAAAGTAATTATACCAAGTCTTCTCATTGCAGGAATTGGCGGGCTGATCTCTGGATGGGCGGCATGGAAAATGGCAGATGCTTATTGGATCATATTAGCCGGGAGGGCATTGCAGGGTGTTGGGGCAGCAGGTGCGGCACCAATTGTTATGCCCTTGGTCGGGGATATGTTTAAAAATGACGATGATGTCAGCAGCTCCCTTGGCCTAATTGAAACTTCCAACACTTTTGGAAAAGTTTTATCACCTATACTTGGTGCTTTTCTGGCAGGGTTTATATGGTTTTTACCGTTTTTTTCATTTCCAGTTTTTTGTACCATTTCAATCCTGCTGGTTTTCTTCCTTGTAAAAACGCCAAATAAAAGAGAAGAACCTCTACCGCTGAAGAAGTTTTGGAGCAATATTAAGGATACCTTTAAAAACAATGGAAAATGGCTTTATGCTATTTTCCTGATAGGTGCTATTCTCATGTTTGTGCTTTTTGGGATCCTTTTTTATTTATCTGATGTGCTTGAAAAGACATACGGTATTAAAGATGTTAAAAAAGGGCTTCTGCTGGCTGTCCCGCTTGGCGCACTCTGCCTTTCATCCTATCTGACAGGCAAAAAAATAAAAGAAAATAAAATACTGATGAAGTGGATCATATTTTTAGGATCAGTGCTTGTGGCAGCTGCCACTGCAATCTTAAGCTTTTCAAACAATATGTGGTTTATGATCAGCATGTTCCTGTTTGCCGGAATTGGCATAGGAGTTGCACTGCCTTCATTGGACGCGTTGATTACGGAGGGAATTGCAAAAGAGGAACGTGGAACCATTACTTCGCTATACAGTTCAATGCGGTTTATCGGGGTTGCCGGCGGCCCGCCTGCCATTGCTATTCTGATGAAGCACTCTGATCAAGGGCTCTTTTATATTTTAAGCGGAATAACCATTCTTGCTGCCATTGCAGCCATTTTAGCAATCAAACCTGAAGCAAATGACAGCTGAAAAAATCCGTATCGTTCCATGACGATACGGATTTCTTTATTTAAAATGCTGCTGTACAAAACAAGTTACAACCTGATTGAATAGCTGCCACTTTTTAGTTGGCACCTGATGGGATACGCCTTTGATTATGGCTGCCTGAAAGCTGACATATCTTCTATAGCTCCTTATATGCTGATTAACAAAATCTCTTGAGCCATAAATAAGGAGAAGTGGGACACTTAAGTTCCTAAGGCGGTCGGTGCAGGAATAGTGAAGTGATCTATCATAAAATTGAAACCACATGGTGTGATTTGCTTTTTTCATATGCTCCAGAATCTCGTCTCTGACTTTTTTATCTTTTGTATGGCTCGATGCTATTACATACTGCAGAAAACCTGGAAAGTGCTTCACAAAGTACATCCCCAGAATATGCTCATATTTGAAGGTTTCCGATAACACCTCTGGAAACCCGCCTGAGAGAATGACACCAAGTGTTCTTTCCGGATATGAAAGGGCAAACTCCTGAGCAATTATGCCGCCTGATGAATAGCCCAGAATAACAGCTTTTTCAATATCCAAGTGGTCTAATACAGCTTTTATCTCTTCTGCATATCCTTGTATAGTTACTGTTTTTTCCGGGCCAGCAGAATCTCCATTCCCGCTTAAATCAGGAAAAATCACCTGAAAATGCTCTGCCAGGAGGCCTTGATAATAAAATACCTTTCTTCCCATAGCGGGAGGATGTATAAAGAGGATCGGCACACCCTTGCCCATTGTTTCATAAAAAATCTTTGTATCCTCATAAATAAATGCCGGCAATTGAATCGTCCTTTCCTTTGACAAAACATAGATGGCTTTATGCGGAACGTTATACCTTTAAGGTTCAAACTAAATGGTACTGTGCTGCCATTTTAGTATTGCACGACAGGCCAAGAATCATTATGGGATGTTTAAGCGAGATCTGCATATACTATAATTGATCATGCGATTCTGCTTATTTCCGTGACTTTCTGAGACGTATATGATATCCTTTAATTAAGAATATGAATAAAAAAAACGACCGCAGGTGTTGCCGCACCCACGGTCATTCGCAATAGTCGTTCCCTTAGGGGATCGGCCTGTCAAAGACGTAGACCTCTCCCTCAATTGTCAGATCAAGGGAGGTCTATTTTTTATGGTTAAAAGTCATGACAGCAATGATCAGACTAGAAAAAGAAATCATCATCATGATCGATTCGAAAACTGTCAAAGGCATCACCCCCTTTCAAATACGGGGCTAGCCGACCACCCTTGAGAAACTCCCATTGCTTCTTTATTATAACACAATCCTGTCCATTTAGTCGAACGCATGTTCTATTTTAAACAAATTGATTCTTCTTTCCTATTTTTTCAAATCTTTTTGATCTGCAGATTTCCTTTGAAGATATCCATGAAGAAAACCCATCTCCTGATTAAGCAAATACTCCATATCCTCCAGCTGCTGCTCAGCAATTAACTGAGGATTGCCTCCCCATTCCACGCTATGGATAAAATAATAATTTTTTATTCTTTTAAAAATAATGATTGCTTCAGGAAAACAGTCAAAGAACCCCTTTACCTGATTTCTCCTCATATAACTCCATCTAATCAGTTCCATGATATCAGCCTTTTTAATATTCCTTTACCCTGGAAAACATGGATTCATGTTCTGCATGCAAAAAAACTGCCGAAAATGGCAGTTTTGAAATTATTCTTTAAGCCTTGGTTTGGCCGGGTCACATTTTGGCTTTTCAGACTGAGTAGACTCGGCAAGCTTTGAGAGGTAATAGCATTCTTCACGGTACATATGATCAGCCATTAAAGCTGCAAATGTACCCAATGCCTCTTTGCTTAATTCAAGCTCCTCAATTTCATTGAGGAAGTTCATAAAAAGAGTCATTTCCAGCGTAACATCGCTGTTAAACTTTTGAAGGGCGGGGAATGATTCAACATTAGTCCGAAGGAAGCCGGACATTTCTACGGCCTTTAAATAAAATGCTTCAAAATCCTTTGTATAGCCATCACTGATTTTCTTAATTTTCTTCTCAACACGTTCTATATTGTCCGATATGGCACCTGCATGGCCAGCTGCATCCAGAAGCCAGATTAAATGGTGATGGAGCTCATGAAATACAGGCGGGGCTTCCCCCTTTTTTAAATATTGAAGGACAAGCATATATTCCTCAAGCTCATTGACCATATGGTTAATAAATACCGGGCCAAGATGAATGGATATTTTCCCTATCAAATGACGTTCAATCAGGTTCAATTTAAATTCCCGCAGCTTCTTAGCTTCCTGTTCCGCCCTCCGGCTCAATTGCTCCAGATTATCCACTCCAACCCTTCCTAATAGCTGGTCAAAGGTCTGTATAAAGTAATTTGCCCGTTCAATGCTGTCTTTTTCCTTTGGTGATAATGAATCATGTATAAAGCGTGCATGATCACCCAAAATCTGCAGCCAAAACCCGTGTTCAAATTTTGCAGCATTTTCAAATTCAGCAGCCAAGTATATCTCCCCTTTCAAGCGTACTCATAAAAACATATCAGAAACCAGCTGAAATTATGCCTAAGCACTAACTTCAATTATGGATCGGCAACTTAGTTTTTAAGAGCAAAAGGGAAATTGAAAAGCAGATATCCTAAAGCGATTTTTCCATCATTACCTGACCAACCTTTTTTTCGAATCCTAATTCAAGTAAAGCTTTTGAGGAGGGATTGGAAACAGAGATATTAACTGCAGTGAAATCAATAGATTCATCCGCATCCATGAACAGACTGCCGAGAATGCTTTCCGTCATTTTTTCATAGTTATTTCCATTATTGAACCTTAACTGATAGATGATGATGCGGTCTGTTCGTCCTCCCGCTTTCAGTATTCTTTTGTATAAAATATAGCCAATCGCTTTTCCGTCGTCATTTAATAGCACAGCAGCTTCTCCGTGTTTTACACTTTGCCACTGGCACTGCCAGGCAGCGGTGGTATCATAAAAGCTAAGTGACTGCAGCTGTTCAGGATATAACCTTTTAATGGAAAAGGGGTTTTCCTTTAATAAGCCCAGTTCGTTATTTGGAAGCTTCTTGTTTAAATAAAGCAAGTGATCGGTAATCACATAGCCGGCTTTTTTGTAGAGCTTAATCGCTCTCTCATTTTCTTCAATTGCTTCAAGAACAGCGGTGTGGGCTTTTTCAGCTCTATAGATGCTAATTACCTCTTCCATCATTGCTGCAGAGAGTCCTTTTCCGCGGAATTCCGGGGCGATTCCAGTGCCTCCGTTCCAGGCTATTTTTCTGCCGTTAATCTCCCGGAATCCATTCATTATGATTCCGCAAGGTTCTCCGTGCATAAATACAATAATCGACTTTTCAGGAGAAAGACCCTCAGATATCATTCGGTTAACAAATGCCTGAAGATCCATCTTAATGGGAACTATATAGCCTTCAAAGCCTTTGTTCCAGGCTGTCAGCGCCTCCTCCAGGGTGCACTGGGAAAGTCTTTTTATTTTCATAGCCGCTCTCCTTCATGTTTTTAAATTTTTGATTGTTATTTATGTTTGTTCCCTCTTTTAATTACAATGATAATGGCCATGTAATTACACCTCCATTTTAAATAGACTGGATAGTTTATTTATTATCAAAAAAATATATAGACTTATGAGTTTATTTTTATTAAAGCATTTATTTTCAGTTTTTTCAATCTATTTTAGAAGGATTTTCTAAAATAAAAGCCGATACATCAAGTACCGGCTTTTGTTCATACATTATTTATTTGCAGGCTTTTTCAGGATTCCAATAAGAACAGCGGACAAAAGAGCACCTGCTATTATTCCTGCAAGGTAAATTCCCCATGGCCCATCAACTAGAGGGACGACAAAGACTCCGCCATGAGGCGCCCTTAATCCGATTCCAGCCATCATTGAAATTGCACCTGCCAAGGCAGACCCTGCCATGATGGATGGGATAACACGCAATGGATCTGCAGCTGCAAAAGGGATTGCGCCTTCAGTAATAAACGAAAATCCCATAATGTAGTTTGCTTTTCCTGCATCCTGTTCCTGTTTAGTAAATCTATTTTTAAATAAAGTTGTGGCAAGGGCGATGGCAAGTGGCGGAACCATACCCGCAGCCATGATTGCGGCCATCGGTTCATATACTCCATTTGCAAGAAGCCCTGTACCAAAAACGTATGCTGATTTATTAACCGGGCCGCCCATATCAAATGCCATCATCAGTCCCAGCACTGCCCCCAGCAGGACAGCATTTCCAGTGCCGAGGCCTGAAAGCCACTCGGTGATAGCAGAATTTAATGCGCCAACTGGTTTGTTCACAACATAAAGCATCAGCAATCCTGTGATAGCAATTCCAAAGAGCGGATAAAGCAAAATCGTTTTAATTCCTTCAAGAGATGAAGGCAGGCCGGCAAAAACTTTTTTTAACCCAACTACCACATAACCAGCAAGGAAGCCGGCAATGATGCCGCCAAGGAATCCTGCGCCTCCAGATGCTGCCATCATCCCTCCGACTGCACCTGCAGCAAATCCAGGGCGATCAGCAATACTCATGGCAATGAAGGCTGCAAGGATTGGAACGATTAATCCAAACGCATTTCCCCCGCCAATCGTCATCAGTGCTTCAGCGATAGGATGATACGACGGATCATTAGGATCTGCTGCTTTATATCCGAACATAAAGGAAATGGCAATCAGGATCCCCCCGCCCACAACAAATGGAAGCATATTGGATACACCATTCATTAAATGCTTATATATACCGGCTTTTTGCTCTTTTTGATTTCCAGAGGATTCACCGCTGTCCGCATTTCCGCCCTTGTAAACAGGAGCATCCTGCTTAAGCGCTTTTTCAATAAGCTCCTGAGGTTTACGGATGCCATCAGCAACTGCCGTTTCAAGGACATGCTTTCCGCTGAATCGCTCCATTTCAACCTTGGTATCTGCCGCAACGATAATTGCTGCTGCATTCGCGATTTCCTCTGGTGTCAGAACGTTTTTAGCACCGCTTGAGCCATTGGTTTCAACTTTAATATCAACACCCATTTCAGCTGCCTTGGCCTTAAGTGAATCAGCTGCCATATAAGTATGGGCAATTCCTGTTGGGCAAGCTGTTACAGCCACAACAAATCGTTTGCTGTCAGCAATATTTTGGACTTCCTCTTCTTCAGTCCCGTCATAGCTGTCAATGATTTCAATAACTTCGTCCGCAGAAGCAGCATACTGAAGTTTTTTGCGTGCTTCCTCGTTCATTAATATCGATGAGAGCCTGGATAGAGCCTCCAAGTGTGTATTATTAGCTCCTTCCGGGGCTGCAATCATAAAAAATAAGTGTGCAGGCTGACCGTCAAGCGATTCATAATTTACGCCTTCTTCTGATTTGCCGAACGCAATAGCAGGTTCTTTGACCGCACCCGTTTTGGCATGAGGAATGGCAATTCCATCACCTATGCCTGTTGTGCTCTGTTCTTCCCTCTTTAAGATTGCATTCTTGAAGGCGTCCCGGTCATGAAGCTTTCCAGCTGCATCAAGCTTGTTTACCAATCCATTTATGGCATCCATTTTGCCTGTTCCGCTCAATGAGAGCAGAATCGTATCTCTTGTCAGTAATTCTGTTATTCTCATCCTAAATCTCCCCTTTTAGGCTGACCTTTTCAATCGAAACCTGAGAAAGCAATTCCTCCGCTTTTTCCTTTGTGCAAAGACCAAGCGAAAAAGCGGTAGCACTTCCGGAAGCAACACTGTATTGAAAAGCCTTTTCTATATTTTTGTTTTTTTCATAAGCTGCAAGAAAACCGGCTACCATGGAATCTCCGGCGCCAACTGAACTTTTTACTTTTCCTATTGGAACGCTTGAAATATATGCTGCATCAGCAGATATCAAGACTGCTCCCTTGCCTGCTAATGAAACAATTACATTCTGTGCGCCCATTTCAACAAGTTTCTGTCCAAAAGGGATGACTTCTTCAGCGGAAGTGAATTCTCTGCTGAATAATTCACCCAATTCATGGTGATTGGGCTTTATTAAAAACGGTTTGTAAGGAAGAACCTTTTTCAATAATTCTCCCTCTGCGTCCACCACAAAAGCCGCTCCATTTTCTGAACAGATTTTCACCAGCTCTTCATATGTTGTTTCAGGCAAGGTTGATGGAATACTGCCTGCGAGGACAAGCAAATCTTCTTCTGATAGGCTGCGGATTTTATTTATTAGATCCTCGAAATTCCTTTCTGAAATGGCCGGCCCTTTGGCATTGACTTCTGTTTCCGTCTCTGCCTTGATCTTTACATTAATTCTTGTGTCTCCTGCAACTTGTACAAAGTCGGTTTGAATATTCTCCTTATTTAAGGAATTAACAATATAATCTCCTGTAAAGCCGCCTGCAAAGCCAAGCGCCTTGCTTTCAACATCCATTCTTTTCAGCACTCTCGAAACATTGATTCCTTTTCCTCCAGGGAACTTTGTATCCTGCTTCATGCGGTTAAGACCGCCGACTATTATCTCATCCAATTCTACGATGTAATCCACTGACGGATTTAGCGTCAATGTGTGTATCATGCTGTCACGACCTTTATTGTAGTTTTGCTGATATAAGGCTCTTGCTGATCCTCATTCAGTTCATTTGTAATAATTGCTGCTGTATGCAAATCGGCAATCTTGGCAAACGCAATTTCTGAAAACTTCGTGTCATCGGCAAGCACGAATGCCTCCCTTGAAAGAGAAATGGCCATTTGCTTGATCATTGCCTCATCCTGATCCGGTGTGGTGTAGCCGAATTGAGGATGGATACCGTTAACTCCCATAAAGCATTTATCAAATCGGTAATTTTCCAGGCTCGCCAATGCCCCCCTGCCGATGATGGCTTTTGTCTGTTCCTTGGCAAAACCGCCGATTAAAAATGTTTTTATATTCCTTTCGAGCAATGCGTTGATATGCATTAGTCCGTTCGTTACAACCACAATTTTCTTCGCAGGCAAAAAGGGAATCATTTCAGTTACTGTCGAGCCTGCATCCAAATAGATGGAATCCCCCTCTTCAACAAGGTTTGCTGCGTATTGGGCAATTTGGCGCTTTTGCTGAAGGTTTTTGGATGATTTTTCAGACATGCTGGGTTCCTGAAGCTTGCCCTGAAGCCTGGCTGCACCTCCATGAATTCTTTTAAGGTACTTTCCTTCCTCAAGCTGGGTAAGGTCCCTTCTGATTGTTGATTCCGATGTTTCTGTCATGTCAACGAGATCCTGAATTTTAACTACACCTTTCTCTTTTAAAAGCTGCAGAATCAATTTGTGGCGCTCTGGTGTTAACAAAACATCACCTCCCGGGTGTGTTGTTCTTCTTGACTACATCATACTGAAACCGATTGCAAAAATCAATCATTTTCATTCAAAATAAATCAAATTCAATCATAGGTTGATTGTTTTTGATTGTTTATAGAATATTTATTCTTTTAATTAGAATATTTTAAATATATTAAAATAATAGTTTGCTCTCTATGATTTATTATGCTAGAATCTAAAATAACAATATATAGTTTCTTCTGACAACTAACGCTACTATATATTGTTTTAATTTCAGAATTAACTTGGTCCAAGGTCTCTTTTTTGAACCGCTTTCTTATAGGAAGCGGAATTTTTTTGTTTTAGAAAAAAATCACATTATCTCCATAACAAAAAAAGAGCACTACACAAAAGTAATGCCCTTCTCTAAGATTATTTATCTTCATAATTTAACAGATCTTCAATTTTTCCATCCTCATTATGCAAAATGGCCATTGTGCCTGCTTCCTCAGCCATGCGCTTTGCTTCCTCAACAGCATCTGACTGTGAATCTGCAGTGTACTCAGTCTCGTCTTGACCTTCCCTTTTGACTGCCCAACCTTCTTCATCGTGCGGTACTACATGGAATCTCGCTTCATCTGTGCCTGCCCGGTCCTTGAAATATTGTTTCTGTTCGTCACTTTGAATGTTGTTATTATTATTTGCCATGTTTATACCTCCTTAAATTGTGTGGACATCATCTATTTGATGAGCAGTATCACTTTACCCTTTATCCCTAGATAAAAACTTTATTCAAAATGATATATGTAAACCATTTTTATTTTTAGTTGACATAAAGCAACTGCTGCTATTATTCTAAATTGTATAAATATAAATCTAGCAGGAGGCTTTTTATGAAGACAGGTTTGAGGACAATTGATTTAACATTGGCAGGTATGTTTGTTGCCCTGATGGCGGTTGGGGCAAACATCACTTCATTTGTGCCATTTTTGGTTATCGGAGGAGTGCCTATTACTTTACAGACCTTTTTTGCCATTTTGGCAGGGGCTATTTTAGGAAGCCGGCTGGGAGCTATTACAATGGCTGTCTATGCTTTCGTCGGGCTTGCAGGCGCTCCGGTCTTTTCAAAATTCGGCGGCGGTTTTGCTTCATTATTAAACCCCACTTTCGGTTTTATCCTTTCGTTCATTCTAACAGCGTATGTCACCGGGAAAATAATTGAAAAGAAAAAATCAGTTCCGGTATATATTACTGCAGCTCTAATTGGAATGGCGATCAATTATCTTTTCGGGACAAATTGGATGTACCTGGCTTATAAACTTTGGTTTACAGCACCTGAAGGATTTACCTATCAGATGGCTTGGCTATGGATGGCGGTCCCTCTTCCAAAGGACATTATTCTCTCTGTTTTTGCCGGGGTAATGGCATATCGGCTGGAGCATAGAGTATTTGCCCGCAGTCAGTTCAGAAAAATAAACCGGGCAGCATAATCCATTTTACTAAGGAGGATACTTATGAATTTTCAAAAGCTGGCTTTTGACGTACTTGAAGGACATGAATTGACAGACTCGGAGGCGATGTCTATATTAAATTGCCCGGATGATGAGCTTCTGGATTTATTGCAAAGTGCCTATAAAATCCGCCATCATCATTACGGGAATAAAGTTAAATTAAACATGATTATAAATACAAAATCCGGATTATGTCCTGAGAACTGCGGCTATTGTTCACAATCCAGCATCTCAACTGCACCTATTGAAAAATACCGGATGATGGATAAGGACTCTATCTTACAAGGAGCTAGACAAGCACATCAGCTTAATGTTGGAACATATTGTATCGTTGCAAGCGGCAGGGGCCCAAACAACAAAGAGCTGAATGAAGTTGTATCTGCTGTTAAAGAGATAAAGGATCACTATAATATGAAAGTCTGCGCCTGCCTTGGACTCTTGAAGCCTGAACAGGCTGAGAAGCTGAAAGAAGCCGGAGTGGACCGCTACAATCACAATATTAATACATCTGAAGAACATCATGAGAGCATTACTACATCCCATACATATCGAGACAGAGTCAATACTGTCCAATTAATAAAGGAGGCAGGCATCTCACCATGCTCCGGTGTTATCATCGGCATGAAGGAAACCAAAAAAGATGTGATAGCGATGGCCCGAAGCCTAAAAGCGCTTGATGCCGACTCAATTCCGGTTAATTTTCTTCATGCCATTGATGGGACACCATTAGAAGGAACAGATGAGCTGAATCCCCGCTATTGCCTGAAAGTGCTTTGTCTCATGCGTTTTATCAATCCATCAAAGGAAATCAGAATATCCGGGGGCAGAGAAGTGAATCTCAGGAGCCTGCAGCCGCTTGGATTATTTCCGGCCAATTCCATTTTTGTAGGAGATTACTTAACCACCGCCGGACAGGAAAGCACAGCAGACCACCAAATGCTGAAGGACCTGGGTTTTGAAATTGATTTTGCAGCCGGGGAGCCAGTATTTTCCTGATAAAAAAAGATTCTGCGCCACAGCAGAATCTTTTTTTAATATATATCTTTTCTATAATTCGTCAAACCCATTATCTATTTGAACTTTTGTATATTGCCGCGATTTTTGTTCAAAGAAATCAGACTTCCCTTGGTCAACCTCCTCATACGCTACTATCCAGCGGAGAGGATTGGTTCGAAAGCCCTCAAACGGCCGTTCATATCCCAGCTGATTGCAGCGGACGTTGGCATAAAATTTGATATAGGCTTCAACATCAGACAGCAATATGCCTTCTGTTTTGCTGCCGATCACATCGCGGGCCCATTCAATTTCCAGCTCAGCTGCACTTTTAAAAGTCTCCCGGACGAATTCACTTAATTCATTAGTATTAAGCTCCGGATTTTCCTTAAGGATTTCTTTGAAAATTTTAACAAACAAATCTACATGGATTTGTTCATCCCGGTTGATGTAATTAATCATCGTTGAGGTGGCTACCATCTTCTGATTCCTTGCCAGGTGATAAAAAAATGCAAAACCTGAATAAAAGAATAGCCCCTCCAAAACGACATCAAACACAATCGATTTCAGCAGACTCTCCGCACTTGGATTCTCTGCAAAATCTTTATATCCGTTCACAACAAATTCATTTCTTTCAGCTAATATAGGTTCTGTCCGCCAGAATTCAAAAACCTCATCCTGCTTTTGTTTGGGAACAAGGCTTGATAGAACATAGGAATAGGAGTGATTATGAATCACCTCCTGCTGTGCAAGTATGATCATGAGTGCTGATAGGCTTGAGTCGGTAATATAATCAGCAACTTTTCCGGCATAATCCGTCTGGATGCTGTCCAGCAATGCAAGCAGCCCAATAATCTTCAAAAAGGCATCTTGTTCACTTTTCGTTAAGTGCGGAAATTGCTTAATGTCCTGTGACATGTTTATCTCAAATGGCGTCCAAAAGTTAGCGAGCATTTTTTTATACTTGGGATAGGCCCATGAGAAGCGGACATCATCCCAATTAAGGATATTGGAGCATTCGCCGTTGATGATTGAAGTTGATTTATTAGGCGCCGATTGATTAATAATTGGGCGTTTTTTTAGAGTATTCATAAGGGGCCTCCTTTAGCTTGAGCAAGATTCGCAGTCTTCAACCTCTGATGAAGTTGAACGGATATAGTAAGTTGTTTTTAATTTATTCTTCCATGCTGAAAGATGCAGGTTTAAAAGATCGATAGCTTTAATATGGTTAGGTATATAGAAATTAAATGAAATAGCCTGATCTATATGCTTTTGTCTGTTTGCATTCTGCCTGATGCTCCACTCCTGGTTAATATGATAGGCAGATTTGTAGTACCAAATGGTCTCACTGTTAATTTCAGGAGCCGTAACAGGGATTCGATAATCCTTTTTCTCTTCGGAATACTGCTTGTTAAATATAGGATCAATACTCGGTGTGCTTCCTGCAATTAATGCAGTAGATGCATTAGGGGCAACCGCCATCAGATAGGCGTTTCGGACGCCGAATTCCTTTACCTCCCTGCTCAATCCTGTCCAGTCCATTTCTGTCTTTGTCTCCAGATATCCCCGTTTTTCAAAATACGCACCCGTTTCCCACTCAGAACCTTTAAAGGCTGAATAGCTTCCTTTTTCTTTTGCCAGATTCATAGAACTTTTTATCGCTAAAAAAGCAATTTGTTCATATAGAATGTCAGCGAATTCTGCAGCTTCTTCGCTTTCCCATGTGATTTTTTTCAGTGCAAGAAGGTGGTGCCACCCAAAAGTCCCCAGTCCAATCGCACGGTATTTTTGATTTGTGATCTGCCCCTGAGGAACCGGAATACTATTTATATCAATAACATTATCAAGCATTCGCACCTGAATGGGCACAAGCCTTTCAAGGACTCCTTCACTTAAGGCCCGAGCAAGATTGATGGATGAAAGATTGCAGACAACGAAGTCTCCCGGCTGTTTTTCGATAATAATTCTCCCATCTCTTGTATATTCTTCAACCCTCTTAGTAACACTTTGGTTTTGTACGATCTCAGTGCAAAGGTTGGTACAATAAATCATCCCGCTGTGAGAATTGGCATTTTTCCGATTAACCTCATCCCGGTAGAACATGAATGGTGTCCCGGTTTCAAGCTGACTTCTCATGATGGATTTCATGATCTCGATAGCAGGAACTTTTTCCCTTGATAGATTCGGGTTATCTATGCATTCTTTATATTTCTGGCGGAATGACCCTTCGCCTTCTCCTTCATCATAAAAATCCTCCAGGGAAAAGCCCATGATTGTACGGACTTCATGGGGATCAAATAAATACCAATACCCTCGGCTTTCCACTTTTTCCATAAACAAATCAGGAATGCAGACACCTGTGAATAAATCATGTGTTCGCTGCCTTTCATCTCCATTATTAAGCTTTGCATCAAGAAACGGGAAGATATCTTTATGCCAGACATCCAGATAGACGCTTATAGCACCCTGCCTTTGTCCAAGCTGGTCGACACTGACCGCTGTGTTATTCAGCTGCTTCATCCAGGGAATCACCCCTGAAGATGCCCCCTTAAATCCTTTAATATCACTGCCTCTGCTGCGGATTTTCCCCAAATATACTCCGATTCCTCCGCCATTTTTAGACAGTGATGCAATATCGGTATTACTGTCATAAATGGAATCAAGACTGTCATCAACGGTCTCAATGAAACAGCTTGAAAGCTGTCCCCAGTTCTTCCCTGCATTAGCGAGTGTTGGAGTGGCAACAGTCATATACAACCCGCTCATTGCCCAGTATGCTTCTTTAACAAGCTCAAGACGCTTTTCCTTCGGCTCCTTTTTCATCAGCACCATGCTGATGATCATGAACCGCTCCTGTGGAAGCTCATAGAGGTTTTTCTGTTTGTCCCTGGCAAGATACCGATCTGCCAGCATTTTCAGCCCCAGGTATGTAAATAAACGGTCATTTTCTTTCCTAATAAAATAGGACAGCTCATTTATCTCCTCCTCTGAATACACATCTAATAAATCTTGTTCATAAATTCCCAAAGCGGTCAGACGTTCAATTAGCGTATAAAAATGTGTGTAACAATCATCCGGCCCGCATTCTCTGTTTTTTCCGGACTCATTATAGAGCTTTTTAAGAAGCAGACGTGAAGCGGCATACGTCCAATCTGGCTCTTCAATGCTGATAAATGATAAACAATCCAGTATAAGCTGGTCATACATGACCTCCGCTCCCAGCTGACTCATTTCTTCTTTCCTTTTTAATAGCTGCCCAATGTCGAGCTGTGGAAATTCTGTCTTAAGTTCTTCTAAAATTTTTATCGGCTGTATGGTTTGGACCATCTTACTTCCTCCTAAAGGCAAAATAAAAATCCGCCCGGAAAATGAGCGGATCAAACGATAGTATAATAGCAGGAAGCAGATGAACAGACGGCCATTACGCGATCGTTTCATCATCTCAATCCCCGAAGATAAGAAACTTTCGATCGCCCTGGCAGGTCTCCTGGCTTGTGCTTCACTCTACTAAAAGCCCTTCCCATACTAGCGCCATGAAGCGTTTTGTACAGTGGCATGCTTTTTTCGTCTGCACTTACAGTTGCGGGGACAGCTTCGGTTTTTCACCGAATTCCCTATTAAGTCCATATAGGACACCAATCACGATCTATATGTAGTTTTCACTTTAGAACATCCATACTATATATTGTAGAGAATTCTATCATATCGAGAAATAAATTACAATTATTAATCTGCCCGGTCATTTGTTATTCATGATTTTCGATTTCAATATCATGAGGTATCGGCTCTGGCTTAGCCCAGAAAGAATCATATGCCGCATAACCAGCCATTACAAGCACCAGATAAGCAATCGCTGCACCTGCCCATTTCTTCATTTAAATTTGCCCCTTTCAATTAAACGTTTTTTTCACTTACTTTTACTCTTTGTAATCTAAGTGCGTTTAAAACGACAGATACGGAGCTGAAAGCCATTGCTGCGCCGGCAAGCCAGGGAGCAAGGAACCCTAAGGCAGCTACTGGGATGCCAAGTGTATTGTATGCAAATGCCCAGAAAAGATTTTGTTTGATATTCCTTATGGTTTTTTTACTCATTAGAATGGCGTCTGCGATACTATTTAAATCCCCTCTCATTAGAGTAATATCTGCTGCTTCCATCGCAACATCTGTACCGGTTCCAATCGCCATTCCTATATCAGCAACAGCAAGTGCAGGGGCATCATTTATCCCATCGCCGACCATGGCGACTTTTTTTCCCTGGTTTTGAAGTTTTTTTACTTCTTCTGCCTTGCCTTCAGGCAGAACCTCTGCAATTGCAGAGTCTATCCCCACTTCCTCAGCTATTGCCTGAGCCGTACGTTTGTTATCTCCCGTTATCATAATGACTTCAATCCCCAATTGCTTTAAGCGATTGATTGCATTTCTGGATGTTTCTTTTATTGTATCAGCCACTGCAACGATACCTGCATATTTGCCATCGACTGCAACTAGCATTGCCGTTTTTCCATTTTCCTCAAGTATCTCCATTTCCTGCTTGGCTGAATGGACATTTATATCGTATGTTTCCATTAATCTTCTTGTACCGATTAGAAGGTTTTTGCCTTCCACTTTTGCTTTAATCCCAAAGCCGGGAATAGCTTCAAATTCCTGTGGATTAAAAAGATTGATTCCTTTATCCTTTATCCCTTTTACAATTGCTTCGGCCAATGGATGCTCAGACTGTTTCTCAGCAGATCCTACAAGCTGGAGAAATGCCCTTTCTTCAACATTACCTTCCGTAATCACATCCGTTAAAACCGGTTTGCCATGTGTTACGGTTCCGGTTTTATCAAGAACGACTGTAGTGATTTCATGTGTAAGCTCCAGGTGCTCCCCGCCTTTAAAAAGAACCCCATATTCCGCTGCCCGGCCTGAACCAGCCATTATAGAAGTTGGCGTAGCCAGACCCAGGGCACATGGACATGCAATCACCAGGACGGCAATCAACTTTTCTAGTGCTTCTGCAAAATTACCGGGACTTACCCATATATACCATACCAGGAATGTAACCACTGCTATGCTCACAACAATCGGAACGAATATCCCGGAGATTTTGTCTGCCATTCGCTGTATGGGCGCTTTGGAGCCTTGCGCTTCTTCAACTACTTTAATAATCTGTGACAGTGCTGTATCTTTGCCAACTTTAGTGGCTTTAATTTTCAGGAAGCCATTTTTATTAATGGTGGAGCCGATGACTGTGTCGCCTGCTGTTTTATCAACAGGTACGCTTTCCCCCGTCAGCATGGATTCATCCAATGCTGACTGTCCCTCGATAATTTCACCATCGACCGGAATTTTTTCACCCGGTTTTACAAATATGATATCTCCAGTAATAACTTCTTCAAGGGGAATTTCAATTTCTTCCCCTTCCCTCAAGACAGTTGCTGTTTTTGCCTGAAGGCCCATAAGCTTTTTGATTGCTTCAGAAGAACGCCCCTTTGCCCTCGCTTCAAACAGTTTGCCTAAAATGATTAATGTTATAAGAATGGCACTTGTTTCATAATAGAGCTCCACCATATGCCCGTTGCTGCCAAGTGATAATAAAGATTGGTATAAGCTGTAGAAAAACGCTGCCGAAGTACCCAGTGCAACCAGAAAATCCATATTGGCGCTTTTATTTTTTAATGCCTTATACGCCCCAACATAAAATTGTTTTCCTATGAAAAATTGCACGGGAGCTGCAAGCGCCAGCTGCACCCAGGGATTCATAAACATATCAGGAACGTAAATAAAGGATGTAAACTCGAAATGTCCCACCATGGACCAGAACAAAGGGATGGAAAGAATTAATGAGAAGATAAATTTGCCTTTTTGCTTCTCGATTTCCTTTTCCCTATAACCTTCTATCTCTTGGTCTTTATCCGTTTTTACTTTTGCCTGATACCCTAAATTCTCTATTTTCTTTATCATATCCTGGACGGAGACTTGCTCGGGATTATATTCAACAGTGCCCGTTTCAAGAGCCAAATTGACTACAGCATGTTTTACCCCAGGAAGTTTAGTAAGTCCCTTTTCAATTCTTCCGGAGCAGGCCGCGCATGTCATCCCCAGCAATTCGAACTCTGCTTTTTCCGATACTACTGCATAACCGAGATCCTCAATTTTTTTCTCAAAAGCTTCAACAGAAGTTACTTCCGGATTATATTTTATCGCTGCTTTTTCCAATGCAAGATTGACACTAGCTTCCTGGACACCATCCAGCTTATTCAGCCCCTTCTCAATTCGAGATGAACAGGCCGCGCATGTCATTCCCGATATCGGAAGGTGAACCTCCTTCAGGGCTGCATCACCCATAACTCCCACTCCTTTATCAAACGAAGTACCTTACACTTATATACTATACCCCACTACCCTATATGTCAATCAAATAAAATTAGACAAATTTCTTAATTTGTAAAAAAAGAGAACGTGCATTTTATTCACACGTTCCTTCCGGGTTAGATTACTCTACATCATAGCCTTGATCGTCAATTGTTTCTTTAATTTGTTCAAGTGAAACTGCAGATGAATCAAATTGAACCTGCACCTGGCCATTATCAAGGTCCACTGCTACCTTATCCACGCCATTTAATTTGCCGACACTGCCTTCTACGGCTTTTACACAATGTCCGCATGACATTCCGCTTACTTTCAAAGTTACGTTTTCCATAATAATGTAGCCTCCCGTTATTTTTTCATTAACTTCTGGACTGTGATTAAAAATTCATCAAGCACTTCTTCATCGCCTTCGTGGATTCTTTCAACCACACAGCTTTTCAAATGGCCTTCAAGCAATAGCTTGGCTACGCTATTCAAAGCGGACTGAGTTGCAGAAATTTGTGTTATTATATCGTCACAATAAACGTCTCTGTCAATAAGTCCTTTTATTCCGCGTATTTGACCTTCAATTCGATTTAATCGGGTCGTCAAATTCTTTTTCACTTTTTCCGAGTGATGACTTTTTCGCTCCGAATCAATCGAACAGCAGCTGTCAGCAGATAAATCCTCATTTTCCAAATCAAAAGCCATTTGATCAGCCCCCTTTGTTTTC
Organism: Paenibacillus sp. FSL R5-0490; assembly: GCF_001956215.1. Classification (GTDB taxonomy): domain Bacteria; phylum Bacillota; class Bacilli; order Bacillales; family Cytobacillaceae; genus Cytobacillus. The sequence goes on along the minus strand of NZ_MRTQ01000013.1, from coordinate 1,782 downwards.
ATTATATTATACCCCGGTACCCTATGTAAAGTTCTGAGTTCAAAATGGTATAAATTCCGGATGTTTAAGTATAATTTCCCTTTCATGTTATTGAAAATCTCTGTTTATACTAACGGAAACACTTTAGAAAGGAGGCAGATGATGTGAATAGAAGGCATGAAAATTTAGAAGACAATGGCAAAGATCTTTATGGAATTGACAAAGAAATTAGCCTGCAGTCAGTAAACTTTGCTTCTGCTGAGAATAAGTACTTAAATGAACGGGCAGAAACTGATTCCAATGGAGATATATAGACGAAAAGCCGCCAGTGGAGGCGGCTTATTGTCATATTACAATTCAGTCAGTTCTCCAATTTCCACCTCGGACCTTTCTTCAAGCGGGCCGCGTAAATGTACTGTTGCTGTTCTCCCATCTTCATTTAGCTTATCGATCCACACGGAAGCACCATTGTATCTTACTTCGATATCTGCTGATGATGAAAGAATTTGCTTCACTCGTTTTGCGTCCATTAAAAACACTCTCCTCTGCTTTTTTCAGTTTATTTTTTGCATGGTTGCGAAATTTATGCTTGCTTTGTCAGTAAAGCTGTTTATTGGGCAATATATTCTGATTGCAAAAACTGCTGCTTGCTAAGGATAAAATAGTTGTCCTATCCTTCCAATACTCTGAATACACTTTGTACAAACAGGTTTTGGCGTTAGGGGTTGTACACTTATGAGCATATTTTTAGGCTATGTTTTCTTGGGTCTTTCGCTTGCAGCGCCAATTGGTCCAATAAATGCTGCGCAATTGGATAAAGGGATAAAAAATGGTTTTTTCCACGCATGGCTTGTGGGACTGGGAGCTATAACAGCAGATGCAGTTTATATGGCAGCAGTATATTTGGGTGTAGTACATTTTCTTGAGATTCCATTTATAAAAGCTTTTTTATGGTGCTTTGGATTTTTTGTCCTGGTATATACAGGTGTTGAAACCATATTTAGCGCCGGCAAAGTAATATCCAGCGTCAGAACCAAAAATGAATCTAAAGTAAAATCCTTTATGTCAGGCTTCCTCATGTCATTGTCAAATCCTTTAACCATACTGTTTTGGCTCGGCATCTATGGTTCCATCTTGGCAAAAACAGCAGCTGAGTATGACAAGGCCCATGTTATTTTATACAGTGGAGCGATTTTTACAGGCCTTCTTCTCTGGGATGTAACTATGGCAGCAGTCGCCAGCAGCTTTAGAAGATTTTTAACTGGAAAGATTCTCGCTTTTATTTCAGTTTTATCTGGAATATCCTTGATTGGCTTTGGTATATATTTTGGTTTGCAGGCTTATAAACTTTTGTTTTAAATACATATTCCATCTATTCGGACAGGGTGAAGAAAATTCACAGCTTCATGACTGTATAAAATAGAAATCCTTGAACTGTGTTGCGGTTAATTTGGTATTTCAGGCAAGTTCGGAGATTTATCTAACAGGTTTTGGAGTTTATCTAGTATGTTTTGGGTTTTATCTAACAGGTTTATGAATTTATCTAACAGGATTTTTGATTTATCTAGCAAGTTTTGGAGTTTATCTAACATTTGGCACAATTCTTCGTTGCAGAGACATATGCTGGCCGAAGTGACGTATAAAAAAAGAGTCCAACTGATTCAGATACCTATATTTTCACACGAAAAAGAGCACCCATCAGGTGCTCTTTCATTTGCCCGGCAGAGTCCTACTCTCACAGGGGGACAGCCCCCAACTACCATCGGCGCTGAGAAGCTTAACTTCCGTGTTCGGTATGGGAAC
>NZ_MRTQ01000012.1 GCF_001956215.1 Paenibacillus sp. FSL R5-0490 | reverse complement strand
GCTCCTAGGGACTCGAGGTCATAAGCCGTTCCCTTCCAGAAGGAAAAAACACCTTCTTACAGGGACCGTCTTATGCTAGTCGTCCCTGGGCAGTCGCCTCAACATTTCTGTCAATCCGGCACAAAGGTTAAAGAACAACCTTCATGCCGGCTTGTCTTATGCTTGTCGCCGATAACCGGGCGCCTTGCGCTTTTCGGAAGGAGAAGTGATCATGGAAAACAATATTCAGCCGTTAGATCCGATTGCCATTTCCCTTGGGCCGATTCAGGTCCACTGGTATGGTCTGATTATCGGCCTCGGCATTGCACTGGCTCTCATTATCGCGATGAGGGAAGGGGAAAGAAGGGGACTCCCTAAAGACATCTTTGCCGATTTAATGCTGTGGGCCATTCCCATTGCGATTATTTCCGCCAGGATCTATTATGTTATATTTCAGTGGGATTTTTACTCGGAGAACCCGGGTGAAATCATCAAAATATGGAATGGCGGAATTGCCATTCATGGAGCCTTGATAGGTTCTGTCATCACCGCTTATGTTTTTGCAAAGAAAAAGAAAATATCATTCTGGAAGCTTGCTGATATTGCAGCGCCAAGCATCATTTTGGGGCAGGCAATCGGCCGCTGGGGAAACTTCATAAATCAGGAGGCGCACGGGGGAGAAGTCAGCCGGGCATTCCTGGAGAATATGCATCTGCCTGAATTTATCATTAACCAGATGTATATTAACGGAGCTTATTATCATCCGACATTTTTATATGAATCCGTCTGGAATATCATTGGATTTATCATCCTTATATTATTAAGAAGAGCAAACTTAAGGCGCGGGGAGCTTTTTCTCTCGTATGTCATCTGGTACTCGATCGGGCGTTTCTTCGTAGAAGGCCTGCGGACAGACAGCCTGATGCTTACTGAGAATTTAAGAATTGCTCAGACAATATCTATCGTTCTTATTATTGTGGCGCTGGTTCTGATTTTTTATAGAAGAGCAGAAGGTCTTGCCAAAGCTCGTTATTTGGATAAAGCCGAGGGGAAATAACACACAGGGGAGAGTAGAAATGCTGGTTGAATCATCCAAAAGGGGGCTGATGGCCGGCTTAAAAACAACATGGACACTCGGGAAAGTCATATTCCCGGTTACGCTGATTGTGGCACTGCTGCAGCATACGCCAGTGCTTCCATGGGTTATCAAGCTGATCACGCCCCTTATGAACTTGATTGGGCTGTCAGGAGATGCAGCCATACCGCTTGTTTTGGGGAACTTCTTGAATTTGTATGCCGGGATTGGAGCTATCCTTACGCTCGATCTAACGGTTAAAGAAGTGTTTATTATTGCCGTCATGCTGTCGTTTTCACATAATATGCTGATTGAAACGGGAGTGGCGCTGAAGGTCGGCGTTAAGCTTTGGGTCGTTCTTACCGTCCGTTTCGGATTGGCGCTGTTAAGCGCCATTGTCATCAACCTTGTTTGGCAGGGTGGATCGGAAACGGCTAAGTACGGATTTATTCCGGCTAAAGAAGAGCAGGTATCTGGGGCAGGGCCAATCCTGCTGGATGCACTGCAGACGGCTTTGCTTGGCATTCTTCAGCTTGCTATCATCGTCATCCCGCTGATGATCATTATTCAGATCTTAAAAGATAAGCAATGGCTTGCTGTCTTTTCAAGATGGATGGCGCCTGTGACCAGGGCACTTGGAATGAAAGAAAATACGTCTACAACTCTTGCAGCCGGATTGGTGATTGGCCTTGCCTATGGGGCGGGTGTCATGATCCAGGCTGTAGAGGAAGATGGCGTCAGCAAAAAAGATGTAACGATCGCATTTATTTTCCTTGTAGCCTGCCACGCAGTCGTTGAAGATACTTTGATTTTTGTGCCGCTTGGCATTCCGGTCTTGCCGCTTCTGCTGATCCGTCTGGGTGTGGCGATCATTCTGACACTGGTGGTGGCGATGATTTGGAACCGTGCTGATCTGGCAAAAAGAAAGGAAGCAACATATGAGCATTAACACATTATTATTTGACTTAGATGGAACACTGATTGACACAAACGAATTGATTATTTCCTCATTTTTGCATACGCTCGGAAAATATTATCCTGACCGCTATCAGCGGGAAGATGTACTTCCGTTCATGGGGCCGACCCTGCATGAAACATTTGAGACCATCAACCCTGAAAAAGTGGAGGAAATGATCTCGGTTTACCGGGAGTACAATATTAAGAACCACGACGTGCTGGTGAAGGAATTTGACGGCGTGTTTGAAACGGTCCGGACTTTAAAAGAATCAGGCTATAAACTGGGCATTGTTACGACAAAAGTTTCCAATGTAGTTGAAAAGGGCTTAAAGCTGACTAATCTTGATCAGTTTTTCGATGTGGTTGTCACGCTTGATCATGTGGATAAGCCAAAGCCCGATCCGGAGCCAATCCTGAAGGCGTTGAGCCTGCTGGATGCGAAGCCGGAGGAAGCCATTATGGTTGGCGATAATTCACACGATATCGATGGCGGAAAAAACGCCGGCACCAAAACAGCTGGTGTTGCCTGGACAGCGAAAGGCCGTGAATTCCTCGCGCGCTTTGAACCGGATTATATGCTGGACAATATGGCTGACCTGCTCGATATCCTTGAGGCAGAAAACCAATGAGAAAAACGGAGCGTTTTCCGGTAGAGGGAGGCAATTCTCTCTGGCATGTGTATAAAACGGTTCCGTTCCTGAAGGTGGTCAAAAACTTTATTGTGATCCAGCTTGCACGCTACACGCCATTTCTGGGCATGAAAAATTGGCTCTACCGTAATTTCCTGAGAATGAAGGTGGGGGACCAGACATCATTTGCACTAATGGTGATGCTGGATGTTATGTTTCCGGAAAAAATTAGTGTCGGCCGTAACACGGTCATTGGCTACAACACGACAATCCTCGCTCATGAATACCTGATTAAGGAATACCGCCTTGGCCGGGTTGATATTGGCAGTGAAGTTATGATTGGCGCAAACTCAACTATACTGCCGGGTGTCACAATTGGTGATGGAGCCATTGTTTCAGCCGGAACGCTTGTCCATAAAGATGTTCCGGCCGGAGCCTTTGTCGGCGGCAACCCGATGCGTGTCATCTATACAAAGGAAGAGCTTGCCGCTCGCTGGGCGGACGATCCGATATATGGTGCAGATAATAATAAAACTCCGCTTGCTTAGGCTGGCGGAGTTTTTATAATTAATAACTTCAAATAACCTATAGAAAAAAGAACAAACTATATAAGTAAGCTCCTTTTTAAAAAAAGGAGTCTTTTTTATTTTTCAGTCTCTTTTGGTTGACGGCGTGGTGAATGCGCGTTAAACTACATATAACTTCAATCTACTACCATATTAGCGAACTAAAGGATTCGGAATTTTTAAGTCATAGAGGTGAATGGTTTGAGCCGATTATTTATGTTTGAAAAGCCGTTAGGCATGAGAGATACATTACCTGATCTATACGAAAGAAAAGCTGCAGTCCGTACATCCATCCAGGAGGAAATGAAACGCTGGGGCTATCAGTTTATCGAAACGCCTGCACTTGAATATTACGAAACAGTCGGAGCTGCTTCAGCGATATTGGATCAGCAGCTGTTCAAGCTGCTTGATCAGCAGGGCCATACCCTGGTGCTCCGGCCGGATATGACAGCACCAATTGCAAGGGTGGCAGCATCCCGTCTCTTAAAAGACGAGCTGCCGATCAGGCTTGCGTATTCCGCCAATGTTTACCGCGCACAGCAGCGGGAGGGCGGCAGGCCGGCTGAGTTTGAGCAAATCGGTGTAGAATGTATTGGCGATCATACGATCAGTGCGGATGGCGAAGGAATGGCGCTCATGATCTCTGCTTTAAAAGAAGCGGGGCTGCAGAACTTTCAGCTTTCAGCCGGCCACATCGGATTTGTCCGTGACTTCTTCCAGCAGATTTTAGGGACGGAAGAAAGAGTGGAAAACCTGACAAGGTTTTTATATGAGAAAAATTATGTAGGGTACAGGGAGCATGTAAAGAGTCTGGCTCTTTCGTCCATTGATAAACAAAGGCTTCTTGATTTCCTAAAATTAAGGGGCGGGGTAGAAGTCATTGAGATTGCCTATGGCCTTCTGGAAAACGGCACAGGAAAAAAGGCATTAGCTGAGCTTGAACAGCTTTGGGCTATTATGCAGGACTACGGCCAGGAAGGCACAGTTAAATTTGATTTAACGCTCGTCAGCCATATGAGCTACTATACGGGTATTCTTTTTGAAGTATATGCAGGAAATGTTGGTTTCCCGATCGGAAATGGCGGACGCTATGATCTGCTGCTTCAAAAGTTCGGAAAAGATACGGGAGCAACCGGCTTTGCCATCAGATTGGACCGCCTGCTTGAAGCGCTCGAAGACAGCAATGAGGCAGAACCTGTTTACTGCATTTTATACAGTCCGGAGCGCCGCAAAGAGGCATTCGATTTTGCGAAGGAAGAACGTTCTGCCGGAAAGAAAGTGGTCCTGCAGGATATTAGCGGTGTTAAGGACATCGATGCCTGCACCAGCCAGTACGAGGACATTACCTTTTTAGTCGGAAAAGCTGGAAAGGAGAGCATAAAATGAGTGATGTTTTAACGATTGCCATGCCAAAAGGCCGCATTTTTGAGGAAGCAGCTGAATTGCTCCGCCGTGCAGGCTTTCAATTGCCGCCGGAATTTGATGATTCACGTAAATTGATCATCGATGTGCCGGAAGAGAATTTCCGCTTTATCCTGGCAAAGCCGATGGATGTGCCAACGTATGTGGAACATGGGGTAGCAGACCTTGGGATTGCCGGAAAGGACGTCATGCTTGAAGAAGAGCGGGATGTCTACGAGCTCCTTGATTTGAAAATCAGTGCCTGCTATCTCGCGGTTGCTGGACTGCCAAACACAAGGCTGAATGATGTTGCTCCTAAAATTGCTACAAAGTATCCGCAGATTGCAGCAGCGTATTTCCGTGAGCAGGGGGAGCAGGTGGAAATCATTAAACTGAACGGCTCCATAGAACTGGCTCCGATGATCGGGCTGGCGGACCGGATCGTGGATATCGTATCAACCGGCCGAACACTGAAAGAAAACGGGCTCGTTGAATACGAAACCATCGTCGGAATTACATCAAGATTGATCGTCAATCCAGTCAGCTACCGCATCAAGGATGAACGAATCAGCGAGCTGGTTGGCCGGCTGACAGAAGTTATTTCAGGAGAAGAAATAAGCTCTTAAAAGGATGTAGAACCTTATGAAAATTTTAAAAATTGATGACCAGATTTCAATTAAACGGTCTGTTGATAACGGAACAGAAGAACAGCGGGCGATTGTAAAAAATATAATTGAAACAGTCCGCCAAAACGGCGATCAAGCTTTAAAAGAGTACACAGAAAAATTTGATGGCATCTCTCTGGATGAATTAAAGGTACCACAGGCTGAAATAGAAGAAGCTTTGAGTCAAGTGGATCGAAAAATCCTTGAGATCATTAAAGAAGCTGCCGAAAATATCCGGTCTTTTCATGAAAAACAGCTTCGTCCTTCCTGGATGACAACAGAAGAGAACGGTACAGTCCTTGGCCAAAAGATTACACCGCTTGATTCAGTCGGCCTGTATGTTCCGGGCGGAACGGCGGCATACCCGTCATCCGTACTTATGAATGTGATTCCGGCAAAGGTTGCGGGGGTCAAGAGAATCGTGATTACTTCTCCTCCTGATAAAAAGACTGGAAAGCTGCCTCCGGCTGTTCTGGCAGCAGCACACATCGCCGGTGCGGAAGAAATCTATAAAGTCGGCGGAGCACAGGCAATCACTGCATTGGCATATGGAACTGAATCGATCCCGCCTGTCGACAAGATCACAGGTCCGGGGAACATCTACGTTGCCCTTGCAAAACGCGAAGTTTTTGGGGATGTTGATATAGATATGATCGCAGGTCCTAGTGAAATCGCTATATTGGCAGATGACACAGCACATGCGGATGAAGTGGCGGCAGATTTATTATCACAGGCAGAACACGACCCGATGGCAAGCGCAGTCCTTGTGACACCATCATCTGCTTTGGCAGAAGCGGTGTCAGCAGGAGTGGATCGCCAGCTTGCCGAGCTGCCCCGCCAGGAAATTGCCGCTGGGTCCATCAGCAATTACGGAGCTATTTATGTGACGGAAAGCATGGATGAAGCTGTTGAAACAGTTAACAGTCTTGCTCCTGAGCATCTGGAGATTTTAACAGAGAATCCGATGGAGCTTCTTGGACGGATTCGTCACGCAGGAGCGATCTTCCTCGGAAGATTCAGCCCTGAACCGGTTGGCGACTATTTTGCCGGGCCAAACCACGTCCTGCCGACAAACGGGACAGCCCGTTTTTCGAGCCCGCTTAATGTGGAAGATTTTCAAAAGAAATCAAGCATTCTTTTATACAGCGAAAAAGCATTAAAGGATAATGGCGAAAAAATTGCGGCCTTTGCACGTCTGGAAGGCCTGGAAGCCCATGCCAGATCCATTGAGACAAGACTAAGAAAATAAGCTGGAGGAATAATCATGGCCAGAACTGCTGAAATTTCACGTAAAACCAATGAAACGAATATCACTCTATCCTTAAATATAGACGGAGAAGGCAAAAGCGATCTGGAAACAGGCGTGCCTTTTATGACACATATGCTGGACCTGTTCGCCAAGCACGGACAATTTGACTTGAACATCGTCGCAAATGGCGATACAGATGTGGATGATCACCACACAACAGAGGACATTGGCATCTGCCTGGGCCAGGTGCTGAAGGATGCTCTAGGAGATAAAAAAGGCATCAAGCGCTATGGAAATGCTTTTGTGCCAATGGACGAAGCACTGGCTCAAGTGGTGGTTGACCTCAGCAACCGCCCTCACCTGGAGATGCGGGCGGAGTTCCCGAGCCAAAAGGTGGGGACATTTGATACAGAGCTAGTGCATGAATTTCTATGGAAACTCGCGCTTGAAGCGAGAATGAACCTGCATGTCATCGTTCACTATGGACAGAATACACACCACATCATTGAGGCGATTTTCAAAGCGCTGGCACGTGCGCTGGATGAAGCAACGACGATTGATCCGCGGATTAAGGGAGTTCCCTCAACGAAAGGGCTGTTGTAAATGATCGGCATCATCGATTACGGAATGGGGAATTTATTCAGTGTCAGTAAAGCGCTTGAACGGTTGGAGGTTCCTTATTTCCTTTCTGAAAATAAAGACGAGCTTCTGAGAGCGGATGCCCTAATTTTACCGGGTGTCGGCTCTTTCAAGGATGCAATGAGTATCTTAAATTCTACTGGCCTGGCAGATCTGGTTAAGGAGTTTGCTGATACAGGCAAGCCGCTTCTTGGCATTTGCCTTGGCATGCAGCTTTTATTTGAAAGCAGTGAAGAAAATGGACTGACAGAAGGATTGCAGCTTCTGCCTGGGCATGTGAGGCGTTTTCCCGGTTCAACAGCAGAAGGTGAAACGTACAAAGTTCCGCATATGGGCTGGAACCGTCTTGAATTCCTGCAGGGTTCGCCGATTTTAAATGGGCTTGATGAAGATTATGTCTATTTCGTCCACTCTTATTTTGTAGATACAAATGATGAAGAAGTAGTTATCAGCAGGAGTTTGTATGATGTAGAAGTGCCGGCAGTGGTTGGCAGAGGCAATGTGTTCGGCATGCAGTTCCACCCTGAAAAAAGCAGTTCGCTCGGCATGGCGCTTTTACGCAATTTCACCGAGCTGGTTGAAGAAAGGATGTCTGTGAAATGAGTTTTACCATCTATCCGGCAATCGATATGAGAGGCGGCAAGTGCGTCCGGCTGCTGCAGGGGGATTATGATAAGGAAACGGTGTATGGCGACTCCCCGTTTGATATGGCCAAAAAGTTTGCTGATGAAGGAGCGGACTGGATTCATATGGTCGATCTTGACGGGGCAAAGGATGGGAAGCGGGTTAATGATCAGTATGTCATCCAGGCTGCCCGCGAACTTGGGGCCTCTGTCCAGATTGGCGGGGGAATCCGTACAGAAGAAGACATCCTGCATTACCTTGATAATGGCGTAACACGAGTAATCATCGGTAGCATCGCCGTCTCCAATCCTGAGTTTGCTATTGACATGATCCGCAAATATGGCAAAGCCATAGCGGTAGGACTTGATGCGAAAAATGGCTATGTGGCTACACATGGCTGGCTTGAAACGTCTGAAGTAAAGGCAGTTGACTTAGGCATGCGATTTGCCGACGCCGGTGCGGAAACATTTATCTTTACAGATATCGCAACAGATGGAATGCTTTCTGGACCTAACGTTGAAGCTGTTCGCCTGCTTGCGCGGGAAACTGGCAAAAGTGTAATTGCATCCGGCGGGGTCAGTCAGCTGGCTGACTTGGCGGAACTTCAGGAATATGCATCTGAAGGTGTTTCCGGCGCCATCGTCGGAAAGGCCATTTATGAAGGCCGGTTTACCGTAGCGGAAGCCCTGAAAGAGGTGAAGGAAACATGCTGACTAAACGCATCGTACCCTGTCTGGATGTAAAAGACGGCCGCGTGGTAAAAGGGGTGCAATTCGTACAGCTGCGTGATGCAGGTGACCCGGTTGAGCTTGCCCGCTTTTATGATGGGCAGGGAGCTGACGAGCTGGTCTTCCTCGATATCTCCGCCTCTCATGAAGGACGGAAAACAATGGTTGAGGTAGTGAAGGCTGTTGCGTCTGAGCTGGCCATTCCCTTTACAGTCGGCGGCGGGATTAACGCGCTGGAAGATATGAAGCGAATTTTGCGGGCAGGTGCTGATAAGGTGTCTCTTAATACAGCTGCCGTAAATAATCCTGGTTTAATTACAGAAGGGGCAAATTTCTTCGGATCCCAGTGCATCGTTGTCGCAATTGATGCCAAATACGATGAAGAGATCTGTTCCTGGCGCGTGTACACACATGGCGGACGGACACCGACAGATCTTGAAGTCATTGCCTGGGCCCGTGAAGCGGCTGAGCGCGGCGCCGGAGAAATTTTACTCACAAGCATGGACTCGGACGGAGAGAAAAAGGGATTTGATCTTAAGCTGACAAAAGCAGTCAGCGAGGCCGTTTCGATTCCGGTTATTGCTTCTGGCGGGGCAGGAAACGCCGATCACTTTGCAGAAGCATTTATTGATGGGAAAGCGGATGCCGCGTTGGCAGCATCTATTTTTCACTATAAAGAAACATCTGTGGCAGAAGTGAAAGCTTTTATTAAGGAAAAAGGGGTGGTAGTCCGATGAATATCGATGGTATAAAGTTTGACGAAAAGGGACTGATCCCTGCCGTTGTGCAAGATGCGAACACAAAAGAGGTATTAACATTAGCTTTTATGAATCGGGAATCCCTTTTAAGGTCGGCGGAAACAGGGGAGACCTGGTTTTTCAGCCGTTCCCGAAATGAGCTCTGGCACAAAGGGGCAACAAGCGGAAACACGCAGAAAATTGTAGAAATGAAGCTTGACTGTGACCAGGATGCCATTGTGGTATTGGCTGAACCAGCGGGACCTGCCTGCCACAAGGGAACAGTCACCTGCTTTGAGGAAAGAGTATACGGGGAAGAGTCAGGCGGTTTATCTGACTTTGAAATCCTTAATACACTTGAAAAAGTCATTGAAGAACGCGAAAAGACACGCCCAGAAGGAGCCTACACGACCTATCTTTTTGAAAAAGGCGTGGATAAAATCCTGAAGAAAGTCGGCGAAGAATCCGCAGAAGTTATCATCGCTGCGAAAAACCGTGACAAAGAAGAACTTAAATGGGAAGCGGCCGACCTGATTTATCATTTGATGGTGCTGCTGCGCGAGCAGGAACTGCCTTTTAGCGAAGTCCTGAAAGTGCTTAATAAACGGCATGAAAAGAAAGAACCGTCCTCCGAATAGGGAGGGCGGTTTTTTGCGAATATTTGCTTTTGGATGATTATCATTTCATCCTATCTCCTGTAAAGAATCCTGTTCTTTCCCATAAAGATCGTCCCAAAGTTCATAGACTTTCCTCCGGCCGTTTGCAATTTCAGGGTTGAATTGGATGGCAGCGTTTTGACGGACTGTATGAACGTTTCTCAGTGCCTGTTCAAGCTTCTTAGTGATGTCAGTGCTGCCTTTTCCAGCATATTTAGCAATCGAAATCCCTGCTGTTGTTCCCTGGGCTATGGCGATTTTTCCGCTTTCAATCCCAGTGATATTTCCGGCAACAAATAATCCTTCGAGCGGAGTTTCCATTTTTTCAGAATGAAGCGGAACATGTCCCCCAAGTTCTGGTACGTATTGGAATGGGCAGCCGGCAACTGCTGTAAGCTCTGCTAACGGGTACAAGCCGCCTGCGATACACACGAAATCTGCTTCGTATATTTTTTCCGTACCTTTGACCACGTTTCCATTCGCATCAATATCTGCAGTGAGGACGCCTTCCACTTGATCCTTTCCAAGTATTTCAAGTGCTGCTTTCCTAAGCTGCAAGGGTGTTCCATTCACCTTAACGCCGCTTTTAGGGTAAAATTTCATTCCTAATTTGCGGAATCCTCTATTTTTCATAAAGCGGCTGCCGAAACGCAAGATTGGTGACGGGGCAAGGTGTGCTGCATTTAGGAGTGACTTCAAGACTTCCTCTGGTTTTCCGGCATTTTGGCTAAGCGGACTCTTTTCTGGCAGCACAATATGTTCCACATTGATTCCGGCTAATTGGAGCTCGTTTAAAATGGCAAATGCCAGAATGTTTGCACCAATGATGATGCCTTTTTTGCCAACCTCGACCCGATGAACATTCGTCATGACCTGTGCAGCTCCAATGGACATAACACCTGGAAGAGTCCAGCCTGGCACAGGAATTGGGAACTCAGCTGCACCAGTTGCCACCAGCACATAAGGAGCTATCAGTGTTCCTGTATTAGTATGAACATTCCAGCAATCCTTATCTTTTTCAAGGTTATATACAGAAACGCCGCAGCGGATATCTACTGATAGTTTCAGTGCTTCGTTGTGCAGACGAGTTGATTCTTTTATTCCATTCCACCATTCTCCAGATGGTTCTTGGTGCAATTGGCCGATTAATCTTCCGCCTGGCCTGACAAATTCATCAATGACGGTTACTTTTAAGCCATACTCAGCACAGGCTATGGCACCAGCTAAACCGGCTGGCCCAGCTCCAATTACGATTACATCTGTCATTGATTCTCCACCATCCTTTTAACTAGATTAGGATGATGCTTTCCTCTTTCAACAGCCATTTTTTCCTTCACAACCGTTAAACAGGCTCTTATATTGGCCTGCCCATTAACATGTACACGGCATTCCATACAGTGGCCGATATTGCAATAAAACCCTCTTGGTGTTCCACTCTCCTCATGAACCCGCAGTGTTCTCACACCGTTTGCCAGCAGAGCTGCCGCGATTGTTTCAGTTTCATATGCTTCATATTCTTTTCCATCAAAGGTGAATGGAATCTTTTTTCTATCATCTAATTTGCCTAAAACCGGATGATCTATAATTCTAGCCATTATTATCACCTGCCGTTCCAAAAGTTACAGGGCGAATTGGAGGCTGATATTTTAAGGGAATTTCACCTTCGCCTGTATTAGGGACGATACTTTCAATAATCCGATCGACCATGACCCTGCAAGTGCGTCCTCCACAAAATCCCATTCCAGCTCTTGTTCTAAGCTTCAATTCCCTGGATGTACACTGATGTTCTTTTGCAGTTGCGAAAACCTGCCCATAGGTAACCTCTTCACAGCGGCAGATCACAAGTGCCTCATTGTTACTCATTTGGAAATCCTCCTCTTCAGGTATATGCAAAAATACAATGCAAAAATCGTACCAACTTTGAAGCCTGGATATTAAATCAGCTTAAGCCAAGACGTTTGAGACGATTGTAAAGAGTCGCTCGGGTGATTCCCAGTTTTTTCGAGCATTCTAATTTGTTGCCGCCGGTTAATGCCAATGCTTTTTCGAGCACTTGCTTTTCATGACGATCCATTTCTTCCTGAAGCGGCACAATGCCCGTTTTTATTTCTATGCTGTTTTCCTGAAGATCCATATCAGATGCAGCTGGATAGCTCATTGCTGAGTGGAATGGCAAATATTCTTTTCGAATGACTCCATCTGTTGCAAAAACAACCAGCCGTTCAACCACATTACGCAGTTCCCGAACATTGCCCGGCCAATCATAATGAAGCATTTCCTGCATAACTTCCTGTGAAAAATGATGGATCGGCCGCTGATAGCGCAGTGAAAAATCATTTAAAAAGTAATGAATGAGTTCAACGATATCCTCACAGCGTTCTTTTAAAGGCGGGATTTTTAAACTGACAACATTCAGCCGATAATATAAATCCTCCCGAAATTGGCCTTCGTTTATTAATTCTTTTAAATCCCTATTGGTTGCAGCAATTACCCGGAAATTTGCTTCAATCTCTTTTTCACCGCCAACCTTGTAATATTTTCTTTCTTGAAGCACACGAAGCATCTTGACCTGCATTTCCAAAGGCATTTCGCCAATTTCATCCAGGAAAAGAGTTCCCCCTCTAGCAAGCTCAATTTTTCCTTTTTTTCCTCTATGATCTGCACCCGAAAAGGCCCCGCGTTCATAGCCAAATAATTCGCTTTCAAATAATGAAGCTGGAATAGCACCGCAATTAATTGATATAAATGGTGCTTCAGGTCCTTCAGTTGCCTCATGAATGGATTTGGCAAAGACCTCCTTGCCGACTCCGCTTTCTCCTAAAATCAATACAGTTGACCGGACAGAGCACACCTTTTTCGCCATTTCTACAGTCTTTTCCATCACCGCGCTTTTCCCTTTAATGTATCTAAAGGGATCTGAAGGTCTGTATTTCGCCATTTCCTGTTCTAAACGGTGAACCTCAGTCGACATATTAAATAATTTCTCATTAAGAACCACCTGGCTTGTCACATCAGTTTCCGATACAACAGCCCCGATAATTCGTCCATTAAAGTGAACGGGGTTTGAATTTATTAAGACAAATAGATCAGATCTTGGCTGGTGATGCTTTCCCCGGATTCTTTTTCCTTTGTACAAGGATTCCAGGATTTGCAGATTCTGATGTTCAAAGAATTCTATTATTGGTTTGCCCACAATCTCATCTTTTTTTACAGAGAAGATTTTTTCGGCTCCCTCTGTCCATGTGCGGACACGTTCATCAGCATCAATCACTGTGACTGAAGCGTCCGATGTATGGATGACAGCTTCATAGAAAGCCTTTAATTGGTTGTAGGAATCATGCAAAAAATCAATGATTTGTTCATTTGTGATGGAGCCGAGTACTTGACCGCTTGAATTTACAACGGCAACGGCTGCATGACGCTTGCAGGCATCAGCTAATGAAGCAAAGGTATCATCTAAATAAACACTGACTAAGGCACTTTCATTATCTGTGTTAAGACAGATGAAATTATTTTCAATTATTTCTTTGACTGAAGGTAATTCAAACATGACAGCCTCCTAGTGTGTAAATTTTCTTATACACTGTTTAATATTTTATACACTATTTTATCAATTTTTTTGACAATTAAGAACAAAACAAAAAAATCTCTGTTTGGGCTAGAAGGATAATTATTAGAAGATTCTTATTTCTGAGTAAGGTTATAAAAGTTGGCATGTTATTTGCATTAAAAAATGATGTAACAAGACGAAGGGAAGTTGGTTTTGTGAGAAATCATTGTGACGTTCTGGTTATAGGCGGGGGAATCATAGGCTGTGCAATTGCCTATTATACTTCTAAATCAGGAAGAAATGTAACAGTTATCGAAAAAGGTGAATTTGTCAGTGGCACGTCATCCCGCTGTGACGGGAATATTTTAGCTATCGATAAAGATCCTGGCTTTGATAGTCAAATGTCACTTGTCAGTCAGAAGTTAGTAGATGAATTAAGCAGAGATTTGAAGCAGCCTTTTGAATATCGTGCACCTGGAAGCATCCTTGTCTGTGAGACAGAAGAAGAAATGGAAGCCGCACAAAAGTGGGTTGACCGGCAAAAGGAGGCCGGCTTGCCGTTCAGGATGCTGGACAGACAGGACATTCGCCAGGATTCAAAGTATTTTGCTGATGATTTATTAGGCGGCTTAGAATGTGCAACAGATTCAACTGTTAATCCATACCTTCTTGCCTTTAACCTTCTTGAGGGGGCAAAGGAGATGGGCGCTAAGGCCCATAAACAAACTGAGGTTACTGGAATGAGAAGGGAGCCGGACGGTACATTTACCGTTGAAACATCTAATGGCACTTTCACCGCGAACTATGTTATTAATGCTGCAGGTGTATGGGCTCCATATATCGGAGAGATGCTGGACTTGTCTATTCCAATTAAACCAAGAAAAGGCCACATAATTGTCGCATCACGCCAGGAATTTGTAGGACCGAGAAAAGTGATGGAATTTGGCTACTTAATATCAAAATTTGGCGGCAGGCGCCAGGTTGACCCCATTACTGAAAAATACGGAGTAGCCCTTGTTTTTGAACCAACTGAAAGTCAAAACTTCCTGATTGGAAGCAGCCGGGAATTTGTTGGGTTTAATACAAAGATCAACAATGAAATTATTAAATGCATTGCCAATCGGGCCATTCGATTTTATCCGAAAATGGCTGACATGATGGTCATACGTTCCTATGCTGGTTTGCGGCCATGGACGGAGGATCACTTGCCAATTGTGTCAGAAGTAGAGGGGATTCCAAACTATTATATTGCAGCAGGTCATGAGGGAGACGGAATTAGCCTTGCCGCTGTTACTGGAAAAGTAATAGAGGAAATGCTTAATGAAAAGGAAACTTGCATCCCAATTGAGCCGCTGAGATTTTCTCGATTTAAGGAAAGGGTGAGTACCTGATGAAAGCAAATCGAGTTTTTACAACCATTGATACACACACGGGCGGAAACCCCACGAGGACATTGATTAGTGGACTCCCAGAGCTAAAAGGAGCGACAATGTCCGAAAAAATGCTTCATATGCAAAAGGAATATGACTGGATCCGCAAGCTCCTGATGAATGAACCAAGAGGACATGACGTCATGTCAGGAGTACTCTTGACAGATCCATGTCATCCGGAAGCAGATATCGGTGTTATATATATCGAAACCGGCGGATATTTGCCAATGTGCGGACATGACACAATCGGTGTTTGTACAGCATTGGTTGAAGCGGGGCTAATACCTGTTCAAGAGCCAGTAACTGCGATAAAAATTGATACACCAGCCGGCCTTGTTAAGGCAGAGATTAAGGTAGAGAACGGAAAAGCAAAAGAGGTTTCCTTCTGTAATGTCCCGGCCTTCCTGTTAAAGAGTGTCTCTGTTGATGTTGAGGGAATTGGAATCGTTGAGGCAGATATTGCTTATGGAGGCAACTTCTATGGAATCATTGATGCCCAATCTGTTGGATTAGAACTGACACCGGAGAATTCTTCAAAAATCATTGAAAAGGCTATCAAAATTAGAAATACAATTAACGAAAAAACGGATGTCGTTCATCCGCAATATCCATTTATTCGCAGTCTGACCCATATTGAGTTTTTCACTGAGCCAACCCATGAAGAAGCAGATGTGAAAAATACGGTTGTTGTCCCTCCTGGCGGGATTGATCGTTCACCATGCGGTACAGGCACTTCGGCTAAATTATCTGTCCTCTATTCCAAAAAGGAGATAGGTATTAATGAAGAATTTGTACATGAGAGTATTGTCGGCTCTTTATTCCGCGGAGAAATCCTTGAAACAGCAGATGTTCAGGGTGTAGAGGCTGTTATTACAAGAATCACTGGTTCAGCCTGGCTAATGGGAATGCACCGGTTCTTTTATAACGAGGAAGACCCGCTGAAAGAAGGCTTTTTACTTATTCCCCCAATGGAACATGAAATGGAGGATGTGAAATGAAAATTCAAAAGTCTTACACAGCAACTGATGTACACGTAGCAGGTGAGGCATATCGAATTATTAAGGATGTCCCACTTATTCATTATACAAGTATACAGGAGCTAAATGAGCAATTTCGGATTGCCTATGAGGAGGAAATTAATTTTCTTTTAAATGAGCCCCGCGGATTTGCTGGACTGATGGGTTGTCTGGTCGTTCCGCCTTTTATAAGCGAAGCCGATGCCGCTGTTGTTTTTTTCGACCATAACGGAACCGTTCCGATGCAATATGGCGGAATCACTGCTGTCATAACCGCATTGTTAGAGTGTGGCCAACTAAAGGCCAAGTCTTCAGGTGAATACAGACTTGAAACAATCAGCGGTGTTATTAGTGTCGCTGCAACTATGAAAGATGATGAAGTGAAATTAGTTAAATTAAAAAACGAGCCATGCCAGGTTGTGCAAACCAATGTGCCAGTGTCTTATTTAGATTTAAAGACAGAAGTATCTCTAGTCCAAGCCGATCATCTTTATGCGATTTTTGATAAAGCAGAGCTGCCTTTTGAGATTGAGATGGAGGACCTTCCAGTCATAAATCAATGGGGGCAAAAGGCGATTGAAGCCTTAGAAGGCAAACATGCCTTCAGCAGAGTGATCTTGATGGATCACTCGCAAAAAAATGAAGGCAAAATCAAAACGGTAACCTTCCGTCCGGATTGTTATATTGTGCGTTCTCCAGGATTTGGAACTCTAGCTGCCTGTTGCAGCTATTTAATAGAAAATGGGGATATACCTTCTGATAGCCCAATTGAAAATGAAAGCATTTTCAACGGCAAATTGACAGCCGAGCTTTCAGCACAATTTGCAGCAGGTTACGAGTTTAGTTTTTCAGCCCGGGGATTTATTACGGGTATGCAGACATATGTATTAGACCCGGCAGATCCATTATTCGCAGGGTTTTTATTAAAATAAGAAACTATTAAAAATAGGGAGGAAAATTAAAATGACTGCAATTAGAGGAGCTTATCCAGTATTAATTACACCAATGACACAGGAACAGGAAATTGATTGGGGCGGAGTAAAGAATAATGTCAATTACTTTGTCGATCAAGGTGTGGCAGGTATCGTCATCAATGGGAGTACTGGTGAATTTGTCAGTCTGTCAAGAGAAGAAAAATACCAGATGGTAGAAACTGTTATGAAGGAAGCAGGCGGCCGCATCCCTGTTATTGTGGGTACTGCTGCGGAAACAACAAGGGAAACAATCGAGTATACAAAGCAAGCTGAAGTACATGGAGCGGATGCTGCTCTAATCATTAACCCTTTTTACATGAAGCCAAAGGAAAATGAAATCTACCATCATTTCAAAGATGTATCCGGCAGTGTCAATCTTCCAATCATGCTTTATAACAACCCATTTACTTCTGGTGTGAATATGAGTGCAGATTTAATGCTTCAGATTGGCAGGGATTGCGAAAATGTGACTCACATTAAAGAATCAAGCGGTGAAATCAGCAAGGTAAGAGATCTTGCAAGAAAAGGAAAAGGAGATTTTGAAGTATTCTGCGGTGCTGAAGAGCTTGTAATGGAGTCTTACTTAGTTGGGGCAACTGGGTGGATTTCTGTTGCAGGAAATATCGTGCCAAAGCTGGTTACAGATATGTATAACCATTTCCAAAAAGGAGAGTTTGAAGAAGCTTGGTCCATCAATGATCGTATTTTACCACTGTGCGCGTTCCTTGAAGGATCTGGAAAGTATGTGCAAATTGTGAAGAGAGCCATGGAATTGACTGGCCAGGCTGGCGGGCCTGCGCGATACCCTCGTTTAGGCCTATCACCGGAGGAAGATCAAAAGCTAAAAGACCTGCTTGCAAGTTTAGAGACAGTAAAAAACTAAATTAGTGAAGGAGTGAGAACATGCAAGCGACAAATTACAATCTGAAACCAAAAGTTCAAGAATTCCTGGAAGGTGTGAAAGGATTATACATTAACGGTAACTATGTACCGGCGATTAGTGGTAAAACGTTTCCCGTCGTTAATCCTGCAAACGAAGAGGTCATTGCAGAAGTAAGTGAAGCGCAAGAGGAAGATATTAACGCTGCGGTAGCTGCTGCAAGAAAAGCATTCGATGAAGGCGAATGGACAAAGATGGATGCCGCTGAACGCTCTCATCTAATCTATAAATTTGCGGATCTCTTAGAAGAAAATCGGGAAGAACTCGCTCAACTGGAATCATTGGATAACGGAAAGCCCTGCAGGGTTGCTTTGGCAGATGATGTTGACGGGACAATCCAGCATTTTAGATATTACGCAGGCTGGGCCACAAAAATATTTGGTAAGACAACTCAGGTTTCAAAGAATTATGTAACCTATACGGTACACGAACCGGTTGGGGTTGTAGGCCAAATTATTCCATGGAACTTCCCGCTCGCCATGGCTGCCTGGAAGCTCGGATCTGCACTTGCAGTCGGCTGTACGGTTGTGATTAAACCGGCAACTGAGACACCATTATCTCTTCTCTATGCAGGAAAGCTATTCAAAGAAGCAGGGTTTCCGGATGGTGTTGTGAATATTGTGCCGGGAACGGGCAGGATTGCGGGAGAAGCGATTACTGCACATAAAGATGTCGATAAGATAGCGTTCACAGGCTCAACGGCTGTCGGAAAAGAAGTAATGAAAAAAGCTGCAGATCAAATTAAAGGTGTTACGCTGGAGCTTGGCGGAAAATCGCCAGCCATTGTTTTAGAAGATGCTAATCTTGAGGAAGCAATTGAAGGGGTATTTAACGGAACGATGTACAATCATGGGCAAAACTGCAGTGCCTGTACACGTGTATTTGTCCAGAGAAACATATATGATCATGTAGTAAAAGCCTTAGCAGAACGGGCGAAAGCAATGAAGCTGGGGGATGGAATGAACCCTGAAACGGATATGGGCCCGCTTGTGTCAGCGAAACAGCATCAAACTGTTCTTAATTATATAGAACAAGGGAAGGAAGAAGGTGCGCGACTCGTGACAGGCGGCAATAAAGGATTTGAAAAAGGATATTTTGTACAGCCAACTATTTTTGCTGACGTACAGGATCATATGGTTATTGCACGTGAAGAAATCTTTGGTCCGGTCATGTCCATTTTCGTTTTTGATACGATTGATGAGGTCATTAAACGGGCGAACGATAGTGACTATGGTTTAGCTGCAAGTGTCTGGACAGAAAGTATGAAAAAGGGTCATTACATTGCAAGCAAGCTGCAATCAGGTACAGTCTGGATTAATGATTTTGGACTTGAATGGGAAACAATGCCTTTCGGCGGCTACAAACAATCAGGAATCGGCCGCGAAATGGGTGGAGAGTATGGCCTGCAAAACTATACGGAAGTGAAAAGTGTATTTGTTAACATCAAGCATGATGAGTTTTTATAAGGACCAATGGGACAAACTGTGCACGGATTGATGGGAGTGGGACAGTGTTTTGTCCTATTCCGCCTTTATTTATCTGAATATTACTAATTTACAGATTGAAAGAGATGGAACTATCTACTTAAAGTATAAAAAGGTGGGATAAGATGGAAGAATTAGTGAATAAAGCGTCGGGGATGGTTTGGAGTCTTGGATTGGTAGCTTTCGCGCTTGGTGCTGGATTGTTCTTTTCCATTATGACACGCTTTGTGCAATTTAGATATTTTAAGGAAATGATTAAACTTCTTTTTGAAAAGGGTAACCCAGAATCCGGTGTGTCCTCTTTCCAGGCGTTTTCAATGGCTTTAGCCGGCCGGGTCGGTATTGGAAATATCGCTGGGGTTGCTACTGCGATCGCATTTGGCGGTCCGGGAGCGGTTTTCTGGATGTGGGTCATGGCTTTATTAGGAGGAGCAAGTGCTTTTATTGAATCCACTCTTGCTCAGGTCTATAAAGTAAAAGATGGTAAGCAATACCGGGGCGGAACTCCTTATTTTATTGAAAAAGGTTTAAATATGAAATGGTTTGCGGTGTTTGTTGCGATTGTTGTTACCATCTGCTATGGAATTTTAGTTCCTGGTATTCAGGCCAATACGATTGCTGTTGGATTCGAAAACACAATTGGTCTCAATAAAAGCATCACTGGAATCATTCTTGTTATATTACTTGGCATCATTATTTTTGGCGGCGTGAAGCGAATTGCTAATGTTGCGGAAAAAGTTGTCCCCTTTATGGCCTTAGGGTATGTGGTTATCACTTTCGTACTTTTATTTGCAAATGCAGCAGAAATTCCAGAAATGCTTTGGCTGATTATTTCCAGTGCATTTGGTGCAAACGAAATGTTTGGCGGTATAATCGGTGCAGCGATTGCATGGGGCGTTAAGAGAGCGGTATTCTCTAACGTTGCTGGTGTAGGGGAAGGAACTTATAGTTCAGCTGCAGCAGATGTATCCCATCCGGCAAAACAAGGTCTTGTTCAAGCATTCTCTGTTTATATTGATACCATCATTGTTTGTACAGCTACTGCACTTATGATTCTAATTACCGGCATGTACAGCGTTACCCCAGAAGGAAAGCAGCCGATTGTTGAAAATATCCAAGGTGTTGAAGCAGGACCAATGTGGACACAGGCGGCTGTTGAGAGCGTGATCCCTGGGTTTGGTGGTTTGTTTGTTGCAATTGCTATCTTCTTCTTTGCCTTCACAACTCTGATGGCTTACTACTATATTTCTGAAACAACCCTCGTTTACCTTGGCAGAAAGAGAAATCTAAAAGGGCTTAAAGCAGGATTGATGATTGTTTTCTTAGGAATGATCTACTTAGGAAGTGTCGAAAATGCATCTTTATTATGGGCGCTCGGAGACTTTGGCTTCGGAAGCATGGCCTGGCTTAACTTAGTTGCTATTCTATTCCTGACTAAAACAGCCTTAAAAGTGTTTAAAGATTATGAAGAACAGAAGAAAGCAGGCATTGAACCAGTCTTCGATCCTGTTAAACTTGGCATTAAAGGTGCAGATTTTTGGGAGGAGAAATTGAAAGAAAGTAATTCAAAAGACAAGAAGGTAATATAAGAGAAGTACAGCCGGAAACAGAGAACACATTCCATTTTTTTTATTCCAAAATTCTTATTGCACGTGGTGGCAGCATCACTGCTGACTGCTGGAGCCCAGGTTGGGAACCGCCAGACCTCCAGGCTGTCACCATGTTTATTTCAGCAGCTGGATTCCCAATCCTCACTTACTAAAGATGATACATAAAATAATTTTTAAGAAAGCTGACATCTTATGCTTCTATAAAATATCAAAAGAGGTCTCCTCATTATATCCAGCCGATTAATAGATTTCCTCAGCCAAACTGCCGCTTAATCTCCGAAGTAAACACCATCACCGCTAAATCAACGCAATAACCCTTTAAAACTTAACCGTGATAAGATTTCCAATAAAAAATCCCAGCTTAAAAATAGTATTGTCATTTCTTCCCTTCTCCATAGGCTTGTTCGTGTGATATACTACTTTAGTTACTAACATTTATGGAGGATTTCATGAGTAAAGACTCTAAAGCTAGACACCAAAAGGGAAAGTTACTGTCATTTATCCCGAATGGTGAGTACTATTTTTCCAAAGGGATTAAGGCGTACCACCGCAGGGATTTTCATAAAGCGAAGAAATATTTAATGCGGGCTATGCAGCTTGAGCCGGGTGAACCGATGATTGTCTGCCAGCTTGCGATTGTTCATTCAGAAATGGGTGAGTATCAGGAGTCGAATCAGCTGCTTCATATGATATTGGAAGAGCTTGATGAGGATATGTCGGAGTGCCATTATTTCCTTGCCAACAACTATGCTCATATGGGTCTTTTTAAAGATGCTTACACACATGCCAATACGTATCTGGATTTGGATCAGGACGGAGAGTTTACGGAAGATACAGAGGATCTGCTGGAGCTTCTTACGCTTGAAGCGGATGATTTGGATGACGAGCTGTACGAGCAGGATGATTTGATTACGAAGCAGGAACATGCACGGGAATTGCTGGAGTCCGGCCATTTTCCAAAAGCGGTTGAGATTCTGAACTCTGTTATTGATGAGTATCCGGAGTATTGGTCCGCATACAATAATTTGGCCCTGGCGTATTTTTACCTTGGAGAAGTGCAAAAGGCATCAGATATTTTAGAGAAGGTACTGGAAGAAAATCCGGGCAATCTCCATGCTCTTTGCAACAAGCTGGTCTTTGCTTTTTACGAGCGGGATTTCCGGCAGGTGCGCCTGTTAAAAGAGGCTCTGAAAAAAATTAAGCCGCTTTCGGTTGAACACCAGTTCAAGCTGGGTGCCACTTTTGCTCTGACCGGCGAGTATGAGGCTTCCTTTGCATGGCTTCGCAAGCTTCAGAAGAAAGGCTTTGAAGGGGACGGACCATTTTATTACTGGCTATCCTATTCCGCCTATTTTACAGGACGCGAAGAGCTGGCGAAATCAGCATGGAAGAAGGCAATTGAAATCAATCCGGAAAAAGAAGGCTTCGAGCCCTGGAACGATGAAAAAGTAACCAGCAGCGGCTTTGAAGACCATTACTCTTCCATATTGAAAAAGCTGGAAAGCGACTATATTGAAGAGCGGTTATTCGGCCTCTTCCTAACATCGGTATCCAGCAGAAGAGATGAAATTCTCACCTCTGAAGCTATTTTACAAAACAATAAGTTTTCAGCTGTTGAGAAGGAGTACCTTTCTTTCGTTAAAACTGAGAAGGAAGCGCCTGCCCGGGTTCAGGCTGCGCACGAAACAGCCCAGCTGTTTTATGAAAACTTCCACCCGATCGGCACGGTGGAAGCCGGACTTTATTTAATGTGGTTTACTATTTTTGCAGAATTGACAAATAACCGGCAGAATATTAAAAACAAAAATGCCTGGGCTGCAGCCATTGAGTATGTCTGGCATAAGCTTCGGAACGAAAAGGTTTCCCAGTCAAACATTGCAGGAAGATACGGCATTTCCGCTTCGACGATGGGCAAATATGTAAAATCGGTGAATGACCGCCTTCAGTGAGCAGATATTTGGACGGAACACGTGCCAATTTTATAGGATAACAGTAAGAAGGTCATACTATAATATGCGTACTTATAAAGTGTTTGATTAGTTACTGGATTTCTGATTACTGAAGGAGTGAATCGCTGTGACTGAAGAAAAAATTTATGATGTCATTATCGCTGGCGCAGGACCGGCAGGAATGACTGCTGCTGTATATACATCTCGTGCAAATTTGTCTACTCTAATGATCGAACGCGGTGTTCCGGGCGGGCAAATGGCCAATACAGAAGAAGTGGAAAACTATCCTGGTTTTGGCCATATTTTAGGGCCGGATTTATCCACCAAAATGTTCGATCATGCGAAGAAGTTTGGCGCTGAATATGCGTATGGAGATATTAAAGAAATCATTGACGGCGAAGAATACAAAACGGTTGTTGCCGGATCGAAACAATATAAAACACGCTCAGTCATCATTTCTACTGGTGCCGAGTACAAAAAGCTTGGTATCCCTGGTGAGAAAGAGCTTGGCGGACGCGGCGTATCCTATTGTGCAGTCTGTGATGGAGCATTCTTTAAAGGCAAAGAGCTTGTGGTTGTCGGCGGCGGTGACTCTGCTGTTGAGGAAGGCGTATATCTGACGCGTTTCGCCTCTAAAGTGACTATCGTTCATAGACGGGACCAGCTTCGTGCGCAGGCGATCCTGCAGCAGCGTGCGTTCGACAATGACAAAATTGACTTCATCTGGAACACGACAGTGAAGGAAGTTAATGATAAGGACGGAAAAGTAGGAAGCGTAACGCTTGTTTCTGCTGAAACAGGCGAAGAAAGAGAATTCAAGGCAGATGGTGTATTCATCTATATCGGCATGGTTCCGCTTTCCAAGCCATTTGAAAGCCTTGGCATCACGAACAGCAATGGCTATATCGAAACAAACGAAAGAATGGAAACAAAGGTGGAAGGCATTTTTGCAGCAGGAGATATCCGCGAAAAATCTCTTCGCCAAATCGTTACAGCTACAGGTGATGGAAGCATCGCTGCCCAAAGCGCCCAGCACTATGTGGAAGAATTAATGGAAAGCCTGAAAGAGAAGAAATAATTTTTAGAAAAAATAGCCACTGGTTGAAAAGATTTACAAAAAGTCATGGGGTTTTAATTCTCCTGTAACCTTGATGAAATAAATTTCGGGTAGTATAGGAATAGAAATTGACCCCCTTTTAAAGATATAATCCTTTTTACAGCACAGGCACATGTCTGTGCTCTTTTTTTTGCGTAAATAAAGTATGGTTTGAAGAAGTTTTTTAGAAATCTGTATTCATTGTGGCTCTAAGACAAAAATAGTATAATGAAAAGAATAAGAAAAGCACGTTAGCCAGCCTTTACTTAAGCGATTAAATGAAAAAGGCGGCAACAGCATGATTTTGGAAATTAGAGGTGAAATGTGTTGCAGCGAGTCACGAACTGTGTGTTACTGAAAGACGATAAAGTATTGCTTTTACAAAAGCCGAGAAGAGGCTGGTGGGTGGCTCCGGGCGGAAAGATGGAGCCGGGTGAATCAGTGAGGGACTCGTGCATCCGTGAGTTCAGGGAAGAAACAGGCATCTATCTGCGCAATCCGAATATTAAGGGCATTTTTACGTTCATCATGAAGGATGGCGAAAAGGTTGTACAGGAATGGATGATGTTTACTTTTCTGGCTACAGCTTCTGATGGACTGAACCTGGATGAATCAGAGGAAGGCAAGCTTCGCTGGCATCCGTTTTCAGAGATAAAGAATCTGCCGATGGCTGCCGGTGATTCGCATATTCTGGAGTATATGATTCATGGCCAGGGAATGATTTATGGAACATTTACGTATACGCCGGATTTTGAATTGCTTAGTTACAGGCTGGATCCAAGCTGAATTTGACAGATACAGGGGGAAACAAAAATGAGTACGGGTGCAGTTAATGATACTCAAATGGTGATTATTACGGGAATGTCAGGAGCAGGGAAAACAGTAGCCATCCAAAGCTTTGAAGATCTTGGCTTCTTCTGTGTAGACAATTTGCCGCCGACGCTGCTTCCTAAATTCCTTGAACTTATGAAGGAATCCGGGAATAAAATGAATAAGGTGGCATTGGTGATGGATTTGCGCGGCCGTGAGTTTTTTGACCACCTGTTTAAGGCGCTCGATGAATTGTCCGAGACATCCTGGGTCACTCCGCAGATTTTATATCTTGATGCGGATGATTCGACACTCGTCAGAAGATATAAAGAAACAAGACGATTCCATCCCCTTGCACCATCGGGATTGCCTCTTGAAGGCATCAAGCTTGAGCGGGAGCTGCTCGAGGAATTAAAAGGCAGGGCCCGGCTGATTTATAATACGTCACAAATGAAACCGAGGGAATTGCGTGAGAAAATTCTTACGGAATTCTCATTGAATAAAAAAACCATATTTACGGTTAACGTCATGTCCTTTGGCTTTAAGCATGGAATTCCCATTGATGCCGACCTGGTATTCGATGTCCGGTTCCTTCCGAATCCCCATTATATTGAGCATATGAGGCCGAAGACAGGATTGGACGAAGAGGTATCGGGCTATGTGCTGAAATGGACTGAAACCAGTAAATTTCTTGAGAAGGTTACGGAGCTGCTGAGCTTTATGCTTCCGCATTATAAGCGGGAAGGGAAGGCTCAATTGGTTGTGGCAATTGGCTGTACGGGAGGCCAGCACCGTTCGGTAGCGCTGACGGAATATATTGCAGACTACTTCAGCAAGGATTACAATACGGCAATTACCCACCGTGACATCGACAGGAGAAAGGAACACATCAAATGAACCGACAGCCAAGAATCGTCATCATCGGCGGAGGAACGGGGCTGCCTGTCCTCTTAAGGGGACTGAAGCAGTACCCTGTTGATATTACTGCCATTGTGACAGTAGCCGATGATGGCGGCAGCTCAGGAAGATTGCGAAATGATCTTCATATCCCGCCGCCCGGTGACATCCGCAATGTGCTGGCCGCTCTTTCAGACGTAGAGCCCCTCATTGAGGAGATGTTCCAGCACCGCTTTGCGACATCCAATGAATTGTCCGGGCACTCGCTTGGCAATTTAATTCTCGCGGCAATGACCTCGATTACAGGAAATTTTGTTCATGCGATTCAGGAAATGAGCAAGGTGTTAAATGTAAGGGGAAAGGTGCTGCCGGCTGCGAACCAGAGTGTGGTCCTTCACGCTGAAATGGAAGACGGGACTATCGTATCGGGAGAATCAAAAATTCCTTATTCCGGCAAAAAAATCAAGCGGGTATTTTTAACTCCTAAAAATATTAAAGCCCTGCCTGAATCACTGCAGGCAATCAGACAGGCTGACATGATCATCATTGGCCCTGGAAGCTTATATACAAGTATTCTTCCAAACTTGCTTGTTCCCAGGCTCGGACGTGAGGTCTGTCAATCGAGAGCAAAAAAAGTCTATATATGCAATTTAATGACACAGGCAGGCGAGACGCTCGATTATACAGCAAGTGACCATGTAAAAGCACTTTATGATCATATGAGCTGTGCTTTTATTAATACCATCCTGGTAAACAATGAAGAAATTCCTGCCCATATTCAGGAGCGGTACAGCGAGGAAAAGGCAAGGCCTGTTGTGTATGATACAGGTGCTCTAGCCGAATTGGGCCTTAATATTATGCACGGTGAAATTGTCAGCCACGAAGGCGGGATCATACGCCATGATACAAAAGAGGTTGCCCAAATGCTTTATAATTTAATTTTACATGAAACCAATAGGCGTTTTAACGCGTAATATAAAGGTGTAAAAGGGCTTTTGTCAGTAAAAAAATAAACTGTGCATACGTTTGCTCAGTGAAGAATATCTTTTTATATGTCTCTGGCTAAGCACTTTTACAGATAGGGGGTGAAGGGATGTCTTTCGCTTCGGAAACGAAAAAAGAATTGACGAACCTGGAATTAAAAGACTGCTGCGGCAAAGCGGAATTGTCCGCCTTGATCCGGATGAATGGTTCACTTTCTTTTTCCAGCCGGAAATTGATCGTTGATATCCAGACGGAGAATGCAGCCATTGCAAGAAGGATTTACACACTGATTAAAAGGAATTACAGCGTTCAGGTAGAGCTCCTGGTCCGGAAAAAAATGCGGCTGAAAAAAAACAATGTATATATTGTCAGGCTGTCGGAACAGGCCAGCATGATTCTTGATGACCTGAAAATTTTAAGTGAGGGATTCGTATTTACACACGATATCTCCAAAGAGCTCATAAAAAAGAAATGCTGTAAGCGTTCTTATCTGCGCGGTGCATTCCTTGCCGGGGGATCGGTTAATAATCCGGAAACCTCCTCCTATCATCTGGAGATCGCTTCACTTTACAAGGAGCATAACGACTCCCTTTGTGAACTGATGAATACGTTCGGGCTGAACAGCAAAACGCTTGAACGGAAAAAAGGCTATATCACGTATTTAAAGGAAGCCGAAAAAATAACGGAATTCCTGAATATCATCGGAGCACATGCATCACTGCTCCGGTTTGAAGACATCCGGATTGTCCGCGATATGAGAAACTCGGTCAATCGGCTCGTGAATTGTGAAACAGCGAACTTAAACAAAACAATCGGGGCTGCCTTGCGCCAAGTGGAGAATATCCGGTTTATTGACCAGACAGTTGGACTTCAGGTTCTGCCTGACAAACTGAGAGAAATAGCCGAATTGCGTGTAGCATACCAGGATGTCACCTTAAAGGAGCTTGGGGAAATGGTCTCAGGCGGAAATATCAGCAAATCAGGCATTAATCACAGATTAAGAAAAATAGACGAAATCGCTGAGAAACTCAGGGCAGGAAGCACCATAGATGCTCACTGACAGAGGCATCAGCAGGGAGGAGATATACAATGGCAGAAAAACAGGTAGAAGTTAAGCTAAAGACAGGATTGCAGGCCCGTCCGGCGGCATTGTTCGTACAAGAGGCCAATCGGTTCTCATCCGATATTTTCCTGGAGAAGGATGGAAAGAAGGTAAATGCGAAAAGCATTATGGGGCTAATGAGCCTGGCTGTAAGCTCAGGATCAGTCATTACCCTGAAGGCTGAGGGGAACGACGAAAACGAAGCTCTCGAAGCACTTGCAAACTATATTCAGAAGGAAAACTAAAACAACTCGCATCGGGAAGATGCGAGTTGTTTTTTTATGCATATTATTTATCTTTCTTTTCATCCAAAGAGTTTCTTGTAATGATTTGGTCAACCAAACCGTATTCAAGAGCTCTTTCAGCTGTCATGAAGTTATCGCGGTCTGTGTCTTTTGCAATGACTTCAAGCGGCTGTCCAGTGCGCTCTGATAGGATCGTGTTTAATTTTTCGCGAAGGAAAAGGATGCGCTTTGCAGCGATTTCAATTTCAGTCGCCTGTCCCTGTGCACCGCCAAGTGGCTGGTGAATCATAACTTCAGCGTTTGGAAGAGCAAAACGCTTTCCTTTTTCACCTGCTGCAAGAAGGAATGCACCCATGGATGCAGCCATACCGATACAAATGGTTTGTACCTTAGGCTTGATGAATTGCATCGTATCATAAATAGCCATACCAGCTGTAATGCTTCCGCCAGGGCTATTAATGTAAATGGAAATGTCCTTTTCAGGGTTTTCTGCTTCAAGGAATAACAGCTGGGCAACAATGGAGTTTGCCACATTATCATCAATTGCGCTTCCGAGCATAATGATGCGGTCTTTTAAAAGGCGGGAGTAAATATCATAAGCACGCTCCCCGCGATTTGTTTGTTCAATAACTGTAGGGATTAAGTTCATTTTCCAATTCCTCCTTCAAAATAAGGTCAACATACAAGATGAACAAGCATGTTCTTCCAAGTAAAGAAAATTTTTTAACTCCTATGTATTATCATGATACACTGATGGTCAATTAAGGTCAAACGAATCGCATGGAAATAGCCCCTGATTTGTTCGACACTTTTTTCTGTGATGTTCTATCTCATTCCATGATACCCATTGTTCCGATTTTTAAAACTAAAAGGAGGCTTGCAAAGTGATTAAACATAGCATATAATTAGTTATCGTAGCGGCTGAGCGCCTGGTCAGCCAGTTAATAAAACACATGCCCTCGTGGTGCAACGGATAGCACGTAAGATTCCGGTTCTTGAGATGTGGGTTCGATTCCTGCCGAGGGCGCTGCCAAAACTCCTTGTCTGATATGGACAGGGAGTTTTTACTTTTTACGCTATCCGCACATAAATCCCTTCTATGCGCACATAAAAAAATTTATCCGCAAGTAAATGGGCCTGATCCGCAAATAAAATTCCACTATCCGCACATAAATTTAAAAAACTTCCTGAATTTAAGCCTGAATTTCAAAAAAATCCTTAAAATCCGCAGGTTTCACCATAAAAAATGAATATTCCCCCCTCAGCCATGCATATTGTGAAGTATTCAGAAAGAAGTGCCGGTGCAATTGGGGATTGCCAGCATATTTCCATACAACATTTTCTGTGAATATTGTAAAATGGGGACAGGGGGAATGTACGATGAATTTGAAAGCTGGGTTATGGCAGCAGCAGACAATGAAATTAACAATGACACAGGAGCTGACGCAGGCGATTGCTCTTCTGCAATACAGCACACAGGAGCTTTCTGCTTTCCTGGAAAGCAAGGCGCTTGAAAATCCCCTTTTAAAAGTAGAGTCCGGTCATGTCCAGACGATGGATCCCCGTTATGACCGTGTCAAACCGACGAGGATAAAAGCAGAAAAAGATAAAATAAATTGGATTGAGCAGATTGGCTGCGGAAAGACCATGCTGCTTGATGAATATTTGAAATCGCAGCTTCATTTGAAATTAAACAGGGATGACCAAAAAGTGATTGAGCATCTTATTGACAGTCTTGATGAAAACGGTTACTTCCGGGCGGATCTAAAGGCATCAGCTGATACTCTTAAGATGCCTCTTGAGAAAGTGGAGCAGATGCTTGAAGAGCTGCAGGAACTCGAGCCTGCCGGCGTTGGCGCAAGGAATCTCCAGGAGTGCCTGTCCCTGCAGATTAAGAGATTGCCAGAAGAAAATGAACTGGCTGAAATCCTTATAGATGACTACTTTACTCTTTTTGCTGAGAAGAAATGGAAGGAAATCGCAAAACAGCTCGGTGTGGAGCTTAAAGACATACAGGCAGTATTCGACCTTGTCCAGACCTTGAATCCAAGACCGGCTTCATCCTTCCAGAGTGAAAGATCCGCTTATATAACACCGGACGTGATTATTCAGTGGGATGGCAGCTCTTTTTCCGTCAGCGTGTTTGATGAAGTGCTTCCTAAAATTAGTTTTAATGAACCTTATTTTAAAAAGTTTTCGGCAAGTGGTGATCGAAATGTCAGCCGCTTCCTGCAGGAAAAGCAGCAGGATTATCAGTGGATTATAAGAAGCATTGAGCAAAGGAAAGAGACTCTTGCAAATGTGACTCTTAAAATCGTTGAAAAGCAGCAGGACTTTTTCATTAAAGGCCCTGCATATCTGAAGCCGATGACGATGAAGGAAATATCAGATGAACTCGACATTCATGAATCAACAGTGAGCAGGGCTGTCCGGGAAAAATATGCGCAAACGCCATTTGGGACGTATGAGCTGAGATCGTTCTTCTCCAGCACGATCAAAACGACATCTGATGAGAATACGTCTTCACAGCAGGTCAAGACGATTATTGGTAAAATGATAGAAAAAGAAAATAAACAAAAGCCTTTATCCGATCAGGAGCTTGTGAAGCTGCTGAAGGAACAAGAGGGGATGGTAGTCAGCAGAAGGACGATTGCAAAATATCGGGATCAGCTGGGCATCCCGTCATCATCCAAACGGAAAAGGTATGACTGATAAAGGAGATTTGCTGATTGAAACAGCCAGAGTTAGTGTTTTACACACGCAGCAGATGCCCGCTGTGTGATAAAGCTAAGAGTGTATTAGTTGAATTGGAGAAAGAATATGAATTTACGTTAATTGAAAAAGATATTGATGAGAGCGATGACCTGACTGAGAAGTACGGACTCATGATTCCGGTTGTTGAAATTGATGGGCGTGAAGTGCAGTTCGGGCATATTGATCCCATTACAGTAGGTGAAGCGCTTACAGAAAAAAACTGAGTTTTATCAGTTGATTTCAATACTCACTCTTGCTATTATTGAGGAGAAGCAAGGGTGATTTTTTTTACGGTAAGTGGGACATAATATGTCTGTGCGGGACAAAAAATGACCACATATGATGAAGGAGCTTTCCGGATGTACTCACTAATTGATATTCAAAAAAGATTATTGCCTGATATGCTTGCGGTTATGCAGAAGCGTTATGGGATTCTTCATTATATAGGGCTGATGGAGCCGGTTGGAAGAAGAAGCCTTGCAGTCAGTATGGGTTTGACGGAAAGAGTGCTGAGAAGTGAGGTTGAATTTCTAAAAGACCAGAACCTGATCCGCATTTCAAGTACAGGAATGAGCCTTTCTTCCGATGGCAAAGAATTACTCGAAGCTCTTGAAGGAATAATGAGAGATATTTCGGGTATAGCCGTAATGGAGCAGGAATTATCACGAAAGCTTGGCATACGCCAGGCGATCATTGTTTCCGGAAACAGCGATGAATCTCCATGGGTGAAGCAGGAGCTTGGCAGAGCCACAGCAATGTGTATGAAATCAAGGCTCAAAGGAAAAAATATCATCGCAGTTACCGGCGGATCCACAATGGCAGCCGTAGCGGAGATGCTGACTCCTGATCTTGCTGAACGCGATTGGCTGTTTGTGCCGGCTCGTGGCGGAATAGGCGAAGATGTTAAAAACCAGGCTAACACCATTTGTGCCAAAATGGCTGATCATACTGATTCCAGGCACCGTGTCCTGTATGTGCCGGACCAGGTAAGCAGGGAGATGTATGAAAGCATTATTAAAGAACCCAATATTAAAGAAGTAATCACCCAGATCAAATCGGCAAGCATGGTTCTGCACGGGATTGGGGACGCTATTACAATGGCGGAACGCCGCAAAACCAGTGAAGAAGATTTGGTTAAAATCAAGCAAGCCAAAGCAGTCGGTGAATCATTTGGCTATTACTTCAACGAAGGCGGCGAGGTTGTACATAAGGTTCAGACCATCGGCCTTCAGCTGGATGACCTATCACAAATTGAACATGTCATTGCAGTGGCAGGCGGCTCCACAAAGGCAAAAGCCATCGCTGCATACATGAAACGGGCACCATCCTCTACCATTTTAGTGACAGATGAGGGTGCAGCAAAACAGTTGATAAAAGGGTAATCCCTTTTCAAATATAAAATCTACCTTTTCAAGGAGGAAATAATCATGGCAGTTAAAGTTGGTATTAACGGATTTGGAAGAATCGGGCGCGTTGTTTTCCGTGCAGCTCTTAAAAACCCTAACGTAGAGGTTGTAGCAGTAAATGACCTTACAGATGCAAACATGCTGGCACACCTTTTAAAATACGATTCCGTACACGGAACTCTAAATGAAGAAGTAACAGTTGACGGCGATTATCTTGTTGTTGGCGGCCATAAAGTAAAAGTTATTGCAGAGCGCGATCCTGCTCAATTAGGATGGGGAGATCTTGGCGTAGAAGTAGTAGTAGAATCTACTGGACGTTTCACAAAGCGTGCTGACGCTGCGAAACACCTTGAAGCTGGTGCTAAGAAAGTAATTATCTCAGCTCCTGCATCTGACGAAGATATCACAGTTGTTATGGGTGTTAACCACGAGAAATATGATGCTGCAAACCATCATGTAATCTCTAATGCTTCTTGTACAACAAACTGCCTGGCTCCATTTGCAAAAGTATTGAACGACAGCTTCGGCATCAAACGCGGTATGATGACAACTGTTCACTCATATACAAATGACCAGCAAATCCTTGACTTGCCTCACAAGGACTACCGCCGTGCACGTGCAGCAGCAGAAAACATCATTCCTACAACTACTGGAGCTGCAAAAGCAGTATCTCTAGTATTGCCTGAACTAAAAGGCAAATTGAACGGTGGAGCTATGCGTGTTCCAACTCCAAACGTTTCTCTTGTAGACCTTGTTGTGGAGCTTGACAAAGACGTAACTGCTGAAGAAGTAAACAATGCTCTTAAAGCAGCTGCTGAAGGCGATCTGAAAGGCATCCTTGCATACAGCGAAGAGCCATTAGTTTCTGGCGACTACAACGGAAACCCTGCATCTTCTACAATCGATGCACTTTCTACTATGGTTATGGAAGGCAACATGGTAAAAGTAATCTCTTGGTATGATAACGAATCTGGTTACTCTAACCGTGTAGTTGACCTTGTTGATTACATCGCTCAAAAAGGACTTTAATTTTCACGAAAATATTCGTTTTGCGAAGCATTCATAAGATGAATTTTTTCTCCGGAAAAACACCTCAACTTGTTGGATATTCAATTCGCTAACGTCTATAATGGATAAGGGTAAAAGGGGAGCAGGGAAACATTCCCTCTCCCTTTTGTTTTAAGTAAAACTATTTAACCGGGATGGTGCTTAGCTCCGGAACCTGGAGGCTTGAATCTATGAGCCGTCAGGCAAGGCGCTTCCGCTTTTCTGGTAAGGAGGTCCTTTTGCTATGAACAAAAAAAGCGTTAAAGATGTGGAGTTAAAAGGTAAGCGTGTATTCTGCCGGGTTGATTTCAACGTTCCCATGAAAGAGGGACAAGTAACGGATGAAACTCGCATCAAAGCAGCTCTTCCAACGATTGAATACTTGATGAACCAGGGTGCAAAAGTGATTTTAGCCAGCCATTTGGGCCGTCCGAAGGGTTCAGTTGTTGAAGAATTGCGTTTAACACCAGTAGCAAAGCGTTTGTCCGAGCTTCTTGGCAAAGAAGTGAAGAAGGCGGATGAAGCATATGGCGATTCTGTAAAAGCTATGGTTGACGCGTTAAGTGAAGGCGATGTTCTTCTCCTTGAAAACGTGCGTTTCTATGCTGGCGAGGAAAAGAATGATCCTGAACTTGCAAAGGCATTTGCTGAGCTTGCAGATGTCTATGTAAATGATGCATTCGGAGCAGCACACCGTGCGCATGCTTCAACGGAAGGAATTGCGCATCATCTTCCTGCCGTATCAGGACTCCTGATGGAAAAAGAACTTGATGTACTTGGAAAAGCTCTTTCAAATCCTGAACGCCCATTTACAGCTATTATCGGCGGTGCAAAGGTTAAAGATAAGATTGGCGTAATCGAAAACCTTCTTGAAAAGGTAGACAACCTGATCATTGGCGGAGGGCTGGCTTATACATTTGTAAAAGCAAACGGCCATGAAGTAGGAAAGTCACTATTAGAAGAAGATAAAATTGACCTTGCCAAATCGTTTATGGAAAAAGCGAAAGAAAAAGGCGTGAACTTCTACATGCCTGTTGATGTCGTTGTGGCAGACGATTTTTCTGAAGAGGCCAATATTAAAACAGTAGCAATCGAAGAAATTCCTTCTGATTGGGAAGCACTTGATATCGGACCTAAAACACGCGATATCTACAGCGATGTAATCCAGAATTCAAAGCTTGTTATCTGGAACGGACCAATGGGTGTATTCGAATTAAATAAATTTGCAGGCGGTACAAGAGCAGTGGCTGAGGCTTTAGCAGAAGCAAATGATACATATTCAGTCATTGGCGGCGGCGATTCTGCAGCTGCAGTTGAAAAATTCCATCTTGCAGACCGCATGAGCCATATCTCAACAGGCGGAGGCGCTTCCCTTGAGTTTATGGAAGGAAAAGCCCTGCCTGGTGTAGTTGCTTTAAACGATAAATAATATTGGTGACAGGCACCACCCGAAATTTGTCGAATATAGGACACTAATAAAAATGCATGAAAGGACGTGCAACATGCGTAAACCAATTATCGCAGGAAACTGGAAAATGCATAAAACACTTCCGGAAGCGAAAGTCTTTCTTGAAGAAATTAACGGCTTAGTTCCTGGGAAGGAGCAGGTAGATACAGTTGTATGTGCTCCTGCCTTATTCCTTGATCGTCTTGTCGAAAACTCAAAGGATTCAGATGTTGAAATCGGCGCACAGAACATGCACTTTGAAGAAAACGGCGCTTTTACAGGTGAAGTCAGCCCTGTGGCACTTGAAGATCTTGGGGTGAAATACGTAATCCTTGGCCATTCAGAACGCCGTGAGATGTTTAATGAGACTGATGAGGCTGTTAATAAAAAGACCTTGGCTGCATTCAAACACAACTTAACTCCAATCGTTTGTGTCGGTGAATCGCTGGAACAGCGGGAAAACGGCGAAACAATGGATCTTGTAGGCTCACAGGTTGAGAAGGCCTTAAATGGCTTAACTGAAGAGCAGGTAAAGCAGACTGTTATTGCATATGAGCCAATCTGGGCAATCGGAACTGGCAAATCTTCAACTTCTGCAGATGCGAATGAAGTATGTGCACATATCCGCTCTGTTGTTGCTAAGCAATTTTCACAGGCTGCGGCAGATGCAGTCCGCATTCAGTACGGCGGCAGCGTAAAGCCTGCAAACATTAAAGAATATATGAGCCAGCCTGATATTGATGGAGCTCTTGTTGGCGGAGCCAGCCTGCAGCCTACAGACTTCCTTCAATTATTGGAGGCAGGCAAGAATGAGTAAATCTCCAGTTGCATTAATCATCTTAGATGGTTTCGCATTGCGTGGCGAGCGGATGGGAAATGCCGTTGCCCAGGCAAAGAAGCCAAACTTCGAACGTTACTGGAATACCTACCCTAACGCAACGCTGACAGCAAGCGGCGAAGCAGTAGGTCTTCCGGAAGGGCAAATGGGAAACTCGGAAGTAGGACATTTAAACATCGGTGCAGGCCGGATTGTATATCAGAGTTTAACAAGAGTGAACGTGGCCATTCGTGAAGGACAGTTTGAGAAAAACGAAACGTTCCGTTCTGCGATTGATCATGTGAAAAAGAATGGCACGGATCTTCATTTGATGGGACTTCTGTCAGATGGAGGCGTTCACAGCCATATTCAGCACTTATTTGCCCTGCTTCGCATGGCTGCTGAGGAAGGCGTGAAGAATGTCTATGTTCATGGATTCCTGGATGGACGTGATGTTGGGCCGCAAACCGCAGCAGGCTATATTAAAGAAGCTCAGGAAAAAATGAAAGAATACGGAGTCGGCAAATTTGCGACGATTTCCGGCCGTTATTATTCCATGGACCGCGACAAACGCTGGGAGCGTGTTGAGAAGTCTTACCGTTCCATGGTGTATGGAGATGGCCCTGCTTATAGCGATCCCATGGATTTAGTTGAAGATAACTATAAAAATGGTATCTTTGATGAGTTCGTCATTCCATCTGT
The DNA here is from genome assembly GCF_001956215.1 of Paenibacillus sp. FSL R5-0490. Classification (GTDB taxonomy): domain Bacteria; phylum Bacillota; class Bacilli; order Bacillales; family Cytobacillaceae; genus Cytobacillus. The sequence goes on along the minus strand of NZ_MRTQ01000012.1, from coordinate 103,834 downwards.
CATTACTGCAGAAGATGGGAAGCCGGTTGCAACAATTAAGAAGGATGATGCAGTTATTTTCTATAACTTCCGTCCGGACCGGGCAATACAGATTTCGAATACTTTTACAAATAAAGATTTCCGTTCCTTTGATAGAGGGCCTGGACATCCTGAAAACTTATATTTCGTATGTTTGACCCACTTCAGTGAAACGGTTGACGGATATGTTGCCTTCAAACCGACAAACCTTGATAATACCCTGGGTGAGGTTTTAGCGCAAAACGGAAAAACACAGCTCCGCATTGCAGAGACAGAGAAATACCCTCATGTAACGTTCTTTATGAGCGGCGGACGGGAAGAGAAATTCCCTGGCGAAGAGCGGATCTTGATCGACTCACCGAAAGTAGCTACCTATGACCTTAAGCCTGAAATGAGTGCTTATGAAGTGACGGACGCGTTGCTGAAGGAAGTGGAAGCTGACAATTTCGATGCGATCATCCTGAACTTTGCCAACCCGGACATGGTGGGGCACTCAGGCATGCTTGAGCCAACGATTAAGGCGGTTGAGACTGTTGATGAATGCCTTGGCAAAATTGTTGACCTGATTATTTCAAAAGGCGGAAAAGCGATCATCACAGCTGACCACGGAAATGCCGATGAGGTGGTTACGCTAGAAGGCGGCCCGATGACTGCCCACACAACAAACCCGGTTCCAGTCATCGTCACACAGGACGGCGCAGAACTCCGTACAGACGGAATTTTAGGAGACCTTGCTCCAACAGTTCTGGACCTGCTTGGACTGGAAAAACCGGCTGAAATGACAGGAACCTCATTACTGAAAAAATAACTGGTGACAGGCACCACCCGAATATTGTCGATTACAATTTTTTATCATAAAGGAGAGAATTACTATGCCATTTATCGAACAAGTATATGCACGTGAAGTATTGGATTCACGCGGTAACCCAACAGTTGAAGTTGAAGTTTTAACAGAATCAGGATTCTTTGGACGCGCGATTGTTCCTTCTGGAGCATCAACTGGTGAGCACGAAGCAGTAGAACTTCGTGACGGCGACAAGTCCCGTTATCTTGGAAAAGGTGTTCAAAAAGCGGTAGACAACGTGAACAACCTGATTGCAGAAGCTGTAATCGGCTTGGACGTTACAGACCAGGTTGGCATCGACCGCACAATGATCGCGTTAGATGGAACTGAAAACAAAGGCAAGCTTGGCGCAAACGCAATCCTTGGCGTATCCATGGCTTGTGCACATGCAGCTGCTGAGTCTGTAGGACTTCCTTTATACCGTTATCTTGGAGGCTTCAACGCGAAGCAGCTTCCAACACCAATGATGAACATCATCAACGGCGGATCTCATGCTGACAACAACGTGGACTTCCAGGAATTCATGATCATGCCTGTAGGAGCTCCTACTTTCAAGGAAGCCATCCGCATGGGTGCTGAAGTATTCCATTCATTGAAAAAAGTTTTATCTGGAAAAGGTCTTAATACTGCTGTAGGTGACGAAGGCGGATTCGCTCCTAACCTTGGTTCTAACCGTGAAGCTCTTGAAGTTATCATCGAAGCAATCTCTAACGCTGGCTACGAAGCTGGCAAAGACATCTATCTTGCAATGGACGTTGCTTCTTCTGAGTTCTACAACAAAGAAACCGGCAAATACGATCTTGCAGGCGAAGGCCGCACTGGTTTAACTTCAGAAGATATGGTTAACTTCTACGAAGAGCTTGTAAACGAGTTCCCTATCATCTCAATTGAAGATGGTCTTGACGAAAACGACTGGGAAGGCCATAAGCTATTAACTGACCGCATCGGCGGAAAAGTTCAGCTTGTTGGTGACGACTTGTTCGTTACTAACACGAAGAAGCTTGCTCAAGGAATCGAGCAGGGCGTAGGCAACTCAATCCTGATCAAAGTAAACCAAATCGGTACATTAACAGAAACTTTCGAAGCAATCGAAATGGCGAAGCGTGCCGGCTACACTGCAGTTGTATCCCACCGATCAGGTGAAACAGAAGATGCGACAATCGCTGACATCGCTGTTGCAACAAACGCTGGCCAGATCAAAACTGGTTCAATGTCCCGTACTGACCGTATCGCTAAATACAACCAGCTTCTTCGCATCGAAGACGAGCTTGGCGACTTAGCTGTATACGATGGCTTAAAATCTTTCTATAACTTGAGCAAGTAATCTTGCTTGTGCAGCCGTCCCGGCTGGGGCGGCTGTTTTTTTGATGGTTTGGCCAAGAGCTGCCTGATGCACAAAAAAGGATTTTACTTTCACTCTTGTGCGAACCTCAAAATCTTATTGTGAATACCACCAAAATGTGATAAATTAAGAATAATGTGATTGTACGTTTTCAGGAGGTGGCTTCATGCATACATTATTGATTACCCTTTTAGTCATTGTTTCGATTGGCCTTATTGTAGTTGTACTCCTTCAATCTGGTAAAAGCGCAGGTCTATCCGGTGCGATTTCAGGGGGAGCAGAGCAGCTTTTTGGAAAGCAAAAAGCACGCGGTATTGATCTGGTTCTTCACCGCATCACGGTTGTTCTTTCTGTCTTATTCTTTGTGCTTACTGTGTTAGTTTCTTATTTTGCGATATAAATGAACGCAGCGCCTGGCCTTCAGAAGGTCAGGCTTTTATTTTTCTTCGGCAGTTTTGGCTAAGAAAGCTTTTTATTGGCATGTTCCCCCGCTGTTTGCTAAAAATAAGGAATGCAGGTTCAATCAAACGTTTGATTAATAAAATTATAGGAATCATAAGGTAAAAGGAGTTTTATCAATGAGAGTTGTTGCACCAAAACCGTTTACATTTGGAGATGGAAAAAGAGCAGTCCTGCTGCTGCATGGTTTTACCGGAAATACAGCAGATGTCAGAATGATGGCAAGGTTTCTTGAAACGAAGGGCTACACATGCCATGCACCGCAATATAAGGGGCATGGGGTTCCGCCCGAAGAGCTTGTTCATACAGGCCCGGAAGACTGGTGGAAAGATGTGATGGAAGGGTACGAATTTCTGAAAAATAAGGGGCATAAAGAAATTGCAGTGGCCGGACTTTCACTTGGCGGCGTATTTTCCCTTAAATTGGGTTACACTGTACCTGTAAAGGGTATTGTCCCGATGTGCGCACCTATGTACATAAAAAGCGAAGAAGTCATGTATGAAGGAATTCTGAGCTACGCAAGAGAATATAAAAGACTTGAAGGAAAGACGGAAGACCAAATTGAGCAGGAAATGGAAGAATTCCAGAAAACACCGATGAATACATTAAAGGCACTCCAGGAGCTGATCGCGGATGTGCGCAATCATGTGGATATGATTTACTCCCCGACATTTGTTGTTCAGGCACGACATGACCATATGATCAACACGGACAGCGCGAATATCATTTTTAATGAAGTGGAGAATGACCTAAAGCAGCTCAAGTGGTACGAAGAATCCGGCCACGTCATTACTCTTGATAAAGAGCGTGACCAGCTGCATGAAGATGTATATGAGTTTTTAGAAAAGCTTGAGTGGGAAGAATAATAACAAAAGAAAATCTCCCTGAGGAGGGATGAAGATATGGAAAATAATATACAACAGCTGATCGACAAGCTGCTTCATTATATGAAGGATGAAGCCTATAAGCCATTGACGGTCCAGGAGCTGGAAGCCGCATTTGGAATAGAGGATTCCACAGGCTTCAAAGATTTCGTTAAGGCGCTTGTTGTCATGGAGGAAAAAGGGCTTGTCGTCAGAACGAGAAGCAATCGCTATGGCCTGCCTGAAAAAATGAACCTGATCCGCGGGAAGCTTTCCGGCCATGCAAAGGGATTTGCGTTTGTCATTCCGGAAGAGCAGGGAATGGATGATATATTTATCCCGCCCAATGAAACGAATAATGCCTTAAATGGAGATATTGTTCTCGCGCGTGTGACGTCTGAGAGTTCCGGCCAGAGGCGGGAAGGCACGATTGTCCGCATCTTAGAGCGCGGTGTGACACAAATTGTTGGAACGTATACGGAAAGCAAGCACTTTGGTTTTGTTATCCCGGATGACAAAAAGTTTGCCAGCGATATTTTTATCCCCAAAGCAGCATCAAAAGGTGCGGTTGAAGGGCATAAGGTCGTTGTGAAACTGACCACTTATCCAGAAGGCAGAAAGAGTGCAGAAGGAGAAGTGATCGACATACTTGGGCATAAAAACGACCCCGGTGTGGATATTCTCTCTGTTATTCACAAGCATGGCCTTCCGCTTGAGTTTCCTGATGAGGTGCTTAAGCAGGCTGAAGAAACGCCGGATACAATTGATCCAAGTGAGCTTGAAAACCGCCGTGACTTGAGAAATGAAGTTATTGTCACAATAGACGGTGCGGATGCAAAGGATCTTGATGATGCAGTAATGGTTAAAAAACTGGATAACGGCAATTACAAGCTTGGCGTTCATATTGCCGATGTCACATACTATGTCCGTGAGGATTCCCCGATTGACAGGGAAGCGGAAGAGCGGGCAACCTCTGTGTATTTAGTGGACCGGGTAATCCCGATGATCCCGCATCGCTTATCAAATGGCATTTGTTCATTGAATCCGAAAGTGGACCGGCTTACCCTTTCTTGTGAGATGGAAATCACATCGGATGGGGAAGTGGTCAACCACGAGATTTTCCAGAGTGTGATTAAAACAACGGAACGAATGACTTATTCAGATGTGAATAAGATCTTAGAAGAGCAGGACGAAGAACTTATCAACAGGTACCAGCCGCTTGTGCCGATGTTCGAACTGATGAAGGAACTTTCACTAATCCTGCGAAAAAAGAGAATGCATCGAGGAGCCATCGACTTTGATTTTAAAGAAGCGAAGGTCATTGTGGATGAAGAGGGCAACCCGACAGAAGTCGCATTGCGCGAGCGCTCGATTGCAGAGCGCCTGATTGAAGAGTTTATGCTCGCAGCCAATGAAACGGTTGCTGAGCACTTCCATTGGATGGAAGTACCGTTCATTTACCGTATCCATGAAGATCCAAAAGAAGATAAGCTTAGAAGATTTTTTGAGTTTATTACAAACTTCGGCTATATCGTAAAAGGAACAGCTAATTCCGTTCACCCGCGTGCCCTACAGGGAATCATTGAAGAGGTTCAGGGAAAACCGGAAGAAATGGTTGTCAGCACAGTGATGCTGCGTTCTATGCAGCAGGCTAAATACTTTGAAGAGAGCCTTGGGCACTTCGGGTTATCAACAGAGTTTTACACACACTTCACATCACCGATCCGCCGTTACCCGGACTTAATTGTCCACAGACTTATCCGCACCTACTTAATTGAAGGCAAGCTGGATCAGGCGACAAGGGAAAAATGGAATGTACAGCTGCCTGATATTGCCGAGCACTCTTCCAATATGGAGCGCCGAGCAGTTGAAGCAGAACGGGAAACAGATGAACTGAAGAAAGCGGAATATATGGCTGATAAAATCGGCGAGGAATATGATGGGATCATCAGCTCTGTTACAAACTTTGGCATGTTTGTTGAGCTTCCAAACACGATTGAAGGACTTATTCATGTCAGCTATATGACAGACGATTATTACCGCTATGACGAGCGCCAGATGGCGATGATCGGGGAGCGTACAGGCAATGTCTACCGCATTGGCGACGAGATTACAGTCCGTGTCGTTAATGTAAACAAAGATGAACGCTCGATTGATTTCGAAATCGTCGGCATGAAGGGAACCCGCAGACGGGAAACCCGGGAAGCGCCAAAAGTGTTCAAGACTGGCAGCACCGAGAAAAAGCCGCGCAGAGGGAAGTCTGATCAGGGCAAAGGAAACAGTTCAGGCGGCCCAAGAAAGAAAAAAGAGAAAAAGCATTACGAAAATGCGCCAAAAGCAAAGCGGAAGAAAAAGAAGCGGTAAAAGCGGGAGGGCCTTAAAGGCTCTCTCTTTCCTTCCCGGCAGGGCTCCTCGTTGAGAGGGGCACGCAATTTTGCTATAATAGAGGAACCGCTAGAGAACGGATGCTGCATTTCCTGATAACAGGAAAGGGGAGCAAAGGGGGATTCAACATGCCAAAAGGAACTGGCAAAATGGTTGCGCAAAATAAAAAGGCCTATCATGACTATGCTATAGAAGAAACATATGAAGCGGGAATTGTTCTGCAGGGGACGGAGATTAAATCGATCCGAGCGGGCAAGGTGAACCTGAAGGACTCATATGCCAGAATTCAAAACAATGAAATCTATCTTTTCGGCATGCATGTCAGTCCTTATGAGCAGGGAAACCGCTACAATCACGATCCGCTAAGGACCAGAAAGCTTCTACTTCACAGAAAAGAAATCAGCAAGCTGATTGGTGAGTCGAAGGAAGTCGGCTACTCGATCGTTCCATTAAAAATGTACCTCAAGAATGGTTATGCAAAAGTTTTAATTGGCCTGGCAAGGGGTAAAAAGAAATATGACAAGCGTGAGGATCTGAAGAAGAAAGAAGCCAAGCGTGAAGTTGAGCGTGCTTTCCGCGAAAGGCAGAAAATGTAAATCCAGAACCTTACAATTGAAAAATTTGCTCAGTGTGCTATAATAGTAATTGTCACAGCGAGTGACACAAACTTTAGCTCATCTATTTCGAGCTTATCCGAACGTCAGCGTGCTGAATAAGATTCGGCGCAGACCTATTATAATGGGGACGCTACGGATTCGACAGGGATAGTTCGAGCTTAGGTTGCGAGTCGAGGGGATCGGCCTCGTTAAAACGTCAAAGCCTATAACTGGCAAAACTCAAAACAACTTCGCTTTAGCTGCCTAATAGGCCTTTAGCGGTTCGCCCCTCCATCGCCCATGTGGTAGGGTAGCGGACTCACTCTTAGTGGGCTACGCCGGATTCCACCGCCTGAGGATGAAGGAAGAGAACAACCAGGCTAGCTGGCCGGACGCCCGTCGATAGGCATAAGGATCAGCGAATCGCGAATATATCGACTACACTCGTAGAAGCTTAAGTGCCGATATTTCTGGACGTGGGTTCGATTAATTATTAGTCGCCTTGTGTGGCAACACACAAGTGAAAATTCGGCTTTATCGGTGAAACCTAAGTCGCCTGACTGGCGATAAGGCAATGCCGAGCGGTATGTGGAGCAATCCAACAGCCGTGTATCGACTTATAGGCTGCCACAGAAGTGGTAGTACTAGGATGCGAAATCCTGCCTGATCTCAGGTAAATATATATTTCGCATAATACGCCGAAGGACCTGTTAAGACAGGTTCAAGATATAGTCAGTGCCATGACGAAAGCATGGAAGTGCACGTCCCACCGTCTCCACCAAATACATATTTGGTGGTTTTTTATTTGTCTTTTAATGTAAAGCATAAGTTTTCCTTTTGGAAAGCTTATGCTTTAATTTATTTTTCGGAGTAACTAATTCCTTATTAAGCTGAAGAGCCAATGTATCAAAGGATTGCCGCACCTCTTTAAAATTCAGGTTAGTAAAAAGAAATTATGGAAAAGCACATAGAGTTTGTCAAATACATACGGATAAATAAGGTTGAACTATGTAGGAGGGAAATGTCAATGTATGAAAATTATTATTATGGCAACCAAATACCCATGTATAGACAAAGAATTACGAAGGAACAAGCTCAAGAAATTGCCCTTAAAAATGTACCGGGAAAAATTCAACATGTAGATATGGATTTAGAAAATGGTGTCTTAGTTTATGAAGTTTTCATTTTAACACCCGATAACAGAATATTCGAGGTAGAGATTATTGCAAAAACAGGAAAAGTATTAAAGATTGAAGAAGAAAATGATTTTGATTAATACTCCCCTATAGGCTGGACTTTAGGTTTAAATTGCATCCGGCATTCATTTTATATTCAAGAGGAGTGAAGAAAGGCAGCCTTTGCTGCCTTTTAGTATGACTGTTTTTATATCTTAAAAAAATCTTCTTCAAATAAAATCTTCTGTTTTAACTTATTTACATTATATTTTCCATTTCTGGGAGTTACTCTATCATAATTATCAAGGATCCAAAAAGCCCGATTTCTCTTTTTGTCCACTCTTAAATAAGGTGATATTTGTTTTAACAAGTACATAACTTTTTCCTTTTGTTTTATATTCAAAGAAAAGGAATTTTTGTGAATACCTGGCTTGTAATTCTTTTTATTTATAATTGTCCCGCCTGCTAATGTTTGTAAATAGTCTAACAGCTCCTTATCAGTAGATGCTATAGTTATGCAAGGTCGGCGATGCTCACTCGCATGCATTCTGGTTAGAGTAATTGTTCCTTCACCATCGATAATTCCTGCAATATAAGCTGCTTCAAAACTTTCCATTTCCCATCCCCCAGTGTAAAATAAGAATGTACGTTCCCTTTTTGAGTATAACATAACTTTCTCTGTTTATTAATAAAAAATTCAGATAATTGGTTGACTTTCCCAATAGTGATGGTAGATAATACTTCTGAGTAATATAATGCAGACGGAGCTGTTATTTATGGGGCACAGAGGACGGAAAATAGGAGCCAGCGGGGAGCAGAGCCGCGCATTGCTTCTTGAAGTTGCCGCGGAGGAATTTGCGCAGAAAGGCTATTTTCATACAAAAATCAGCGATATTGTGAAAAGGGCAGGTTTGACACAGCCATCGTTTTACCTGTACTTTGAAAGTAAAGACGCAATTTTCCGAGAACTGGTCGATTTGTTTCGTACCCGGCTTTCCGAACTTACGTCCAATAGCCGTGTGGAATCAGGCCTTGATTTACCTGCACTTCCTGAACGAATAACCTCAGGCCTATCTGCTATTTTTAAATTTTTTATGGAAAACCAAAATTTAACCCGCATCGGATTTTTTATGGCTTCGGATGCCGACGAATTTAAGGAGATACTTGCTGGTCAAATTGAATCCAACCTCTTGTCAGAGCAGCAGGCAGGATACTTCAGGGAAGATATTGATATGGGAACTGTCGCAGAGAGTCTGACGGGGATTATTGAACGCCTGACATTAACCAGATTATTTAAAGGGATAAAGGCTCCAGAAGATTTAGCAAAAGAAGTTGTCCATTTATTCCTTTATGGAATGATTAATAAAAGCAGCAATCAATGAAGACTTCTTAGGGGAACAGAATCTTTACGGGAGAGTGGAAAAGGGAATGGAAACCTGTGAGGGGAAAATTGATAAAGAATGGGTAGAGCTCATATTGACAGCCAAACAGCTGGGGTTAACAATTGAGGAAATACAGGACTTTATTAAACAATCCAAAAGTGGGTCTAATAAAGGCAGGATTCAGGAAAAATCATAAATAGCTTGATTATCCTGCGATTAATGGGAAGGATAGGATCAATGCGGAGACTTTGGGTATTGGGTGCATTTACAGGATTGCTATCTGGAATTTTTCTGGGGTTATTCTTGAAAATGATTGAGATATCCACTGGAATAAAAGTGTACACATTGCTATTAAATGTGGATTACTTTCCGATTTTAAAAAACTATTATTTTCCCGAATTAATCGAATTTGGATTTCATCTGATCATTTCAGTTATAGTGGCAATCAGCTTATTATTAATAATAAAAAAATACCGCTGGAACAGGACCCGAATCATCGTCCGTACATTATTCATCACCTTTTCCATAGGAGTTCTGCTTTATCCGACAACTGCATTATCCGATCGAACCCCTGAACTTACATCTTTACCTGCCCTATTTTTCTGGCTTCTTGGCCATCTGTTATATGGTCTGCTGCTTTCTTTGCTGTTTATAAAAAAGGGGAATTCTTACTGAATTAGGATAAAGGTCTTTTAATCCTTGTTAATATGTTTTATAGTGTTAGTAAAGATACGTCTAATTAGGTGATGGAGTTCACCTTTAACCGCCTTTTGGCTAATGACTCCTGTCAGTTTTGTGGTAACTGGCAGGAGTCTTTTTGTTTTGGGTAAACTAAGGGAAATGGAGGGGTCTGGATGGTTTATATACTGGTTGGCGCAGCAGGGTTTTTAGGTGCCGCATTACGTTATAGCATTGGTGTTTTTCTTTTTCAGGAAAATGCTGTTTTTCCTTTTGCCACTTTGACGGTTAATCTTCTGGGAAGTTTTCTCCTGGCTTGGCTGACGACGGGGCTGATGGTTCGTTTTTCTTTGTCGGCTCATATAAAAACAGCACTCGGAACTGGTTTTGTGGGATCCTTTACCACCTTTTCAACATTAAGCGTTGAAACGGCAGCACTCTTTCTCGATGGAAAAACAGCCCTGGCCGTTTTGTATATCGCAGCCAGCATCATTGGCGGATTATGGATGAGCCGATTGGGTTTTAGGGTCAGGAAAGGAGAAGAAACGGGATGAGTTCATTTCATATTCTTCTAGTGGGGATAGGCGGTTTCTTTGGAGCGATTTCCCGGCTTTGGGTCAGTCAGTTTATTAGTAAAAGGTTGGTGTCGGTTTTCCCTGCTGCCACGCTCATCATTAATTTAATGGGTTCACTCTTTCTCGGAATCATGGTGGGCTCAGGGATAAAAGGCAGCCTTATAATGCTGCTTGGCACAGGATTTATGGGGGCTTTCACTACTTTTTCTACCTTTAAGCTGGAAGCGATACAGCTGCACATGGATAAAAGGAAAAAGGAGTTTATTCTATATAATATATTGAGCTATGGCGGAGGAATTCTTTTGGCTTTTCTCGGTATTGAACTGGGAATGCTCCTCGGATGAAGAGAAGGTTTTTCCAATGCGTTTTTTAGGGAATATCGTATGATAACCTGTCTTACAGAATTATGTTATGATAACAAATAGCATCAAGGAGGTTATTCATATGTTCTGGGAGACTTACATGAGAGAAGATATATTAGTGGACTTGGGAATATCAATTGGAATTTTCCTGCTGTTTTTAATTTTTCGGAAGCTTTTTGCCAAATATGTATTTACACTATTATTAAGGCTTAGCAGAAAAGCCCCAAATGACTTTTTCTCACACGTATTTGTTTCATTCCAAAAGCCGATTCAGTTTTTATTCATTATTATAGGAATCTATGTTTCTGTTGGTTATTTTCCTTATCTGAATCAGCATAATTCACTGTTCCTGGATATTATTAGAGCATCTGTCATTATCATGCTCACATGGGGCTTGTACAATATGGCATCGGCATCTTCAGCCCTTTTCACAAGCCTAAAAGTTAAGTACGATCTGGAAATTGATGATATTCTCATTCCTTTCATTTCTAAGGCATTGAGATTCGTGCTTGTGGCAATTAGCATCAGCATTGTTGCTCAAGAATTTAACTATGATGTGAATGGTTTTGTGGCGGGACTCGGGTTAGGCGGAGTTGCCATTGCTTTTGCCGCTAAGGACGTACTGGGCAACTTGTTAGGCGGCTTCGTCATTATAACAGAAAAGCCGTTCACGATTGGTGATTGGATAATGACGCCAAGTGTCGAGGGAACCGTAGAAGATATTTCTTTCCGAAGCACGAGAGTAAGAACATTCGCCCAGGCGCTTGTTACTGTTCCTAATGCAACTTTAGCAAATGAATCCATTACCAACTGGAGCAAGATGGGAAAAAGACAGATCAGCTTTAGACTGCGTGTTACCCATGATACAACCAAAGATCAAATGGCCAATGTCGTCGGGCAGATCGAGTATCTGTTAAAAAATCATCCGGATATTCATCCGGAAACCATTCTTGTTACTTTTGACGACTACAAAGAAAATGGGCTCGATATCTTCCTTTATTTCTTCACTAAAACAACAAATTGGGGAGAATTCCTTAAAATTAAGGAAGAAATCAATTTTGAGATCATGGACATTCTTGAAAATGAGCGTGTTTATGTTGCTATGCCAAGCAGGAAGTTGTATTTAGACCCTGATGGGGAAAATCAGCTGAAAAAAGATTCCAGGGTGAGACAGGAATCATGATAAGTAAAAAAGGCGGAACCATGAGAGTCCGCCTTTTTATTTTGACAATAGTGTATTCCACTGGTCGGCCTTCGCTAAAGCAAGAGTGTCCTCTTTAACTTCTCCCGGCTTTACTCCGCTCCCGATGATATAGTCCGCAAATTCCATCCCGACAAAATCAAAAATGTATTGAAATTGCTGAACAAGAGGAAGTCCTTTTACTTTCGCACTGCTGCCGCCGGTAATAACAACGTAAGCTTTCTTCTTTGCCAGCTCTTCTTTCAGATTAAAGCGCTCATCCCTTAGATACTGTGACCAGCGATCAAAGAAATCCTTCATGGGGCCGCTCATTCCATACCAATATAAAGGGGTGGCGAATACGAAAACATCATGTGTCAGCATGTGTTTCACTAATTGTTCATAGTCGTCATTAACCGTTGTAAAGCCGCCATCTGCATGCCTTTTATCCACAATTGGTTCGATATGCAGGTCTGCTAATTTTACCAGGGTGTAATCAGTCCCTTCCACAATCCTCTTTGCCAAATACTCTGAGTTCCCATTTTCTCTGGTACTGCCCAGCAAAGCCAATACTTTCATTGAAATCTCTCCTTCGACTATCTCTTTGTATGAATTTTACATAAAAATATTTGTGGAAGCAAAAAAAGCATCTTTACATAAGTGTTAATTCATTTTTACATTCTATTAATCTCTCATTTACATTAGGATTCTATACTACTCGTGTAGGTTAACAAAGGGAGGTTCATAGAATGAAATATAAGAAATTTACAAAAAAGACGCTTCCAATCCTTGCTGCTTCTGCAGTTGCGTTTGGCGGACTTATGGGTTCAGTACAGCAAACAGAAGCTAAAGGACAATCAGATAAAAGAGAAATCAAAAATGTTATTTTTCTTATCGGCGACGGGATGGGCGTATCATACACGTCTGCATTCCGCTATTTAAAAGACGATCCCACCACAAAATTTGTTGAACGTACTGAGTTAGATAAATATTTGGTTGGCCAGCAAATGACTTACCCTGAAGATCCTGAACAAAATGTAACTGACTCTGCCTCTGCAGCGACAGCGATGTCTGCGGGTATTAAAACATATAACAATGCCATTGCTGTTGATAATGACGGTTCTGAGGTAAGAACAGTTTTGGAAGCAGCGAAAGAGCAAGGAAAAGCGACTGGTCTTGTAGCTACATCAGAAATTACGCATGCCACTCCTGCCTCATTCGGGTCGCATGACGAAAGCCGGCAAAATATGAATGCCATTGCCGATGATTATTATGATGAACTTATCAATGGCAAGCACAAAGTAGATGTTCTTCTTGGCGGAGGAACTGATCTGCTTGTCCGCAAAGACAGAAACATCGCGGCGGAATTCAAGAAGGACGGTTACAGCTATGTAACAGACCGTAAAGAATTATTGGCAGATAAAAATGAACAAGTCCTTGGTCTGTTTGCAGAACGCGGAATGCCAAAAATGATTGACCGCACAGAAGACACACCTTCATTGAAAGATATGACTGCTTCTGCAATCGAGCGTTTGAACAAAGATAAAGACGGCTTCTTCCTGATGATAGAAGGAAGTCAGGTAGACTGGGCAGGCCATGATAATGACATCGTCAGCGCAATGAGTGAAATGGAAGACTTCGAGAAAGCATTCAAAGCAGCGATCGAGTTTGCCAAGAAGGACAAGCACACCCTTGTTGTGGCAACTGCCGATCATTCAACTGGCGGCTATTCCATCGGTTCAGATGGCAACTACAACTGGTTCAGCGAGCCAGTTAAAGCAGCGAAGCGCACACCAGATTTCATGGCTCAGGAAATTGCCAATGGAGCCGGTGTGGAAGAAACGTTAAAGGAATATATTGATCTTGATTTAAAAGAAGAAGAAATTCAATCTGTTAAAAAAGCTGCTGAAACAAAAAAGGCATCTGACATCGATAATGCCATTGAAGAAATTTTCAACCAGCGCTCCCATACGGGCTGGACAACAGGAGGACATACAGGTGAAGATGTGCCTGTCTACGCATTTGGCCCAGCCAGCGACCGATTTGCAGGGCAAATTGAGAATACTGACCAGGCTAAACTGATCTTTGAGATATTAAAGTCTAAAGTAAAGATTGAAGATAAATAAATTTTTATCTCCCGCTGCTTTCGGAATGCAGCGGGAACTTTTTTACACCAACTGAAGGGGGATCATCATGAAAAAACTAATTACAATGATTACTCTCTTATCCATTGTCCTGTTCGGCTGCTCAAATTCCCCGGAACAGCCTGCTGAGGTTAAGGCAGAAGTTCCGGCGGAAAACGAAACGGTGAAAAATTATGCCCCAAACCCTCAGGTTCCGGACGACCGGCAGCTGTGGAAAGAAGGGAAGACTCACATAGATGAAAAAGGTGAAATCACGTTAAAAAAAGCAAAAACTGTAGACGGAAATTATAAGATTGGCCCAATCGAAATGAAAATAACTGATGCCAAAGTGATGCATCTGAAGCCTGACTACAGTCTGGTAGACTATTTTCACACCTTGACCCATGACGAGGAATTCGATTTTGTTAAGGTTTTTGTGCAAATAAAGAACACCTCTGATCAAAAAGTGAATTTTGCCCCGGCAGCCATCCTGGAAACAAGCGAAGGCGAGCAAATAACCTGGGAGAAAGATATTTATCTTGATGGGCTTAACGAAGAAATGGAGCCTAACGAAACCAAAGCCGGCAATGTTGGCTTTATTATTGAAAAATCGGATCTGAAAAGTATTGAAATAACTACCAGCGACGTGTTTGGTGGTGATAAGAACAAGATTGAAGATGCAGAAAAGATTAAAATCGAATTTTAAGGACAAGGCTCCAGAGATGGGGTCTTTTTTTAGTTTCGCCGATAAGTTCAAACTCAATGAATTAGAAAAACTTCGCTGTTATCGCAAATGAGCAAGGTAAACTTTATTTTATTCCAGTTGATAAAGTTAAATTGACAACAATCCTTCCCTATATTAAAGTTAACTACGTTAATAGTTAAGTAGTTGAACAGTTAAACGATAGAATAATCACACTGTGAGGTGAATATATAAGTGAGTGTGCCAGACATTAAGGATTTGGTCGACCGGTATATTGCCGTTTCTTTTTCTGTTGAGAAAAAGGCTGCGTCACTTGTAAAAAATCAGATTGGCAGCGATCTGACCAATGATCAGCATTTTACTCTGAGGTACATAAATCAGGCAGGTTCCTGTACTTCGTCAGAGCTTGCGGAAGTGTTTGATGTAAAAAAGAGTGCGATCACCGCAATGATTACGCGCATGTGGGAAAAGGGTCTGATTCAACGGACACGTGATGAAAATGATCGCAGGGTAGTCTATCTGACACTTACCGAAAAGGGAAATGAGCTGTACGTCAAAGCAGAAGAAAAGATTCATAATCTTGTAGAGTCACTGATAAACAGATTTGATCAGGCTGAAATCCAGCAGTTCATTGAAACCTTTGAAAAATTGGATAAAGTACTATCACAGTCTACCGGGCAGTAAGACTAACAATCAGCGGGGGAAAGTTTCCGATGATTGAGCTTTCACTTTATCAGAAAACAAAGCGGGGGATAAAATAGTGTATTCAATTATTAAAAGAAAATGGCTTGTCATTGTCGTCTGGATCGCAGTGGCTGCCGGCTTGTTTATGGCAGCACCAAACATGACAGATCTGGTCCGTGATAAAGGGCAGATTACTGTGCCTGAAGAATATTCATCCACACTTGCCGGGGATATCATGCAAGAAGTGCAGAAACAGGAAGGCGGCGGGGACGAGACCCAGATCGCACTTGTTTTTCATAATGATAAAAAGCTCACAGGAGAAGAAATCAAAGAAGCGGAGAAAGCTATCCGCATTCTTGAAGACAGAAGCAGCGAATTGGGCATTACAGAAGTTCTTAGCCATTTTAATGAAGAAAGCTTGAAAGACCAGCTTGTTTCAGAGGATGGCAAGTCGATTCTAGCTTCTGTCAACGTAAGCTGGAACGACCGAGAGCCAGCTGAACTTAGTGAAGAGCTTTATTCAGCTATTGATGATGCAAAGGTAGATCATTATTATACGAGTGAATGGCTGATCAATGAAGATCTTATGAACAGTTCGCAGGAAGGGCTGAAAAAGACGGAAGGAATCACAGTTGTCTTTATTCTAGTCGTTTTGCTGCTGGTATTCCGATCAGTGGTTGCGCCAATTATTCCGCTCCTGACAGTGGGATTCACTTATCTTGCTTCACAATCCATTGTGGCATTTTTAGTGGATAGACTTGATTTTCCAATTTCGAACTATACCCAGATTTTCCTTGTAGCGATTCTGTTTGGGATTGGAACAGACTATTGTATCCTGCTGCTTAGCCGTTTTAAAGAAGAACTTTCCTATAACGAAAGCACAGCAGACGCCATTGTGGCAACATATCGAAATGCGGGGCGCACAGTATTTTTCAGCGGCCTTGCTGTTATGATTGGCTTTGCGGCAATTGGCTTCTCACAGTTTATTCTCTACCAGTCAGCTGCAGCTGTTGCTATTGGTGTAGCCATTCTCTTAATTGCTTTATTTACCATTGTGCCATTCTTTATGGCAGTGCTGGGACAGAAAATTTTTTGGCCTTCGAAAAAGAGTGCCGAGCATGGGGAAAGCAAGCTATGGGGTACGGTCGGCCGATTCTCGCTGGCGCGTCCATTCCTGGCATTGCTTATCGTGGCAGCTGTTTGTGTGCCATTCCTGGTAACATATGACGGAGAACTTTCCTACAACTCCCTTGAGGAAATCGGCGGAGATGTTAATTCCATTAAGGCGTTTAATGCAATAGCTGACAGCTTTGGGCCGGGAGAATCCATGCCAACGCAGATCGTTTTGAAAAACGATGAGGAAATGGATTCAGCAGAATATGTAGGCCTGGCTGAGAAAATCAGCCGAGAGGTTGAAAAAGTAGATTTAGTGGACACGGTTCGCTCTGTTACAAGACCAACTGGTGAGCCCATTGAAGACTTCTTTGTTGCCAAACAAGCTGAAACGCTTGAAGAAGGCCTCGGGGAAGGGAAAAATGGACTGAACAAAATTTCGGATGGCTTGAATGAAGCAAGCAGCGAACTATCCAAATCAGAACCTGAGTTGCAGGATGCCACAAAAGGAATTAATGATTTGATTTCCGGCACCAATGAAATCAAGTCGGGTCTAGGTGAAATTCAGACGAACCTGGCAAAAATCGAAGATGGTATACGTCAAGGGTCGGCAGGTTCAGATCAAATTAAAGATGGTTTGGAAAAATCCAAAGCTGGTGCCGAAGAGCTTCTTGCCGGTTATCAACAGCTGCTAGTTGGGTATCAGTCAGCAGAAGAGGCCATTCCTTCCTTAATGGCGGGCTATACAGAAATCCAGACGAATTTAAATCAGCTATCGGATGGCATTAAACAGGCGAATGATGCACTGTTTGGCTATGTTGAAACCAAGGACCCTGAGCTGGCCCAAGACCCTCAATATCAAGCAATCAAAGGTCAAGTAGCTGGCCTGCAGCAGCAGCTTCCAAAAGTTTCAGAGGGTATCAATGCTGCTAATAGGGGCTTAACACAGCTGCAAAACGGCTTGGCAAAAGCAAATAAAAACTTCGGAACCGCCATATCCGGCCAAAAGGAATTAGCTTCGGGACTCCAGCAGCTGATCGATGGAATCGAAGCCCAGCAGGCAGGACTTAATCAGCTTGCAGACGGCCAGGGACAAATTGTTAATAATTTTCCAAAGCTGACAAATGGTTTAGCCGGAATCAATGGCGGGCAGGAACAGCTTCTTGCCGGATTTGGCGATCTTGGCGGACAAATCAGCCAGCTGACAGATGGCCTTGGCCAGAGTGCAGATGGGCTTGAGCAGGTATCTGAAGGACTCGGTTCTGCACAGAATTACCTGGCAGGTCTTTCAAACTCAGATAATATGGATGGTTTCTATCTGCCGCCTGAAGTTTTGGAGGATGAAGAGTTTGCCCAGGTGTTTGATGTCTATTTGTCTGAGGACCGTAAAGTCATGACAATGGATGTTGTGCTTGAAGCAAATCCTTATTCTAATGAAGCCATTAACCAGGTAGATGAAATTAAGGAAGCTGTGGAAAGAGCGACAAAGGGGACTAAGCTTGAAAATGCGATTGTCGCAGTAGGCGGGATTACAAGTACCAATGCTGATTTAAGCACAATGTCTGATCAGGATTATTCCCGTACAGTCGTATTGATGCTGCTGGGCATTTCCATCATCCTTGTGTTCCTTTTCAGGTCTATCATCATGCCAATCTATTTAATTGGTTCATTGATTCTGACCTACTATACAAGTATGGCAATGAACGAAGCGATTTTTGTGAATCTGCTTGGGTATACAGGCATCAGCTGGGCGGTTCCATTCTTTGCTTTCGTTATTCTCGTTGCGCTTGGGGTTGACTACAGCATTTTCTTAATGGACCGATTTAATGAATATCGTGACCTTTCAATCGCAGATGCAATGCTGTTATCCATGAAAAAGATGGGTACTGTTATTATTTCAGCTGCTGTAATCCTGGGCGGAACATTCGCTGCTATGATGCCGTCCGGAATGCTGTCGCTATTGCAGATCGCGTCCATCGTTCTGATCGGATTGATGCTTTACGCACTGGTCGTGCTTCCGCTATTTATACCGGTCATGGTCAAAAACTTCGGTCAGGCAAACTGGTGGCCGTTTAAAAGAAATGCAAATTAATTTAAGTGGAGACTGTCTTTATGGCAGTCTTTTTTTGATGGTTAATTTCAAGCAGAAGCAGAAAGCCCCAATTATGCATTGAGGCTTTCTGCTAAACCTTATGGATTTGTCGACCACATGCCGGCTGTTTTCACAAACACCCGAGGGTTCAATTTCAGCTGTGCTACCATGAATTCTGCCAGATCTTCCGGCTGCATGACTTTTTCAGGGTTGCCGTCAGTCAGGTTTGTTTCAATCGCAAGGTCAGTGGCAACCGTACTTGGAGTCAACGCGCTAACTCGAATATTGTGTTTTCTAACTTCAAGCATCAGGGACTCTGTTAAGCCTAAAACGGCAAATTTGGATGCGCTGTATGCACTGGTGACAGGCGCACCTTTTTGGCCTGCTGTGGATGCAATGTTGATAATATCTCCGGACTTCTGTTCAATCATTTCAGGAAGAACCGCTCTTGTAACATTATAAACACCCATCAAGTTGACCTTAATGATGCTTTCCCACTCAGCGGGAGAAAGCTCCAGGAATCCTCCAAACTTGGCGATTCCGGCATTGTTAATCAGGATATCCACAGAGCCAAGGTCTGACTTAATATGCTCGACTGCATGAGTAACAGCTTCGAGGTCGGCAACATCGGCTGCTGCAGCAGATACATTCACATCGTACTGGCTAAGTTCATCCGCCACTTTTTCCAGATTTTCAATCGTGCGGCCAAGCAAACCAATATGGACGCCTTCTTTTGCGAGCGCTATGGCTGCTGCACGGCCGATTCCTCTGCCTGCTCCCGTGATGAGAGCTGTTTTGCCTTTTAATGTATGCATCGTTTTTCCTCCTCTAAAAAAATCATTCATATACTACCAGAAAGGAGGTGAATTTCCTAATAAACCGCTTGCGCAGCTGACACGTTTGAGGAAGCTGCAGACATTATGATAAGATCACTTCAATGAAAGGGGAGTTCTCATGAAGCTCAGTGTATTGGATCAATCAGTCGTGGCGAAAGGGGATACTGCCGCTGAAACTTTTCGTAAAACAGTCAAGCTAGCTCAAATGGCAGAACAGCTTGGCTACACTCGTTTTTGGGTGGCTGAGCATCATAATTCGAATGGAATGGCTGGCTCCTCACCGGAAATTCTTATCTCACATATTGCATCAAGCACCAGCGAAATCAGGGTTGGTTCAGGCGGTGTACTTTTGCCGCAATACAGTCCTTATAAAATTGCCGAAAATTTTAATGTTCTCCAGACATTATTTCCTGGAAGAATCGATTTGGGCGTTGGGAGGTCCCCCGGAGGATCCGCATCCACCCGGCTTGCCCTGACAGATGGCGTAAGGAAAAGTCTGAATGAATTTCCGAGACAGCTTAGGGATTTGCAGGGGTTTTTGAACAAGGAGCTTCCAGAAGGACATCCTTATCAGCAAGTCAAAGCTTTTCCAGAGGCTGAAGACCCTGCACTATTGTGGCTTCTTGGAATCACACATCGCGGAGCAAGGCTGGCTGCGGAAGCGGGAGCTGCCTTTACGTATGGGCACTTTATCAATCCTGCCAATGGAAAGAGAGTAATGGATACATATTTCAGTCAATTCCAGCCTTCAGCAGCTTTGTCTGAACCGAAAGCAAATGTGTGTATTTTTATTGTATGCGCACAGACACAGGAAGAGGCTGAAAAGCTGGCATTGAGCCAGGATATGTGGCTTCTGGCAGTTGAAAAAGGGAGGGATACTAGATTAATCCCAAGCACAGAATCTGAAAGTATCCAGCTCACACATGCGGAAAAAAAGAAAATAGCTGAAAACCGCAAAAGAATGCTGGTTGGTACTCCCCGAAAAATAAAAGAAGAATTGCAGCTGCTCAGCGAAATCTACGCAACAGATGAGTTTATGATCATCACCAATATCCATGATTTTCAGGGCAAGCTAAATTCATACACAATGCTGGCTGAAGCTTTCGGATTAAGTTGAGTATTTGTAATCCACAATTAATCCAGCGGTTGAGGATTAACTTCCCGCTGTTTCAAAATGTGAATAACTAATTCATTGATTTTTTGAATTTTTCAGAAGTATCCACAATTAAAGTTGTTTTTTGCCCGTTTCATCCACACAGCGTGGATAATTCATGGAGAAAATAGAGTTATCCACATAGGTAATCATAACCGGGATAAAAAGTTATCCCCATTCATGGCCGTCTTTTTATTTTTCCACATAAGTAATTGCCTGTCTTCCTATCTGTTCCCATCCGGCAATGAACCTCTCCTTATCCTCATTCAGCATCAAAAAAAGCCCGGTTTCCCGGACTTAATTAATTTCGGCTTTCCCGCTGGATACAGAGATGCGGATGTCGTGTTCACCTGATCCATGTTTGCCTGAAATATCATTTTTATCCCGCTCTTCATCATCCAATTCGAAAGTGCTGCTGATATGGCCGCTGCTTGCTTTGCCTTTTAAGATGAAGTCTGCATCATCAGGCAAGTCAAGGCGGACAAAGCCTGAACTGGCTTCCACTTTAATAGAGTCAATCAGCTTGCCGACCATTATATCGAGATGTCCAGATGAGACCCCGGCGTCAAGCTTGCCCTGGTAGTTGCGGATCTTCACTTTGCCTGAACTCATATCTATTTCGCCTGATCGGGCAAATAAGTGATTGGCATCCATCATTCCCGAGGAGCCTTCATGCTCAAATTCATCCGTCTTAATGTTGGCCAGGCTGACTTTTCCCGAGCTCATATTAACATCCAGGCTCTCAAGCTCGAAAGGCTTGCTCTCAGATTCACCGGCGAAATTCAAACGGCCGGAACCGATGTCAATGGACATGGATTTATTGAAATCTTCAGGAACGTAAACTTTCAGATTGCTTTTGTTATTGAAAAACTGAAAGCCATCCAGCCACTTTCTTTTATATTCTACACGAATTTCGTTTCCAGACTTATTTACTCTCACTTTGCCTTTACCGTCAAGCTCCGCTCTGACATCATTTCTCTTTTCAGGAATAATGACTGTATCTGAGCTTGATACATCTATGCTGATAGTATTTATCCTCTTGCTGAGAGAAGCTTCGGTACTGTTGCCTCCAAAGCTGAGCCAGCTGTTCACGCCGGTAAAGAGCAAATAGGAACTGATTAAAATAATAAATATTACAAGTATCCTTTTCAAAGTGATTCCCCTGCTTTCATTCTATAGATTTCTTAAGTATATCTTACAAAAGGCGAAGTCTTTGCGCATTGAGCCGCAGCTTTATTTCCTGCTAGGACTTGAGGCGTATGGGATATAGGATTACGCTTTTTCGTCTGGCGGGGAAGTGGAAACTGAGTGTATTCAGAACAGCAGAAATTCCAGAGAGAAGCTCTGTCTATATTTACTCTCTAGAATGAATTCTCTTTTCACTGCTAATACCTTATTATAAAAGGAAAAAACAGGAGAATCTATGAAAACAACAACTGTTAATGGAAAAACAATTAATGTGGGTTTGACTGAGGTATGTGAAATAAAGCAGACTGCTGCTGAACTGAAAAAAATTAAATCGCATTTAAAGATTGTACCGCTCTCAAAAGATTACGAAACTGCTGCAAAAGAATTAATATTGAATGGATTCCAGGAACGCTTCGGGTTTATTGACCATTCCTTAAATCCTGATTTGTACTGCCTTATAGAAACATATAACGCTGAAGGTGCCCTTTTTTTGGCTGGTTTAATTGATAATGAACTGGTGTGTACAGGTGCAATTACCCATGAAGGCAATGGGGAGTGCAGGCTGCAGCGAATGTCTGTAAAAAAGGAATTCCGGGGTCATGGCCTTGCCGGAATGATGGTACGGAAACTGGAGGATCATGCCAAAGCAGCCGGTTACATAAAAATTGTCCTGGAAACAAATATTGCCTGGGATAGTGCGGTAAACCTCTATAAACGCTGCGGATATAAGGAGTTTAAAGTGGAAGATGAGATGATCCATCTATACAAAGAAATTTAGCGGATTTGCCTAAGGGCAAGTCCGATTTTTTTTTAAAAAAAAGCATGCATATGAAGTGAGATGTTACATAATATATGTTATAATGTATTTATGTTACATTAACAACCGATAAAGACAGTGGAAGCTGCAAAAGATACTCGTATACGGGAAACAAAGCCAGCGACTCACTGTCACTTCTTTCTAATAGCAGCTCTGCGCCATGCTAGATCCGCAATGAGCTGCTGTCATCATCTCTCCTGGCATTATCCTGTTCCTGGTGCAATAAAAAGTAATCCTCAACAAAGAAAAAACATTTTTTATAACCTATATCCTTTGATTAAATCTGAATAAAGAAGGTGATCGTATTGGCTGAATTTATTTGGCACACAGATGCACTTATCCTGCTGGCTGCTATTCTTTTTATTATTGGAGTAATGACAACTAAATTTTCTGCACGGCTTGGCGTCCCAGCTCTTGTTCTGTTTATCGCGGTCGGAATGGGATTGGGGCAATTCATTTATTTTGATAATGCGAGAATTGCGCAGATGATTGGGGTTTTAGCCTTTATCATTATTTTGTTTGAAGGCGGACTGCAGACGAACTGGAAAACAGCTCGGACGGTCATTGTACCCTCTTTATCATTGGCAACCTTAGGTGTTGTGATTACCACCGGACTTGTTGCTGTGGCAGCAAAGTTTATTCTCGGTGTAGATTGGCCTGTCGCAGTGCTATTTGGTGCGATTGTCGGTTCAACTGATGCAGCTGCCGTTTTTGCTGTTTTAAAAGGGCAAAATATACAGCCCAGGATTTCCGCAACACTGGAAGCCGAGTCCGGCTCCAATGATCCCATGGCAGTGTTCCTGACAGTTGCCATGATTGAGCTGATCATGACTCCCGGCTCCGGCATTTTCGCACTTGTTGGTTCCTTCTTTATCCAAATGGGAGTGGGAGCAATAGCCGGTCTGTTGTTTGGCAAGTTCGCAATATGGTCATTGAATAAAATTAACTTGGATTCAAGCGGCCTTTATCCTGTGTTTGCAACTGGTTTTGCCATGCTGACATATGGAATAACAGCTTATCTGGGAGGCAGCGGCCTTCTTGCTGTATATGTGGCCGGTATTATGATTGGCAACGCAGACATTGCCTATCGCCACTCTGTTTTCCGTTTTACGGAAGGTTTTGCCTGGATGATGCAAATTGCGATGTTCGTTATTTTAGGCCTTCTGGTCTTTCCGAATGAACTTTTCCAATCTGACATTTTGCTAAAAGGCCTGGCTCTTTCAGCACTTCTCATATTTGTTGCCAGACCTGCTGCTGTTTTTCTAACCACCATTAAAATGGGCTTTTCGATGAAAGAATTGATCTTCTTATCCTGGGCAGGATTAAAAGGGGCTGTGCCAATTGTGCTGGCCACTTTTCCGCTGCTATCCGGCGTGGAAGGAAGTCACGAAATTTTCAATGTTGTCTTTTTCGTTGTCCTGACCAGCGCTCTTATCCAGGGATCAACCATAACATTGTTAGCTGAAAAGCTCGGTCTGACTGGGCCTGAGAAGGCTACTCCGATGCATTCCCTGGAATTGGTTTCCCTTGGGAAAGCAGATGCTGAAATGATTGAATTCGAAATCGAAGAAGATGCATTCATTATCGGGCAAAATCTGATGGAGATCCCTTTTCCTGAAGGAGCACTCGTCAATGCAATCATTCGTAAAGATGAGTTAATTACTCCAACAGGCAACACCCAGATTGAGGAGGGAGATTTTCTTTACATCCTTACTAAGAGAAAATATAAAAGAGAGCTAAAGCTGCTGCTGAAAAAGAAAAAACCAGCTGAAACTCTGGTTGAAGCAGAGGCGTAGTCAAATAGGGAACCAGTGTGGAGAAGATCTGCACTGGCTTTTTGCATTTTCACGGATAAGCAAGTTAGATAACGGAAAAAATCAAAATTTCGAGGTTATCTTCCATTTTTCACGAAAAAATTTTTTGTGGAGCTGTGAATGTCCAAACTATTAGACATCCTCACATCTGAAATGCTACCATAAGAACAGTTTCGGCCCATAAGGTGGCAGGATGAAAAATAAAATAAAGGAAATACGAAAAAAGCTGGGAATAACTCAGAAAAGGCTCGCTCAAGAATGCAGTGTGGCCAGGCAGACAATTAACTGCATAGAAAATAATAAATATAATCCCACATTGGAGCTTGCTTTTAAAATATCTAAAACACTAAAAGTAAAGGTAGATGAATTGTTTATTTATGAGTAAATTTAATGCTGATACAATCATTACGATGAAGGATATTGTACGTGAGGGTGATCCGATCCTGCGTGAAGTTACAAAAGAAGTCACAATGCCTTTGACTGAAGAAGATCGCGGAACGCTGATTGCGATGATGCAGTATTTGAAGAACAGCCAGGACCCTGCACCTGCAAAGAAATATGGCTTGCGTCCGGGCATTGGGCTATCCGCCAACCAAATTGGCCTGAACAAGCGCATGTTTACAGCTTATTTTACCAATGAAAAAGGTGAGCCACAGGAACATTATGTAATTAACCCAAAAATTATCAGCCACTCTGTCGGTGTCATTTTTCTTCCGGAGGGTGAAGGCTGCCTGTCTGTAGACCGTGATGTAAAAGGGTATGTGCCCCGTTATGAGCGCATTAAGGTAAAAGCATATAATCTTGATGGCGAGGAAGTGACACTCCGGTTTAAGGGGATTCCGTCTATCATCATGCAGCATGAGATCGACCACCTGAACGGAATTATGTTTTATGATCGAATTGATAAAAACGACCCGTTCAAAGTTCCGGAAAACTCAGTTATGGATAGTTTTTAATATTGAAAACCGGCTCCCAACAGGAAGCCGGTTTTCTCTTAATCCAAATCAGTCTTATCTTTTTGGTCCTTATTCCTCTTGTTGCCCTTGCTGTTATCACCGCTGATCGGGGATTGATTCCCTCTTGGTGAATTTTGATTATTACTGCCTTTGTTGAACTTCTTTGTCATGGCGATTCTCCTTTCTTTGATTGCTACCTTATTTTTTCTGAATTACTTCCTTTTTATCCGGACCGGCCTTCATGTTTCCTTTTAAATTGCATATACATTTACAAGGATTATTTTGGGGGGATTTGGATGAATGAAATAGGTTTGACACCGTGGGAGGAGCATGCTTTTTGGCTGGAGATTCTTGAAGATCATGCGATTTTTGTCAGGGACCATCTTTCTCCGGCTGAAGGCAAGTATGTAAAAAGAGCGGATGATTACAGACAAGCCTTCCGGGATCTCAGGATTAGGCTTAACGAATTATCCCCATCTGTACAGGCAGAATCCCGGGAGGCTGTTGCAATGGTGATGGAGATATGGCCAATTGCAAATGGCTATTTTCAATTTGAAGGAAAAATTCAGAACCTTAGAATCAAAAACATGATCAATATTAATCTTTCGCCCACGTATTTTAACGGCACATTAAGTGAGAATCAGGAATATCTGAGGCTTCTTTTTTATTATGCAAAAGGGCTTACAGCTCCGCCGCAATCTCTTTTTGATCTGCTGGATTTGTGGCTCGAGGACCAGCTGGGGCATATTATTCTTTTGAGGAATTCAATTGATCCAATTGAGGTTTTTGTAGAGGAACAGGCTCAAATTTATACGAGGATTTTTCAGGGGTTCCTCGTGCAGAACCGCCATATGAAGGGGTATCTCCGATTCACGGAGCCGGGGTTTCCGCGCCAGCAGGAAATGGCGAGGGACGTGGGAGCTGCTGTCATTGAAATGAATGAATATATTAAAGGTATAGTCCAAAAATATGCCGGCAAAAGAATTCTCAATAAAACGACTCTGAGATTTCTCGAGCATCATTTCCCGGAAGCCTGCTATTTAATTAAAAAGCTCAGTTATTATGCTCCCGAGCTGGCGGGAGAAGCTTCAAAATGTTCTTTAAAAAAACCGTCTTATGGATAATATCTAGTGGAACCCTCTCTTAAAAAGGCGGGTTATTTTTTGTATTGGCGGGCAAATAGGCAATTTTGCAAAAAAAATGCTTCCTTGAAAGGAAGCTGAAAAAAGGGGGATTTACACTTGTAGGATTAGTATGCCCGGACAAAAAAATTATTATTCATATTTTCTAAAAAAGTTTTGATTCAAACTTTTGGTTCCCTTGTGCCCCAGGTTTATTCCATGGTATTCGTGCTATACTGAAAATAGAATCCGGTGGAGAGGTGTTAAAATGAAGGAAAATATTTTAATTTGTGTAAGCAATCCCAATCATGCGGAAAGACTGGCCCAGAGAGGAAAAAAACTGAAGGAAGCTTTTCAGGGAGAGGGCTATATACTCTCCGTAGAAAACCGGAAACAGGAAGAGTTTAACTTTAACGAGCTTCAGACAAAATACTTGTTCGAAAGTTTAGCAGAGAAATACGGGCTGGAGATGCTCGCCAAGTATGCCGGGGGCAAAAAAACAGCCAAGGTGATCGCTGATGTGGTACAGGAGTACAAAATTACCCAGATTATTATTGGACAGGCTGTTCAAACCAGGCTGGAGCGGATGGTAAAGCCTTCCCTGGTCAATGAATTATTCCAGCTGCTTGATGGGGTGGATATTCTTGTCGCAGAAGTTTCCAGAAAGGTCTATGATCCTTCTGATGATACTGATAAAGGGCTGCCGGCCCAGATCGTCAAAAAAGGCTCCGATTATCATCTAGTCATTGGAGAAAGTAATGAGAATGGGATAATGGGCATCTTCTTTAAAGAATTATCCTCCGACTTCTCAAATGGTTTTTTTGTTATACAAAGAGAAAATAACCATGAAGTGCTGCGTATTCACCATGGTGTCGTCGATAGTAATATATTGGAAGATAAATAAGAAAGCCGGCCCGCCAGCCGGCTTTTGACATCTTTAAATGAAGTCGTTTACATAATAAACTTTTCCGCTCTCAATCTCCTTATGAAGCAGACCTGCCAATGCGTTTGCCACAGTTTCCGTATCCCTTAGCATTCCTTTCTCCTTATATTCCTGGAATTTCTCCAGATCATGAAATGCTTCCTTTGCTGAAGAGCGAATGGTTCCCTGCATATCTGTGTCCATGACACCTGGACTAAAGGCAATAATCTTATGGCTGCTTCCTGCTGTCTGCAATTCCAGTGCAGCAGTTTCCGTGAACATATTTATTCCGGCCTTGGTGCTGCAGTAAGCACTCCACCCCTGTATGGGCCTTTCTGCAGCGCCTGAAGTAATATTGATAATGATCATTTCACTTGAAACTTCACGCAGCAGGATGTTCGAAATCATCATAGGAGCAATCAAATTAACATGAGCATTTTGAATTAATGCCGCATGATTGAGATTCCCGGCTGTCCCGATTGGATCTATGATCCCTGCGTTGTTAAATACATATACGGTCTCCGGATTTTTTTCCTGCAATAAGGCTGTCAGTTTGCTGAAAACAGTTTCAAGCTCATCCGGTGAGGACAGGTTGCAGAAATATTGAGCGAAGAACACGTTGTTCTCTGCAGCAATTTTTGCCAATTCTGGGTTTTCGGTCCTTGATACAGATATGATTCCTGTTCCTTCAGACATCATTCTCCTCGCAATGGCCGCTCCTAACCCTTTTGATGCGCCTGTTATAATAGCCAATTTCACTTTCATCACTCCTATTTTCTGCTTCATTATCTCCTATTAAAGCAGAAAACAATTATTTTTTCCTGTATCGGCCATTGTGTTCCTGTCTGAATGCCTTCATTTCATCCTCTATTAAATTGATAATGGAGAGGGACATTCCTGAAAACAGGCAGGCAACCGTAATCGTGCTTATGCCAAACAGAAGGTAAAGAAAACAGGTGCTGAAAAAAGTAAACAGGAGACAATAGTGGCATGCGCTAATCTTTCGCATTGACCGGCTCTGCCTTCAAGTAATAATCACTGAATACATCCGCAAAAGCTTTAATGGAGTTATTCAGTTCATCCAGATTATTTTCCACACCTCCGAATTCCAGCAGAAGGGCCCGTTCGGAAAGATCCTGGTTATATATGCCGTTGCCTTCACTTTTTCCTTTCACAATGACCCCCCTGCTAATTCCCTTATATTTTTCTTCCAGTGCCTGGTGGAGCTCCGTAGCCACTTTTAAGTTCTGCTCATAGCTTTTGTGCTCCTTGCCCACGACAAAAAACAGTCGAGCGTATGGCTCCTGGCCAATTAATGCGGTAGTCTTCCCGCGAGGCAGTGAATCCCTGTGGATATCAATCAGGAATTTAAC
The DNA here is from genome assembly GCF_001956215.1 of Paenibacillus sp. FSL R5-0490. GTDB lineage: Bacteria > Bacillota > Bacilli > Bacillales > Cytobacillaceae > Cytobacillus. The sequence goes on along the minus strand of NZ_MRTQ01000012.1, from coordinate 75,080 downwards.
ATCTTTATTCTCTGTCATGGCAGTCTGGACAGTTTCTCTGGACATCGCATAGGAATTTTCCCAGTTCCAGCCCTTCTTTTTCAGTTCTGCGGCTATGTTGGTTTTATCATGCTCCGCACCTATGCCTTTTCTAGCCAATTCTTCACTAAGCTTTTTCCCGACAGCAATAATATTCACCTGTTCATTGGGGCTGACGGCCTCATCTGTATTTTTTACATCTTTTAATAATGGAGCAAACGATTCCCAGCTGTGGGAATGGTAAATGAAAACCCCCTTTTCGTCCGGAATTACCGGGGGAGCACCATTTTCCTCACTCTGGCCGTTATTCATAGCCAGTTCTTTTTCTTTTAAAAGAACTTCAAGGGGAGGGGCGGATTCCACTGGCAGGTTGGTGAAATCGGTACCCTCTCCGGCAACGGCAATACTGGTATCAAAAATCGAAAAACCAGGGAGCTCCCGGCCAAGGAACGTTCTAATATCCTGCGGCTGTGTATTGGTTGCCAGCTTAAATAGGGTTCCGGACAGGGAGTAGCTTTCGGCAGGAGCTTCCTTATAAAAATAATGATTCTCAGCTTTTAAAAAGTGAATGAAGAGCTGGCCGGCTTTAATATCCTTTAGCAGCACATTCATATGTGACGAAGAAAAGGCAGCCGGATAAAGCGTAACAGCCCCGGCAAGCGCCATGACTGCACAAATACTGAAAAGCCAGCTGTTTATATAAAAGAAAAGAGAATGGACGCTTAATTTAGAATTCATATCAATCCCTCCACTCTCTAAATATATGACGGATAAGCTGAATTAGAAGATAAGAGAGCCAAAGGGAAATCGGGCTTTTTAACGAATTTATTAAAAGAGTCTATAAAAGGGAGATGACTGAAATGGTACAGCAAGTATTAATGGAAAAAGACGAACATAGAAAATTGGCCATCAGCTTATTCAACAAAGTATGGGACCTGATGGAAAATCCTGATAGAACGGAAGAAGAAAACCTCGAAATGATCCATATGGTACATACATCGCGCTATCATTGGGGAATTGTCGGGCACCCTGTTAACCTTTCAAGGGGAGAGTGGCAGATATCCAGGGTATATACAGTCTTAAACCGGGCTGAACCCGCTCTATTTCATGCTAAAAGAAATCTTGAAATTTGTCTTTCTAACAAAATTGGGGACTTTGATTTGGCATTCGCCTATGAAGCGTTGGCCCGCGCCTATAAAATAGCCGGCGATGAAGAAAATGTACAGCAATATAAAAAGCTTGCTTTCGAGGCTGCCGAAGAGATCGCAAAAGAAGAGGACAAAAAAGTGGTTCTGAATGATCTTGCAACCATTTAGTATAAAATACATAATAAAAAGCAATCCTTTGTACTAAATCTCAAAAGGCCTGAAAGGGCCTTTTATTTTTTGAAAAGATTTCATTGTTTTATCACAAATGGCTTTTATAGTTAGATTATCAAAGAACATTATAGATAAAGAGAGGGACACTAAATTGAAAAAGATATTATTCAGCCTAATGGCGGGATTGCTGGTTCTTGGCGGATGCAGCCAATCTGATGAAGAAAAGCCTGCAAAAAACGACGAAGTGCCGCAGATTATTGAAGCTGTCATCGAGGTGCCTGAAACCATTAATCCTGGTGAGAGGGTGACCCTTGCTGTCACTGTCAAACAAGGCGGGGAGGCCGTAAAAGATGCGGATGAGGTGAAATTTGAAGTCTGGCAGGAAGGACAAAAAGAAAACGGTAAAATGATAGAGGCAAAGCACGGGTCAGAGGGGAAATATACCGCTGAACATGCTTTCGCAGAAGAAGGCCTTTACTATGTTCAGTCCCATGTTACGGCAAGAAGCCAGCATACGATGCCAATGGTTTCGGTACAAGTGGGTGAAGTCAAAGCAGGGGACTCAGAAACGGGGCATGATCAAGAAAATGAAGATGGCCACTCTCACGGCCATGGCGGTGAGGTGTCCATTGAGCTGCAGGCCCCTGACCAAGTCCATGCAAACGAACAAACACAACTATCTGCCCTGGTTGATAATGAAGGGGAACCGCTCGCGGATGCTAAAGTAAAACTTGAAATCTCGCTGAATGGTGAAACACCTCAATGGGTGAATATGTCTGAACCAGAACCGGGCAAATACACTGCCGGCCATCAGTTTACAAATGCAGGCACATACACCATCACGACACATGTCGAAAAAGGCGACGACATTCACGAGCACACAGAAACTGAATTAACGGTGCATTAAATACTTTTCAGCGGGGAGGATTAATTACCCCGCTGATTCTTTTAGTTTACCAGATAAAGTTTTGGCGGGGACTTCGGACACAAAACCCCCGAAAAGCCCGGTGAAAGTCCGAAGTCGGAGCAACTTCAGACACAAACCACAGGATAAAGTCAATTTGAGTCGGAAGTCAGAGCAACTTCAGACACAAGCGGCAGGAACCGGCCAGTTTGAGTCCGAACAGGGTGCAGCTTCAGACTCACCCCCGAAAAAATCCGATGAATGTCCGAACCCCTCCCCGGCCCCCAAGAGCATCATCGATTAAGAGCACCGATGAAACTGGCACAGATACCCCACTCACAGTTTCATGATAATATAGAAGGAGAGATTACAGAAAAGCAGGTGTCAAAGAGATGTCAGATACACATTTGCATTTTAATACGGGGATTGGGGTCCAAAAGCCTAATAGCATTCGGAATAAGGATATCAGCTGCCCTTTTTGTGCAAGGGAGGAGCTGACCGATATCATTGCCGTAGAGGATTCAATTATTTTGCTGAAAAATAAGTTTCCTGTTCTGGAAAACTCCTATCAGACGGTGCTGATTGAAACGGATCAATGTGACGGTGAGCTGTCGGTTTATCCTGAAGAGCATTTGGTCAGGTTAATTTCATTTGGTTTAAAACATTGGCTGCTAATGGAAGAAAGCGGGGAATATGAATCTGTATTATTTTTCAAAAACCATGGGCCATTATCCGGGGGAAGTATCGCCCACCCGCATATGCAGATTGTGGGATTAAAAAATATTGATTACAAGGAAAGAATTCAGGTGCAGGATTTTGAAGGGCTCCTTATTCATGAGGAAAGCGGAACGGTGTTCACTTTATCGACTTCCCCGAGAATCGGCTTTTATGAATTTAATGTGAAGCTTGCCGATCAGGATGATATTCCGTACTTTGCGAAATGCATCCAGACTGCAGCGCATTATATTCTGAATGCCTTCCCTTTTCCAAGTAATAGTTATAACTTGTTTTTCTACAAGCTGGGCAGGGAGATTTACGCGAAAATTGTTCCGCGCTATATTACTACGCCTATTTTCATTGGATACAGCATCCCCCAGGTGCCTAATAATCTCGAGTGGATGAGAGATGATATAAAAGTGAGATATTTTAGCGGAGAGTTTAGAACCGGGTCTTAATGCCTTTTGCATCCGAAAAAAGAGAATCTTAGACTGTGCTGAATATGGCCGTAAATAACTATTCTCAGTAATCGTAAAAATTTGAAATAATAACCATTCGCTTTTAGAAGTTGTGATTTGTCTCTATAAAAAATATAATGAAATATTGTAGCGAGGAATATTGTGAGGTACATATGCTATTCCTTGCACTGTGCTCCGTTATGCCTTAAAAGGTAAATGGTTTTGTTTTTTAAAGGAGAATGATCATGACCTCAAATCGATATACACCTCCTAAGCTGGATTGGGGCTTAGTATTAATATTGATGCTGCTATTCCTGGTAAGTGCTATCTCTATTTACAGCGCACAGACTACAGGACAATATACAGAAAACTTCCTATTGAAGCAGGTTGTCTGGTATGCCGTTGGAACAGGAATCATCGCTGCCGTAATCACACTGGATTCCGATCAGCTGAAGAAAATTTCCTGGTATGTGTATGGCCTCGGCATTGTACTGCTTGGATTCCTGGTTGTGGCGCCAGCAAGCATAGCTCCTGTCATTAATGGGGCAAAAGCATGGTACAAGGTTCCTGGGATGGGATCCCTTCAGCCAGCTGAGCTTGTTAAAGTGTTCATTATTCTGGTATTAGCGAAAACGATCGATGAGCATCATCAAAAAAATCAATACAAAACCATGCAGACTGATTTATGGCTGCTGATTAAATTGGCTGGATTAACAATGGTGCCTCTGCTGCTGGTTATGCAGCAGCCCGATTTAGGGACAAGCCTTGTCTTTCTGGCAATCATGCTTGGCATGATCTTCATTTCAGGAATCAGCTGGAAGCTGCTTGCGCCTATATTTGGAACAGGTGCGGCTCTCGCAGGCACCATTTTATATTTTGTTTTATGGCATCCGGATATCCTTGAGAAGTATCTGGGAGTAAAGGAATATCAGTTTGCGCGCATCTATTCCTGGATTGACCCCTATAATTACCAAAGTTCAACCGGGTTTCAGCTGACACGTTCTCTCCTTGCCATTGGATCAGGGGAAACAAGCGGGAAAGGATATGGAACGAGGGAAGTCTATCTGCCTGAGAGCCATACCGATTTTATTTTCAGTATTGTAGGCGAAGAATTTGGTTTTGTAGGGGCTAGCATTGTGGTCAGCCTTTTCTTCCTGCTGATTTACCATATTACCAAGATTGGCATGGAAACGAAGAACAATTTCTATACCTATATTTGTGTAGGTGTTATCAGCATGGTTACCTTCCATGTCTTTCAGAATATCGGAATGACCATCGGCCTTTTGCCTATCACAGGCATTCCGCTTCCTTTCATCAGCTATGGGGGAAGCTCGCTGATGGGGAATATGCTGGCCATGGGACTGATATTCTCGATTCGCTACCATTATAAAAAATATATGTTCTCAACTAGTGATTAAATAGAAAGAGCGGGCTTATGACAGCCCGTTCTTACTCAATAATGCCGGTTTCTTCGACAGTGACATTGCATTTTACATCAAAATTAAGCGTTTTATATTCATCCTCCCACTTTTTATAATCAAAATTCCTGTGCTGTGTTTTTTTAATTTGGCCCAGTCCAACTGGATCAATTCCAAGCTCCTGAAACTGTTTAAGCAGCTTGAGACATTCCTTTTCAACCTTTTTCTCCAGTTTTTTTTCTACGTCCTTAACCACCTTTGAAGACAGTTTAGTGCCGGTATACTCACGGATAATGCCTTCAATATTAATGTTGATGGAAGCATGATTATCAGTAATTTTAATTTTATGTTTGGATTTAATGCTCTTTACAGCAGCAAGATTTCCTTTTTCTAACTTAACGTCGAAATTTCCTTCACTATATTTGTCAACCAGCAGCTTAAAAAAGAACAAATCCTTTAAAGGCAGGATTTCTACCTCCCTATCCTGGTCGAAAAGGCTAACTCCAATGATCTCCACTTTATCATCCGCAATCTTTTTGATGCGGGGAAGAAATGTGTCTCTCCCTTTCTCGTAATAATTACGGGAAGCAATGTGGAGGTTGGTTTTCGGAATATCCCGATGCTCAATATTATGCTGTATCAAATTATATATGTAAGTTGAATTTCCCCTTGTTCCATACTCTCCCATCATTACGTCTTCCGCTTTATCCTCCGAAGTCACAACAAATACCCGTGCACCAATACTTGGGTCTCTTTGAAAAGAATCTATAAGGTCATAGATCCCTTGCCTCGAAATTTTAGGCCCGAAGACCGCCACCTTTAATCCGCCTGTCACAACCGGCTCAGATGATTGCCGGGTTACATCTAATAAAAGATCTTGGCGGAGCTTACCATTTCCTGAAAAGGTCCGGTTTATCACGCTTTTATCAGGCTGAAATTCCTGAAATAATACTGTCCCTCTGTATTTGTCTTTTGAATCCTCTGCTAAATCGTAGCCAACTCCTACTTCAATGTTAATATCATCCAGTATTTCTTTGTCCACACAGCCGGCTAGCAGCAGCACTAAACAAATAAGCAGCAGATTTTTCATTTCTTCTTCCCCTTTTTCAGCTTTTTGGCAATCATAACCGCAGCGAAAAGCAAAGGAATATAAATAAAGTTAAAAATAAATCCCATTTTACCAACATAGTCATTAAGCATATTAATTTTTTCTCTTGTATCCATGAAAGTAATAATGGATAGCACTGCGGCAACAACAAAAAATACGCCCACTTTCTGGCGGATATTAAAAACCCTTTTAATGAGCCGTGAGGCGATCCAGACAGATATGCATATATTAGGAAGAATGATTAAGTTCCAGTTGGCGATTCCAATATATTCAAAACGTTCAACAAAGGGCATCTCCACTATTTTCCACATTGTTAAACTGGCCCAAATTTGTTTAGACAGCTGGTCTTCGGAAAAATAGGCAAAGGTAATGATGGCTAAAATTGTATATATAAGAGTAGTTGTCATTACGGCCAAATGAGCCCATTTCTGGGATTTCCTTGGTTCTTTAATAAAAGGATAGAAAAAAATGATACTTTCAAACCCAATAAAAGTAAGGGACATATGAAAAGAAGCTGTAAGCAGCTCTTTTACGGAATGATCCCAAATGGGCAGCAGATTGTAAAAATTGGAGAATTTAAGCGCCCAGCCAAATGTAAGGAGAAGGTAGGCCGGCAAAACAAGCCCAAAGAATGCGATACCCACGACAGTCCTAAATCCCCCAAAAATAATGTATACACAAAGCGCCAAAAAGCCGAAGGAGAACCAGAAGGTGTTGATTTCCGGAAACATCCAAACCTGAATGACTTCTATAAATGTCCTTAAAACTGTTAAGGAAAAAAGGATAAAATAGCCAATGAAAATGGCGCTGAGTGCTTTGCCAATAAAGTTTCCTGCGACGTATTTATGTGCAGTTACAATATCACCGCCAGCAGTCTCGCAGATTTTATAGATTAACCAAATAATTACGTGAATGCATCCGCCGGCAAATAAAATGGATATCCAGGCATCATATCCTGCATCCATTGCAATAATTCTCTGATAACCTAACACGCCAATTCCGATTTGTATGGACATAACCATGTAAAATACTAAAAAGGGGGATATTTGTAATCTCTCTGGTATAGGCTGTTCCTTCATCTGGTTCACCTCCATATGATAATCTCAAAACGCTCTGCGCAGATACCTGCTTCATTATTCATCAATATCTTTTTTCTTTTTTGCTTTTTTCTTGTTAAAACGGATAGGATTTTTAGTTCTTAAAAAAATCGGCCTTTTGGATTGTGCTTCAAATGGAAGCCGGATAAGGGCATCCTTCATATCCACCACCCGAGGGGGGTAGAGCGGTTCAAGGAATGGCCTTCCAAGTGAAGTCAGCCTGGTTAAATGAGTCAACAGTACACAGAAGCAAAATACAATTCCGAGCAGGCCCCATAACTCTGCGAAAAACAGAAAAGGAAAGCGAAGCAAACGAATCGTATTGCCCATCCTGTATACAGGTGTTGTAAAGGAAGCGAGAGCTGCAAGGGCTACAATAATTAGCAGGACGTTACTCGTCAGGCCTGCTTCTACTGATGCAGTTCCTATTACAATTCCTCCCACGATACCGATTGTCTGGCCGACCTTCGTCGGAAGACGTGCTCCAGCCTCGCGAAGCAATTCAATCGTAAGCTCTAAAAACAGCGCTTCAAGAATAGGAGGAAGCGGAATCTCCCGCCTTGATGTGATTAAAGTACTCATCAAATCCTTTGGAATCAATTCATAATGATATGAAAGAGTTGCTACATAAATAGGTGTAATCAGAATAGAAAACGCAACCGCGAACAAGCGGATAAGCCGGAAAAAAGAAGATAAAATCCAATTTAAAAAATAATCTTCAAAAGAGCTGAAAAACTCAACGAGGGTGGTTGGCGTTATTAATACATGGGGTGATCCGTCAACCACAATAGCGATTTTTCCCTCTGCCAAAATCCCCGCGACCCTATCAGGCCGCTCTGTATCAAGCAGCTGAGGGAAAGGGGAATTGGAGTTATCGCTAATCAGCTGGACAATATAAGAGCTGTCTGTGATGGCATCAAACTGTACGTTCTTAAGTCTCTGCCTGACAGTGTCTACATTATCCTCATTCGTGATATTTTCCATATAAAGAATTGCGACTGAAGTCTTTGACAGACTTCCCAGTGTGAATTCTTCAATGATCAGTTCTTTTACAGGCAGGCGTTTCCGGATTAAATTCAAATTTTGGCCCATTGATTCTACAAAGGCTTCCTTGGGACCGATAACAGAAAACTCAACCTCAGGCTGGCTTAAACCTCTGACTATTTCTTTTTGCGCAGCTATAAAGCCGAAATGTTTGAGCTCTGTCTCAATCGTCAGCATGACGTAGCCATTCATCAGCTTTTGTTCAATTAAAGAAGGGTCGTCGCAAATCTGCACATCAGCTACAGGAACAAGCTGTTTAATGTCCTCGATTTCCCGAAACTCGTCTTCGAGCAGGTTTGGGAGAATGCCATCCTGGATAATATTTTCATCGATTAACGTAGCCATGAAAGTAAGTCCAAAACGCACATTCGTTTTTTGGTTATAATAAAAGATTTTTTTAAAGTCTTTGGATTTAATGAAGGATTGCTCCCATTCCTTATGCTCTATATCCTCTTTAATCCGTTTATTCTTCAACCATTTCCTCATAGGTAAATCACCATCATTTTCGGCATTACGCTTATTGTTGCCGGTTTTGGAAAACTTATGAATGGAAGGCAACAAAAATAATGTTTAGGTGTCGGGGTACTTTAAGAAGATAGTGAGGGCAAATAAAAAAGGAACCTGGGTCAGGTTCCTTTTTTATTAAGCTCCGGTGCCTGGCCACTCGAGTCCGTTAGGCAGGCGCCGAAGTTAATATATATTTGAGCTCTCATAAAAGAGGGGGTATTATGGGAGCGCAATCACAAGTTTTGCATTACTTCACAAGGTATTTCTCAATGTCATCCAATAGCAGGTTAGCAGCAATAACGCCTCCGGCAGTATTCCAGATGGTGTCGCTGACTTCATGAACATTGCCTTCCTGAGCTACTTTAAGGTTCTTGAATAATGGATCTTCAATCCATTCTTTAGCAAGTTTATTTGCTTCGCCATCCCCTGTTTCATATGTGAAGTAGAATAAAACATCTCCATCCATGGCAGGAATGCGCTCTTTCGTAGCATTCTTTTCAGCGAAGTCATCAACATTCTGGCTTTCCGGACGTGCAAGTCCAATTTGATCAAGAATGACGCCTGAGAAGGAGTCTTTATGGTAGATGCGGACGTCCCCAGCCATGAAGCGGACAATGGAAACTTCCTGGTCTAATTTATCGCCAAGGCTCGTTTTAATTTCTTCGATGCGGCTGTCATAATCAGCAAGGACTTTTTTGCCTTCTTCTTCTTTATTGATAGCTTTTGCGTAAAGCTCGAAATTTTCCTTCCAGTCTCCGCGTAATGTTTCAGCAAAGACAGTAGGAGCAATGTCATTTAATTGATCAAAGATTTTTTCCTGGCGCATTTTGTTGCCGATAATAAGGTCCGGCTGCAGCGCTGCTATTGCTTCTACATTGACTTCACTTTCTGTACCAACAATCTGAACATCTTTCATATCATCAGCGATATGGTCATACCACGGATCGCCAGTCCAGGACTGAACGGCACCAACTGGAGTAACACCCATGGAAAGTAATGCTTCAGTACCTTCGTTAGTCAAAATGACAACTTTTTCAGGTGCTTTATCAAGCTCAGTTGTGCCCATTGCATGCTCAACTGTATAGCCTGTATCTTCTGTTTTGGTTCCTTCTTTTTCCTTATCGGCTTTCTCATCCTGTTCACTGTTATTCCCGCAGGCAGCCAGGAACAAGATTGTGAAAACTGAAAGAATGGCTAGTAAAGACTTGAATTTCATTATGTACTCCTCCATTTTTCGTTGTTAATGATAATCATTTTCATTTGATATTTTTATACTAATGTGAACGCTTTATATTGTCAATAGGTAATTGAAAATCATTTTCATTGAAAATGATTTTCAAACTCGTTGACAGCTAATCCTCTGTACAATAGACTGAAAATGTAACTATACCTTATAAAATAGACGCAAGAAGGGTCTCGCTATGCTATTAAAAACAAATTCTCTGAGATGGGCTGGGCTATTGGCAGCTGTTCTCCTTTTATTAGTATTAATGTCTTTCAGTATTGTATACGGATATACCGACACAACCTGGAAGATGGCAATTGATGCATTTACAAACTTTGATGGAACGAATGAACACATAATCATTCAATCTGTCCGTCTGCCGAGAGCTTTGATTGCCGCGGCGGTAGGGGCAAGCTTAGCCATTGCGGGTGTCCTGCTCCAGTCATTAACAAAGAATCCTCTTGCTGCTCCTGAAATCTTCGGAATTAACGCAGGTGCCGGATTTGCAGTTGTCATTACAGTAACGCTATTTTCCATCAGTAATCTGCAGGTCTTTACATGGGTATCATTTCTGGGAGCAGCTGTTTCATTTATATTTGTATATATTATCGGCTCTATCGGCAGGGAAGGGCTGACGCCTATGAAATTAACCCTTGCCGGTGCGGCGATGAGTGCCATGTTTGCTTCAATGACACAAGGCTTTCTCGTCATTAATGAGACTGCCCTTGAGCAGGTGCTGTTTTGGCTGGCGGGGTCTGTATCCGGAAGGAAGCTTGAGACCCTCGCAGCTGTATTCCCATATTTACTGGCCGGCTGGATCTTTTCACTCATCATTGCTGGAAAATTGAACGTCCTGTCAATGGGTGAGGATGTTGCGAAGGGGCTGGGCTTGAAAACAGGATTGCTTAAATTGGGTGCAGGCATTGTTATTGTTCTTCTGTCAGGAGGGGCGGTAGCTGTCGCAGGTCCCATTGGTTTCCTCGGCATTGTCATTCCACATTTGACCCGGGCTGTCGTAGGCATTGATCATCGCTGGGTTATTCCTTATGCGGGTCTTCTCGGCGGGATGCTCCTTCTGATTGCAGACATAGCATCCAGGTACATCATCATGCCGCAGGAAGTACCTGTCGGTGTCATGACCGCCGTTATTGGAACTCCTTTCTTTGTATATATTGCCAGAAGGGGGTTCAATAAATAATGAAAAAATATTATAATTTGCGCTTTTTTGGCGATAAGATATCTTTTTTAGTAAACAGGAAAGCACTTATCACATTTTTATTATTGGTAGCAGCTGCTGCTGGAGTATTCGTGATCAGCACCGGCACGGGTGAAATGAAGATCAGCCCTCTAAAGGTAGTGCAGGTATTCTTTGGCGGTGGTTCGGATATGGATAGGCTGATCATTCAGTCATTCAGACTTCCAAGAATCATCGTTGCCTTGATGGTGGGAATGGCGCTTGCTGCAGCGGGGGGCATTCTGCAGGGGATTATTAGAAATCCGCTTGCATCTCCTGATATTATCGGGATTACAGGGGGAGCATCTGTAGCAGTTGTAGGTTTTCTTGCTTTCTTTAGTGATAAAAACAATGCATTAACTGTAAGTATTAATTGGATGCCTCTTGCAGCTTTTGCGGGTGCTGCTATTCTGGCTTTCCTTGTTTATTTTCTGGCCTACAAGGATGGAGTGTCGCCAATACGCCTTGTTTTAATTGGAATTGGACTTGCAAGTTTAATGAAGGCGCTGACCACTTTGATGATGGTCTTTGGACCAATTTACCAGGCCAGCCAGGCGAATATCTGGATAACCGGAACAGTTTACGGTTCAAATTGGGATAATGTCGCCATATTGGTCCCTTGGACGCTCGTGTTTCTGGTACTGGCGTTTGTTCTGTCACGTAATGTCAATATCCAGGAACTTGGCGATGATATTGCCATGGGTGTAGGCAGCACTGTACAGAAATACCGTTTTCTGCTGCTGATGGTCAGCACGGCATTAATTGGCGGAGCTGTCGCATTCGGCGGAGGGATAGGCTTTGTCGGCTTAATGGCTCCTCATATGGCACGAAGGATGGTAGGCTCTGCTTTTGGCGCTTTGCTTCCGGCTTCTGCATTGATTGGAGGAATCCTGGTCATGGCAGCCGATCTGATAGGCAGGACTTTGTTCTCGCCGCTTGAAATTCCGGCGGGGGTGTTTACAGCAAGCATTGGCGCACCTTACTTCATTTACCTGCTTTTCAAGACAAGAAACGCATAAGCTGGAAAAGCTTGAAACTCGTATGATACAGGCAACTGGAGAGCCTATAGATATAAATATTAGGAAAAGGAGAGGGCAGAGATGACAGCAGGGCAAGCAATCGCTACCAAAGACTTAACCTTGTCATATGGAGACACCATTATTATTAATGAACTGGACCTGGAAATACCTAAAGGGGAAATCACTGTATTTATTGGTGGAAATGGCTGCGGGAAATCGACATTGCTAAGATCTATTGCCAGGCTGCTAAAGCCGAAATCTGGTGCTGTATTATTGGAAGGTGAAGCTATAGCCAAACTTTCCACAAAAGATGTTGCCAGAAAGATGGCGATTCTGCCACAATCTCCTTCAGCTCCGGAAGGGCTTACAGTTCTTCAGCTTGTCAAACAGGGAAGATACCCCTATCAAACATGGCTGAAGCAATGGTCTACTGAAGACGAATTAAAAGTCAGAAATGCTTTGAAGGCAACAGGTATGGAAGAATTGAAAGACCGGACAGTCGATTCCCTATCAGGGGGGCAGCGTCAGAGGGCTTGGATTGCCATGACTTTGGCACAGGATACAGATACTATTCTGCTGGATGAGCCAACAACCTATTTGGATATGACACATCAAATTGAAATCCTTGATTTATTATTCGAGCTGAATGAAATGGAACAGCGTACCATCGTCATGGTGCTTCATGATCTGAATTTGGCCTGCCGCTATGCTCATAATATTGTTGCGATAAAGGATCAAAAGGTTTTTGCTCAGGGCAAGCCGGAACATGTCATTAATTGCGGATTGGTTAAAAACGTGTTTGGCATGGAATGCGAAGTGACGATAGATCCATTATTCGGCACACCGCTATGCATCCCGTATGGAAAAGGGCGATGTATTTTAAAGGGGCAAGGACTTCAGGGATGATTAAATTAACAGGAGAACAGGCAGAAGCTCTCGGGAAATTCAGACTTGCCCGGGATTCAGGGGAAAGCTCTCCTTTAACCATTAAAGTGGAAAATTTGCTGGACCCATCTCAAACGGGGGCATATCTGAAGGAAGTGAAAAACCATTTAGGAGCACCTGATAATAAAACGGCAGCTTCTATTTTAATAAAAAGGTATGCCTTTCTGCCTGTCATTTACTTGTATTGCATGTCATCCTGGAACGTGAAATTGGATATCAGCCATGAAAATATAACATTTCTAAGTCAGGAAATAGACGGTCTGTGGCTTCCGGGCTTTCACTTTACCCGCCTTCAGGGCCAAGGGGCCGGGATGGATAGGGATCAATGGAGAGAGGATGCGGTGAGGACTCTTTTTAATGGCCATATCTTTCCGCTGATCAATAGAATAGCTAGCGAAGGAAAAGTCTCTAAACTAATTCTTTGGGAGAATATAGCCATTTATCTGTTCTGGCTTTACGAAAAGATTTTACCCCTGGAAACACATTCGGAAAGGGCGGCTGAAGATTATAGGTTTATCCTGGAGCAAGCTCCGGGCAATTTATTCGGCGATGAAAATACGAATCCCTTAAAGAAATTTGACAGCAGGAAAATTGTAATTGAAAACACCGGCACAGCAGTAAGGCCCAGGAAAACATGCTGCTACTCCTACTTGACCAGCAGCGGTAAACGATGCGGGACTTGTCCACTTTCCTGCAACAGTAAAAGGAGGATTCCTGATGAATGATCGTTTGAAGGAACAGCTGGATGGCCTGCTTGAAAAATATACCGAACTCCTAATCGGCGAGGCCTCTCCGGAGTTAAAAGAAAAGGTTGAAGCATGGGCACTGTACTCTTTTATTGCGAAATCCATGCCGCCTTTAGCTAAGCACTGGAATGATACTTATCCTGATGCAAAAGAAGAAATGAAAACTCTCATAGCTGAAATAAAAACACTGAATGAAGAGATGAGAAGCAAAAAAAAGTAAACCTTATGTATTTAAATAAACCGCTGCCATCAAAAGCAGCGGTTCTTTTAGCATATTGCAATAATTGTCTAGCTCCACAAGGAACACTTCGACAGCAACATCATCGCACGACTAAAAGCGTTAGCTTTTAGGAGGAGCGCCTACCCCCTCGAGGTCACAAGCCAAGCCTCCCAAAAAGGCAAAGAACGCCTTTCCGTGAGGCTCGTCTTGTGCTTGTCGGGGGTGGACAAGGCGCTTCCGCTTTTCTTATTGCATCTGGCCATTGCCATAAGGCAATTGATTGGTGTAGCCCTGAAACTGCTGATAGGATTGCTGGAGCTTTTGCTGATCTGCAGCTTCAACCTTATACCAGCCTTTTCTGAACATTAGATTGTAAAATTCTCTCTGCTGGTTTTGTGTTTCATTAAATGCCGCAAGAATATCCTGATACAGGCTTTGGTGGCTTGCCTCATTTAAGGCAACCGAATAGGCATCTGTCATATACTTTTCAGTAGATAGAATATCATTTGTAAAATCCCGCTCATTCATTTGGGGTGTTTTATTTACCTGTGTTTCGGGATTTTGAATCGTATTGGGATTCTGGTTCTGGTTCATTTTCAATGCTCCTTCCTATTGCATTCCCATAAAGTTTTGCTGACTTTGCTGGTTTAAATGAACAAGCAGCTGTTCATAGTGACGCTGATGCATTTGGCCGCATTGCTCGAAATGTGTTTTTAGCTCCTGGTCCTGGCATTGCTGCGCGTAAAAATGCGCTTTTTTACATGCCAGAAGATTCCATGAAAGCATGTCTGTTAAGTAAAGGGCATCTTTAGTGGAAATGACAGCAGGAGGCTGCTGCATAATGCCCTGCTGATTCTGCATGTTCATATTTTGCTGCTGCATAATTTGTTCCTCCAATTCTAATAGCGTTATTCGAACATATCTTGCCTCTGAAAAATGTTTGCTATTCTGCTGAAGATGATTTACCTATCTGCATAATGCAAATTATAAAAAGACCGAAGGCAGCCTGTTTTCAAAAAAAACGGCTCATCGCTTATATTGATTATTTTGGCTATTTCTTTTCTTAGGTCCTTCCCTCTCAACAGTCGGGCCTGCATCTCCCTGGACACTAGCAGCGCTGACTCCTGCCTTAGAAGGATCTTTTTTCATTTTTCCCATTTCTTTCACCTCTGCTCACGAATTAAAAATGTTTCCTTTTTAGAGTGTCCAAAACACTTATCACAAATTGCACAAAAAAATTACAGCTGAGACAATATAAAATTTCAAAACATTTTTAAATTTCCGCTTAAAATCATTGCGTAAATTTTGCAAATATTTTATAGTTATAACTAACAGAACTCATTCAGAAGAGAAGCATATTTTTTTTGAAAATAAAATGAATGAGTATTCATTCAAAAAAGCAAAAGGGGGAAACAAAGTTGATCCAACAAATAAAAAAGGCGGCAGTTTTAGGCTCAGGAGTAATGGGATCGGGGATCGCAGCCCATCTGGCCAATATCGGAATTCCAACACTTTTACTGGATATCGCGCCTCGCGAATTAACGGATGCCGAAAAGGCGAAGGGTCTTACTCTTGAAAATAAAGCAGTCCGCAATCGAATCAGTGAAGGGAACCGCCAAAAGCTGTTAAAACAAAAGCCCGCCCCATTAACTTCTAAAAAGAATATGGCTTTGATTGAGGCAGGAAACTTTGAAGATGACATGGAGCGTCTGAAGGATGTCGATTGGATTATTGAAGTTGTTGTGGAAAACCTCAGCATAAAGAAGCAGGTTTTTGAAAAAGTAGACCGGCACCGTAAGCCTGGGAGCATTGTCAGCTCCAATACGTCAGGGATATCTGTTGAAGCAATGTCAGAAGGGCGCTCGGAAGATTTTCAAAAACACTTCCTGGGAACGCACTTCTTTAATCCTCCCCGCTACTTAAAGCTTCTTGAAGTCATACCTACTAAAAACACTTCTTCTGAAGTGCTGTCATTTATGAAGCAGTTTGGCGAAGATGTACTGGGTAAAGGAGTAGTTGAAGCAAAAGATACACCGAACTTTATCGCCAACCGGATCGGCACGTATGGCCTGCTGGTTACAGTGCAGGAGATGCTGAAGGGCGGATACAGTGTCGGCGAAGTAGATTCCATCACAGGGCCGCTGATAGGCAGGCCGAAAAGTGCTACCTTCAGAACACTTGATGTGGTAGGGCTTGATACATTTATACACGTGGCAAACAATGTTTATGGCCAGGTGGATGGGAAAGAAAAGGATGTTTTTGAAGTTCCGGACTTCATGAAAGTGATGCAGGAAAAAGGCTGGCTTGGAAGCAAAACAGGGCAAGGATTTTTCCTGAAAAAAGGCAAAGAGATTCTGGAGCTGAATCCGGAAACTTTGGAATATGGCCCGCGCCAAAAGCTTAAGACAGCTTCGACTGAACTGGCCAAACAGGAAAAAGGCACTGCGGGAAAATTGAAAGCGCTTGTATACTCAGATGATCGCTCTGGCCAATTATTGTGGAACATTCTAAGCCCGGCTCTTCTTTATTCAGCACAGCTTCACGGCGAAATAGCTGATGATGTGACAGCGATAGACCGTGCGATGAAATGGGGCTTTGGCTGGGAACTGGGCCCGTTTGAAACCTGGGATGCCATTGGAGTAGAGAAATCGGTTCGAAAAATGGAGGAAGCAGGCGAAGAAGTGCCGGCATGGGTAAAAGAGATGCTGGAAAAAGGCATTAATTCCTTCTACAAAGAAGAAGAGGGACGGAAATATTTTTATCATAATGGCGAGTACAGATTAATCGAGGAAAACCCTAAAGTACTTAATTTAAAACAGCTTAAGAAGCAAAAAGGTGTTATTAAAAAGAATACCGGTGCAAGCCTTGTTGATATAGGCGATGGGGTTGCATTGCTGGAGTTCCATTCGCAGAGCAATGCCATTGGATTGGATATTATCCAGATGATCAACTTTGCGGTAGACGAAGTGGAGAAGAACTACAAAGGGCTTGTAATCGGGAATCAGGGCAAGAACTTCTGTGTAGGCGCCAATCTTGGAATGATTCTCATGGAAGCGCAGGATGACAATATTTATGAGCTGGATATGGTAGTCCGCCACTTCCAGAATGCCATGATGAAAATTAAGTACAGCGCAAAGCCGGTTGTTGCCGCTCCATTTGGCATGACACTTGGCGGCGGGGCTGAGGTATGTCTGCCTGCTGCACATATTCAGGCATCAAGCGAAACATATATGGGGCTGGTTGAAGCGGGTGTCGGCCTGATCCCGGGAGGAAGCGGAAACAAGGAGCTTTATTTGAAGCATCTTGAAAATATGCCAAATGGTGTGGAATTTGACCTTCAAAAGGTTGCGAATAAAGTGTTTGAATCGATTGCAATGGCAAAAGTTTCAACATCTGGCGAGGAAGCAAGAGACAATAACTTCCTGAACCTGGCAGATGGCATCAGTGTGAATGGGGATCATCTCCTTTATGATGCAAAGCAGGCTGTCCTTGCACTGCATGAGAAAGGTTATAAGCCCCCTGTCCGCAAAAAGGTGCCTGTTGTCGGTGAAACAGGTTATGCAACCCTTCTGCTGGGAGCACAGGCAATGCTTTACTCCGGCTATATTTCAGAGCATGATTTGAAAATTGCCAAAAAGCTTGCCTATGTAATTGCAGGCGGAAAAGTGCCATACGGAACAGAAGTTGATGAGCAATACTTGCTTGACTTGGAGCGCGAAGCATTCCTTAGCCTTGTTGCGGAACCAAAATCACAGCAGCGTATGCAGCACATGCTTTTAAAAGGGAAACCATTGCGCAATTAAGTGATAGAGTGGGACATTAATAGAAAGAGAGGGAACATGATGAGAGAAGCGGTTATAGTTGCAGGTGCCAGGACACCGGTCGGCAAAGCCAAAAAAGGTACGCTTGCAAATGTCAGGCCGGATGACTTAGGAGCACTCGCAGTAAAAGAAACCCTAAAGCGTGCAGGAAATTATGAAGGAAATATCGATGATTTAATTATCGGATGTTCTATGCCTGAAGCAGAACAGGGGCTGAACATGGCCAGGAATATCGGCGCCCTTGCCGGACTTTCACATGAAGTGCCGGGGATAACGATCAATCGCTATTGTTCTTCAGGCCTGCAGGCAATTGCCTATGCAGCTGAAAAAATCATGATTGGCCATGCAGATACAATTATCGCCGGCGGAGCAGAATCTATGAGCCTGGTGCCAATGATGGGGCATGTAGTCCGCCCGAACGCCAAACTGGCGGAAACAGCTCCTCAATATTATATGGGTATGGGACATACAGCTGAAGAGGTTGCAAAAAAGTATGGCATTACACGTGAAGACCAGGATGCATTTGCTGTCAGAAGTCATCAGAAGGCTGCTAAGGCAATCCAGGAAGGAAAATTTGCAGATGAAATTGTACCTGTAGACGTAACGTTCAGATCTGTTGGAAAAGACAATAAGCTTACAGAAAAAACAATCCAATTTAGCCAGGATGAAGGTGTTCGTGCAGATTCCACGATGGAATCACTTGGAAAACTGCGTCCCGCATTCTCGGTAACCGGAAGTGTCACAGCCGGAAATTCATCTCAGACAAGTGATGGAGCAGCAGCCGTAATGGTTATGGACCGGGAAAAAGCAGAATCATCAGGATTGAAGCCAATGGCTAAATTCAGAAGCTTTGCCGTAGGCGGTGTCCCTCCTGAGATCATGGGTGTCGGCCCGGTTGTGGCCATTCCTAAAGCATTAAAGCTTGCAGGGCTGGAGCTTTCGGATATTGGTTTATTTGAATTGAATGAAGCTTTTGCATCCCAATCCATTCAAATTATCCGTGAGCTGGGATTGGATGAAGAGAAAGTAAATGTTAACGGAGGCGCTATTGCACTCGGGCACCCGCTGGGCTGTTCCGGAGCCAAGCTCACTCTGTCTCTAATTCATGAAATGAAACGCCGCAATCAGCAATTCGGAGTAGTAACAATGTGCATCGGTGGCGGCATGGGCGCAGCCGGAGTATTTGAACTTTTATAAGATGAATCGAAAATTGGAGAGAAGCCACAGGCTTTTCTCCGCAAAAACAGAATGGAGGAAAGTAAATGTCAAATCAAACTGAAAATCTTATCAAAGGCGGAAGCTTTTTAATCGAAGATGTTTCCTATGACCGGGTTTTTACACCTGAAGACTATACAGATGAGCAGGTTATGATTGCTAAGACGACTGAAGATTATGTAGTGAATGAAGTTGTACCGCAAATTGAACATCTTGAAAACCATGAATTTGACCGTTCGGTAAAACTATTGAAGCAAGCTGGAGATCTTGGCCTATTAGGCGCAGATGTTCCAGAGGAATACGGCGGACTTGCATTAGATAAAGTAAGCTCAGCACTTATTGCAGAAAAAATGGCGCGTGCAGGCGGCTTTTCCATCTCTCACGGCGCACATGTCGGCATTGGCTCTCTTCCGATTGTTCTATTTGGAAATGAAGAGCAAAAGCAAAAATACCTTCCTGAACTTGCTACAGGTGAAAAGCTTGCCGCTTATGCATTGACAGAGCCAAGCTCAGGTTCTGACGCTCTTGGGGCAAAAACAACCGCCAAGCTGAATGCTGAGGGCACACACTATGTATTAAACGGTGAAAAGCAATGGATAACAAATGCAGGCTTCGCAGATGTATTCGTAGTATATGCAAAAATTGACGGCGAACACTTTTCTGCATTCATCGTTGAAAGAGAATTCCCAGGTGTATCTGTAGGGGCAGAAGAAAAGAAAATGGGAATCAAGAGCTCTTCTACCCGTACGTTAATTCTTGAAGACGCCAAGGTGCCAAAGGAAAACCTGCTGGGTGAATTTGGCAAGGGCCATGTGATTGCTTTTAATATCTTAAATATTGGCCGCTATAAGTTAGGTGTAGGAGCAGTTGGCGGAGCGAAGCGTGCATTCGAACTGGCTGTTCAGTATGCGAACCAGCGCCAGCAGTTTAAGACACCTATCTCTCAATTTAATTTGACTAAAGAAAAACTTGGCACAATGGCTTCAAAAATTTATGCAGCAGAAAGCGCAGTGTATCGTACAGTGGGTTTGTTCGAGGACCGTATGAGCAAGCTTACAGATGAGGAAATAAAAGATGGCAAGGAAGTCGCAAAGTCAATTGCTGAATATGCCATTGAGTGCTCCATGAATAAATTCTTCAATACGGAAGTCCTCGACTACGTAGTAGATGAAGGTGTTCAGATCCACGGGGGCTACGGTTTCATGGCTGAATATGAGATTGAAAGAGCTTATCGTGACTCACGCATTAACCGTATTTTCGAAGGAACAAACGAAATCAATCGTCTATTAGTACCGGGCACATACCTTCGCAAAGCACTTAAAGGAGAGCTTCCACTATTTCAGAAAGCTCAGGCGCTGCAGGAAGAGCTCATGATGATGATGCCTGAAGAGCCTGGTGACGAGCCGCTTGCGCAGGAAAAATATCTGGTTAAGAACGCGAAGAAGATCGGATTGCTTGCTGCTGGTCTGGCAGCACAAAAGTATGGAAAGGCTCTTGATAAAGAACAGGAAGTACTCGTAAACATTGCGGATATTATTTCGAATGCTTATGCAATGGAATCTGTTGTTCTTCGTACTGAAAAGGCTATTGAAAAAGCCGGCCTTGAAAAGAGCAAACAAAAGCTCCTGTACACTCAAATCTTCTGCCAGGAGGCATTTAACGAAATCGAGCAGGATGCAAAGGAAACACTTGTGGCAGTTGAAAACGGCGATGCACTGCGCATGATGATGTCAGCACTGCGCAAATTCACACGCCATACGCCAATCAATGTGATTACCAAGAAGCGTGAAGCATCAGAAAAACTGATCGACGCGGAACGTTTTACCGTTTAATCTGGCTTAGCTCCCTTCCGATGAAGGGGGCTTTATTATTGTAAAAATAACCATTCAAAAACTTTTTCCGGCATGCAGGAACAAATAGAAAAATGTCGAATATTAAATTGGTGATCAAGGTTATGCTTTGTCACCCTTTTATGTTACTATTCAATTAAAAGGCAGCAATTTTGGATAAGCTTGAATTTGCTAAAATGGGTGGTGAAAAAATGGCGTTGACTTTTTATTGGTATCCTAAATGCGGGACATGCCGTAAGGCCAAGAAATGGCTTGACGAACATAATCTGTCCTATGAAGAAATACATATTACAGAGAATCCGCCTTCCCGAAGCGAACTTGAAGCGCTTTATAAAAACAGCGGTTTGGAACTAAAAAAGTTCTTTAATACGAGTGGCCAAAAATATAGGGAGCTCGGCTTGAAGGACAAAGTAAAAACCTCTTCTGATGAAGAACTGCTCGACATTTTGGCAACAGACGGCATGCTGATCAAGCGGCCGCTGATGACAGATGGAGAGAAAGTAACAGTTGGCTTCAAAGATGAGGAATATGAAAAGACATGGCTTTCCTAATAGCTGGAAGCCACCATTAACCATGAGATCGATTACTGATCATAAATTGAAATATTTATATGGAGGGATACATAATGAGCACACCAAAAGAATTACGTTATTCAGAAGAGCATGAGTGGGTAAAAACAGAAGATGGGAAAGTACGCATTGGGATTACGCATTTCGCGCAATCAGAACTTGGTGACATCGTATTTGTTGAGCTTCCTGAAGTTGGCGATGAGCTGAGTGCAAACGAACCATTCGGAAGCGTAGAATCTGTAAAAACAGTGTCTGAACTTTATGCGCCTCTAAGCGGTAAAGTGGTTGAAGTAAATGAAGACCTTAACGACAACCCTGAGTTCGTAAACGAATCTCCATATGAAAAAGCATGGATGGTTGTGGTGGAGCCTTCAGATTTAAGCGAAGTAGAAAGCTTGATGACTGCTGAGCAATATGAAGAAATGACAAACCAAGACTAATTAGAGAGCCGGTTCACTTCCGAACCGGTTTTTTGCGTCTTTTAGGGTATATCATGTCCAGCTGCTTCTGCATTTTGTTCTTACCTTTAATTGCTATTTTTCTTTTACAGAGACATGGCAAAACTATGGGTACCCAGATGCATGAAAGGAATGATTACCCATGACATTGAAGCAGCAGAAAATCGATATAACTGACCGGGTCGTCGGCAAACTTAACAATAATGGGATAGATCTTTATCTTGAAAACGAAAAAATTGGACAAATCAGCCTTCCGGAAGGATCTTCTTTCAACTTGTCCCATCATTTTGAAACCGAACACCAAAAAATATACCAGAATGTCTCCGTCCCGGATCAAGCGCAAGCACGCTACACAGACTGTGACGAAGGCGGCTGGTGCTGACTACTGTAAACAGCGGAATAACTTCCGCTGTTTATTTAATAGGCTAAAGCAGTTTGAACGGGCATACAATGAAATAAGTCTTTTTAAAATATATATTTTTCTTCAAAAACATTTTTTCTTTCCTAAACCGGGCAAGGAATATATAAATCAGCACAGCCCTAACCTCCAAAATGGGCAGGAGATTCACACCATAACCAAGAATAATGAATATATTAAGATAAAAACCAATGCATGACTGGCTTTAACTTTGGCTGTTTTCGAAGGGTATGATGTTTTTTATTTATTATATGCTGAGTTGATTGTAGCGGAAGGTGTGAGATCCTCGAAAATGCATTCGTATTTTCTTCGTGCGGTTGTTTACTCAAGGAAGCTTATTCAAAGTCCTGCGGGAGTAGCGGGACAGGTGAGACCCCGCAGACGCGCAGCGTCGAGGAGGCTCACCGCCCGCCCCGCGGTTCGCTGAGCAGCCTGGTGCGAAAATCAACGGACAGCATTGATGCGCAAAATAAAACATTTTATACGAAAAGAGCTTAACTTTAACGAACAGTTTCAAAATAACCCCTTTCAGGTGATGACGATGAACGATGGAATTCCGGAAAAAGTGATTATTGTCGAGGGAAAGTCAGATAAAACAAAAGTTAAAAGCATTATAAGAGAGCCTGTTGAAATTATCTGCACAAATGGAACAATAAGCATTACCAAACTGGATGAATTAATTGACACACTGTTTGATAAGGATGTATATATATTGGTGGATGCCGATTCAGCAGGTGAAAAGCTGAGGAAACAATTCAGAAGGGAATTTCCAGAGGCAGAGCATCTATACATCGATAGAATGTACAGAGAAGTAGCGACAGCACCTGAACACCATTTGGCAACAGTGCTGCTCGGAGCTAACATTGACATTTATACACAATATCTGGACAGATAAAGTAAGGATGATAAAATGCAGGAATGGTCGCAGCAGGACATTGAGGAAGCGATTAGCGGAGAAGAAACGATTCTTATCTATTTGTATACGCCTATGTGCGGAACCTGCCAGATGGCAGGAAAGATGCTGGCAGTTACAGAACAATTACTGCCAGATCAAAAAATGGGGAAAGCGGACTTAAATTATATGCCGCAATTGGCTGAAAAGTGGGGAGTGGAAAGCGTACCCTGCCTCCTCATCTTCAGAAAAGGAACTTTACATGAAAAATTATATGCTTTCCGATCCGTACCCTATTTATTGGATAAAATCAGAAGCATCGATTAGCACAAACCAGGAGCATAGCAGCCTGGTTTTTTGCATGTTTTAAAAAGGTCTTTTCACTATTCGAAATATATTTACAAATCCATTCCGAAAGAGTATGATACTTAGGGAATCGAAATAAAAATCATACAGTGCAGGAAGGGATCCGCATGGCATTTTACAGGGAGTGGGCTGGTCAGTTTAAAGGTTATAACCGCAACATAAAATTGGCTTTTATGGCGAATATCCTTACACAAATTGGTTTTGGGATATTCATGGTAATCTATAATTTCTACATAAGGGAGCTCGGCTACTCAGAAAGTGTTAATGGACAAATCATATCCATGACTGCTCTCGCGACAGCAATGATTCTTGTGCCGGCAGGGATCGCCAGCGACCGAATTGGCAGAAAAAAAGCGATGATGTTTGGTGCAGTTGCAACAGGTGTAGTTATGCTCTTCAGAAGTATAGTTGAAATGCAGGAACTCCTGATTTTATTTGCATTTTTAACCGGGCTGACAACAGCCTTTCTTCAGGTATCGGGCATACCATGGCTGGCTGAAAATTCAAGGGCTGACCAAAGGGTTCATCTGTTCAGTATCCATTTTGCTATATTGACGGGCGCAAATGTGATCGGGAACTTAAGCGGGGGCATCTTAACGGATGTATTTCTTTTGTTTACGGATCAGCTCACCAGCATCCGCATCACCCTTCTGATTGCAAGTGTGTTTTTCATAGCCGGCTTATTTCCAATTTTGCGTTTCGCAGAGGTTTCGAAAGATCAACACGATGCAAAGGGCATAAAAGGCTGGTCATTCAAAAACCTCTCAGCTAAAAATGACGGTGTCAAAATTATCGCGATGTTTGCTTTTGCTCAGCTTCTAATTGGAATTGGCGCAGGACTTGTTATTCCGTATCTGAATCTATACTTCGCAGACCGCTTTGATGCCTCCAATTCAGCTATTGGCATAATTATTTCATTAGGGCAGGCTGCCACGGCCTTTGCCATGATTATCGGACCGGTTGTGGTAAGAAAAGTGGGAGAGGTTAAAGCCGTTGTAATCCTGCAGCTTATGTCACTTCCTTTCCTGCTTTTAACCGCTTATACTGAAAATCTTTGGCTGGCTGCCATCGGCTTTTTGTTCCGGCAGGCGCTGATGAATGCGGGAAATCCTATACAAATGTCATTGATGATGTCAAAGGTAAATGATTCGATGAAAGGACTGGCAAACTCAGTCAATCAGATGGTGTTCAATCTGGGCTGGGCTGTAATGGGTCCGGTTTCAACAGGAATCGTCATGAGATATGGAGATTATTGGGGATATGCACTCGTATTCACCATTACAGCTTCTTTATACTTGATTGGCTCTCTCTACTTTTTCTTTGTATTCAGAGGCTATAAAAAGACAAAAACTGCAGCCCCCTCTGTGAAAATAGTATGATCTGACATATTTCTCGGGAAATGAAAAGGCAATGCCAATTAAACAGGCATTGCCTTTCAGGTTTTGTCGAATGAAAAATAAAGGATTAATGCTTTTTATTACTGAATATAAAAGTAATTGACCCCATTCAAAGAGGTGAGGCTGTGAGGGATTTACCTGATGTATTCATCCGGGAATTAAAGGCAAAAGGGCATCTTGGATTTTTCTTAAGAAAATCAAACTTTTCTTTGCTTATTAAAGCGGGAAATATATGCATTCCATTGAAGATTTCGAATGGAGAAATACGGAAGGCGAGCCACACCCGCCACTTTGATGTGGAAATCTCGGGATCGGAAGAAGCTGTACTGTCACTGATTACAGGAGAAGTAACATTAAGAGATGCCATCTCCCGAAATGAAATTTTGACGGATACCACTTACAGAAAAAAGTTGCTGCTCGAGTCTTTTTTCTGTTTAGGGAAAATTTCACTGCACAATACTTGACCGTTTTTTAAATAGTATGATAATATCGTTTTAATATTAATTAACTGAATATTCTTATCAAGAGAGGCGGAGGGACTGGCCCAGCGAAGCCCGGCAACCGGTAAAGTACACGGTGCTAAATCCAGCAGAGCAGAATGCTCTGGAAGATAAGAAGAGTCGATACAGCCCTCTTCTTATGAAGGGGGTTTTTCAGCTTTTCTAAATGAAATACAATCATTTTTATAGAGGAGAGATAGCGATGACGGACAAACAGAAAAATTACCGCTTTGAAACAATTGGAGTACATGGGGGGCTGAAGCCTGACCCTGTAACTGGCGCGAGGGCGGTCCCAATTTATCAGAATAATGCTTATCAGTTCAAGAATACAGATCACGCAGCAGATCTCTTTGCCCTGAAAGAGCCGGGATATATTTATAGCAGAATACATAATCCCACTGTCAGTGTATTTGAGGAAAGAGTGGCCCTGCTTGAAGGAGGAGTGGGTGCGCTGGCTCTTGCCAGCGGCCAGTCTGCTATTACACTTGCCATTTTAAATATTGCCGAAGCTGGTGATGAAATTGTTGCTGCATCCAATTTATATGGAGGTACTTATAATTTGTTTGCAGTCACACTTCCCAAGTATGGAATAAAGGTGAAACTGGTGGATCCAAAGGATCCGGAAAATTTCCGCAGCGCCATTACAGATAAAACAAAGGCTGTCTTTGCTGAAACGATTGGAAACCCGAGCCTGAAAATCCTGGATATTGAAAAGGTTGCCGCAATTGCACACGAAAAAGGTGTGCCGCTGATTGTCGATAACACTTTTGCTACCCCTTATCTTTGCAGGCCTATTGAACATGGAGCTGATATTGTCATACACTCTGCGACAAAATGGCTGCTCGGCAATGGAACCACAATGGGGGGAATAATAGTTGACGGCGGAAAATTCGACTGGAATTCCCCTAAGTTCCCGGGATTCACAGAGCCGGATCCGAGCTACCATAATATTGTCTATAGCGAAGCAATCGGCGAAGCAGCTTATATTATCAAAGCCCGTGTACAGCTGTTAAGAGACTTAGGGCCGGCAATGAGTGCGCAAAGTGCATTTCAGTTCACATTGGGCCTTGAGACTCTGCATGTAAGAATGAAGGAGCATGTTGCCAATACTAAAAAGGTAGTGGAATATCTGGAGGCGCATCCGGCCGTTAATTGGGTGCTCTATCCAGGTCATGAAAGCCACCCGGACAAAGAATTGGCAGATAAATATTTGCCAAAAGGAGCCGGAGCAGTGGCTGTATTTGGAATAGCTGGCGGAAGAGAGGCTGGAGCCAAGCTGATCAATAGCCTGCAGCTATGGGCACATGTGGCAAATGTCGGGGACGCAAAGAGCCTGATTATTCACCCTGCAAGCACTACTCATCAGCAGCTGGATGAAGAAGGCTTAAAGGCTGCGGGAGTTTCGGAGGATCTAATTCGGATTTCGATCGGCATCGAAAATGCAGAAGATTTAATTGAAGACCTGGAACAGGCGATAGAAGCAGCTGCAGGTCTCACATCACTTGCTGCAAAAGCGTAAAGGGAAATTTATCATTCACTTTTTTCCGAAAGTTTGAAATTTCATCGTTGACACCTTTTTAATGGCTATGATACGATAGCAAACGTAATTAAAAAACTGCTTAATTCATTTAAAGTATTAATTGAATATAGAACGTAACGCTCTTATCAAGAGAGGTGGAGGGAAGTGCCCTATGAAGCCCGGCAACCGTCAATTAGTTGAAATGGTGCCAATTCACTCAAAGCATAGCTTTGATAGATGAGAGAAAGGACTAAATCTCTTTATGCCTTTCTGCTCATGTGCAGAAAGGCATTTTTGCTTTTGCGCATGAAAGCCTATGAGAAGTAAAAGATAAGGGAATAAAAGCAGTCTATTAATTATTATCTGTATCTTTCGATAAAAGAGGTGACTATCACGTTGATTTCCATAAAGGATGTACAGAAGATATTTTCTTCAAAAAAAGGCCAGGTTAAAGCAGTTGATGATGTAAACCTGGAGGTAAAAGAAGGAGAAATATTCGGTGTTATCGGATATAGCGGTGCAGGTAAAAGTACCTTAATCCGCATGCTCAATGGGCTGGAGCTTCCTACCCATGGCAGTGTTACTGTAGCAGGCAATGAGGTTTCAAAGATAAAGGGAAGCAAGCTGAGAAAAGCTCGTCAGGAAATAAGCATGATTTTCCAGCATTTCAACCTGTTATGGTCAAGAACAGTAAGAGAAAATATTGCATTTCCGCTTGAAATCGCAGGTGTTTCCCGGCAGGAAAGGCTCAAAAGAGTAGACGAGCTCATTAAAATCGTCGGTCTGGAAGGAAGGGAAGATGCCTACCCTTCTCAGCTTAGCGGAGGTCAAAAGCAAAGGGTCGGAATTGCCAGAGCCCTTGCCAATAATCCAAAAGTGCTGCTTTGTGATGAGGCGACATCTGCCCTTGATCCTCAGACAACAGATTCCATTTTGGAGCTGCTTGTAGACATCAATGAACGACTGGGCTTAACCATTGTCCTTATTACACATGAAATGCATGTAATCCGTAAAATCTGCCATCGGGTTGCTGTTATGGAAGGCGGCCGGATTGTGGAAATCGGACCTGTATTGGATGTCTTTAAGAATCCGAAAGCTGTGATTACAAAGCGCTTTGTCCAGCAGGTGACAGAGCCTGAAGAAACGAAGGAAACAATTGATCATCTTGTCGATTTGTATCCAAAAGGAAAAGTAGTCCAATTAGGATTTGTCGGCGAATCAGCTGAACAGCCATTGATTACAAACCTGATCCGCCACTTCCAGGTAACTGTTAATATTCTTCAGGGAAAGATTTCCCAGACGCAGAATGGTTCCTACGGTACCTTATTCATCCATGTTGATGGAGAACCAGAGGAAGTTGCAAAAGCGATCGAATATATCCATTCTCAGCAAGTGGGCGTGGAGGTGATTTCCAATGCTTAATGAATGGTTTCCAAATGTGAAATGGGACTCCATGTGGGAAGCTACTGTGGAAACTCTCTATATGACAGCTATTTCTGTTATTGCAACCTTTATTTTAGGAGCGATTTTGGGGCTGCTGCTCTTCTTGACTTCAAAAGGTAATATATGGGAAAACACAGCAATCAATAAAGTTATCTCTGCGTTCGTCAATATTTTCCGTTCGATTCCATTTATTATCCTGATTGTATTGCTGATTCCTTTCACGAAGCTTTTGCTTGGAACAATGATTGGGGAGGATGCGGCATTGCCTGCATTAATTATTGGTGCTGCCCCGTTTTATGCCCGAATGGTGGAAATCGGCTTGAGGGAAATTGACAAAGGGGTAATTGAAGCTGCCAAGTCTATGGGCGCAAAAACAAGCACGATCATCTGGAAGGTTCTGCTTCCAGAATCAATGCCCGCCCTTGTTTCGGGAATTACTGTGACAGCTATCGCACTGGTTGGCTACACGGCAATGGCTGGTGTAATCGGTGCCGGGGGACTTGGAAATCTGGCTTATCTGGAAGGATTCCAGCGGAGCCGAAGTGATGTAACGCTTATGGCGACCGTCATTATTTTAATCATCGTATTTATCATCCAGTTTATTGGAGATATCATTACAACAAAATTAGACAAACGATAAGGAGAGATTGACATGAAAAAATGGTTATCACTTGCTCTTGCACTGGCAGTTGCACTTGTTCTTGCAGCTTGCGGCACTTCAGAAGAGGGCGGCAATGCCGGAGAAGGTGGAGATAGTAAAGATAGCAAAAAGATTACAGTGGGGGCTTCCAATGTCCCTCATGCTGAAATTCTTAACGAAGCAAAGCCATTACTTGAAGAAAAAGGCTTTGAACTTGATGTTGTAACATTCCAGGATTATGTATTGCCAAACCAGGCTCTAGAGTCTAAAGAACTTGATGCTAACTACTTCCAGCACATTCCTTATCTTGAGTCACAAAAGGCTGAGCATGGATATGATTTTACGAATGCAGGCGGAATTCATATTGAACCAATCGGTGTGTATTCCCAAAAGTATAAAAAACTTGAGGAGCTTCCAAAGGGTGCAACCATCATCATGAGCAACTCAGTCGCAGACCATGGCCGCATCCTTTCCATGCTTGAAGCTGAGGGACTTATCACTTTAAATGAAGATGTGGAAAAAACGGAAGCAACACTGGAAGATATAAAAGAAAATCCAAAAAAATTAAAGTTTGATACTGAATATGAAGCATCACTTCTTCCTCAGATTTACAATAATGGAGAAGGAGACGCAGTCCTGATTAACTCCAACTATGCAATCGATGCAGGATTAAATCCTCTTAAAGATTCAATTGCAATCGAAGATAAAGATTCACCATATGTAAATGTAATTGCAGTACGCACAGGTGATGAAGAAAAAGAAGGAATTAAAGCTCTTGTGGAAGTGCTTCGTTCCAAGGAAATCCAGGATTTCATTCTTGAAAAATATGAAGGTGCCGTTGTGCCGGTATCTGAGTAAAGCAGAAATGCAGGCGTTCACAGCGCCTGTTTTTTTGTGGATCAGCAATCCCGCTTCCCGTATAGATTGAAAAGCAATCAAACATACTAACCTTGATACTATTTGAAATGGAGTGGAGATCGATGGAACATTATCAGGAACCTTCAAACTCAATAGAAGAAGCCCTGCATGATTATAAAGTCGGATTAGGTGTTTTTACTGAAAAAATGCCGGATTTGGCAAAGCATTATAATGCTTTTACAGAAGCCTGCTTTAAAGAAGGAGTGTTATCCCAAAAAGAGAAGCAGCTGATCGCCCTCGGCATCAGTTTATATTCTCAGGATGAGTACTGCATTATTTACCACACGAAAGGCTGCATTGATCAAGGTGCGTCTGAAGAAGAGATTCTTGAGGCAGTAGGAGTAACAGCAGCTTTTGGCGGCGGAGCGGCCATGAGCCAGGCAGTTACGCTTGTCCAGGAGGCCATGACCGAATTGAATCAGCGAAATCACTGAAAATCTTCTCCTGCTTAGCAGCAGGAGTTTTCTTTTGAAATGATGATTTTTCAGAAAATTTATAAAAACAACCATTAATCCAGAGCATTCGGCCAGTATTCTAAGGATAGGAAGTATGAAAGCGTTTCACCAGTTCTCATTCCTTATTTTGCTAAAAAAATCAGGTTTTTTCCGCTTTGTGCGGGGTATAGTGTGAGTGTTAAGATTTTAGATGTAAAACCAAATGCTGAAAAGCATAAAAACCGAAAGGATTGATTCATTATCAGTCAGTTACAGCTGAACTACACGAGTGAAATGGAAAAAGCTATGCAAGCTGCCCATGGAGTTGGATATGAAGTGTACAGCCGGAAACATGATATTCGAATGGAAGTTGAAAAAAGACGTGAAGAAGATTATCTTCAAAGCCAGCGGTTAGTTGCAGATCTTGAAAGAAAAATTCATTCCTAAGTTAAAGGTATATATAATAATGAAGTAAATAGTAACCAGTGCCAATGATGCACTGGTTTTCTTTTTGCAGTACATGAAATTACAGTACCGGGAAAAAATAGACAGGACATGCTGGTTTCCGGTAATTTCACTCTTTGATGACAAAGATTTTATATGATAAAATCTATATCTGCAGGCTTTCTAAACATTTTCGTTTGAAAAGTTTGTTTATGGTCTCAAAGAGTTGCTATGATATTTGATTTGTTATAAGATTGTAATGAGAATAAAATGAGAATAGAGATTTGCGGATGAAACCGATTTACAAATCTTTTTTTATTGACGGAGGTATATATTATGGCAGGATCAGTACTTACAATTAAAGACCTTCATGTTGCTATTGAGGGAAAAGAAATACTAAAAGGTGTAAACCTTGAGATTAAAGGCGGAGAAATTCACGCAATCATGGGGCCGAACGGTACAGGTAAATCTACTTTATCTTCTGCTATCATGGGCCATCCAAAATATGAAGTAACACAGGGAAGCATCACGTTAGATGGTAAAGATGTTCTTGAAATGGAAGTTGACGAGCGCGCACGTGCCGGCCTATTCCTTGCAATGCAATATCCAAGTGAAATCAGCGGCGTAACAAATGCCGATTTTTTACGTTCTGCAATTAATAGCCGCCTTGAAGAAGGAAATGAAATTTCTCTTATGAAATTCATCCGCAAAATGGACAGCAAGATGGAATTCCTTGAAATGGATCTTGACATGGCTCAGCGTTATCTTAATGAAGGTTTCTCAGGCGGAGAAAAGAAGCGCAATGAAATTCTTCAATTAATGATGCTTGAACCTAAAATGGCTATCCTGGATGAAATCGATTCCGGATTGGATATCGATGCATTGAAAGTTGTTTCAAAAGGAATCAATGAAATGCGCGGAGAAGAGTTCGGATGCTTAATCATCACACACTATCAGCGCCTTCTTAACTACATCACACCTGACCATGTTCACGTGATGATGCAGGGCCGCGTTGTAAAATCAGGCGGACCGGAGCTTGCACAGCGCTTAGAAGCTGAAGGATATGACTGGATTAAGAAAGAATTGGGCATTGAAGACGAAACAGTTGGGCAAGAAGCGTAAGCGTTAGGGGGATCACTATGACAACGGAAATAAAACTACCATTTGATAAGGAATATGTTAGTTCCTTTTCAAAAGATATGGGCGAGCCGGCATGGCTGACAGAACTCCGTCTAAATGCGCTTGCAGACGCTGAAAGCCTGCCAATGCCAAAGCCTGATAAAACTAAAATAGATAAATGGAACTTCACACAGTTCGAAAAGCACATTGTCGGAAGTGAAGACTTTGCGTCTCTAAACGACCTTCCTGAAGATGTAAGAAACCTGATTGATACAGAAGCTGGCGATCAGAATTTATATATTCAGCGCAATAATAGACCAACGCATTTGACTGTATCTAAAGAACTGCAGGAAAAAGGTGTTATTTTCACAGACATCTTTACAGCGGCAAGAGAACACAGTGAGCTGCTACAGAAGTATTTTATGAAGGATGGCGTCAAAACGAACGAACACCGTTTAACTTCTTTGCACGCGGCTCTTTTAAACGGCGGAGCGTTCTTGTACGTTCCGAAAAATGTGGAAATTTCAGCGCCGATTCAAGCTGTATATATCCATGATGATAAAGAGACAAACCTGTTCAACCATGTATTGGTTGTAGCTGATGATAACAGCTCAGTTACTTACGTGGAAAACTATCTTTCTGTAGTTGAGGAAGCGAACGGCATCTTCAATATTGTTACAGAGGTCATTGCAGGTGCAAATGCACGAGTACAATATGGTGCGGTTGACACACTTGCTAAAGGAACAACAGCTTATGTGAACCGCCGCGGGGTTGCAGGCCGTGATGCCCGCATTGAATGGGCTCTTGGACTTATGAACGATGGCAATACAGTTTCAGAGAATACAACTAACCTTGTTGGAGACGGTTCTTTCGGGGATACTAAAACAGTTGTTGTAGGACGCGGAGAACAGACTCAAAACTTTACAACGAAAGTAGTTCATTTCGGAAGGAATTCTGAAGGCTACATTTTAAAGCATGGGGTTATGAAAGACTCTGCTTCATCCATCTTTAATGGAATCGGTAAAATTGAACATGGGGCTTCCAAGTCAAATGCCGAGCAGGAATCACGCGTACTGATGTTAAGCGAAAAAGCGCGCGGGGATGCCAACCCGATTTTATTAATCGATGAAGATGATGTAACAGCAGGACACGCAGCTTCAGTCGGCCGTGTGGATCCATTGCAGCTTTATTATTTAATGAGCCGCGGCATCTCCCAAAAAGAGGCTGAACGTCTTGTTATTCACGGCTTCCTGGCGCCTGTTGTTAATGCTCTTCCAATTGAAGGCGTTAAAAAGCAGCTGACTGCCGTTATTGAAAGGAAAGTAAAATAATGAATGCCCGTGAGATTCGGCAAATGTTTCCCATCCTGGATCAGGAAGTCAATGGAAATCCTCTTGTTTATCTGGACAGTGCCGCTACTTCCCAAAAGCCTGTTCCGGTAATTGAGGCGATTGATAAATACTACCGGGAATATAATTCGAATGTTCATAGAGGCGTCCATACGCTAGGCACGAGAGCAACCGATGGCTATGAAGGTGCCAGGGAAAAGGTGCGTAAATTCATTAATGCAAAATCTACTGAGGAAGTTATTTTCACAAGAGGAACAACAACTTCCATCAATACAGTTGCAGCAAGCTACGGACGCGCTAACCTCTCAGAAGGCGATGAAATTGTGATCTCCTATATGGAGCACCACAGCAATATCATTCCGTGGCAGCAGGTAGCGAAACAGACGGGTGCCACATTAAAGTACCTTCCCCTGCAGGAAGACGGAACCATCTCCCTTGAGGATGTCAGGACAACCGTAACAGCCGATACCAAAATCGTATCGATCATGCAGGTATCGAATGTACTTGGTGTTATGAACCCGATTAAGGAAATTGCAAAAATCGCCCATGAAAATGGCGCTATTATGGTTGTGGATGGTGCACAAAGTGCTCCGCATATGAAAATAGATGTTCAGGACCTGGATTGTGATTTTCTTGCTTTTTCCGGTCATAAGATGTGTGGCCCTACCGGCATTGGTGTTCTTTACGGAAAGAAAAAGCACCTTGAAAAAATGGAGCCGGTTGAATTTGGCGGCGAAATGATCGACTTTGTCGGCCTCTATGAATCAACATGGAAGGAGCTTCCGTGGAAATTCGAAGGAGGCACGCCAATTATTGCAGGTGCCATTGGGCTGGGTGCTGCTATTGATTTCCTTGAGCAGATTGGCCTGGACGAAATCGAGGCATATGAGCACAAACTGGCCGCCTATGCTATGGGAAAAATGTCTGCTATAGACGGAATGACCATATATGGGCCGAAAGAAGCCTCGAAACGGGCCGGTCTGGTTACCTTTAATATAGACGATGTTCATCCACATGATGTGGCTACTGTATTGGATGCAGAAGGAATTGCAGTCCGCGCCGGCCATCATTGTGCACAGCCGCTGATGAAGTGGCTTAAGGTGTCGGCAACTGCACGTGCAAGCTTCTATCTGTACAATACGGAAGAAGATATTGATAAGCTTGTTTCAGGGCTTGTCAAAACAAAGGAGTATTTCAGCGATGTCTTCTAAAAATTTAGATACCCTTTACCGCCAGGTTATAATGGATCATTATAAAAACCCTCGTAACAAAGGGGTACTTGAAGATGACAGCCTGACGATCAATATGAATAACCCTACTTGCGGGGACCGTATTCAATTGACGCTGAAGCTTGAGGACGGCAAAGTGGCTGATGCGAAATTTGAAGGAGAAGGATGTTCCATCTCCATGTCCTCAGCTTCCATGATGACCCAAGCCATCAAGGGTAAAAATATTGAAGAAGCCTTAAAGTTTTCCAAAGTTTTCTCTGACATGATGCTGGGAAAAGAATATGATGAAGATGATCTGGATCTTGGCGATATCGAAGCTCTTCAGGGAGTTTCCCAATTTCCTGCCCGAATCAAATGCGCCACTTTAGCATGGAAAGCAATGGAAAAAGGCGTTGGCACGGAGAAAGAAGAACAGGAATAAATCAATCAAACGTTTGATTAAAAACTTTTTCGTCTGCCTTGTGTGCTAAAAAACTATGAATTGATAGGGTGTGAACCCTTTCCTATATGAATGGAGGAATACGACGATGGCAAAAAAGATGCCTGAGATCGGCGATTACAAGTATGGTTTTGCCGATAAAGACGTTTCCATTTTCCGATCAAAACGCGGTTTGACAAAAGAAATTGTAGAAGAGATTTCAAAATTGAAGGAAGAGCCACAATGGATGCTTGACTTCCGTTTAAAATCATTGAACCATTTCTATAACATGCCTATGCCGCAATGGGGCGGAGATTTAGCGTCATTAAACTTTGATGAAATTACGTATTATGTAAAGCCTTCTGAAAAAACTGAACGCTCTTGGGATGAAGTTCCTGAAGAAATCAAACAGACATTTGATAAATTGGGTATTCCAGAAGCGGAGCAGAAGTATCTTGCTGGTGTTTCTGCACAGTATGAATCAGAGGTTGTTTACCATAACATGCAGGAAGACCTTGAAGCAAAAGGAATCGTATTCAAGGATACAGATTCCGCTCTTCGCGAAAATGAAGATATTTTCCGTGAGCACTGGGCAAAAGTCATCCCTCCAACAGACAACAAATTTGCTGCATTAAACTCAGCCGTTTGGTCTGGCGGATCGTTCATCTATGTTCCGAAAGGGGTTAAGGTTGATACGCCATTACAGGCATATTTCCGCATTAACTCTGAAAACATGGGGCAATTTGAGCGTACCCTTATCATCGTTGATGAAGGGGCACATGTACACTATGTAGAAGGCTGTACAGCACCTGTGTACACAACTAACTCACTACACAGTGCGGTTGTTGAAATCATCATCAAAAAAGACGCATATTGCCGTTATACAACCATTCAAAACTGGGCAAACAACGTATTCAACCTGGTTACGAAGCGTGCTGTTTGTGAATCAAACGCCACAATGGAATGGATTGACGGAAACATCGGTTCAAAACTGACAATGAAATATCCGGCAGTTATTCTTAAAGGAGAGGGCGCTCGCGGCATGACCCTTTCTATTGCATTAGCAGGCAAAGGGCAGCATCAGGATGCAGGTGCGAAAATGATTCACCTTGCACCGAACACTTCTTCAACGATCGTATCGAAATCGATTTCCAAGCAGGGCGGTAAAGTAACATACCGCGGAATCGTTCACTTCGGCCGCAAAGCTGAAGGTGCACGCGCCAATATCGAGTGTGATACGTTAATTATGGATAACCAGTCAACTTCGGATACGATTCCATACAATGAAATCCTGAACGACAACATCTCTCTTGAGCATGAAGCGAAGGTTTCAAAAGTATCAGAAGAACAGCTATTCTATCTTATGAGCCGCGGAGTTTCTGAGGAAGAAGCAACAGAAATGATCGTAATGGGCTTCATTGAGCCATTTACGAAAGAGCTTCCAATGGAATACGCAGTAGAAATGAACCGCCTGATCAAGTTTGAAATGGAAGGTTCCATCGGTTAATAGCTATTTTAGAAAACCCGTTTACCGGCCATGGTAAACGGGTTTTTAAATAGAATAGGTTCTATTATTTTTGGAAAAATGATGAATAAATTGCTAAAGTGGAGATATATCACTTTGATAAAAGCAAAATCAGTTTTCATTTTAATTTATCAAGACTAAGGCCAAACGGAGGTGTTTCAATGATTATCATAGGCGTAACAGGCTGGGGCGATCATGATAGTCTTTATACAGGCGCCATTTCGCCGAGAGATAAATTAAAGGAGTACGCCGGCCATTTCCCGACAGTGGAAGTGGACTCCGCATTTTATGATGTGCAGCCGAAGCGCAACTCCGCCAGATGGGTAAAAGACACCCCAGATGGTTTTCAATTCATTGTAAAAGCCTATCAGGGCATGACGGGCCATCAGAGAGGCGAAATTCCTTTTGAAAGCAAGGAAGAAATGTTTGAAGCGTTTAAAGATTCTTTGGAGCCTTATATCGAATCCGGCAAACTCGCTATGGTGCTGTTTCAATTTCCGCCATGGTTTGACTGCAAAAAAGCCAATGTCGATTACCTTCGCTGGTGCAAGGAGCAGATGGAGGATATCCCCTGTGCCTTGGAGTTCAGGCATCAATCATGGTTTCGGCCGGAGTTTAGGGAAAGCACGCTAAGCTTTATGAAAGAGGAAGACTGGATTCACAGCATCTGTGACGAGCCGCAAGCCGGTGAGGGTTCTATTCCAATGGTTCTGGAAACAACCAGTCATGATAAGGTTCTTGTTCGGTTTCACGGCCGAAACGTTCACGGCTGGCAGAAAAAGAATGCGGACAACTGGCGGGAGGTCCGCTATCTTTACCGCTATAACGAAAAAGAACTGGCAGAATGGGCAGAACATCTAAAAATGCTCGAGAAAAAATGTAAAAATGTATTCGCCGTTTTCAACAACAACTCCGGCGGTGACGCGGCAGACAACGCTAAACAAATGATCGAAATGCTTGAAATCGAATATCAGCAGCTTGCTCCCAGACAGCTAGATTTATTTTAAACCGGGTGATAGGCACCTATACCACTTCAGCCAACTGGTATAGGTGCCTGCCACGTTCACCCTTTTCTTTGTCCGCACATATTGTGTAAGGGAAAAGGAAAGGAGTGGGTGCAGGTATGATTGATTTGAAGCCGATTGATATAGATGGCCACACTTTTTTGAGTGTTTCGGTGCAGCTGCCGAAGACCAATCTGCTGGTGGTAACGAATGATAAAGGGTATATCATGTGCGGAGCCCTGGATGTAGCTTTGCTGAATGAGAAGCTTAAGGACCGCAAAGTAATTGCCGGCAGGGCTGTCGGTGTAAAAACGATAGATCAGCTGTTAAATGCCCCGCTTGAATCTGTCACTTATGAGGCCGAGGAGCTGGGAATTGTTAAAGGAACGATCGGAAAAGAAGCACTTCTCAAAATGATCTAAAGGCATGCCTGAATAGGCCTGTCTTTTTTTATGCATTAGGCGCTTTTCACATAAATTATTCTATCCGCAAGTAAAAGCGGGTTATACTTACATAAATCTTTCTATCCGGAAATATATCATAAACCCACTCTCAAGCTGGGAAATTTGTCGTATAATGTAAATAAAACCAAATAATGCCCGAAATATAAAGTAGCACCGAAAAATGGATATGGGAGATACATATGAGATTAGCAGCAACCAATACAATTGAGACTGGCAGTGTTTTGGCCAAAGCTATATATAATGACAAGGGTCAGGTCCTTTTGCATGAAGGTGTGGAGCTGGCAGATAAATTAATACATAAACTGCAGGAAATGGGTATTACCTATGTGTATATCAAGGATTTACGCACTGAGGATATCCAATATAAGGACCCTCTGACTCCCCAAATGCGCAAACAGGCTATCGAAACCATTGAAACCGTTCTGAAGGAAGTACAAGCAAATAAAGAGTTATCAGGCTCTCTGGTAATTGAGAATGCCTCCAAGCGGCTCTCAGGGCTGATACGTCAGCTGATCAGTGAAATAAGGGGAAATAAAGAGCTTCTTACGATCCTATCAGATGTTTATACATATGATCACTATATATTCACACACTCCCTGAATGTGACTCTTTATTCACTGGCAATCGGGATGAAGCTTCAGCTCCTGCCAAAGGAACTTGAAATCCTGGGGCTGGGTGCTATTCTTCATGATGTCGGAAAGATGAAGGTGCCTGCAGATATTCTTATGAAACCGGGTAAATTGACAGAAGACGAATTTAAATCAATAAAGAAGCATCCGGAAGATGGATTTAATATATTAAGAAAAGTAGAGACGATCCCTCTCCTCGTTGCACATTGCGCCTTTCAGCATCATGAGAGATTAAATGGTTCAGGCTATCCGCGCGGCCTGCAGGGGAACGAGATTCATGAATTCGGCAAGATAATTGCGATTGCCGATGTGTTTGACGCAGTAACATCCAACCGCATTTACAGGCAGGCTATGCTCCCCCACGAAGGGCTGGAAGTTCTGTATGCAGGGGCCGGAAAATTATTTGATAAGAAAGTCATTGAAGTTTTCCGTAAGGCAGTAGCCGTGTATCCAGTTGGTGTTACAGTCGAGCTGAATGATGGAAGAAAAGGTGTTGTCTGCCGGCAGAACGCGGGTCTCAGCGACAGGCCTGTTATCCGGATACTTGAAGAAAAGGGCAGGAATGTGGTCCCATATGAAGCAGATTTAAGGCTTGAATTGAATTCTGTTATTACAGGCTGTGATACAACTTTAGTACAACAATAAAGTGAAACTTCAATCAGTGGGGGGGGGCTTTATCCCCCGCTGATTGTTAGTTGAACCAATCGGGCCATTACGGGCAGTTTGACCCCCGCTTATCCTCCTTTGATTCCGCTGAGTCTGGAGTGGGGTCTTACTGCCCGTTAGACTGAGATAAACTATTTTGGATTTTTGAGCCTAGTTCCCTCCTTTACAGCATACATATAGCTTGTAAAGGGGGGATTTGTTTTGGCAAAATTTCGCGGCCGGCTGCCCCGGAAAGGTCCTCTTCCATTTCGTTATGTATTTCTTTTGACCTTTGTATTTTTTGTTATCTCAACAGCTGCCGGCCTCTGGATTATCAATGAAGGGCTTAAACCAACACTTATGAGCTATGCCGATTCACAGACAAGGAAAATCGCATCATTGGTGATAAACAATGCGATTAATAAAAAAATTACCAATGTGATGGATTTGGAAGATATGTTTGAAGCGAGCGAGAGCGGTGTGGTCAGCATAAACGTGGAAAAGCTGAACAGAGTCAAAGCGGAAGTAACCGAACTGGTTCAGGATAATATTAAAAAAGCGGAAAAGGGCGATTTGGATGCGTTGGAGTCCTTTACAGACGTGGAAATCAACACGGAGGAAATGCAGCACTCAAATGGAATTGTCTATTACGTGCCGCTTGGCCAGGCAACCAATAATGCCCTCCTTGGTAATTTGGGTCCCCGTATACCGGTGAAGTTTAATGCAGTCGGTTCCGTTACCTCCAATTTCATAACTGAAACAAAGGATCACGGAATAAATAATGTGGAAGTGAAGGTGCTGGTCCGCCTGGACGTACAGGTTCAAATTATCATTCCTTTTGCCACCAAAATTATCACAGTACAGGAAGATGTGCTGGCCGCTTATGGCATTTATCCTGGAAAGGTCCCGCAATTTTACAATGGCGGAGGGGGTACCTCGCCATCAATCGAAATACCGGCCGGCCAATAAAGCTTGCAAATAGATTGGTATTTTGATAAGATTCTACTATAATTTCATAAAACCTTATCATATCCGATGGGGTAGAGGTGCAGGGTTCATAAGTATGCTGTGTGAGGATGACAACGACGACCGCAGCCGAAAGGGAATGTTGCCGAAGCAAGATTAGTGAGTCAGAACTATTTTTGCTGGGGTTACTTCGAATAGGAGTAACACTGTCATTATGAGGGGAAAGTATGAATATACTTTGTCAAAGCCTTCATAATGGGGAGCTACAGATCGTGATGGAGAAACTAATTACTTCAAAAGAGTAATGATAGATTTTTCTCTATCGTTACTCTTTTTTTATTTTGGTTTTTGTCATCATCCTTGTTGTTCCCCTGATTGCAAAACGGACATGCCGCGTGGCGGTGATCCAAAAAAAACAAGAGGAGGACAAGAAATGACTAACACGATTTTCTCCCTGCTGCCGCCTTTGGTAGCAATCGCTATGGTTATCCTGACCAGGCGCGTATTGCTGTCACTGGGAGTGGGGATTGTAACAGCCGCACTATTGCTGGCTGAATTCAGCATCACAGAAACCTTCAGCATCATTTGGGATGCTGTAAAAGGAATTTTTGTTTCGGACGGAGAGCTGAACACCTGGAATGTATATATTATTCTATTCTTGCTTGTATTAGGAGTTATTACTGCATTTATCTCTATCTCAGGCGGAAGCCGCGCTTTTGGAGAATGGGCGATGAAGCGGGTCAAGACCCGTGCAGGCGCACAGATTGTTGGAGCTGTTTTAGGTATTATCATTTTCATTGACGACTATTTCAATGCTCTTGCAGTCGGTCAGATTTCACGTCCCATTACAGACCGCCAGCGCGTATCCCGTGCAAAGCTGGCGTACCTGATTGATTCGACTTCAGCACCTGTTTGTGTGGTTTCACCGGTTTCCAGCTGGGGAGCATACATTATTGCGCTGATCGGGACAATCCTTGCTGCACATAATGTTACCGAGTATTCAGCTTTCTCGGCATTTATTCAAATGATTCCCATGAACCTTTATGTATGGGCTACTCTTGCTATTGTATTTATCGTGGCGTTAAGAGGCATAGAGATTGGGCCAATGAAAGTACATGAGAAGCGGGCAGTTGAAGAGGGGCTTGTAATGGATCCAGAGAAGCCTGCACCTGGTGAATTGAAGGACGACCTTCCAACAAGTTCGAAAGGATCTGTCGGCGATCTTGTCTGGCCAATCATTGCTCTTGTCATTGGTACAGTGGGCTCAATGTTTTGGACGGGTTTACAGGCGGTTGAAGGAAATGCGACTGTATTACAAATATTTGAGAACACGGATGTCTCTAAATCCCTAATCCTTGGTGGCCTCGTGGGTCTATTGGTTTCGTTAGGTTTATTCTTCCGTCAGGCGTTCTCCTTGAAGGGCGTTAACCCGAATGTTTTTGGGAAAGGAGTATGGGAAGGCATTAAATCCATGCTTCCAGCTGTTTATATCTTGCTGTTTGCCTGGGCGATTGTTGATTTAATCGGCCGTCTGGAAACTGGAAAGTATTTAGCCGGTCTTGTGGAAAGCTCAAATATGAGCACATCATGGCTTCCGTTTTTACTTTTCGTCATAGCGGGAATTATGGCATTCAGCACCGGAACTTCATGGGGATCTTTCGGCATCCTGCTTCCGATTGCTGGAGACATTGCCGCTGCAACAGATATTTCTCTGTTATTGCCGGCTATGTCTGCTGTCCTTGCCGGTGCCGTATTCGGCGACCATTGTTCACCGATTTCAGATACAACGATTCTTTCTTCAACAGGTGCAGGCTGTAACCATATGGACCATGTGATGACTCAGCTTCCATATGCCTTGATCTCAGCGGGAATCGCTGCTGTTGGATATCTGGTCATCGGATTTACTGGCAGCACTGTTATCGCATTACTTACAGTGGCTGTTCTTGTAGCGGCATTTGCTTTCCTTGGACGCGGCAAAAAAGAAGCCTGGCAGGAGAACAGGGCAAGTTAGAAACTATAAAAAAGGCCTTCTCTTTGAGAGAAGGCTTTTTTAGATGCTGTCCAACATAAATGAAAAGGTTCCCCTGGAGGGAACCCTTTTAATTTTATAGGTTATTATTTTTTCTATTTAAGTCTTCATCTTCTGTAATGTGTTCATGCCCTCCCTCAAAATGCACTTCTTCTTTCTTGAGATTTTCCTTGACCTGCTGTGTTTCCTGAACTTCCCGTTTGCCTACGACAATCTCTTCGGTGACCACGGGCTTTTTGGAGACTTCCACACGCTCTTCTGTAATAGGAATCCTGATTGTTTCATCGTCCGATATTGGTGAGACGCCGGCGCCATCCGGATCATCCACTTTTCTTCTTTCTACATATACTTCTTCATGCTCGACAGGTACATTTATTGTTTTTTGTTCTTCAACTACGTCCTTTTGGATCTCAACTTCTCCGGCTTGTACACGTTCCTTCGACACATCGAGCTGTTCTTCCCGCAGTTTTAATGATTGCTCATCATCTGCAGCTGAATTTCTTAGCTCATCATATCCGTCAGTGTAAGTGCTGTGCTCTTTGGCTTCAGCAGTTCCTGCATTGGCAAAGCCAGTTGAAGTATCAATTCTTTCACTGTATAAAATGATTTTCCCCTCGTTCACATACGTTTCATACTTGCGGGCATCATCATCTGACATGCCCAGTTCTCTGAACTTTTCACCTGCAGAGTTGCTGCTCATGCGGTCATCATCAAACCAGGATGCCAGACTGTTTAAGAAGCCTGCACTTTCACTGCTGTCTCTATTCTTAGTCTCGAAGGTTTCTGTATGAACACCGGTTTTATCTTCAAGAGATGTATCCAGATGTTCTGACTGCGCAATGATCGAAAGCTCCTGAACAGGGTATCCCTCATTTTGCAGTTCTTGAACGGCATTTACCGCTTCCCTTTGTGAATTATAAACTCCGATAATATTGGTATCCATTTGTAAAAACCTCCTTATGATTTTCATTCTATATTTGGAAATTTTTAAGCACATTGGTTATATTCCCGAGGCCACCGAGACCAAACGAGGTTAATTTTGACATCCATGGTTGTGTATTTAGAATTATCTGAATAAACTGCGAAAGTTTTTAAGTTTTAGGAATAAATTTTACAAAGGAGGTGAGGACAGGAATAACTTGGTCAGTTTTGTTAAGATAACTCCTGACCGGGTGGAATCCAAATGGAAATTAAAATAGGAATATATTAATTTTCTTAGACGCTTTACTCTGGTATTGTGCTAAAACTAATTATTTCGAAAAATATTACTATTAGGAAAATAATGTTTTGACAGAATATCAAAAACTAGCTATACTAGGCTTAGTTAGATTTAATTATCTGAAAATATAAAAAGTTCCCATTGTTCTTTTTAATTG
This sequence comes from Paenibacillus sp. FSL R5-0490, assembly GCF_001956215.1. Lineage (GTDB taxonomy): Bacteria > Bacillota > Bacilli > Bacillales > Cytobacillaceae > Cytobacillus. The sequence goes on along the minus strand of NZ_MRTQ01000012.1, from coordinate 31,464 downwards.
GGGATATCTACAGGGGGTAGGATTTACTATGGATAATCGTCCGCAGTGGGGATCCAGAGCTGGGTTTATTATGGCAGCTGTGGGTTCTGCAATTGGTCTAGGAAACATTTGGCGTTTCCCGGCAGTTGCTTATGAAAATGGAGGGGGAGCATTCTTTTTTCCATATTTGTTTGCCTTGCTGACAGCAGGTATACCGCTTTTGATTATGGAATTTACAATTGGCCATAAGTTCCGCGGATCAGCACCATTGTCTTACGCAAGATTAAGTAAAAAATACGAATGGCTGGGCTGGTGGCAGGTCGCCATTTCATTTGTCATTTCAACATATTATGCAGTTATCATCGCATGGGCAATGTCATTCGCAGGCTTCTCGTTTAATCTTAAATGGGGAGACGATCCAAACGGATTCCTATTTGGAGAATATTTAAAGCTTGCAGAAACACCAGGAGATGTAGGCGGAATTGTACCGGGAGTCTTCATACCGTTAGTTATTGTCTGGGCTGTGACACTTGGAATCCTGTTCAAGGGAATTAAAAAAGGTATCGAAATCGCGAACAAAATCTTTATTCCAGTTCTTGTAGTTTTATTCTTAATTATCGTTGTTCGCGCATTGACTCTTGATGGAGCTATTGCTGGTTTGGATGCTTTCTTTAAGCCAAACTGGGAAATGATAGCGGACCCTAAAGTCTGGGTAGCGGCCTACGGCCAGATCTTCTTTAGCTTATCAATTGGATTTGCCATCATGGTAACCTATTCAAGCTACCTTCCAAAGAAAACGGATTTGACAAACAGTGCTTTCATTACCGGCTTTGCAAACTCCGGTTTTGAACTTCTTGCTGGTATCGGTGTTTTTGCTGCACTTGGATTCATGGCTGCACAGCAGGGTGTAGGCATTAATGAGGTTGTATCATCAGGTGTAGGATTGGCATTCGTTGTATTCCCGCAGATCATTAACGAATTCCCTGCTTTAAATGGCTTATTCGGTTCTTTCTTCTTTATCTGTTTAACACTGGCCGGTTTAACATCGTTAATCTCAATTGTTGAAACGTTTGTTGCCGGAGTACAGGATAAGTTTAATGTTTCACGTAACAAAGCTGTTCTTGTAGGCGGCGGTTTATCTGCTGTTATTTCCATCCTCTTTGCGACTCAGGGCGGTCTATACTTCCTGGATGCAGCGGACTACTTCATCAACCAATTTGGTGTTGCGCTAGCAGGACTGGTACAGGTAGTTATTGTAGGATGGGTGCTTAAAGAGCTCAAGAATCTTCAGAATCATGCAGATGCTGTATCTGATATTAGACTGGGTTCCTGGTGGAAGATATGCTTGACAGCTATTACACCAATCGTGCTTGGCTATATGATGATTCAAAACATTATTACAAATATTAAAGAGAATTATGAAGGGTACCCTACCAGCTTCCTTCTTTATTCCGGCTGGGGAGTAGCAATAGGAGCCATTATCTTAGGATTTGTGTTTATGGCTATTAAAAAGAATGATACACAGTCTAAGCTTAGAATACCAGCTGATAAGGAGGTATCTCAATAATGTCTGGAAGTGCAATTACAATGATGGTGGTTGGGATGCTCATTATCTGGGGCGGCCTTGCAGCAAGTATCATAAATGCTGTGTCCAAAGCAAAAAAAGCTAAATAACTTATGAAGGACTGCCTGGCTAATGGGCAGTCCTTTATTTATTTTCTTCTGGCTTTTATCCTATCTTGTCTTTCCCATAATCTTAAGTGTGGATATGGATCGTAGGACCATTCAGTATAGCCGTTGTCTTTGTAGATGCCATAATGAAGATGTGGCGGGAATTTGCCTGATGTACCCGGAGGCCCATATCCGGAGCTTCCTACTCCGCCTATCATCATGCCGGGTTCAACGATTTGACCGACTCTTAGCTCCTTTGCAAACCCGCTTAAGTGGGCAAAATAATGGTAATTGTTATTAATGTCACGGATGCCAATTCTCCATCCTCCATATTTGTTCCAGCCCTTCATTTCCACTATTCCGTAGGAAGTAGCCCGGACGGGTACCCCGTAATCAGCGAAAATATCGGTTCCCTCATGAATCCGTCTCCCGCCCCAGCCCCTTGCGTCACCCCAGGTATTTCTATAGCTGTAATTGCTCCTCAAAGGGACAGGGAAGGCGTGATCATCGAGATCAAGGCGGCCGAACTGTTTGTAAATTTGGGCTTTGCCGATGATAATGCCTACAGCTTTATCCCGCTTATAATAATTCCACAATCCAATTTTTAAATTATCATGGTCTGTACCATAGGAGAGAAGGAAATTTGCAAAGGAATGAAGAACATCTTCATCACTTTTCAAGCTGGCTTTACCGTCCCCGTCCCCGTCAAATCCTATTCCATCGAAAAATTGTATGGATGCAGGGTTTTCATCAGATGGATTTGGATTCAAAATCCCCGCCCATTCTTCAGGTTTGAAATAGATTCCTGTAATGCCTTCAGCTTTGGGAATATCCCTTCTTGACTGCCGGACATTCCTTTCATACTGATCAATCCCCGCAAGGTAATACCAGGGAATGTTCGTAACCGCTTCAACTCTTTTATATAAGGCCATTCTTTGTGTATATATATCAGCTGCATTTTCTTCGGCACTGACTGTACATAAGGAAATCAGAAAAAACGATAAGGCTGCAGCAGCGGTAAATATAATCCGCACGGAAATCCTCCCTTCTGTGATGGTCTGCTTATATAGTTTGTGATGAATGGATAATTTAATAAATATCAATTAATGGTAATACCAGAATCTTCGGCTTGTCCTCTTCATTTCATTATGATAAAGTGGCATCAGGTGAAGCCTAATCAGCTTAGTCGGATTTGTTTTATGACTGGCTTTTTTAATGGGCAGGAAAGTATAAATTCTGAAGTCAGAAAACTGTCTAGCTCAAGCAGCATAACCCCCTCGAAGTTTCCTCAGGGGCGGACAAGGGCGCTTGCGCTTTTCTTTACGTCTAGCTTCAGACTAAGGAGTGGGAAAATGAGCAAGAAAGAAGAGTATTTGCGCAAGCCGGAATGGCTGAAAATAAAGTTGAACACAAATGAAAATTATACTGGCCTAAAAAAAATGATGAGGGAAAAGAACCTGCACACTGTATGTGAAGAAGCTAAGTGTCCCAATATCCATGAATGCTGGGCAGTAAGAAGAACGGCTACATTTATGATTCTTGGCGATGTTTGTACGCGTGCCTGCCGTTTCTGTGCAGTCAAAACGGGCCTGCCGACTGAATTGGATCTACAGGAACCGGAACGCGTGGCTGATTCTGTGGCTCTTATGAACTTAAAGCATGCTGTAGTAACAGCCGTTGCAAGAGATGATCTAAAGGACGGAGGTGCTGCTGTTTTCGCAGAAACAGTACGTGCCATTAGAAGAAAAAGTCCATTCACTACCATTGAAGTATTGCCTTCCGACATGGGCGGTGTTTATGAAAACCTGAAAACACTTATGGATGCCCGTCCCGATATACTCAATCATAACATCGAAACTGTTGAGCGCCTGACTCCAAGAGTAAGAGCACGTGCGAAATATAAGCGCTCTCTTGAATTTTTAAAGCGTGCAAAAGAAATGCAGCCGGATATCCCTACAAAATCCAGCCTGATGATCGGGCTTGGCGAAACCAAAGAGGAAATCATTGCGGTAATGGATGACCTGCGTGCTCATGATGTAGACATTATGACAATAGGGCAGTATCTGCAGCCATCCAAGAAACATATTAAAGTGCTGAAGTATTATTCACCTGAAGAATTCCAGGAGCTGAAGGACATTGCAATGAGCAAAGGATTCAGCCATTGTGAAGCAGGTCCTCTTGTCCGATCTTCCTACCATGCTGATGAACAGGTAAATGCGGCAGCTAAACAAAAGCAGATTATGGGAGAAAAGGAAATTCAGCAAGCATAAAGTAAAAAGAGTCCAGCGCCATCGCTGGACTCTCTTTTTTGCAATACAGGAAGAGTCTCCCTCAAAGGGTTAACGATTCCCTGCTTTTTTAACGGCTTCTCCAAGGTCATCTTTATCCATGTCATCATTTCTTTCGCCTTGCATTTCACCGTTTTCATTTTCACTTTCACTCATTTTTTCTCCTTGAGGAGATTTAAGCATTTGTTTGATTAACTGGTTAATGCCATTTTCAGCATTACGTCCATCAGAATCCACTGTTGCATAGTTTTCAACATTTTTCCTTAATGATGTATCGTCACTTACATAGACATGATACCATCTTGGGACAACAGACATAGCCATCTTCTTGACCTGATCAGCTGTCTGATTTCTGTTTTTTGTGTCAGTATTATATACAATCAGGACTTCTTCATCTGTCACAAGAGTTGAAATGTCGTCCACATTCGGAACTTCTGTGCAATATTTCCCGATAATATCTGCAACCTGTTCACGGTCAATGGCAGCATAGTGGTCCGCTGAAACGTTGTCTCCCATAATTGGGCTTTTTTGATGGCGTACATATCCGAAGTCTTCACCGATATTGTTTCTGCCATTCCGGCCGTTGCCCATATTCCTATTGTATAATTCAGCACGCTGGTCATTTACATTTATTGTATGACCGGTTTCTTCATAGATATCCTCTTTTGCGGCATTATTTTGGCAGGCAGTCAGTGCAGCCATGCTGCTAATGCCGAGAATGATTAGTGATTTTTTCACTATAAACACCTCCTCATTTATAGAATTGCCACGGTTATATTTTTTTCTCTTAGTAATTGATGGGGAATCAGTTATAATTTAAATAGGACAAGTTATTGGTTTGTTTTCATATATCATGTTATTTCCAATATAATACTGTTACATATGCTCTTATAATGAGGTGAAAAAATTGGTTAGCATTAACAATATCAGTTATGAATTGATCCAGGAAGAACGGGATGGTTTCAATGAGGAGGCATTCCGGGCCAGATATAGCGAAATTTTATCCAGATATGACTATATTGTCGGGGACTGGGGATATGGACAGCTTCGTCTCCGCGGTTTTTTCGATGATCAGAGCCAGAAAGCTTCATTTGATACAAAAATCAGCACACTTACCGAATACCTTTACGAATTCTGTAATTTTGGCTGTGCCTATTTTGTTGTGAAAAAAGTTAAAAGCTAAAAAGGGCAGGGGAAACCCGGCCCTTTTATTTAAAATTCAAGTGCGCATGCGCTTTGCTTAAGTCTCTGTGTATGGCGGCTCTTCGTTTTTATCAAGGTCGTCATGCGGAGGGTGCGCACCTGGCATTTGCCGCGGCAAGTTTTGGTGAAGGGACTTGAACTCATAGTTAAAGGCACTGTAATAGCGCTGGCCCTCCTGCCAAGGGGTGCTTTTATTCTCTACCGGTTCATCCGCATTTCTCGGAGCGCCATATGCCCCTTCAGGCAAGTCCTCGGGAATCAGGAAATTCCTTTGGGTTTCCACATTTGAGAAATCGGTGTATGTGCGTCTTTCTTTATCGTCCATGCCATCACTCCTTAGGAAGTTATATGAAGCAGGGTCTTTAAAGAAGAAAAAAGAAGAACCCACAAAATAGGTTCCCCTTTAGTATCTGTTTATTATCGTATATTAAACGATTTCCATCAGAAATGATTTAAGGTCCTCTGCATCTTCCTCGGAAAGCTGAAATACATGCTCAAGATAGCCTTCTTCCTTTAAGTCATCTTCTCCAATGATGGCAAAGCGGCTTCCCTGGATATCAAGGACCAATTGTTTGCCGTAATAGCGATCAGAACGAACGATAGCTAAGTCGAATCTCTGGTTTTCCCCCATAAAGCTGACAAATCTGGTTTTTGTATCTTCAAGATCATCATATAAGAAAAAGCGTTCTGCCAAATATAACACTCCTTAGTTGTTTTATCGCAGTCTAACGGGCAGTAAGCCCCCCTTCAAGACTCAGAGGAATCAAAGGAGGATAAGTGGGGGTCAAACTGCCCGTAAAGGCCCGATTGGTTCAACTAACAATCAGTGGGGGATGAGGAAAACCCCCACTGATTGAAGTTTCACTTTATATACCGATTATAGCATGTCCTTTTAAGGTTTATCCCCCCGGAGCTGAAATAACTCAATGTGATCCCCATTGAAGGTATTGAAAACTTTATATACAATATAAAGGTATAGAGAACTTTAGGATTTCGGGTGGCTGTTGATGAAACGGGTGCAGGGCGAATGCTTAAACCAGGAGCCTGAAATCTTCATAGGAGGAACGAAGCGTTATGTATTTCGTAGACAGGGAAAAGATTGAAGACACACTCAGTTATCTGGAACAGCAAATCTCCCTTTTTGAAGAAGTGAAAGAGTGGACATCCCCTATAGAAAAGGCAGCATTGGAACGGATTGCCCAAATTATGATCGAAGCAATCCTTGATACCGGAAATACGATGATTGACGGTTTTATCATGAGGGATCCAGGCAGCTACGATGATATCGTGGATATTCTTGACGATGAAAAAGTAATCAGCAAGGAAATGAGCGAGAGCTTTAAACAATTCATTACATATCGTAAAATGCTCGTCCAAAACTACACAGATGTCAATCACGAGGGTCTGAAAGCAGCGATTAGCAGCCATATCCCCATGATTAAAGAGTTTCCAGGCCGGGTCAGAGAGTATCTGATCAATGAACTCGGACCGGTTTCTGCATTTAAACCTCAATAAGGATCGGAGAAATCCGATCTTTTTCTCCAGGGCAGATTAGTCTTGAATAAAGAGAAGGGCGGTGAATAGCATGCATATTGGAGAAAACTCCACAAGAGATATGATTCTGAGGTTAATCAAAACAGCGGGAAAACGATCCATACTGGAAATGGCCCAGGAGCTGAAAATATCCGAAATGGCCGTCAGAAAGCATGTTCAGTCCCTTGAAAAGGACGGATTTATTACATCTGCAATCCAGAGGCAGACAAAAGGGCGCCCTTCAAAGCTTTATCAGCTAACAGCAAAAGGAGAAGATTTGTTTCCAAAAAAATACAAGCAGCTAAGTGTTGAATTATTAAAAGAATTAAAAAGCATGGGGCAGGGCCATTTAATTACTGAGTTGTTTTCCAGGAGAAAAAGCCGCCTCATACAGCAGTATGAGTTTCAGACAGCGGGGAAGTCATTCTCTGAAAAGCTTCAAATCTTGGAGGAACTCCTTCTGCTTGAAGGCTTTATGCCAGAAGTTCGTTTAGAGGAAGGTCAGGTCCATCTCAAAGAATTCAATTGCCCATATATCAAAACAGCAGAAGAATTTATACAAATCTGCAGATCTGAAAAGGAATTTATTAAGGATTTCCTTTCTGCTGATAAGGTTGATGTCAAATCCTGTATGGCTGCGGGTGACGGGTGCTGTCATTATATAATAAAGCAAGATTAAGCGAGGCTCCTGTTTAAGGAGTTTTTTTTTGATGTTTTAGAAAACTATAAAATCGCCGCTTGTTTATAACTTTGTGCATAAGTTTATCTACGTCTAGCTCCAGCGCCTACCCCCTCGAGGTCACAAGCTTGTCTTGTTTCGGCTCCTAGGGACTCGGGATCATAAGCCGTTTCCTTCCAGAAGGGAATACACCTTCTTACAGGAACCGTCTTATGCCTGTCGTCCCTGAGCAGTCGCCTCCACATTTCGGGCAATCTGCCCAGAAAGGTAAAGGACACCTTTCCGTGCAGCTCGTCTTGTGCTTGAGTCCCCCAGGATGGGGGTCATGCAGACGACGTTGCCACAGGACGTGGCGTTCTTAGTCTGCGTTCATTCGTGAGCAAGGCGCTTGCGCTTTTGTTCCGGGAAATACTGCGTAATCTGCAATCGTGAAAAATTGCACAATTCACCCTGTTCCTTTATGATATCTTTTATGGGCGAAAGCCAAGTTAAAAAGCAATAAATATAGGGATACTAATCAAAGCTCAGATCATAAGGGGAGGAAGAACTTTGAAAAAATATAAAGGTTACTTAATCGATTTAGATGGCACTATGTATCGCGGGACAGAGTTGATTAATGAGGCTGCCGACTTTGTCAAAAGGCTTCAGGAACTGGGTCTGCCTTATTTGTTTGTGACAAATAATTCTTCAAGAACACCAGGCCAGGTGGCGGATAAGCTTGTGAAGTTTGGCATTCCGGCTGAAGAGAGACAGGTATTTACAACGAGCATGGCCACTGCCAGCTACATATATGAACAGCAAAAAGATGCTTCTGTATATGTGATCGGAGAAGAAGGAATACGGGAAGCGCTGTCTGAAAAAGGGCTAAGCTTTGGAGAGGAGCATGCAGACTTCGTTGTGGTGGGGATTGACCGCTCAATTAACTATGAAAAGCTGTCCATTGCCTGTCTGGCTGTCCGGAATGGGGCAACCTTCATTTCCACAAACGGAGACATTGCCATTCCGACAGAAAGAGGCCTTCTGCCTGGCAATGGGTCACTAACCTCTGTCATCACTGTATCGACACAAACACAGCCTGTTTTTATTGGCAAGCCGGAATCAATTATTATGGAGCAGGCTTTGAAGGTGCTGGGAACTGCCAAGGAAGAAACGCTGATGGTTGGAGATAACTATGATACGGATATCTTAGCAGGAATGAATGCCGGTATGGATACCCTGCTTGTCCATACAGGGGTAACAACGAAAGAATTATTGAAGGGCTATGAGAGACAGCCGGACTTTGTACTCGAATCATTAGCAGATTGGGACTTCAAATAGAAAAAGGATGGAGAAAGTCTCCATCCTTTTTCTATTCAACATTTTCAGCACTATGTGCAAGTCTGCTCGAAGCGGCTGCAGCAATAGCTCCTACGATATCATCAAGGAAGGTATGGCATCTGCCTGAACTCTTATCGTTCAGATCCTTTAGAATGCCCGGCTTCAATTTATCGATATAACCGAAATTGGTAAATCCGATGGAACCATATACGTTTACAATGGATAAGGCCAATACTTCATCCGCACCGTATAGTCCTTCATCTGTAGCGATAATCGATTGCAGCGGCTCCAGGAGTTTCTTTTCCTCGGCCAGCATATCAAGCTGAATTCCTGTCAAAATGGCATTTTGCACTTCTCTTTTTGATAAGACACGCTCAACATTATGAATGCAATCCTTCATCTGCAAATCGGGGTGATATTTCTCCTGGAGGAAGAACACCAAATCAGCTATATCCTGTATTTCAACCCCTCTTTCATGTAGCCATTTACGTGCTGTCTGCTCTGTAAGGTTAACTGCTTTTTTTTCTTCATTCATTGGCTTCACCTTTTCTGTTAATAAATGATTGCGGTAAGTACATCAGGCCTTTAAAGGGCCTGTGCAGTTCATTTTTAGATTCTTTTCACTATGTATATACCCTTTTTTTATCAAATATGCCCACTGCCGCTCAAACGGAAAAAATTCATTTTCTATATCATTTCCATGGTACACAGTCTTATCCAAGAAAACAACAAGTTTTAAAGTCTTCAATCATATATATCCCTTAAGGATCTTTTTAAAATGAGGTGGTTTAATGTTTAGAAAGCTTTTGAAAGAACAATTTGGCATAGAAGCAGAAGATACAATCAGAATCGGAAAATATGACGCATGCCGGAAGCAGGGGCAACTTTATTTGCTTGTGCCTGCGGGGCATACAGATGAAGAAGAGCTTGATGAACTGGACCGAATGGCAGAACACCTGTCCAATAACGGAGATAGAAATATAAGCACTTTTTTGAAAACGAAGGAAGGCAAGCAGTCCATTGACTGGAATGATAGCCGTTTTTGCATTTTAGTTAATCGGCATACCATGAGCAGGAAGCAGAATCAGTTTGGACGAAAGCTGGCAAAGTTTCACTACAGAGGCAGGAGCATTTCTTTTCCTGTGAAAAAAACGAGCAGAATCGGGCAATGGAAACAGCTTTGGGAACAGCGGCTTGACCAAATGGAAAAGGTATGGAATGAGATGCTTTTCCAAAAACCCGAAAATGATTTTGAAAGAATGTTTTTAGAGTCCTTTCCATACTATATGGGGCTGGCTGAAAACTCAATACAGTATCTTGTGGATACAGAGCTCGACGATGAACCCGGAATGGCAGACAGCGGAACCGTATGTCATGTTAGACTGACATCTGCCACTTGGGGTGACAGTTATTATATGAAAAATCCATTTGACTGGGTATTTGATCACTCATCCAGAGATTTAGCTGAGTGGACAAGGGAAAAATACTTCCGAAATATCAAGACGTATCAGCCGGAACTCCGCCAATTTCTATCGGAATATCAAAGTGTAGGAGGATTATCCTCTTTTTCATGGCGGTTATACTATGCCCGTCTTTTGTTTCCCCTCCATTATTTTGAAACAGTAGAAAATTATTATGGCGCTGATTCTGAGCAGCAGAAGCTGGTGCTTCAGGAGCGCCTGCAGAAGTATCTCTGGCAGTCTGACGACCATGAGCGTTTTCTGGGAGGGTTTTTCGAATTTGCGGAAGTTCCGATCAAAAAACTAAGGATTCCACTGGTGAATTGGATTAAGAACTGAAAAAAAGGCAGGGAATTCCCTCTTTCTTGGCGAAAGGAACAGTAACCTGAGAATGTGAAAAGGGGAAATTCCAATGAAACCATATATATTTATCAGCAGGAAGCTTCCTGAAGATGTTATCGCCATATTAAAAGAAAAATACATTGTTGAAATGTGGGACCGGGAAGATGTGCCGGTTCCTTACGATGTATTTCTGCAAGAAGCCGGAAAGGCTGATGCCCTTCTAACCATGCTGTCAGAGCCGGTAAATGAGGAGGTTCTGAAAGCGGGGGAGAAGCTGAAGATCGTTGCCAATATGGCTGTCGGCTATGATAATGTGGACGTTGAGACAGCAAAGAGGCTCGGAATTACTGTTACCAATACACCTGAGGTATTAAATGATTCAACCGCCGACCTGACATTTGCACTTGTGCTTGCTGCTGCCCGCAGAATGGTGGAGGCTGCGGAGTTTGTGAAGAAAGGCGATTGGAAGAGCTGGAGCCCGCTGCTATTGGCAGGCCAGGATGTGCATCATAAAACAATCGGGATTGTAGGGATGGGGAATATCGGAAAAACTGTGGCAAAGCGCGCCGCAGGATTTGATATGGAAATCCTGTATCACAATCGCTCGAGGAAGACAGATGCAGAACAGGAACTGGGAGCTCGATATGTCAGCTTTGATGAGCTGCTCGAACGGTCAGATTTTGTTGTCTGTCTGACGCCATTGACAGAAGAAACAAGAAATCTATTTAATCGAAATGCCTTTCGGAAGATGAGAGACAACGCTGTTTTCGTGAATGCCTCCAGAGGGCCGGTAGTAAATGAACATGATTTATATGAAGCCCTGAAGGCAGGAGAAATTGCGGCTGCAGGATTGGATGTTTTTGCGGAAGAGCCAATCGGCGCAGGACATCCGCTGTTAGAGCTGAATAATGTGGTGGCCATGCCTCATATCGGAAGTGCAAGCATCGAAACACGCTATAGGATGATGCAGCTGTGTGTGGAAAACATTGATCTTGTTCTTTCAGAAAAGAAACCGAAAACACCGGTCAAATAGAAGTGATGAAGGCATCCTTAATGGGTGCCTTTATTGATAGAAAAAATTTTAAAAAAAATTTAAGCGTAATAAATCAGTATGTTAAGCGCTTCCACTTATTATTTTCGGAAAATTGCCTATTGTAAAAATCCCTCTCGCCCTCTATAATGTCTACTATACAAATACAAATGTACTTACATAGTGAACACTTTAAGGGGGAGCTAGCGTGGAATCAATCTCAATCGGTTTATTAGGGTTAGGAACAGTTGGATCGGGTGTCGTGCAAATCATTGAGAAACATCAGGATAAGCTTATGCACCAGGTCGGCTGTCCGGTTGTTGTAAAGAAAGTTCTTGTTAAAGATGTAAATAAAGACAGAGCCGTTAAAGTGGACAGGAATTTGCTGACACTTAATCCTGAAGACATTTTAAATGATGCAGATATAGATGTAGTAATTGAAGTAATGGGCGGCATAGAGGAAACTAAAAACCATTTAAAGAAAGCGTTGGATAATGGAAAGCATGTAGTGACGGCAAATAAGGACCTGATGGCGGTATACGGGCCTGAATTGTTGGCTGCATCTGCTCAAAACGGGTGTGATCTCTTTTATGAGGCAAGTGTTGCCGGCGGCATTCCCATTTTAAGAGGGCTGGTAGATGGTTTGGCTTCTGACAGAATTACAAAAATGATGGGAATTGTGAATGGGACAACGAACTTTATTTTGACAAAAATGAGCAAGAATGGGAGCACTTATGAGGATGTTCTGAAAGAAGCTCAGGAGCTGGGATATGCAGAAAGCGACCCGACTGCAGATGTGGAGGGCCTTGATGCAGCAAGGAAAATGGCGATCCTGTCTACACTGGGCTTTTCCATGAATATTGACCTTGATGATGTAAAGGTTAAAGGCATTACGGATATTACGGAAGAAGACCTGCAGTACGGCAAGCAGCTTGGGTACATCATGAAGCTGATCGGGATTGCCCATCGGGAGGGGGAGAAGGTGGAAGTAAGTGTCCAGCCGACATTGCTTTCCGAGTCTCATCCTCTTGCATCAGTTCAGGATGAATACAATGCAGTATATGTTTACGGTGAAGCTGTAGGGGAAACGATGTTCTACGGACCTGGGGCAGGCAGTCTGCCTACAGCTACAGCTGTGGTATCGGATCTTGTTGGGGTCATGAAAAATATGCGTCTTGGCGTCAATGGAAAAAGCGCGGCAGTTCCTCAATATGATAAGAAATTAAAAGATGCAGATGAAATTTATTCGAAGTATTTCTTAAGAATGCATGTAAAAGATGAAGTAGGGACATTTGCCAACATCACATCCATTTTTTCAGAGCATCATGTCAGCTTCGAGAAGATCCTGCAGCTTCCATTAAAAGAAAAAGGGCTTGCTGAGATTGTGCTGGTTACCCACCAGGCATCCCTACAGGATTATGAGGATATTTTAGTAAATTTAAGAGATTTGCCGGCAGTTCAATCAATCAAAAGTTCGTATCGTGTAGAAGGGAGCGCCAGAGTATGAGATGGGAAGGCCTCATAAAAACATATAAAGACTATTTGCCAGTTAGTGAAAATACACCAATGCTTACTTTAAACGAGGGCAATACTCCTCTGATCAGGCTGGATAAGCTCTCAAGGGACTGGGGCATTGACCTTTATGTAAAAACGGAAGGAGCAAATCCTACAGGGTCTTTTAAAGATAGAGGAATGGTTATGGCTGTTGCAAAGGCAAAAGAAGAAGGAAGCGATGCCATCATCTGTGCCTCCACCGGCAATACTTCTGCAGCTGCGGCGGCATATGCAGCAAGGGCTGGCATGAGATGTGTGGTTGTCATCCCTGAAGGGAAAATTGCCATGGGGAAGCTTGCGCAGGCTGTTATGTATGGAGCGGAAGTAGTATCAATTGAAGGGAATTTTGACCAGGCGCTTGCAATGGTGCGGGAAATTAGCAAAACAGAACCTTTTACTCTCGTAAACTCGGTTAATCCATATCGTCTTGAGGGACAGAAGACAGCGGCCTTTGAAATCTGCGACCAGCTTGGAAGCGCTCCGGATATCCTTGCTTTGCCAGTAGGCAATGCCGGCAATATTTCTGCCTATTGGAAAGGGTTTAAAGAATACAATGAAGTGCGCGGCACTGGCCTTCCAAAAATGCACGGAGTACAGGCCGAAGGTGCAGCGGCCATTGTCCATAACCGTGTGTTTGAAAGTCCTGAAACAATTGCAACAGCCATCAGAATCGGAAACCCTGCAAGCTGGCAATTAGCCAATGCAGCATTGTCAGAATCAAATGGGAAAATTGATGAAGTCAGCGATGAAGAGATCCTATGCATGTACCGTAAACTTGCTTCATCTGAAGGGATTTTCGCTGAGCCAGCTTCATGTGCTTCACTTGCGGGGGTATATAAACAGCTGCGCAATGGGGAGATTCCTCATAAAACGAAAGTGGTGGCCATCCTGACTGGGAACGGACTGAAGGATCCTAATACAGCCATTGATTGCAGCCCTGTTAAGCCTGTTTTGCTGCCTAATGATGAAAAAGCAGTTGCGGACCATATCAAGGGAGCCGTTCACATATGAACGAAGGTGAAATGGTTGTCATCAAAGTACCCGGCAGCACGGCAAATCTCGGGCCAGGCTTCGACTCGATTGGCCTTGCCTTAAATTTATATTTGACGCTTGAAGCAGAGAAGGCAGACAAGTTTGAAATGATTCCTTTATCAGAGGCGCTAAGCATCTACCCTTCGGATGAATCCAATTTTATTTTTCAAGTTGCAATGGATACCGCGAAGAAATATGGCAGAGAGCTTCCGGGATGCAAAGCCCGCATTTCGAGTGAAATCCCTCTCACACGGGGACTTGGGTCAAGCGCTGCAGCCATTGTAGCGGGAATCGAATTGGCTGATGCGCTTTGCGGACTCCAGCTGACACAGTACGAGAAGCTGGAGCTGTCTTCCCGAATGGAGGGCCATCCTGATAATGCAGGTGCCTCCCTTCTCGGCGGCCTCGTTATTGGCTGCCTGTCAGAGGAGGAGGTATCCGTTCAGAGTATTAAAAATATAGAATTTGATATTATAGCAATAGTCCCCAAAGAAGAGCTCCTCACAAAGGAATCCAGAGGCGTTCTGCCTTCAGAATGGTCCTTTAGGGAAGCTGTCCAGGCCGGAGCAGTAGGAAATGTAATGGTAGCAGCCTTGCTCAGCGGGAATTACACCCTCGCAGGCAAGATGATGAGCGGAGACTTATTCCATCATCCTTACCGAAAGTACATGGTTCCGCATTTGGAAGTCATTGAAAAAGCTGCACCTGGGCTCGGAGCATTTGGAGTTGCCTTAAGCGGGGCCGGGCCGGCAGTTCTTTGCCTGGCTGAGACAGGATGTGCTCCCGCGGTGGCAGAAGGGCTTCGGAGGCTGCTCCCGGACATGGAAATCCTGCCCCTTAAAATTGATCAGGAAGGATGCACTGTTTTAAAAAAAAGTTTAGCTGAGCTGGAGATCCCCCATACAATATAAAAAAAGCGATGTCATGCAGACATCGCTTTTTGCAAAGGAAAAATTAAAATACTTGTTCTACTTCGACTACACCAGGTACTTCTTCCAAAAGAGCGCGCTCAATACCGGCTTTCAACGTAATCGTTGAACTTGGGCAGCTTCCGCATGCACCAAGAAGGCGCAATTTAACGATGCCATCTTCAACATCCACCAATTCACAGTCCCCGCCATCGCGAAGAAGGAATGGACGCAATTTATCTAATACTTCCTGAACTTGTTCAGTCATAGTTGTTTGTTCTGCCATGTGAAATCGACTCCTTTCCATACATTTATTATAATCAAATCAGTCTTAAAAATCTATTCCAAGAACGCAATTTCCACTCATTAGGAGAATATTTTTATCGCAGTCTAACGGGCAGTAAGATCCCCCCTTCAAGGTTCAGAGGAATCAAGAGAGGATAAATGGGGGTCAAACTGCCCAATCTAGCTGCGGCTCCTAGGGGCTCGAGGTCATAAGCCAATCAGCTGATGGGAAGAAAATCACTTCCCGCCATCTGCTAGTCTTATGCTTGTCACCCCTGGGCAAGTCGCCTCGCTTTATAATGTAAAGGCCCGAAAGAAGGACAAAGACTAAGAACGCCACATCCTCCCAAAAGCTGCCGCTTTCGGTCGTGCGATGCTCATGCTGCCGAAGCCTTCCTTGTCCTGTGGGCCACAACTAACAACCAGCAGGGGAAAAGTACCCCCCACTGATTGAAGTTTCACTTTATTAGGCTGATCATTGTTAATGTTGTAAAATGGAGGGAAGAAGAAGTTTTGCATAGGGGGAGAGAAGAGTGAAAAAAGAGATTGAAATCACTGTTTATGGGGCGGAGCAGCTTTGTCCAAGCTGTGTGAACTTGCCGTCATCCAAGGAAACTTATGAATGGCTCGAAGCAGCACTAGCCCGGAAATTTGCCAATCAGCCTTTTAAAATCGTGTACGTTGACATTCATAATCCACCCGAAGAAGAGGACAAAAAAGAGTTCGCACAAAGAGTGATAGAGGAAGATATGTTTTATCCGGTTGTCCTGATAGAGGATGAAATTGTCGGTGAAGGCAATCCGAAATTAAAAACGATCTATGCGGAAATGGAAAAGTACGGATACCAGGCAGTTTAATAAAAAATGAGCATCGATCAGATGCTCATTTTTTTATCCATTATGATATTTATACATCCATAGTATTCCGGATTTCAGCAGGCGGGCGACGCGGCCTGTGATAGGGCGTTCTGCAACCAGACCGAAACCGTGTTTTTTGCCCAGTGATCCAAGTACTCCTTTAAGCTTGATAACTGGCAATGTTTCAGGAAGCTCCTCGCCTTTCCAGCGTTTCAATAGAATTTGAACGATTTGCTCTGCCTGCCCTTCTGCAAGCTGTGCACTTGGTGCATGCGGAAGGCTTGCACAATCCCCTACCACATAGACATGTTCATTCCCGGGGATATTGTGATGCTTGGTTAAGACTACCCGTCCTTGCGGGTCCTTTTCCACATTCATATCCCGAACCACTTTGGTCGGCTGGATGCCGGCGGTCCATACGATGGCGTCACAGTGGATGGCTTCGTCATGATTATAAAGTGTTTTTTCTTCTACTTTTGTGATATTCGATTGGTTAATGATTTCAACATTATGCTCTAAGAACCAATTTTCTACGTACGTGCTTAATCTTTCAGAGAAGGCTGACAGAATATGCTTCCCTCTATCAAATAATTTGACTTTCAAATCCGGACGGCTTTCATTTAATTCTGAAGCCAGTTCCACTCCGCTTAATCCGGCACCGACAATACCAACAACAGAGCCTGGTGATAGATTATTTAAAGCTTGATATGTTCTTCGGGATTTTTCAATTGTCTGGATGCTATATGTGTGAATGTCGGCTCCTGGAACATTATGATACTTATCTTCACATCCAAGCCCAATTATTATATCATCATATGAAACAGGCTCTTCGTCCTGAAGATATACCTTGTTTTCCTCAATGCTGATTTTTGTCACTTCACCGTATTTGATGGTCAATCTTTGGTGTTCAGGAAAGGATACACGCACATGCTGGTCTGAAATGGTACCGGCAGCTAGAGCGTAATATTCAGTCTTTAAACAATGATAAGGCACACGATCTATTAGTGTAATAGAGACATCATCGGGAAGCTGGTTAGGCAAAAGTCGGGCAAGCGCCCTCATACCGCCATAGCCTCCGCCAAGTATCACAAGATTTTTCATAGTATATTTCCCCTTTATGTCCGTACTGATTGCTGTTACCGAACCTAAATAAACGTTTATAGTTATCTTTAAAAAATAAATAAATGATATTATTAACCTCAAACCCATAAAAAGTATAACGAAATTGTGACAAAATCACAACACAAATCAGCAGGAAACTTGACAATAAACGACATGAAGTGGTAATTATGCATACTTAAAAGAATATTAATGAAATCACTTTCTTGCAGAATTCGGGTAAAAAAGGTAGCATTAACAGGGTAGAGAGGTGAAAGATGTGATTAAGCCAATCATCGAATTTTGCATCAGCAATTTGGCCAGCGGCTCTCAAAAAGCGCTTGAACAGCTGGAAAAGGATTATGATCTGGATGTCATCGAATATGGCTGTCTTGGGTATTGCGGCAAATGTGCAAGCACTCTTTTTGCGCTTGTGAACGGAGAAGTAGTAACTGGAGAAACACCAGATGAACTGGTTGAAAATATATATCAATATCTGGATGAAAATCCGATGTTTTAATATAGAAAAGGAGCGATAAAATTTCGCTCCTTTTCTTATTCCTTAATTTGCGGCAGTTTTTTGTTCCTGTCTCATTTCATACCAGCGTTCTCTTGCCATTTCTATTAATTTTGGCTCAGTGGAGCGGCTTTGCAGTTCAATAACTTTTGAAAAATATTTAACAGCCTGTTCCGGCTGATGTGTCCTTCGGGATAACTCCCCGATCAGATAAAAGATTCTCGTTTCTGAAATAGATGATCCTTTAAAATCATCAGACATATAAGACTCCAAGTATTCCTTTAGAGCAAGTTTCAAAAAGCGATGTTCCTGATCAGCATTCTTCATACTCCGGAAAAGCCAGGCAAGTCTGACAAGTAAACCAGCCATAATAATATGCTTCTCCCTTTTTAAAGTTCCGCAATATAAAGCCAGCTTATAGGTGTTTACAGCATCAATGATGGAACGATCCTGGCCATAATCCTGGGGAGTCCAGGCATTCATAACTTTAGAATGGATCAAATCAAGGGCTCCCGGCGGGAAATAAGGAGAAAAATCTTCTGATTCTGAGTAGCCGCAATGCGGGCAGGTATGAATATGATATATAAGAGGGTTCATGGTTTCATCAGAATAGTTAGGGCAGAAATCACTGTCATAATCAGCTGCTTTTACAAATCTGGAGCGGAGTTTTTTAGTGGTGAAACTCTGTCTGCAGACTCTGCATTCGCATTTTTTATCATAAGCAGGCGTTAATTGCTGCATAGAATGACACCTCCGGGGATAATGATTAAGACTATTATACCATTATCGCTGTGCTTTATGAGCATAAAGAACTATTATTTCGCCTGTGTCAGAAAAAAATCAGAAAAAGTAAAAGCCTCTTAAGTTGAGCACATACCTTTTACTGTATATACTATGTTTATAGAAGTATCCTTACATGACAGGAGGGAATAACATGGAAAAAGTTGTGGATATAACTGAAGCAGCAGCTTTGCATATAAAAGAAATGATGAAACAAAATGAGGAAGAAGATGCATTCTTGCGTGTAGCCGTCAAAGGAGGCGGATGCAGCGGGCTTTCCTATGGAATGGGGTTTGCACACGAACCCGAGGAAGGTGATATCCAGTCCGAGCACTATGGAATTCAGGTTCTTGTCAGCAAGGAAGATGCACCTATCTTAAATGGCACAAAAATTGATTATAAACAATCCATGATGGGCGGCGGATTCACAATCGACAATCCCAATGCCATTGCAAACTGCGGCTGCGGATCCTCTTTCCGTACCGCTGCAAATACAGGTACACCGGAAGAGTGCTAAAATAACATAGCTCATCAAAAAAGGACGGTCCCGAACGGGCCGTCCTTATCTTATCTTATTTGCCAAACATGGAAGAACTGTGCATTGGCTGTACTTTCGCTTTTGGATCAATGTAGGATTTTGCATGATTGACGGCAGTTGGCGCTTCACCGAAACCGCAGGCAATAAGCTTGACCTTCCCATCGTATGTGCAGATATCGCCGGCCGCATAAATGCCTTCGATATTTGTTTCCATTCTGGAGTTAACAACGATGGAGTTCTTTTCGATATCAAGACCCCATTCCTTAATTGGGCCAAGTGAGGAAACGAATCCGTAGTTAACGATCACAGCATCAACATCAAAAACCTCTTTTTCCTTTGAAGTCACACCTTCAAGTACGACTTGGCTGATTCCTTCGCTGTCACCAATAAGCTCAGCAGGAACATAAGGTGTTTTAATTTCAACTTTAGAGTTCTGTAAATTTTCTACACTGTGCTCATGTGCGCGGAATTTATCGCGGCGATGAACAATCGTCACTTTCTCAGCGATAGGCTCAAGCATTAATGCCCAGTCCACTGCTGAATCCCCTCCACCGAAAACAACTACTTTTTTGCCGGCGAATTGATTTAAATCATCAATAAAGTAATGAAGGTTTTTACCTTCGTATTGAACTGCACTCTCAAGTTCAAGACGGCGGGGCTGGAAAGCGCCATTGCCAGCAGTGATAATGATGGTTTTTGAATAATGCACTTCTTTATTAGTTGTAAGCTTAAATGTTCCATCAGCTTGCTTCTCTAACTTTTCAACCGATTGCTCAAGTGATACAGTAGGCTCGAATTTAGCCATTTGTTCCTTAAGGTTATCAATCAGTTCCTGGGCGCGGACTTTCGGGAAGCCGGCAACATCGTATATGTATTTTTCAGGATAAAGAGCAGATAACTGTCCCCCAAGCTGCGGCAAGCTTTCAATAATTTTTACTGATGCTTGTCTCATACCCCCGTAGAAAGCAGTGAATAAACCAGTTGGCCCCCCGCCAATGATGGTTATGTCATACACTTTTTGATCTTCTGTCATGCATATCCCCCCACGTATGTATTGAAATTCCACTCTTTATTTTAACATAAATCGTTTAAAACCTCACGAATGGAGGTAAATATTATGAATAATTGGAAGATTTCAAGTAGAATACATGAAATAAAAACACGTATATTTTTTAAATTTTTCCTAAAATTTTTAAGTTTTTCGTCTATTTTTTTAGGGTTGAAAAACTATATGAAGTAGAATAAGATTAATGGAGGAATAATGTTAATATTTTATGACAATTTTTTCGAGTTTTTTTGAACTAGTTCGTGAATAAAATCACAAAGTTTTTTTATGTTTTTGGCTATAAAAAATATAAAGCAGTGGAAGATAAGAAAACATTAGAAAATACTTAAAAAAGGTGGAAGTGATACACTTGAGAAAGCCAAAGATTGTAATCCTCGGTGGAGGCTACGGCGGTTTGATGGTTGCAACCCGTTTGCAGAAATCTGTAGGAACAAACGAAGCGGAAATCGTTTTAGTGAACAAGAATGACTACCATTATGAAACAACATGGCTGCACGAGGCATCAGCCGGAACACTTCATCATGATCGTGTACGCTATGATATAAAAGATGTTATTGATCGCAACAAAGTTGAATTCGTTCAGGGCACTGCTCTTGAAATTAAAGCAGAAGAAAAGAAAGTCATTTTGGAAAACGGCGAAATTGACTATGATTATCTGGTTGTTTCACTTGGAGCCGAGCCGGAGACATTCGGTATCAAAGGACTTAAGGAACATGCATTTTCGATTGTCAATGTCAATGCTGCACGTCAAATCCGCGAGCACATCGAATATCAATTTGCTACTTATAATACAGAAGCCGAGAAAAAAGATGAGCGCCTGACAATTGTTGTCGGCGGCGCAGGCTTCACTGGCATTGAATTCCTTGGAGAGTTGGCAAACCGTGTTCCTGAGCTTTGCAAAGAATACGATGTGGACTACCATAAAGTGAAAATCATTTGTGTGGAAGCTGCTCCAATGGTTCTTCCAGGCTTTGATCCGGAACTTGTTAATTACGCTGTATCCCACTTGGAGAAAAAAGGCGTACAATTCATGATCGGAACAGCTATTAAAGAAGCTACTCCTGAAGGGATCATCGTTGGCAAGGGCGAAGATGAAGTAGAAGAAATCAAAGCTGCAACAGTTGTCTGGGCTGCAGGTGTACGCGGAAATTCTATTATTGAAAAATCCGGCATTGAAGCAATGCGCGGCCGTGTAAAAGTTCAGCCTGATTTGCGCGCTCCTGGCCATGATAATTTGTTTATCATCGGAGACTGCTCATTAATCATCAATGAAGAAATTAACCGTCCATACCCTCCTACTGCACAAATTGCTATGCAGCAGGGTGAAGTATGTGCAAGAAACATCACAGCTTTAATCCGTAATAAAACTGATCTTGAAACGTTTACACCGGATATTAAAGGTACTGTATGTTCACTGGGCGAACATGATGCCATCGGTGTGGCATTCGGCAAGAAAATGGTTGGTACTAAGGCTTCATTTATGAAGAAGATGATCGATAACCGTGCTCTTTACATGGTTGGCGGACCGTCTCTTGTATTGAAAAAGGGTAAATTCAACGTTCTTTAATCAATCAGCTATCATTTATAGATGGGGATGGACTCTAAAGTCTGTCCCTTTTTTTAATGGTGATTTCTTCGTGATAGAATGACGTAAAAGGGGGTTTTTGGATGGGAGTCGAACATAAAAGAGGAAAAGTGTGGCTAGCTGTTTCCGGGCTTGTTATTTCTCCTGAAGGAAATTGGCTTGTTGTTAAAAAGAAATACGGGGGCCTTAAAGGCAAATGGTCTCTGCCCGCAGGGTTTGTGGAACCAGGCGAAACGGCTGATGAAGCTGCAGTCCGGGAAGTAGAAGAGGAAACCGGAGTAAAATGTACAGTGAAAGGTCTGCTTGGATTGCGTACAGGTGTCATAAAAGGAGAAGTCAGTGATAATATGATTTTGTTTTTGCTTGAAGCTGATCCTGAACAATCATTAAAAGTTCAGGAAAGTGAACTTTTCGATGTGCAGTATCGCAATCCGAAAGAACTTGCAAATGACCCGAATGCATCAGTTCTTTTAAAATACATATTGGATACTTCGGATTCGTCCATCAAACCTTTAATTAACGGCATTAATCCCGGGGATACTTTCGGCTATACAGCTTATAAGTTATTTTTATAATTTTCTGAAATTTAAAGGAAGAACGAGAAATCAGAAGTAAATAATGCTTGTATGCGTTTCCAACGATAGTTTTTCATGAAATATGGAGCTTTTCATTTATTCAAATCCTTGGTATATTATCAGAAAATTCAGTTACGAAAATTCAAAAGGAGATGAATGAAATGACAGCTAAGAAATATGAAAACAAAGAGTGCATGTATTGTTCCGGTAAAGGGTATTTTCAATTACTATTAGGCGGATCTGAAACCTGCAGCTGCTGCGGAGGAACAGGAAAGAAAAAGGAATAAAGTGAAACTTCAATCAGTGGAGGGCTTTATCCCCACTGATTGTTAGTTGAACCATTCGGGTCTTACTGCCCGTTAGACAGCGATAAACTTTATCACTTCGCGGACTGCGAAGTTTTTCTTTTCATTAGCGGGTGTATTGACACACCCGCTTTTCTTGTTGACTCCCCAATCCACATTAAAGTAAACTAATTATTGATGTGTTAAGGGAGGAAACAAGTTCATGCAAATGACGATTTTCGTTTTGCCTATTTCGATGCTTCTGTTTTTTGTGCTGTTTTTTGGGATAGGTTTTATATTAAATATGCTATTAAGAATGTCTTGGATTATGGCTATTATTTATCCCGTTATTGCCATTTTTATCATTGATAAAGTTCGTTTCATTGAGTATTTTCAAAAACCGGGGGAATCGTTTTCCAGTCTTGGCGTTGAATTGTCCAGTCTCGCTCTGGCTGACATCCTTATACTCAGCAGCGGAATGGCAGGCGCCATTGTTGCCGGTATTACGATTAGACTGCTCCGTAAAAAAGGATATCGGATGTTTTAAATTGATGATGAAATCTCTGCCGGGTGCAGGGATTTTTTATTTTTTTGACTAGTGTGATCAAATCGGGCAAGCCTATGGCATTACTGGCTTTATCCTGTCTGTAATCGGCTGCTGGAAGACTTGCTTTCCCATAAGTTATGAATATTTCTCTCGAAGAAGGGAAATGACTAACTTTGGGAGGAGTGTAAAAGATGAACATAATTACAAAATGGATGAAACGTACAGTAATGTCTGCCTTATTTATAGGTGCATTATTGACAACTTTTCATTCGATTTCCGGGGTGGAAGCAAGATCAATTGTACAGCTGCAGCAAAATGCTGAACAAGCTGACAAAGATGGAAATTCAAAGTTTGAGCATACATTAAAATCGGTTGGCGTAGCTTTTAAGTTTTTGAAGGAGGCCGTGAGCCTGGAACCGAAGATTTCTGCGAGTGAAGCTGTCGCAATTGAACAGGCGCCAACCCTGGAAGAATCAATTGACTGGTCGCAGTATCAGAAAAAACAAGTAATTGCTACCGGATATACTGCTTTTTACGAGTCGACAGGAAAAAATCCAGATCATCCGTCCTTTGGCATTACATACTCAGGTGTTAAAGTTAAAAGGGACTTATACTCTACAGTCGCAGCAGATTTAAATGTTTTTCCGATTGGGACGATCCTGTTTATTCCTGATTATGGGTATGGTGTTGTAGCCGATAAAGGCGGTGCCATTAAGGGGAATAAATTGGATCTCTATTATGAAACAGTTGATGATGTTTATAATAATTGGGGAAAGAAAACGCTCGATGTTTACATCGTTGAAATGGGCGATGGAACCCTTACGGAAGAAGATTTAAGGTTACTGAATGAAAATGAAGCCATGCAGGTCTTCAGGCAGCAATATATTAAATCTGAGAAAAAATAAACAGAAGACAGGCAAATCCGACATAATGAACGGATTTGCCTTTTTGTATTATCAAACAGAAAATTCCTGCGGATGGATCTTTTCCGCTAATTTTATGGCCCCTTCAATCAGCCGCGGTGAAGGCCTGCAATACAGTTCTTCTTCCAGAACCAGGATTCTGTTCTGTTTTACTGCTTCCATTTCACTCCAGCCGGGACGTTTCAGGACAATCTCCGGATTTACCTTTTCTCTTCTGACACCGACCCAGGCGAGACAGATATAATCCGGCTGCCGATTCAGGACATCCTCCCAATCAGTCTGGACACTTGCAAGCTCAACATCAGCAAATAAATTCCATCCACCGGCTATTTCACTGATTTCCGTCAGCCAATTGACCTTGCCAGGAGTAAACACAGGCTTTGGCCACCATTCCCAATAGAGGCTTGGATTTTTTTTAATCCTGCTTGAAATGCGCTTAAGTTCCTCAATTTTCTCAGTAAACTGTTTAGCCGCCAAAATCCCTCTCTCAGGCCTCCCGATTTTTTCAGCAGCAAAAACCAGGTCATTTGCAATATCTGCGAGGCTTTGGGGATTTAAGACAATATGGGGAATCTGCCTTTTTTCAAGCTCTGCTACATTCTTTTCCATGCCGGGAACACTCAGGGAGGCAAGCACAAGATCCGGTTTCAATTCCTCCACTTTATCCATATTAATAGACAAGTCAGGACCCAGCCGGGGCAGATTGGAAACTTGCTCCGGCCAATCCGAATAATCGTCTACGCCGGCAAGCATATCAGTCAATCCCAAGTATTCCACTAATTCCGTATTGCTTGGGCATAAGGAAAGGATTTTCATTCACATCACAACCTTTAGGAAAATAAATAATGAAGCCCTAAAGTTAATAAGATTCCAGTCAGGCCGCCAAAGAGTACTTCTATTGGCTTATGGCCCAGCAGCTCCTTCAACTCTTTCTGTTTTTCCTGTCCAGCTTTTTTCTGCCATGTCTTTGCTTCTTCAACGAATTTATTGAAGTCGGCAACAAGCTGGTTTAATACAATCGCCTGTTCCCCTGCCTGACGCCGCACTCCCGTAGCATCAAACATAGTGATAATGGCAAAAACGGCAGAAACAGCGAAAACAGCAGAGTCCATTCCGGTCTCAAGTGCCACCCCGGTTGAAAGGGCTGTTACTGCAGCAGAGTGTGAGCTTGGCATTCCGCCTGTACTGGTTAAAAGGGACCAATCCACTCTTCGGGTGGCAATAAATTGAATGGGCACTTTTACAAATTGGGCAAAGAAGATGGCTGCCAAAGCAGACCATAAGGGGAAATTTGTCAATAATTCCATGTGAGACCACCTTTGGGTTGTATGATACTCCATCTTTGAATTCTTTTCTGCTTTCTGAAATTGAATCGTGTTCGGACTCAGAGTTGCTCATTTGTGCTTTCTGTGTCTGAAGTTGAGCCAGGTTGGGACTGTGACCAGCTAATTTCTGCATTTTGAGTCTGAAGTTATCCCTGACTCGATCCCTGCAGATTCAGGAGCAAAATAGAAAGTTATATTAACTAATATTCTCCAATAGATTGTTCCTTCCTGCAAGAGGGTCTGCTTTAAGTTTTTGTTAAACCGCGCTTTTTTTGAAAATAGGCTGTTGCTGTCAGGGAAAGTAAAAGAAGCCATTCAAAGGCATTCACGGCAGCGGCACTTTCAATGGGAATATCGATGGCGCTTCCAATAATCATCAATAAGGACCCTGCAAAAAACCAGAACCATCCCTGTTTGCGCCAAATAAATACAGATGCCGCCAGCAATACAGCGGAAATGATCAGCACCATTATCGGAGGGCCGCCCTGTGTCTCTGCGTTTGAATAGCTTAGAACTCCATATTCCCATTTCGCTTCAAGTTCAAGGCTCAAAACCTCGGTGAAAAGCTCCAGAAGAATCAATCCGGCAGTGAGCAGGTATGCAGCCCCTTTAAGTGTACCTGTTTTTGCCCAATCAATATCAGCTTGTTTTATAGTATGCCAGGAATATAGAGCAAGCAGCGGTGTAAAAAAGGCATGAATCCAGAATCGGGCATAATTCAGAAGCTTTAGAGTATTGCCTTCCCCGATCAAACTTCCAGCAGCAAGAATTCCATTGTCGTAAATCAATCCGAGAATTACAGGCAGCAGGAAGGCAGCACTAACAGGGCCGCTGTTCTTTACAATGAGAATGGCCCATATAAATAGCAGGATATACCCGGCTGTAAAAGCGGCAAATAATAGAGGATCCATAACATTCTCCTTTCTGTCTCTATTTTCTTTACCCAATATTGAATGATTATATTTAATCCCTTTTCTTTTTGTTAAAATGATCAGTACAAGATCTGGAAAATGGAGTGATTTCATGGAAGATTATCCTCTTGAGTACTATGAATTCTTTGTCAGTTTCAATGAAGGTGATTATTACACCTGCCATGATCTTCTTGAAGAAATGTGGATGACTGATAAAGGCAATTTGTTTTTTAAAGGCCTGCTGCAAATGAGTGTCAGCATTTATCACTATGAATATGGCAATGTCAAAGGTGCAAGGCTAATGATGGAGGCTGCACATGAATATTTACAGGCATACAGACCCGGACATTGGGGATTGGATCTTGAGCATGTGTACGCTTTTATTGAAGAATGCCTCTCTATATTTCCGAAAGATATCGACCGGCTTCCTTTTGATAAGGTCGGTATTCTACCTAAATTACCTCAGCTGGTACTGTATCTGAAGGATTAACAAAGCAGAAATTAGATAGTCGAAATAATTCAATATTTTCGATATAATAAAGAGATAAATAGATTATGGGGGTGCCAGTATGTTTTCTGTTAAGAAAGAATTTGACGTTTCAGCCGAACAGGAATGCCTGATTGTTGGTGTTTTTGATAAACCAGCCAGGTTTGAGGGAATACTTGCCCGTGCAGATGAACATTTTGAGGGCCATTTGACAGAACTTGTGAAAAGCGGCGATATCTCTGCCAAGAAAAAAGCCATTGCAAAAATACATACTTTTGGAAAAATTGGGGCCAAACGATTTATTACAGTGGGTCTTGGAAAAGAAAAAGAACTCAGCTTTGAAGGTTTGCGTGAAGCTTTAGGAAAGGCATTTAAGGAAGTGAAATCGTCCAAGCTTCAAAATGCCGGTGTTTGTCTTGATACTTTTATTGGCGGAAATGTAGATGCGCTGGATGCAGCACATGCACTTAGCGAGGCGTTTGCCCTTTCTACCTATAAGTTTGAAGATTACAAACAGAAATCAAATGAACCGGAAAAGGAAATTGAGAGTATTGCCGTTTATTGTGAAGCCGCAGATGAGGAAGATATAAAGGCTTCCCTTACAGTTGGATATGCCCACGGAAAAGGAACGAACTCAGCCCGCACATTAGTCAATCTGCCAGGCAATATGCTGACTGCCACCGATTTGGCAAATTACTCATCTGAACTGGCGTGGAGATACGGGTTTGAAGTGGAAATCCTGGAAAAGGAAGACATGCTTAAGCTTGGCATGGGTGCTCTTTTGGCTGTTAACCAGGGGTCGGCAGAGCCTCCAAAGATGATTGTCTTAAAATATCAGGGCAAGGAAGAATGGAAGGATGTAATCGGCCTCGTCGGCAAAGGAATCACCTTCGATACAGGAGGCTATTCCATTAAGCCGAAGGACGGCATAGTCGGCATGAAATCCGATATGGGCGGTGCAGCGGCAGTACTTGGCGCAATGGAAGTCATCGGCGAACTGAAGCCTGAACAAAATGTTGTCGCAGTCATTCCTTCTACAGATAATATGGTGAGCGGAACCGCGTTTAAGCCGGATGATGTCATCACCTCCATGAGCGGAAAAACCATTGAAGTCCTCAACACAGATGCAGAAGGACGTCTGGCACTTGCTGATGCAGTAACATATGCGAAGCACCATGGAGCAGACTACCTGGTGGATGTGGCAACCCTGACTGGCGGTGTCATTGTTGCACTGGGGGAAGAAACAACAGGTGCATTAACCAATAATGAAGAGTGGTTTGAGCAGGTGCTGGAAGCTTCTTATGAAGCTGGCGAACCAATCTGGCGGCTGCCTCTTTTTGAAAAAGATAAAGAAAGAATCAGAAGCAGCAAAATCGCTGATCTGAACAATTCACCCGGACGTGCCGGCCATGCGATCATGGGCGGAGGTTTTGTCGGTGAATTTGCAGAAGACACACCATGGGTGCACCTCGATATTGCAGGTACAGCCACGACAGGAAAAAGCCATGATCTCGGACCAGACGGCGCGACAGGCGTAATGGTGCGTACATTGGCATTGCTGGTTGAAAGATTTGAAACAAAATAAAAGTGAATTTAGAACTCCGGAGTGATCCGGGGTTTTTTTATTCCAGTAAAAAGCCTTAGCGGCCGGCTTATCCTAAATAATATCCGTCTGGCGGAAACTCCCATCTCGAATCCGCCTAAAATCATTGACATAAAAAGCAGAAGTATGATAATTTAATACATGTGTTTTAGTTCTCTACCGATTTAGCAGACTAAAGTAAAAATGGAACAAAGAAAAGAAAGAGGGTTGCATCATGAATGCAGTTATACTTGCAGTTTTGATCATGCTTGTTCTCAGCCTTCTGCGCGTCAATGTGGTTCTTGCTCTTGTGGCAGGTGCATTGGCAGGCGGGCTCGCAGGCGGATTAAGTATAGATAAAACCATTGAAGTTTTTTCAAACGGACTTGGAGGCAGTGCTGAGGTTGCATTGAGTTATGCGTTATTGGGCGGATTTGCCTTAGCCATTTCCGCAACAGGGCTTCCGAATCTATTAGTGGATTGGGTCCTGGATAAGGTCGGAAAAGAAGGGGAGTCCAAAGGGAAAACATTATCAAAGGCACTCATCGTATTTTCTATATTAATAATGTCTATTTTTTCCCAAAACCTAATTCCCATTCATATCGCGTTTATTCCCATTTTAATTCCGCCATTACTAAAGGTTATGAATGAGCTGCAAATAGACCGGCGTCTAATCGCGTCTGTAGTGACGTTTGGTCTAACCGCTCCGTATATTTTGCTTCCTGCAGGCTTTGGCCAGATCTTCCACGGAATACTCGCAGAAAATATGGAGAACAGCGGGCTGGCAGTGGAAATGGCTGACATCCCGAAGGCTATGCTTATTCCAACAGCCGGTATGGTTGCCGGTCTTTTGGCTGCATTATTTGTTTACCGTAAAAAGAGGGATTATCGTCCATCCGAATTAATTGAGACGGAAAAAGGCAATTACTCCAAAAAGGGCATTATTTTTTCACTCATTGCAATTGCGGGAGCTCTCATTGTTCAGCTGCAGCTTGATTCGATGATCTTTGGGGCTTTGACGGGTATTATAGTTATTTACATCAGCGGTGCAATTAAATGGAACGAGGCAGATCAGCTTTTAACTGAAGGTATGAAGATGATGGCATTCATTGGATTTGTTATGCTGGCTGCATTCGGCTTTGCTGATGTATTAAAAGAAACAGGCGATGTCGATAGCCTTGTTGCACAGGCGGCTGAGGTAATAGGCAATAATAAATCACTTGCAGCCTTGCTGATGCTTCTTGTCGGCTTACTTGTTACAATGGGGATTGGATCTTCATTTTCAACCATTCCGATTATTGCAACTATATTTGTGCCGCTTGCACTGGAGGTTGGCTTCAGTCCGATGGCAACGATTGCTCTAGTGGGAACAGCCGCAGCTCTTGGAGATGCCGGTTCTCCTGCGTCAGACAGTACATTGGGGCCAACAGCAGGCTTGAATGCAGATGGACAGCACAATCACATCTGGGATACATGTGTGCCAACATTCCTGCACTACAATATTCCGCTCATCCTGTTTGGATGGCTGGCGGCAATGATCTTATAATCGTAAGCAGCTTCCCGGAAGGGGGGCTGCTTTCATTGTTATCAGCCTGTAAAGTAGGGTACGATAAAGAAAAAGGAAGGAACGGAGGTGGCTTTAGTGTATTTTGGGAAAATCAGAAAACAGACCTCAAGCCGGGTACCGCCCAATCAAAACGTGACGACAG
Source organism: Paenibacillus sp. FSL R5-0490 (assembly GCF_001956215.1). Classification (GTDB taxonomy): domain Bacteria; phylum Bacillota; class Bacilli; order Bacillales; family Cytobacillaceae; genus Cytobacillus. Next base: position 1,399 of record NZ_MRTQ01000012.1, on the reverse strand, counting down.
CCTTTCCTGTACTGCATTACGGAAATGTTCCGTACTATAAGGATATGAAGGAATGGAACCTGCAAATATTTGGAGAAGTGGATAAGAAATTATCCTTTTCGCATGATGAGGTGATGAACCTTCCTCAGACTCTGTTCAAAAATGATATCCACTGTGTCACGGGCTGGTCAAAGCTTGATAATGTCTGGGAGGGAGTCTCCGCCGTAGAGATTGCCAGGCTGGCAGGCGTAAAGGGTACAGCACAATTTGTGATTCTTCATGCGGAAGAAGGCTGGACCACGAACCTTCCCATTAAAGATTTTCTAAAAAGCACCAGTCTGCTTGCACATACTCATAACGGTGAGCTCCTTACTCCCGAGCATGGATTTCCGCTGCGGGCCGTTATTCCGCATCTGTATTTCTGGAAAAGTGCAAAGTGGATTAGAGGCATTGAGTTCTCTAAAACCGACAAGCCTGGTTTTTGGGAGAAAAACGGCTATCACAACTATGGAGACCCATTTCGAGAGCAACGGTTCAGCTGGGATGATTAATAAGAATAAAAGCGTTGCTAACGCTTTTATTCTTATTAAAATCCGAACAGCATTGTGAAAATATTTCTCTTTTTTAATTTCTTCCTGGGCTTCTCCTGATCAAAAACCAGAAGGGTATCAGGAGGGATGTCCCGAGTTTTAACAGCTGTCCTGGCTTCAAGAGCCTCAATTCGTTTAAGCAGGCGTGCATTTTCTTTCTGCAGATCCTCTATTTCGCTGCGGTGCTGAAGCAGCTGATAAGACACCACATCATCTGCTTTTCCGTTCAGCCGCTTCTCAAGCTCGCTGATTATTAAATATATTTTCTCGATTGCCGGAGCGGCAGCTGCTTCTGCATGGACCGTACCTTTTCTCGTCTTTTTTCCATTTACCGTAACGTCCTGCAATATAATCCCCTGATTAAGCTGATCCTGCACCTGTTTTAGCAGGCTAATGTCTTCTTCCGTAAATAAGTAATGACCCAATTCATTTCGTTCCGTCCGGAGTTCCAGTTGTTTAACCCATCGCTGAATAGTGCTTGGTGAAACCCCTAATAATTTGGCAGCAGCACTCGTATTCATACTGATCCCCTCCCGTTTTCACAAGGAATTCTACCCGTTTAACGTGAAGTCCTTCCCGGCTGACAAAACAAGTTTTCTTTCGCCAAAGAAAGTGCGGATTTTACATTTTTTTTATCGCAGTCTAACGGGCAGTAAGACCCCCACTTCAAGACTCAGAGGAATCAAAGGAGGATAAGAGGGGGTCAAACTGCCCGATCTAGCTGCGGCTCCTAGGGTCGAGGTCATAAGCCAATCAGATGATGGGAAGAAAAGCACTCCCCACCATCTGCTCGTCTTATGCTTGTCACCCCAAGGCAAGTCGCCTCGCTT
>NZ_MRTQ01000011.1 GCF_001956215.1 Paenibacillus sp. FSL R5-0490 | reverse complement strand
GATTGGTTCAACTAAGCCTCTGCCTGCGCGTCGGCAAGTTTCACTGTATCTCACCAATCGGGCCTTTACGGGCAGTTTGACCCCCACTTATCATCCTTTGATTCCTCTGAGTCTTGAAGTGGGGTCTTACTGCCCGTTAGACTGCGATAAAAACAGCTCTTTAAAATTTCTTTATAGCTGTCCCATTCGTTAAACACCTCGGTACCGATATCCTCAAATGACTTAATTTTGGCGATTTGCAGTTCCGCAAAACCAGTCATGGTCCAATTCAGGATATTCATTGCCTTTTCAGGTTCTATATCCTCCCGAAGCTTTGACCAGTCGATGTTTTCGTAGATTCTTTTGAAGCCATCTTTTTGAATGTTTGCCAAGAGCTGATTTTTTTCAGATTTTACATCCTGCGCATCTTCTTCAAGCAGGGATTTCAAGAAATTAAATACAAGGGGATACTTCTTTTGAATGTTTAATTTAATAAACCCTATCTGGCTGATCCTTTCAAAAATGTCCCTTTCATTCATGTCTATTTCAACATAGATTTGTTCAATGATGTTTAGTGCATTCTGAATTAAAAATAAGTACAAATCCTTTTTATTGCTGAAATAGTTAAACAATGAGCCTTTACTTATTTGTGCATCCTTTACCATTTCATTTGTAGATGCCTTTTCAAAGCCGCTCTTTACAAATTCCTTCATGGCCGCATTGATAATCCGTTTCTGTTTATCGGGTTTTAAGCTGTAAAAAGTAGTATTAATTATATTGCACTCCTTTCACAATAATGACCAATGTGGTCATTTTAAAAATAACAAAATTGACCACACTGGTCAATATTTTTCCGTCAATTTTTTTGACAAAATTTATCAATTTGTTATTCTTAGTTTTATTTGAAAATAGAGGGGATACATGCTAATAAGGGGGTGATCAAATTGACTTTGCTTTTCTATAAAGCAATGGAGGCTTTCAAAAAGGATGCTGAAAACCAGAAAAAAGAGAAACAGCAAAATGAAATGTTGAATGTACAAAAGAAATAATGACACGAATCAGCTCTTTCATCCTTTTGGATGATTTTTTTTTGAGTAACAAGTCTCTCCTCCAGAACAGAGAGAAACTTGACTATCCGAAAAAGTTACTGATATCCTTATTCCGTTGCACAGGTCTTCTATTTTTACACTTATGGAGGTTTATTTTGAAAAACACCCCTATTAATAAGGTCTATTTTTATATCATATTGGCAATATGCATAGCTGCCTCCATACTGTTTGTCCAAAACAATGATTCTTTCTATGAACGCACAATAGCTGAAGTAAAGGAAGTCAAACTTGTTCACTCTGAAGAAGTTACGGATATTTACGATAATGAAGACCGTGTATATGAACAGCGGATTATAGCAGAAATAACAAATGGAAAGGCAAAAGGACAGTATATTCTCATAACAAATCAGTATTCAAAGTCCAAAGCGTATGATTATGAAATTCAAAGCAGCCAAAAACTATTTGTGTCCATAAAGGAGAAAAAAGAAGGTACTGCAGAATTAAGCGGAGATATCCTTGATCTGAAGCGGGATCATTACATACTATTAACAGGATGGATTTTTATCCTGATACTGCTCTTTGTCGGTAAAAAGCAAGGTTTCTTTTCCATCATCAGCCTGACAGTAAATGCTGTGCTGCTTTCCTATGCATTGGATGTTTATCTGAAGAATCCGGAAATAAGCCTGCTGCTGATATGCAGCGCAGCAGTCATCTTATTTACCGTTACCTCCCTTTTACTTGTAAACGGCTTTAATGAAAAGACGTATGCTGCGATTATTGCAACGCTTGCGGCTACATTCTTGTCGTTGTTGATCACTTATTTGGTCATATGGTTTACTGGCGGGAAGGGGCTAAGATACGAAGAGCTCCAGTTTATAACCAGGCCCTATCAGATGGTGTTCTTAGCCGGATTATTTATCGGCTCGTTAGGAGCGGTTATGGATGTAGCCATTACCATGTCATCTTCCCTATTCAGCTTATATGAAAAGAATAACAGCATTCCCTTGCAGGCTCTTAAACGCTCTGGAATGGAAGTGGGCAAAGACATTATGGGCACCATGACGAATATTTTATTTTTCGCCTATATCAGCGGTTCCCTTCCGATGCTTATTTTGTATATAAAAAATGACTCACCGCTTGGGTTCAGCCTATCCATGAACCTTTCACTGGAATTAGCCCGGGCACTTGCCGGAGGAATTGGAATCGTAATCACCATTCCGATTGGCTTGTATACTGCCATATATTTCATTAATAGAAAGAGGGCACGAAAATGAATGCAATACTAGTGCTGGCAGCCATATTATTTATTCTGATGACCCTTATAGGCGGCAAAAAAGGAGCCAGATCATTTTTTGCGATCTTCCTCAACTTTGGAGTGATCATTTTCGTGCTTTTCTTTATGAACGATCCAAACATCAATCCGATAGCCGTTACATTAATTGCCTGTGCCTTTATTGGCTGCGTCAATCTATTTTTTATAAATGAAGTGAACATTAAGACGATAACCGCCTTTCTGGCTTCAATCATGACTACGATCGTTCTCATTGTGTTCATTGTCATCATTGCAGAAAAAGCCATGATTCAGGGATTTGGTGAAGAGGAAATAGAAGAGTTGAGCATATTTTCCCTTTATATTGGGGTTGATTTTGTTAAAGTGGCTGCGTCTGTCATCATCATGAGTACAATTGGCGCCATTACGGATGCTGCTATGGCCATATCTTCCCCAATGAGGGAAATTCATTATCATCACCCGGACATTAGCAGAAAGGAATTATTTCAAGCCGGCATCAGCATCGGCAAGGATATTCTCGGAACAAGCACCAACACATTATTTTTCGCCTTCTTCGGCGGATATTTAGCACTCCTGATATGGTTTAAAGACCTATCCTATTCACCGGGTGAAATTATCAATTCAAAGATTTTCAGCGGGGAGATGATTACAATCTTCTGTGCAGGAATTGGGGTAACAATGGTGATTCCCATTACTTCCTGGATTACCGCACTGTATTTGGTGAAAAGAGGAAATTCGGCTGATACCGCTGAATAGCTTCCTCACAGCATGAGAAGGATGAATTACTTATTTTTATAGGTTTAACCTTCATCCTTCTTCAAGCCTGACATAGATAACTTGCGACACTGGCATGGCTGAAGCCGCTGTACAAAGGAACTCCAAACACTTTAGAAAAATCCTCCTTCGGATATGCCCTGAGCCCAGCTGTATTTTCATATTTAATGAAGTTAAAGCTTCGTTTTTACTTACTGAGCACACATCCCAAGGTAAAAAAGGAAAATTATAAAAATGATATATTAAAAATGACACCCGTATGGATGTCATCTTTTTTCAGGTCATAGATTTAGCTTTGTGGAAAATATATATTCTCCACTTCGCGCGGATACGCTATTTGAAGCAGGCCTCCACTTTGAATCTCTGTACGCATGTATTGAGGATCGGCTGGTTCCGGAAGTTCAATCGTCCTTTGGAAATCCCCATAAGTTCTTTCTCTTTTAACTACTATTTGATCGGGATAGAATCGTTTTACATGTCCCGAGATTTTCAGCTGCTTGCTTGAAATTAAATTCAGGGAAATTTCGGATGGATCTAAACCAGGAATTTCGAAAATAACAAAGTTATAGCTTTCATTCTGATAAATATCACATTTCGGAAAAGCTTCCTCCCGATGCCGGCTCTCATTAACATATTTGTTCTGCAGGACACTAGTCCAAAAATGACTATTTTGATATTCATTCGTAATCTCAAGCCACTTTCTGATTTTTTCTATATCCATCCCTGTACTCCTTTATATTTGATTCGTGATCGGTGCAGATGGATTAGCTATTTGATCCTGGTCGCTGACATCAGGGTCAACGTTTCCGGAATTTAACACTGCCGTGGTTGGTGAAAAATCACCCATAGAAAAATTTGCTCCAATAAACTTGCTATTAGCGGTATGACTGTTATGCACCGTAGGTCCAATATCAATATTTCCATTTTGTGTAGCACCATTTACCTTTATATTTAGGATATTTATTTGATAAGGCATACTTTACCTCCTCTTAATAAACTGGCGGCATAGGCGGTCTTGGTTGATTCACATAAGAATTATCGCTTGTGCCGATTTCTGTCTGATCATTCACATCAGGATCAATATAGATATTCTCCATCATTCCTTCCGTCGGAGACAAATCTCCATAAGAGGAATTCAGCCCTTGTAATTTATTTTTGGAAGAGTGGCTATTATGGGTGGCCTCACCGACTGTAATGGAACCATTACCGGAGATACTGTTAACCTTTAGATAATACAGATTTATGACAATAGACATTTAAAACACCCTTCTGTCCTTAATCCTGGTGAATCCTAATGGCCCCCTAAATTCTTCAACTGGAATTGACTGAATTCCTTTGTTCAATTGGGTATGCATTTTTTCTCCTCCCTAGACTTTTTCCCTAACAGTCTATTCTAAATCTGGGAATTGGAATAGGCTTCTACCTATTGAGAAAGCCAGCTTTCCCCTTTCATAGCTAGATGAAAACTGTCAGAGCTTAATATTCGTTAAGAACCAGAAGAGTGATTAATAATTTATCTAACCAGGAAGAGCTAAAGGTTTTAATAAAGAAGATCGGTGGAGTGATAAAATCAGAGGATATTCGGAGTGAATTTGCCTGAAATGGTCCAATCAAAAAAAGGACTGCTCCTGCAATCCCTGTAAATAACAGTATTTATATTAATTTATCTTCCAAGACAAGCCTATTATAATGCGATCTATATAAAAGGTTATTATTTTTAAAGTTTAATCTTCAATAAGCTCTGTAAAGCCTTTTGAAGACTTGTGGCCACATCAATGTGAGAAATATTGATTCCCAGGTGAGTCAATGTTTGAGCAATTTCAGGTCTGATTCCTGTTAATGTAGCTTTAACACCCAAAAGAGTTAAAGATTCTACAACCCTTATGATTCGGTCTGCCACCATGGTATCCACAACAGGAACACCTGATAAGTCTATAATGATATGCTCCAAAGAGAACTCATTGCTTTTTGTAAGAGCTTTCTCCATTAATTCCTGGGCTCTTTGAGTATCAATATCTCCTATCAAAGGCAGGATTCCAATTTTCGAAGTAATTTTAATTACTGGAATCGATAATTCTAATGCAGCAGCTTCTGCTAAATTAATACGTGTGTAGAATTTCTTTGAATATGAAATACTCAGCCAATGAACGGCTCGATCCACCACAGAATCAAAGTCTGAAATTATTTCATAAAACTGTTCTATTGTCAGTTCCAGCTGGGATGCATCGTCCCTGATAATATGGCCAATGAGGTTTCGATAATCCCTGACTTCCTTTAGTGCTATATCTATTGGGAGATTATAATTCACCAATGTGTCTACAGCTTCATCTCCCCATTCTTTAAGAACCTGATAAGTTGTCTCTATATCACTTGCGATTGATTGTGCATATATCCCGACAAGATTTTCACGCCATTCAAGTAATCTGGAAGCCATTGATTCAGAAATCTGGTTGGATTTTAAATCTATTTTTTGCCTGATTAATTCATGCTTTTTGCTGAGTATGTCTTCAGATATTTTCTTCTTATAATCAACCTCTGTTTGATTGATCAGATTATTCCCCTCCCATATGTTATGGCCTGTGAGCTTAATATATCATATTAGACTGCACAAAAAAAACATTTTGTTACTTTTAAAAACCTTTCAGGCCGAAAAGGAAATAGCGATCAATCCTTAATTGGAATTAGGATTTTATCCAAATGGTAAAACTTCAGATTCAGATCACATGCTAGCTGAATATCTCTACTGCAGTTTCAGACCGATTGCTTGTTCTGCCGAATTCTTCCCCTTCACTTGCTTGAGTGTCGCAACTATAAGAAAGCTGACAATTACCAATAAGAGCCAGGAACTCACTTTTCCCAGATGAACAAGACTCCAGGCCTCCGCCTGATTGGGATACTCCCACGCTCCAAAGAATGTGGCAATATTCTCAGCTACCCATATAAAGAACCCGATGAGCACAAAGGAAAGTGAAATAGGCATTCGGTAAGCCTTTCCGCCGACCTCATAACGGACCCAGGATTTCCAAAACATAATGATCACCAAACCGGACAGCCACCAGCGGATATCGATCCAATAATGATGGGTGAAAAAATTCAAATAAATGGCAGCGGCGAGAGGCACTACTGTCAGGAATGGCGGCCACTTGATCAGATCAACTTTCAGCCTCCTCCACGCCTGGCAAAGATAACTTGCTACACTGGCATACATGAAGCCGCTGTACAAAGGAACCCCAAAAACTTTGGAATACCCCTCCTCCGGATATGCCCATGAGCCCATATGTACCTTAAACAGTTCCAGTGCAAGCCCAATTATGTGGAACATCGTGATAACCTTCAATTCATCCTTCGTTTCTAAGCCAGATCGCACCATCACCCATTGCATCAGAAGACAGATGATCAGCAGCCAGTCATACCGCGGCAGAAAAGGCATCGGTATGACGTTGGTCAAAGCCAAAGAAGCAAAAATGACAACAGGAAACACACAGGACAAAGCCTGCTCCCAGCCGAAACGAAACAATTGTTTCAGTGACCTCAACGGCTGAACTTCCATTTTTCGAATAGTCATTTGCATTTGAAATCCCCCTTTCATTGGGACAAAGGGGACAGGTTATTGTCCCAACCGGGACGATGAACCTGTCCCCCCATCCTCTTATTCATCACTGCGATACTCCAAGATATCTCCCGGCTGACAATCCAGGGCTTTGCAGATGGCCTCCAAAGTGGAAAACCGGATCGCTTTTGCTTTTCCATTTTTCAAAATAGAAAGGTTTGCCATGGTGATTCCTACCCTCTCTGAAAGTTCTGTTACACTCATTTTCCTTTTTGCCAGCATTACATCAACATTGATTAATATCGCCATGTTCTCACCTCAAACCGTTAAATCATTTTCTGATTTTATCTCGATTGCCTCTTGCAGCAGCTTTTGGAGAACAGCCGCAAACACTGCGATAACCATCGATGCAAAAGGAACCACCATTCCGACGAAGATGACACCTGGGGCATCGTCTATCTCTGCAAAAAGATAGAAGACCGGCAGTACCACCACATGCAAACCGGCGATGATGATGGCGCAATATTTTATCTTCTTCAAAGCTATGACAGATAAATCAGAGAAAGCTTCATTCTTGTCAATATAGCGCAAAAGCCTGAATGCCTGATATAACGCAAAGTAAAAGGGAATAGTCGAGCCATAAAATACGATGTATACCAGATATTTGATAAACGCAAACTCAGGCAGCAATTCACCTGCAACATTCCCCAGTTCAGGCACAAGAACAATGCACAAAACTAAAATAGGGACTCCTAATAGAATAACGGCTATTTTTAAAAACAACGTTGTTACCTTTTCCATAAAAAGCACCTCACTTCTTATTTTCATTTTGATTTTAATCTATTATTTATTGTTTTTCAATAAATATTTAATGTTTTTTGTTATTTTTTTATTGAATCAGAAGTAAGGAACATTTAAATAAAGGGATTTTCTTTTACAGTGCTTTATTTCTTAAATCACTGATTTGCCAGCATACCATAAAAAAAACCCGGCCTCTTTTTAGCCAGGTTTTAACGTTCCTACTGGAAGCAGGAGAAAATCTTATATAATAGAGCAGATGTTTTAATCACCGGGTGAATTCTCAGGAACCAGTATCTGACCGGCTTTCCCCACCTTAAGCAGTGTCTGCATAATGGCCATCGACAGGCTTCCCGCCTGGTAAGGCTTTATTAGGTATTCATGAGCTCCCAGTGACAGGCCTTTCTCTTTTTCATCCAGTGCAGTTGAAATAATAATTGGAATGTGACTTAACACTTCATTTCGTTTTAATATCTTCATAACACTCCATCCATCAAGCCCTTCATCAAGCATGATATCCAAAACAATCGCATCAGGCAGGTAATTTTCCAAATAAGCCAGGACATCCCTTCCGTTATTGAAATGCTTCGCATGCAAATTGTTTTCCGTAAGCTCCTGAATAAACAGTTCTGCCAGACTTTGATCATCTTCAATGACCAGCACTTCATAGCGTGTGCCGCTTTGATGAATGTTCTCATCCAGTCCATGGGAAGGCTTATAGACAGCTGGAAAGGATACAGTGAAGGTACTTCCTTCGCCGTATTTTGATTTGACGCTTATATTTCCATCATGAGCCTTTACTATTTCCTGAACAATGGAAAGCCCAAGCCCAGTTCCGCCAATTCGGCGTCGATCTGAATTGTCCACTCTATAAAATTTGTTAAAAATATCCGCAGCTGCATTTTCCGGAATTCCCAGTCCTTGATCTTGCACTTCTATAAGAAGCAGGCTGTTTTCCTCGTATAACCTTATATTTACTGTGCCTCCAGATGGAGAATACTTGATGGCATTACTTATCAAATTGGAAAAAACCTGTTCGATTTTGCAGGAATCACCAAGAATGACATCATTTCCACAAAATGGTTCCAATGTAATATTGTGAACATCCGTCTGCACCTGCTGATTATCTATTACTTTCTCAATCATAGGGAGAAGCTCTATATATTTTTTTTCGTACGTTTGCTTGCCGGATTCCATCCGCTGAACATCAAGAAAATCATTGATCAGGGAAGTAAGCCTCTTGGCTTCATTTAATATTGTCATCATATATTTCTTCTGCTTTTCCGCCTTGAGCTCCCTGTTCAGCAGCAGCTCCGAGAAACCTAAAATGCTGGCAAGCGGTGTTCTCAATTCATGGCTGACGGTGCTGACAAACTCGGATTTCATCTCATCTACTTTAAATTCTTTTGTAATATCCCTGTGCACCAATACAGTTCCAACACACTCATTATTCTGATAAAGATCTTCACAGTACATCTGGAAGACATTCCCACTATCCTTTGTTTTGTAAACAAACGTTTCCCCGCTGGATGTTTCACCATTAAAGGCCCGCCAGATAAATTCGGTAAAACCATCTTCATCCTCTACCTGCTGTTTTAGAAGTACGCTCCATTTATCCCAGGTCAGTCCAACAATCCCTTCAAACCCACCCTCGCAGTGGATCATTTCGCAAAGCTGTTTGTTGACCTGCAGGATGCAGCCGTCCCTGTCAACATACTGCAGACCTTCCTTTACAGTGTTGAGGATATCCTGGTTTAATTTTCTATTAGCTTCAGAGTTTTCATAAGAACTGATTTTATCGAGCGACAGCCCAATCTGTTTTGATAGTGCCGAATATTCATCCATATGCGTCTGTGCAAAAGGAAACCCGTATCTGGTGAACACCATGACAGCCGTAACCTCTTGATTTGAAGAAATAACCGGCAAATAAAGGTCATAGCAGAAAACGGTTCTTACATGGTAGCCCTTCTCTTCTTGAAGCAATTGTCTCTTAACAGCAAAACCTTCTTTTGTTTGTTTCAGCCTCTCAATTAATCCGCTTTTCAAATGATTCTTGAACTGTTCTACTCCCAAAGATGAAATGCCAAATGAAGCAGATTCATCATTTTCAAGCATTACAATGATCCCGCAGTCCGCTTCAATGACATTGGACATATTCATCACAATGCTCTCCAGCACTTCCTGTTTTTGCAGCGAATTGGAGATGCCATTAATCAATTCATTCCGGCGCTCAAGTTTTATCTCATTTGATTGCATGGTTCCAAGGGCATCTTCCAATTCTTCCCTCTGTGCTTGAAGTTCGTCCTGCTGAGCAAGAAGCTCCTCATTTTGAGCAAGCAAATCCTGCTCTTTTTCCTGCAGGGTCACCACCATTTTTTGAAAGGCAACAGACAAGACTGCTAATTCATCCATACGATCCTGCCCTACATTCAGTTCCGCCTTTCCTCCCTTGGCAATTTCTTCTGCAGCATTGGCAAACTGAGTAAGCGGCTGTCCTACCTGCTTGAACATAATGCGGATCATCCGAAACAGGATCACCAGAATGGCAACAAGAAAAAGAAAAAAACCTGTTTGAATATAAGATTGTTTTTGGATTAAATCCTGTACCCTGCCGTTCAGCTCATCATTCAAATTTTGCAGATAAACCTGAATATCTTCCTGAAAGGAATTAATCCTTGCAGTAGCACCGGAATCTGCCATTTTAATGATTTCTTCCATACGGCCTGCTTCAAAATATTCGATGGAAACGGGAAGCCTTTCAATGAAATAATAATCCGCAAATTCATCCATTTCCTTCCCAAAGGCTTTGTCTTCATTGGTTGAAGCAATGCCATTGTATTCACTGATAAGTTTTCTGATCTGCGGCCTTAAGGCAGCAGCCTGGTTTTTTAATTCAGAATTCCCAAAGGCGAAGTAGCCTCTGACATCAAAAAAGACGAGATTGAAGTTATGATCAATTTGCTGAACAATTTCTTCTTTTTTTACAAGCTTTTCGCGTTCTTTGTAATAAGAGCTGTTTATTTGCTCTTGCAGCAAAATTAAAATACTGGTTCCCGCCAGAAAGAGAAGGGCGAATACTCCCATAAGCGCAACAATCTGCCTGGTCAGGCTCTTTTTTATAAAATGATTAAGCTTCATCTACTATTTTTCCAACCTTCTCAAATAATTGAAGAGGGCTGAATGGTTTAACCATGAAATAATCGGCCCCTGCCTTTAAAACCTCTTCCTGTTCATTTTGCTGGCTTTTGGCAGATAACATTAATATTTTCACATCTTTGTTAAGAGCCTGCTCACCCCGGATTTTCCTGATGACATCAAGACCGGTAAGTCCAGGCATCATATAATCCAGGATGACCAAATCATATTCCTTTTTTTCCAGCAGCTTCAGGGCTTCTTCTCCATCTTCAGCTTCATCGACTTCAAAGTCCCCATCTTCCAGAGTGTCAGCAATAAGCATGCGCAGAATTTCTTCATCCTCAGCAATCAATATCTTTTTCATTTACTTCTCTCCCAACTCTACGGAGTCAAATAATTTTTTCATAATATGATAGGACTTTTTAAGCCTTTCATGGTAATCTGGCTCCTCCCACAGTTCCCAAGAATAATAGGCAGAATCTTTTCCTTGGAGCACTCCATCCTGCATCTTTGGAAAAGAATCCAAGATACCTTCTCTGTCCGTCGACACTGCACTAATTCTTAATCCCTCAATTGTTTGGCTGCCTGTGAGACCTTCTCTCCATACATCCCCAACTATCTCTTTCTGGCTTGGATCCTTAATATTAAGCAATGCCCACGGAAGTCTGATCTCCATTACTTTTTTACTCCTGCTAATGCTTATATCGGTTAATGAATTGAAGTGTTCATGAGCAGGATTTGCATTCCCAAACTGTAAATTGCCTGTCTCATAGGATTTGAACGATTTCGTTTCCCCAGTGGATGGAATAGTTAATTCCTTATTCAGTGCTAACCTGATAGGGTGGAAGACTCCATTATCCTTTTTATTGGCATAGCTTTCATTCGGAATCATATTCAGCATATGGCTATAATGATAATAAAAAGTATCATAATAGCTATCTATTAGAAGCCTGGATTTATCCTGTCCGCCTATTTCTGCCATAAAGTCAACTCCGAAGTCCGTTTTGACCTTTCCTGTCAGAACCGGGATCGAAGTCTGTCCCTGCTCTGCAATGGTATCAATCAGTATACGTGTGGTCTCATTCTCCAGGTCAATAGGATGGTTATAATCCAGCCGGATATATAAGTGTTCCTCATCAGAACGAATATACATATCCTTCAAGTAAGAATTCTTGCGGCCAGAACTGTAAACAGGTTTAGCGTTCAGCTTTTTCCAATCACCTGTAATGCCATCCACATATATTCCAGCTTCATTTTTACCTGGTTCAAAGCTCAGCAGGCCGAAATGCTGTTCATTTGTCTGCCTGTTGGACCAGTATGGACGCCTGTCAGGATTATCATAATCCATCGTATTCCAGGTTCGCTTAAACCATTCATCCTGCCAGGAAAACACCAGACCTCCGGCATAACCTTCAGAAACAATGGACTCAAACAGCCGGCTGTTTATTTTCCCCTGATCCTCCTCAGAGTGAAATCCCTGATTCATGTCCCCAACGTTTTCATGGGTCATCCCCCTGGACGAAGGGACTCCGAATTCCGCTACTATAACTGGCATCTCGTGGACAGCGATTAAATCATGAAGATAGCCTGCATAATTATTCTTTTCCCCTTTTGAATCGATGTAATTGACATACTTCTCTTCATAGTTAAGGAAATCAGGGTAATATGGATATACATGATAAGAGGCAAAAAGGCCAGCGTGAAACCTATCTGTCCCTTGTATATGGTTAGGGTTTACAGAAACCATATCTTCCTTAACCGACGGCTCTGAAGGATGTTCCAGAAGATCGGTCGTTACCCAGTTGGTAAAACTCATTGAATGCTGCCATTCGTAGCTCGCGGTTTCATAATTCACGGCATAGTCCATTAATTCAGTAAGCCAGATTTCAAACGGGCTGGCATCAGCTGTCTGGAAATATTCACCGGAGAATTGCTGAAGGCCCTTATGTTTATCATTCGTGCCTTTGACCGCTTCAGGATCCCACTCAATACCAACCATAAAGCCAAGCACATATGGTGAGATATCAAATTTATATTCGCCTGATGCATGCCCCGGCCTCTCCTCAATGACAGCATTTCCATGAATAATATCAATCATTTTCTCCATTTCATTTTTAAAATCTTTTGTTACAGCATCTGAGAAAGCATTCTGCTCCTTAACCAGTGTTTCTTCATTGACCCAGACACCATGGAATAGAAATAATGGTTTTTCTGCAATCTGATTATATTTATGAAACGCTTCATAAAATGCCGGCGGATGCAAAGTATATATCCTGATAGCATTGGCATTCATATCACCTATTGCTTTAAACCATCGGAAATACTCAGCTTCAGTAATTCCTGTTTCCCCGGGAAAATTGCCAGGCTTGGCTATTCCCATATTGACCCCTTTTATTAGCAGATCCTCCCAGGTGCCATTTTTCAGTATTTGAATATAATCTTCACTTGTTTGGCTATTGAATTGTATTCCATTGGTCTCATCTATTTCCGGGGTGAATTTGCTATTTGCCAGCTGCGGCTTAACCTGCAGCACCTTCTTCATCATAGGGACGTACGCTTCCCAGTAAAAAGAATCATTGGCACTAAAATGTTCTTTCCACTTGGCAAGTCCTCTCGTCTGATAAATAGTTGGAACTTCTGCTTCATCTGCATAATCGCCTGCAAAATAATAGGAAGAATAGGCAGCGTTGCTGTGCTGAATAACAGCTGGGAATGTGTCAGGGATACCGGCATTCTGCAGCTTGCTTTTTCCTGTCTTAGTAAGAGGCAATGAATACTCAGCCAGTACTTCATCCGCATTTCTGGCCTCGATCACATCGAACCAATATCGATAGGGCGCTTCCACCTTCTTTCCGAAGAAATCCTCGCCGTTCTCAGTAAGGCGGAACTCAACCCCTTTACCTTCCATTTCACTCTCTTCGACAACCACAACGTAATCATTCGAGTTCACAAATACGAGACCGGGACCTTTATGACCCCAATTTCCGTCTCCATAGTTTTCCTTTACCCATATAGGAACCTCACTGCCCGATAAATCAGGGAAATACCTCCCAATCCACCCGCTCCAGCTGATATTCAATAAATTGGTCAATCGATGCCTGGCCTCATCTGATGAAGGACTTGCAAACGTATTGAATTCTGCAATGAGTGTTTTACCTTTGGAGGAAACTAAAGTTTCCTCCAGCTGGATAACCTCCTCCTCCTGCAGCCCGCCATATAGATTAGAAGACCGTTCTCCCAATGGATTGCTTCCATAGAATTCTTCCTCATAAACCCCATACGTATCTGCAAGGTAAAGAACCTGATATTTTTCAAGATTGTCCGGTAATGGCTTAATAGTATATTCATTTTTCGTTCCTGGTTTAAAGCCGCTGTAATCAGCCTCAATACTGTATCGATCCCCATCTGATTTGATATATTTTTCATTATTTAAAATCCATATAAGTCCCTTATGCTCCCGATAAGAGTCATCCGGCACTGTTTTGTCCAAAATAAACACATTCAGTTTTTGATCCTGCTTTAGCCACCATGACCAGAAAGGACTGGAAACAACGGTCAGCACGGCAAGAACAAACAGAAAAACGGCTGTTTGCCCTTTGGTAATTTGTCTCATCCGGAAACACCTTTTCTTTTCATTTCTCCCCAGCTTGTATCGCCTTTGACCAGCTGCCATATTCCTTCACATCTCCAAAAAACCGTCAAAGGCCGGTACCATAACGTTTCAGTCAATGAATAGAAAAACAGTTTGATTAAATCAGAGATTTTTGGAAATTTCCTTAAGCTCCATTCCTCAAGCAAAACGGCGGCCATGGAGAAAAGTGAACCATATAAACACGATAGCAGAAAAATCAGGATGGCAAACTCAAGATAGATACCACCTAAAAATAAGGAAATAACCACATAAATGTATCCCAATAATTCAACTATCGGGCCCAAAAGCTCTACGATCCAAAAGTATGGAAAGGATATAAACCCTATAGGGCCGTATCTTGGATTAAAGGTCATCTTCCTGTGTGTCCACAGACTTTCAAATAATCCGCGATGCCACCTTCGCCTTTGTCTTCTAAGGTATGTTGTGCATTCCGGAACTTCGGTCCAGCAAACAGGGTCTGGGACGTAGACAATTTTTTTCTTTTGCTTTTTATCTCTGATAAGTCTATGGAGCCTTACTACCAGCTCCATATCCTCGCCAACTGTATTGGTTTTATAGCCTCCCGCATCAATGACCCATTGCTTGGAAAAAACACCGAAGGCTCCAGAGACAATCAGAAGTAAATTATGCCGGCTTAATCCAATCCTGCCCATTAAAAAGGCTCTTAAGTATTCGATTATTTGCATGATGACTAAAGGTTCCCTGGCTAAGCCAACCTTTAAAATATTGCCGTCCTGTATTTCACAGCCATTCGCAATGCGGATGCTTCCGCTCGAAGCAATCACTTCCCCATCAGAATCCAATATAGGCTTCATTACCTTTAAGAAAGCATCCCTTTCCAGTACAGAATCTCCATCCAATGAACAGAAATAAGGAAAATGGGAAAAGTTAATTCCTGCGTTCAGCGCATCAGCTTTTCCTCCATTCTCTTTGTCTATTAAAAATAGATTTGGAAGAGAAGCGGACTGGTAAACTTTTTTAACCGCCTTTGTTTCAACCTGCTTCCTGACAGCTGGATTAATTTCATTCATTTGATAATGTGTAATCATTTTTTCAATGGTGTCATCTTTTGAACCGTCATTGACAACGATAATCTCAAAAGAAGGATAGTCTATACTCAAAAGGGAGCGTACACTGGCAACAACCCCCGCTTCTTCGTTATATGCTGGTACAATGATGGAAACCGGTTTTGCGAAAGATTCATTCATATACTCGTCAAATGTCTGGTTTCGGTTCAGCAAATATTCCTTCCTTAGCTGAAAAACTGAGATTACTAAAATAATTGAATAGAAACTAATGACCAGCACCATAAAGACTGCTATAAATGCAGCAAATCCGACCAATATATTTCCCCACATAAAAGCCATAATCAACCAAATTCTCCTTTGTTCATCCATTCCCAGGCCATGTCCCTTGCATACGAATCATCCGAGGTATCCAGTACAATCTGCAATTCTTCTTTTCCGCGAGGGAACATCATAATGGATTGCCCAGCCTGAGATCTCACCCACCAGGAACGATCATGGAGAAGGTCGAGCAAATATGGCATGAGTTCAGGTTCCTTTAATGAACCGAAGAGCTTCGCAGCCATCATCCTTTCCTTCCAATCCCGGGAATGACGCAAGTCCAGATAGGGTGATATATCCTTAACCATCCCTAGTGAAGAAAGTGCCTTTACTGCTCTTAAACGAGTCTCCCCATCATAGCTGGCATAGACTGACTCAATGAAAAGTAAGTATCTTAATTCTTTTCTTATTCCAGCAGAATCTATAATGGCGTATTTCAATGGGTTTGCAGCACTATGGAAATCTGAAATTAAAAGACTGAACAAGTTTTCATTCAGCCGGAGGATGATATTCCTTAATTCACCGTCCGATAGATTTTCACTATTATACAGAAGTAGATCAGGAATTCCTTCGAATTGAAATGCCGCAAGTATTCTCAAGGATTGTACCCTTTCATCATGTGATATTTTCTCTTTTATAGCTGATTCCAAAACTTGAGGCTGTAACTCAATGAAATGCAGATCTTCGATAGTGTAGAGTGCGTTCATTCTAGTACTCCACCTTCTGCTCTTCAACTGTCTCTGAAAGTAATTTCTCAGATTCCTGTCAGCAAACTCCCTGAGTTTTCCCGTTTCCTCTTCTCCTGTTAAATTGGCTGCGAACTTAGACAAAATCTCTTCTGCAGCCTTCTTTTTTATATCATTATCCAAATGAAGGTGCCGGCTTATTTCTCCTTCTGAGATAAATTCGAAGATCAGCGGGCTAAGGGTTTCAATGCATTCATTAATTTTTCTGCGCTCTCGATCTTCCAGCCATTTTCTTATGACAAGGTACAACAGAATGAGAAGCAGTAATCCAGAAATGACAGCAGCTAATAGACCGAGGAAGAATATTTCATTCTTCAGCATTTAGATCAGCCTCTTAATTAAACGCTGAATTCTAGCTTCCAGTTCTGTAAGACTAAATGGCTTTGTCACGTAATCTTCAGCTCCGAGTTTCAATGCACGTGCTATATCCTGCTCACTTTTTCGCCCTGTCAGCATAAGAACATGAATGTCCTTGGCTCTCTTCGACTTTTTCATTTCCTGCATAACCTCAAGGCCATCCATTACAGGCATTATCCCATCCAGAACCAGAAAATGCGGCCCCTTTTCTTCTATTCGATTTGAATGCAGAAATTTCCGCCCGTCTTCAAATGCCTGGATATCCAGGTCTGCATGATCGAACTCCATATTGCTGAGAACCTTAGTGAGCATCATTCTAATAATCGAGTCATCATCAATAACGGAGACATAAAGCTTTTTCTTATGCTTTGCAATAGGATCGGCTTTACCTATTTCCACTCTTGCTCTTCCCTTTTGTTTGGCTTCATATAAAGCCTGGTCAGCAGCCCTTACAATCGTTTCTTTCTCTATCCCCGGCTGATCGACCATAAAAACTCCTGCAGAAAAAGTAACGCTAAATGAATTGCCGCACTGTTCAAACCTCTTTTCCGAAAACCCTTTTAAAATCTTTTCAAGGGCTATTTTGCTTTCGATATCTGAAGCGCCAGAGAATAAGACAACAAATTCCTCGCCGCCATATCTGAACACATAATCTGTTTGCCGGACATTTTCTTTTAAGTACTTTGCAAATTCAGCAAGGACTGTATCACCTGCCGGATGGCCATATGTATCATTAATGTTTTTGAAAAAATCAAGATCAAGTATCGCCAGTGAAAAGGTCCGATGATTTCTGGCCAATTCATTCATAAATACTGCTAAACTGTCTTCAAAAAACCTTCTATTATAAACTCGGGTTAATTCATCTATCATTGCAGATTGATCAAATAATTTCTTATTTGCTAAGTGCCTGTCTATCTTTAATAGAAATTCCTCTATGTCAATCGGCTTGGGGATGAAATCATCTGCACCCATTTTATATGAGTTTAATCTGGTTTCCCGATCATTGCTTACACTGATCATAATCTTTGGAACATACTTATTTCGAGTATGTTTCTGTAAACTTTCCAAAAACTTAAAACCACTTTCCCCTTCCAAATTAATATCTACTATTAAACAATCTGGGCGATGGTCATAATACTGCTCTGCTGCAACCTCCAGCTCCGTACTGGCAATAACCATCCAGCCCCTGCTTTCGAGTGCATCTTTCAGAAGAATCAGCATGGAAATATCATCATCAATCAGCTGAACAAGAGGGGCATTTTCCACCCTTATCGGAGCCTGCTGCTTTAATGTACTTTCGAAATGCTCATACTCATAGCTCATTTCAATTAAATCGAAAAGATAATTTCGCAAAGCCTCCTTATCCCAATCCTCTTTTTCATCCATATCTTCAATATCCAAGATCAGATTATCGGCCAGCTGATGGAGCCCGGTGAGCTGCAGTGTTCCAGCAGTGCCCTTTATGGAATGCAGGAACCTGTATACCTCTTCTTTTTTTATATTCTCAGACAGATTATTTTCAAACCAGTCTGTAATCTGCGTTTTTATTTTCTCAAATAATAGAACTTTATATTTTTTCAGCTCCATTACCTACACCTCATTTATAAAAGTTGCTAGTAATCAAAAGTACTTTTTCTATTTTTAAATAAGACTACTAAACCTAAAATAACAAAAATCTTCCATATCCTTAGTCTAAAGCATTAATAATTGGCTTTCAAACCTGGATATGTCCTCCTCTTCATCATGAACAGCAAAAATAGCATTCCTTGTCTGAAAGCCTGTTGAGAAAAATTGGATTCAATATACTATAGAGGATAATGATATTGATTGTAAATAAGCTGTTATATTTTTTAATGGCTTTTTCTGCCCGCTTAAAATACTTATGAAAGGCAAGGAAAATTTTTGGTCTCTGCCCAGAGAAAAACCCAATTCCGGCATGAATTGGGTTTTTACATTTTTGGAGCACCTGGAGCGTAGTAATACGGCGGCACCTTCAGCCATCCGCGCTTCCTCATGAGTGTTTTTAAAGTAGCTCCGAACATTGTCCATTCTAAAAAGAATTCAGTCCACATATTGCCTGCATCATTACGGACAGAGTCTGCTTGTCCTTTAGCACAGGCAGTGGAACATGTTACTAGCTTAAATGCGACCCCATTGGTAATTTCATCATCTGTCAGCTTAACGCCTAAAGGAATATCATTTGGAGCTGAATGGGGTTTTGCTGAGGTTACGTCAGGTAATGGAATTCCTTCTTTTCTCATAAATGTGCTTAATCTCTTGACCTGTGACTCACATATTTTTACTACATCGGTAAGCATTTCTTTCACTTCATCATCTGTAGTCGTGTTTAAGCCAATTTCTTCGTATCGTATGAATTCCTCCACCAATGCCAAGTATGTCCACATGTCCCCAACTTCAATGACATGCAAGGGTGATTTAGGTTCATTGGTATTATCAAACGTAATTCTGAGCATATTAAAAATTGCTTCTAAAGGATTAGGCATCTATTTTACCTCCTATACTGTATAGGTTGTCTACAGATTGAGAAAAAATGCATAGCTTTCGTCAGATTCTCATCCTGAATAGCACAGGAGGAACAGCTTAAGAAGCCTTTCCAAAAACGAATGGATGTCTGGAAGCTACACTAGAAAGAATGGGTGATAGGTATGGCATTTGAAAAAGGACTGTCCAAGTCTGAACAAGCATATGAACAATATACGAATATTAGCTCTGTATTCGCGGAGATTGTGAAGGACGAATTTATCACTACGTGGCAATGGTGGGCAGGACTTGCTTTGTTTATCATTCCCTGGCTGATATGGTTTAAGTATAGAAAAAAAGACAGCACCGGGCGTCTTCTCCTAGCTGGATTATTAGTCATCATATTGTCTCTTATTATCGATTTAGCTGCATTATCTTTGGGATTATGGACATACCCTATGATCATTATTCCACTGGCACCATTTTTATTTTTGCCATATCACTTTTCATTAGCACCAGTCGGGATCATGTTTGCCCTTCAAATAAAGCCTCAAATGAATAGCTTGTTTAAAGGAATACTCTTCTCTGCCATTGGAGCTTTCGGAGGGATGAATTTCTTTAATGCCATCGACTTTTATGATCCAAAAAACTGGACTACTTTATATGATTTTGTCATCTTTCTCACTCTATATTACTGCGGGTACTGGATAACGAGAATGGAGAGTTTTAAAGGTCTGGAAAAAGAAACAGGAAAAAAATAAAGACTTTCCTTTTTATCAGAAAGTCTTTTTTGCTATTGGTTCCGGTATGGCTGCGGTATCATCTGCCGCTTCTCTAAATGAAGCAAGGCTTCTCGCAATCAGGAATTGTGCAGAGTAGTAAGTGGCCATGATAAGCACATCTGAATACACAATATCCGCAACAAACATATTCCATGAAAGGATGGAATCAGAAATTACAAACAAAATGCTTCCCGCAATGGCCAGCCTGTTCCCGGTTAGGATGGCTGATAACGCCATTAAGGAAATGACCAGCATATAAGCAATAACCGGAATCACTAATGCATCATTTCCTGCTCCGGATAAGGAAGCAATCAGCTGGCTGCCAATGATTAAAGAATAAATGCCTATCGGGATGATCGCCGCCAGGCGGAACTTTGTCAAACGTGACATTTTCAGAAATCCAGTCAAAGAAAATAGATGCCCAACAAGAAAAGCACCAAGCCCGGCGACAAAAGAAACAGCAATGAATCCATCACCAAGCATGCAGAAAAACAGGCCGATAACGATTAAACGCAATGGCGGCCCATTGCTGGCAGGGAGTTTTTGCCATGCATAGAAAATAATGAGTCCCATAGGAATCAGCTTAAAGGTAACTTTGATTGCCAGTGGCTCAGAAGGAACAATGAAAATATACAGTATCGCCATCAATCCAATTAAAATTGGAACCAGCCGGTTATTCAAAATTATTCAACCTCCTTGTGCCGCGTATTAAACCCGTTCCAGTTCTTTAAAAGGCTTTGGCGGTAATTCAACTCGGATTTCATCGCCCGGCTTCACTTCCCCGCTCTCCAAAACAATTCCCATTATGCCGGCCTTTCTAATGAGGTTCCCATTTTCATCCTTCTCTATCACTGCATTTAAAAGCCCAGGCTGAAATTGATCGATCTGAGCACAGGGATTTCGCAGTCCTGTTATCTTGATCATAGCGGAATGACCCAAAAACAAGATTGAGTTTACGGGCAATTCAAGAAGATTGATTCCGGCTGTTGTAATATTCTCACCCATTTGTCCAGGTTCAATATGAAAACGGCCTGACAGCTCTTTAAATAGCTCTTGCTGGATTAAATGAACCTGTCTCAGGTTGGGCTGATCAGGGTTTTGTGCGACTCTGGATCGATGCTTTACCGTTGAGCCAGAGTGAGCATCCCCTTGAACCCCCAATCCCTCCACCAATTTTATGATATCTTTCCTTTCTTTGCTGAACGTATGCTTCTTGCTTAAACTAACAGCGATGACTGTTCCTGCTATTGGCCTTTCCGTCTTTTCCGTATGCATTCTATCACGCAGCCTTCCTACTTTATTTCCCTCTGTTTGTTCCATATTCAACAAAGACGGAAATATTCCTTCTGAACAAGGTCATAGAAAAAGCCGCCGAAGTGGCAGCCTTGTTTAATACTATAGCTATATTTCCAGCTGAATCATGATAGAACTTAACTTACATATCGTTTATAGTTTGATTACCCTTTATTCGATCCAATGTTTTAATAAACCCGACAAATCCCCTTATAGTGAATAAAGTAAAATTCACACTGCCAAATGTATGGAAAATGGACCATTTCCTCCACTTAAATAATCTGGTGTTTCTTTCAAAGAACCATTGGGCAATGCTCATGGGCACACTGAACAGCAAGCTTTTGAGAAGAATATTGCCTAAATTGTCATTGTAAGACATCTTAACCCAAATCACACTTAAAAGCGGGAAAAACAAAATATCATAAATCAGGTTGGTTTTAAAAATCCTTGAAAAAGGCCGGACCGGATATTCTACTCTTTTCGTTCCAACAACATAGGCATCAACCAGAGAAGCCAGAACGCCTTTCGAGAAAAAAATAACTAAAGTCTCCCTCATTTTTTTCCCTTTAAACAAAAATGGAACAGAAAAAATGCACAATCCGAGAAGCAGGTTTAATAATTTTTTCTCCATAGATGATCAGCCTTTCCTATTACAGATATTACTAAATTCACCCACTTTGAATTTATTTATTCCTAAAGCATTGCACCTGAACTTCTTATAAAAAAGACTGCCAATTGGCAGCCGGAATAATAATCATATAGGAATTATTCATTTTAATGATGGTGATGATGTTCATAGCCATGTTCTTCCGCATATTTACGGAAATTTTCCAGGTCCTGCATTCCAGTTGAAGTGCCATCGAGGGCCTGGTTCATTCGCTCCAGCAGGACGGTTCTCAGCTTTGGATGGTATCCGAAGTATTCTGCGATATCTATGGATATATGAGAATAAGTTTCTTTAAACTGTTCGGCCATTTTGTTCATTCTTTCCATTAAAATGCCGGTAAATAAGAAATAGGGCAGCATGATGATTCGTTTGGCGCCCAGTTTAATGCAGCGGTCTATACCATCATTGACGGTTGGCATTGTGACCCCCATGAAGGCACATTCAACGGATGATACATTTAACTTTTCCCACAGCAATCTGCTTATCTTATAAAAATCTGCATTGGCATAGGGATCGCTGCCGCCTCGTCCGATTAATAAAATAGCTGTATCTTCATGCGTTTGATTTACATCAAAACCGGTTTCAGCAAGTCTTGACTTTAATATTTCAAGAACTTCCTCATGAACTCCTATCGTCTGGCCATAGGTAAACTGAATATCAGGGAAGTGCTCTTTGGCATGTTCAATTTCTGCCGGTATGTGCAGCTTGGAGTGTCCGGCATGTAATAAGATGATGGGAATGACATGGATTTCATCTGCCCCTTTTTCAGCACAAAGCTGAATGCCATCTTCAATATTGGGGGATGCAAATTCTAAGAAGCAGGTTTCTACCAGAAGGGCCGGGTCAATGTCGTTTCTCATTTGATCGATGAATCGGCGGACTTCGTTATTCCCTGCCTCCATCCTGCTGCCGTGGCCGACAAATAAGACAGCTTTTTTCATTGGCCCTTTACCTTTTTTGTATTTATCAATTCCTTTAATGCGGTTTTCATTGCGTTTGCGTTCGCCGTGTTCCATTGAATAGATGATCGACTCTTCTTTCACTGCTTCATGAACGATGCTGCGGGCTGTTTCTTCCTGCTGGACTGAATACCAGGTTCCTTTTGGGTAATCAATGACGACGCATTTGTCTTTACAGCGGCCGTTGCAGCGTGTACGGGATGTGTGAATATGCTCGTCTAAACGGTTTTTCCGGATTTCATCGCGTATTTGCGTTGTGACTTCTTCTGCGCCTGCACTCATGCAGGTTGCGCCGTTGCATATTAGCAGGTGGCGCTGCATTTGTGTTAGGTTCCAGGTTGTCATTGGGTGACCTCCCTCTATTAAATTTGATACTCTATCTTGAAATCTTGTTTAGGCTTAGTATAAATCCCGTTGCTTTCCGCTGCGGGCACTTGCTTTCCGCGGGGAGGAACGGGAGCCTCCTCGGCTTCGCCTGCGGGGTCTCCCGCTCCCTCTCCTCCAGCAGGACATTGAATAAGCTCCCTCGAATGACCCCCGTACGAAGGAAATGCGTCAGCATTTTCGAGGATCAAGTGCCCTCCGCTCCAATCAACTCAGCGGATAAATTTTAGTTCAAAAATCCACAAAAACGCACAATCACCTAATTCCTAAATGCTTCTGGATAGAAACCCTTGGCCAAAACCTCCAGCGCTTCCCCAACACGAACCCCTTCAGATGCTGCCGACAGCGGGAGGATGACAAAGCGTTCGTTTTGTACGGCTGGTGTCTGGCTTAAGGCTGGGTCCTTTTTTAGGAATTTTATTTTTTGTTCTGCAGTAGTTGATCCATAATCTATTACTACAATGACATCAGGCTGGCGTTCTACTGCATCTTCTTTTGAGACAGTGGCCCAATTGCCTTTTACATCTCCAAAGACATTGTGCCCGCCTGCCATTGTGACAAGTGTATTCATGAAGTTTTGTGTGGCGGTGAATACATCGGTTTCGCCGCTGTCGTAAACCAGGACATCCAGCGGCTCTTTTACTTCCGGCAATTGGGAACTAATGGCGTCAATTTCTTGATTCATTTGTTGAATTAGTTTTTCACCTCGTTCTTCGACCCGGAAAATTTTTGCGATATTTCGGATGTCACTATAGATATCTTCCAGGGTGGGTGCCACTTTAACAGATGAAGATTGTAAGTAGCTGTTAATGCCTAATTCCTTTAGTTCTTCACGTGTTGCAATGTTTTTCTCATTGAAGGCACTGTCCCAGCCGCCATATAGAAAGTCAGCTTCCGCAGAGATGACTTGCTCCTTTGATGGATATTGCTCGGCCAATACTGGTACCTTGTCGTACGCCTTCTGTAATGGCTCATAAATCTCGTTATCCAAGAATGCAGTGCCAGCCATTGAATCTTCCAAACCAAGTGCCAGCATGATTTCGGTCACATGCTGATTCAATGTAATCGCACGCTTTGGCGCTTCTTCGTATTCATTCACAAAGCCTTCATTTTCAATAACCACTTTCTCCGTTGGCTCCGCTTGTTCACTTTTCACCTGTGCTGTATTTGCTTCTTCTGCTGAGCACGCGGCTAATAATAATACAGCCGCTAAGACGTGAAAAGCCCAAATTCTGCGATTTTTCATGTTCATCGGTCCCTCGATTCCATTTAATCGTTTGTGTAGAAAAATAAATGAAGTTTTTTGGTAAATGGATTTTTCGATACACCGGCCTCCATATGGAAGACTTCCTTCAATGTCTCTTTTGTCAGGACTTGCTCAGGTGTCCCCGACATATATAGAGCTCCATCGTTCATGACAAGGAGTTCATCGCAATACCCGGCTGCCAGGTTTAAATCATGGAGCGCTGCCACAATCGTTATCGGCAGATCCCTTATTAAATCCATTAACTGATATTGATGTTCAATATCCAGATGATTGGTCGGTTCATCCAGAATTAATATGTTTGCCTGCTGTGCCAGGGCGCGTGCGAGCATCACCCGCTTCTTCTCGCCTCCGGATAATTGGTTAAACATGCGGTTTTCCAGGTGAAGCACATTTGCGAGTATCATGCTTTCTTCCACAATGGCAAAGTCCTCCTGGTTATCAGCTGCAAGCCATTTTTTGTACGGCGTCCGCCCCATCATGACCAAATCTTTTACTGTAAAATCGAAGAGTACCGGTGTTTCCTGACTTACAGCAGCTAACTCCTGAGCAAGTTTTTTCTGCGGGAGATCGAGAATATCTTTTTCATATAACGTCACGAAACCGCTCGTTTGTTTTAAATGACGATAAATGATTTTAAGCATCGTCGATTTTCCGCTTCCATTCGGTCCAATGATCCCAACGAACTTTCCCTGTTCCACAGAAAAAGTGATATTATTTAAAATTTGCTTGTCCGGCACTGAAAAGGACATATTTTTGACCTGGAGCATCCTTACTCACCGTCCCCAAAAGAATAACGTTTTCGCCTGAGCATCCAGATAAAGAATGGGCTTCCGCAAATGGCGGTAATAATCCCGATTGGCATTTCTTCAGGCGCCAGCACCATACGTGCGGCCATATCCGCCCAAACTAAGAAAATGGCACCGATCAGAGCGCTTATCGGCAGAACCAGTTTGTAATTAGAACCCGCCAGCATCCGCACGATGTGAGGAATAATCAGCCCGACGAAGCCAATGCTTCCGCTGACCGCGACGACCACACCGGTCAGAAGGGATACAAAGAGAATGATAAAGATCCGAAACCGGTCCAGATTCACGCCAAGTGTCGCGGCCGTTTCCTCACCAAGCAATAAAGCATTAAGCTGCCGATAATTCATGAGCAGCAGAATAAAAACAAGCAGCAGTGAAAAAAATGGGATGCCAAGATTGGACCATTTCGCGCCCGCCAGACTGCCGAGCATCCAATGCATGACCGCTTGAATGCCGCCCTGCTGCTTGGACATCATCAGCATAAAATTGGTAATGGCGGATAACACCATCGAAACCGCAATCCCTGCCAAAAGCAGACGAATGACCGATATGCGTCCATTGACGCGTGCTAAGGAAAACACAATCATGACCGCAAAAATGGCCCCTAAAAATGCGGCAAGGGAAATGGCATACTCCCCCAAAACGCTGAATGCACCAAGTAAAATGGCAGATGCCGCTCCAACGGATGCTCCGGAAGATACTCCGAGAATGTAAGGATCTGCTATCGAATTTTTCACTAATGCCTGAATGGCTGCCCCGCAAATAGCCAATGCGGCACCTACTATGGCAGCAAGTACAATACGGGGGAATCGTATATTCCAAATAATAACCTTCTGTGCATTAGTAGCATCTGTATCTATAAATAGACCCAGCTTGGAGAAGAGCACTTCCCAAATAAGGCTTGGGGTAATGTCCACAGATCCCACCATCACGGCAAAAGTCATGGAAGCAAGCAGCCCAGCGGCCAGGGCAGCCATCAGTAATGCAAACCGTCCCCTTGTCATATATGCTTCACAGGCTCCCAGCTGATAATTGCCGCATGGAAAGGATAACGGTACACATACCCGCCATCCTCTTGGGAAATAAATCGTTCCAATGAGGCACCCACATGTGTTCGTTCAAACCGGGGAGATAAGATTTTCTTGCTCTGGGCATCAATTAACTGCTGCCATGTATCATAACGATGCTCCCGCTCAAGCTTAATCATTTCACAATCTGCATAAATGCCTAACTGGTACAGCATGTTGACGATCATGATATAATCCCGGCGCGGGTATTTAATGTCATAGCCAAACTGCTTATCCAACAGGACGTAATGCGGCTGAATAGGGCCAGTCGTTAAGCCGATTATGGCACGTTTTCTTGCCAGTCTGTTCATTTTCTTCAGTGCTTCATTCATTTCATACATCCGGTAAAAGCAGTTCACCCCAACCACGACATCGTGCGGCTCCAATTGTGCTTCTTCCCATTTGCTGTGGACAAACTGGATAAGGGCATCCTCTTCAAAATATTGCTTTAAGTAAGCGAGCACACTCTTTGAACCATCCACCAGGGTTAAACTTCCGGCATCCTGGCTGAGCGGAAAGGTATAGTTCCCCCATCCCGGACCGAATTCAATACAGCTTGAGTTTTCCGGGATATGCTTCTTCATTTTTTCGTAGATCCTTTTGGCATACTCATCTGTCTGCTTGTATTTCTTTTTCTTCATGGACTGCATCCAAAAGGCTTCCTCCAGCTCATCATCAACCATTCGCTCCGGCATCCTTCCATGCCAATCCAGCATGCCTTCCTTCCAGAGCTTCTCAAAATCGTATTGCAAAAGGGATTCTTTTATCATTGAAATTCTCCTCAATTTCCAAAACCTAACTAGATACAGGGTCTAAAAATACTCGGGAGGAGCTGCTTAAAACTCCAGCCCCTTCATGGCTTTAACTTCCTGTTCGGCATAATAATGTTTGGTGGCATTGATGGTAGACACTAAATCGGCCAATTCGAGAATGGCTGGATGTGCAGAACGCCCTGTGATCACCAAATGCATCTTTTTTGGACGGTTTTGAATGGCCTCCAGCACCTCAGATAATGGCAGCACATCGTCAATGGGAAAACGTGTAATGGCCAGGGCATTATTCAGTTCGTCCAGCACTAACACATCTGTTGTTTCATCTTTCAATTCTTCTTTTACTGTCTGCCAGGCGGTCGCAAGTGCTTCACGGTGCTCCTCCGGTGTTTTCGTCCATGTAAACCCGATTCCCAGCTGCACAGTTTCAACACCCAGTTTCCTGAGGGCCAGCTTTTCACCATATGTACGTTCCGGTGATTTAATAAATTGAAAGTATTTCACCTTCATGCCCCGGCCGATTGCCCTTAATGTTACACCAAGCGAGGCGGTTGTTTTTCCTTTTCCATCTCCTGTATAAACCAGCAGCATACCTTTTTGTGGCATAAACCATTCCTCCTTACAGCCAAGTTGTCTTTTCAGCAAATGGGGTACGCTTTTTTTCGGCAGCAATTTCTTCTGCCGGATAGCCGATGCATAGCGTCCCCACTAATTGCTCCTTGCCGGATGCACCAATAAAATCATGCAGTGCTGTATCATGCACCAAGCCAACGCCTCTTGTACGCCATACCATCCCTAATCCCAGCTGTTCGGCCATCAGCCACATCGACATGATTGCACTGCTTACGGCAAAGACATTATCTTTTGTCGCCCCTTCATCTCCTTCCACAATGGCGGATGTCACAACAATGATCAGTGGTGTTTTCGTGATGGCTTCCATGGAGCTTTTCACTAAATGCGGCTTCGCCGGAAAGCGTTTTTGCAGGTAATCAAGTGCAACCTGCTCGTAGCGTTTTAAACTTTCTCCCTGCAATACATAGAAATGCCACGGCTCACGCATGCGGTCATTTGGTGCATATGTGGCTGCTGTCAATAATGTTTCGATTTTATCCCGTTCTACTTCGCGCGATTCAAAGTTTCGAATCGCACGCCGTTTTTTCATGGCTTCTAACATAATTCATGCTCCTTTTCTATAAACCAGGCAATTTGATCCCTTATTCCAACCACATCTCCAACCAAAATCATCGATGGATTCGAGATGCCATGAACCTGGATATCCTCTGCAATATTTTCGAGCGCTCCCGTAATGGTCCGCTGATTGGCAGTTGTGCCCCATTCAATAACAGCGGCTGGGGTTGTTCCGCTTTTGCCATTGGCTATTAAGCTTTTCGTAATGTGAGCAATGTTGCCAATGCTCATATAAAAAGCGACCGTGTCAATTTGAGCAAGAGCAGACCACTTTAAATAGTCCTGCTCCTTTTCGGCGCGGCCATGGCCTGTCACAATGGCAAAGCTTGCCGCGTGATCACGGTGTGTCACAGGAATGCCTGCATAAGCAGGCGCAGCAATCCCGGCGGTTATTCCAGGAACAATTTCAAAGGGAATACCTGCTTCCCGCAAAATGGCTGCTTCTTCTGCGCCGCGTCCAAATACAAAAGGGTCACCGCCCTTTAAGCGCAGCACCTGCCTGCCAAGGTTTGCCTGTTGTACCAGAACCTGATGGATTTCATCCTGAATCAATCCATGCCTGCCCGGCTCTTTCCCACAATAAATCAGCTCTGCATCTGCTTTTGCATGTGTTAATAACTCACTATTCACCAGACGGTCATATAAAATGACATCAGCCTGCTGAATGCACTCCAATCCGCGAATTGTCAGCAGTTTGGGGTCACCAGGGCCAGCTCCAACAATATAGACAAATCCTCTCATTGCTTTTCTCCTAAACGCTTAAGCAGCCAGTCTTCACATTTTTGCTTATCCCCTTGCTCCATCCACTCCAAAAGTTGAGGATCCAAAAGCTCTGCCAACAGCTGCTTTTTCTCATTCCCGGTAAATTTCTCTAAGATTCGCTGACGGGCTTCCTTCAAAAAAGATACATACTGGGCGTAATGCTCTCCATATTGCTCTGCTAATTCTCCCTTCACTTTGCGGGTCAGACCCGGGCTCCCGCCAGATGTAGATACGGTCAAAACGAATTCACCGCGGCGGACAACTGCGGGATTAATGAAATCCACCCTCCCCTTTGCATCTGCCCGGCTGAGCAGCTGCCAATGCTGTGCGGCTTCTTCCACTGCATTGTTTACTTCTTCGTCGTTTGTGACAGCGAATATCAGGGCCGCGTCATCTAAATCAGCCGGTTCAAATGATTTTTCTTTCCATGTCAGAAGTCCTTTATTGATATATTGCTGCAATTTTTCTGTCACCGTTGGGCTGATCAAAGATACTTGTGCTTTTGTCGGCAGCAGCGCTTCAGCCTTCTGTCGTGCCACATGTCCGCCACCGACAATAACCACCTTTTTATAATCAAGATTCATTAATAACGGGAAATAATTCATGTTCTGCCTCCAAACAAGCTGCCAGCCAATTCTTCACAAGATGAGGATTCGATGCAAAATGAAAGTGTATATAGCCGGCTGCAAGATTATCAGTTAAATAGCCTTCCTTCTGAGAGCGGAATCGGCCCTTGCTAAAGTAAGCCGGTGATGAGTGCTCTCCTTCATATGCCGAGTAATGGAATTCATGCCCTTTGGCCTGCTCTCCTTCATTCATTAGGAAGTTGCCCGGAACACCTGTGATTTCCCGATACCCGAGTGCAGCCAATTTATCCTGCATCCTGACCCGGCCCGGAATTACACCGATCATCGGGAATGCCTGTCCTTTTCGATCCACAATTTCTTCTGTTAAATACATAAATCCGCCGCATTCTGCCAATGTCGGCAGACCCTTCTCCAGCGCGGCCTTGATAGAAAGTTTTGATGCTTCATTTCTTGCCAATGCTGCAGCAAACTCTTCCGGGAAGCCGCCGCCAATATAAAGCCCCTGTGCTCTTTCAGGAACTTCCTCGTTGTCGAGCGGTGAGAAGAAATGCAATGTGGCTCCATGGGCTCGCAGCAATTCTAAGTTTTCTTCATAATAAAAATTAAAGGCCGCATCTCTGGCAACCGCAATATGTACTTCCTGTCTTTCCGGCTGAGCATCAAAAATCGAAGAGGAAACCTCCAGGACTTGGGCTTTCGTTAATTCCAGAAGCTGATCAATATCGACTGTTTCTTCAATCGCTTCTGCCAAACTTTCAAAATAGGAATCTAAATCACCGCGTTCAATGGCCGGCACCAGCCCCAAATGACGGCTTGGCATCTTTGCTACAGCCCCTTTTGGGAGATAGCCAATGACAGGAATTCCGCATTCTTGTTCAATCGCTGATTTGACAATGTCAAAATGGCTTTTGCTTCCTAATTGATTGGCAAGGACACCAACGATATGGGAGCTTTCATCAAGCATTTGAAAACCTTTGACAATCGCAGCCGCACTTCTTGCCATACTTGCCGCATTGACAATTAATATGACAGGACTTTTTGTAATCCCGCTAATATGGGCAGCAGATCCTTCATTGGATAATGGTGATTTGCCGTCATAAAAGCCCATCACTCCCTCAATAACTGATACATCAGTATCGCAGCTTGCTCTTGCGACAATGGCATTCACGGTATCATGGGACATCATGAAACTATCAATATTTCGGGAAGGGCGGTTGGTGACTGCTGTGTGATACGCCGGGTCAATGTAATCCGGGCCGCATTTAAAGCCCTGCACGGTTAACCCCCGCTTCATCAGTGCACGCATAATGCCGATCGTGAAGGTTGTTTTTCCTACACCGCTTCCAGTTCCGGCCAGAACAAATCGATTCATCCTCTTCCCTCCTCAAAATTGATGCGTGCAATGCTGATGGTCACATTGCCACTCTTCTTTTTCGCCAGCAGCAATTCCTTCGCCTTTGCATATCTCATGGCCGCCGGCTCGCTGACCCCATACGCGCCGGTATATTTAAAGACGGTGTCCGACGGATTCTGCATAGGAATCTCATTCAGCTCTTCAGGTGTGTATGTAACAAACGGCCAGTTATATTTAGCTGTTAATTCCAGCAGGGCTGCCTCGTCTTTTTTCAGATTAATAGATGCAATCGCTTTGACACTTTTTTTGCTCAAACCTTGCTCTGCCAATGTCTCATCGATTACTCTTTCAACCTCTGCCATTGACGTGCCTCGATTGCACCCAATCCCAAGAACAATTGATTTTGGACGGTACAGCACGCCATTCTCAAGCAGCTCCTCTTCATGCGGCACTAAAATGCGATCTGTAATAAGGAGTGCCGCTTGAGGCTTTGCCTTGATGGCTTCCTCTATAGATTGATAGATTTTTAGATTGTCCGGCAGTTCCCGGTCGTACATCCACCAATTCTTTTCACCTGTTTCCTGCACGATTGCCACATGCTCTTCATTGACAACCGATGCACTGACGGGTGTTAATTTTTCGTCACTATCCCACATCCACCCGAATTGGGCGCCAAATAAATCGACGGGAATCGTTTTTTGAACATCTGATGCGGTGGTCACAACGGGGGACGCCCCAATCGCATGGGCAAATTCATGGGTTAAGGCATTGGCACCGCCAATATGGCCGGATAAAACACTAACAACATACTGGCCTTTATCATCAACCACCAGCACGGCAGGGTCCGTCTTTTTATCGATCAAAAGCGGGGCAATCATGCGGACGACAGCACCGAGGGAAATGATGCAGATAATCCCTTTATACTGCTGGAATAATGCGGGCAATAATAGGCGGACCGTGCCATCAAATAACTGAATTTGCCGTGCTTCTTCATCACCCTGTTCGAATTTTTTCATATAATACAGGTCTGCATACGGGAATGTTTCCGCATAGCTTCTTGCATGCGCCACCCCATGCTTTGTAATGGCAACAAGAGCATAGGGTTTACGCTTATCAATTACCGGCATTTCACATTCGCGCAAACTAATCATTCGACGTCACACCTTTGCGGAAGCCATGTGTGAATGTTTTGTCATATAGCTTCGAGCGGTATTCTTTTTCATGGATATGCGGGTCCAATGCCCAGCCTGCCAGAATCATCGCATGCTTGCGGATTCCGTTGACACGCATCGCTTCGTCCAGCTCAGACAGTGTGGTGCGGACAATTTTCTGATCGGGCCAAGAAGCACGCTGCACAACCGCAACGGGTGTATTGTCTTCCCATCCGGCTGCCTGCAGTTCCTTTGTGATTTTCTTTGTTAAGGTCGCACTCAGAAACATCGCGATTGTACAATGATGGCTGGCCAAAGCCTGTAATTTTTCACGCTCCGGCACTGGTGTCCGCCCTTCAGCCCTTGTTAAAATAAGCGTTTGTGTTAAATCCGGAATCGTCAGTTCTGCCCCGACTGCTGCTGCGGAGGCAAAAACAGAACTCACCCCCGGCACAACTTCACAGCCTATATCGTGCTGTTTCAATAGTGCCACTTGCTCCATCGTTGCCCCGTACATCGCCGGGTCGCCTGTATGTAAACGTACAACCGTTTTACCAGCATGGACTCGTTTAGCAATACAATCCACCATTTCTTCAAGATGCATTCCGGCTGTGCGGATAATCTCTGCCGACTCCTTGGCTTCCGATACTAATGTCTCGCTGACAAGGGAGTCGGTATACATGACAACATCAGCCTTATTTAATAGTTTTAAGCCTTTTACCGTAATTAAATCGGGATCTCCTGGTCCTGCTCCGATAATCCAAATTTTTTTCATTTGCGCACCACCATACATGACAAGTAATTTAACTCAGCTCCCCGGAGCTCATGGACATTCCATATAACCTCTTCGTCAGATGTAACCTTTGTTACAACATGTGTTTTGTCCAATAAATCCATTTCCTCCAATAAGTTCAGCATATCGTCCAATACTTTCGCTACTTTAATGAAGACAATCGCATCATGAGTTTCAATCACCCGCCGCATTTCCACCATATTCTCGGTTGCCGGAATCATCGCGACATGGTCATCGCCATCAGCCAGGGGTATTCCCAAGCGATTAACAGAACCATTAAAAGACGAGATGCCAGCTACCGTTTCAATTGGAACATCGGGATGCATCTTCTGCATCAGCTTCATTAAATGGATAAATGTGCTGAACAGCATCGGATCCCCTTCCGTCACGAATGCTACATCTTTTCCCTGAGACAGAAAGCCATAAATAGCTTTTGCGGATTTTGTCCATTCAGCCCTTAATGTCTCTTCGTCTTTTGTCATTGGAAAAACCAAACCAAGCATTTCTTTTTCTTCGGGATTTATATACATGTCTACAATTTGATGGGCGTAGGATTTACTGCCTCTTAATTTTTTTGGATAAGCAATGACCGGGCTTTCCTGCAATTTGCGGAATGCTTTTACCGTGATTAATTCCGGATCTCCCGGCCCGACTCCTAATCCATATAAAGTTCCGATTCTCATTTAGTTCTTTCCTTTCTTTGCAGTCACAATAAAAATGGGATTTAACGGTTGGAAGCGCGTTAAATGCAAAATTGGCTTGCTTTTAGAAATCTGTGCCTGCAATACGGATACTTCACAGCCCAGATTTTTCAAATGCTGCATCGCTTCTGCGAGATTTTCGATCGTGGCAATATTCATAACGAGCCGGCCATTTGGCTGCAGCCGTGAAAGGCATATCTGCAATAAAAGCTCCATATTCCCGCCATTTCCGCCTATAAAAATAGCATTCGGATCAGGAAATTCATCCAGCCTCTCAGGTGCCTTTCCAAGGACGGCCGTGAAATCTGTCCGATGTCTTAATTGATTTTCCAGGCAGTTTCCCAGATCACCCTCATTCTTTTCAATCGCATACACCGCACCTTCCCGGGCTATTTTCGCTGCTTCAATCGCAACGGACCCTGTGCAGGTTCCAATATCCCAGACGATGCTGTTTTCCTTTAGCTCTAACTCCTGCAGACAGAGAGTCCTGATCTCCTTTTTCGTAATCAGGCCTTTATCCGGCTTTCTCTGTACGAACCTGTCATCCGGAATTCCCAGTGAGGCACGCTCCACAGACATACGCTGCTTTAAAATCACCACATTCAAAGGAGAAAAGAATGATTGCTCCATTTCGTCCAAGGTGAAAAAGCGGCAGCGTTCATTTTCCCCCTGCAGATTTTCAGCAACAAAGGCATCATACTCCGTCATGCCGAACTCCTTTAAATACGCTGCAATGGCCTGTGGTGTATTCTTTTCATCTGTTAAAATAGCAATCTTTTTCCGACCGTCGATTCTTTGGGCAAAACCTTTAATAGAACGGCCGTGCAGGCTGACAATATACGCATCCTGCCAGCTTACCTGCATTTTTGAAAAAGCGAGCTGAACAGAGCTTGTATAAGGATAAATCTCCAATGGAAGCTTTTTTGCCAATACACCGCCAAGCCCATAAAACAGCGGATCACCCGACACCAAAATAACCGTATTGCGTGTTTCCTGCTGCAGGTCAGCCGTTAAGGCCGCCAAGCCGCCTTTAATTACTTTTTTCTCTCCAGTAAACCCCGGGAAAAATTGCAAATGGCGTTCCCCGCCGACCAGGACCTCACATTCATGAATCCAGTCTATGTATGAGGGGAGCAAGCCTGCCGCGCCATTATCCCCGATACCAATCATCTTCATCCAATTTGTCAATATTCTCAGCCTTTCCTAGACAGCTTCCGTTCATGGCATACAGAGTTGTCGATACTTTGACGTTTGCGTTCATATGATTCAGTGCATAATAACAGCAGTTTCGGCAAAGGGCTTCAAAGAATTCTTCGTTTCCCTGCAGGATTTCACCAACCTGTGAAGCCGTATTTGCCTGTAAAATGTCCTGCTGAATTTCCTCGCTGACTTCCACTTTATTGGCCATACCTGCTAAAAACTCGAAACTGACTGGTGCACTTTTTGAGTGCACCATCATAACTCCCTGTGCAACCTTTGAGAATTTCCCCATCATCCCTACAAGAGAGACTTTGGGAATCTTCTTCCTTGCTATATTCTTCAAAGTAAAACCGACAAAGTCGCCCATTTCGATAAAGGCTTCTTCCGGCAAATGCGGATACTGCTTCATGGCAAATTTTTCACTGCGTCCGCCTGTTGTGATGACTAAATGATCACATCCTGCTTCTTTTGCGACATTGATCGCCTGAGCGATACTTGCCATATAGGCGGAACTGGAAAATGGAACCACCGTTCCCCTTGTTCCTAATATCGAGATTCCTCCGATAATTCCTAATCGGCCATTCAATGTTTTTTCAGCTATTTCTGCACCGTCCGGAACCGAAATGACTACTTCAATGCCCCGATTTACTTTATATTTGTCCATTGCTTCCTGGACGACACCATGGATCATTTTACGCGGCACCGGGTTGATCGCTGCCTGCCCTACCGCTACTGGCAGCCCGGCTTTCGTGACCCGTCCTACACCGATCCCGCCATCTAAATGGATGCCTTCTGTTATGGCATAAGTGACCGTACTTTGAATTCGTGCCTGATGTGTGGCGTCCGGGTCGTCCCCGGCATCTTTGATCGTTTCGCACATGACCCGGCCATCTGACCGATCAAAAGCCGTCACTTTAAAAGTGGCATACTGGCCAACCGGCAGATAAATCGTAACTTCATTTGGCACCTCTCCGGTCACAAGTGCCTGCAGCGCTGCCTTTGTCATGGCTGCGGCACAGGCACCTGTCGTATAGCCGTGCCGCATTTGGGATGGATCTTTTTTATTTCGCTGCTTTTGCCCGTTCATCCGCCATAATCGAAATGGCATTCAGCGCAGCGACCGTCACTGTACTGCCACCCTTTCTCCCTGCATTCGTAATAAATGGGATCCCTTCAAGCACGGCCAGCTCGGCTTTGGACTCTGCCGCTGATACAAAGCCGACTGGCATGCCAATAATTAAGTCAGGTTTTGCTAGGCCTTCTTTAATTAAACGAATCAATTCCAGCAGTGCTGTTGGCGCATTGCCGATAGCATAGATGCCCCCTTCATGCAGACTCGTTGCTTTTTGCATGGAAATGATCGCACGTGTTGTTCCCTGTGCCTTTGCTTCTTTAGAAACATCTTCATCCGCAATATAACAATGCAGGTCCCCGCCATGCTTTTGGAATCGCTTGCGTCCTGACCCGCTTTCAATCATCTGTACATCTGCCACGACATGACGGCCTGCTAAAATCGATTGAACCCCTGCTTCAATGGCATCTGGTGTAAAAATCATGCTTCGCCCCAGCTCGAAATCGGCCGAGGCATGGATGACACGCCGAACCACCAGCCACTGCTCATTTGTAAATGGATGCTCACCCATCTCCTCTTTAATAATCGCGAAGCTGTGATCATAAATTTTATCCGGATCTACCGTTACCGGTACAAATGTGGTATTAAAGTTCATGTTTGCCATGTGTAAAGCCCTCCCAATTTTTGAGTCACTTCTTCGAAAGAAGTGCAAAAGTTTTCATAATGAAGTGGCGGCCGCTTAATCAAAATAACAGGAATCCCCATCTCCAGAGCAGCTGTCATTTTTTCATCCACAGATCCCACTTTGCCGCTTTCTTTTGTAATCATCAGGGTTACACCGTATTGCTCACAAAGAGCTTTGTTTAATGATTCGGAAAATGGCCCCTGGATCGCAATGATGTCCTTTTGTTTAACGCCAAGCTTATCGCATTTTTCCATGTTTCCTATGTTTGGGAGCATCCTGCATACAAGCCGGATCTCCTCCCGCATCAGATATTTTGTGAAGATTTCCAGCGTTTTGCTGCCGGTTGTCAGCATGATTGTCCCTTTATGCGATTGAGCCAATTTTGCTGCTTCCTCATAGCTTTCAGCTTCAGTGATGAGCGGTGAGATAAACTGTTCCTTTGGCCTTTCGTAACGTATGTAAGGAATGCTGCATGCTTTAGCTGCTGCCATGGCCGTTTTTGACGCTTCTTCCGCGTAGGGATGACTGGCATCAATCACAGTGGTCACCTCTTGCATCTGAATCAGTTCAATCATGTCATTTTCTGTCAGCCGACCCACTTTATAAGAAATGCCTTCAGCTTTCAAGCTGTCAGCTGCCGATTCTGTGACAACGGTTGCCAATAAGGGATAACCTTGATTTTTCAATTGAATGGCTAATGCTCTCGCATCACTTGTGCCTGCTAAAAATAAAATCATGAGATCCTCCTAATCCCCGCATGGTGCCGGCTCTACTTCGATCTTGGAGCTCATATCCTGATAGGTAAAATACTGAATTTTTTTCACGCGCTTAAAATATTTAAAAAGCCGTTCATTCGGATGCGCATTTTCTTTGTATTCTTCGATAATCTCCTTTAATAACGGCACCAGCTGTTCAGGCTCAATTCCCTCTGCCACCGGCTGGGCAGCATGGGCTGTACGGCCAACCGGCTTTGCCCCGATAAATAAATCAAACTTCTTCTTGCGGTAAACAATGCCGATATCATCAAATACCGCCCGATAACAGGCCATACCGCAGCCATTAAAGCCAATATGCAGTTCCTTTGGTAGCTTTAAGCCGCCAAGTTCAGCTGCAATTTCCTCTGCATATGGAATGGATTCTGCCTTCTCCCCGTAGCAAAAATCGCAGGCTTTTACATTTAGAACATCACCTACCGGCATGACTGTCAGATCATGCTGTTCGAGTTTTTCCACAATTGACTGTGGCCGTCCGGTTGGAATCTTGATTAAGAATCGGTGATCCGGTGTATATTCCATGGTGCCTTTCTCGCCAACAGCTTCTGCCAGTACACGCATTTGGTCAGCTGTAACAAATTTATTGGCTACACCAGGCGAAACCGCAAATTCAAAAATATCTTCGATTGGCTGCTGCACCAAATGTGTTTGGTCAATCTCCGATTTCGTCACCATTGATAAAGCCTTTAAAGCCATATTCAGTGAACTGGATTCTTGTTTTTTGCTTTCAATTTGCTCGTAGCCGGGCACTGCTTCCCCGGTTTCCTGATTTAATGCCCATGGCTCCGCTTCCTTTTTTAAACGCTGATGCGGCTTTAAGCTTTGCTTCTCTTCCCCAAGCGTATACTTGCGCTGGTAGCCTCTCGGCGTAATGATTTTATTGTCATAAAAGAAAGTGGAGGAATTCCCGATCACAACTGTTGTCAGCATGCCTATATCGTGATCAAGCATTTCCGCCAGTGTCGTCAGAATGACATTCTGATTTTCACGGTAAGCACTTTTCACAAGCCCCACTGGTGTATCAGGAGAACGATATTTTAATAGAATCCTTTGTGCCTCGACAATCTGCCGTGTCCGCCGGCCGCTTTTCGGGTTATATAATGCAATGACAAAATCTGCCATTCCGGCTGCTTCAATGCGCTTTTCGATTACCGTCCAGGGTGTTAAATGGTCACTCAGACTGATGGTGCAGGAGTCATGCATGACAGGTGCACCCAGTAAGCTCGCACATGAATTAATCGCAGAGATGCCAGGAACAATTTCCACTTCGATTCCTTCTTCTTCTTTCCAGCCCAATTCGATCAGCACTTCATACACTAGGCCGGCCATGCCGTAAACGCCCGAGTCACCGCTCGAAATCACAGAAACAATTTGGCCGGCTTCCGCTCTTTTCACTGCATCCTGCGCACGGGATACCTCTTCAGTCATCCCTGTGCTGACAATCGAACTTGCTGTTACGTATGTCTCGATCAGATCTACGTAAGTTTTATAGCCAATAATGCAATCACTCTGCTGCAGCGCATCCACAGCCCGCTTGGTTATATGCTCACGATCGCCCGGACCAAAGCCGACAACAAAGATTTTTCCCTTTTTCATAGGCTTACCTCCAATTAAGAAATGCACATGCGCCATGTCTGCTGCCGTACTGCTCGAGCAGGCGGCCTGCGCCATCTAATTCTCAAAGTTCAATGCTTCTTGCAAAATAAAAAATGCCTGCACTCCTTTTCAAAGGAATACAGGCATATGAAATGACAGTATAAAAATAAGCATACTGAAACCCAAAAACAATTGATCATAATTGTCCCGCCTATACTTCTCCCTCCGAAAAGCAAGTGTCGTTTAAATAAGCAGGTTTCCTGACTTAAGCTTCTTCTTACTCTTACACCTTCCCGATTTCTCAGTGGCTTTGTAATTTCATCAGCTCTTACAGTAGCGGGGGCTGCACCAGACTTTCACTGGTTTCCCTTTTACCTCACAAAGTGAGCACTTATTTAAATTGATATATTAATTTTTTACTAATATAACATATAATGACCAATTTTGACATATTATTTTTTTCATAATTTTTTTAATGCTGTGTTAGTAGCTTTGGCATTATAAAATTCATGCCGTTTATACCGGACCATAGAAACCATTCCAAGAATCGGTCCAATCGCTAAAGAGGCAAAGACCCATTCCCAGCCAACTAACCTCTGAATAATAGGAATAAGGTTTATAGAAAATATAGTGATCAGGAAACCAAAACACATTTGAAAAGTCAGGGCTGTTCCTACATACTCAACTTCAGAAACTTCTGAAACTGCAGAAGAAAACTGGGCAGAATCTGCGATGACAGACATTCCCCAAATGATAGAAAGGAAACTTTGTGGATGTTGTAACTATGTACCGCCACACTTTTTATTGCCTTCCATTCATAAGTTTTCCAGCACCGGTAATATTAAGAGTAATGCAGAAAATAATGGTGATTTACTTATGACTAAACAGGATTAAGGATGAAGTCCAGCATGAGGTATGGGAAAAATCTTTTTATTCCAATAAATTTTTAATATAGTCAAAAAACAAATGTACGCTTTGGTCTTACTTTAATAAACAGCCTACCCCCTTTAGCAAAAAAAGAACACAAGATAAAAAGTTGATGAATAACGCCGGAGTGGGAACTCAGTTTTACCACAGCCAGATACCAAATCATGAAACGGAGGTGAACCAAATAAAGGAGCAGCCAATACCAGACAGATTGAAGATATCCCCATTTTTAGTATTTTATTTAATTATGTCCATGCAAATTGGCATTGGGGTTCTTAGCTATCAGAGAGATATCGCAAAGGATGCAGGCTATGATGCCTGGATCTCCATCCTGTTTGCCGGGGGTTGCATACATGTCATCCTTTGGATGAACTATAAAATTGCCGAAACGGTTGATGGTGATTTTGTGACAGCCCATAAGTACCTTCTGGGCAATTTTATCGGCAAAGCAATCAGTTCCATTTTCATAGGTTACTTTTTTTTGTATGTCTTAGCCATAGCACGAACATTTATCGAAATCATTCAAGTGTGGATGTTTCCGGATCTTAGCACTTTCTGGTTCTCCTTTGGATTCATGATACTTTGTACTTATATCATTTTTGGAGGGTTCAGAACCGTAGTCGGTATAGCCTTTTTCGGTCTTGTATTGCCTGCTTATCTCCTTCTCACATTTGGCTGGGCCATTAAATTTTCAAATTTCTACAATCTACTGCCAATTTGGGACCATTCCGTTAAAGAACTTCTCATCGGTTCCTACAAGATGTCGCTTACCTTCATCGGATTTGAGATTATTCTATTCATTTATCCTTTTATAAAGGAACCAAAGAAATCCAAAAAGTGGGCACACCTTGCTGTTTTTACCACTACCTTGATCTATACTATTTTAGCAGTCATTACGTTTGCCTATTATTCGGAAGATCTGCTTGCTAAAGAGGTCTGGCCCACTTTGACCATGTGGAAAATTGTAGAAATGCCTTTTGTGGAACGTTTCGAATATATTGGAATTGCAAACTGGAACTTAATTATGCTTCCGAATGTGTGTATTGCCATCTGGATCTGTTCGAGACTTATCAAGAGAATCTTTAATATTAGACAAAAGATTGGAGTGTTTTTTGTTGTCAGTGCTTTATTAATACTGATTAACTTTATTAATACGCGCGAAAGGATCAGTATGCTTAATGAATTTTTTGGGAAAATAGGGTTTGGCTTTACGTTCATTTATATTCCCTTGCTCTTTGCCGCTATCATGATTGCCAAGAGGGTAAAAAAGAAGGGTAAAAAGAAATGAAAAGCTTATCTTAATGGGGCTGGTTCTGCTGCTTGCCGGATGTATTTTCTTTTGGCTTTAACCGGCAAGCATAATAATTTGCTGAATATATTTGTATTCGCTTAAGTACCTTATTTCTGCAAATATATTTGATTTTTTCGGAATAATAGAGGATCCAGACTCCATTCTCCTGAAATCCGGGCAACGTACCACATTCTTTAATTTCTCATTATCCACTCCTAGTTAAATCATTTTTTGGATCATGGCCAAATGCCTTGAACTGCTGCATCCCATTCAAAATTTGTCAGTGCTGTTAAATCAATTTGTTTACCACTTGCTCTAAGGGTAAAGATATTCTTAACTTTATACTTGCGCGTCAGGAAATCTATCCGAAACAAGATTCAAAATGATGTTATGCTCAAGAAGTGCTTTTAAACCACACAGAACAATCGTAAAACCGCCAGTTGAATCTATCACTTGATTAATTATTTCATCTGGACTTCCTTTAAAACCTGCGTTAATGACGGTGACAAAAGTTCCTTCTGTACGGGGTGTAAACATCCACTCTACCGAAGTATCATCGTCAAATTTGATAAGAATTCTGTTGTTTTGTTCCAATTCTATTACGTCAAGTTC
This sequence comes from Paenibacillus sp. FSL R5-0490, assembly GCF_001956215.1. GTDB lineage: Bacteria > Bacillota > Bacilli > Bacillales > Cytobacillaceae > Cytobacillus. The sequence continues at coordinate 105,755 of NZ_MRTQ01000011.1, read as the reverse complement.
AGCAGAAACTCCATACATCTCCCAATCCCAGCGGAGTCGTTTTCCCTTGTCTAATCTTCCGCTGCTTTTGGTAAACCAGAATTTAGTAGTAATCGAAGGATCGATAAAAGCATCGAATACCTCCTTAACAGGTTTTCTGATAAGCATCTCCACTTTTGAAATAGATACTTCTTTCAGGTTCGTCATTATGTATACTCCTTTCCAATTGTTCAATTATTAAAAGCTTACCCATTCAATAAACGAGTCATAAAAAAACGGCTTTGATATTTTCGCAAAGCCGTTTTTCTCCTATATCGTATGTACTAACCTTGATGTCCTTCTGTATAAATTTGAAAGGTTACATCGAATTTATCTTTAATGACCCCGTAAGCAGGACTAAAGCTTGTTTCTGATAGCGGCATTTCAACTCTTCCCCCATCCTGTAAGGCATCAAAAACTTGCCTGGCTTTGTCTGCATTGTCAAAGGTAATACAAATGGTCACTAGGTTCCCCTCTTGAGCTGGCTGACCTGGGAATGTATCTGAAAACATAATAGCTGACTCACCAACCTTTATCGTCCCGTGTGCAACAAGGTCTTTTGCATCCTCTGGCAAAGGAAAATCCGGGCTGGCAGGCATTTCACCAAATGTAATCACTCCTAAATTTTCGGCATGAAAAACCTTTTCGTAAAATCCAATTGCTTCTCTTGCGTTTCCGTTCAACTTTAAATAAGGAATAAATTGCATGATTTCAGATCCTCAAATTTTATTGGATATGTGCTCCAAATATTATTATAACCAACAAGCTCGTTAATAACATTAAAAATTCTGATAATTTTAATTATTCAGTGGTTTATATTCACAAGGGCTGTTTCAATTAGGCGGAACAAAAATTTTACTAAGCGAAGCTAAATTAATCTACACGCTTTACTTCTTCTAGTTCAGCCAAAATCTTTATTATTTTTTGTGTTACAATGAATATAAAATTTTTTTCTGAACAAAACAAAGATTTAGACACTAAGCGTCTTAATCCTTTAATCTCAGACATTTACTTTTTATTGAGGCTCCCATAAAAAAGCGGTTTTATGACCATGATAGCGATAGTAAGTATAATTGATGATCAGCTTTTTCTTCTATTGTATTTGAAGGAGCGTGGGCGGAAAACATGTACACTTTTCTTACATATTTTGTTTCCCTTGTTGTCATTGTGATATCTGTATTTACTACACTTTTTATCAAAAATGAACTAGAGCGAATGTTCCGGGAAAAAAATAAAATGATCCCTTTTCATCTATCTAATGTGCTTCTCACATTAATGGTTTCTTTTGCAGCACATGCTGTATTTACGATTTATATCATTGGAGATGAATTAAATTGGTTAATGCAATTGGTAATCCTCATTTTCATGATCTTACCAATTTATATTTTAGGGCACTTGGCATTTGAAAAATATAAACTAGTGTATAAAAAATACACACCCGCTGAGAGCGGGAAGATTTTAGTGCTTAATGAAAAGTACTTAAAGAAGAAAAAGTGGCCTTCAAAGTTCAAAAATTATAATGACTTTTCTAAGGAAAAATAAGTTACAGGTACTAAAAAAATAGGTTAAGCCAACTTAAGGAACTTTTTTGGTATTTATTTATGCAGGGATTGGAGCATTTAAAATGAAGAATGAGCATTATGGGTTTCAAAGCTTGGATTAACTCCTCATCCAGAAGGAGGATATTATAAAAGAACTTTTCAATCAGAGGAATGTACTTCTGATCAAGAATTGTCTGTGAAATTTGCGGGAACACGCAAGCTCTATACAAGTATCTATTTCTTATTAACCTCCAATGATGTATCCCATTTTCATCGATTGAAATCGGATGAATTATGGTATTTTCACGATGGAAGTCCATTAACCATACATATCATCAATGAAAATGGTGAATATGAAGAAATCAAATTAGGATTAAACCTTGATAATGGAGAAGTACCTCAAGCTTTAGTGCCGAAGGATTCAATCTTTGGTTCGTCTGTTATGGAGGCAGATACATTCTCACTGGTAGGCTGCATGGTTTCTCCAGGCTTTGAATTTCAGGATTTCGAACTGTTCACACAAGCAGACCTTTTATCTAAATACCCTCAATATAAGGAGATTATTTTAAAATTAGCATATGAAAAGAGATTCCTGAATAGAGAAATTAGTTTTCTTCCGGATAACTGCTGCTTGTCTTAATCGGCCATGGTTACCATCTTTATTAAGACAAGCAAACCATTACTCGAAAATCACCATATTTACATAAAAAAGGAGGAGTAACTCCCCTATTTTTAGCTAAATTGAGATCTATTTCGTTGTCCTCTTTCAAATCAACTCTAAGGACAATCAAATCCTGCATTTCTTATAGAAATTTAAATTTGCTTCTCTTCAAACTTTAAAAGGGTAAATGGCTCTTTTGACCGAGCCCTTTTTAAGAAGTTCCTCATAAAACTTCCACTTCTCCTTGCCAAATGATCAATGTCGCGTGACATCGTATCTTCTCCTGAGTAGTTAGGAGCTCCCTTTAATAAGTGTGTCCTTAGCATCGAGTAAATCTGATCCCGCATTTAAAAATTATTTTTAACCTGCTCTTTGGGTGTCAATGCCGGCCACTGATAGAGCTGCGAAATTTTCCCCTGCGCTTTATTATTTGTCCCTTTTCCATAAAAAGCACCTCGTTTATGGGATTAAGAAATAAACTTAACTCTTATGATTTGGACTATAAATGGGTTCCTTTAGAAAATTTCTAGTCTTCACTATCAAATTAAATTGATTTTCTCTCCTACTAATCAAACCCTTCCATAATCTTAATTTTAATTTTTTATTCTATAAACCATATCAATGCCCTTCTTCAACGCACCTCCCCCTTTATTACAATAAAAAATGCTGCATCAGCAGCATCTAAAAGTTCTCTTAAATACGCCAAAACTCTAATGGCTATATTAAAAATTATATTGGGTTATTTTTTTCATCCCCTATAGACATACTATTCACTAGGAGGTTGTTTTTTATGGAAGAACGTAAAGTTAAATTAACTACAGCTGAAATCGCAGCTCTTTGGAAAATATACATTTCAAACACAGCAGTAAGATGTTTTTACAAACATTTTCTACAGCATCTTCAAGATGAGGAAATAAAGTCAATTATTGAAGAGGTATTGGTTTTAGTTGAATCAATTATTGAAAAAATTGAATACATATTCGGAGAAGAAGGGTTCCCAATACCAAATGGGTTCTCAGATAAAGATATTGATTTATCAGCCCCTCCCTTATATACAGACTTATTTGCATTAAGCTTCCTTTATCGTGGAGGACAGGTTATTATCCCAAGTTATGCAAATGTTTTACAACGAGTGACTCGGTTAGATGTATACAAACTTTTCAAAGAGTGTTTATACCGTGAGACGGAAATACATCAGAAAGCACTAAGCATTATGCTTTCTAAAGGAATACTCGATCGGCCTCCAAAAATGGAATATCCAGAAAATGCGGAATACATTCAGAATCGACCCTCATTACTAACTACTTGGTTAGGCGAAAAAGGACCTCTAAATTCCATAGAAATATCAGAAATTTTCGTCGAAATTGAAAGAAATGCCATTGGTTTGATCCTTTTAATAGGATTAATACAGGTAACAAAAGATAAGGAAATAAAGAATTATTTATTAAAAGGGAAAAAACTAGCTGAAAAGCAAGTGGAAACGTATGAAAAATTATTGAAAGATAGTGATCATTATATTGGTTTCCCATTACCTGTGGAAGTAAGTAATTCAACTGTTTCTCCGTTTTCTGACAGGTTAATTCTTTTTATAATAGCTACGGCAAACCAAATTGCAGTGTCTGCACTTGCGGATGCATTATCTGTCTCAATGCGAAAAGATTTAGCTCTCCATTATTCCTTAATTACAACCGAGGTTTTAAAATACGGTGAAGAAGGACTTAAACTTTTGATTGAACGAGGATGGATGGAGCAGCCTCCACAGCCCATTGATCGAAAGAAACTTAATGAATCCTAACTTATACAAAAGGAGAGAACTAACCAAGATATTCTGCAGCTTACCTCTTTTTGCTTACATCAGAGTCAAGAGTTTATCAATTTTTGCCGTAAAATGATGGCAGAAAGTAGAGCTATTTGTTCCAACAACGTCCAAAGTTGAATTGAATCACATCATTGTACTAACAAAAATAAAAAATAATATATCCAAATAGAGGCTATGGCTTTTGGCTATAGCCTTTTACATATAAATAAAAGCAGACGCATTCCTTATTTGTGAAGTGCGCCCGCTTGTTGGTTACTTACCTTCATTAATATTGGAGACAGCACTAGAAAACTCCTCAAAACTCATTTCCCCTAAGGCAAACTTCGTACTTTCAACAAATATACGTTCATTTCTCGTTAGTTCTCGTTTCGCTGCCTTTTCAATCCAGCCTTCTTCTATATCTAAAGTATCTAAAACATGCTTTTGTTTTGAAAAAGCATCATAGTATCTTAATCCAAATTTTCTTTGGGAAACAGCATCAGTATGTATGCCATCTGGATTTGCCGTTAAGCCTTTTGATGTTACGAAAAAGCAATTCTTTTCGGAATGAGCCACTTTAGATAATATCTCATTTATTTGTTTATATTCTACCGCACTTTTCCCAAATCCCGACTGTCCAAGATAATGCCCCAGCTCACCTATAATGATCGGGACATCCGGTGCATTCAATTCTTCTCTCAAGTGCTCGAATAAGGAAATCAGTTTAGCTTCGTATGTTTTATATCGTTCTCCGTAACTGTCGCTTTCTCCCTGATGCCATAGAATCCCCGCAAATTCACTTGTTTCCATTGCATATTTTGCTTCAGAAATCGCATGTCTGGTTAATACTCCATCTATAGCCCAATCATCAATAGAGCTTCCTCCCTCGGCACATGGAATGAGCCCAATCCCCTCGCCTGAATGGTCCTCTGTCCAAGCCTGAGCAAAAGAGGCTGCCGGCCCAATACCAGATACGTGGCGATCAAAATGAATTGGCTCCGCCATCATCTGCCATCTGCCGTTTCGCAGCATTTGAATGTGCTCATTATAAATTGGAGACACATCGTCCATAAATCCTCTGCCGGCCATGTTGGATTGTCCGATTAACAGTATAGATTTCATAGAGTTTCCTTCCTTCTGTCGAGTTTTAATTCAAATTAATGGCCTGATAATAAATAGACAAGCCAATGTGCATCACACTCATACGCCTTTTGGGCCTTCCGTAATACATCTGCCGTATCATTCATCCTTAGAAGTGGTACGGGTATAAAGTATACTTCCCCTTTCTTTCTCACCTAACCATGCAGAATAACTAAATTTGTCCGAATAATATAGCATATTCTCCGAACCAAGTAACACTTACTAAAGAAAAAGGACGCTTTCTATACTTCGGAAAAGCGCCCGCTTACTGAATGAGTATGAAGGACCTTAAAAGTCTCTAATGAAATGTTAGTTGCTGAATAGGCGCACTAAAAAGCCATCTTCTTCGACATGAGGCATAAAATAGGTGATTCCATAACTTGCAGCTACAGAGATAATGACTGTCCAAAGGAATAAACTGGCCAGCATCCAGCCGGTTACCCTCTTTCTTGTCGAACCAAAGCTCATAGCCATAAACGCGGATATATGAGATCCGACGAAAAAAGGGCCAATAATCGCTAAGCCGGGTAAGCCATATTTATCAAAAAGTACACGGGCACGCTTGCTTTTTTTCGACTCTTCCATGCCCTCAGCATCTGCTTGTGCTGCTGCAACTTCTTCCACATGCATAATCTCTTGCATACGCTTTTGTTTTCTCTTTCTCATCCATTTCTTCACTTGATCCACAAAAATAATCAACAAAACGACTGTCAGAGCATTCCCTAAAAAGGCAACCATCGCTGTCAATACTGGAGATAAACCACCGATGATAGCCAATGGAATGACAGTAATAAGTTCAAATAACGGAATTGCTGCCAGAAGAAATACAAAAATATACGATAAAACCATATCCTTTATCCTCCTCTTTATTCATAAAGTTTTTTAACTTCCGACCAAAAAATAAAATACTGCCCAATGCCAAGTACAGTCAAAGTGATGACAGGGAGCAGCTCGACATTTCTAAACAGTACAACCGCTACAATAGCTGCCGGAATCGCAAAATAATAATAGATATACACTTTTCGACAAGCACGATACGTAATAAATTGGTGCCCTTCATCTTCTTCCTTCAGCTCATAAGGGATGAAGGTAAGAATACGAATCTTCCGGTCTGGGAATTTACGGTTAAAATAAACCATTGTTCCGAAATAGATGATGACAAAAATAATATAAGCAGCAAAAATAATAGTCGTCATGTTATTCCGCTGCTCCAAAATGATGCTCATTGAATAAATGACCGCAAGCCCAATCAGAAACACGCTCATTGTAAAAGGTGAACGCAAAAACCGTTCCATAATCACTCATCCTCCCCCTCTATCCAAAACAGTTCCTCTAAATCCACACGTAATGCTTGAGCAATTTTCAATGCTAACAGTACAGAAGGAGCATAGTCACCTTTTTCAATCATGCCAATGGTTTGGCGGGTAGCTCCAACCAAATTACCTAAATCAGATTGAGTATAATTATGCCTCGCTCTTAATTCCTTCACTTTATTTCTCAGCATATTTAACATCCCCTATTACCATTTCCTGCCTCTTAATTGTAAATAATACTTAACATTAGGTCAAGGATATTTTCCATTTTGTTAAGATTACATACCACTTAACTTAGTTGAGGTTATGATAGATATCCAAAAGGACTTATCTATGAAAAGAAAAAGAACCTCCAAATTTGCATTGGAAGCCTTCAAGTTCCTGTGGAATATAAGGTTTTAATTCGATGATTTCGCCGCCTTACAGCTGATGGTACATGTTTTCATCAATATTTATTGAGGCTTATCAATATATATAGGCAGTTATTCAACAATATGGCCAGTTTGTTGGATAATAGTCAAGATGATTTTTCCACTCCCCTTAGGCTCGTAAGGTTAATTATGATAATAAAAAAGTGCCTAACCCCTTATATACAAGGGATTAGACACTTTTAAAACAGGTTTATAAAAGTGTTGATCAGCATGATACGATTGGTTGTCCTTCTTGTTCTGATTCTGACTAGTCATCGATTGATCAATCATCTTCAAATAATTTTTCTCCCCGGTGGAGGCGCATGGCAATTTGTGCTGTATGCGGCATTTCTCTCGCAGTTGGGGCATGGCCTGCCAGATAACGTGTTACTGCAAGGATCAATGTTTCCCGTGCATAGCTGGCAAGCTCTGAATCCTCTTTTTCCCAATGATCGTGTTCGACCATTGCTGCTTCATACATTTGAAATGAGTGAAACTCTGCATCCTCTCTTAGTAAAGCGTGACCGAGCGTATTGAAGAGTTCGCTTTTATCACCGCCGCGTGCCAGGTAATTCACTACCCATCTTGCTGATTCCGAAACTTGCTGCTGCTGATTCATCATCTCCAACAATTCTAAAGGACATTGCGGTTCAGTTTCCACATCCTTTGGTTCCGGCCTTCTGGCGGATGGTGTATTGAGAAAACGATCAAGATATACACTCATTGCTCCATGAAAAACAGCCCGGGTCAATTCAGGCGTAGCAGAGCGGCGTAACGATTCGTGTACAGCATGTGCGTGAGTAAAAGTATGAAGTACAGTAATCCAATCCCTAAAATCATTTTGTACATGGAAGCGGGAAATCCGATCAGCAGCCGCTAAAGTTACGAGCTGGGCCAACCGGGAAGGAGTGACGCCGTTTTTAAGTGCATCCATCATCATATTTACCGTTTTAATAGGGTTATCTGATAAAATTTGTTCAACCAAGGCTGGTTCATCTATACCAGCGTCCCCTCGTGATGTATCATCAGCAAGGATATCAGGTAATTCCTGGAACGCCTCCTTTAAGGGTTTGACCAGATTCACAGGTGATTGCCAGCTATGGGATTCTTCACTGCGGGATACATCACTGATACCAGGCAGCAAGGATGACAATACATAGGGCCGGTGCTCAATACCAATCTGATTTATAATCTCGAATGCTTTATTATGAAAATCAAGAGTATGACCTGTATTTACATAAAAATGATCCGTAACCGCTGTCATCATCATGTCAGCAAGCTGCTCGTCCGAGAATCCCGATTGTATCGCGGTCAACAGCACACGCTCAGCTCCCTGTGAATCACGCACCTCCACACAATGAAGATACCATTCTGATAATTGCTCGTATGATTGGGTATTCTTTTCATTTGATACAGGGAGGGATCCAAGCAAAAAGCGTGTTCCCATACCGGAACTTTCCCGTGCAATATGAACCAGGCCTTGGAACAGCGCTAAAACCTGCCCGGTTTTATCCAATTTGGGCAATACATTGGTCATGGCTGTTAAAATCGTTAATCCCGATCCCCATCCACCCCTCCGATGTGTTGTTCCGAATTCGACGCCGATTTTTGCTATCTCTGTCGCTGGAAAACCAGCTTCCATCAATCCGACAACTGATTTGGCGATGACCAGACTAATATTTTGCTCAAGGCCGTCACGTAATCGCTGCCTGAATTTTTCGATTGTCACCTTATTAAAAGGAACCGGGTGAACCCAAACCTCATCACCCTTAATCTCGACAGGATAAGTAGGGACATCATCTGCCCATGGATCCAAGGTTCCGCCGCTTTTAATATCAAAGCGGGCATGATGCCAGTGACACGTCAAAATCCCATCACATAGGCTTCCAGTATGAAGGGGAAAGCCCATATGCGGACAACGGTTATCCACCGCATAGACTTGTTTTTCGTACACAAATACGGCAATTGCTTGATTTCCACCTTTAATGACCTTTGCACCTTCATCTTCAAGCGTCTTTAATGAACTGGCATAAATCAATTCTGACAATGGTATCACTCTCCCTAAAGAATTCATAGAAGACTTACAATAATTGTTATCTATTATTTTATATTATTGATGGAATACAGGAATCCTTCATAGGTGTGGACTTTTTTCATCCAAAAGTCTGAGAATCTACCCAAAAACAAAGGTTAACTTCGGTATGCTCTCGCTTCCAGTGACTCTTCATATATTGATAATCTTATGAATCTTAATCGCCTCTTGGTTATTCAGCTGTTTTTTGAATTGCCTCCTCTTACAACGACTATGACTGGTAACCTTCAATTCTGAATTTAATACACAGATTATAAGCAAGAGTGTTATCTGATACGTTCTTAAAGTAACCTGCTCCGCTAACCCGTTAGCTAAAGAAGAAAAATTACTTTACTTCTATGGCAAATGCATAATTAGCATCACCAGTAGATGTATTCTCTTTCTTTTCATCCATCCACCAGGCTCCATATGAATAGTAATATATCCCTTTTTGGGCAGGCGCTGTGAAATGATTGTTACTTATTTTAACCTCCGATTCTTCAGAGTTGCTTATTTGCAGAACATGAATTTTATTTGGTTTTGGATCATATTCCATAATAAAAGCTACCCTCCTGCTCTCCCTTTGAGTGACCCCTCTCCGAATACACACTTACTTTCACAAATTAAATGAAATGGCTGTAAAACCCCTTTTTTTCGCAGCTCAAAGCAAAAATTCATACCCAAATGAAATGCAAATCTGCATAACCAAGTCGGTGTTTCAGTGACCTTTATCGAATAATCGAATAAATATATGCACCGAGAGTACACTACATATAAAACTAATGTGGGGTTTTACAAACATGAAACAGATTATTCTCTGGTCACTCTTGATATTGCCTTGGGCGTCCTTGTTCTTTTTAAAAATGGATACTGTACGCAGGTACATGCCTGTCGCTCTATTTATGACCGTTATTCATACCTTGGCATATCAGGCGGCTTATCATTACGGATGGTGGAAAGAGACAGGTTCCAGTCTGTTCGGATGGGATATAGTCGTACCGGTTCCTTGGGTGTATGGAGCATATTTAGTTATAGTTATCTGGGTATTCCACTTTACTTTCAGGAAATTTTGGATGTATTTGGCTGTTAATATACTTTTGGACGGATCTTTTATGTACATTGTTTACCCAGTATGGCAACGGATGGGGCTTGTTTCGAGTGAATCGACTTTGTCTACAATAGCTATTGTTGCTATGATGGTCGGTTTTGCGTTCATCCTCTATCTGTATCAATTGTGGCAGGAAGAAGTGTTGGAACAGCCCAAAGCAATTAAATGACCAAGAACTGACTTGACGTCCATTATTCATAGGAGAAGGAAAGCAACGCACCGAAAACAAACAGGGAGATTTCCGAGTCGAATACTTGTACACGCTGATTTCACAATCATTAACTTTGTTCCACAGACCTTACGAAGCCTTCAACAGATCTTTCATTGGTTTGGCCTGCTTTATTTGGCCTTTTTTTGCAGTGCATTAGTCTAAATCAAATGATACTCCTTGCTTATACCTCTACTTGATAAGGTTCCCCACGATTATTCATAAACTGATTTGTTAAATTAATGTCCGATTCTTTCCTAACCCCTTTGTGAAAAGCCACATCAAAGGGAACTCTGATCATTGACTGAACCCAAAAATGGATGCATTAGATGGTTAATAGTATCCTCCTTATATTTCCCATAAAGATAGCAGTGAGACAGAATAAACCATTAACCTGTTATCAAATAAGCGCTAATTCTTAAAATAAGCGTTAATCCTTCTTAAGGTTAATTATGATATAATTAAAAAAATGCCAGATCTCATATATACCAAGGGTTTGGACACTTTTTTAACCATTTATATTTATATGAATGCGTTAATTTGTATTATAAGAATATTTATTCCATTATTTCACGAACATTGATATAGCATAAATCGCTTTTTTTGACGTTTCCCTTTTGGGATTGTTAATATGAGTTCCGATGAATTTATATCCTCTTTTTTCATGACAACTAACTCTATAAGGCCCACACCCCTGGCATAATGTCATCATGAAAATAAGTTGTACTCTAGAAAAACCAAAGGAATGTCTCAATTTTGAAGACATTCCTTTTTCTAACTAGAAATTTACAGGATCCCATCCAAAAAAAAGCACCCTATAGTTTAAGTGTATTTACTCACAAGTTAATCCTAACATAAAAAAAAAGACCCCCAAAAACAGCTATCGTTATTGAAAGCTGTTTCTTAAGGATAAGTTTTTCACCCATGACCCGAAACTCAAAATGCTAATACTAGGTTCTTTCTACGATATACACTAACACTATCCCAATTAAAAGTGAAATTAAAAACATTGGTGTTATACCATAGCTAATGAATGGTAATGACATCGATATATGTTGTAATTTTTTTAAGTTTTCCTTACTTTAGAATATTAAGCATGGTTACATCGATTCTTGTAAATAAGTTAATGAACAACGGGTATTTCTAAATTCTTTAATAGCACTTTTTAAAAAGTCACCATTTAGCCTAGATACTCTTTTATTGTAGTTTTACTAAAACTGCGACAATTGATTCTCTTGAATAAAAGTTAGTTCCAAGAGCAAAATATTGTTGCAGCAATAAAAAAAAGGCGGTGATATTAATGTATGGTAATAATAATCTGGCAGGTGTAGGAATAATTGCAATTCTTTTAACATCTATTTACACTGCAATTTTAGCTTCACTACTTATGAAAACTAAAGAGCGGGTTGATTATATTTATCATAAGGAACGTTCAAATAAAAATTCTTAAATATGGCGATGATTTCATCGCTTTTTTTTTAAAAATCACCCTTTATTTACTACCATTTATTGTCTACTAGGTAATGAAAAATTATAAACACCTGCTTCTTTAACCTTCTCTGTATGTTTAATAAGAAATTCAAAAACATACTAAGATTAGTAGTGCTGACCAAGAATTGGTTGGCACTACTATTTTTTTATTTAGTATAAATGAAGATTAGGTCGGTCGGAACCGCTTTGGGATTTAGAATCGGTAACAAATACTTACCTTCTTCGATTACCTTATTTAAATCAGGTTTGAGTATGTTGGATCCTTGAAATCATGTATATGAAATGGGAATCATAAAGAGTAAGTGAGAGGATTTCAACACACTTAGGAGGCATAAATTAAAACATGTTATTGCTCTTTGATGTAGGTATGGGAATAAGATACACGGTGTTTTACAGTGCTTTAAAGAAATGCATCATTGAAGGTGAAATTTATCATTCAAGACCAGACTATATCTTTGATGCATACAATTGAAGATTTAACAGAGAGTTATGGCTAGCAACCCTATAGTGTCATTGAATCAACAGGGGTTTACTCCATGCAACTGGAGCGGTTCATGAATGATAATGGTTTTACCTACTGTCCGTTAAATCCCCTAGAAGCAAAGCTGCAATGTAATTCTTTACGTATACACAAAACAGATATGAGCAATGCCCATCGAATACCCTTACTCATTTTTCCACTAAACTGTAAGGGCCCAGAAGAACTCTTTCTACAATTGAAGTCATTATCCCGTTTTTACAGTGAACTGAATGATGTAACTGTAATACGCAACCGGATGCATAATGTGATCCAACAGACCTTTCCTGAGATGGAAAGGAACTTTACAACGAAATCTGAACTGTTCCTGAACATCGTGCAATGTTTCCTCACCCTGATTTAGTACTCCTGCATTCAAAGACGGTATTAAAGAAATTAAATCCGAAAGTGTACAGAGAAAAACATATCACCTGAAAAGGCTGAAAAGAAAGCAATTCAACTTCTGGAAGCAGCACGGATTTCCTACCCGGCTGTTTCATCTTTCGATGTGCTTTGTGAATAGCTATGCAAGGCGTTATCGGAACTCCTATCCTCGAAGGAGTGTTGCATTGAAGATAGGTCTGAAGAAAGCGAATAGAAAGTGGTTTTCCAATTCCATCCCTTTTTATATTTAACAAGCTGTGTATTTCTTTCTAACCAGTTTTCTTGGAATCGGACCCAACACTGCAGTTTGTCAAATGGAATAAATTGGTAATTTTCCGCTACTTTGACAACAACAGGCAACTTAATGCATATGCCGGAATTGATATATGTCGGTATCAATCAGGAAAAACCTTCTACAAGGACAAGATTAATAAACGAGGCAACAAGCATCTACGTAATAGGCACCGCCGTTTAGGCTATAATCACATTGTAGAATACTACGAAAAATTTTAAAAAGGTAATAAATACGATTTTTCTTAAGATGGAGGTTCTTAATCAACAAGAGAGTAAAAAGGATAAGGCATTTCTTCTTCCTTTCGTATTTTAAGTTCAACCAGATATTTCTGGTTGAACTTTTTTTTAGATACAAGAAAAAAGACCGCCGCAACAATCATCCACAGCCATCACAATAAATGAATTCCTCCACTGTATGAATATTCCAACCAACCATTAATTTTAAAAAACATTAAAGAATGTTTCCCTCCTATTTTGGAACAATACAATTGATTGTACGAAAGAATAAGGAGGTTAATTAGAAATGGATAATCAAAAATTAGCTGATCATGAGTCATTGGATCTACATGAGGTTATAAATTTTAAAACCCTTTGCTTAGCGAAATCAAAACTAATGCAAGGACTGGTATTTGATAATGATTTAAGAGCATTAATGCAAAAAGATGTTGAACAATCCATTCAAGCGCTTGGAGAATTACAGGCAGTTTATCAACGCGCACCTTTTGAAGCTCCTGTTCCTCAAAACCGGCCAACACCTATAGTAAATTGAAAAGGAGGCAAATTCATTGAATAATGACTATTTAGACCCTATAAACTCGCTACACGTACCAGAGCTGGCAGATACCACATTTGCGATGGATTTACTTCTTCGTGCCAAAGAAGGTGTCCGCAATATTGCTGTAGCATTAACGGAGTCCGCATCACCTGATGTCAGAGATCTCTTACGAAAACAGTTAATGCAAGGGATTGCCATGCACCAAGAAATTACAGAACTAATGATTAATAAAAAATGGTTCCATCCTTACGAACTAAGTGAACAGTATAAGCTAGATCAACTCTCTGCCAACAATACTTTGATGATTGGCAAAATGAATCTATTTCCCGTTGAGACCAATCGAAAAGGTATGTTTGACCGGACACCTGATGATCACTAACACTGGAGGCTGTAACCTATGAAGGCAGTAACGTATCAAGGTATTAAAAATGTTGTAGTCAAAGACGTCCCAGATCCAAAGATTGAAAAACCAGATGACATGATTATTAAAGTAACGAGTACAGCTATATGTGGGTCTGATTTACATTTAATCCATGGAATGATTCCAAATATGCAGGAAGACTATATTATCGGTCATGAACCGATGGGAATTGTTGAAGAGGTTGGACCAAATGTTACGAAAGTAAAAAAAGGTGATCGTGTTATTATTCCATTTAACATTGCCTGCGGGGAATGCATTTATTGTAAAAACCATTTGGAAAGCCAATGTGATAATTCTAATGATAATGGTGATATGGGTGCGTATTTCGGATACTCGGGAACGACTGGGGGTTATCCAGGCGGGCAAGCTGAATATTTACGTGTTCCCTTTGCCAATTTCACTCACTTTAAGATTCCAGAAACCTGTGAAGAACCAGATGAAAAATTATCCGTTATCGCTGACGCTATGACCACTGGTTTTTGGAGTGTTGACAATGCAGGCGTAAAGGCCGGAGATACAGTTATTGTATTTGGCTGCGGTCCAGTTGGTCTTTTTGCTCAAAAATTCTGCTGGTTAAAAGGTGCAAAGCGAGTAATTGCCGTTGATTACGTCAATTATCGCCTGCAGCACGCCAAGCGCACCAACAAAGTAGAAATTGTTAACTTTGAGGACCATGAGAATGTAGGAAATTATCTTAAGGAAATTACCAAAGGCGGGGCAGATGTTGTTATTGACGCTGTTGGTATGGACGGTAAAATGACTGATATGGAGTTCCTTGCGAGCGGAATGAAGCTTCAAGGGGGAGCATTAAGTGCATTTATAATGGCTTCACAAGCAGTGCGTAAAGGCGGGACAATTCAAGTTACGGGCGTTTACGGCGGCAGATATAATGGTTTCCCTCTTGGAGATATTATGCAGCGAAATATCAATATCCGCTCCGGTCAAGCTCCTGTCATCCACTATATGCCATACATGTTCGAATTAGTAACAACTGGTAAGATCGACCCGAGCGATGTAGTAAGTCATGTCCTTCCTCTTAGTGAAGCAAAACATGGCTATGAGATTTTTGACACAAAAATGGACGAATGTATTAAAGTCGTGTTGAAACCTTAAGGAAGGAGGTATAAAAAAATGAACTACGCCTTGCATGAAGTTCTTGAGGTCCATGAGATGGCTGCATTTAAGACTAATTGTCTGACTAAATCCAAAACGATGAAAGCGTTAGTTACAGATCAGCGATTAAAAGATATTATGCAGCAAGACATTGATATATCTACGGTACAATTACAAGAATATGCTTCTATCCTTTCCAACGCTAAGCAGTAAATTAGGAGGTGAATGAACATGAATCCAATCATTGAAAATTTAACTGGCATGAACGCACTCTCGGATCAAGTGGTTGCAATGGATTTATTGATTGCAGCTAAGAGTGGAGTTAGAAATTTTGCCATGGCTGTTACAGAATCAGGAACGCCCGAAATTAAAGAAATGCTCACTCGCCATTTAACGGAAGCTATTGATATGCATGAACAAGTTTCCTTATATATGGAAGAAAAAGGATGGTATCATGCTTGGGATACAAACGAACAAATCAATTTAGATTTAAATAATATCGATACAGCATTGAACTTACCCTCTCTATAAAAATTAAATAGGAACAGTTTAGAATTACAACCTAAACTGTTCCTAACAAACCAAAAATGATTTAATATATAATCTTCCTCCTTTTGTGACCATAATTTTTTCACAATTACAAATTCGATTTTATTTATTATTAAATGGCAGGAGCAGGAAATTCACCAATTTTCATACGAATTAAACTATAAGGTTTTTGTCGCAGGTCTTTTCCATAATGGAATCTTGCCTGCCGATGTAATTGGTTCACAATGACATATAAGTATTGATCCGGACCAATCGAAAAAGTATCCGGCCATAATATTCTCGGGTCATGTGCGATGGTTTCCATTATGCCATTTGGCAATATCTTTCGAATACTGTTGTTTTCATAGTCTCCGGCATAAATGGTTCCTTTTGCATCAGTGATCATTCCATCAGAAGCACCTTTTTCTCCCCAGTACTCCACCTGATAAGGTAAATCCATGTCCGGTATATTTCTGTCTCTCAAGGCTTCTGTTGGGATCGAGAACAGATGACGGCTTGTAAGTGGACAAAAAAATAATACCTTTCCATCGGGAGAAATCGCAATACCGTCAGACGCCAATCTAAATGGAGATGTGGAACCATCTTTGTTTCGGTTCATTAAAATTTCACCTTCTACTTTCGGTAAAAAATAAGGATCGGGTGAAGTTGAATTTGCTCCATTTAACCGTCTAAACGCGTTTCCATTTTCTAAATCTACAACGATAATAGCTCCGGGTCCTTTGGAAGATGAATCAGTTATATAGGCATAACCTGCTTTTCCAACACGAAAGTCAAATCGGACATCATTCAGATAAGTTGTTGGCAGGACTACATCCTCTGTAAAGGCATATACGCTTCTAATTGTATTGGTTTTTAAATCAACAGCGACTAATTTTGCCCCACCTTTAATTGGTGCAGAAAAATTGGGTGCCGCTGTATCCAATACCCAAAGCGTTCCCCTTCCATCCGCAACTACACTTTGGACACTGATGAAAGTCATTCTGATATTCCCGGGGTTAACCAAATTGGTTTGTAAGTTAGGATAAGGCTGCAATTCACCCTCAACAATTTCGGCAACCGTAAATTTAACATCGTCTCCCCATTTCGGAAAACAAATGAAAATACGACCAGTTTCCGAAACACTAACACCTGTAGGCATAGCCCCATAAAATGTATGAACTAGTTCTAAATTACCGAAATATTTTTCAATAGGCAGCATAGGTTTCATGTTATCCTCCTCAGCCATTTAAAACGGGATATCACCTATATATGATTTATATTTTATCTAGTGCATGTTTTTTAACAAATTTTTCTAAACTAAAGATGATGGAATTGATTGTTTAAAATTTAAAAAGTCTTGTCGGGACTTCATATGCTTTCAGAGCAAATGACAAGTTTAAGAAATTCAGGTATCAAACAGCAACACCATCTGAGTTCCCATCTTCGCATTAAAGTATATAATTTTTTTACAAATACCACTCCCGAGATTCAAGGTTGGGATAATCTTTATAAAATATGTAAGATAATGCTGATCCAAAAAACGCAATAATAGCCTTAAAATTGTACCATCGCAAATTAGAAAGCCAATTTTTTATAGTCAGTTTCACGATTAATCATTACCTCCTTTTAAACATTAATAGGTTGGTCGCATAATATACCATTCCTATTCAAAATTTTTCTCATTAACCCAAAGAAGCAGACCAATTCAGTTGCGAAATGGACTGCTTCTTTGTGTGCTAATTTGATTTTTATACCTAAAAACCAGA
This sequence comes from Paenibacillus sp. FSL R5-0490, assembly GCF_001956215.1. Classification (GTDB taxonomy): domain Bacteria; phylum Bacillota; class Bacilli; order Bacillales; family Cytobacillaceae; genus Cytobacillus. The sequence goes on along the minus strand of NZ_MRTQ01000011.1, from coordinate 88,198 downwards.
CCTATTACTTATTTTCTGAATTATGTTGTTTATTTGTTTATTAAAAGGCGATTTTTATTTACGGGTTTATAATAAAATCCCAAAATACACTTTATTGGATACTTTGAACGATTTGAGATAATCCTTCGCTAAGTGGTGCAGCAGGACGTCCAAGTAGTTTTTCAAAATCGCTGCTCTCGATTTCAAGTGTACCCTCTCGAATATCTTTCTGGATACCAACTAGAAAAGGAATGAGGAATTCTGGAACGCCAGCACCCTTTATTGCCTCAGCATAGGAAGCATCATCAACCTGATGTACTGGTACTTCCTTACCCAATACAGCGCCAAGTGCAGAGGCAAACTCTTCCTGTGTAAACAACTTGCCAGAGAGCTCATAGATAGTGTTTTCGTGCCCGTTACCAGCTAATACTGCTGCTGCCGCCTCTGCGTAATCCTGTTGCAGTGCCCAGCCAACTTTTCCAGTTCCTGCAGAAGTCACCCATGGTGCTCCTGCCAGTACACCTTGAATGCTTGAACTTTCATTCTCCAAGTACCAATTGTTACGCAAGAAAGAATAAGGAATTCCTGTTTTCAAAATAGCTTCTTCCGTTGCCTTATGTGTTGGAGCAAGCATGTTCTTACTTTCCCTGGCGTCTGCAATGCTTGTATATACAATAAATTTAACACCGGCACGCTCTGCTGCAGAAACCGCATTTGTGTGCTGACGAATTCTTGTTTCATTGTCTCCATCCGCAGAAATAATCAATAAGCGATCGATCCCTTTAAAAGCCGTATCTAAAGTTTCTGGACGGTCAAAATCTCCCTGGCGAACTTCTACTCCTCGAGTTTTTATTCCTTCTGCCTTCTCTGGATTCCGAACACTAACTGCAAGTTGATTTGCTGGAACAGTTTTCAACAATGCATCAACAATTTTGGTGCCCAATTTCCCTGTAGCTCCAGTTACTAACAATCTCATCTTCCATTCCTCCCAATAAAATTGTTTATCGTTACATCCTTCAGTTATATACAAGTAAATTAACTGTAATCATCTCAGTTACATGTAATCATAATAATTACATTTTAAGATTTTGTCAATAACTATAAATGGTCATTTTTTAAGGTATAATATTAAGGGTGTAACCACATTTATTACAAGAAAAGATTTATCCTTATAAAGATGCAAGAAAGGTGATGAATAAATGTCCATTAGCAGCCGATTCGCTGTAGGCGTTCATATATTATCTCTTATAGAGTTTAATAAAGACGGTGTAAGTTCATCTGAATATTTAGCAGAAAGTGTAAACACAAATCCAGCACTTATCAGGAAAATTATTGGAATGCTAAAGAAAGCAGGGTTAGTAGAGGTACATCCTGGTATTCCGGGAACTAAGCTTGCAAGGAATTTATCTGACATTACTCTGCTAGATGTATATAAGGCAGTTAATGTCGTACAGGATAATGAGTTGTTTAATGTTCATGAAAGTCCAAATCCTAAATGTCCTGTAGGAAGAAATATTCAAAATACGATTATTCCTATATTGTCTGCTGCACAATTAGCGATGGAAAAGGTCTTAGGAAATGTAACCATCGAGTATGTAGTTAAGGATTTGCTTGAAAAAGAAAAAATAAATTAACAACTAGTCATAGTTTAATAAAGGTATGTCATTTCCATTGGCATTTACAATCTAATAGATATGTTTTGTCAGCCTTTTACAAGGCAAACAAAGAAAAAGGGGCAATGCTATATCACATTGCCCCTTTCTATATTGTGGTGCTATTTGCCTCGATTTATATAGTCAAGTTTTAATTAATTGACTCTTTCTTAGGGTTTAACCCTGCAGTCTCCATATAGTTTTTACCCCATTTGTACATAGCATCAAGAATCGGCATCAAGCTTCTCCCCTGTTCAGTAAGGGTATATTCCACTTTTGGAGGAACAACCGGGTACACTTTCCGATCTACTATCAAGTCTTCTTCCAGTTCACGCAATTGGTTCACAAGCATCCTTTGCGTGATTCCTGGCATGAGAGCCTTCAATTCACCAAATCGCTTGGTTCCTTCTTTCCCTAGATGCCATAAAATCAGCATTTTCCACTTACCACCGATAACTGATAGCGTCAATTCCTTTTCACAGTTAAAGATCTTATCCTGCATTCGTGACATTTCACTCACCTCAATCGTTATTATACCCCATAGTATACTTTTTAGCACTATGTAAAATAAAAGTGCGTACTTCCACTAAAATGTTATAGGTTGTATACTTGCAATTGTTCAGCGATTGGGAACATCATCGATCCCAGCTGCTGGTACAGATAATACTCCAAAAGGATAATATTCCTGAAGAGGATCTATTTAATTTTGGAGACAGTATTACTGTACGAAAAATCCAAATAAAATTAATAGGAGTGAACATATATGGAATTACAATTAGCTTTAGATTTAGTCAATATTCCAGAAGCAATTGAGCTTGTTAAAGAAGTGGGGGAACATATCGATATCGTAGAAATCGGTACCCCAGTCGTAATCAACGAGGGGCTCCATGCAGTAAAGGCAGTAAAAGAAGCATTCCCTAATTTAAAGGTTTTAGCAGACCTGAAAATCATGGACGCTGCTGGTTATGAAGTAATGAAAGCCTCTGAAGCAGGTGCTGATATTATTACGATTCTAGGCACAGCCGAAGATATGTCTATTCAAGGTGCTGTAGAAGAAGCGAAAAAACAAGGCAAAAAAATCCTTGTTGACATGATTGCTGTAAAAGATCTAGCTGGCCGCGCTAAAGAAGTCGATGCAATGGGTGTAGACTATATTTGTGTCCACACCGGCTACGACCTTCAAGCAGTAGGAAAAAACTCTTTTGAAGATCTGCAAACGATTAAAAGTGTTGTAAAAAATGCAAAAACTGCAATCGCAGGCGGCATTAAATTAGAAACACTTCCAGAAGTCATTAAAGTAAATCCAGACCTTGTCATTGTTGGCGGCGGTATTACAGGTCAAGCTGATACAAAAGCTGCAGCAGCAACAATGCAAGAAATGATCAAAAAAGGATAAGATCAAGCATGCATACTTCACAATATTTAGCTAAGATCTTAAAAGAGTTAATCAGAACAACTGACCACATTCCGGATGAAGAAGCTGAGAAATTGGTTAATGGGATTCTTGAAGCAAAAAAAGTGTTTGTAGCTGGCGCAGGCAGATCTGGATTTATGGCCAAGTCATTTGCGATGCGAATGATGCATATGGGCATAGATGCTTATGTACCAGGCGAAACGGTGACCCCTAACTTTGAAAAAGATGACATCTTGATCATCGCTTCAGGTTCAGGAGAAACGAAAAGCCTTGTTTCCATGTCAGAGAAAGCAAAAAGTATAGGTGGAACGATTGCCGCCGTAACAATTTTCCCCGAATCCACAATCGGAAAAATAGCGGATATAAAGATTAAGTTACCTGGTTCACCTAAGGATCAATCGGAAGGTGATTATAAAACCATTCAGCCTATGGGCTCATTATTCGAGCAAACTCTCTTACTATTCTGCGATGCTGTCATTCTGAGGTTCATGGAGAAAAAGGGCTTGGATACAAATAAGATGTATGGCAAACACGCAAATTTAGAATAAAACGTTGTTTGTCTATGAAAGACCGCAAACTATCTATGCAAGATTGCGGTCTTTCTATTTTAATTTGTATAAAAACCAGTTCATAGGAGTAAAAAAAATGAATTCATTAAATGGCAAAACTGCTTTAGTTACTGGTGCAGGCAGAGGTATTGGACGAGCTACTGCTATCGCCATAGCAAAAGAAGGAATTAATGGTGTTTTAATCGAGTCAATTAGTTGGAGTCCTTTTGTAAGGGTCCTTCTTTTCAATAAAGTTCGAAAGCCAAATGGTAGCAGCAAAAACAACCAAATAAGTGATATAGGATAAATACAATTTCCAGCCTGTATATGTAAAAACTTGAAACTTTACTGCAATCCATTCTAGAGCAATCGCTACCCCAGCCCAAAAATAATATAAAATAGATACTTTAGGCCTTTTGGTTTTTTATATTGATAGAAGTTTACGACAAAGTAAGAAAGAGTTGGGTAAGTTACAAAGTGCAATAATTCATCAAATAATTCATGCTTTTTATGATCAATCGTAAAGTATAATTCATATGGTTTTACACTAAGGGTAATATCAGCTGACAAAGCAAGAAAAACATTAAATGTCCAAATAACTGTGATGGTAGCAGCAGGCAATCGTCTAGGTAATATAAACATGAGGGCCCAAGTAAGTATTGTGGAAAAGATAATAAACATTTCATTTGAATCAAATTTCTCAGGAAGAGGTAACATCATGACGTATTCACCTCTTTGTCTCTATAAATAAGTTTTTCTAAATAAAATGAGTAAATAGCCAATAATAAAATAATCAGAGTGTATCTCAAATATGAATAAAATACATTCCAATTTACCCATTCCAAATATCCAATATGAACGAAAAATATTTCAATTGAAATGAGTGCTGTTAAGAAGATGAAGAGATGAATAAGTTTACTGAAAATAGTTCTTTTAGAGAACAAAATATAAATAACCCATAAAAGTAACGCTGGCTTGAGTGACAACTCAGGAATTTTTTGTGTCCAAAAAATTAACTGACTTGGATCTTGCTTTGTAAGTTCTAAATTTAAATTAATGATTAGACCTGTATTTGTAATAAGAATATTGGAGAAAAAATAACAGCCCAAGATGTTAATGACGTTCATTTTCTTCTTCAAGATGTATAAGGAAGTAAAGGATAATATTGCTAAAATAAGAAAAAGCCACAATGTTTTCATAATTGCCACCATTTTTATTTTCATCTACATTATTTTGTACATATAATGTCAAAAAATACTGCATCTAAAGAAAACAAACAGTAAACGGAAAGCTGAATTCTTATTAGTTATTCGTTATACTAGAATAGGATGTCAACTTATGAGGAATAGAAAATCTTATGCATGATGATATTTATGCCTCCCACGAACTTTCTCGCTTCACTCGGCGGAAAGCCTTTGTAACATCCAAAGGTCACTAAATCTCCCTCTCGATTAAAGTCACCTCAGTATAAAAATTAAACCGTTATTTCTATGTACAAGTGAAATATTGCTTACCTCCATCGCCTTTCATAATACATCAGTTTCCCATAACCCAAGCTGGCCTTTTGCTGGGATACGTTCATTCAAGATCTTCATGTCTTGAACCTCCCAAGCATATCCTCCCACAGTAAAGTCTCCTAAAAAATAATCATTTCCTGATACGATTTGTCCATTTTCCAGGACTGCTGATGTCTGAGTTTTTTCAGTTATCTTCAGACAATTTTCAAGCCGGCCTACAGCAATGATCATTCCGGTCGGAAGAGTCTCTTCTGTATATCCATGCTTACCGAGCAGCGAACGGATGGCCACATGCCTGCAGACAGCCTTATCTATTTTTTTACTTGTATGAATGGCCAGCGGCCCGCGATAATTTGTTTTCCATGACCTTGTTTCAAATTCATTCTCTCGAAGGACAAAAAGAGTTGCCCAAGGCTGAATCATAGATAATACCTTCATTCTCCCGGCCACCAATCTATAAGTTTCCTTTGTGTTATCCTGTCCGTAGAGAAGAATATTATTAGCAAAAAGGTTTAATTTCCCACGGTAAGCAGTAATCTTCCGGAAAAATAAAAATTGAGGGGGTTACTACTAAAAAGTACATTGAAACCTGTACGGCGGAAGCGACTAATTTTTTCCAAACTCATTCTTCCTTTATTTGCTAATAAAGCCCAGCCTAATAATTCATTATCTTAAACACCTGGAATGGTTAGTGATCATGAAAACCCCGACCACTAATTTAACCTTTATTTAGAAATAAATCACTTCCAAAATTCCTCTGAATATAAAAAAGCTGACCCTGTAAGTGTTCATAAGAACCTCGGGGTCAGCCTGAATTATTGATGAATCGATTGGATGATTATATTTACTAAACCTTCCGCATCTTTTAGTTCTACAGTCGTTAATTAGATGCGGCAGAATGTTTTTAACCGGCACTCCATGCACCATTTTCAAAAAAGGTTTTTAGGAACAGTTTTATTGGTCAATGTTAAACTGTTCCTAAAAATTTTCTATAGATTAGGTAAGTTAAATGTTGTATGAATTTAGTACGTTTCACATAAAAGTTCTAAGCGAAAGGTTCCCTTCCACTATTAACGGACTATAGTTGGACCAACTAATGCTTCTGGTTTTTCCCCCAATGCCAACTTGCTAATATTAGCATAGCTAAGCTGTTTATACGTTTTGAGTAACTGTTGTAAATCAAGGAATTTTTTATCTGTTTTTAAATTTTCGATTTCCCTATAATAGACAGACAATACATAATCATCTTTTGACGTCGAATTGAACTTACCTGGGTCTTCATCCATAATTAATGCGCCCATATATTGATACCCAAACTGCAATTGACGAGTCAGTTTAATGATATTTATAAATTTTCTATAAATAGATGGTTTTGCGTCTTTTAATTTTCCGATAGCCATTTGCGCATTTTTCAATTGGTCGTAACTCGATGTTGTCAGCATAATATCTCTCCTTTTTGATTCGTATTAGTCCCATGGTTTATCCAGTGAAAGTTTGGACACGAGTTCTTTATTTTTCTGTCTTTTTAGCTTGCGAACTCTTTCACGTTCTTTTCCCGTTTCATAGAGAAATTTTTCTTCCTCTGTTTCTGGAATAACATTTGGCACTTCTATCGGTCTTTTATCTTGATCTAGAGGTACAAAAGTTAAGAATGCAGTAGCTGCGATTCTACGGTTTCCAGTTTCAAGATTTTCGGCAATTACTTTACAGAAAATCTCCATTGACTTTTTACCTGTGTAGCTGACAAATGATTCTATACAGACCGAATCACTTTGTCGAATCGGTTCGAGGAAATTAACTGAATCGGTCGATGCAGTAACACATTCCTTTACCCGTGAATGCCTGCGAGCGGAAAGCGTCGCACAAGCATCCATCTTCTTCATTAGAACTCCACCAAATAATGTATGATAGTTGTTCAAATCATTAATAAGTACTTGATCCGATTGAACAACACGCGTTTCTTTAACTTTTTTAGCTTCCATGAATGACTACCACCCTATATAAATTACATTGAAGCGTTCGCCTCATTTGCATTAGCTTTTTCACAAGGACAATTATAATATGACTATTGTGGAAAGATACAATGCCAATCCCATATACAATTCATAACAAAACAGTATGTAAGCGCTCTTTAGCCTATACAATTAAAAAAACCTCCCCTCTTAAACAAGGGGAAGCCTTCTAATTTTTGACTTATTCTAGATTATGAATCATGGTTATGATTAGCTGTCGACAGCTTTACTTTGGCAAAACGGATAAATTCTTTCGCAACCTGTGATAAGTATGCATCTTTTTTCCAGATCATCGCTAGATTCCATTCGATTGTCGGATTGGTAACGGTTATAGTCCGAAAATCACTTGCTAGTTCTAAGCATGTATTCTCAGGCAGCAATGTAATACCTATATTGTAAGCAACTAATTCTTGAATAAAATCTAATTGTGATGTTTCCGAAATAATTATCGGTTGAAAACCAGCTTCTCTGCAAGCAGTAGTGACAAGGTTTCTTAACTCAAAATCCCGGTTGAACATAATAAAGCTCTCTTCTTTAAGTTCTTCCAATGACACTTCCTGTTTCCCGGCAAGACGATGAGACGCGGGTACAACTAGTTTCAATTCCTCATTAACAAACATATAATAGTCGAAATCATCAATTTTATCTGGAAGAACGACAACCCCAAAATCTAGCAAGCCATTGATAACCTTCTCTTCAATCGGCTTAGATCCATGCTCCTCCAATTGAAATGTAACCTCTGGATATTTTTCATGAAACGAAGCAATCAGTTGTGAGAAGAAAATGGAATTGGTAATCGCAGGGAGCCCAATACGGACATGGCTCTTTTTTAGCATGAACATCTTACCAAGTTCCGCATCCAATAGCTGCAGCTGCTTTTCAATTATTAATGCATGTTTTTTTAGAATAAATCCTGCATCTGTTAATATCAGCTTTTTTCTTGTACGAATAAATAGCTGTGTACCAAGTTCAACCTCTAATGATTTGATAATTCTACTGAGGGCAGGCTGCGTAATGAACAGATTTTCAGCTGCATTAGTGAAATTGCCAGTACGTGTAACTTCAATAAAACACTCAAAATGTTTAATTTCCAATTTTATCAAACACCTTATATACTTTTTTAAAGATAATTTATTCTACCACAGTTTTTACTTTGGCAACCTCGCTTGTGATTAATCAAAAAAGCAAATCAATATTTTTTAAAAAGCCTCATTTACTTATGGTATGGTTCAGTTCCATTTGTGGTAAAACTTATAGTACCATGTTGTATTGGTGCGAATATGGTGGTGTATGTTAATAGGATTTAATTTCTAAAATATTTCCGTCCGGGTCTACAACATGGAATGCGGAATGCAAAGAACTTCTTCTTACCTGAAAATTTTTTGACTCTAGTAGTCGATAAAAATAAAATATTTGCATCGGCTTAGATTCCCGTATTGCTTTAGTGAGTGCTATAATTATTTCGTGATTAGGGGTTAGAACTTCCATATCTATATTACTGTTTTTAAATTTTAGTTTCTTTCTAGAGCGATGAAGTGCTGTTTTAATAGATTCATTACTCACCCTTAACATTGATGCTATTTCTTTTGAAGTGTAGCCAAATACATCTTTCATGGTAATAAGCATAGACTGTTTCAATGGCAATGTGGTAAGTAAAATTTCAATTAAACTAAAGTGTTCTATTGAATCATATACTTCTCCATAAAATTCCTCTTTAAAATGTATTATTTCTTTGCTTTTTCTTGTTTCGTCAATAAAAAGATTTTTAGCCACAGTACATAGAAAAGAGAAGTTGAACTCTCTATTCGGTTCTGTCTTTTTTAATCTATAAACCTTTAGCATCGTTTCTTGTACTAGATCCTCGGCTATCCAAGGTGACCCTGACAACTTTAGGCAATATTTATAAAGTTTCTTAATCTCAAACTCTAAATTTTCAAAAACCATTTTTTCCACCTTTTTATTTAAATTTATTTATGTAATTGTAACTTTTACACTATTATATTCGTTATAAGTAAGAATTTCATTTCAAGGAGGAAGATTATGTTTAAAGTAGGTAGTATATTTATTCCAGTTACAGACATTGAAAAATCTACAGATTGGTATGTAAAGTTTCTTGGTGTAAAGATAATCGATAGTTGGGGAGATGGTGCTGGCTTTTATTTACCAACTGGGTCAACACAATTAGCCTTAGTAAAAGTTAAATCCCCGCAACCCACTGAGTTTATTACCGAGGGTGACCAGAAGAATTCATATTATAATTTTGTCGTTGATGATATTGAATCTGCACATCAACATTTTAAAAATAATGGCATAGTTACTACTGAAATCGATGATTTTGGTGGAATGAAATTTTTTGATTTCTTCGACTTGGACGGTAACCCATTTAGTGTAGTTAATGAAGTTGATGGTTCTCCTTACCACTCAGATAATGTTAGAAAAATGCAAGAAAGAGATAAAAAGAATAAATAAATATTTATAAAAAAGAATTACCATTCAAATAGAATTGGTAATTCTTTTCTGTATTTGCTTCCAACAGGAGATCTTTTACATACATAGCACTCTTTTAAAGTATTTTTTCTAGCCACTCTTTATCTAGAATAACTTCAACTCTCTGCTTTACCACTATTTGTGATAAGGTTCTCCACGATTAATATTAAACTAGTCAAAGCCCTTAACTTCTTACGGCCTCTTTCGTAATTTCCTTCAGGCTCAAGCCGCCCAGCTAAAAGATTTGACGGGAGTGAGTGTAGTCCACTTTGGACACCAACTTCAGCAAAGAAACCAGCGACAGTATCTCTTCCAACACCTTGACAGTTAACATTTGAGCTACACCCGGGATTTCATCAAGCAAGGAATCTTCTTGTACGTTCAATTCTTCGAATTCCGTCTGGATCTAATCATATTTACACAGAAGAGTTTTGAGCTTCATTTTTGCCATCTCAGAGCCTTGGCGGATTCCGATGAGCTGACTCGCTGCTTGCTTAACTCCAAATCTTATTGGCACCTACACTTCATTTTGCGGTTTTTCTTAAATGGATAAGTAAATCTGCTATTTCATATGGTAATGCATTTAGCTGTAAGAATTGTAATGCAGCCTTGCCCTCCCACTTCTTAAAGACCTTCAAGAATTCCGGAAAATTCCGGTCAATCCAGTTGTGCATCTGTCCCTGAACCGTTTTTAGGTCCTCTGTTAAAAGATCGCCAATTTTCTTTGCCACACGGAGTTCGGCATAAACACCTTGCGGTTGTAGGTTCGGCGTATCTTCCGTCCTTGACCAGTTGGGCAAGGCCCTTGGCACCTTTTACATCATTCTTAGTTGGAGAATTATCATCCAGCTTCTTGCTTTTCAAGTTAGAGGTACTCGCCCTAAATAGGAAACGAGCACTTTTTTAACTCATTTTATCGTTTTGAAGTAGTCTTCCATATTTCATCGGATACTTCCTCAAAAGCTCTCACTCTGCAAAAGCAACCATCCTATGTGCATTTTTTCTGTGCTATTTGCACAGCTTACAATCAAGCCATAAAAAGAAACCCGGTTCCTCCTCATGAAGGAATCGGGTTTCTCCAATCCAATTATTTATCTTTGTTCCATTCCCTTGTGTGGGAGATAGTGCCTTTTAAAGTAATTAAAGATTACACCGCGCTCTCAAATTTCTCTTTTCCTTCATCCGCTTTAATTTTAGATTTAAAGGTATCAAAATCCCCTTTTTCAATGATTAACGAAACGATAACTCCACCAATAAGAGCCCAGAAAGGGGAACTTATACTAAAGAAAGAGACTCCAGACATCGCAATAACTAATGAGAAAAATGCACCAATTTGAAATTTCCTCTCAGAAAAGGATGCTTGAAGGGAACTTACCAGTACTCCGATCATCGCTAGTCCCGCAACAGTTGAAATCAACGCACCTGGTAAGGCAGTCACAAATGGGACAGCTAAACCTGCAATTAAGCCAAAGCCTCCAAATATTACTGCATTTACAATAACAGAGGCATAGCGCCCTTCCTTATTTTCTCCAGATTCTCTAGATGAACAGATCGCTGTCATCGGTCCTGCAATATTAGCATTATGTCCGCCGAATAGAGATGTAACTATCCCGCCTATTCCGCTCCAGATCGTCATTGAATTAATAGGGGGTTTATATCCCTCTGCCATCAAGACGCCTATGGCTTGAGCATTCTCCGCCCCAATCACCAATAGGGTCAAGGGTATTGAAACTGATATGATGGATTCAAAACTGAATGTCGGCAGTAATACTTGCGGCAGCGTAAATCCTGCTTCCATACTGGACGATTGAAACTCTCCCATTATCGTTGCCAAAATTCCACCAGCGACAAAGGACATTAAAATAGGAGGCATTTTTTTTATATAACGTGAAGAAAATAAATAAACCAAAATGGCTGTCCCCACTATTAGAGGAGTCCCTTCAAGAGATGTAATCATTCCAGTGCCAAATTTGATCATTGCCCCTACTATCATCGCCATAACAATTGGTACTGGGATCCATTTCATTATTTTCCCTATGAGCCCTGAAATCCCCAGAATAAATACGAGAATACCGGAAACTAAATAGGCTCCTGAAATTTCACTAAGGGAGTAATGCTGCAGGGCACCTGCGACTAAAACAGCCCCTGGAATGGACCAGGCTCCCGCAATAGGCTGACGATACTTTAATGCCAAATAAACCCCGATCAAGCTTCCGAAAAAATAAACTGCAAACAGCCAAGAAATAGTCTGCTCAATTGATAATCCGCCATCAGCAGCACCGCCAATGATAATTAAAGCTGGGCCGGTACATCCAAAAATCGCCGCAAGTGTTCCAGCACTAAAGGTGTTAATATTTAAATACCTGGGCAGCATTCTCAAACTTTCACCCATTGAGTATTTCATATATACCCTCCATTTCCCTATTCAACATTCCCATTTATCTAGTAAAAAGGATTATATTCCTTTGAAACTGGGTTTCACCTTATTTCCAAACGACTGTACACCTTCATTAAAATCTTCAGTAGATCGCAGCATTCCATATGCAAATCCTTCAATCTCCATCCCTACACTTAAAGGCGCATCCTGGGAACTATTTATGACCTTTTTTAACACTTTTAATGTCATTGGTGATAGTCTGACAAGATCTTTAACCAATTTATTTACCTCTACTTCTAAATTCTCCTGACTTGTCACAGTTGTTAACAAGCCCCATTGATGTGCTTCGTGTGCTGGTATCCGTCTTCCCCTCATGATCATATCCTTTGCACGGCCGACTCCGGCAATTTTTGCAATCCGCTGTGACCCGCCGCTGCCAGGAATCATGCCAAGGTTGATCTCGGGTAATGCCAACTGCGTGGTTTCTGATGCCACTCGAAAATCACATGCCATTGCGATTTCAAGACCTACCCCAAATGTATACCCCTGCAATTGGGCAATAACTGGTTTGGGAGAACGCTCTGGCGCAGCAACATTTACATGCAATTCTGAAAGTACAGATGGATGCTTCTCCATGAATTCTGCAATATTCCCGCCCGAACTAAAGGCTTTTTCACCAGCTCCCTTTATCACAATCACCCTTACATCCTCATCATTATTTAATTCAGTGAAAATTTGATTAAGATGTGAGCGTGCAATAAAACTTAGCGTGTTCATTTTTTCTGGCCGATCTAATGTAATAGTGGCTGTCTTTGCTTCAATGTTCTTGTCTACTAAAATATGATCCCATTGATAAGTACCTTTGTTATTAATTGTTGTCATTAACCTACACTCTCCTCTTTTTGTATTATGGATGAATAATTTTCTTTTAATTTTCTCCTTAAAATCTTCCCGACAGGGCTTTTAGGTATCTCTTTTATAAAACAGTAATCCCTGGGCCGCTTAAAGTTTGCCAGGCTGCCAGATTCCCTGCAGTAGTTATCCAGCTCTGCAGTTGAAATAGTTGGGCTTTTACTAACTATAAATGCGACAACCTTCTCTCCAAAACGCTCATCAGGTAAACCGACAACTGCAGCCTCTAATACTTCCGGATGTGAAGACAATACATCTTCAACCTCAAGAGGGTGAATGTTTTCTCCACCAGAAATGATCATGTCATCCACGCGGCCAACAACATAAAGATCGCCATCTTCATCCAGAACACCCATATCTCCTGTGAAATACCAGCCGTTTCTGATCGATTTGATGTTCGCATCAGGTCGTTTCCAATAGCCCTTAAATGCTTCTAATGAGTCAATATTTACAATAATTTCTCCTGGAGTTCCATGCGGTACAATATCAGCAGGTCCTGAACTTCCTTCAGGGTCAGGCTCAACTATTTTTAGTTGCTGATGAAAACCTGCTTTGCCCGCACAGCCTGGCTTTTTATCTAAATAGTTGCAAATGCTGAAAGTATATACCTCTGTACTGCCATAGTGATTTACGAAAACATCAGGCTTTAATTTCCTAAAGCAGTCTTCTGTTAACTCAGTTGTCATGGATGCCCCAGCGTATCCTATTTTCCGAACATTCTGTAAATTGTACCTATTAAAATCTTTATAATTTAACAGATCATGAATAATGGTAGGAACTAAATAAACGCAGCTAATCTTTTCATCTTCCATTACTTTTAGCATTTTCATTGTATTATTATCAGGAATCATGACCATTTTCCCATTGATAAATGCCATTGATAATAGCGAGCGCATCCCCATCGTGTGATAGAGCGGCATGACACCCAGAGTGCTTTCATGGAGTACATATTGGTTTTGAATAATGTGTGCGATAGCCGCGCTATATTCATTCTTGTGGCTTCTAGGAACACCCTTTGGTTTCCCTGTAGTTCCTGAAGTGTATAACATTAAGCATATATCATCCATGTCGATATTGGGGTGATGAAACGTCTCTTGGTTATGATTTAATAGCTCTTTATAGGTAATTTCTGCACCTTCCGCACCTAAAATGCTTATAAAAAGAGGCTTACTTCCATATGATGCGTTTAATGCAGCATCCTGGCTGCTTGGTTCAAAAATAACCGCTTTCGCATCAGCATCATTTACACAAAATGCCACTTCTTCTGTTGAAAGACGAAAATTTATTGGTGTAAAAATGGCACCGATTTTTTGAACAGCCCAATAAATAGCGACCATCTCCAAGCGGTTCTTAAGAATAATAACAACACGATCTCCTTTTTCGATCCCCAGCTTCTGCAATGAATATGCAAGTTTATTAATTTCTAATTGAAATTCCTTATAGGATAACCGTCTATCATCCTGAACGATGGCTGTTTTATCAGGAAATCGATTCACTGCGAAATCAAACAGCTTTCCAAGATCCACTAATTGTCACCTTCTTTAAATTTATTTGTCCCACATGCTCTTTCAATAGCTTCAATAATTCCTGTGTACCCAGTACAGCGGCAAAGATGGCCGGATAACATCTCTTTAATCTCTTGTTTTGTGGGTTCTTCGCCACTATTCAGCATTTCTAATGAGGACATTAAAATCCCCGGTGTACAAAAGCCGCATTGAAGTCCATGGCACTCCGTAAATGTCTGCTGCAAAACATGCTGTTCTCCATTCTCTGTTAAACCCTCGATTGTTTGTATATATGATCCATTTGCCTGAACTGCAAACATTAAACAGCTTCGTACGGCTGCACCATTATAAAGCACCGTGCAGGAACCGCAAACACCATGTTCACAGCCAACATGTGTACCTGTAAGACCCAGATCTTCTCTTATAAAATCACTTAATAGTTTTCTAGGCTCAGCTTCTGCTTCCACCTCCCTTCCATTAATTGATAAAGAAACGTTCATTTTCTGTTCAATGGAGAAATTCGACATGTTACACCCCCTTTCCTAAAGCTCGGTTAAATGCTTTTATCAATGCTTTTCTTGTTAGAACTTTAGCCATATGGACTCTATACTCTTTTGAAGCATGTAAATCCCCATCAGGATCAGCATCCATCACAGCCAGCTCTGCGGCTTTTTCAAGTGTATCCTCTGTTAGACTTTTTCCAGCCAAATATTCCATTGCTTCTTCTGCTAAAAGGGGAATTGCATCCACCCCTCCTAAGACAAGTCTCACTTTATCTATTTTTCCAATTTCATCAACTGATAGAATGCAAGCAACAGCTGCTAAGGCAAAGTCACCATGTCTCCTGCTAAATTCCTCAAAGGCATACCCATTATGTTCAGATAAGGGAACATGAATTTCAGTTAATATTTCCTCCGGCATCACCTCTGTTGTTAAATAGGTAATAAAAAAATCATTTATACTTATTTTCCTAGTCCCATCTATACTTTGGATAACGATTTCAGCATCCAGTGCTAAAAAGCAAAGGGGCAGCTCTGCGCTTGGATCTGCATGGGCGACACTTCCTCCAACAGTTCCTCTATTTCTCGTTTGGACATGACCAATATATGGAGTGGCTTCCGAGAGTATAGGAACATGGATTTTAACGGCATCTGAATGTTCAAGTTCCCTTTGCTTTGTAAGAGCACCAATTTTCAGAACCCCTTCTTCTACCCTGACTCCGTTTAACTCATTGATTTGGTTAATGTCAATGAGACACTCCGGTTCGGACATCCTCATATTTAAGATGGGAATAAAACTTTGCCCGCCAGCAATGATTTTCCCTGTATCTCCATATTCCTCTAATAGTTTCACTGCTTCCTCTACAGTTGAAGGACTGCAGTAAGTAAATGCTGCTGGTTTCATACAAGCGTCCTCCTTCCTAGTCAGCAATATTTACTTTATCCAGCTCTCTTTTAATCTTTTTAAAAAAGTCTTTAATAATCAGTTTAGCTACTCCACCTAACATACGCTGGCCAATTGAAGCGACTTTTCCACCTACAGCAGCCTCATAAGTGTACCTAAGCTCTGTATTTTCATCGTCCACCGAAACCAAATGAATGGCTGCTTCGGCATCTACAAACCCTGGTGCCCCTTCACCATGAACAATTAACTTATAGGAATGAGGGGGCTCCAGGTCCGTAAGACGAATGGTTGCATCATATTTCCCTTTAACTGCAGCAACCCCAACAGATAAGTCCGCCACATACACATTGGTTTCTTGTCTATATAGTTCTTTGCATCCCATAATGCAGTTTTTTAATACTTCCGGATCTAATAAACTCGAGAATACTTTATCTAGATTTCCGTTAAGCTGAATATTTCCTTCACCATTCATGACAATTCCTCCTTAAGTTAGATTTGCATCGTTTTCTTATTATTAATTTTTGACCAAATCCGATCTGGAGATAAAGGAAGTTGATCAATTGATATATTAAATGGTTTTAACGCATCTGTAACCGCATTTGCGATGACAACCGGAGCACTCATTGTATTTCCTTCTCCTAACCCTTTAGCTCCAAGAGGGGTTAGGGGGGAAGGTGTTTCAATATGCTTTATGGTTACATTTGGGATTTCTGTAGCTGTAGGACATAAGTAGTCCATAAAACTTCCAGTCAGGAACTGCCCCCTTTCGTCATAGGCAAGTTCTTCATAAAGTGCGGCTCCTAGTCCATGAGCTAAACCACCCATTATTTGACCTTCCACAATATTTGGATTTAATAGTTTCCCAGCGTCATGGATCGTGGTATAGTCAAGAATCTTCACTTCACCGGTATCAATGTCCACTTCCACTTGAACAGCGTCAAAAACAAATCCATAGGTGACGGATCCATTAACAAGATCCAATTCATTTGGGGACTCCGCTGCAGATAATGTATAAAATGCAGATTCATGGATACCTGGTTCAATACCAGCGGGAAGGCCTTGCGGATTCCAATGTGCCAAACCTACTAATCTCTTAATGGAGATACTCTTAGAAGGATTTTTTTCTGCAAATACCTTCCCTTCTGCCATGACCAATTCGTCCACTGTTGTATCTAATTGGCTTTTGGCGATTTCTAACAGTTTCAATCTTACTTTTTGCGCTGCTTGATAAACGGCACTTGACCCGATAGGGGCAAACCTGCTGGAGTAACTACCTGATGCTACTGACCATGGGCTTGTTAACGTATCCAATTCAGCAATGACCCGGATAGAAGCAGGATCAACACCTAGAACGTCGGCAACGATTTGGGAAGTAACTGTTTCATGGCCCTGCCCAGTTGGTACCGTACTGATCCGGACTGTGATTCCACCCATTGGATCTATCGATACCGTTGCACCTTCAGAACAGCCTGATTTCGGCAATGATTTTGCTCTCTCTTCCGGCGTCAAAGCAATGGTCACATAACCCATATTCGAACCGGAAGGCTCAACGATGCAAGCAAACCCTAACCCCAGATATTTCCCTTGTTTCCAGGCTGCTTTTTGTTTCTCTTTAAAGCTATCGTAATCAATCGATTCAAGCGCAAGGTGCAATGCCTTATGATAATCCCCGCTATCGTATATCCCGCCTGAAGCTGTATGATAGGGAAATTCTTCTTTCGTAATTAAATTTTTCTTTATGACTTCAATCACATCCAGATCCAATTCAGCTGAAATGATTTGCATCATTCTTTCCAGCGGAAAATAGTGCTGGGGACCGCCATAGCCTCTTATGAGCCCTGTTGGACTTTTATTCGTAACGACTGCAATCGCTTCCATTTTAACGTTTTGAATTCGATAGGCTCCAGTTGAATTTGAGTGTGTTCTATATAAACAAGCAGGTTCGGGCGCACGTATATATCCGCCAACACTATCCGCATATTTCATTTTCAAACCAAGAATGGTTCCATCTTTTTTTACCGCTGCATCAATCCACGTTACACGATCTGTACCACTGGAACTCGCCATAAGGTGTTCTTGTCTGTCTTCCGTCCATTTAACGGGTACACCCAATATTCTTGACACTACTCCCATTAAGACCATGTATGGAAATACACCTGACTTGATCCCGTAGCTTCCGCCAATATCCTTTGGCGTAATAATCCTTAGTCTGTTGCTCGGCACCTTTAGTGCAGCAGTCATGACGGAATGAAGTGTGAAAGGTCCATGAAAGTTTGACCAAATGGTATACGCACCTTCACTTTTTGTATAATTCGCGATTACTCCGTAATTTTCCACAGGAGTTGCACTAACCTTTGGAAAAGTGAACTTTTTACTTATTATATAATCGGCACTTTTAAATGAATCCTCGACATTGCCGTATTGGAATACACGATGATTAACTATATTCGTACCTGCTTCTTCATGAAGAACGGCTGACTCAGACGAAAGCGCATCTTCAATTTGGACCACAGGATTCAGCGGTTCGTACTCGACTTTTATCTTTGCGAGTGCATCTTCTGCAATATAACGATCTTTAGCCACAACAACTGCAACAGCTTCTCCCACAAACCGGACCTTATCTACTGCAATGGGGTAGTATTTTATTGGTGCCTTTACGCCGACTGGAAAAGGATTGGTTAAAGCTTTTACATGTTCTCCAACAACTACTCCAATTACACCTGGTGTTTTTGCCGCTTCTTCTAAAAAAATCGCTTTAATACGGGCATGTGCATGGGGGCTTCTAAGAATCGCAGCATTGTGGATATTTGGCAATGGAGAAAGATCATCAATGAATGTTCCTTCTCCGGACACTAACCTGGCATCTTCTATTCGTTTCACAGGCTTACCTACATAGGTCAATTTCATTCCTCCTTTTTAATAGTCTCCTATAATCTTCAATAGTATCGATGTCCTCCGGAGCTTCTTCATCCTCATAATAAATGTGCGCCTTTTCTTTATTAGCACTAATAAGTAATTTTGCTCCTTGATCTCCCTTTAGGTTCAAGAGTTCATTGAAATACAATTGGCCAAATAAAATGGGGTGCCTGATTTTTCCTCTATATGAAGTTATAATTAAGGGATTTTTTGATATGAGATACTCTGTAATTACTTCGTTCATTACTTCTACTTTTATTTCGGGCTGATCAGCCAGTGTTATCAACAAAGCTTCACACGCAGGAGACAAGCTTTCAATTGCTGCAGCAAGGGAACTGCTAATTCCAAGTTTCGGACAAGGATTCCATACAATAGA
Organism: Paenibacillus sp. FSL R5-0490; assembly: GCF_001956215.1. GTDB lineage: Bacteria > Bacillota > Bacilli > Bacillales > Cytobacillaceae > Cytobacillus. Next base: position 69,099 of record NZ_MRTQ01000011.1, on the reverse strand, counting down.
TACTGGCAAATCTCGGATTTCACTTTCCAATTCAGGAAAATCCCTATTCAATACAACCATCGTTTTACTGGCCATGTTAGCCGATATTTTATTGACGGTATATCTTAGGATTGTTTCATCTTCAAACTTTTTAAGTAACTTATGAGTTCCTTTCATCCTGGTAGAATGACCAGCCGCTAAGACAATGTTCCAGATTTCCATCTTCAACTATTGAACCAATTCTTTTAATCTTTCATATGAAGCGGGATTTGGAGAATGAATTGAATCCTTTTTCCATTTAAGCGATTGGCTGCTCGTTTTATTTTTGTGGGCCATAATTTCTGCTGCGATACTCAGTGCTATTTCCTCAGGTGTCTCAGAGCCTATATCAAGACCTATAGGTGAATATATTTTTTCAACAGCTTTTGCAGGTATCATGAACCCTTGTGCTTGAAGATCCTTTTTAAGATTATTGAACCTTCTCTTCGGACCCAATAGGCCTATATAGCAAAGATTCTGCTTGAGCAATCCCTTCAAATAAACAAGGTCTTGTTCATAATGGTGAGTCATGATGATTGCATAAGAATTTTCACTCGCATTTAAATCTTCCGGAAACTCTCCCTGCGGCACTAAGTTCAATTCATCTGCGTAAGGAAAGTTATCCTTATTTAAATATCCTGGACGATGATCCACTATTGTTACTCTCCAATGTAAAAACTTTAATTGATCTATTAACGATGATGCATCTGGTCCTGCTCCGAAAATGATGATATGAGGCATCGGTGTAATCGTTTCCAAAAATAAAGTTACGGTTTCCTTTTTTCCATCCACCTCAATTGAATAATTTTCTTGAATCCCGCTTGACATAATCTTAAATAAGGGCAACTCAATATTTTCTAGAATAGTTCCTGGAAGAAGCGCATTATGATTACTTGATTTAATGACTGTACAGACTGGATATGGTTCCTTACTTAGAGATTGCTTTTTTAATACTTTGAATTGCTTTACAGCTGATTCTCTATTATTTACAGGATCTATAAGCGAAAGCAAAACTGTTATGACGCCATTGCACCCAACACCTAACCCCCATGGCACATTATGATCATTTCTTAGGTCATAAATAATCTGTTTTGGTTCACCTGTCTCAAATACATCCCTTGCATGTTCAAGCAAGTCTTGCTCAATGCACCCACCGCTAAGTACACCATAAGCAGTTCCATCTGAGAAAATGAGGCTTTTTGCCCCAACTTGGCGATAGGAAGAACCCTTTTTATCAATGATAGTTGCTAGGATTGCTTTTTCATTATTTCGAATGCATCTCTTAAGTTCATTTATAATCAAAGCTCCTTCGCTCCTTTGAATGTGTTAATTGAATTATATGAACATTCGTAATTTTGAGGTTTTAATATATTTGCAAATGATCTTTTAAAATATTATTAAAAAAGGATAAATCCCGAAATGGGACTTATCCTTATATTAATTATCCTTTATTTAATTTATAAAAAGACTTCTATATTCAGATGGTGTACAGCGTTCGCTTTTTTTAAAGGTCGTTGCAAAATACCCAGAACTAGTAAAGCCTATTTGATGGGCGATTACCTCAATAGGTAAAGAGGTCATTTTGAGCAATGACTTCGATTGCTCTATTCTATATGCAGTTAAATACTCGATAAAGGTTACACCCATTTCTTCCTTGAATAAACGGCTAAAATGGGAAGGGCTTAAATAGACTGAATCCGCAACCTGATTTAGTGTAATAGGGTTTTTAAAATGACTCTGAATATATTGAATAGATGATTCAATTGGATGGGCAAGATCGACATTTGGGGTATCTTCCCGCTTTCCTGTAAAACGGTTTGTCTCCGTCGATAGACTATGGACAATTATTCGCTCAAAAGCCTGTTTGATTTCACTTCTTGACACCGGTTTTAGCAAAAATGCTGAAAACCCTAGATTAATAGCACTTTGGACATATTCAAATATTTTTAGCTGAGTATAGATTATTACAGAAATTTCCGGATCCCACCGCTTTGCTTCTTTTCCCAGTTCGAAACCATTGTTGCCCGGCAAGGAGATCTCAACTATAAGGATGGAAGGCTTTAGCTGTTTAAGCATTAACAGTCCTTTTTCATATGTTTCTGCTTCATGTACAGAAAAATAATGATATTCACTGGAAGTTATAAACTCACGAAGGACATAACGGCTTTCGTATTCATCATCTACAATTAGCATATTGGGCATTTCAAGCCTCCTGCCTATTTCATGTTTAAAATATTGCTTTTATGATAAAAATTTGAAAGTCCCATCTATCTTTAATAACTTGATTTAATTTTTTTACGCATTATTTTTCCTACAGCCGTTTTTGGAAAAGATGCTTGAAAGATATATTTTCTTGGCCGTTTATAGTTTGATAATTTAGGGTGTCTTTTGCAAAACAAATCCAATTCATTAACGGTCAAAGATGGATCACTTGGAACGATATATGCAACCACCACTTGTCCCCAGCGTTCATCATCTTCCCCAACCACAACAGCTTCCTGAACCTTCTCATGTTCTAATAGTACAGATTCGACCTCTATAGGATATATATTATCTCCAGCTTGAAGAATCATTTCATCTAGGCGTCCTATCACAAACATATCTCCATCTTCATCTTTGTATCCTAAATCCCCTGTATAAAACCAATTTTGAATCACACTTCTTTTCGTATGATCCGGTTTATTCCAATACCCTTTAAACGATTCAGGGGAGCCGATATGAACAATAATTTCACCTATTTCTCCATCCTTAACGGTGTCAGCAGGTGTCTTGGAACGGCTGATATCAGGTTCTATAATCCTTAAATTTTGATGGATGCCTGGCTTCCCAACACATCCAGGCTTTTCCGAGATATGATCACAATAGGAATAGGTGTAAATTTCTGTACTGCCATAGTGGTTAATAAAATACTTGGGACGGAAAACTTCCATACATAAGCCAATTAATTTGCTTGTCATAGGAGCTCCTGCATACACAATAGTACGCAATTCATTAAAATTCGATTTATTCGCTTCAGGCAATGTTGCCATATCATGATACATATTAGGGAGCAGATATAGACTATTTATGTTTTCTTGTTCTATTAATTGAATAGCCTCATAAGAGTCGAAATCCCGAAGAATGATGAAGGTACCATTTAACAGCACCATACTAAGCAGGGAGCGCAATCCCATTGTGTGATACAGGGGTACTACCCCTAATGTGGAATCATGCCACTCATAATGACATTGGAAGATATGGGCAAAAGCAGCTGCATATTCATTTTGATGTGAACGTGGAACACCCTTTGGATTACCTGTTGTACCAGAAGTATATAAGATGACGGCTAAATCATTTTCATTGATTTGATTGGGATTAAAGTCGTAAGATTCTTGTTTTTTTAGTTCCTCATAATTAATATCCCCGCCATTTCCATCAATATTTATAAATACTGGCCTTTCCATGAACCTTTTTTTGTTAATTAAATACTCAGTCGAAACATCGTAGATAACAAATTTCGACTCTAAATCACTTAAACAATAATGAACGATTTCTTGGGATTGTCTAACATTTATTCCTGCAAATATAGCACCAAGTTTTTGAATGGCCCAGAATATAACCACTGTTTCAAAACGGTTTTTCAAAAGCACAGCTATTCGGTCATTTTTATTAACACCGAGTCTATGTAAGGAAGAGGCTACACTGTTAACCTCTAAACCCAGCTGCCGGTATGTATACCTTCTATCCCCGTCTATAATGGCAACCTTTTGAGGATGTCTTTCAATAGAATATTCAAATACTGTTCGAAGATCCAAAGAGATTCCTCCTTTAAAGTGCTTAACTACATAAAAATTCGCTAAAATCTGGGGAAACCCTTCTGACAAAGCAATATAGAAATATACACGAGTTATAAAGAAGCAAATATTATCTAAACAATACTTCCACAACTTATATCTATTAATAGATTTAGTGACACTATTTACAAATTGAATATTCTATAAGAAGAACTAATGAAGACAGAGATAAATATTTAAATCAATAGGTTAGTACGAAAAGACGGATTATCGAGGGTGTTCATAGTCATCACTGGGCAGGCAAAAGTTATAAGAAATGTTAACTTAATTATATTTTTTGATATACCGTATTCTATACGGATATTTCACGATTATTAAAAGGTACGTGCGACAACTTTTAGGAGTAGAATCAGGTAATTATGAAAAAGCTATTCAACTCAAAGCTGCCGCAAACCGAAATCCGTTTGAAAAGACTTTGTATCAGCGTCATATTATTGAGTCATGGTATGTATATAACCATCATTCTTCAATACAAAGAGCACCTATCCAAGTTAGAGTCAGAGATAGATGCCCTCGCAAAAGAAGTTCAAGAATATAATATTATCAAATCTATCTCAGGTATCTGAGAAAAGATCTCTGCAACGATCATTTCAGAAATTGGAGAAATAGAGTAAGTTTACAGCCACCCAAAACCGAATCACGAAAAGAAAATCTAGCAGGCTTTGTCACGCCTAATATATTGCTGTTCGTTGTGCGATTCGTGACTGTCGTAAGAGCAAAACAAGCGATGAGATTATTCCTCGAAATAAGAAATTACGAGAGTTCTATGATAAAAAAAGTGAAGAAGGAAAACCTTTTAAAGTAGCTGTTATTGCTTGTGTAAATAAGCTCTTACACTGGATATTTGCCCTTTTAAAAACAAAACGACTTTCCTAGATATAGCTTGGAACCAAAATAAAAGAAAATAGTACAAAACCTACCAAAAATATATAATTATCAATGCAGATGGCGTATACTTCAGTTTTCGAGAAGAAGTATTTATATCTAGAGGACGCTTCATAAATAGAAACGATGCCAAATCAAATCTGATCTTAGATAAATAGCGTGCTGCATTGCGCGCTATTCTTTATCGTTTTCAACACCTAAAGGTTATAAAAAATAATTCTAAACAAGCCCTTGTCTTTAGTTTCCAAATAGATCATATATTGACTTCATCAAGACTCAATCTCGAATTGCCAATTGTTCCTCCCTCATAAATAGTCAAGACGATTTTTTTACTCACCCTTTAGTGAATAAAAAAATCCACATCAAAAGGGAACTTTGATTATCGGTTGCACCTACAAGCGTAATTCAAAAATAAGCGTTAATCCTTCTAGGATCAACGCCATTTTTAATTTATAAATTTGCAGCCAATCTTGCCTTCTGTATGTTCAATTTCGTTATTTGATCTCGTTCAAATGTTCTTCCAGACGATTCCAAGTATCTGTAATACCCTGCAGCATACCCATTTCCATTACGGACTGGAGCGCCTCTGCGGATACATATTCTCCACGGTTAATTAATTTTGTTTTTCCGTCCACATCCACAAATTCCAGAGTCACTTCAGTAGAGGGCATATCCTCATTAATAGTCCCTTCAGCATCGGAAAAATAGTCAGTATAGCTGATCCTCTCCGGCTCGCTAATCTCCTTGTATATCCCCTTGCCCCAGGATTCCATGCCATAGAATTGGCCCTGATTCCGGTCGACACACTTCATGCAATAATGCCATACTCCACCAGGTCTGAAGTCTACGCTGCAAACCGGGAGCTCCCAGCCTCTCGGGCCCCACCAGTGTTTCAGGTGTTCGGGCTCTTTAAACATTCTATAGACAAGCTCGCGCGGTGCATCGAATACGCGTTCCAATACCAGCACCCGTTCATCTTCAACTCTTGAAAGCATTGCATTATTTGACATTATTACTCCTCCATTAGAAGCTGTATTTGAAAAACCGTCGCAACTCTAGAGACAGACCTTACCTGGGTTTATTCATCAATTCAAAGGTTTTTTGCCCTGCAATACGTTAAGGTAATCATCCAGCCTATCCATCCTGCCTTCCCATAATCGGCGATAGGAATCAAGCCACCTATCCAGTTCCTGAAACGGTTCATGCCTGATTTTATAAATCCTGCGGTTGGCGATCGGTTGAACTTCCACAAGACCAGCGTCACAAAGAACGCGAAGATGTTTTGAGGTTTGAGGCTGGTTTAAATCAAGCTTTTTGGCAATATCCCCCACCGGAAGTGCTCCCTCCAGCAGCAGGTCAATGATATCCAGGCGGTTGGGCTCAGCCAGTGCACTGAAAATTTGCCCGTTCATGTTGTATCATCTCCCAGCGTGATTTTGTTGACTTTTTCCATTTCTATTGTAGCTCCCACCCCCGATTCCTTAATTTTAACTTTCCATGATTATAATATACACTGTCAGGAATATTCCTGCAAAGGAATATTTTAAATATTTTAAAAAACGGACTTTATTAACCCTTATAGTCCTTCTTCTTCAGCAAAAGAAGGATTATATTTCCCGGAATAGAATTAAAAGATATACTTTTAAACTTATGCGTTACCTGGAAAATTAGGAACGATTTGTCTGAAAGCAATCGTATATCAAAAATACGGTACGCCAGATAATCTTAGATTGACAGATTTAGATAAACCAGTGCCCAGGGATCAAGAGGTACTCGTCAAGGTTCACGCAGCATCTGTGAATTATGGGAATCTTGTTCTTTTAAAAGGAAAACCATACCTGGCACGCTTTGCCTACGGTCTTCTCAAACCAAGACACACGGTACCAGGAGGTGACATCGCTGGTCAGGTGGAAGCAGTCGGCAAAGGCGTGACACAGTTTCAGCCAGGCGATAATGTGTACGGAGACCTTTCAGGCTGCGGCTGGGGCGGTTTTGCTGAATATGTATCTGTCCCTGAAAAGGCCCTGGCCATAAAACCAGCGAATCTTACTTACAAGGAGGCAGCCGCAGTTCCTATGGCGGGAGTCACAGCACTGCAGGCCTTAAGGAACAAAGGAAACATTCAAGCAGGACAGAGGGTCTTGATTTATGGGGCGTCAGGGGGTGTGGGAACTTTCGCCGTACAAATCGCCAAATCATTCGGTGCTGAGGTTACCGGTATATGCAGTACAAGAAACTTAGACATTTTGCGTACTCTTGGAGCAGATCATGCCATCGATTATAAAAAGGAGGATTTCGCCAAAAGGACAGAGAAGTATGACTTGATTCTGGCTGTTAACGGATATCAGCCCATTTCAGCTTATAAGCGGGCTTTAAAATCAAATGGAACTTATGTACTTTCCGGAGGTTCAGGAGCACAATTCACACAGGCGATGGTCATGGGGCCGTGGATTTCATTCACAGGGAATAAGAAAATGAGCAGCATGCTGCAGAGGCAAAATCAGGAAGACCTAATTTACATGAGCGAACTTATTGAAGCCGGAAAAGTAAAGCCGGTCATTGATCGATCATTTAAATTAAGTGAAGTGGACAAAGCTTTCAGATATTTTGAAGAAGGTCATGCTCAAGGAAAAGTGATCATTACGATTACAGAAGATTAATAGCGGTTAAGATTCATTGTGTGTTCAGTGCAAGGGAGAAGAAGAATCCCTTTACCCTCTTCTCCCCCTTATAAAAAATTGTGAGGCTATGAACATTCTGAAAGCAGCTTAAAAGGTTCTTGTACCCTATTGCCTGGTCAGTGAAGTAAGTTTATTCTAATGCTGTCTTACATAAGGTTCAACCATTTCCTGTTTTAAAATGTGTATCCATTTTAAAAGGCTGGCGGAGTCACAGAGAACAGAATCGCAGCTTTTTCTTCAAATATATTTTCCCACTTATGCTTCATATAAGCTGGTATTCTGACACTGTCACCTGCTTCTAATATGTATTCGGATTCATCCAGATACAGTTTGATTTTCCCTTGCAATATATAAGCAGCCTCTTCCCCTTTGTGCTCCAGAAGTTTCTCCGAAGAGGAGGTATCCGGCTGGATATACATGATCGCAGCTGCCAGTGACCCGGTAAATTCATGGGATAATAATTCATAGGAGATGTTTTCAACAACCATTTTTTTTCGTTCATTGTATCGTACGACTAAATCCTCTGTATTCGTCTCTTCGAGTAAAAAACTAAAGGTGGGTACATCAAGAGCCTTGGCTAGGACCTTCAGTGTCTGAATCGAAGGATTGGCTAATCCCCGTTCAATCTGACTTAACATGGAAGGTGTAATGTCAGCTATTTTGGCTAATTCTCTGCTGCTATAACCCTTCTCTTTTCTGAATTTCTCCACTTTTTTGCCAATATCTATATTTTCCATGGAACCGCTCCTTGAATTTTTTAAATTATTTGAACAAAACAGGAACAACATGTGTTAAATTATATTTAACATTTGTTAATTCAATTTTACCACAAGGGTAAGGAGTGAAAAAAATGAATGATTTCTTTACGTTTTTAATTCTTTCTTTGTTTGTGGTCATGAGTCCCGGAATTGATACTGCCCTTATAACAAAAAGGACGATTTCAGACGGAAGGACAGATGGCTATAAAATGGGGCTGGGCATTACAGCAGGTTCTTTGGTGCATACCTTTGCGGCTGCTTTTGGCCTATCAGCCATTTTAATGCAGTCCGCTGCTGCATTTGAAGTCATTAAATTTGCCGGGGCGGTTTATTTGATTTACCTGGGGCTATCTTCATTCATCAGCATGAAAAAGAAGAAGAATGCTGATTTAGAAACTGAAGTAAAATCAGACATGAAAAAGTCTGCCTTTAAACAAGGACTCCTTTCAAACGTGCTTAATCCCAAAGTTGCGATGTTCTTCTTAACCTTTCTGCCGCAATTTGTGAAGGCAGGCGAAAACGCACAGCAGCAGCTGATCATCATGGGGATTATATACACATTGCTGAGCATATTCTGGTTTTTCTTATACGTCTACTTCATCAATTACATGCGGGAATGGCTTATGTCCCCAAAGGTTCAAAGGGTTATGGAAAAAGCAACAGGTGTTGTGTTAATTGGTTTTGGATTAAAATTAGCGCTGGATAAACAGCATTAAATTGCAAAAAAACATTGGATAGCCCAATGTTTTTTTTACGCTGATGCACCCCAGCGAATAGAAACGTGGACCACATGCAGATTACAGGGTAACCTGATGATCACAATTTACTCTTCAATTTAGCAAGGAGTTGTCAATGGAGAAAGAGCAGCAATGCTTCGGCAATCAATGATAAATTCTCTTTCTGCCGGAACTTGTGCCGCCGCTTCCGGCGGCTGGGAGAAGGTAAAGATTGCGCAGCACGTCCCTTCTTTAAACCGGACAAAAGAATACTCAGTGGGCTGAGGGCTTTGACCAGGACCTAAAGCTAAAAATTCCGCAGTACCTTTCAGCAAAATCAAAAACCTCTGCCCTTCTCTCGCATTCCTTAAAATACTGCAGGCACATCCCTCACATGCTGAAGGCAGCAGTTCACACCACCAGCATTTTCCTAAACTAAACATACAATCACCTCCTTAATAACTATCATATTTCTGAAAATTCATTTGGACAGACCATTGTTCCGATGTTTAAAAAATGAGTACATAGCCCACCTGGATTACAAAAGGAAGTGGTAGTCCTGAACATTTGCTTATCAAAACAGTGCCAAAAAATGTACAATAAGCAGTTGATTATTATCACATTCATACTGTATGATACATAGTATAAACCATATAGTGTATGACATATAGTATATTAAGTGAGGTGAGTGAATGAGCACGCTGCTGAATTCGTTAACAACCGAACTGCGCAGAGGAACATTGACGCTGGCAGTGCTGAGCCAGCTTCGGACACCGCAATACGGATATTCACTGGTTCAGTTATTGGAGGACTCCGGCATCAATATTGATCAGAGCACATTATATCCATTGCTGCGGCGTCTGGAAAAACAAGAGCTTGTCACAAGCAGCTGGGATCATACGGAGAGCCGGCCGCGCAAGTATTATGTTTTAAGCGAACTGGGTCTGGAGACATTTCTGCAACTGAGAGAAGAATGGATTAAGAATTCCAAACAGCTTTTCGGGCTGTTAAAGGGGGATGAGGAAGATGAATTTAATTGAGGTTTATATACAGGAAGTGACCCGGAGGCTGCCTGAAAAGAGCCGTGCGGATATCGCACTCGAGCTGCATTCAACAATCGGGGATATGCTTCCGGATGATTACAATGAGGAAGATGTTAAGGATGTGCTCAGCAAATTGGGCAGTCCCGCAGCCCTGGCGGCAGGATACCGGGATCAGCCGATGCATCTGATCGGGCCGCGTTATTTTGATGTATATGTATCCCTTTTAAAAATGATCCTGCCGATTGCCGCAGCGATTTCATTGATTTCACTTGCTGCGGAGTTTATTTTTAATTTTAACCGTGATGAAACCATCATCAATGCCATACTCGAATTAATGGGCTACGGAATTTGGAGACTCATTGAAGTGGCTGTGCAGGTGTTTTTCTGGCTGACGATTGTATTCGCCGTTATTGAGAGGATGGATAAAGGAAAAGAGCAGCATCCTTTATCACCCAGCTTAAAACCGTGGACTCCAGACGATTTGAAAAGCATTACGTATATTCCGAAGAAAAAAGCCATTTCCAAGTTTGAGGTGTTCGGAAGCTTAATGTGGACTGCCATTTGGGCAACCCTTTACTTTTATGCCGACCGGCTGATGGGTGTCTATAGAGGCGGAGGTGAAGGACTGGAATTTAAGATTCCCGCGGTCAACCAGGATGTCCTGCTCGGATATTGGCCAATCGTTGTGGTCATCATTGCAATTGAAGCGGGCCTCGCTCTCTACAAACTCATCATTGGCCAATGGACGAAAAGAATGGCGATCTTCAATACCATCCTTGAACTGCTTGCCACCATCGTGTTCATCTTCATCCTGCTGAACCCGAATTTGCTCCAGGCAGAATTTATTGCATACATGACAGATTTATTTGCAATATCAGCTGCCCAATTGAAGAGCTGGCTGCTCAGCAGCATCATCATTATTTTCATCATTTATGCAGGAATCAGTATTTATGATGGATTCCGCAAATCAAGAATCACCGCTTAAACAAGAACAGACACACTGATTGTCCAGTGTGTCTGTTTTTTACAAATTAAAAATAATCCCCATAATCGAATAAATAATCACCGTCGAAAAAAGAACTGTCATATGGACAAGCGAAAAGATAAACAGTGATTTTGCCCATTTTTCAGGATCCATCCGTTTATAGCCGTAGATACTGAGTACGAGCCAGGCAATCCCGAGGAGCAATGCTACGAGCATAAGGCCGATGCTTAAGGAACCTAACAGAAAGCTGATCCCGATCAGAATAACTAAATAAACATTCGTCTGGATATATGTCCTTCTGACGCCTTTAACAACAGGCAGCATCGGCACATTCGCCGCTTTATATTCATCATGCTTCCGGATGGCGATCGCATAAAAGTGCGGCATTTGCCAGATGATGGTGATGATAAACAGCCCAAGGATCGCGGGATGCGTGATATCCGGATGGATGGCAGCCCAGCCGATAAGCGGCGGCATCGCACCTGAAATGCTTCCGATCTCCGTGTTATAAATGGTTCTTCGTTTGCTCCACATCGTGTAAGGGACCACATAAAAAAACAGCCCCAAAAATCCTAGCAGCCCCGCTAACGGAGTCGTGAAGGCAAGAGCGAGAATTCCAAACACAGACATGAGGCTAGCAAGCCACAATACCTGCTTTGGCTTGATTTCCCCTGTAACAGTTGGTCTGCTTTGAGTCCGCTTCATGATCGAATCGATATCACGGTCATATAAATTATTAAAAGCCCCTGCTGCTCCCATTACAAGGCTTGAACCTATAAAGGCCAGCAGAATTTCGGGCAGCTTCTCCAGAAGGCCGAAGTCATACGTATATAAGGCCAGTGTTAATCCTGCAAACATCGGGATTAGATTGGATTTAATAATCCCTGTTTTGACTGTCAGTGCGAGGATCTTTGATAAAGGCCGTCCCTGCGTCTTCAGGGTTGCTTCCTCTTTCATGATCAATTCTTCCCCTTTTAATTATTCTCTCTTTCTCTATACACCAATACTCATTATACACCTATTATAACAGGAGTTGATGCTCAATGATTTCTGAAAAATCCCAATGCTGGTAAACTCTCTGCAAAAAGAAAAGAGAACCTTGCCTGCCGCTTAGTCCTCCCTGTTGATTCTAACATTATTTGCATGGTAATGGGGCTTATAATCGTGACATCTTTGTTTCATTTCAATCAGAAAATTATTCCCCCAGGACCTGACCCAATTTCTTCACGTTTTACCTTATGGATATAGGATTCCTTTTCAAAAGTATGGATGTACCGGTTTAATTTGTAATAGCCGATATCATTAATCGTATAAAAAATGATTACCGGTTTTCCATTTTTATAGAAAAAATGAGGATTTAGGATATCCGGAATTTCCTTCAGTTCATCCCACGGGTGAATAAAATTTAAGTAGTCTTCTATTTGCGGATTCCGCTCGTCTATATCTGAACGCATCTCTTCTCTGTAATCATCCGTATAAGGCAAAATCCGATCCTGTCCCCATGAACAGCCATGCCATATCGCCCCAAATTCATAAAGCTCATGCAAAGCAATCGCTGCCTGCAGATAAGATAAAGGTGACCTGTCCCCATCAATCGCACCCATAAAGTCATCCAATGCGAACTGAGGCTTAGGCGGACTGAGGAAAAAGTCATCCAACCGGCCGCAAAGATCAGGATCAGGAAGCTCCGCTGCAGCTGGAATCGCCCACACCACCCCATTTCCGTTTCTGCCGCTGAAATATTGATAGCCTCTTAGCTTGTATTCTTTCATGATCTTTAATTGAGAGAATCCATGGATGATATCTTCAGGGTTCTCGGCTGAAATGCTCCAGTCTGCCGGTGGTTCATTTCGGTCTGCATCATCAGCAGAATTCACGATGATATTTGGCTTTGCAGCTGAGGCTGTGAAAATGGTCAGGTTTTTCATGTATGATTTCTCCCTTTGAGTTATGTCATCATCTTTCTACATTGATTGTACGACGCAGCCCTGTTAAATTTTCATATAGGTAGATCAAAAAAATGAAAACACCTGTCCTCTTTGTCCAATGCATGAGGTCAGGTGCCTGATTTGGAACAATTGTTGTAGATGAAGATAGTACGAAGTGTTCTTCTGGAGGATTACTGATTGTTCAGCTTATAGATCTGCCGGGAGTGCTCTGAAATCTTCTGATCATAATAAGCAAGATCATGCTTAGATGCCGCAGATTCTCTTAGCTCGGCAATTTGTTCAATAGCCTGATCTGCTTTCACATCAATAACAGACAATTTTTCATTCATTTCATTTATTTTAACATTAGAGTTAGCAACACTATAAATCAATTGCTGGATAAGATCCTCATGCCGTTTTAAGTCCGCTGTCAGCCTCTTGTCCATAGAGTTGACTTTATGGTCCAGCGTGTTCAGTCTTTTATCCATCGAGCTGACCTTTTGGTCCAAAGCGTCCAGCCTTTTATCCATCGAGCTGACTTTTTGGTCCAAAGCGTCCAGCCTTTTATCCATGGAACCCACTTTATGATCTAATGATTCAAGCTTGTTCAGGATTAAATTCAGTACTTTTTCCACCATTCTCACCTCCTTCTCTAATCATTATATCAGGAACTATGTCGAATTAGACAACATCTAAGAGAACTTAGCATGGATATTATTAGCTTTTCAATCTACCGTATTAGAAAGTGCCTATCCCCATTACTGCTATGCTGGACACGCACTCCTAAGCTGACAAAAGACGCTCTCTGATGCTACTTTTTCTTCCTTTCAATGATATAGTTGCGCTTCCCTTTTTTAACCGAGTATGTATCGGTGGTTCTTTCCATAACAAAGCTGAAGTTATTTACCTTGCGCTTGGATATTCTTGATGCAAGCTTCTCTGTCCGGTCATATCGCATAGAAACATCTTTTTCAGCAGCGTTCAGTTTAAAACAATGCCCGCCGCTCACATAAACGTTTGAGGTATCATGGCTCTCAGGCATGATGGCATCTACATGATGAAGCGCAAACCACACACACTCATCGTGCCCAGGCGATGTATGAGGAAACCAATACATGTCCATTCCACCCGGAATTCTTACTGGTGCAGCTCTGCAGGGTCCAAGTATAGTTTTCGAACCGCTCGATGCACCATTCAGATCAAAGCCATAATAGTTTATGCTTTCATCTATGATCTCAATCGGCCTCTTCTTTACCATAAACGTATAATTCCCTTCCAAAACCAAACTGCAGCATTCGCCTTCTTCGTTATAATGGGCCCTAATTGATTTCGTTTCCGGTATGATGATATACTCCCGTATTAGTAATGCATTCATTGTAATTAATATCCTCCCTTATATTTCACTATTTAAAAAATGTAAATTAAGGAGTATACTAACTTATGAGCTGGTATACTCCATCTCAACTAGACTCTCAGGCTATCGTCTTCCCGGACTCGCCTGAGGGTTTTTTTATGCTGTTACATCATGCTCACCTCCTTTGCGTCTCCAGCCAATTGGCAATCGCCTCTATATTTTTCTTGCTTTTATCAAGGTAAAAGAATTCTCCTCTTGCATTTCCGTCAAATCTTCTCCACTCCGGATTCGTGCTTCTCCAGTTCACTTCTTTTAGGCTATCCATTCGTTCACTCAGACTTTGTTTTTTGACTGACAGTGATTGATATCCCCAGTCTTTCATAGCGTATAAGGATATGGCCTGAATAAGCGGAAAGCTCGCCAGCATGGTTTCGTGATAGTTTCCGATTCTTTTAGGAGATTCTAAGGAGAAAAGTTTATCAAACCAGGAATTTACGACATCCATATAAGCTTCATCCTCTCCCCCGGCATTCTCCTTCCATTCATCCGATCTGTTTAACAGCTTGCCTGCCAGAAAAGTGGCCACAAGCAAGCGCAGCTGGGAAAGTGAGAGAAATTTTTTATTAGCTGGCCGAATAATGGCTCTTTTTTCGGTTTCCACACCTGCTTCTATCAGCTTGGCATTGGATTGGAGAATCCGGTTCGTCATCCCGTTTAAACGGTCTCTCGAATCATAGGCGATTCGCTTGGACAATGCCACCTGTTTCCCTTTTGTGTTTAAATCAATAAAAAGCTGGTTTTCCTCATCTTTGGAAAGTCCTTCAAGGACCTGAATGGAGATCTCTGTCTTCTCCAGCAGATATTGAAGATGATAAGCATTCCGGATTTCTTCATCCTTCTCACTTTTCATGCTCATGAAAATTTGATCCTCGAGCTGAAGCAGGGCTTTCAGCCGGTGTGATCCATCTACTATTTTTAATCTGCCTGGAGTTTGTCCATCCAGCATCCCCTCTTCTGCTGCGGCAACCAGCGGCGGCAGATATATTTCTCCCCCTGCAGCATTCGAGAAGATATACTTTTTAATCCGCCTGACCTGAAGCTGATTCGTGTCTCTCAGAATAAGCCTTTCTTCTTTATGCATATTGACCAGTTCGGAAACAGGCAGCGCTATAAATGTCTGCCGCTTAGTAAAAATGTCATGTACAATCACGGCTTCAGCCCTCCCTGTTCGATTTTCTTTTTGAATTCCAATGAGGTCTGCTGGATTTTTCTCGTGGCAGAATGGCCTTTAATTTTGGAAGACACCGGGTCAAACAAATGCCGGAACATCGGATCATCGTGCTTCCAGCTGCACTCGAATTTTAAGTGTTTGAGTTCGTGTATAGCTTCTTTGCAGGATAAGTTATGAGTCCTGGTCAGCTGGTTGGCACAATAAGCAAGAGCAATTTGCACACCGGAGTAACCGCTAACAAATTTAAATCTGTTAGCGCTTCTCTTCGGGAAAATCTGCTGCCATACTTGAAAAAATTCGACTGCAATCTCTTCTGCTTCCTTCGGATTGCATCTGTAATATGGGGGACCTTTTTTTACAGTCAAAATACCTTCAAACAAGGCAATGATGCATCTCTTCATGGTGGCTAATGATGTAAGTGCGGAGTTGTGAATGGAAATTCTGGAAAGGCTTTGTTCTATTTCAAAGATTGACTGAAGCTTCGCTGCAACAGTTCTCGTCAGCTCAGTATATGGGTCACGCTGATCATAAAGCATGATCTGCCCGATGTGAGCTTCTCTTCTTTCAGTATTTATGTCTGTGAAAAGCTGTTTCTCCTCAGAGGCTGTCAAATCCAGGAATACCTGCATGGCAACTGGATATTCTTTCAATCTTTCAATATAGGTCTGCAGTTTGATTGCTTCATCCAGCCTGCCTGTTTCTTCCGCTGATTCTTTTCTGGATTTAAGATGGCTTATGGCGGATGAAAAACTCGCGCTTCTGTGCTGTCCATCAATGATGTAAAGCTTGCTTCCGGGAGTCAGTTCCCATCCATCCTCCGTTTGGCGAATCGCGCCTCTGGCCGAAAACACAAATGGGGAAAAGTAAAAATCCCTGCCTTCTTCAAGCGATTGGATGATAAACTCTCTAATCTCCACCCGCCTTTTTGGATCCAGCTTTCTCTGAACTTCCTCATCCACTTCAAAAACAGCTTCCAAAGTCGCATACCGCAGCTGAGTAGCCAGTACTTTTTTACCGAATTGATTGTAAGCTGATCCCATAATTCTGGTTAATACGCCAATATCTGTCATATTTCTCACCCCGAGATTTATTATAGGCATGTTGTCTGATTATTGTAAATTCATTTTTCACCATCACACTCGCTCCGTTCTTTCTAAGGCCTGATTTTAATAAGTCAGCCTGCTTTCATACTATTGACGGAAGCGGAAAGACAAGATAAAATATGCAGCTAAATTTTCGAACCTAGCGTGAGACTTTTATTTGTGATTTATGTCACAAACACCTTCTTGAAACACTCTTTTCAACCTTTCTAAAAAAAAACAGATATAAAAGAAAACAAATTTTCCTCTAATTTCGAACATTTTGTGACAGCATGAATGGATGTTTCCTTCTGCTTAGAAATGCTTTACTTTCATAATCAAAAAAGCATAATCTCCTCATACGGAAATTATGCTTCATTGCATCTTCTTTTAATATCAACATGGGGTGTCATCTTTCCTGTTCTTTTATAAGAGCCAGCACCTTTTCCTTAACAGGCAGTGCCGGTATAGCCCCCTTGCCTGCAGCGGTTAAGGCCCCGCTTGCATTAGCAAACAGCAAAAAGTCTGCATGCTTTTCTCTTAATATACTTAACACATTTTCAGGGTTTGCACTAGCTTCCAGAAGCTTGAATAAAAATCCGCCAATAAATGCATCTCCTGCACCAGTGGTATCCTGGGCATCTACTGTGAATCCAGAAGAGTCCCATTTATCAGCTTGTGTATATAATTCGGCTCCATCAGCGCCCTTTGTATAGACCACAGCCTGAACATCTCCCTTGAAGAGTGAAGCAATCGCTTCATCCTCATCACTGATTCCGGTGATGAATTCCAGTTCTTCATCCGAAACCTTCAAAATATGAGCATGGGGCACAAATTCAAGAATGGCAGCCCGGCAATCCTCTGGATTCTCCCATAACGGCAGTCTGACATTCGGATCAAAACTGACAAGACCGCCCTTTTTCTTCATTACTTCCACAGCTCTCTTATGGGCTATTTTCATTGGGCTATTGACCAGGTCCACCGAGCAGAAGTGCAGGATATCCCCTTCACCAAACCACTCTTCCTGCAGCTCCGATTCTTCAAACAGCAAATCTGCAGAGGGTTTCCGGTAGAAAGAAAAATCCCGCTCACCGTTTTCTTTCAGAGAAACAAACGCAAGTCCTGTGTTCGCTTCGCTGGTGCGGAGAATCTTGTCTGTCTCCACCCCAGCGTTTTGAAGCTGTTCAATCAGAAAATCGCCAAATGCATCATAACCGAGCTTTGTAATCATCGATGCATTGTGTCCAAACTTTGCCACAGCCGCAGCAACATTAGCCGGCGCACCGCCCGGGGCCCGCTCAAAAGCAGTGACATCCTTTAATGCAGCCCCCTTCTCGAGCGGGATAAAATCTATTAATACTTCACCAATCGAGTATAATTTCGTCATGTTCTCACCCTTAACGTGTAATGCCTTGCTTTAACTCATGCTTCGTATAAGTGCAGCTGATTTTTTTGTCGCTGAACAATCTGATTCCGTTAGACCCTTTTCCAGGAAAGACTCTTGCCGTGAACACTGCTTCCCCATCATTGATAAAAATCTCAGCAATACTGTGGTCAACAAATACTTGAACTCTTACAGAAGAATCGATTTTCAGTTCTGAGCTCCTTACAAAACCGTATTCCCCGCCAAATGAGGATGCAAATTTTTCCCGGTTCAGACTCACAGCTTGTGAGCTGCGGTCAAACTCAAGCACTAAACCCTCTTTTTCAGAAGCAAAAAGCTCAATCCCAAATACATCAGCATCTAGTGTATCAAAATTAAATTCGAGCTCGTGCTGCCCGATTCCTTCATCAATTATCAGGCTTCCCGACTCAATGGTCACGCTGCTCGTTTCCGACTTTACGCGAAGCTGCTTCAGCATATCTGCCGGTCTTTGAGCAAGCTTCCCATCGACAAGACACAGCTCACGCGGAATTGACAGGCAATGCGCCCAGTCTTCCTTATCACTCGGATAATCGATTTCACCCATTCCGGCCCATGAAAATAACAGGCGCTCATTATGTTTGCCGGCAAAAGTTTGCGGAGCGTAAAAATCAAATCCTTTTTCAAGCTCCTGGAAATGCTCAGGCTCAAATGAAAGAGCTTCTATATCCAAATGGCCCACTGCATACATGACATTATACAGATTATGGTAATCATACCCTTCAGGCTTTAACCCTTGAGGTGAGAAAATCAGCACATCTTTGCCGTCGAGCTCGAAATAATCCGGACACTCCAGCATATACACCGAATCAGGAAAAACAATCTGCAGATTCAGCTCCCCTTTAAATGACCAATCAATGGCATTTTCAGATTCATAGACAATGATGGCACCAGTCAGGTTTTCACACTGTGCACCAAGCAGCATATAGTAGCGACCGTTCTTTTCAAACACCTTTGGATCGCGGACATGCCCGGTATAGCCCTGCGGAACCCCTTCAATAATCGGGTTGTTTTCATATTTTTGAATCTTCCCTTCCTGATCCATGATTGCCAGGCACTGATTCGCCGATCTTTCCTCTGCACTGTATTTGATATTGCCTGTGTAATACAAATAGAGCATTCCGTCCACCTCAAGGGAAGCTCCGGAATAGGCACCATGGGACTCATAATCCTCCACCGGAACCAGTGCAGCCGGGAGACGCTCCCAGTTCACAAGGTCCGCTGATTTTACATGGGCCCAATGCTTCATGCCGTGCATAGCACCGAACGGGTACCACTGATAAAACACGTGGAATTCACCGTTGTAATAGGCAAGCCCATTAGGGTCATTAATTAAACCGTACTGCGGGTGGATATGGTAGGCCGGCTTCCATACGGATTCTGCGGATTTTTCCCGGAGCCTCTCCAGTTCATTCTCTTTTGCGTCATATAACGATCTATACTTCTCTTCTGTATATCTCTCCATACTAAGTCCTCTCCTGTAAAAATAGAGAAGAGAGGAATTTCTCCCTCCAATTCTATTAATCTAAGTTTGGTTTTTTCACTTTAAAGTACACAACCGTCAAAATCGCTCCTACCGCCAGTGCAAGCACATTGGCGATAATATAGTTGATATGTCCGTTTCCTTGTGCCGCCACAATCGCGAAACCAGGCAGTGCAGTCGCACCAAAGCCTAATGCCTTGATTCCTGTCATATATACATACGCTCCTCCGATGGCACCGCCAATACAGCCCATAACGAGCGGAAATCTATATTTCACGTTAACCCCAAACAGTGCAGGCTCAGAGATTCCGAACAATGTCGAACCAAACGCTGAAATGCCAATCTGTTTGGCTTTATCATTTTTCCATAGAGCCAAAGTATACCCAAGCACTGCTCCACCCTGTCCCATTAAAGCAACCGACATCAGCGGCATAATAAAGTTCGATCCTGTGTCAGCAATCAGCTGTGCTTCAACTGCTCCAATGACGTGATGAAGGCCGGTAATAACAATCACCTGCTGGATTCCGGCAAACAGCATGAACCCGACAATGCCTAAGTTATCGACACTCCACATCAGACCCGCGGTAATGCCATCGGATAAGAGACGGCCAAATGGGCCAATAGCCGAGAATAATAGAAAACCAGAAACGACAATCGTTAGAAAAGGCGCAAGGAAAAGCTTGATAATATCCGGCACTTTTCTGCTGAAAAATTGGTCAAGCTTAGCCACAACAAGTCCCATTAACAATGCAATGATAATCCCGCCCTGGAAGGCAACAAGTGAAATCTTTAAGCCGAATAAACTGATGACTTCCGGCTCGACCGTTCCGTTTCCAACTAAATAAGCGTTTGCAAGATCGGGGTGAAGCATAATCGCACCAAGCACTAACCCTAGAACCGGGTTGCCGCCAAAACGCTTTGTTGCTGAATACACAACAAGCAATGGCAGAATCGTAAAGATACCGGTTGACATGATACTGATAAAGCGATTAAAGCCAGCAATGGCCGGATACATTTCAACCACCGGCTGTTCACCGAAAATCCCTTCCTGACTGAGAAGTCCTGTAACCCCCATCAAAAGTGCAGCAGCCAATAAGCCTGGAATAATTTCAACAAACACATCGGATAAAGCCTTAATCCCTTTTTGGAAAGCATTCTGTTTCTGGGCAGATTGCTCTTTTACGTCACCAAGTGACATTCCTGAGATGCCTGCTTCTTCTGTGAAGACAGCATACACATCATTAACTGTACCTGCCCCAAAGATAATCTGCAGCTGATCTCCAGCTACGAACGAACCTTTCACAAAATCGAGCTCTCCAATCGCCTTCGTGTCTGCCAGTGAATTATCTTTCAGAACCAGCCGCAGCCTTGTGGCACAGTGGGCTGCACCTTGAAGGTTTTCCTTCCCTCCAATTAACTTTAGTAATTCTTGGACTGTAGGCAGGTATTTGGATTTTATGTTTGCCATTTGTCTATTTCCTCCCCTTTATTCAGAAACGGAACCGGTTCCATTTCTGGATAAAAAAATAGTCATGTTTGTTTATTGTCTCTTTGGAACCGGTTCCTTTTCAGTTCAAAAAACAACCCGCCTCTTAACCCTTATATGGATTCGTCGCGCGGGAACCGGTTCCATTAATTTGATTATAGTACAGTTTTCAGTTTTCAACAACCTATTTTTGAAAACGTTATCAGCTTTTTACACTTTTCACGCTCTCACCTTCAATAAAATCAAAACCGGAGACTTGCAAGTTCGGGACCTCTTCGCCATAAGTCAATTTAATAATCGTTTCGGCAGCCATGACACCTGTCTCTTCATTTTTAAAGCGAATGGTCGTTAGGGCAGGATGAATGACTCCTGAGATATTGTATCCGCCAAACCCAGCGATTGAAAAATCCTTCGGCACTTTTTTCCCCAGTTTCGTGATAGTCTTCATCGCCCCAAACGCAATTGTGTCAGTAGCACAAATAATGGCTGTCAGCGAACTCTCCTCGAGCACTTCCTGTGTAACTCTGGCTGCATCCTGCAAATCAAACTGGGACACAAAGGTTTTAACATCAGAGACTCCAGCAGACTTTAAACCCTCCATTATTCCCTGCTTCCGGCGCTGCCCTACGGCTATATCACTTTCCGCCACTCCGATATATGCCACAGCGCGATGCCCTTTTTGTGCAACATACTGGCCCATTTTAAACCCTGCCTGATAATCGTCATTAATAATGCAGGTGACATGACCGACCTCCTGGGCGACGATTAAAACTGGAATTTGTATGGAGTTAATCGTCTCGATGTGCTTTTCCGTTACCCCTGTCGCAATCAGAATAATGCCATCCACTTTTTGGCGTGACAAGCTGATCAGGCTTTCGATTTCACGGTCAACATGCTTGCTTGTGCTAATGATCAAGGTGGTGTAATCCCGCTTTCTCAGCTCTTCATCAATGGCCATAAGCACCGTCGATGTAACATAAGAATCAAGCGTTGGGGCAATTACTCCAATAAAGTTTGTTTTCTTTGCCTTCAGGCTTTGCGCAAACGAATTAGGTTCATACTTCGTTTCCTCAACCACCTTTCTGATTTTGGCTTTTGTCTGTTCGCTTACATGGCCGCCATTCAAATACCTGGAAACCGTACTCTTGGCAACTCCGGCAAGCTTTGCTATATCTTTGATCGTTGTATTCATGGAATGTTCACCTTTTGGATTTAGAATTGCTTATATTATATATGAATAGTTGAAGTAATTATAGAGAGGTGCGTGTGGGAACTATCGTACAGCTGGTAAGATTAGATTTATTCTACGATATTTCAGCTTTCATTACAGTCTTACCGGGATCACTGTTACGACTAACTATCTCACCTGCCGCTGTACCTTACCAAAATCTTTTTTACTTGCAAGATGGCTGGTTTTCAAACGGAAAATTATGCTGTAGTGGATGGTTATTTTATAATTCTATGCCTTGCTTAACTATCCTGTCCTGTTGAAGAAGTGAAAATTAACTAAAACTTTATCAAAAAGTCAAGAAAAAGGACAAGATATTGACATTGCAATATTGCTGCACCTAGTAGATTTCTGAAGGATCCTTATACCCGTCTGGCTAATGCAGTGGACGCTCTACCGGGATTCCACGTAAATCTCAGTAGTTTTTTCTAACTAGATCCTGGATGTAATCTGCCCTGCTTTTTAAAAGGCTAGAAAATTGACGTTAGTCTTTTCTAGCCTTTTTATTTATTAACTTATTCTTAATACCATTTTCCCATAAATTTTTTCCAAATACAATTTCGGCTTCAGCTATTTCTTCTAATGGATATATTAATAGTCTTTTTCCCAATTACCTTCACTCTTCATTCTGCTCTGATCTCAGAGGATTTCATTTTGAATAACTTTAATTGAAGGGAAAAAGACATCATTATCGTCAAGAATTCTTCAATTTGCAGATTTCCGGTAAGTGGCTAAATTCTGTAAATCTTTATACAGAAACATTCTCGGCATATACAGGTTCCCGCCTTAACACTTGACCAGCGGTTACCCCTAAGTACTTCCCTTTTTCTGCAGCCAGCTGTCCGTTAACAATTACATAGTTAATACCTGAGGGCTCTTGTAACGGATCCTCGTAAGTAGCATTGTCACGAATGGTTAGTGGATCAAAAATAACAATATCAGCCGCAAATCCTTCTTTTAATAACCCTCTTTTCTTTAGACGTAACAATTGAGCAGGAGCACCGGTCATTTTACGTATTGCCTGTTCAAGCGTAAGGGCATTATTGTCTCTTACAAAGTGCCCCAATACTCTCGGATACGTACCATATAAGCGAGGATGAGGTTTTCCTCCAAAAATGCCATCAGATCCTACAATTTGTAATGGATGCTGTATTCCACCAGTAATTACTTCTTCATCACCCCAGTGTACAAGCATAGTAATTCCCGCACTTTCTTCAAGAAGAAGTTTGAATGCTGCATCGGCAGGTTCAACATTTAAGAGATTGGCAATTTCCACCATATCCTTTCCTTCAGCCCACCGATTTTTATCCGTTGAGACGGATGTAAGCGTGATATTCTCCCAGCCGCAATTCAATACCCAATTTTCATAATCGGAATTATGTTTTAAGTCCTCTTTTATACGGGCTTGTACGCTAGAATCCTTTAGCTTTTCCAACAATTCTGCTGTACCGCCAGAATGCATCCAAGGTGGTAATATAGCATGAAAAACAGTAGACCCTGCTGTATATGGATATTGATCAAATGTTACTTCTATCCCTTCTGACCTCGCTTCATCCATTCTTACTAGAGCCTGTTCATACTTTGATCGATTAATTTTCCCAGCAACCTTAAAGTGGGAAACATGCAGCCGTACCCCCGATTGTCTTGCTACATCAATAACTTCATCTAGCGCCTCTAGTGATTTGTTGCTTTCATTGCGAATATGAACCACAAAGCAACCATCGTACTTCGCTGCACCTTTGCAAATTTCAATTAATTCGTCTTTGCAGGAAAATACATTAGGAGGATAAACCAGGCCTGAAGACAACCCCACAGCTCCCTGTTTCATGCCTTCCTCGACAAGATCCCTCATTTTCTCCATTTCTTCTTTAGTAGCTTGCCGGCCATCAAATCCCATTACCAATGTACGTACAGCTCCATGAGGAACTAGATAAGCTGCATTGCCGGAAATTTTAGATTGATCCAAAAATTCAAGGTACTCTTCAATCGTATTCCATGGCCAATCTCCAATATCGCCGTTTAGCCCCTTTAATTGCTTTTGCCAAAGGGGTTTTGTTTGTTCAGATACAGGCGCTACAGATATCCCGTCCTGCCCAAATAATTCTGTTGTTACCCCTTGCAAAACCTTAATTTTATGAATCTCTGGTTTGGTACATAGAAGGTCCGAGTGTACATGTGTATCGATAAACCCTGGAGTGACAGCCATTTTTTCTGCATCGATAACTCGATTTGCACTTTCATTCTTCAAATCGCCAATTTTACGGATAATACCATCTTTAATCCCAATATCAGATTTTGTCCAAGGATTTTCTGTTCCGTCATAAATACGTCCATTTTTAATGATTAAATCAAACATAATTTTCCTCCTAAAATAATAGATTGATTTTTCTTATATGGATGGAATAAATGCTTACCCTATAGAAGTTTTCTTAATGTGAGGGTTTTCAACTTTTTTGTTTCCCCACATTTTGATGATAATTTGTTCAGATGGCCGAGGAGTTAAACAGCTGACAGCGATCATCAAAATTACGGATAGAGCTGTTGCAGTTACAATGGTTTGCATTCCAAAGGGATTCGGAAAAAGCTCACCAAGAATGATATAGCTGATTAACCCTGTATACATTGAGACAATAGCTCCCCATGCATTAGCTCTTTTCCAATAAAGACCGAATACAATGGGTGCAAAAAAGGTAGCTTCCAGTCCACCTATCGCATAAATTACTAAAAATTGCAGATAGTCTGGTGGTGTTAGAGCAAACAATACCACTCCTAGTCCAATAATCAGGGTAGAGAAATAAGATAACTTAGCTACTTTTCTTTCACTTGCTTTAGGATTGATGTAATTTAAATATATATCTTTTACAACAGAAGCACTCGTCACAAGTAGCATTGAGTTGACCGTTGACATAATAGCAGCTAGCGGAGCCGAAAGTACGAGTCCAGCAACCCATCCCGGCATTATATCTAATATTAATGTCGGCAATGCCATATCTGGTGCTGATAAATCCGGATATAAAACCCTTACAAACGGACCAAGAGTTGCAAAAAATATGGAAAACAACGCCATAATCATTCCACTATAGATTATGGACTTATGCATTGAATCAGTATTTTTGAAGGTCATTCCCCTAACTGAAGCATGTGGTAAACCAATGGCTGCGATGCCAAAAAGCATAAAGTAGGAAAAAAGCATTAATGGTGTTGCTCCTGACGGTCCTGGTAATTCTACCATTTCCGGGTGTTCAGCAACTAGCTTTCCTATTAGGCCACTAAATCCGTCCGTTTTAATTAAAAAGAAAATCCAAAGCAGCACTCCACCAAAAATCATAATGATGCCCTGAATAGCATCTGTTAATGCAACTGCTCTAAAACCACCGTATACAGTATACAGAACAACAGCTAGCCCAAAAATAAGTAATCCAGTTTTATAGGGTAAACCCGTTATTGATTCTAAAATGCGGGCTCCTCCTACAAATTGAGCTACCATATAGGCACTGATAAAAAGGATAACCCCGATAGAACTTCCCAGCACTACCGCTTTACTTTCATATCTTTCCTTGAAAAAATCCGTTAAAGTGACAGCATTAATTTTCCTTGCCACTATCGCAAACTTTTTCCCAAGAATCCCTAATATATATACACCCATTCCAACTTGTGTAAGGAGAATAAGCACCCAGCTAAATCCTGATGTATATGCCACCCCTGGAGAACCGATAAAAGTGCCGGCGCTTGCTGCCGAAGCTAAAATAGTGAAGGTCAATACAAATGGTCCAAGAGATCGGCCTCCAATAAAATAATCCTCCTGAAAGTTTGCATTTTTAACCTTCATTTTCTTGTGAAGAACAATCCCGATTGCAAACGTAGCAATTAAAGTAAGAAATATCGGTATAAGAACATCCCATTTCATTGAGTGAGCACCTACCTTTCATCCTCAGCTTCAATCGACATATCCTTATAAAAGAACTTAATCATGAAATAAGGAAGGATACAAAAAATCGCTGTGCCCATAATCCCTCCCCAAAAGAACCAAGCAGGAAAACCAAGAATATAAGTCATTGAATCTGCGGTTTTGTTAAGCCCAAGCCATAACGATACACCCCCGACAAGAAGAATGTTTATTACAAATAAGCCTACCGTAGCCCACATTTCTCTCGTACATTGGGAATACCTGCTGTCCTCAATAAAATCATCTTGATCACTCACTAAACAATACCTCCTTTTGATGTTTTTACTTCATTTCAATATAAAAATTGACGTTACAACTTCATTTATCAGTATAAATACTCAATATATCATTAGTCAACATAATAATCTTAATCTTTTGATTATTATTAATAAATTGATTGTTAAGAAATATTTCCATGAATCTCATTTTTTCAACTGTAAAGTAGGCAATAAAAAACTTTTGTTGCTGATTTTTGCTTGACGATTTCCACCAATCCAAGGGTATAAACTTTAATCACAGTGTTCTTTTGCCCTCCTCATTAGCACTCATCACAATCGGAGTGTTACGAAAGACATTCTTATCAATAAAACCTTCAAATACAGATATGTTCTCGCTAATTTAACAGCTATTTGCTCCATTAAAATAATGTAAAATAAAAAGAAAAAATTGAAAGTATGATAAAATTTATAAAAATTCAGAAATATATTTCGCACAAAAAATCAGGAGGATAAAAAAGATGAAAGACATTGAAAGAATAGAAATAAAAGCATGGAAAGACAAATATCCTTTACTGAATAAGCTCATATCGACAGAAGAGGTTTTTTGGATCAATCCTAATCTGGAAACGTTTCAAACTGGAATTAAAAAATCTCCCCTTACTCTAGAAGATGTAAAAGATGCAGAGGAAAGGCTGCAACGTTTTGCACCATTTATCTCTAAAGCTTTTCCTGAAACAAAAGAATCCAATGGTATCATAGAATCTCCTTTAGTGAGAATACCTTCAATGAAAAAATCCTTAGAGCAGAATTATCAGCAGCCTATTCCAGGAGAATTATTATTAAAATGCGATAGTCACCTTCCTATATCCGGATCTATTAAAGCAAGAGGCGGGATTTATGAAATTCTCAAGCATGCAGAAAAATTAGCGTTTCAACATCAATTGTTAACCATTCAAGATGATTATTCGATTTTAGATAGTGAAAAATTTCGAACATTTTTTTCACAATACTCAGTCGCAGTAGGCTCGACTGGAAACTTAGGACTTAGTATTGGCATCATAAGTGTAAAATTAGGTTTTAATGTTTCTGTTCATATGTCAGCTGATGCAAAACAGTGGAAAAAAGAATTGCTCAGAAGCAAAAATGTCAAAGTTATTGAATATGAAGCTGACTACAGTAAAGCGGTAGAAGAAGGCCGATCCCAGGCATATAGTGACCCAGCATGTTATTTTGTGGATGATGAAAATTCTCAAGACCTATTTTTAGGTTATGCAGTGGCTGCATCTCGATTGAAGCAGCAATTGGAAGAGTCAGGGATCATAATAGATAAAAATCACCCTTTATTTGTTTACCTTCCATGCGGAGTAGGCGGCGGTCCTGGAGGCGTAGCCTTTGGTTTAAAATTATTGTTTCAAGACAATGTTCACTGTTTTTTTGCAGAACCCACCCACTCGCCATGTATGCTGCTCGGCTTAATGACTGGCCTTCATGATAAAATTTCTGTACAAGATATTGGCATTGATAATCTTACAGACGCTGATGGGCTTGCTGTAGGGAGGCCATCGGGATTTGTTGGTAAAACTATAGAGCCGTTTCTAGGTGGAACTTATACTGTCAGCGATGAACTGCTTTATAAGTTATTAAAGGAACTAGTTGATACAGAGGGCATCCAGTTAGAACCTTCTGCACTAGCAGGACTGATTGGACCAAGTAAATTATGCAGTGAAGGTAAAGATTATTTACACATGCACGGTTTAACGGAAGCAATGAATAAGGGTACACATATTGTGTGGGCGACAGGCGGAAGCATGGTTCCTGAAAAAATGATGGCACAATATTATCAAAAAGGGCTGGAATTAGCATCGGGAAATAGAAGCAGATAACTTGACAATAATATAGGAAAACACCCCTTAGTCTGAAATCAAGCTAAGGGGTTAACTAATTAGTTTTAAAATAAATAGGTCCTGCTTTACTGTTAATGCATCATCATCCTTTTAAAATAGGCATCACTTTATCAATTGCTTTTTGCAGTTTTTCACTATTTTCACTATACATCTGCTTAGCTTCTTTTACTTCGGTTCCAAGAGCAAACAGCTCTAAGTCTGCTTGGCATTTTTTCAGGGTCGAAAGAATTAGGGCTCGATCCTGAGGTGATGGGACTTGTAATTGATCGTCAAACAGGTCTACTGTTAACTCTCCATAGGAGTTAACTTGTCCCAGAAACACATTTTCGACCGTTACACCAAACTTATCTAATTCAGTGTATAACCAGGCCCGGCTTCGTCCGATCGTGGCAAGCGGTTCATCCATTATAACACCATCCATAATGACAGTCTGAGGCTCTTTGATTGGAGCAATCGCCAAGTTTAGATCCTTTGGTGTTAATGGCTGATTTTCTTTCTTTAGCATGACGGACAAATCTCCAGTCGGCTCTAATACGGCGAATTCTACATCCGCCACTTGATAAACATCCTTCCTGCGAAGCAGCTCCAGTAACTCATCTGTCGTGTATCTTTCCTTTTTCATGTTATCTTCCATGATTTTTCCGTCTTTTATAAAGATAGTTCCTGTACCTTCTACAAAATCACGAAACTTTTTACTTTTTAAGGAAAGTACACCAGAGATAAAGGGTATCGCTGCAAAGATAATAACTCCGATGATCCCGTGAAAAATGCTCCGTTCAAGCCCCATAGCAACCTCAGCACCTATACTCCCAATAGAAATACCAGTGACATATTCAAAGAAAGATAACTCTGATATTTGTTTCTTTCCTAACCATTTCGTAATAAAGAATAAAATTACAACAAATAAAATTGACCGTACGGCAATATCTAACCATGCAGGCACTGATTAACACCCCCAGCAAAAATAATATCTCTTAAAAACCTTTATACTGAAATTCTTCCCGTTCCATTTCACCTATTCGCTTTTTTAAATCCGTTACTACCTCATGGACACTCATCATGGTTTCATGGAGTGTACGCTTTGATTCAAAGTCTTGAGTCCTAAGTGCTAAGCTGGATAAATCGGCTTCTGCACCTTTAAGGCTGGCAAGAGTCTGTTTTACATTTGATGCAATCGTCATTTAACATCCTCCTTATCCTTTTGGCTTAAAAATAAGGGCTCCCAGCATTCCAAAAATAATGGCAGCTGAAATACCTGAACTCGTTACTTCAAACATTCCCGTGAGTACACCAACTATCCCGTGTTTTTCTGCTTCCTGCATAGCCCCATGCACAAGGGAATTGCCAAAGCTTGTAATAGGTACGGTAGCGCCTGCACCAGCAAAATCAATCAAGGGTTCATATAATCCAAATCCATCTAAAATAGCCCCTGCTACGACAAGAGAACTTAATGTATGTCCGGGTGTCAATTTAAACACATCAAACATAATCTGCCCAATGACACAAATCAAACCGCCTACGGTAAAAGCCCAAAAATAGGTCATATGGATGATTGCCCCCCATATTCAATGGATACTGCATGGGCGATACAAGGGATCGATTCGCTTTGCTGAAAAGAAAGTGGAGATAATAAGGCACCTGTGGCCACGACTAACATTCTTTTAAATTCTCCTTTCTTCATGCGATTTAATAAATGCCCATAAACGACGGTTGCTGAACAACCTGGACCACTTGCACCTGCCAGGACTGGCTGACCCTCCCGATAAATCATAAGACCGCAATCCTGGTATCGCTCTTCACTGATGGAAATTCCATGCTTTTTAAATAAATCAAGGGAAACTTCACGCCCTATTTGGCCAAGATCCCCGGTGACGATTAAATCATAATAAGATGGATCAATGTTTCTTTCCGTTAAATGCGCCTCAATGGTATCTACCGCAGCAGGAGCCATGGCCCCTCCCATATTAAATGGATCTGTTAAGCCCATATCAATTACACGGCCAATTGTTGCAGATGTAACACTTGGTCCTTCACCAGAATCACTTAAAAGGGCCGCGCCAGCACCTGTGACTGTCCATTGGGCAGTAGGAGGCTTTTGTCCGCCATATTCAGTTGGATAACGAAATTGCTTTTCAACTGCTGTATCATGACTGGAGGCTCCAGTCAGTATATATTTAGCTCCATTGGTATTAACGATATAAGCAGCTAATGCAAGCCCCTCCATTGAAGTAGAACAGGCACCAAACAAACCAAAATACGGTGCTCCAATTGTCCGGCTAGCGAAACTGGTTGGCGTTATTTGATTAATTAAATCACCGGCAAAGATAAATTGTACTTGATCCTTTTGGATTCCGCCTTTTTCCATCGCTTTCTGACAAGCTTCTTCAAAAAGGACTTTATGTGCTTTTTCATAGGAATCTTGTCCAAGCCATAAATCAGCATGAAGAGTATCAAAGTCATCCGGTATAGCTCCATTGGCTTCAAAGGGTCCCCCAATAGTTCCAGTCGAAATAATGACGGGCTTTTGTTCGAATATCCATGTACGATGGCCTGCAAGCATTATAAACCCCCCCATCTGATTAAAATTGTCTTAATTAAGGCAATGACAAAGGCAGAAAAAACACCGAATAAAATAACCGAACCCGCCAATTTAAATATATTACCGCCTACGCCCAAGACAAATCCTTCGGTTCGATGTTCCACGGCAGGTGATATGACTGCATTGCCAAAACCAGTTACGGGTACCGCTGTCCCAGCCCCCCCAAATTGGGCAATTCGGTCATATACACCAAAACCAGTAAAAAGCATTGTAATAAAAATTAACGTTCCAACCGTCGGGTTGCCGGCCGTTTGCTCTGTAAAATCAAAATAATAAATGTAAAAATCCTGAATAAACTGGCCAATAAGACAGATGAGACCGCCTATTAGAAAGGCTTTTATACAATTTTTCACAACCGGCCTTTTGATTTCGCGCTGTTTTTGCAGTTCCTGGTATTCCTGCTGGACTGGTGAAAGCTGTTTCTTTTGATTATTTGACATGGCTTCATCCCCCACTTTACGTCTGTTCCTTAATAAGATTTTTAAGTTTTTTCAAATCCTTTTTTAGGTTTTTCTTATTAGTTTTGTTTTTTTGCAGTCTTTCTTCAATTTTTTGGAGTTCCCATAACATTTTTTTATCGGACGAAACGACAACCATGTGATTCGGATACATTTTTTCCAAGTCGGATGTTACGGTCTTCTCGATACTTTTTAAGCGAAAACGGTCGAAATTTTCTACCTTTATCGCCGCTAGAAGCTCCTTATCCGTATTCACAGCCCTAACATCCGTAATTTCGTCCTTAGTTATAATCTTTTCTTTAGCGTGGTTAGCGATAGATTGATCGAATGGCTTCCCTGTATGTACTTGCGAAACACTAGACTTTTTATTGTTATTATCCAATTGATTTTCATTACATCCAGAGCTTAGTCCGATAATGATTAGCAATAATATAAGAATTTTAAAATTAGCTATGTTGACTTTCATGAAAATCACCTCATTTTATCCATTCAAAATCGGGAAAAAGGTTGGCCGATATCCAACCAACCTTTTGTATCGTGTTAATGATTATTGTTTGTATTGAGGTTCTTCTTGTTCAATTTGCTGAACACGCGGTGAAATACTGTCCACTACGGCTTGAGTTTGTTTAGCGGCATCTTGATACAGCTGCTTCGCTTGTTCATTATCTGTACTAAGAGCAAATGTTTCAAAGCTCGCCTGAGTACTTTTTAGTCCTGCCAGAGCTGTTTTAACGTCATTGATGACTGTCATGAATGGCACCTCCTTTGTTTTTTTAGGACCTTTTTAGAATGCTTTAAAAAACGATTTTTATGCTTAAAATTTTCCGGATAAAACCTGCTTTGGCTAACCAAGCGAGAATTTATGTCAATTCTTTATTAGGGGTACTTTACGGAGAATCGATACGTTTTGTAAGAGATCCACTTTTCACCCTTATGCATTCTTGATGAGATACTATGTCATAGCGAATTTTGTAGTTTTCGATTTTTCAAAGAACAAAAAACAGGATACATCAAAAACCCAGGGAAATTTTAAAGGGAAAATTGTCCGGCATTCGATCCCTGCTTCCACCATCTGAAGAATTTTTTGTCGCGGAAATTTTTTACTCCCCCAAGCATCTCTAAAATATGGAGGAATTGGTCAGGCAGACTTTTACTCATGAGTTATGAGATTCTAAACGAGGAAAGTGTGCGGTTAAAGAAATTAACAAAGACTTATTCCAAAAAGTAACATACCTATGAAGGGTGTGTATAATTATAAAAATAATTAAATATTTATGCATTTTTGTATTTAAATTATATTTTGAATCCGTTATAATAATATTGGTCGAACTATTCAAACAGTTGACCCCCTATATTTTGAGCTTAGAGTATTCTAAGCTCACTTTTTTTACAGATAAAAATAAAAAAGAGCTGAACTCAAATTTAATGAGTCAGCCTCAAGAAACAAGATTAAACTTCAATTTATAGTAAAAAGGATTTGTTTCGGCGAATAACCATTCCACAGGTGCGTTTCAAAAAATGGTTATCTTTTACCGTTATTTCTCCGTTCACTAGAACGTGACGAACTCCAACGGGCAGTCTGGAGGGTTTTACGTCCATAATCCCTGGGGCAACTAGAAGCCCCTCAGCGTCAATTACGTTACTCCATCAGATTCTATAAGATGGCCTATTTCTTCAATTTTACCATTTTTTATACCTATATCTAATGAGGTCCATGGGTTCCCCGTTCCATCAATACATCAAATATATAATTACCCTCTCAATTACATTTTTGTAAATGGAGAAAATTCATCACTTGTCTGATCGTATTCTTCCAACCGCTTTTGGACTTTAGTTTCCTGTGAAGCGGCTATACTTGTAACAAGTAAATTAAGTAAAGCAAAGGTGGGGGTAATCCCTTTTAAAGGAATAGGAGAAGGTGCAACAACCTTGAACAAAATATCGGAAAGCAGTCCTAAAGGGGACAGCTCATCATCTGTTATTGCAAGTACCTTTGCTCCTTTTTTCTTTGCTGCTTTAACAAACGAATTGGTTTCTTTAGTATATCGAGGAAAAGAGATGGCAACCACTAATGTTCTCTCATCGATTAATGATAAGAAATAATTAGCATCCTCTATTTCTCCCCGATATAAAAGTGTATTTCCAACTACAATATTCAGGCTGAATGTCAGCCAATTTGCAGGACCATATGATGAACGGAAGCCGATAACTATCCGCATTTCTGAGTTTATCAATAAATCCACAGCTTTTTTATACTGGCTGTAATCTAATTGCTCTAAAGTTGATCGAACATAAGCGCTATCCTGCTCAATAACGTGTTGAATTAAGTTAATATCTTTTAGAGACTTGGATGTAGATCGAAAATCTTCTATAGGATCTGTCTTATGTAATGAATCTTCTATTAGGGAAGATTGAATTTCTTTTTGCAGTTCGCTATATCCTGAATATCCAAGTGCATATGATAATCTAATTACGGTTGTATCGCTTGTTTGACTAGCGATACCTACCTCTTTTGCTGTTTGAAATGCAACTTCCTTAGGGAAGTCAACGATATATTTTGCTACTAATTTCTGTCTTTTTGTTAGTTTATTAAATAGTTTTCTTATTCTCTCATTATAATTATCCATAAAGTGAACCCTTCCTGATGAGTTAATCTTGGTAAGTTACATCTGAATTGCCTTAGTCACCTTTGAGAAAAAAGAACGTTACACGCTGTAACGCCCTCAGACAATATATTAAAAAATATAAAGGTACCTTCTTATCATATATGGTTTTATTATCAAAATAAAGAAATTTTATAATCTTACATCTTTTCTAAGAGTAAAGCATTTACACGGTTACTTCGGTTCGAAAATAACCATAAGCTGCTCTGGATAATTCAGCAATTTTTCTTGCACCCTCAGCTTCTGATTTGTTGCCAATTGAAAATGCGGAAATGATAAACCTTCCTTTGTTATCTGGCAGCTCCACGATTCCTGCGTCATTTACAACACTTGCAACGGTGCCTGTTTTATGAGCGACAACTGTAGTCGCAGGTAATAAGTAAGGTATCCTATTTCGGAATTGCTGCTTTTCAAGAATTTCAAACATATCATCACAAGCTTTTTCCGAAATTAATTGTTTATTTGCAATCTTTTCTAATAACAACGCCATATCAAATGCAGTTGTTACATTATTATCTATACTTTCTTGGAACACAATCGAATTATAATCAATTTCACCATTTTTAAATCGACGGTTTATTTCATGATAAAGTTCAAGTGAAAATCCTTGTGGCGGAAGTCCAACACATGAACAAAGAAGTTCCCAGCAGCTAAAACGAATGTAAGTATTGTTTAGCCCGACTTCTTTCATATATTGATTTACATTTTCTTTACCTATAATACGCAATATCTTATCTGTTCCAACATTATCACTTACAATGATCATCATTGTTGCTAAATTTTTTATGGTAACATCGATTCCTGGAATTAACTCTTTAAATATACCGGATCCATTTACTAAGTCTGCTTCTTCAAGCCGGATACGCTCTTGCAAATTGACCTTCCCTAAATGAACATCACGGTATAAAGCGGCCAAAATGGGAATCTTAAAGACACTGGCAGCCTGGAAAAAACGGTTCTCATTGATTGCAGCAGTCTCTCCGGTTTCCAAATGTTTAACATATACACCAAAAGTACCACTGGCATCCCGTAAAACTTCTTCTAGACGATCCTGTAAACTCATAGCAAACACCCCTCCATCTTTTGTATATACGGTTTCATTTATTTAACAACTTGTTTTGTTGAAACTTTAGGGAATTGTCTAAAGTGATAAGAAATACCCCATGGTTCATTGTTATCATCTACTAAAATTTCAGCTATTTCTGTAGAGTCGTTAACATACGCAATAAAAGCATTTTCTTTTACAAACATGATAGGTATCTCAGCTTTTTGTGAAATAAGAACCGGCTTTCCATCTTTTATTACAATCGATACTTTCATTCCTTCATTTGACTCATATTCTCCTTGGTACTGTTCCAGCCGCTCTTCACCAATCTCGTATTCTTCAAAGGAAATGTGAGATGCCTCTACTTCCCTTCCTGCATAGGCATTAAATGCAAGCTGCATAACACGTGCAGCAGGAACACCTGCCAAATTTGTCAGGACCACACCTGAAACTCCTTTTTCAGGTAAAATACTTAATTGTGCAGAAATTGCCTTTAACCCTCCACCATGTTCAACCAGAGTAGTACCAAAATAGTCAGGGGTAATCATTAACCCATAGCCATAAAACCTTCCTGGCTGTGTTTGAATATGAGGTTTAACCATTTCTTTTACACTTTCCTCAGATAAGATTCGCTTACCGTTTACTACACCAGCATTACGGAAAATTTCGGCGTACCTTAACATGTCCCCAGCAGTCGATTTTAGAAAGCCTGCAGCTCGCATAGATGGAGCGTCCCACCAAATCGGAGCAGGAATAATACGCTTCGTTCCTTCACTACTGTCCTCTGCATAACAAGTGGTGATATTTTCATAGTCACCATATTCCTCGATCATGAAGCAGCTGTATTTCATACCACAAGGAGAAAGGATATGATCATATACATATTGTTCGTAGCTTTTCCCGCTAACACGTTCGATGATGGTTCCTAATAAAGCATATGCATCATTTGAATAACTAAACTGTGTACCAGGGTCCCCTAATAATTCAAAATCCTGGTCTGCAATAAACTGCATAAGTTGTTCATATGTGTCGATTGGTTCGTAATTTTCCTGCTCGATCTTTAAACCTGGATAATTTTGTGCAGATGGGTCAATATCCATCGATCGTTTCATTGCATAAACTAGAGAGGACATTGGAGGTAAACCAGATGAGTGTGTCATGAAGTGGTGAATGGTGATTTGTTTTAGCGCCTCTTCATTATTAACGTTGAATTCCGGCAGGTATTTGATTACCGGATCATGAACATTTAATTTTCCTGCTTCCTGCAGCTGCATAATAGCCACACAAGAATATGATTTTGTGATGGACCCAATCCCGAAAACAGTATCTTCTGTTACAGGCAATGCATCCTCCACGTTACGGAACCCAAATCCTTTATGGTAAACGATTTCTCCTTCTTGGGCTATTGCTACTGAGGTACCAGGAATCATGTGTTTTTCCGTTAACTTTTGCACAGTCTCTTCAAATGCTTTAAAATTTTCTGCTTTTTTCATTTCTTTTCCTCCTATATTGT
The DNA here is from genome assembly GCF_001956215.1 of Paenibacillus sp. FSL R5-0490. GTDB lineage: Bacteria > Bacillota > Bacilli > Bacillales > Cytobacillaceae > Cytobacillus. Next base: position 32,622 of record NZ_MRTQ01000011.1, on the reverse strand, counting down.
TTTTATAAAGGACTTGCAGTCCGTTTTCAGTATTTATTGAGCTGAGGTTTGAAGATTTTTTATAGGCAGATGTGCATTGACAAAATCGAGCATTGCATTCAGCCTAGCTATTCTTAATTCAGGTTTTCCATATTGAAGGAGGCCATGGCTGGAATGGGGGATACGAACAAATTCAACCTCACCTCCATGACGCTTAATATGGGAATAAAACTGCTCGGCCTGCTCAATGGGACATCGCAAATCACTTTCATTATGCAGCAGCAAAAGCGGTGTCTTTACATGATCTGCATAAGCAAGTGGCGAAAACCTCCAAAGTGTTTCAGGGTCTGTTTTTCCCAGAAACTCCTGTTCAACGAAATAGGGGGATATATCGCTTGTACCATACATAGAAATCCAATTGGAAATACATCCTTCAGATACGGCTGCAAAAAATCGATCTGTACGAGTGATAAGCCAATTCACCATAAATCCGCCGTAGCTAATACCATTAACAGCTACCCGATTCTCGTCAAGAAAGTGATAGTTTTGTAAGGCATAATCTAAACCATTCAAGATGTCCTTCATATCTTTGCCGCCATAATCCCCATGTACTGCATTGGTAAATTCTTCACTAAATCCTGAGCTGCCTCGTGGATTTGTATAGATAACGGCGTACCCCTGCGCAGCAAATAGCTGCAATTGGTGGAAATAGGAGAAACCATATGCAGAATGCGGACCTCCATGAATGTCAAGTATAACTGGATATTTCTTCTTAGGATCAAAAATAGCCGGCTTTAGTAAAAATCCCTGTATATGCCAATTGTCTTCAGATCTATACGTAAAGACCTCCGGTTCTACCACTTTTAGTTCGGATAACAACAAGTCGTTGCAGTCATCCAGACGAATCTCAGTTTCAGGAAAGAGTGGCATGCGGATTTGAGAAAAAGCTTCCTTTGGCTGCCGATACTTACAATCGACTGTACTAGCTTCATCAATCCTAATTACTGCTGCTTTTCCAGGGTGATTAACTGTCGAATAGGCTATAGTAATCGTTTCAACTCCGTCGTAGGAATAATGAAATATCGTCCGGTCCCCACCTATAATGATTTCTGCTCGATCATCGTTTTCATCAATCGGGAATCTTACAATTTCATTCCGTCCTTCCCGTGTTCCGAGACCATATACATAGCTGCTATTATTTGACCACTGAGGGCGCAATGAATATCTAAGGTATCGCATATCTGTAAAAGTCATATCAGCGAGTGTATCAGGGTATTGTTTGCTTAGACACCTTGGTTTCCCACCAGCTGCAGGCATAACAAACAATTGTTTTTGGTCTGCATGGATTCCAAAAAAAGCTATCCATTTTCCATCTGGTGAGTAAGATGGCAAGCTTGCTTTCTTATTACTATAGAGCAATTCCACTTCCCCTCCGGAAGCCGGCACACGATAAATCTGTCCTCCAAAAAGAAAGTTTTCATCCTCACTGCTTGTGCTGAAAGCAATATACTTACAGTCAGGGGAAACAACAGGCTCATGGACGTCAGTTGTTCCTCGTGTTAACTGTGTAAACGAACAGGTTTCTATATTAATTGCCACAAGCTGACGCTTTTGCGGTTTGTGGAAACCAATCCCATCAGATTTATAATAAAGATTAGTGTAATGTTTAGGTCCATTTCCCCATGACATGTTTCCTTTCTCTATATCGCTTTCGGCTTCACTCATCGTTTTTTGGTCATGAAAAGTTTCAAGTTTTGAATTTCCTGCTACGGGAACCAACCCGTAAATCGTACTGCCGTCAGGCGACCATACAATCGAACTGATTCCCCGCAGAAATCTCGTCAGACACCGGGCCTCTCCGCCGTCAAGAGATAGTAGCCATACCTGCCGTCCATAAGCACGGTTTGAGATAAATGCAATTGTTTTTCCATCTGGTGACCAGACTGGATTGGTATTACTTGTGCCGGAGGACGTCAAAATTTTTCTCGATTTACCGTGCACATCGCTTAAATACAGGTGTGTTTCATAAATATTTTCTTTCACACATGTGACGGTTCTTTCATATACAACCTGTTTTCCATCAGGCGATATAGTGGGATTACTTGGCCATTCAAATTTATAAATATCTTCAGGTACTGTAGTTCGGAAACTCATTTCAACTCTCCCTTATCTTATTTAATGGGTTGAAAGGTTCTCATTTTCAAGAATATAAAAATGGACATGGGTGTTACTATTTTTCAGCACTCCAGTTACTGTATAACCTTCAGATAAAGCATTACGTACCGCATTTCTCAGCTTATATCTCCAAGCCTTCGCAGCCTCATCATTTTCTTGTTTTAAACTTTGGAAGTTCACTGGGACAGGTATCAGGTATCCTTTTTCACCCTTTACTGGTTCTTCATCAAGGGGATATGGTACATTTCTAAGATTGCGCCATGCAAGAAGGTGACGATAATTTATAACTGATATATCATTTTGAATTACACCTGCCAATGTGTTCTTCACCCTGTTGGAACAAATATCCCACTCTGCTAAAAAACGATCAGAAGGGAGACCTATGTTCAGTTTATCAGTCATTTCTCCGTAATAAGAAGGATAGTAGGTTTTTGCATATGCCCCTAACTTATTTAGGTTAAAATATGCATTTCTAGCTTCTAAAGGATCAAAGGTCCATACAATTTTAGAATAGCCGTAATCAACGGCCCAATTCCTTTGCTTCAGTTTTAGCTGTAATCCAATGCCATAGTTTTGATACTTGCTGCAGACGCCAGTCATATGAGAAATCAAATACGCCTCTCCATTTTTATAACCCGAAAAACCGTATGAAAAGCCGAGTAACTCCCCTTTATTAAAAGCTCCGATTAAGATTCCGCCATGGTGAGCAGCAGCAATAAGCTGCGGAAGGGGTGTGACAGCGTCTTTCCCCCAAATCTCTTCTTGAAAACTAACTACGTCTTGTATTTCCTTTAAACCTTCGATATTTTTATATACAATTGGTTCTGTTAAAACCACTGGTATATCACCCCCTCCCCCACCTATAATTTTCAATAGCCGCTATATTAAATTATTAATAAAAGGTCACAGTGTCCCGTTTATAGACCTGTTCATTAACTGTAAGTTTATCTATAAGTTCCTGATTAATGTCAAAACCAATGCCAGGTTGTTCTGGAACAGTGATAATGCCTGGTTTTGATAGAGTCACTTCCGGTAAAATGATATCTTCATCGAAATAACGGCTGGAAGCGGATGTATCACCTGGAATACTAAAGTTACTTAATGAAGCAATAGCAATGTTATGAGCCCTGCCTATTCCTGCTTCAAGCATACCGCCGCACCATACAGGAATATTATTCTCCTCACAGAGATCGTGCATTTTAATTGCTTCCGTTAGTCCTCCGACACGCCCAACCTTTATATTGATAATTTTACATGCATTAATTTCGATTGCCTTTCTTGCGTCTTCTGCAGAATGAATGCTTTCATCTAAACAGATAGGTGTTTTCATTTCTGCCTGCAGTTTGGCATGGTCGATAATGTCATCATGAGCTAATGGCTGCTCAACCATCATTAAATTAAACTGATCCAGCTCCTTTAATAGCTGTTTATCATTTAGGCTATAAGCAGAATTAGCATCAGCCATCAGCGGAATTTGATCTCCGAATTTTTTGCGAATAGCCTCCACTGGTTCAAGGTCCCAGCCTGGCTTAATTTTCACCTTTATCTTTTTATATCCATTCTCTAAAAAACCTTCCACCCTGTTTAAAAGAGTCTCTATACTGTCTTCTATTCCAATGCTGACACCCACTTCAATCTCTGAACGCTTACCTCCCAATACAGCAGAAAGCGGCTGTCCTTTTAGCTTGCTATACAAATCCCATACAGCCATTTCAAGAGCAGCTTTTGCCATATTATTTCTGCGTATATATGAAAACATCTCTGACACATCTTTTGGCTCTTGAATTCCTTTATCCAACAGTTGAGGGATTAGGTATTTTTCAAGCATGTGCCATACAGTACCTGTAGTCTCTTCGTTATATATTGGATAGGGCATAGCGACACTTTCAGCAAAACCCACTTTATCGCCGCTATATGCCTTAACAATAATAATATCTTTTTCAGTAACTTTACCGAAACTAGTTTCAAACGGAGATTTTAATGGTAATTTTATTCGTTGTAATGCAATCTGATTTATATCCATTCAGTATCTTCCTTTTTATTAAAAATTGTTTTCTTTACCCATTATTTGAGGATCATACAGGTGACATGCTACAAAATGGCCTGGATTAACCTCAATGTTACGAGGTTTTTTTGATTTACATGTTTCCATACATGCGAAACAACGCGGGTGGAATGAACAGCCCTGGGGAGGACTTGCTGGATTTGGAACATCACCAGTTAAGATAATCCGGTCTTTCTTTTCAACTTCAGGATTCGGAACGGGAACAGATGACATAAGCGATTTAGTATAAGGATGCAGCGGTTCTGAAAACAATTGGTTCTTATCTGCAAACTCTACCATTCTCCCTAGATACATTACTCCTATTCTGTCACTTATGTGTTTAACAACACTCAAATCATGGGCAATAAAAATATATGTTAAGCCCAACTGTTTCTGAAGACTCTGAAACAGATTAAGTATTTGTGCTTGTACTGATACATCCAAAGCAGAAACTGGCTCATCAGCTATTATTAGTGACGGATTCACAGCGATTGCGCGGGCAATTCCAATCCTTTGTCTTTGTCCACCGCTAAATTCATGAGGATAGCGATCGGCATGATAAGCGTTTAACCCTACCATTTCCAATATCTCTATCGCTTTTTCGCTTCGTTCTTTCTTGTTCTTTCCTATATTATGTGTTGACAATGCTTCCTCTAAAATGGAAGAGATTCGGAGACGGGGATTTAAAGAAGCGAAAGGATCTTGGAAAACAATTTGCATTTGTTTTCGCAGCTTTCTCATCTCATTCTTTTTCAAGCTTAGTGTATCTCTGCCTTCAAATTTAATTTTGCCGCTAGTTGGTTCAATTAATCTTAGGATGCTTCTTCCAGTTGTGGATTTGCCGCATCCGCTTTCCCCAACAATTCCTAATGTTTCTCCTTTAAACAAGTTGAATGTTACACCATCAACTGCTTTAACATAGTCCTTTTTTTTAGAAATAAAGCCCTTGCTTATAGGAAAATATGTTTTTAGGTCATGTACCTCAAGCAGTATTTCACTCATGCTAATGCCTCCTCTTTAATATATAGCCAACATCTGACTGCCTGCTCATTATTCGCTTTTATTAAAGGCGGGTTTTCTATAGAACATTTAGCATGAGCATGAGTGCATCTGGAATAAAACGGACACCCTTTCGTTACCTCTCCTAAATTAGGTACATTGCCTTCAATTGGCTGAAGGGTATCATGATCCTCTTCCAGACTGGGAATCGAGTTTAATAGACCAATTGTATAAGGGTGTTTTGGATTTTTGTATATCGTTTTTACATCAGCTTCTTCAACGATTTGTCCATAATACATAACCATAACCCGATCGGCCATTTCTGCCACTACACCTAAATCATGAGTTATTAATAATATGGCTGTATCATAATTAGTTTTGAGGTCATTCATTAAATCCAAAATTTGCGCCTGAATGGTCACATCTAATGCAGTTGTCGGCTCATCCGCAATTAATAGGCTAGGATTACAAGCCATAGCCATTGCAATCATCACCCGCTGTCTCATCCCTCCAGAAAGTTGGTGGGGGAATTCGTTTACAATTTTTTCCGGACGTGGAATCCCTACCTTTTTTAACATATCAACAGTCTGCTGATGTAGTTCTTCCCCTGTGAGATCTGTATGAAGCTTTAGAACTTCACTAATCTGTCTTCCAATTCTATGGACAGGATTTAAGGAGGTCATCGGCTCCTGGAAAATCATAGAAATATCTTTCCCGCGAATTGAACGCATTTTTCTTTCTGACAATTGATTCAAATCTGTGTCTTTAAATATGATTTTCCCATCAATTTTCCCAACACTATTCGAAATTAGTCTCATGATGGAAAGGGAAGTAACACTTTTACCGCACCCTGATTCGCCCACCAAAGCAAGAGTTTCACCTTTATTAATTGTAAAATTCACCTTACTAACTGCATTCACATAATCTTTTTTCCCTGTTTTAAACTTAATAGAAAGGCTGTCCACTTTTAAAAGTGCTTCTTTTTCTGCAAACTCTGTCACCATCCCATTCACTCCCAAGCAGTTATTTTTGTCGTGGATCCAGAGCATCACGCAGTCCGTCACCTAATAAATTAAATCCAAGTACGACTAACATAATGGCCAGACCAGGGAAAAGTGACATCCACCACGCTTGCCCTAAAAAACCTTTTCCTACGTACGCCATAGCCCCCCACTCTGGAGTTGGCGGCTGAGCTCCGAGCCCTAAGAAGCTTAAGGCTGCTGCAACAAGAATACTAGTCCCAAATTGTAAACTGGATAGAACAATAACTGGTGATAATATATTAGGAAAAACATGCTTTACAATGATTTTAAAATCCGATACTCCCAGTGCCTTTACTGCCTCAATATATTCTTTCTCCCTTATGGACAAGACAGTTCCCCGGACCACCCTTACATAGGAAGGAATAACAGAGATTGCAACCGCAATCATGGCATTAGTTAAACCGACCCCAAGCACTGCTATAATGGCAATAGCAAGAAGAAGGGAAGGAAACGCCAATAAGATATCCATAACATGCATAATATAAATATCAATTCGTCGGTAATAGCCCGAAATGATGCCTAAAATAACCCCGATTGTTCCTGCAATTAGTACTGCAACAAGCCCCATCATTAAGGAGACCCGGCCTCCATATAACATTCTTGAAAAGATATCTCTCCCGAATTCATCTGTTCCTAATAAATTTTCTCCCCCTGGAGGCAGGAACCGCTGTTCGAATTTCATTACATCTACTGGGTGTGGGGCAATGAGCGGGGCAAGCAAAGATACCGAAACGAAAAACAATAAAATGGACGCGCCGATAACTGCACTCTTGTTCGTGATGATCCTTTTCCCAACTAAAGACCAGTACGATTTGGATTTTACTTCTTCCTTTCTATTATTCTGAGGAGGAGTTAAATTAGTTTCGGAATTTGTAAGTTTAGGTGCTGTACTATTCAAAAAGCCTGCACCCCTTTCTAATATTTAATACGTGGATCCACCATACTATAAACAAGATCCACTATTAGGTTAGTTATGATAAAAAGAAATGCCATAAATAGAACCAGCCCTTGTACGGTTGGCAAATCCCTCTTCGAAATGGCTTCTATTGAAAAACTGCCTAATCCCGGGAGTGAAAATACGGTTTCAATGACCACGGCACCTGCTAATAAAAAACCAAACTGCAGACCAATTAAAGTAATAACCGGTATCATGGCATTTTGGAGAGCATGCTGAAAAATCATATTTATCAGGGCAAGCCCTTTAGCTTGAGCTGTTCTCATAAAATCCTGTTTAATGACTTCAAGCATACTTGACCTTGTCATTCTGGCTATATTTCCGGCTGATCCTAAACCCAGCGTAATGGAAGGCAGAATTAATGAATGAAAGCCTTCGTATCCTGAAATAGGAAAAAGGTTAAGCTGATAGGAAAAAATCCAAATCAAGAATAGGGCAATCCAAAATCCTGGTGCAGAGATTCCTATTAAAGAAATGACCATGGCTAATTGGTCAAAAATTGTATTTTGTTTAACAGCAGCTAAAATCCCCATTAAGATTCCAAATAAAGATCCAATAATCAAACTATAGACCGCTAATTGAAATGTTATGGGAAATCGGGCATAAATTTCTTCTCCAACTGTCAGTCCTGTTATATACGAGGTTCCCAGGTCCCCCTGCAGCACATTCCTTATATAATCGAAATATTGAATATATAGCGGCTGATCCAGTCCTAGAGTACTTCTCAGTTCAGTTATTGATTCTTCTGAGGCAAAATCCCCCAGAATATAGGTTACTGGATCACCAGGGATAAGATGCATCATCAAAAAGACTAAAAAAGACACCCCAATAAGAGTAACAATCATTGATAGGATACGTTTCACAATATATTTAGACATATTTCAGATCCCTCCTTTTATTAATAGGATTGTTAGGGATGACTGAACATCCCTAACTTTCTCTGTGGTTTTATTTCGGAGTGATATCATTAAATATAATGTTTTGTGAATATGGATTTTGTTTGAATCCATCAATATCACGGTAAGCCGTTATACTCTCACGAACAAATAGTGGAACCCACGGAGATTCTTCCACAATAAATTGCTGTGCTTCTTCATAGATTTTCATGCGCTCTTCAGGATTCATCGTTTGTCGGCCTTTAGTAAGCATCTCTTGTAATTGGTCAGATTCGTAATGCAATCTGGTTGAATTTCCTTTGGTCATAAGCATGTATAAGATATCTGGATCAGACCATCCGTACATGTTAAGGATGGCATCATGCAGGCCTTTTGGTGTATTTGCAGCAATGGACGCTGCTTCTTGAACTGAAATTTTTACATCAATTCCGATTTCCTTTAACTGGCCTTGAATAATTTGGACAACTCTTTGCATAACAGGTTCATCCGATAACCATAATTCAAAGGAGAAAGGCTTTCCGTCCTTATCTACAATTCCATCTCCATCTGTATCCTTCCACCCGGCTTCTGCCAGCAGCGACTTAGCCTTATCAATATTCTGGCTATATTTTTGTTTTGCTTCTGCTTCAACTTTTTCACTATAACCAGGTATTGTATGAGGAAGCGGACCAAAGAGCGGCTTGGCATATCCTTCCAAAGCAAACTCAACAATTGGCTCCCTATCAATCCCAAGTGCAATTGCTTGTCTGACACGTTTGTCCTGGAATATTGGTTTCTTATTATTGAAGCCTAAGTATGTTATGCCTTGTTCGTACATGCTATTAAGCTCTACACCTTCTGTTTCTTTAAGATCTTGAATATAGTTTGGCGGTACCTTTGTCATTATTTGTGTGGTACCTTTCTTAAATTCAAGCACCCTAGTATCATCATCAGTAATAAAGCGGAACTCAAATTTGTCATAAGCCGGTTCACCCTTGTTGTCCACAAAAGAAGGGCCCCAGCTATAATCGCCATTTTTCATGTAAGTAATGGAGGATCCTCGTTTATGTTCTCCAAATTTAAATAATCCCGCCGCAGCCGGCTGTTCTCCAAAGTCATCTCCATACTCATCAAGTGCTTTAGGATCCATCGGTGCTAAATAGGCAGTAGTTAATCCACTGGCAAAAGGGGCAAAAGGCTCAGTGAAATAAATCTTTAATGTTTGTTCGTCCACAGCGTCAATTTTGTCCAGTGGCCCTGCTATGAATTTAACTGCAGAATGCTGCAGAAATCTTTCAAATGTTTTCTTAACTGCTTCAGCAGTAACCGGTTCTCCGGAATGGAATTTGGCCGTTTTATTTAATACGATTGTCCAAACTTTCCCGTCATCTGAAACCTCATACTTTTCAGCAAGTCCAGGAACCAAATTTCCATCTAAATCCCTTTTGAGTAAAGTGTCATATATATGGGCATTGGTATCATCAACCCATGTTGTTTTATGAACATCAATGCTGTCAGGCTCACGAACAGAGGATATTACCAGCGTGTCCCGTGGTGCAGAACCCGTTGTGTCAGATCCAGCGGTTTTTTCGGAAGCTGGATTACAGCCTGTTAAAATGACTGCGAAACTTATCAAAGTGATGGATAACATTTTTAATACTTTCTTTTTCACTTTCTTTCCCCCATTTTTCACATGAATTTTTCTTTTTGAAACAGCGTTATTTCCTTATAAAATGGATATACTTTTTTTCTGAGTCTTGTATGATTAAAGGATTTTAGATTAAAGCTGCTTAATCCTGGAGAGTCAACTGAAATGATTTCCTTTGCAAGCGGTTCAAAACCTGCCCTGAAATGCTGGCTTGATTTTAAGGCCACGATTTTATAGGATTTTATATCAATCCCATGCAGCAAAAAGATTTGTTCATCCAGTGTCTGTGACCTTTTAGAACAAATTATAATATCGATCCCATCAACTATGACTCTCGCAGACTTGCCATAATTGATGCTTGCACCTCTTCCCATCGGCGAAGATTGGATAAACTGCCCATCAGTGAGAGTTTTTACGTATGCTTTAACATGTATAGGCTCCCCATGCATATCGTCCGTTTTTCCGCCGAGCAGTACTTCGATTACCGTCCCCACTCCACTTTCATGTGCAATATCCACTACTTCTGGATCATATATAAAGCCGAAACAAGCATTTTCAAGCTTTGCTTTTAACATAGCTGAGAGCAAGTGAGTTCCATCACCTGGTGTACCGCCCCCAGGATTATCGGAGGTTTCGTTAATTATGATTGGCTTGCCTTCCATCCTCAACGCTTTATTTATACCTTCCTCAGGAGTATCGATATCTGGAAAAAAGTCCTCTCTAGTATTCCAAATTTCTATTGCAATTTCTTCTGCTGTTTGATCTGCCAGCTCCTGGTCATTATTAGTAATAGCTACAACCGTTACACCGACTTCAGGAATATTGGTGTAAGGAAATCCATGAAAGAATGTACAATCAATAATTTTTTCGTTTTTTTCGCGTGTCCAGCATAATTCATTAATGTGCTTCGCAGGAGGTAAATTCGTGGTGGAAGTGGGAATCATAAGTGGCAGTTTTTTGAGGCTCATCTTTGGATGTATTTCTTCTAAAAGAATTTGCTTCGTAATATCAATGGCTTCTTTTCCTCTTTCATAACAATCGACATGAGGGTAGAAATTAACACCTAATAGGACATCAGCTTCTTTAACCATCTGGTCAGTTATATTGCCATGAAGATCCAGTGTGACAACAACAGGGATTTTATATCCGATAATTTCTCTAACAGCAGATAATATACCACCTTCAAGATCATCAGCATCCTCCGCAACTCCAGCACCATGAAGTGCCAGACAAACAGCCTCAAATTCACCCGCTGCTTTAATAGAATCCGTTAATTCATAAATCAGCCTCTCGTAGGTTTCCTTCGTTATTAACCCTGAGGGCATGGCAAAAGCTGAAAAACTCGGAATAATTTCCACCCCAATTTCTTCAGCCCGATCAATCATACCACCTAAGTAATTTCTTACTTTTCGATGTTTCTGTATGATTGTATCTCCGTGTATCCATTCCCATTGCTTAAACGATTCAACTGTTGTTTTCACATTGGAAAATGTGTTGGTCTCGTGTGCAATTCCACCTATCAAGATTCTCATTGTTATCCCGCCTTTTTTGAAGTAGATACTTTAATTTGTTTCAAAAATGAAGTAAACGTTTTATTGTTTGTAATTATATTACTAATTTGTTACCTTTTCAATACATAAATTTATATTTTTATAAATTTTCAGAATTAATTTTACAGCCCTAGGTTTTTCTAGCATTTCGGTTTAGCGATGAATAGAAAAAATTCGGCACTGAATCCAAGGGAAACAGTCCCGAATTTTATCTGGCACATATCAATCAAAACAAGGAGGGCGCACAAATAATCGAGTGGGTAGGAAAAAAAGCAGCATACGCATACTTATTGCATACTGCAGAAAGCTAAATTATATTTTATGAAGACTGTTTTCTGAGGGATTAGTGCTTTTGATTATTTGGCAAACAACATCTTAACAGGCCAGTTCTCAACAAAAAGAGGGTTAGTGGGTAACAGCTATCATAATGAATTGATGGATACATAGCAGATATTTTTTCCTCCTCGTGCATAAACATCAGTATCTTACAAAAGAAAAGCATTACCTCAAAGGAAGTAATGCTGGTAGGAATTCTTAATATTATTAGTCAGCTCATTTAAAATAATTTTTTTCTTTGCCTGAGGTAAATGGCAGCTTAAAATTAGCAAATCAACTAGGTCAGGTTGTTCCTCAGCAATTTCCTGCAAGTAATCCCTGCCAAACTCTTTCATAACAGGTAGCAAACTGTTCATTTTTAATGGAAATCCACATCAATTTTCTTTTTATTTGTTTGAGTTTGTTTAGGCATGATAACTTCTAGTACACCATTCTTATAAGAAGCCTTTATACCTTCCTCAGAAACAGGAGTTGGTAGTGTAATAGCTCTCTGAAAGCTACCTGTGTATCTTTCTCTCCTATGCAAATTCTCTTCTTTAATCTCATTAGTTCTGTTAATTGAGCCACTAATTCTCAATACATTATTTTCAATATCAATGTTTACATCTTCTTTATTCTGTAAGCCTGGAATGTCACAAGTTGCTACTACCTCTTTATCTGTTTCATGAACATCCACTCTTATATTCCCCAATTGATTCATTTCATTGTCTAAATGAAAAGGGAAATCATTGAATAATCTGTCAAAATCTCTCCTAATGTTAGTTAATTGTCTAAATGGATCATAAGGTATCAATGCCATTTGTATCATCTCCTTAGTTATTTATTTTTAACAAATATATTTTTTACATTTACGATGTAATTATTCATTTAAGGGATAAGGTTTGATTGAGTCGGAATCATAGAAAAACATTTTTACTCCTTCCATGATCTCAAAATAGTCTTTGCCCAATTGTTTACCCTTTCCATACATGGGGGCTTCTTTTGAAACCGCAGTAAAAATCATATATCCGTTTGGCTTTAACTGATTATAGCTAGCTTCATGGTTAAACCTATTTTTAATGTTTTTTAACGGATTGGTGCTTTTGATTAGTTGGCAACTCTTAACAGGCCAGTTCTCAACAAAAAGAGGGTTCGTGAGTAACAGCTATCATAATGAATTGATGGATACATAGCAGATATTTTTTCTTCCTCGAGCATAAACATCAGTATCGAGCAGCAGGAAAGAGGGATAGCCATGTCCTTTATCGGATTTGAACTGATAGCCAAGAGAGCATGGACGATTTTGCCTGGCAACACTTTTTCGATGTCCATTTTATGGAACAAAAAAAAGATCCCTTCCTCCATCGGAAGAGATATCTATCATGAATCTGGACTGATCCTCCCTGATAAAAGAATTGCAGCTACCGGGAGGATCCACTATCTGTCTGATCATACAATAAATCACTATGAACCCTTACAAACAACACCTTGTAAGCTTATTTGCCGGCCTGACTTTCCCCTGGATGATCTTAAAATTGAACTTCTTGCGCCGATGAAAGGGATTATGGAACCCATTCATCAAACGGCCGTACTTTTCTTATGGAACGAGGAAAACAATCTTATAAGAAAAACAGAGCTTCACCTGGATCCCCAATCATTTGAAAGGATCCCACCAAATCAATATTTGATCAATCTTTCTTTTTTACTGGGAAAAATTTAGATCTTATACCAAGCAAAAATTGTTTCTTTACCTTAGCTCTGAGCATTAAACTAATATCGGCGTTAAGAAATAAACAATCAAAAAGGCTGTCAAAATACGCATGATGATACCTAATACAGCAGCTCCCATTGCTTCCTTTTCACTTAGATCAGAATTAGCTGCCCATATAACCGGAATTTGACCAAAGACAGTAGACAAAGGCAAGCCGGATGAAGCTAATACGAATGATCCGATGACCAAACGCGGATCCAAAGAACCCGCTACTTCCGATAACTGGGCCATCGCCAGCGCCGGGCTAGCCAATATGGAGAGAATTCCGGTCTCCGGATGAATATTTAGAGCTAACAAAACGGCTGATAAGCCGGATTCAAATTTTGACCATATGCCGATATAATCGAGAACGCCAATAGCAGCAAACACGACGGCGGCAGCCGGTATAATGAGAAGGAATAAAAGCTCTGCTCCCTCCCTGGCTCCATTAAACAAAGTGGGCAAAAAGCCAGTCTTCGGCGTAAATTGAGGCAGCTTTGCAATTTGGACAGCTTTCGTATCCCGGTAAATGGTTTTAGAAAGCAGGAACGGGACAACAATGACAGGCATGAAAACAGCCAGCACGACCACGACAAAGGCATTGGCGCCTACAGCCGTTAATGCAACCATGCCTAACATAAAGGTAGCAAAAGACTGCTGGGATTGTACCATGGTGGCTACCGCTATTTTCTGCTCTGCTTTTGTTGCTCCTGAACGGATTAAGATTGGTCCGGCAATTTTTCCGGCAGCATTAATGTCACCAAGAATATTATATATACTTGGAATGATAACAGCTGAATTCACTTTCATCAGCTTTGTAACAGGAATGAATATCCGGATTAACGCATCCGTAAACCCCAGCCGTTCCAGTACCCGGCCTATAATGACACTAACAATTATGGATACCCCTACCGTGCCGGTTAAGAATATCTCTACGATAACCGGGAAAACCTGATCGACAATGGAAGTAAATAACCCGGCTAATGTACCTGGCGTGATTAACAATACCAGCAGTGAGAGGATGACTAAACCGAGACCGACTGCTTCAATTCGTGTCCATTTTCTCGTTAAAGGAATCGGGACACTATTCTCTTCTATTTCTATATTTTCTTGTACTAAAGATTTAACCTCGCTCATCTACCTGCACTCCTTTTTTTATACTGTTTGGACAACCTTTTTTTTCAATAGATAACCCTCAGCCATTTCTTCTGCATATTTCTTTAACTGAGTAGATCCCATTTCATTTAGGGATATGCTTGTCACGCGTTCCCGAAAAACAACAACTTCAACATCAGGCAGCAGTCTGTCCAAGGCGTAAGCTAAAGGTAAACCATTTTCAAGTATTTCTAACACATGGCAGTTTCCAATAATAAAATTAAGGCCTAACTCCTTAGCTGTTTCAATAAGCGGATGTCCATCATAAACCCGGCTAATGCTAGCGAGAACTGTGTCAGCTTCCGGGTGTTCCTGGATGGCTTGACGCAAATGTTCAGGAGAAAATCCCGTATGCGGGAAAATGTGCACAATATTGTTCACGGGGCTTGTCTCTTCTCCATGAACAATTCTCCCGCGTGTCACTATACTTGTTTCTGACAGAGATGAACTATTGCGTATTTCCTTTTCAGTATGTAACAATTCCTCTTCATCTCTCAGACCCATGAAATTGTCCAGCCGTGTTAAAATATCCCCCAGCGTTTTCACCTCAGGGAGTACCTTCCCTGCATATAAAATATTTCCGTGTACTCCTCCATAAGAAACCTCTGTACGGTATACCTGATGGCCGTGCAAAAAAGGAATGCCAGGATGTAATCCATGGAAGGCTTCATGCAATTCAAATGCAGCTACATTATACAAATCCAGATAATTTTTCAAGATAACTCCGCCCGAATTTGCCGCTTCGGCTATCGGATGATGAGCAACAATGGCATCGACACCAGTAGCGCCGGCAAGTTCGATACTTCCTTCTGTCATTGTCATGGCAACTGCTACTTTTTTTACTTCTTTATTCATATCGCCATAAACAAGACCAGGCGTTTCAATGATCTCTTTCCCGGGAATGTTGGAAGACTTCATGATGACAAAGGGATGCTCACCTCTCGTAATGTCATTTAGAGATTTAATCACTCTTCCTCCTGTCAGTTCATCCAGCGCAATCAATACATCTTCTATTGTTTTCATAATGTTGCTGCCTCCTCTATTTTTTTATAAAAAAAACCGTCAGCACAAAACAAACAGACGCTAGTCTGAAAGCTTGTACTGACGGTTTTTATGCACTCTTAAGAGTTCATTGGACCAGTCACGATTATTTAGTTACCTGGAAATATAGGCACTTGTATCCTGATCCAGGGTAATGATCGTTCCTGAGAGTTCAGTTACGGGATCATAGTCCTTTAAAATAGAAAGTACCTTCATCCCATATTTTTCTTCCAGGACATTCCTTAAATGTTCCTTATAACTATCTATGATGGCAATGTCAGTCATTCGGGTTACAAAGCGATTAATCTCGTCCAAATGTTTAAGAGATGGAATTCTCTTATGATTGGCGAAAATTAATATCTTATCCCCCAAAAACTCGACTCTTTGACTTTTGACACCAATGTTAAACAAAAGAAGGTTGATATTGTTATAATCCTTGATCAGTTCCTGTTTAAATGGGCCAGCAGTCCAACTCATTCACTCACACCATCTTTTTGAAATTTCAGAATCCTTTGTTAAATAGAATTTAACATAGTTAATAGTATCTGTAAAGTGTTTATATTAAAAATATATTTTGCTAGATAAAATTAACCTTCAGACACTAGTCACCTGGACACTGCTTATTTCGCCTGCTTATCAAGGCTCTTATTGTTATGCTTCATAAGCAGCTTCTCCCCTGATTACAACCATCTTTATACTTTCTAAATTACTCAGGCACTCAAGCGGATTTCCCTTAATCAAAATCAGATTCGCCCTGTATCCTTCTTTTATTTGCCCAACGTCACGTCCTAAGATTTCCCCTGCATTAACTGTAGCTGTTTTTAGCACCTTTTTCGCATCAGAAACAATCTCATTCATGGTATACAATTCATCCAGCAGCGCCCGGTGAGGAGTGCATGGTGAACCCGCATCTGAACCTGCCCCAATTAAAATATTCCTGTTAAAATAGGTTTCAAATGCATTCCGGTGAATGCTGACTATTTCCTTTGCTTTATTTCTTGCATAAGAAGGAATTCCTTCCTGTGTTGCAATTTGCTTATAGACGAACAAGGTTGGAATCCAGGCGGTATTCCGTTCTTCCATTAAGGCAGCCAGTTCATCATCCAGAAACTGACCATGCTCAATTGTATCCACACCAGCAAGTATCGAATTAAGTATTCCATCACGTCCAATCGCATGGGACGCCACTTTGAGTCCAAAACGGTGTGCCTCTTTACAGATGACTTCCTGCTCTTCCAGACTTAGCTCCGCATTGCCGACCTGTTCCCCTTCTATTCTTCCATAGACCCCGCCAGTTGCACTTACTTTAATTACTTCAGCACCCTTAAAAATTTGTTCGCGTACTCCTTTTAATGCCTCATCCTTCCCATCGACAAATCTTGCCCAGAACGGATCATGCCCGCCTGTCATGGTTAAGGTTTTTCCGCTGGCAATGACATCAGGACCTGGAATAAGCCCCCTTTTAATCCCTTTTGCCACATGCAGCGCAATATCATCAATGGAGCCAATATCCCTCACAGTCGTTATTCCGTGCTGAAGATAGGTTTGACAATTGGCAACTGCTCGTATCAGCATCTGCTCATAGCCCTCTGCCTCGGAGGTGTGAACTGGATTTAATGAGCCGTCCCACATCATATGAATATGTAAATCTATTAAGCCTGGAGCGAGAAAGCCTCCATTTCCATCGATAACCTTTACGCCGGCTGGCAGTTTGGATTCAGGGATAATTCCCTTGATCAAACCATCTTTTATCCAAAGTGCTAACCCCTTTTTACAATCTAATTCTTCTCCATACAATAGCTGCACATTCGTTATCACAAACTCCATCACAAGTTCCTCCTATCAGTTTAAAAGGAAGAAGTGTGATACTTCTCCCTTTCCAGTTTGATATTTAAGTTAATAAAGCAGTGACTCCATATCACGTGGATATTCTGTAATTAATCGGCATCCATCAGATGTGATAAGAACAGTATCAGAGTGTCTGAAACCGCCAACCTCAGGTATATAAATGCCAGGTTCAATCGAGAATGCCATTCCTTCCTCTACCACATCATGATGGTCATAACGCAAAAATGGCTGCTCATGTGCTGATACACCTATTCCGTGTCCAGTACGGTGAATCGCATATTTTTCAAGTCCCGCCTTTTCAAACACTTCACGGGAAACTCCATCTACCTCTGAAAATTTCACACCAGGCTTAATTAAATCAATCGCACGCTGCTGTGCTTCTATAGCAGCTTGAAACGCCTTTTCCTGCTCAATTGTTGGTTTTCCGACAATTACGGTTCTCTCTAATTCAGCACGATACCCATTTAGCCCAACCTGCCTGCTGTGAATAATGACATCTCCCGCTTCGATTTTTCTAGTGTTGGAGAATACGTGCGGCATGATGCTTCTCTTTAACCCGGAAGGCGACATAACCACAATATCAATCACCGAATCCGGATATTGAGCGGCAGTTGCTTCAAACAGTGCTGCATTTCCCGCTGCATCTATTTCCATTTCTGTTATTCCCGCTTGAATTTGCGCTAATGACTTGCTTACTGCCAGGTTCACTAATTGTCCGGCCTGCTCGAGCATGTGGATTTCTTCTTCATCCTTGATAAATCGCATTTGATAAATGAACTGCCCGATGTCAACCACCTGATAGCCTGATTGCTGAAGATAGAGTAGAACCTCACCAGGAATGAAGGCTAAATCCACACCAATTTTTGATGAGTCAGGATTTTGTTTTACCAATGCACGTATATGCTCCATATGCGATGTCTCATCCCTGCCGGCCCCAGGATGTTCATAATAGACGAGTACATCATCTGCGTGTGAATGTTCCAGTGCATGGGTTTCTTCAAGACCAGGAACAATCATGGCTGTCTTTTCCTGTAAATGAAAGATGATGGGCCGTGAATAAATTAAAGCTTTAAAATTCGTTAAATAAAACTGATGGTCAGGATTAAAGACAAATACGGCAGATATTGCTTGTTCTTTCATATACTCTTTTAATCGATTGATTCGTTTCTTTGAATTCACGCTTTCCAACTCCTTATAAAGTCTTATTAGCTTGTATGATCAGTAGTGAGGTCTGTTGTAACGTTTTTATTTCTCGTTGCCAAACTGACAATGATGAGTGTTAAAACTGACAATGGAAGGGCAAACAGGACACTATTCCAATCTAAAGGCCGGTCAAGACCGATTTCCCAGATCATAGTTGCCGAACCACCCACAATCATGGCGCTGATCACGCCTGCTTTTGTCGCATTCTTCCATAATACGGTTGCAAGAATGGCAGGAGTTAAGGACGCTCCATACATCGTATAGGAGTACATTTGGATGGCCAGGACGCTTGGGAAGAATTGTCCTAACACATAAGCAAGGACTCCTAATACCACGACAATCATACGGTTGTACCATAGAAGTTTACTTTCTGACAGCTTGCTTTTACTTGAGCGCTGGATTAAGTCACTGACAATATTTCCTGATGCTGATAAAAGATAAGAGGTTGCTGTTGTGATTATAAAGGCAACGGCTGAACAGAGAATAAGCAATCCGACTACTAAAGGTACACCATCAATCGCGAGCGATAGTATAGCTGTATCAGGCTTGATTTCTGGAAAAAGCACAATGGAGGTAGTTGCTAAGATGATGGTTAAACTAATGACAAACACGCTGCCAACAAAAAAGCCGATAGTGGATTTCCGGGCTACGTCAGGATCTTTCGCAGCGGAAAATCGCTGATACATGTTCTGATCACCCAGCACAAGTAAAAACAATGGCAGGAAGAAGCCGAGAAGCTGAGGAAATGATAAGCCGCCATTCCAGGTCTTATTTATTTCAGGCAAAGATAGAGATAAACCTTCAAATCCCCCAACAGCATTCAATGCAAAGGGAACCCCGATTAGAAAGCCAATAATAATGAGAATGGCACTTAGTGCATCAGTATAAGCAACTGAAAATAGCCCGCCGCTTACCGTTAAGAAGATAACCAATGCACACATAATGATGGCTCCTATTTCCAGTGGAATGCCTGTGGTTAATTGCAGCACATAGGCTCCGCCTGTAAACTGGTAGGCTGTGATTCCGACAAAGGCAAAGATGATAATAACGGATGATATATAAAGAGCTGCTTTTCCAAAGCGCCGTTCCAAAAGATCTGGTACTGTATAGATTTCAATCTGGCGGATTTTAGAAGCGATAAAATACAAAATGATGGCTCCAACAATTCCGCCTGACAGATTGAAAATAGCGGCAAACGGTCCGTATTGGTAAATAAAGCTTGCTCCGCCGACTACAGTTCCAGAACCAACAAACGTTGCCAGGAGAGTTCCCATTACGACGAACAGCGGCAGGCTTCGTCCTGCAACCATAAAGTCGTCGCTATTTTTCACCGACTTCTTTGCAAAATAAACACCAATCAACGCCATGAAAACCAGATAAATAACAACTGCAACTAAATAAATGTTCAATAAGCTCACTCCCTTTTACTATTTTTATATAAGGCTGTGTGGAAGCTTAAGGCAGATTTAATCTTGGAACAGTGATTAATATTCTTTAGGAGGCATGTATACAAGGGAGACTCCATAATCGCAGAGCCCCGTTACAGCTAGTTTGAACAGTGCAGGTTAGCTGACCAAAACACCATTTTTCATCACAAGCTTGTCTCCCCGCAAACTATTTAAATCATTTAGTGGATTGCTGTCTGCAATCAGCAAATCTGCAAACTTTCCTGGAGAAATACTCCCGCGCTGATCTTCAATCCCGAGACATTCAGCTGCAACACTCGTTGATGCTTTAATGACTTCCATTTCCGACATTCCCGCTTCATGCATAATCGCTAATTCATCATAATAATAGCGGGGCGGGGTTAATGGAGAGCCACAATCAGTTCCTGTTGCAATCTTCACTCCGATTTGAACAGCCTCCTGCAGCATCGAGAAATGAGGGCCCACTACTTGCTTCGCTTTTTCAAGAGCATATGCTGGAATGTCCGGGCTGCTTATAAGCTGTCTCATGACGGCCATTGTCGGCACCAAAAAGGTTCCCTGATTTTTCATGATTTCAAGAGCCTGGCAATCTGCATATATTCCATGCTCGATTGTGTCAATCCCGACCTCTAAACAATTCATGATCCCTTCAATTCCATCTGCATGTGCAGATACCTTCTTATTTTTCTTTAGAGCCTCTTCTTTTGCAGCACTCAGTTCTTCTATTGTAAACTGAACGGAACCGGGCTCTTCCCCTTTGGTATAAATACCGCCCGTTGCCATCACCTTCACCAGGTCTGCCCCTTCCTTGAGCACCCTTCTAGTATTCTTGCGAACTTCATCCGGCCCATCCGATTCGTAGCCTAAATAATAGACATGTCCGCCTGTCATACAAATGGGCGCACCAGCAGCAATAATGGTAGGTCCTGAAAGCAAGCCGGAATCAATGACATTTCTTACATGTAATACGGTTCGATCCGGTGACCCCAAATCTCTGACTGTAGTGACGCCTAGTTTCAGTGTATCCAATGCATGCTTGTAGGCTTCCAAAGCGATTCTGTCATTCTCTTCATTTTTTATGAGGGATTGCGGGTCTGCACTGCCATTCCAAACGAGATGCACATGGCAGTCAATCAGTCCGGGAAGTATATATTTTCCTGTACAATTAATGACTTCAAATCCTTCTGTATCACCTGGCTCGCCTTCTTTGACCTCAGTTATTCTTCCGTTTTCAACCTTGATGTACGAATTCTCTACCACCTCATCATTAAGTCCGTCAATAATGCTGCCACCTTTTAAGATCCAATTCGTGTCTGTTGGCATGTTGAAGCCCTCCTATTGTGTGATTATTCAAAATCATAACAATAGAAAGATTATTTATCATTGTATACTACAAACAAAAAAGAGACAGTAATTTGTCCCTTTTAAACAATTCTATTGGAAGTGATCTGCTTTTTGTTTAGATCTGTATACGGAAAAGGCCATCATGAGCATCGAATAATGGGATGGATTTTGAATATCCACCTGCATTAATTCGGTTATTTTCTGCAATCGGTATTTTACCGTGTTAGGATGCACAAATAATTCACTGCTCGACTTTTGAAGATTAAAAAAGTGTTTCAAGTATGTATATAGCGTTTCGGTTAAGGAAGCATTCTTTTCCAGATCATAGGCTATCAATGGACCCAGCAATTCTTCATCGAAGTTTTGGAACAAATGATGGGATTGTAAATTGTAGGCGATTTTTTCAATCCCCATCTCATCCCAAAACACCAATTGTGCATCATGAATGTGACCATGCAGCAGGCCTATAGATGATTGGTCATACATAGCTTTAATTTTACTGCAATGGTTCACTTCCTCTATCGCACTAACGCCAATTCGGATTCCAGGGTAGTCTGACAGAATGGCCGCTACCCTCTCTCTGTCTAATATCGAATCGATCACCCCGACAATTTTTCTGTTAAAAATCCATAATCGCGAATTTGTTTCATTTTCTATTAAACTCTCTGAAAGCATTTGAAGCTTTGACTGAAGTGTTTCTGGAGAGGTGGACTGCACCTGGAAAATGCACCTTACTTTCTTAAGGTCCATATAAAAGTCAGATGGATTTTTATCATTGGCCTCACCTTGGAAAATACTTTCGAGCATTTCTATATCTTTGCTCTTTTGATAGTGAAGCAATGTATTTTTATTATAGGCAGCTAAGCTTAAGGCACGTATTCCATTTTTAATGACCTCGTCTGAAAACTTATCCGCTGTACCATTTTGACAAATGATCAGATAGCCAAGAAAGTTCATCTTTGAAAACAGCGGCGCTACCTTAAAATTCTGATCAGAAAGAGCATCCATTTTCACAGCTATATTCGTCTCACGATTGGTGAAGCGCACTTTTAACACGTTCTCTTTATGCTGGTTTATGATTAAATTAATCAGGTGCTTAATCTCATCTCTCGTTTGCTCTTTCGTTTTCCAATACGCAATCAAATCAAAATACGGATCTAACACGCACACAACATTATTTATATATTCTCCTATTACTTTTACAATTGAATTCAAATCCTTTTCCAGGAGAACAATTTCCATCAGTTTTTCATTTAATCTATGTATTTTCGAAGCCTGTTCATTTTCCTTCTTATTTACCAGCTGATTATATTTCTCGTGGATGATATAGTATGGAACCTCTTGGGGGATTTCAAAAAGCGGGAAAGAATGGGTGTTGGAGTAGTCAACAACTTCTCTCGGAATTGTTTTCAATGCTGCTGTATGAAAACCAATAGCACTTATTCCGATCTCCTGCATCCATTCTAAATGGCTAATGATTTGATTCACATCTTTAAATGCGTGAAATGTGGTCATAACAAAGCCTTTTTCTTTCATGCGGGATGTTTTCTCGGTAAGCTCCATGCTTGTTAGGTAGGTGATTTCTTTCTTTATATTTTGTTTGCCGCCTACCAAATAAATATTATCTAATTCTAATACATCTGCAAATTCTTTTAATGTAATCATAGTATCCCCCCTTTGGTTGTGCACAGCATTATTAAACAAAATCACTATTCATTTTTGTTTACCATCTTGGCAATTACTACCTCATAGCAAATTTTGAACTCGGTTATGAATATATGAATTTGTTTCTATTATAAAAGGAACTTCAATTAATTTAAAATCCCAAGAGTCTGATTATTAATATGATACTGTATTAATAGTGAACTGAGCATCCACAATAAGACATGAGTTAATGTGCAAAATAATAAAACGGTTCTCTTGCTTCAAACCGAAAGCAAAAGAACCGTACCTATTTCTCTATCATTTACAATAAATGGTTCTAAGTCTATATTTTCAAAGTGACTTCTTTGTCAAAAATTTAATAGCTGGAAAGCACTTAATCTTGGGTTGTTATGTTAGTTTTATCTGTGTCATTAATCCCTCTTTGTGAATACAATCTCAGATATTAAGATTTCCAACATTTTAACCCCGCCCACCTTATCAAGATTTTCATTATTTCGTTCACAAATAGATAAATGGGTACAGTTAGGACAGCCTTCTTTACATTCACATGCTTTTAGGATAGCTAATGCCTTATTTAATATATGAACTAACCTGGATTCTATAGCTTCCATAATTCCTGCACCTCCACCATCAGCTTCATAAAAAACAATGGTGGGCCGATAGTCAAATTCCTTTAAATTACTTGAAGAAATTAAAGAAAAATCACTATGCGAACACTTGACGATTGTAGGTATTGCTGAAGCAATAGCATGCTCCAATACATGCAATGCCGACTCATTTATTTTTTCAGATGTGAATTGAATCCACAACCCATCTGTTGTGTATTTTACAGGATACATATTAGTGTCTTCGATTAAATCTGATGTACCTCCACCAAATAGGTTTACTTTTTTGTAGCCCCATAATCTCCTTGTAATCACGAGTTTTCCTTTTCCTATTTCCATTAAATCATGAACAGGCTTAGTGGAGACTTCTCCTGAGACGTTTATCGAATCATTAACTTGCCCCCTTGTAGTATAATCAGCTTTAAAAGGCACAGCCCAAACTTCATTTTTATTGGATAAGATTCGCGTAACCCTATAGATTTTTTGGTTGTAAAGAAACACCGAACCGTAATGATAATCCCTTAGTAATGACCTATCATCCACTCCCTCAAACAGAGCTTCTTTTGTGGATTGATTTATGACGGTGTAGACTCTACCCCCTTTTAGTAGGTTATTATATATAACATTCTTATCTGTTAGCTCCCACATACCTCTATTTATTTCTTTCATCTTTTCAACAAAGCCATCAGCTTTCTTAGCAGCAGAAACTTTAAAGTAATTATGTGGGGAAGTCAATTTTCCATTAACTTCAAATGCAGCATATTGCATATGTTCAGAAACAATAAGAGGATTTGAAACATCAATCGTCACATGTTCAGATTCTCGTTCCATAAATTCCACAGGGTTGGCTGCATAATATTGCTCCAAAGGGTCCTCTTGAAAAATTTGTATTATTAATCCAGGACCTTTCCTTCCTACTCGACCAGCTTGCTGCAAAAAGCTAGCTTTGCTCCCGGCGTACCCGATCATTATACATAAACTTAAATCTCCAATATCTATGCCCATTTCTAAGGCTGAAGTTGACACCAGACCCACCAATTCTCCTTTCTTAAGTTTGTCCATAACTTCTTGCTTTTTGAAACCGTTTAATTGAGCATGGAATGGTGAAAAAAGTTCCAAAGGTATTTCTTTATTCTGCATTACCTCCGCAAGTCTAGATCTTACTGCACTATTTAATTCAAAGCTAGCATTCGTTGCCGCTTTTCTATTTCCATAAAAGAGAATAGACTTGGGAAGCATACGGTATGATGCTGCGATTGACTTTAAGATTTCTATAGCCTCTGAGATAGGCGCTCTTCTAGTCCTTTGCTCTGATTTTTGGCCAAGAAATCCCGGATTCCATAATAATATTTCCTTTTCATAAGCAGGGCTCCCATCATCGTCAATTAAGGAAAAGCCATTTCTACCCTTTAATCCTGTAATTTCCTCTGCATGCTCCTTGGGATTCCCTATAGAAGCAGAACATGCGATAAATTGAAGGTCAATATTTCCAAGAGCTTTGCATAAGTGCCTGAGGCGCCTCAAGAGCATTGCCACCTTTGAACCAAGAATGCCGTTATAAGCATGCAATTCATCTATTACAACATATTTAAGGTTTTTAAAAAAACGAATATACCTGCTTTTGTGTTTAAAATGTACTGCACCTTGAAGAATAAAGTGCAGGAAGTGTGCATTAGTCAACCAATATCTTGCATAATCATAAGTTAATTCCTTTACAGAATCAGACTTTCCTCCTTCGAGTACCCCAGCACTTACTTTTTTCCCTCCCAATGAAATAGTTCTGTATCCAAAAGAATCTTGACTTTCAGTTTCGTTATCATTAAATCTATCTAACGTCAGAAGCTGATCACGAGTAAGCGCTTTAAGCGGTGACAAATAAAGAACAGTTGCATTCTCATCATTTAGAAATGTTTCTAGTGCTGGTATTGTGTACACCATAGACTTTCCTGATGCAGTACCTGTTGTAATGACTACATTTTCACCATTTCGTATACGATTAATCGCTTCAGCCTGATGAGAGTATAGTTTTTCAATACCTATTTTTTTTAATTTGTTTGCTAAGGAAGAATGCAAGTCTTTCTCAAGTTCCCCATACCGAGCTGACTTCGAATTAATATGGTATCTCTCAACAGAAGAACCTATCTTATTGCTTAGGGAGGTTAGAGTTCCTACTACCTCGTCTAGTGATTGATCTTTAAATGACCAGGTCTCCATTCTGTTATCTGCGAGTAAAGCTAATTCATCAAATGTTAAAAATTCTTCATTTAAACTCTTATGGCAGTTGTCACAGTATACCCCGTCTGGAGTATTATCTATATTATCATTATCTTTAATCCACGATTCAACATGAAGACCATTAGAAGGCTGCTTAATCAGCCTTCTATAAGGGATACCTTTGAACTTTCTACTAATCTGATAAAAATATAACTGCTTTTGTTTTGCTGTATGGCAATTTATACATACTAAAGGCAATTAAGTTCAGCCCCCTTTATACTATTCTTGATAGAATGGCTAAGCAGCAGAAGGATAGCCTTTGCACCTATCTTTGAAAGATGGTCATTGTCCTTACCCGGGTATTGAATGCATGAAGGGCATCCGCCAGAGCATGGGCAATTGTTCAAGAGGTGAATTGCACTTTTCGAAATCCTTTCTATATGTTCACCTATCGCCTTGGTTGTACCCATTCCTCCTGATTGATTACCATAAAAACCAATAACAGGCTTATTAGCAAACCCAGAAACACATAGCCCTGAAAAACCGGAGATATCATTTGCATCACAAATGATGGTATCCGGTATAACTGACAGTAAAACATGCTCAGCAGCGCGTATAGACCCATCCAGTTTTTCCTCAGTGTAATCCAATCCTAAAGCGTCTTTTACTTCTTGTATTAACTCATCAGATAACACTACCCACATGCCTTCTGCATCAAAATCAGCTACCAATGGAGGATTGAGATTCTCGACATCAGGAACACGGGAACCAAAATATGATTTATTGAATCCAAATATTGACCTTTTTATATTTAAAATGCCAGTAGATTTTATAACCTTTTGGCTTTCCTGAACAGATATTTCCTCTGAAACATTTATAAAATCTTTAAAAATAGATTGAGTATAGTATTCTATCTCTCCCCGTATCGGTGTCACAAGAATTTCTAATTTCTTGCGATTAATACTATCAACCCGATAGCCCTTTTCATTAGCATTCCAGTAGATGGCACCCTCATGAAAATCTCTGAATGCAGTCCACTCATCAATACTTTCTAGTAATACATCCCGCGATTTTGTGACCACGACCTTGTAGCTTTGCAAAGATCCTGACCTTAAACTACACCTTGGCAATTCTTCCTCATTAGGTGGTTCTATATTTTCAAGTAATTGTTTAGAAACTTCATCATTTACCAAGAAAATTCTCAAATCCTCTATTGACAGTGGTCTACCAAGTTCTTCCTGCAGATAAGCAAGATGCAGTTTTAATAGTTCTGCGTTTTTTGGATCAATTCTTACCACTTCTGGCGGCTTTTCCAAGAAGGTATTTGGATTTTGCATATAATACTGCTGAAGCGGCTCATCTTCAAAAATCATGACTGCCACCCCTTCACCTTTTCTCCCGACTCGGCCTATTTGTTGCGAAAACGCAGCCTTACTCCCAGGATAACCGCTTAAAATCGCAAAACTTAAGTCTCCGATATCAATTCCAACTTCTAGAGCATTAGTGGCTATTACTAAATGGACATCACTTTTCTTAATTGCATTAATTACCTGCTTTCTCTCATCAACACCTAGCATGCCATTATAAAAAGCAGACAACTGGACCCCTGCTACATTTTCCTTTTTTAGTTTTAGCTTTTTTCTTAATACATCTTTCATGGATCGCGCTGTAACTTTCCCTTGCAATCTGGACCCCTGGAACATAATTGTCCGAATGATTTTTTCTTCATGCACAAGAACATTTTCAGCAATGGAAATAGCATCCGATACAGGTGCTTTACGCACTCCTGTATCCAGTGTGACTCCTGGATTCCAAAATACGACATGACGTTTCCTCTTTGATGATCCATCGTTGTCCACTAAGGTAAATTCACTTTTTCCAGTCAATTCCTCAGCTAATAATTTCGGATTCTCAATCGTGGCTGAACATAAGATAAATTGGATATCGTGATTACCCAGTTCCTCACAAACCTTCCTTAACCTGCGGATGACCAATGAAACATGACTACCAAAAGCCCCTCTGTATAGATGCATTTCATCTATGACAATATACTTCAAATTTTTTAGAAGGTTACAGACGTGTTTGGAAGTTTGATGGTTTCCTTGAACCTGTCTCAAAATAGAATGATGAATCATATCTGGGTTTGTAAACAGAATTCTGCCATCCTTCAACAACCTTTTTCTTGAACCTGGCTGTGTATCTCCATCAAGACGCCCATAAGGAAGGTTTGTAGAACCTAATCGGATAGTTCTTTCGAACCACTCATCCTGCTCGTAAGAATCTTCTTCAACCTTTTCCCCTGTCCAACGATATAGCTGTTCAACCTGATCATCAGCTAAAGCTTTTGTTGGGAAAATATATAATGCTCTTGCATTTTCATTCTTTAAAAGCCCATGTAAAATAGGTAAATTAAATGACAGTGTTTTTCCTGAAGCAGTCTGTGTAACAAGCACAACATCCTTGTTTTTTCTAGCTGCATTATATGTATCAGCCTGATGGGTAAAAAGGGATTCTATATTCATCTGTTTGAGGGCATGGCTTAAACTTTCTGGCAATTCATCGTAAATCTCCCCAAAAACAGGATCACTCTCTGGAATGCTATGGACGAATATTTCAGCACGCTCCTTTTGGCTCACCTGCTTCAATTTTTCAATAACTTCAATGGAATCAAACTCACTTGAGTTTAGCCCTGGAATTCTTTTATCCAATAAAACTTCAACTTCTGCAGGATCGATTGGTATCTCATTATGACATTTAGGACAATAGACGGCATCGTCTTTATTCTTCATCCATTCGTTTGCTTCATCAATACCCCTCCATGAACCCGCTTCCAAAGCAGCTCCCACTTTATACTCACAAAGCCTATATTCACCTGCAGATAATACCTTTCGACTCAACTGATAACCTTTTAGCAATGAACCGCAAGAACATTGTAAAAATGGCATAAATATCTTCCTCCGTAATTAAATATTGACTTTTCAAATAAAATTAAAATTTTCTATTTATAGTATACCAGAAATAGGCAATCGAAAATTTGATTAGGTTATTAAAAAAATTAATGTCAATATACTTGAAATGTTAATGCCAAAGGGAGGCTTTTAAGAAACAGTCAAAATTAACTCAATTCATAGAAAATGTAATATTAACTATAAAAAGAAAAATCCTTGATGATACCATCAAGGATTTTCCACGACTTCCCGATTATATTAATGATTAAAAAAGCTTAATTGAAGTGGTGTTTCTTTCAAAGACTCTAATTCATTCTGCTCAATTTGCAAAATTCTATTGCCCATTCGTTCTATCAAACCAACAACAAGAGCATTTCCCATACAAAAATATCTCATTCTTTCTGTCATACCTTCTGTCCAATTGTCAGGAAAGCCATTAAGTCGTTCACATTCCAAAGGTGTCAATATGCGAAGTCGTCTTGTCTCAGGATCTTCAATAACATGACTGCTTCTATTAACAGTACCTTCACTTGTCAGCATTGTCCGACCCGGTTTATCAAGTGGTTCTGGAAATGACATGCCACCTTCAGAAAATATATATTTATGACCAGATGCAGCGGTCCGTTCTATTTTCTTGGCACCTTTTAAATATTTAAACTTTTCGATTGCATTTTCATTAAGATAGTATTTTTCATCAACATTGCATTGAAGAATTTCCCCTAAGGTTTTTGCTTCCTCTACCTTCGGAATAACTTCCTCAGTATATACTACTCCATCCCTCATTATTCCTGAATTATGATATTTCTTTGAGAAACTATCAGATATCTCTAATATATCTTGAGGTAATAAAAATGAATGAGGTTTATGCTTATCAGAAGATTGGTCAAGTACCGGAAATGGTTTGGCAAAAAAACCATCCTCATGTAGTATCCGTGAATCATCGACATTGCTTATCTGTTTCATATAATTCGTATCATTACTTACTGCAAAAATAAATATTCTACGTCGTCTTTGAGCTTGTCCATACTCAGCAGCATTTATTACACGCCATTCCACCGAATAATTCAAATCACGTAAACTTGCCAACATAATTGAAAAATCTCGGCCTCTTTGTTTAGATGGTGATTTTAATAATCTATCAACATTTTCAAGGAGAATATATTTAGGTCTAATTTCAGTTACTAAACGCGCAATTTCCCAAAAAAGCACTCCCTTTTTACCTTGTAACCCTTTCTCTCCGGATAGGCTTCGAGCAACAGAATAATCCTGGCAAGGAAATCCCCCTACTATTAGCTCAATACCCATGCCATTGAATGATTTTTCATCTACTTTCGCTATATCTTCATTTGAATGAACACCTTTATCTTTAAATTGTCTCGAATAACAATTAAAAGCATCTTGAGCTTTTTTGGATGGTTCCCATTGATTACCCCATACTACTTCAAATCCGTTTGTTGCCTGGAGACCTAATCGAAACCCGCCTACACCAGCAAATAATTCCATTACCTTTAACATTCTCGAACACCCTTTCGGTACTAAATATACCTTTAACACATTATAATAAAAACTGAGTAAAAGATCAACCATTTGAACTATAAATTAAATTGTTTTTATATTATAAATATATATTAGATTTCACTTCTATATTATAACACCAAACGAAACATTTGTTCTATTTTTACCTGTTATTCTATTAAAAAATGGTTGTCACTAGCTATGAATTAACGGAGAAAGTTCTGGAAAATACTAGGGTGCTAATCAATCATTTAAATTAAAGGAGTGGAATAACAAAACTGTTTAATTATAAAGAGAATTAATACAATCGTTACTCTTCACAATTGTTTAATGTTTAATGTCTAATGAAACACCATATAAAAGTTGCCTAGTTGTTTGAAGAACTATTTGTAAATACTAGGCTGCCAAAACAACCAAATATTGGTATAATATATATTCAACATGTGTTTGCCGTTGGAGGAGTGAATTATTTTGAGTAGTATTTATAATACGATGGAGAAAGTACATAAAAGAGCATTAGAAGCTGTAGGAAAAACACTTGGTGAAATCGATGTGAATGGCACTATAAATGTGAATAACAAATCATATCCAGGTAATGTAATAGAGCAAGTCTGGTTTGACCATCCTGCAGATAATAATACAGAACCAGATTTTCCAGAAGCAGGTGTAGAATTAAAAGTTACCCCTATCGATCAACAAACAAAAAATATCAATAAGCTAAAAGTAACTAAAGTCATTGCTGGGGAAAGGCTCGTTTTAAATAAGATTAATTACCAAAATGAATATGGTAAATCATTTGAACAAAGTTCATTTTGGAAGAAGAATAAGTTGATTGAATTGATTCAATATTATAGGCGTGATGTATCTCATAAGAAAAAAATTTCTAGTGGAGAAAAGATTGAAGATAAGACAAAATACCGAGTATCATATGCTAATCTACTTTCAATGACAGAGTTAAAAAATTTTGAGTTGCCTAAAGATACTGTAATCGAGATACCCCAGAAAGATTTAGAAATAATCAAGCAGGATTGGAAAAAAATTTCTGAATATATAAACTCCGGTAAAGCTGATCAATTATCCGAAGGGCTTACAAATTATTTAGGGGCATGTACGAAGTCCACAACTGGTGCTGATTATACAAAGCAGAAGTATTCAGATGTCCCGGCAAAGCCTAGAGCCTATTCATTTAAAGCAAAATTCGTTAATGAACTAATAAATAATCATATCATTGGACAAGATCATACTGAAGCGGTTAGTAGTATTGTGAAGGACATTAGTGAGCTAAAAAAGAAAACCCTAGAGGAAATTATTGTCTCCCGTTTTACTCCCTATTACGGAATGAAACAAAGTGAATTGATTAAAAAACTCGGTATCGAAGTCCGTAAGAGTCAGTCACAAAAAAATATTAATAATATGATAATCCGTGGAATTCTTAATTTGCCGACCACAACAGATGATGTCACATCAGAAGAAATCGAAAAAGCTGAAATTAGTTTAAAAACTGTTCCTTTAAGAATGTCGCAACCAAAAGAACATTTTAAATTCATGGGTATTCCTTCATTTTTAGAACTAGTTAATGAATCTTGGGAGGAATCTATGGTTTATGATTTCTTAGAAAGAAAAAAATTTCTACTTTTAGTCTTTAATGATTTTAATAAGAAAAAAAATAGTGATTCCTACGAAACAAACCCCGAGAAAATTATTTTTATTGGAGCTAAATTTTGGAATATGCCTATTAATGATATAGAGGGTCCAGTTAAAAGAGTTTGGAAGACTGAGGTAGAGAAATTAAAAAACGGTGTAGAACTAACTTTTACTAAAAATGGGAATAATGAAATCAGAATAAAGAATAATTTCATAAAACCATCTATTGAGGATATTTTACATCTTCGCCCCGATGCTCAAGTTGCTCAATATAAATCACAATACTATAAAGACGTTTTAGTAAAAGGGGTTCCAAAAAAGAAATTAATGAATAATTCCAGGAAATTACCTCGTCCAGCAAAATGGAAAGATCGACCAGATAGTGAAAAAGAAAATTTTACAGACGATTATATGACAAAACAGGCTTGGTGGTTAAGCAAAGAATATATTTATCAACAGATTAAAGATTTGTTGTAGAATAAAACTCACTTCTTAAAAAACTTACAGTAATGGTTAATACCACTCTAAGTATAGCTTTTAATAAATATTTCTCAATACTTGAAAGGTATCTTTGTATAGAAATAAGTAAAATATGATAGAGCAATTGTAAACGCTAGAATAAAGTTGACAGTTTTCGCTTGATTAGATTTTACACTTTTGCTCTATCAGCCTAAAACTTT
>NZ_MRTQ01000010.1 GCF_001956215.1 Paenibacillus sp. FSL R5-0490 | reverse complement strand
GGAATTCATTGAGAGATTGAACTCTCAAAACTGAACGAACAAAGAACGTCACGTTTCTTGTAAATATTCCTTAGAAAGGAGGTGATCCAGCCGCACCTTCCGATACGGCTACCTTGTTACGACTTCACCCCAATCATCTGTCCCACCTTAGGCGGCTGGCTCCAAAAGGTTACCCCACCGACTTCGGGTGTTACAAACTCTCGTGGTGTGACGGGCGGTGTGTACAAGGCCCGGGAACGTATTCACCGCGGCATGCTGATCCGCGATTACTAGCGATTCCGGCTTCATGCAGGCGAGTTGCAGCCTGCAATCCGAACTGAGAATGGTTTTATGGGATTCGCTTAACCTCGCGGTTTTGCAGCCCTTTGTACCATCCATTGTAGCACGTGTGTAGCCCAGGTCATAAGGGGCATGATGATTTGACGTCATCCCCACCTTCCTCCGGTTTGTCACCGGCAGTCACCTTAGAGTGCCCAACTGAATGCTGGCAACTAAGATCAAGGGTTGCGCTCGTTGCGGGACTTAACCCAACATCTCACGACACGAGCTGACGACAACCATGCACCACCTGTCATCCTGTCCCCCGAAGGGGAACGCCCTATCTCTAGGGTTGTCAGGAGATGTCAAGACCTGGTAAGGTTCTTCGCGTTGCTTCGAATTAAACCACATGCTCCACCGCTTGTGCGGGCCCCCGTCAATTCCTTTGAGTTTCAGCCTTGCGGCCGTACTCCCCAGGCGGAGTGCTTAATGCGTTTGCTGCAGCACTAAAGGGCGGAAACCCTCTAACACTTAGCACTCATCGTTTACGGCGTGGACTACCAGGGTATCTAATCCTGTTTGCTCCCCACGCTTTCGCGCCTCAGCGTCAGTTACAGACCAAAGAGTCGCCTTCGCCACTGGTGTTCCTCCACATCTCTACGCATTTCACCGCTACACGTGGAATTCCACTCTTCTCTTCTGCACTCAAGTTCCCCAGTTTCCAATGACCCTCCCCGGTTGAGCCGGGGGCTTTCACATCAGACTTAAGGAACCGCCTGCGCGCGCTTTACGCCCAATAATTCCGGACAACGCTTGCCACCTACGTATTACCGCGGCTGCTGGCACGTAGTTAGCCGTGGCTTTCTGGTCAGGTACCGTCAAGGTACCGGCAGTTACTCCGGTACTTGTTCTTCCCTGACAACAGAGTTTTACGATCCGAAAACCTTCATCACTCACGCGGCGTTGCTCCGTCAGACTTTCGTCCATTGCGGAAGATTCCCTACTGCTGCCTCCCGTAGGAGTCTGGGCCGTGTCTCAGTCCCAGTGTGGCCGATCACCCTCTCAGGTCGGCTACGCATCGTGGCCTTGGTGAGCCGTTACCTCACCAACTAGCTAATGCGCCGCGGGCCCATCTGTAAGTGATAGCCGAAACCATCTTTCAGCTTTTCCTCATGTGAGGAAAAGAGTTATCCGGTATTAGCCCCGGTTTCCCGGAGTTATCCCAGTCTTACAGGCAGGTTGCCCACGTGTTACTCACCCGTCCGCCGCTGACTTCAGGGAGCAAGCTCCCATCTGTCCGCTCGACTTGCATGTATTAGGCACGCCGCCAGCGTTCGTCCTGAGCCAGGATCAAACTCTCCATATAAGAGTTGATTAAGCTCGTTTGTCTTTTCGAAAAAGACTAATGATTAAACGTTGACGTTTCTGTTTTGTTTAGTTTTCAAAGAACTAATGTGCTAACTTCTTTCGAAGTGACAACGATATTCATCTTATCATCTTCTTTTAAGTAAGTCAACAGCTTTTTTACTTTTTTCTATTCAATATTCAAACAGATAAAAAGTTTCATTGCCGCTGAGCGAATAACCCTTAGCGACAAAAACTATCTTACAATAATTTATGACCTAAAGTCAATACTTTATATAAAAAAATTGCATACGCCATAATTTTTCTCAAAACCATGCGCATGCATCTTTTCGTCTTTAGAGAATATACCTCTGTGTCCATTCTTCAATTATGTCCAGCATTTCAGCGCTCAGCGGCTTTGAAAGACTTCTTTTATAAATCGACTTCAGCTTTAGCATAGAAGTTTCCTCTTCCTGATCTCTAAGAAGATGGTTCATATTCGGGACTTTATAGCTCTCAGCTGGGCCATTCACTTTTTCAGCAAAAAGATGCACATGCTCAGGATCCACTTGAACATCTTTATTACCGGTAATAGCAAGAACGGGACATGTAATTGCAGCCAAATCTTCTTCCATATTATATTGAAAGTGCTCTCTTGCCCATTTTGCATTGATCTTTGTAAATCCCTTTTTCATTACTGCCTCTTCTGATTCCATCATTTCATCGAAAATTTTCTTTTGTTTGGAAGCAGCCGTTTTATGAACTTTTAAGGCACGGAGAATAACTCCATTAAATCCTTTCATCACTTTAACTTCCTCTTCCAGCAGTTTTACTTGCAGCTCAGATGCATTCCTGACATTTTCCGCGTGACCGGCAAGAAAGATAATACCTGCAGCTTCCGCCTTCTTATTAATAGGAGGAATTAATGTACATCCTTCACTGTGACCCAGCAGAAAAATTCTTTTATGGTCAATTTCCGGCAGTTCGAGAGCCGCCTTTACAGCTGCTGCTCCGTCGTTAACTAAATCCCACATGCCTGTTTGATAAAAGTCACCGCCGCTCACACCGGCTCCCCGTTTGTCATATCTAAGAACCGCCACCCCAAGGGATGCAAAAAACTCAGCAAGCATCTTATAAGCATTCATATGCATAACCTTCGCATTGCCTTCCCGGTCAACAGGGCCTGAACCATGAATTATAATAATAAGAGGAAGCTTTCCTTCTGACTCCTTCGGAAAACTCACTGTCCCCTTTATTTTTACATCTGTATTAAATTCGAACTCACGTTCTTTCATTATGAGTACCCCCAATTAATGACTTTACTTATGAGACGCTTATTAATAAATATCGTTCAGTTTTTTAATTATTTTTTTGAGGCAATACTAAGAGCAATTCTTATTCGTATTAGAAAGGGCTGATTTTATGCCAAGGAAAGCAGCATCAGCAGACAGCGGGGAAGAGACCAAGAAGGATACTGAAGCACCATCAAATACCCCTATCACAAAAAATGAGGATGACATCAGCAAGCTAAATCGGATGCTAGCTTCTGTTTTAAATTATCTATCGGATGATGAGGTAGAAGAAATCGATATCGAGTATCTGCTTGCAAATACGGAAGGACTGCGGGAATGGTGGAAGCAATACAGGGAAAATAATAAGAAACAAATCGAGGAAGAAATTAAGAAGTCACTTGGCTCATTATCGCTTGAGGAGCTCGAGAGTATCCGCGAACAAATAAAGAGTAAATAGCTTTGCCATTAAAAAGGACTCGTTTGCCTATAGCATACGAGTCCTTAACTTTTTATTGTTCCACAAGCTCTCCGCCTGTTAACTCAATATGTCCTTCTCCCCAGTTGCACATCGCATCCAGGATCGGGCGAAGTGACCATCCGTAATCTGTTAGTGAATATACAACCTTAGGGGGCACTTGATCATAAACAGTGCGGTTTACAACTCCATCCTCTTCAAGTTCGCGAAGCTGCTGAGTCAGCATTTTTTGCGTAATCCCAGGCATAAGGCGTTTAAGCTCACTGGTTCGCTTTTCACCTTTAATTAAATGACACATAATTACAACTTTCCACTTCCCGCCAATCACATCTAAAGTAGCTTCTACCGGAATATTGTAAGCCAACTTCCTTCCCCCTCTTTTTGATAGGCACTAGAAAGTACCTACATTACTTTAAAGTGCGTACTATTCATTTCGAATCATGCCATCCATAATAGCATAAGGAAGCATAAAACAACATGGTGAAATTGACCATAGGGTACTTTTTAGTGCCTGCATTACTTTAAAGTACGTACTGTTCACTATGTTTGACATGCTCCATACTATCTATCATAAGATTGCATGGCCAAGGCGCCTGGCTATACTTTCTTAACTGCTATTACTTTAATAAGGAGGATTCATTGCTGATGAATTCAATTGCAATAAATAGACAAAAAGAAAAAGGCAGTACTCCAGCCCTTTTTGCACTCGCAATCAGTGCATTCGGCATAGGGACCACAGAGTTCGTGCCTGTAGGGCTTTTATCTACCATATCAGGTGATTTGGGAATATCCATTACATTGGCCGGTTTATTGATTTCCGGTTATGCCATGGGAGTTGCCATTGGTGCACCTGTACTAACTGCTTTAACCAGTAAAATGAACAGAAAGTATTTGCTTATGTCATTAATGGTTTTATTTATCATCGGAAATTCTGTCGCAGCCATGTCTTCATCTTTTGCCCTTTTGCTTGCTGCGCGTTTTATAACAGCTTTTTCACACGGCATCTTTTTCTCAATTGGTTCGACCATTGCTGCTGATTTAGTTCCTGAAAATAAACGGGCCAGTGCGATCGCCTTTATGTTCACCGGCTTGACTGTAGCAACCGTGACAGGTGTACCGCTCGGAACGTTTATTGGACAGATATTTGGCTGGAGAGCCACCTTCTGGGGAGTGGCTCTGTTAGGGATAATTGGGATTATCGCCAGTGCCATACTGATTCCTGCAAATCTTAAACAAGCACCAGCTTCCAAGTTTAGTGAACAGCTGAAAATTTTAAACAGCGGAAAACTGCTTTTAGCATTTAGCATTACTGCACTCGGATACGGAGGAACTTTTGTAGCTTTTACCTATCTGACACCCCTTCTCGAAGATGTAACAGGGTTTAGCGCAAAATGGGTCAGCATTATTCTGCTTGCTTACGGAGTGGCCGTGGCTATTGGCAATGTTCTTGGCGGAAAAGCTTCTGACAAAGATCCATTAAAAGCGTTATTTTGGATGTTTACTCTGCAAGCCATTATTTTGGGCCTTCTCACTTTTGCAGCACCTTTTAAAATTCTTGGGCTTATTGCTATTTTTCTAATGGGCTTATTTGCTTTCATGAATGTGCCAGGCCTTCAAATTTTAGTGGTAAACCTGGCTGAGAAATATGTTCCTTCAGCTGTCAATGTGGCTTCCGCATTAAATATCGCAGCGTTTAATATCGGGATTGCTATCGGCTCATTTGCCGGCGGACTGATTGTCGACTCTATCGGCTTAATTCACACACCCTGGATTGGCGGAATAATGGTGCTTGGGGCCGTATTTCTGACGGGATGGCTAAAAAAACTTGAGAAACAAATTGACTAATTAAGGAGTGACTTATATGAATAAACTATCTTTATCTGCTACTGCAGCACTTGCAAATGGAGTTAACATGCCCAGGGTTGGCCTTGGTGTATTTAAAGTGGAAAAGGAAGAAGAACTAATAACAGCTGTTAAAGCAGCAATTGAGATTGGATATAGAAGCATCGACACAGCTTCCATCTACGGCAACGAGGAATGGGTCGGAGAAGCCATCCGCCAGTCTGACTGTAATAGAGAGGAACTTTTTATCACTTCAAAAGTGTGGAATTCCGACCAGGGCTACGAAGCAACTCTTAAGGCGTTTAACACCTCATTGGAAAAAATGAGGCTTGAATATCTTGACCTTTATTTGATCCATTGGCCTGTTGAGGGGAAATACACGGAAACTTGGAGAGCACTGGAAGATTTATATAAAGAAGGCAAGATCAAAGCGATTGGCGTCAGCAACTTTCAGATCAGCCATTTAGAAAATCTATTGAAAGCAGCTGAGGTCAAACCTATGATTAACCAAATTGAATTGCACCCGAAATTGGCTCAAACTGAACTTCGCGCCTTTGCTGCCAAACATAACATGCATATTGAAGCGTGGGCTCCACTAATGCAAGGCGGATTATTCGAAAACGAGGTCCTGACTGAAATGGCTGAAAAACACGGAAAATCCATTGCCCAAATTGTCCTGAGGTGGCACCTGCAAAACGGCATTATCGTCATCCCTAAGTCAACAAAACCTCATCGCATAGAAGAAAATGCAGGTTTATTTGATTTTGAACTATCTCAGCAGGACATGGAATTGATTAATTCCTTAGATGAACATTTACGCGTCGGCCCAGACCCTGACAATTTTGATTTCTAAATATACCGACGAGGAGCAGCAAGCTCCTCGTCTTTTCTTATCAATAACTTGATCAGGTTACTTAATAAAACAGCCTTTAATGAACAAGATAAAAAGAAACAATCTAAGTCGTTTGAAAAAGAGCCAGAGAGACAAAGGGGGTTCCTGCATAATGATTTTTCTTATATACCTCATGATCAATATGTTCGTATTGTTTCTTTTTATTAAACTAAAGAAACATCTGCATATTTTGGAAGTCCTCGTCTATTGGATGGTGAGCTCGTATCTTTTTCAAAATCTTTCAGCCCTATGCTATATGAACTTCAAAACTCTCGTCATTCCGGAACAACTGAGCTATGAATTCGCCCATTTTCTTAATCGTATTTTGCTTTTCCCTGCATTGATGGTCCTTTTTTTGAACTATTTTCTTATCCAGAAAACATACAAGAAAAAGCTCCTTTTAATCATCTTTTTTATCTTGATCTTAGGCGGGCTGGAATGGCTTGGGCATACAGCTGGAGTGCTGATTCATGTTCATTGGAAAATTTGGTGGTCATTTACTTTTTGGCTGGTGTCACTACTGGCATTAATCGGCTTTATGAAGTTTTTCCGCAAAATCCTATATAGAGGGGATTAGACTTTATGAATGTAACATTTGATTGGAATGAATGGTTCTTTATTATATCTTCCGCAATTGCCATACTCTTATTTCTGCCGATCCGTAAGTACTTCCCCCCCGTTTTAGTAACGGTCATATGGATTTATAACCTTGCATTGGTTGCAACCATTGATTACTTTCTCCTGGCCACGCCTTTTCAGATGTATCTATTTGGTGACAACCCTACTTATGAACTATCGGGGGCCCTCTTTCATTTTTTTATGTACCCTTGCTCTGCTTTGCTGTTTTTATTTGGCTTTGACCGCTGGGAGCTATATGGCAAAAAGTCTATTTGGTACATACTTGGCTGGAGTGCCTTTTCCCTATTCTTCGAATGGCTTACTGTTAAAAATCATGCACTGATCTATACAGGATGGAAGCTGGTCTATTCAATCCCGGTTTATCCGGCAGCGGCTGTCATGCTCATTATTGTGTTTCGCTTTGCAAAAAAGAGACTTATGGATCCCGAGCTTGAAGGTTCTTCCAAGATAAATTGAAAAAAGCAGGGACTCTAAAATGGTACCTGTAGGAAGGACACTCGAAAAAGAGAGTGTTCAACCTACAGGTATTTTTTATATACTTGAATTAAGAATATGGGGATTAGGAGACATTATGAGTAAAATAACTTTTTCAGCTAATGAGATAAAGACACTTCAAAAAAATCCAAATGTACAGCGTGTCAGTGAAAGCTCTATTACCTACACAGATGAATTTAAAAGTAGATTCATAGATGAATACCAAACCGGCAAACTCCCTCGTCAGATCTTTGAGGAGAATGGATTTAATGCGGACATCATCGGCATTAAACGAATTGAACAGTCAGCTCACAGGTGGAAAAAAGCCTATGAAAAGAATGGCCTAATTGGACTTAAAGATTCAAGGAAAATGAGTTCCGGAAGACCTATGAAACGCGAGCTTACAGCAGCTGAAATAATTGAACGGCAAAAAGCAAGAATTGAGCTTTTGGAAGGACAGGTGAACTTGTTAAAAAAGCTAGAAGCGACAGAAAGGAGGCTGCTAAACTCAAACGAAAATCTAACTCCGAATAAGGCATACCAATTGATCCAGGAAACTATTGAACAAAATGGCTTTAAGGGGATGACCAAGTATTTTTGTGGTCTTCTTGATGTATCCCGTTCGGGATATTACAGCTACCTGAAAGCCTCCTCTGTCCGGGAAGCAAGGGAGAAACTTGACCTTGAAGCAAAGGGAATCATCCTAAAGGCATTTAACAAACGCGGATATAAGAAAGGTTCCCGCTCCATAAAAATGATATTGGAGAATGAATTTAACATAGTCTTTAGCCGTAAAAAGATACAGAGAATCATGAGAAAATACGGAATCGTTTGTCCTCACAGAAAACCCAACCCTTATAAAAAGATTGCGAAAGCTACAATGGAGCATCAGGTTGTCTCCAATAAACTAAACAGGGAATTTAAGCAAGGGATACCGGGAAA
This sequence comes from Paenibacillus sp. FSL R5-0490, assembly GCF_001956215.1. GTDB lineage: Bacteria > Bacillota > Bacilli > Bacillales > Cytobacillaceae > Cytobacillus. The sequence goes on along the minus strand of NZ_MRTQ01000010.1, from coordinate 154,718 downwards.
AGTGTTGCTTACGGACATTACCTATTTACCATATAACGGTAAGTGCATGGCTTATTTGTCGACCGTAAAAGACGCTTCCACCAACGAAATTTTGGCTTACCATGTGTCTGACCGAATCACATTGGACATAGCCACGAAAACGATCCATAAATTAATGAACAACAAGAAAGTTAAACTCCATAAAGATGCCTTTATCCACTCAGACCAAGGAAGCCATTACACAAGTCCGAGTTATCAGAAGCTATTAAAGAAAAACGGTCTGGGTCAGTCCATGTCAAGGAGAGGCAACTGTTGGGATAACGCTCCACAAGAATCATTCTTTGGCCATCTTAAAGATGATGTTGATTATAAATCGGCCACATCATTGAAGGAATTGCGGTCAAAAATAAAACATTATATGGTCTACTATAACAATTACCGTTATCAGTGGAACTTAAAGAAGATGACCCCCATTCAATATAGGAATCATCTTCTAGCTGCTTAACCTCTTTTTTTATATTGTCCTTGAAATAGGTGCCAGTTTACTCCCCCTGCTCTTTTCAATTTATTTAATTGTTTTTAAAAGCGGCAATGTAATCTCTATTAAAGTACCTTCACCAATCTTGCTTTTATATACAATGCTGCCATGATGCTGCTTAATGATCTTATGGCAAATCATAAGTCCAAGACCTGTCCCTTTTTCTTTTAATGTATAAAAAGGTTCACCCAGTCTCGGCAGAAATTCGTCAGGTATTCCGCACCCCTGGTCCTGGAATGAGACAATACATTCCCCGTCATTATTACTCTTGAGGGAAACCTCAATCTCCCCTCCGTCATCCATAGCTTCCATGGCATTTTTTAAGATATTCAAAAAAACCTGTTTGATTTGATTTTTTTCACATAATATCAAAAAATCACTATCTGCAAAATTCAGCTTAAACTGGATTCCGTTCATATTTGCCTGCGGAGATAATAAATCGACTGTATTCTCAATAATATCCGTTAACTTAGCTGTGTCCATTTGTATGGCCTGAGGTTTTCCAAGCGAAAGCATTTCAGTGGTGATATTTTCAATGCGCTCAAGTTCGCTTAGCAGCAATTCATTAATTTGGCTATTGCCGCTCTTATAAAGCTGCAGAAACCCTTTAATGGTTGTAAGCGGGTTTCTGATTTCATGGGCAACCCCGGCTGCAAGCTCCCCGACAATCGATAATTTCTCAGACTGCAAAAGAAATCCCTCTGCTTTTTTTCTCTCAGAAATATCCCTGCTAATCATGACGACATGCTCGATTACACCATTTTCACCTTCAACCGGCATACAAAGTGATTCAAATTCTATCCAATGGCCTTCTCTATGCTTTAGGCGGAACTCCATAGCCATTCTCTCATTATTCTCAAATATCCTTTGCATGCCTGCCTGAAATTTTTCCGATTCATCAGGATGAAGAACAATATCCACTTCCATCTTTTGCAGTTCGGTCACTTCATATCCTAAGACGAACTCATGAGACGGAGATAGATAACTCAAACTGCGATCCCTGTCCATGACAGCGATAAGGTCTGATGTATTTTCAGCGATTAACCGGTACTTAGACTCACTTTCTTCCAGCGTTTTTTCCATCCGCTTTTTTTCTGTGATGATTCGAATCAGCCTTTCATAGGATTCAATCAGCAAACTCCCAACAATGACACCAAGACCCACAAACAGAAGATATTGCAGATGAAAAATCGGGCTGTCTCTAAAAACGTTAAAAATGATAGGCACCGTTATAATATAAATGACACAATACACACCATATAATATGACCGTTTTTTTAACCGCCTTATGGTGCTGGGTATATCTATGTATGACAGTGAAAGCAATCAAAATAAGCAGCAGCCCTATTACAGCAGGCAGCCAATTCTCACTGACTGCAAGCCTTGTGACAAGAGCAATCATTGCGGTAATAAAACCTGCTCCCGGTCCCAAATAGGAAAACACCAAAATCAGAATGGCATATCGAATATCATAGGAATAACCCTGCTCGTTAAAAGATAAACCCACTAGAATGACAGAAATAATGCCTGCATATATGCCGCCCAAAAGATGCAGGTCCTTAAGCGGTTTATGACTCATAAACGAGCGGAGAATTAAAGGCACACTGACCAGTAATGAAAAAATGGAGAGATTGACAATGTAGTCTAATAGTATCAAGGAGGTTCCCACCTATATTGAGAAATTCTTAATATTCTTTCTTTATCATAAACCAGAGGTGATGACCTTTCCACTACTATTTTAGTACCCGCAAAAGGAAATGTAAAAAAGGCCAATCCAGGGAAGGAAAGGCCTTTTTTCGCTATACTTTCTTCACAAACTCCGATTTCAGCTTCATGGCGCCAAAACCTTCGATCTTACAGTCAATATCATGATCGCCCTCCACCAGGCGAATATTTTTCACCTTGGTTCCAATCTTAATTACAGAAGAAGTGCCTTTCACTTTAAGATCCTTAATGACGGATACCGTATCTCCATCAGAAAGGACATTTCCATTAGAATCCTTAATCACCTTTTCGTTCTCAAGACTGTTGATTTCGGATTCCGCTGTCCACTCATGTGCACACACAGGACAAACTAAGAGCACCCCATCCTCGTACGTATACTCTGAACTGCATTTTGGGCAATTAGGCAAACTAGACATTTCGTTTTCCTCCATTGTTCAGCATTTTTTTCCGTTTAGCTATGAAAACCAATACCATTATAGCCGCTATAATAACGAATGCAATAACAGTATATAAGATGTATGTTTGATTTTCATTCACATCCTGTGGAATAAACCGGTTCGCAATAGGACCCACAGATATTAAAAAGGGAATTATAATCGTAAACCATGTTTTTGTATAAATAGCAGAAACAATAAATATAACCGCACAAACAGCCACAATTACATTATTCTGTATGGGGGTTGCTGTAAAAATCGGTTCAAAACCCTGTTTCTGATTCCAAAGTAAAACCATCACCATTATGCCTGTCATAGCAGCGCCAGTTCCTAAAAGAAGAACCGTACTCCACTTGGAATGAAGAAATTTAGGAAGCACTCTGAAAATCAGAACACCATAACCTCCGACTGCGATTACTCCTGCGATAATAGCGATCCAAAGTATACCTTTGGATAAAGAAAAGTTCCCTTCAATTGCAGGGCCTATGCTGACATAAGCACCCAGCATAAGAATCATCAGCGGCACCAGTCCCGCCACCTGACGATAATCGGTAGTCATTGATTCTCCGATGCTTTTCATATATCGCTTTGGGCTATCCCCGATAATATGAGACACATCTTTCCCATCGGCTTCAGCTTCCATTAAATGCACTTCAAGCTCTTCTGTTATTTCATTTATCTCATCATCGTTTTTTCCTTTTGACATCAGGTAAAAACGAAGCTCTGTCAAAAACTGTTCAGACTCTTTTGAGACCATTGTTTATATCCCCCTTTTATTCAATACATTCTCAACAGATGAACTTACCTGTTCCCAGCGCACAATAAACAGGTCCAGCTCCTGTTCCCCTTTTTCAGTTAATGTGTAATATTTTCGTTTAGGTCCAGCCGTTGACTTTCGCAATGTAGCACTGATCAGCTCTTCCTTTTGCATACGCAGAAGCAGCGGATAAATTGTGCCCTCGCTCAATGAGCGAAATCCATATGACTCCAATTTCGCCGCCAGTTCATACCCATATATCTCCCCTTCTTTAATGATAGCTAATAGACAACCGTCCAAAATTCCCTTTAACATTTGCGTGGTATCTGACATTCACCTTACTCCTTCCACTACCTTGTATTACAAGATAATCACCTGCAGTTAAATACCTTGCAATACAAGATATACTTTTAATATAACCCCTCACTATATTGTAATGCAAGGTATTTTTATAAAAATAGGAAATTTATTACCATTTGATTAATCAATTTTACCTTGCATGTCGATTGTTTTCAGCCAAAGAGGGAATAATAATTCAATGCGGACCAGCCGCTGCTTAACTCATGCTTAATCACATTCTCAATTATATACTTAAATCTCATATTAGTTGAGATTATCACAGGCAAAAAAAAGGTAATAATGATAAGAAAGAGTTATACTGTTTTTAACGGAATCAAGGCTGCTTTTAAAGTTCCATTCCGAACTGATATCACCTATAAAAAAAGCGGAATTTATATTGGCTTCCTATCTGTGCATTTAAAGTTTCCGCCAACCAGGCGAAAAGGGACAAAGTTCACAGCTTTTCCCTTGACAAAAAAATCAACGTATATGATAATTATTACCGAATTAGAATTATTATTAAATAGTTCGCTATTTAATTAATAATCATATCACTCAACCATTTTAAGGAGGAATTTAATCATGGCATTAATCGGTTCAGAAGTACTACCATTCGCAGCAAAAGCTTACCATAACGGTGATTTCATCGATGTTACTGAAGAAAACTTCAAAGGAAAGTGGAGCGTAGTATGCTTCTACCCTGCAGATTTCACATTCGTATGCCCTACTGAATTAGAAGACCTTCAAAATGAATATGCAACTTTAAAAGATATGGGAGCAGAAGTTTATTCTGTATCAACTGATACTCACTTCACTCATAAAGCATGGCACGATAATTCAGAAACAATCAACAAGATTGAATACGTTATGATTGGTGACCCTAACCAAAGAATTTCCCGCAACTTCGAAGTTCTGAACGAAGAAGATGGACTTGCAGAACGCGGAACATTTATCATCGATCCAGATGGCATCATCCAAACTGTTGAAATCAACGCTGGCGGAATCGGCCGTGACGCAAGCCAGGTTGTAAGCAAGCTTAAAGCAGCTCAATATGTACGCAACAACCCAGGTGAAGTTTGCCCGGCTAAGTGGAAAGAAGGATCTGAAACACTTAAGCCAAGCCTTGATCTAGTAGGTAAAATCTAAGGAGCACGATAATCATGTTACTTGATGCAGATATTAAAGCACAATTAGCTCAATATCTTCAGATGATGGAGGGCGACATCCTTCTAAAAGTCAGCGCTGGGTCAGACAAAGTATCCAGCGACATGCTGGCTTTAGCAGATGAGCTGTCCAATATGTCCTCTCACATTAAAGTTGAGCGTACTGAATTACAAAGGACGCCAAGCTTTAGTGTAAATCGTCCAGGTGAAGATACTGGCATTACCTTTGCAGGCATTCCTCTTGGACATGAATTTACTTCCTTAGTGCTTGCTCTGCTTCAAGTTAGCGGAAGAGCACCTAAGGTTGACCAGAAAGTCATCGACCAGGTGAAGAAGATTGAAGGCGAATATCGTTTTGAAACTTATGTCAGCTTAAGCTGCCACAACTGCCCTGATGTAGTACAGGCTCTTAACGTCATGAGTGTTCTTAACCCTAATATTTCACACACTATGATTGATGGTGCTGCTTACAAAGAAGAAGTAGATGCTAAAGAAATCATGGCAGTGCCGACAGTTCTTTTAAATGGCGAATCATTCGGCAGCGGCCGTATGTCCCTTGAAGAAATTCTGGCGAAAATGGGATCAGGCCCTGATGCATCAGAATTTGCAGATAAGGATCCTTATGATGTGCTTGTCATTGGCGGCGGCCCTGCTGGATCTAGTGCTGCCATCTATGCAGCACGCAAAGGTATTCGCACGGGCATCGTTGCTGAACGCTTTGGCGGCCAGGTCATGGATACTTTAGGCATCGAAAACTTCATTAGTGTGAAGCACACAGAAGGACCTAAGCTTGTTGCAAGCCTTGAAGAACACGTGAAAGATTATGGCATCGATGTCATGAATCTGCAGCGTGCCAAGAGACTTGAAAAGAAGGACCTTGTTGAAATCGAACTTGAAAACGGTGCTGTTCTGAAAAGTAAATCAGTCATCCTTTCAACTGGTGCACGCTGGAGAAACGTCAACGTGCCAGGCGAAGCAGAGTTCAAAAACAAAGGGGTCGCTTACTGCCCTCACTGTGATGGACCATTATTTGAAGGCAAAGATGTAGCTGTTATCGGCGGAGGCAACTCCGGTGTTGAAGCAGCGATTGACCTTGCAGGGATTGTTAACCATGTAACGGTTATCGAATTCAATCCTGAATTGAAAGCAGATGCCGTTCTGCAGGAACGCCTGAACAGCCTTCCTAACGTAACGGTTGTTACAAATGCTCAAACAACTGAAATTACCGGAACTGACAAAGTAAACGGTATTTCATACATGGATCGTGAGACAGAACAAACACATCATGTTGAACTGCAAGGTGTGTTCGTCCAAATCGGCCTGGTTCCTAACACAGATTGGTTAGGCGACCAGATCGAGCGTACCCGCTTCGGCGAAATCGTTGTAGACAAGCGCGGTGCCACAAACATCCCAGGTGTATTTGCTGCAGGAGACTGTACAGACAGTGCCTATAAGCAGATCATTATTTCTATGGGATCCGGCGCTACCGCAGCTCTTGGTGCGTTTGACTATCTGATCCGAAATTAATTTCCAACCTAAAACCGCTTACTGCTTTTGGCAGGAGCGGTTTTTTTATTTCATTATTTACTCTCCATTGCCACTGCCTTAGAAAACTGCTTTCACCTATTTCAATCAAACGTTTGATTAAAAAAAGAAGCACAGACATAGCCTGTGCTTCACCATTTTTATCAATGTACCAATAAACCTTCTTTGTACTTTTTCTCAAGCGTTGGCCAATACTCCTTGTTGGCTTCGATAAGATCATCCAGTATCTTTTTCGCCACAATGGCAGATGGAATCGTCTTGTTAAGTGTAAATGCCTGCAAGGCTTTTTCATAAGATCCTTCTGTTATGGCCTCCACCAGAATTTTCTCTGATGCCAATTGCTGTTCGATCATGGCTTTGTGGAAGCACGGTATTTCTCCGACATACTCAGGAACAGGTCCCTTATTGGTAATTAGGGCAGGCACTTCAATCATGGCATCTGCCGGCAGGTTAGGAATGGTTCCTTTGTTTTCTACCATTACGAGATAGCGTTTTGCCAGATTCTGTGCAATGGAAACAGTGACATCAACAATAAAGATTCCGTGTACACCAACATGGAATGCATCGTCCAGGATGCCAGTCTCCTCAAACTTACTGACCGTTTCAAATAATGATTTTTCTCTGCCAGCCATAACCTCATTTGCACGGGTATACTCTTTGTTTGAGTTCTCTACAATATAATCCGGCAGCAGGTAATACTGCAGATAAGGGTTCGGAATGTAATCCGGGAAGAAATCCATTATCGGCTTGATGTTCTTAAATGTCTTGATCCAGGATGAATCGGCATGACGATAGTCGATTTTAGAAATGTCCTCTGTCAGCAGACCCCATTTGCTGATATGCTTACGAAGCTCAGGAAGACGGTCAACTCCATCCACTTCAACTTTTGTAAACCAGCCGAAGTGGTTTAAACCAAAGTAATCTACCACAAGGTCTTCTCTTTCAACCCCAAGGATCCCCGCCATGTTGCGCATCGTTGCCACCGGCATGTCGCAGATGTTAATGACCTTAGCATTGGGACGCAGTTTGCGAACCCCTTCCGCTACAATGGAGGCAGGATTTGAATAGTTGACAATCCAGCATGATTCCTTCGCATATTTCTCTACAAAATCAATAAGCTCAACCATTGGGAAAATTGTTCTTAAACCATATGCCAGTCCGCCTGGCCCACATGTTTCCTGGCCGACCACATTGTGTGACAGAGGAATTTTTTCATCCAATTCCCTCATTGCATATTTGCCGACACGCATTTGTGCAAACACAAAGTCTGCATCTTCAAATGCTGTTTCCGGGTCGGTTGTCTCGGTTATATTAATAGAATCTGTATACTCTGCAATAACCGCTTTGGCTGCAACTACTACCTTCGATTGACGCTCTCCATCAATATCGTAAAATCTGATTTCAGATAGCGGTAAATCTTCTAATCTATCCATTAAGCTTCTCACAATACCTGGTGTATATGTGCTTCCGCCGCCAGCAATCGCCAGTTTATACGTTTTCATAGTTAAGTCCTCCCAGTTTTTGATCGACTTGATCCCGAACAGATTTTACATTTAGTCCATATACAACCTGAACGTTGTTGCCTGACTTGATGACACCTTTTGAACCGGTTTCCTTTAACATCTGTTCATCCACTGCACTTGGATCCTTTAAAACAAGTCTCAATCTTGTATAACAGTTATCAACATTTTCGATATTTCCGCTTCCGCCAAGTGCCGTTACAATTGTCTCTCCAAGAGGAGATCCTGCTGAGGCATTTCCTTTTGCCTGAATGCCTGCGGGCTGAACCTCTGCTTCTGTCCCTTCTTCACGGCCAGGTGTCTTAAGGTTGAATTTCAAAATCAGGAATCTGAAGATGATAAAGTATGCTGCAAACATGATCAATCCTACGACAATGAACATCGGCCAATTAGACTTCTCCGTGCCAAGCGGCAAGTTATAAAGAAGGAAGTCAATAACACCATTTGCACCGATGGCATGAACACCAAAGATGTTTAAGAGCATCATTCCTGCACCGGCCAGAACGGCATGGATAAAGAACAGGATTGGAGCGGTAAATAGGAACGCAAATTCAATCGGCTCCGTTACCCCAAGCAGAAATGACGTGACAGCTGCCGGAAGCAGAATCGCTTTTGCCATTGCTTTTTTATTTTTATCAGCTGTAACGTACATGGCTAAAGCTGCGCCAATTAAACCGAACATCTTTGCCAGGCCGCGTGCATCCCAGTTCACTGTGCTGCTTAATACAGCCACACTTGGGTCAGCCATTTCCGCAAAATAAATATTTCTTGCACCATGGACGACTTCGCCTGCTACTGTTGCCGTTCCGCCTAATTCTGTATATAAGAACGGTGTATAAACGAGGTGATGAAGTCCTGTCGGAATCAGGATTCTTTCCAGGAAACCATAGATAAGGAAACCAAAGTCTCCTAGACTTCGAATACCATTAGCCAGTGCAGTAATACCATTCTGGACAATCGGCCAAAACTCTGCTGCAAGAGCACCTAAAATCATCGCACTTGGGATTGCCAAAATGGCGACAAAGCGGTGACCTGAATAGATGGAAAAAACGCCTTTAAATTCTGTATCGCAATATTTATTATGAAGAACACCAACTAAAGCTCCGATTAAGATACCTGCAAAAACACCCATTTCCAGAACTTGAACATTCAATACCATTGCCTGTCCGGAAATCTGCATTGCTTCTGCTGGAACTAAACGCTCTGAAAGATTCAGAACCTGATGCATCGCATTAATAAAAATGACAAAGGTTACTAATCCTGTTAATGCTGCATAACCTTTATCCTTCTTTGCCAAGCCGATCGGAATGCCGACCGCAAAGATCAGGGCGAGATTCTGAAGTATGGAAACTGCCGAAGAAGAGATAAACTTCCCGACATTTTGTATCATCGGATTTTCAAGAAATGGGACGTACTGTGCCAGATTTCCGTTACCAAAAACATTACCAAAAGCAATGAAAAGACCAATGATCGGTAATAGTAAGATCGGGGCAAACAAGGATTTTCCAAATAGCTGGAGACCATTCACCACTTGTTTCATAGTTGTCTTCCTTTCTAAGTAAAAGTAAACGCTATCATTTCATATCCACAGTATAGCTTGGAATCTAAACTGCAGGAATGGGAATGGCGGATTCTGTACAATGTCACTAAATAAAGTAACATGTTACATGGCCTAATATTCTTTGATAATCCCTTTTTTAATAGCTAAAATCAGAATAATATCAATGAGCATAAACATATTCGACTCAAATGAGGTAATCTCAAATTCACGCTGGGATTCGATGGTCGGATCAAGAATAGTAAACACAATATCAGCCAATTTCGCCGTTGTGCTTGTATCATTTCCTGTGAACAAAACGGTCTTTAAGCCCTTTTCCTTAGCAATCTGTACTTTTTCAATCACCTTGCTTGTCTCCCCGGATCGCGAAAAGACAATCATCAGCCGATACTTCTGGATATTATTAAAGAAAATCGCCCGGCTGTCACTAGTCGATGTATTTGAAACGTAATATCCGAAAAGCTCCAATTTCTTAGCAAGATAATTAGAGAACAGCGTAGAGAAGCCTGCTCCGTAAAAATAAATCATCTTATGCTTTTTAATTTCATTTAAAAACTCCTGGATGCTCTCCTCATCTATGTAATCAAATGTAGTTCTGATATTTTTTATAAATTCACCAATACCTGCTTCCATTGGAAGATGGATCTCTTCTACTGATCCAGCATCTGAACTGTGAACCTTCTTAACTTTAAGGCCAAGATTATATACAAACTCACTGTATCCGCTAAACCCAAGCTTTTTACACAAACGAATGATGGACGTAGTTGAAACAAACAGCTCATCCGCTGCTTTCCGAATACTTAATTGCTGGTCATCTATTCTGCTTTCGATCAAAAAAGAGAGTATCTCTTTCTCTGACTGATTCAGGTCTTTATCAATTGTATAATCTAAATAGATCTTCTCTGCATTATCCATTGGTTCACCTCTTTCTTATTATGGACGGGTGGTTTTATTTAAGCCATTTCTATTATAAATGAGACAGCTGAAAATTTTACTGTTTTACAGCAAAAAAGGGATGCCGCATTAACGCAACTCCCCTCTCGATCTTTAATTCACCGCCATTCTCCCCAGTGGCCCATTTTCATCAATAATATCCTGCAGATCATAAACGGATATCGGAAACATTGGGAATCCATAGGCGTATGGCGTGATTTCATATAGCTGGAAATAGACAACAAGCGCTTTGTCTGCAATGTAAAAATCCTGGTCTGGCTTGATTGCAGTAAAATCAACCAGGAGCGGAATGTCTCTTTCTTTAATTTGCACAGCAATCAAGTCAGAAATCCGTTTTACATAGTTGCTTCCCGGCTTGAATAAATCGTTAAGTGCCGCCTGCTTCCCCTTCTGAAGATCAAACGTCAGCGATTTTATTACTGTCATTCCATGAGCAGCATGATAATGATACACATAGTTGTTCAAAGACAAACTCAGCACATCCCGCTGATTATTTTTAATTTCATAATATCCATACAAATCCACAACGGTTGTATCCATATTGCCTGTCTGTTCGTTAATGAGCTGCTGGTTTTGCCTGAGAATGGTATTGTTTATAAATTCCTGCAGCTGCTTATTGTGCATGCCTGATACACGGGGGTAATAAACGACTTTGGTGGGCCCGGTGCTGATTGTCATCGTTTTAATGCCTACTGGAAAGTTGATTGCCACGGCCATCCATCCTTTTTGTTTTTTAACACATCCTATTCAACTCTGAAAAGTTGGCAACATCCATCTGAATATTTACATTTCTTTACTCAATTAAGCTATGCTCTTCCTGTGATTTTGTTATATAATATTATATAACGATATATTTCTGGAGGAGCCTTTATGAAATTAAACAATTCAAGTTCAAGGCCTTTGTATGAACAGTTAATGCATAATATAAGGGATGCTATTGAAAAGGAAGTGTATCTTCCAGGTAAAAAAATTCCCAATGAAGGTGAACTTTGTGACATTTATGGAGTCAGCCGAATCACCGTTAGGAGGGCCATTCAGGATTTGGTGGAAGAAGGCCTATTAGAGAGAAAGCAAGGAAAAGGCACATTTGTATGCAGAAGAAAGTTAGCGCGGGAATTAGTCACCATAGATGGATTCTCTAATTTCAGCAAGCAGCTGGGGAGAAAATCCTCTAAAAAAGTATTAGGCTGCGAAGAAATTAGAGCAACAAAAGAGATCGCGAAAGCTCTTCAGCTGGAAGTTGATTCTCCAGTATTAAAGCTTTCACGAATCATGTATTTTGATAATGAGCCCTTTTCCATTGATGTTGCACATTATTCTCTTGAACGATTTCCAAACTTGATTAAGAGGATCTTTGATTTTGATTCCACTTATGAAGTATTGAAGAATATTTATCATGTGGATATGCAGGCAAGTTCATCAAAAAAAATCCTTACGGCTGCACCGGCAACTGAAAAAGAAGCAGAACATCTTGACTGCGACATGGGAGATATACTTTTTAATATCGATAAAACGGTCTATGATGATAGTGGTGTACCTATTCATATTTCCATGACGAAAGTTCCCACCACACATATCGCCTTTACTATCTCAACATAAAAGAAGAACCAGCTCCTAAATGAAGCTGGTTCCTTATTTTTATCCAACCAATGCCTTACCAAATCCAAACGCACCATGGACTTCACATGTTCTTGCCGCTCTATAGGCAGCAGCCTGCAATGATTCTTCAATTGGATTTCCATTTAACAGATGTGTTAAAAACCCTGCTATAAATGAGTCCCCTGCTCCAAGTGTATCAATCACATTCGCCTCTTCAATTCCTTGATGGTATATGTTTGTCCCGTCTGACATGACAACTCCATTAGAGCCTCTTGTTATAACCGCGTTTGGGCACCCAAGTTTATGGATTTGGTTTATTAACTCTTCTATTTCTTCCTCTCTATAATCACTTCCTGAAACAAAGGCATAATCAATATAGGGACACACCCTTCGTAAAAGCTCATCGGTATAATGATTGGAAAAATCGTAGGAAATCGAAATAGATTCAGACAGTTTCTTCAGCTGATCATCCAAACTGCTGTAGATACTCGTATGCAGAACATCATATGTTCTAACATAATCATAATCATCTTCATCCAGTTTCAGCCTTAATTTTGATTGAATGCCACCTTTATTGGACTTGACAAAAATTCTGTCCCCTTCCTCATTCAGGTCCACATATGCTTTGCCGCTCTCTCCAAACGCTTTCCGGATTTTGCTGATTTCTACTTTACTTAGTTTCAGTGATTCGATAATATGTTCACCTTCAGCATCGCTTCCCACAATCCCAATAAATGCTGCTTCCTCAGCCCCATACTGTTTTGACAAAACCGCAACATTTAAAGCGTTCCCTCCAGGAAACATTTCGTTCCGATCCTTATATACATCTACAACATTATCCCCTATTGCAATTAATCTCATAATTCTGCTCCTCCTAACCTTTTACACTGCCTGATGCAAGCCCGCGAATAAAGTATTTTTGCATAAATAAAAATAAGATGATGATCGGTGCTGCAGAAATCATTAACCCCGCCAATAAAACTCCCCAGTTTGTTTGGAGAGCATCCCTGAATTGCATTAACCCTGCAGGAATGGTTTTTAATGCATCAGAATCAACGAAGATTAAAGCAAACATAAATTCATTCCAAGTAAAATAAGCTGTCAACACAACACCCGTTAATAATATTGGCAAATTAAGCGGAATAAAGATTTTCGTAAAGATCGCCCAAGTATTGCAGCCATCTAAAAAAGCTGACTCCTCTAACTCTTTTGGTACATCGAGAAAAGCTGCCCGAATCAGAAGGATGGTGATTGGAATACGATAAGCCACATACGGGAGGATCAGTGCCAGATAAGTATCATGAATACCCAATGCCTGAATGAGCTTATACAAGGGCACTAGGCTTACCTGCGGGGAAAGCATCATGCCTGCCATACAGATAATAAGCAATGCATTTTTGCCTTTAAATTCAAATCGGGTTAAGCCATACGCCCCTAGTGCACTAAGGAAAACCGTCAAAAAACAAGTAGTTATGGTAACAATCGTACTGTTCAAAAAGTATCCGGAAATACCTGTCTCCCATGCATGAGCATAATTTGAAACAAGCCAGCTTTGCGGTAAAGCCCAACTATTTGCGAAGATCTCTTCTGTGGTTTTGAAAGAATTAATAACCATCCAAAATAGCGGATAAGCTATGATAACAAAATAGAAGATTAATATGGAGAATAAAGGAATTCCTTGTATTGCTGATTTATACCTTACAGGCTTTTTAATAACTGGTTTAAATTCTTGATGCGCAATTGCTTTGTTCGTCTCCATCCTAACCATCCTTCCCTGTTTTAAATAACTTCATCTGCACCAGCGAAACCAATAAAGTCAGGATAAGAATGACTGTCGCAATTGCTGACGCATACCCCATTTGATCCTTGAAAAACGCTGAATTATAGAGGAGCGTTCCTAAAACCTCACTTGCATTTCCAGGCCCTCCCCCTGTTAAGATGTATGGTTCATTAAAGACGGTAAACGCTCCTGTCAAAGTGATCAAGGATGCCACAAATAGCATTTCTTTTACTTGAGGAACTGTTACGTAGATAAATTTACGAATTTTCCCTGCACCATCAATATCAGCAGCTTCATATAATTCCTTCGGGATGGCCTGAATTGCAATAATAAATAGCATCATAATGTAACCAATGCTCTGCCATTGAGATACAGCGATAATGGCGAAGATAGCTGTCTCTGACTGACCCAGCCATGCTCTTGTCCATTCTTCAAGCCCTAAAAGAGCAAGCAGACTGTTTAATAAACCGATATCAGGATTGTATATAAAACTGAATAATAGAGCGATGACCGTTATGGAAATGACAACAGGGAGAAAAAATACAGTTCGGAAAAAACTGCTTACCAACCTGGTAATAGGATCTTCCAGAATGGCTGCTAATACCAATCCTCCAAACACTTGAAAGATTATGGATATAACGGCATACCAGATATTATTTTTCAGTGCTATATAAAAAACCTCATCTTTAAAAAGAGTAAGGAAATTTTCAAAACCAACAAACACTTTATCAGGAGAAAATGCTGAAAACTCATAAAAACTAAATCGAAAGTTTTCTAGAATGGGATAATAAACAAATACGCCCATTAGCAGTAAACAAGGGGCAATATATAAAAATGGAACGAATTTTCGGCTAAGCATATTGGCCACCTCTTTCTTTTAAAAGGGGAGGCCAATATCAGCCTCCTATACCTTTGTATATGGTTTATTTACCTTATTTTTTTACCTTTTTTGCTGCATCTTGTACATCAGCCATCACTTCTTCTGGGGTTTTCTTTCCGTCCAGCATTTGCTGTGTGCCATTCAGGTATGCATCAACAATCGAAATATCAACAGCAGTATCAAACCATAGATACGTTTTATCAGCATTGATAATTAAATCAATTGCTTCTTCTTGTAACGGGGAGGCATTTTCGGATGTTGTTGTCCCTTTAACCGCACTATATTCACTAACTTCTTTCAGCTGTTCAGTACCTTTTTCCTTTGAAGTTAAGAACTTAACAAACTCCATTGCTTCTTCAGGGTGCTTAGTTTTAGAAGAAATCATAATTCCCTCTGGTGCAGCAGTGATTGAATTAGGGTTTCCTTCTCCTCCTTCAATGCTTGGTGTATTAAAGACGCCTAAATCCTCACCTAAAGAAGGTTCAATTAGCCCAATTTCAGCTAATTGGAAATAACCTATTGCTGCTTTGCCGCCATTGAAAAGTTCACGAGCGTATTGATGGTCAACTGAATTTACACCTTTATTGAAGTAAGGTTCAAGTTCCATAAACTTCTCCAATGCCTTCACATATCCAGGGTGCGAAAAAGCACCTTCAGGGTTGTTCGAATTATAATCCTTAGCAATTACATCTTCAGGAACAATCAGTTCATTTAGAGATCCAATATAATGAGAAATCGTCCAAGGTGCCTTGCTTCCAAACGTAATCGGAGTAATGCCGGCTTCTTTTATCTTTTCTGAAACCTCGATGAGTTCACTCCAAGTTGCAGGGGGTTCTAAATTTAAATCCTTGAAAATCTTTTTATTAAAGAAGAAGGCTTTTCCGTCCGTTGACCAAGGAATTCCATATGTTTTTTCATCCAATGTAAATGGCTTGAATTGGGACTCTATAATTTCTCCTGACCACTCTTTATCACTGTTGATATACTCTGTTAATTCAAGTGCCTGGCCGGCACGTACAAAGTTATAAGCGAATTCTCCGCTCCAGGAGAAATAGACATCAGGCGGATTCTTGGATCCTAGTACAACGCGGATTTTCTCTTTGTATGAGTCATTCAAGACCGCTTCTGTTTTAATCTTTATATTTGGATGCAGCTCTTCAAATTCTTTAACAGCTTTTTCAAAATATTGCTTCTTAGGTTCAGTAGGCCAACGATGAAAAAAACGGAGTTCAACAGTATCGCTATCACTTGAAGAAGATGTGCCGGCAGATGAATTACAGCCAGTTATTAAAGAAAGGAATAAAATTGAGAGAATCCCTGCGAGTGCTAACCTTTTCATCTTTATTTGCCCCCCTATAAATTAAATAAAGCAGTGGAAAAGTGGAGCCGCACTTTTCCACTCTATTAACTTAGTATTCTACCTTCCACATATATCTGCGCTTTGACAATGGGTGGTTACGCTGCTCTGCTAAATTGTCCGCATACTTTCTTAACACAAAATTTAGAACAAGAGGAGCAATATAACCTTTAACTCCTTCATCGATGCCTGAAAAGTCAAAATCTTTTGCATCCAGAACAACTATTTTCTTCCCATATTTCTTAGAGAAATCCAGTGCTCTCTCTTCTAAGTATCTTGTTTCATCCAGTCCCAGTAGAATGATAAAAGGTGTTTCCTCATCGATGATTTCAAATGGACCGTGGAAATATTCACCTGCATGGATGGCATGTGAGTGAATCCATTGCATTTCCATTAGGATACAAATCGCAAATGAATATGCAACTCCATAGTTTGCGCCGCTAGCCATGGTATAAATAATCTTCTCATCTTTGTACTGTTTTCCAAATTCTACAGCAGAGTCATGCGATTGTGAAGCCGCTTTTTCATACACAGATTGTAAGTTTTCAAGGCTCTTCTCAATCGCTTGAAACTTTCCATTTCCCTCCACCTCTTTTAGAACTCCAAATACGAGCTGATAGATAACCGAGTAGTTTGTCGTAAATGCATTCGCTTCTTGTCCCCACTCATATTTGAGAACAACATCTGAAGCCTGCGCCAAAGGAGAACCAGGCTCATTCGTTAAAGAAACAGCCAAAGCGCCTTTGCTTCTGGCAAACTTTGCAGCTTCTACTGTTTCAGGAGTTGTACCAGAATGGGAGCAAAGGATCACTAAAGAATTTTGACCAAGTTTCGAATGATTGCGATGAATGAATTCGTTGGAGCTATATAAATGAGCATCGATCTTACTTGCTTCCCGATCGATTGCATATTTGCTTGGATACATAAGCGCGGAAGAACCTCCGCAGGCAACAAAGAACACATTTTCAATATTTTTCTTCTTTACTTCTTCAAGTGCATGTTTAATTTGATTTTTTACATCTACCACTAATTCTGTTGTCATAAATAAACTGCCTCCTTGGTTTTTTTATATAAATAAACCTCTACCCTCCTCAAAACAATACACAACTTTATAATACGTTATATATTGTTATATTTGTTTATATAATATCCCCTACTGTTTTCGTAGTCAACATACTTTTCTGAAAATTTTAAATACAATTATCGACATTCCAGTTTAACTTCCTGTCGAAAATAAGTAGATGATGACGTTTCATAGAATTAAACTAACTGTATCGTATTGGTTATAGGTATGGGACATAATGTATAATTCTATTGGTTAGTAAATTTTTATGTGAAGACAGGAGTAAGAACATGGATAACCGCCAAACCAGCCTAAAACCATTCATTTCACTCATTCTATCAACAAAAATTCCAAAGACTGCGCTCATCATTGGTTTAACAGCGAGCATTTTAACCACCCTGACCGGGCTGGCGGTTCCGCTGCTGACCAAAAATCTGGTGGACGGTTTTTCGGTTGAATCTTTAAGCGTTCCGCTCATCATCGGAATTGGGGCAGCCTTTATCTTCCAGGCGATTATCAGCGGGATTTCCATTTACCTGCTTAGCTATGCGGGCCAAAAAGTGGTGGCTCGGCTTCGGGATCGGATGTGGATGAAGCTCATAAGGCTGCCGGTCCGTTACTTTGATCAGCAATCCAGCGGCCAGACAGTCAGCCGCGTAGTGAATGATACCAGCATTGTCAGGGAGCTGATTACCAACCACTTTCCGCAATTTATTACCGGTATTATCAGTATTATAGGTGCAATCATTATCCTGCTTGTGATGGACTGGAAAATGACTCTTCTGATGCTCACTTCTGTTCCTATTACACTGGCCATTATGATTCCTCTTGGCCGAAAGATGGCAAAAATATCACGGGGCCTTCAAGATGAAACGGCCATCTTTACCGGAAACATTACCCAGACACTCGGTGAAATCCGCTTAATGAAGTCTTCTGCAGCAGAGCAAAATGAAGAAGAAAAAGGATTGGATGGCATCGACAAGCTGCTTGGCTACGGTTTGCGGGAAGCCCGCATTTTTGCCATGATCGGCCCTACGATGTACCTGATCATGATGGTGGTCATCGTCATGATCATCGCCTATGGAGGCATGCGTGTGGCCAGCGGATCGATGTCAACGGGTTCTCTTGTTGCCTTTTTGCTGTATTTGTTCCAGATTATTATGCCGATCACTTCATTTGCGATGTTTTTTACACAACTGCAAAAAGCGAAAGGCGCAACAGAACGGATCATAGAAATCTTAGAAGAGCCATTGGAGGATGGACAGGACGGCATCGAGATGGATATCAGCAGCAAGCCGATTATAATCCAAAATGTTTCCTTCTCCTATAGCGAAGAAGAGAGTGTTCTGGAAAATATCTCACTGGAAGCCCAGCCAGGCCAGATGATTGCATTGGCAGGTCCAAGCGGAAGCGGAAAAACCACCCTGTTTGGATTGCTTGAACGATTTTACGAGCCAGCTGCGGGTGAAATTAAAATTGGCCATACACCCATTCAGCAGATATCACTTAAATCCTGGCGCAGTCAAATCGGTTATGTTTCACAGGAAAGCGCTATGATGGCAGGCACGATCCGTGAGAATTTATGCTACGGACTGGAAAATTCCGAAAGCATTCCGGATGAGAAGTTATGGGAAGTTGCAAAAATGGCATATGCCGATCAATTCATTGCCGATTTTCCGAAAGGGCTTGATACAGAAGTTGGTGAGCGGGGGGTGAAGCTTTCCGGAGGACAAAGGCAGAGGATTGCCATTGCACGCGCATTCCTGCGCGATCCTAAAATATTGATGATGGACGAAGCTACCGCAAGCCTCGACAGCCAATCGGAAGGCATCGTCCAGCAGGCGCTTATCCGCCTAATGGAAGGCCGGACAACTTTCGTCATCGCCCACCGCCTTTCAACAATTGTCGATGCGGATCAAATTGTCTTTATTGAAAAAGGCCGGGTGACGGGAATTGGCACACATTATGAATTAACACAAACTCATGGGCTATACAGGGAATTTGCCGAGCAGCAGCTTGCATAAGAAGTGGCCAGTCTATCGCAAACTGGCCTTTTTGCTGCAGAGCATAATTCCAGCTTTCATTAAAACGAAATATTGTGATAAAATGTGACAAATTATCCATACAAACGGAAAGTTAAATTCCTTATAATGGTATTAAGGTTACACCTACCCAAAAAGGAGGTTGTCGACTATGCCATTAGATCATACGAAAAACATGCTTGAAACGTTAAAATACTACAGCGATTGCCAGATCACTCAAACGTTTACAAGAGATCAGTCACAGGTTCTAGTGGTCCGTTATATAAAAGAGACCCATTCTTTTGAGGTTACTTATACGGGAACTTCAATAAAAAGAACGTATCCTTCTATTGATTCCGCTGCGGTTGCCATTGAACAGGCGATCGGAAATCATTAATTCCTCACATGTCTCCCATATCAAAAAACGCAGCCAGTACTCTCTATCCCGTACCAGAACTGCGTCCATTTCTTTTCAATCAAACGTTTGATTGATTTTTTTCTGCTTACAATTGTCCATTTACCTTGCTTCTTCAACCTGAAGAACCTTCTTAATCTCCCTGCTGTCTTTTGCCAATATGCTTTTCACATTTGGCCCGAACCATTCCAGTGAAGCGTCCATTTCCATCATTTCAGCAGCCTCTCTTAAAAACAGGCGATAGTCCACCGCTCCTTCAAACAGTGAAACCATGCCTTCCCTGCTGCCTGCTGCTGCATATACATTATTAGGGGCAAAGACGCCAAGCTTGCTGCGTGACTCAATATTTTTGAAATGAAAATGCGAAACATAGGGCTGGAGCTGTTTAAGAGCAAATAGAGGATCCACCCCTGATTCCCATATGTGCAGGACATCAAAATTAACCCTTAGTGCCGGATGGTCCGTTTCCTCAAGAAGCTGAAGTGCAGAAGATGGATTATCTGTCAAAGTATTCGGATGAGTTTCTACCAAAAGCTGCATTCCCTCTGCTTCAGCCATTTTACAAAGCATCTTCAAGCGCGAAACAAGCTCAATCCGCTCTAATCTGCTGATATCCGCACTGCCCTTGTTCCCGGCAAATGTCCGTATTTTGTCCGTTCCCCAGCGGTGCGCAAGTGAACATAGGGCGTTCATTTCGGCCATTAAGGCAGGAAGCGGTGCATCCAGGGGCAAATAATCGCTCAGCATACTTGTCTCCAGATTGTATGAGCTCAGCCACTCACTACCATAATGGATATCTTCCGCCAGATTTTTGGCATGGACACCCCATAATTCAATTCCCTGTAACCCATTATTTTGGGCCCAGTGTGCAATTTGGTCAATGGATTGGAGATGATGCCGGAATGAGATGGTGCAAAGAGAAAGTTTCATAGAATGGCCTCCTTCATATTTTGAGATTGCTGCAGTTCAGACCAGGCCTCAAAGCTCTCCTGCAGCCCTCTTTTTATTTGAAATTCCAGAATATTCTGTTCTTCCAGCTTTGCAGTAATTTCGTCCACTAACCGCCTGTTTCCAGTCATAGCGAGCTTCATGGCCCGGTATTGGATAGCTGTATACCCTTTCACAAGTTTTTCGATTTCATCACACCAGGCTTCAAATCCTTCTTCATCATAGCCAAGCGATTCCCAGAAAAACGCAAAAGCATGTTCATAGGCGTACTTCCGTATGGCGAGAACAGGCAATTCCCTTAAAGCCAGTGTCAGCCCTGACAGCGGAAACTTTTCTTGTCCAGCAGCATGAAGCTCGATGATTTTTGCCACAGCATCTGTCATTGGGTTGCAGTCATGCTTAATGCATGTGTTAAAATACGCTTCAACCGTTTGGGCAGTTGGCGGGATAATACCCGCAGCATCAAAGAAATAGCCGCCTTCAGCTGAAGGATCCTCAATGGCAGCCAGGATCCGGTCTCTTGGAAGCACTCCTTCCCAGCGAAAGTCGGGATCATACATAAACCATTCCTCTTCGTTTTCCGTCCTTTCCAGCATCACGTAGTGTGGAAAAGGGCTTTGATGAAATTTATTTTCCCGCTCAGGAAGCTTCGACAGATCGAGCATCACCATTACATACTGATGGGGCTTTTTGTTTTCCAGCAATCTCAGCATTTCCTTCATATTTTCCTGTTTGCTTTGCTTTTCGTCGTACCATTTATGCAGCTTGATGCCATAAAGCATTTCATACCACTGATGAAAAAAACCATGGTCGATCCGATTGGAATGATACGTTAAAACTCCATTTTCCAGCACATCAAAATCGGCATCCCATACTCCGAAATAATAGGGCCGATGGTCAGCTCCTTCTGTCTTTTTGACTGCTTCGCACACACAGCTTACAAAACAATGCACTTTAATCATCCGGATCCCTCCGCTGCAGCTGGCTCCTGCTGGCGCTCCAGAAAATCAGCCAGGCTTCCTGCCGTCCGGAAGTCTTTTGGCACAAGCATTTCATCTGGAATATCAAAACCCATGTCTACTTCCAAATGGAGGATCAGCTGCAAAATCATGATGGAGTCCATATACAGGTCTTCATTTAAGCGCGCGTCTTCATGGAAAGCTTGAATAGAAGGCAATTCTAATTGATCCCGCAAAATGTCATAGATTACCTGTAAGATCTCTTGTCTTGTCATGCCAGCACTCCTTCCCCCAGCCTTTTCCGGCTGACCTTACCGTTTGGCAGCTTTTCGATTTCCTCCACTTTCTTAAATTCCATCGGAACCTGGTATGGGGCGAGATAACCCCTGCACCATTCCCTCAGCTCCTGTTCTTCAATGGGTTCAGAGCAGACATACTGTGCACAAACTCTTTCCCCTGAAAGCGGATGGACTTTTTTATAAACAACTGCCTCTATAATTCTCGGTTCTCCCTGCAAAACGTCTTCTACTTCCTGCGGATAAACATTCAAGCCTGCTACATTAATTGTGTCATCCATTCTAGCCAGAAATGACAGAATACCATTTTCTAAATAGCCAAGATCTTTTGTATAAATTGTTTTTTCCGAATCATGAATAAGGATTTCACCAGGATTTTGGAAGCTTCCGGCCTCCACTTTGACGTGCGGAAGCGGGTAGCCCATTTCACGCGTGTCGCTCACATCCGGATGAATGGCCACACATCCCGCTTCAGAACAGCCATATTGCTGAAGCACTCGGTTTGAAACCTTCTTTAATGCTTCCAGCCAGCCTGCAGGCATGAGCGTGCCTGATGTCATGACAGCATCCAATCGCTGCCCATCCGTTATTAACAGTGTTAAAGTATGCAGCAGTGCAGGAGCCCCGTAAAGAATATGCTTAGGATGTTCCTTCAGCTTTTTCAGCACATACTTAGGGTTCATATTTGTCAGAATGACCGGTTCTGCCCCGCGCCTTATGCACGCCAATACACCGCAGATTAAACCATAGGAATGGGTCGTAGGACAGGCAACGACTGTTGCAGTCTGATTATCAGCCGGCAAAACTGAGACATAGCTGTCCAGCTCGTTCTCAATCGATTCCCATGTGCGTTCAATGCACTTCGGATCCCCGGTCGTACCCGAACTCATTTGCACCAGAACTCCTTCCTTCTTATTTATTTGCTGTGACAAGTGAATCGGCAGGTGGATATTTTCATAAAGAAGGAAATGGCTTCCGGCCTTAATTGCCATCCTGATGGCACCTTCTTTCGGTACAGAGGGATGGAGGGGGACAATGGATCCTCCTTTACTGCGTACAAATAAACAGAGTGCAAGCCATTGAAAAGCATCCGGCATACAAACAGCCAATCTACGATTCCGGCAATCTTTTAAATGAGGTATATTTTCAAATACCGTATATTGTCTTTTAAGATCATCCCGCGTATAGTACTGATCATTTACAAAAAACATCTCAATTCTCCTTTGGGTTCTATGCTAAAGAGTTAGTGACAAGATGGCGGAACCCGCCAGCTTCTTCTTTTTGGACCTTCCTTTTCAGCAGCGACTCTGCATAAACCATAGGGGCTGTATGCTGCAGAAGGTAATTTCGGAAAATCAATTCAGGATAGCAGCTCATGTGCCCGGCAAGCGTCTCGCCAGCCAGCGCCCAAAACTTTTTCTCACTGTAGCCGTACTGCTCTTCAAGCGCAAAAGACAGTTCTGTTAGATGAAAAACAAACAATGTATCCATAACAAGCTCTCGTAGTGCTTCAATGGAATTCATCCAATAGTACTCATTGTCCCCGCCTTTTTTAAACTGCTCATGAATCTCTCCAAAGTCAGGAATCCGGCTGGGCTCTGCCAAAAAGTCATGATGATACTCTGTACTGTCATGGAAATCCCGCAAAACAACACGGGTTGGCCAGCCGTTTTTATGAAGGAGTATCATGTTCTGGGCATGTGCCTCCACAGCTATGCCATGAGCGGCGAGCATATGCCAGACCGGAACCACACTTACTTCCATCAGCCTTTTTAACCAGCTTTCAATTCCATAGTATTTCAGCCATTCACCTATAAATGGGGAACCATCCCTCTCCATTAAAGGAAGTGCTGTAAAAGGCACAGCCTCCTCACCCTCTTCCATGTAGAGACGAACACTTTCCCGCCAAATAGCTCCCAGTTTTGCCTCTGTTTCTTCATCTGTAGGCTGATAGGCAATCCCTGCATACTCCTTCAAAATGATCAAGGAAGCTTCTTCCTTTAAAAATGGATCAGCTTCCACCGTGTCAGCTATCCATTTGGAAATATGGGGAGCAGCACAGATGGCGTGAGTGTCTAATGTTCTAAGCGATGAGGTATTCACCATATTCATAGATAGTTTTAAGTGAGCTTTCTTTGGATTCGCCACGTTCCAAAGCGTCCGGACCGACTGGGTTGCCCGGTAAGAATCCCCGCTGCTTTTTAGCAGAACGACATCTCCTCGCTCCAGTTCATCTTTTATATGATTTACCTGCCATGGATGTATTGGCAGAAAAGTGTATTCTTCAAAGGTTTTTCCCAGCTCATGCAGCTCGGTCAGCAGCTGTCCGAACAGAAGAGGACCCAGCTCCTTCTCCCAGAATTCCTTCTCACCATGTGGGAGAGCCATTTGGCTATGCTCCCGTCTGAATGCAGCCCATTGCAGCTCAAAAGATCGCCCTGCTTCCGGACCAAATGCAGCATGGTCTTCAAGAGAGAATCCAGTCCTTGCCTTAAAACATGGATGATAGGGATGCCCTTCCCAAACTTCAGACTCCAGGTCTTCATAACTGAATGTTCTCCTTGAAAGAGACGGCATGAGATATTTTTCATTCCATTCACTCAGCAGAATGGTTTGAAGCAGCTCGTGAATAAGCTTGTTTCTTCTATCCGGGTCGGATACAAGGTCCTCTGCCAGCTCCTCTATGCTCGTTGCCGTACGGGAACCATTGCTTTGCACGGAACAGATGCTGTCTTCCTTTAGCCGCACACGGTCAAATGCTGCAATCCTTCCCTCACAGCAATAAGTCCGCTGATTTCCGAAAACGGTGAAGCTCAATAAAGGTTCTTCCGGCTGGTGCGCTGTATTTTCATAATCCATCAGCCCTTCAAAAAGAACGGCCTCCAGTAACTGTCGTATGACTCTTTTTTCAGCTTTCTTAGATGGCAGCGGATGCAGCTTCTGCATAGTTCTCCTCCTCATTCACAAAGGCAAAAGGATTTGGGATATAGGTGTAAACGGCTTGTTCGTTCTTCGCCAGCAGTTCATCCACATCATGGAAGCGGGTCAGCAGGTTGGCTTTATAAGCAAGTTTTTCTGAGTGCAGGATATGGCCGATGAATTCCTTGCCCTGTCCAGACAGCTCTTTTTCAAGAATGCAAAGCTGTTTCCGGCACCATTCAATCAAACGATCTTCACTGATGAGTCCTTCCTGCCCAAATCGGCAGATGACTGAAAAGAGCTGATTCATAAACAGGTAATAGGTGAATCGTTCCTGAATGAGATCATCCTCATAAAATAGTTCCGGGCAATCTGCCAATGACGGCAGCAGTTTGCATAGATTTCCTCTATAAGAGTTTGATAGATAGTAGCCTTGATTATCACGGTAGTAATAAGCTTCCGGGTATCCCGAAGATAAATCCAGAACGCTGTTTTGCTGATGGGCCTCAAGTGCCAGCCCATGTTGATCATATAAACGGATCAGAGACTCAATTGAGCATCTCCAGTATTTTTCGAACCAGTCCATGCTGACTTCCAGCGGATCTCTCACTTCCGATTGTGCCAGCCTTTCAATCGTCCTCTTCAGTCTTGAGCGTTCATCCGGAAGCGGATCCTGAACCAATGCCGCGATGGAACTCATCCCCTTATCCGCTCCTTCTGGAAAAGGGTTGGACCGAATAATGACCTCGAACCCTGATTCTTTATGCCCCGGCAATTCAGCTGTTATATAGGCCGGATCATCAATCATCCGAAATGACGGATATTTTTCCGTAAAGCGAAGCTTATCCATTAGTTCCGTCATAGCGGTGCCTGCCTTTAGTTCATGAAGGCGGTTCGTCCTTAATGAATTCGTAATTTTTACCGGAACAGAAAATTTGAACATCCAGTCATTTTCCGGGCTGTAAACCGTTCTGATAGAAGAGGTAGCTGAATAATAGGCTCCCATTGGGCCAAGATCTTTTATAAGATTTTTTTCAACCGCCTCTCTGACATAATTCTGCTGAAGCAGCCATTGAGCCTGAAGAGGGTGCATCGGAATGAGGCAGTTGTTATGCGGGACAGTAAAATGCGGTATCGATTTCTTTAGTGAATGGAGTATAATATCGCTTGCGCTATTTCGATTAGCTGAAGCTTCCCTGATGAACTCTCGGTCTACTTGGAAATAGTGAAGCTGAAAACGGCCTTTTAACTCCGGTGCATACTGCGGATGCTGCCATCCAGCCATTCCCTGCCTGCTCTTTGGTGTAGGGTGAAGCCAGTGACCAAACAAAAGTGACTGCTCGGCTTCAATGAAGGTGCTTTCTTCGGAATACAGGCTATTCTCGTCATTCATTCTTTCTTCAATGTACGAAGCCATTGTCTGATAGCTCTCAATCAGCCTGAGCACCAGCTCATCAAAATGGGATGCAAGTTCATGGCAGCCATTTGATTTAGCCATTAAATGCAGTTCGTGGATAAACGCAATCATCATAGGAAGCCGATCCTGCTGCATCCATTCCCGCCTTTGGCTGCAATATTTAAAGGCACCGCCGATCAAATGCCTTCCAGTTTGTGATTGGTAAATCACTTCCACAGCAAATGCTGCAGATTGACCTGGAAGTTCTATCTCCACTACGAATTCGCCTGATAGAGTCATTGATGGCCGCTGCTCCTGCATCCATTCCTCCCTTTCCATCCAATGTCCGCAATCTACTTCTCTTAAGTAACTATTTATAAAAGCTTGAAACGTTGCATTTTCTGCAATTTGTTTGGCTGAATGATGCATAATTCCATCCTTTCACCGAGTCTTTAGACCTAGTAATTGATAACCATTCTCAACAATGGTTAAAAAATTTGATTTCTTCTCTTGAAAGAAATCAATGTAATGGCAGAGACAGGGACCTGCGAAAGTCCCAGCCTCTCATTAAGGTGTTTATTCACTTAGGAGCAAGGATTCAATCTCTTTCAATCCTTTTTGGCGCTCAATCGGATCCCAATATCCCCATGTGGTCTTAAGAGTATGTACGTTGCCGTTCTGAACAGCTTTCAGGCTTTTCCAAACCTCGCCCTGTGTAACAGAATCATAGAACTCTCCACTATTAAAATAAGAAACATCGAGGATATGATCAGGATTATACTTTGCTAATCCTTCAATCGAAATATTCTCACCGAAGTCCTCAGGAAGGTTTTCTGCAGGTTTTAATTTCAAATCATCAAATAGTAAGGAATTTGTTGCATGGTTTGTACGTCCATATACACGAATATCTTTTTTGTTAATTGCTACTGCCATAAATGTTTCATCGCCCATTTTTTCACTTACGCGGCTGCCGATATCTTCTGCTTCCTTCTCAAGATCTTCAATCACTTTCTTGCCTTCTTCAAGCTTGCCTGCTGCTTCGGCAACCTTCAGATGGTCTTCCTTCCAATCACCGCCAACTTCTACTGCAACGGTTGGAATGGTTTCAGACAGCTGATCATAAAGAGGCTTATAGCGATCACTGATAATTAACAGGTCCGGATCCAGCTTTAAAATTTCTTCCGAGTTAATTTCATCAGCATAAGGCAGTGCCTTCACACCTTCAAGCTCCTCTGTTAAATGCGGAGGAAACTCATTATCATACGCCATCACGGCATAAGGCTTTACACCAACAGATACGAGTGATCCTTCCCATGATACATGCGACAGCAGAACGATTTTTTTCGGTTCGGCAGGAACTTCTGCTTTTCCGTATAAATGCTCAACGGTTCTTGTTTCCTCTGTTTTCGCCTCTTTCTTCTTTTCAGCCGCTTCTGTAGAAGCTTCCTCTTCTTTTCCACAGCCTGTTAAAACAAGTAAAAATAACATAAAAACAATGCTCAAAGGAGCAAAAAACTTCTTCATGGATCATTCCTCCAAAACAATAATGAAATTCATTCTCAATGATAATCATTATCACCATAACTGAACATGGACATTTTTAACTTCCTCCATGAACAAAATGAATTTCTGTAATAAAAAAACAGCCGCAAGTCTGCAGCTGTTTCTTCTAAGCCGTTAAGCTTTTAGTTTGGCTTTAAGAATGCTTGAAGGAAACTCTTCCAGCATCCTCCTCCTCCCAATCGGACCCCACGGATCCCACTCATGGCTTTCAGGGTAATAGACTTCTCCGGTCCGGACAGCCCGGATTTTATTCCAACCTGGAGTATGGGCAGTTCTCCACACATCCTTTTCATAACTCCATAAAATGAGAAGCTTGTCAGGGTTCAATTCAGCAATCTCGTTCAAGCTGACTTTCCGGTAACCCTCCTCATGCAGATTTGGATGAGGCTGGAACCCCAGGCTTTGATAAAGAAGCTCGAGCAGTGCATGGTTTCCCTTCCCGTAAAGGCGTATTTCTTCCGGGCGAATCCAAATGACAGCCCACAGTCCATTTCTCGTTAAGGGACACAGCTCATCCCGCACTTTGCATTCCATACCGTGAATGTCTTTTTCTATGCATTCGGCACGGCTTTCGCAGCCGAGCAGCGATGCTATTTCATAAAGATAATGACGCCAGTCCTGCTTCAAAGGCATATGATGAACTTGCTCCTGTTTTGAAAACAGCACACTTTGAAGCTGAAATTGATGTAAGGGTGTTTTAATAATGCGGTCCGGATGGGTCAGCAAAATATCATCCGGCTGAAATGGTTTTTCTGCGTTTAACAATTTAGTTCCTTCGAGCTCTTTTTGAAGATAGCTCGGCACCCCGCTGCTCGCAGAATAGACGGTTGGGTAGGACGGAGCTGCAACCGGCTGGATTCCGAGTGAAATAAGATGATCCTGCAAAAACAGCTGGCTTACGACAGCAATTCGTTCACTGGCCCTTTTCATGAAAACAGTCGGGGGCATCCCTTCCCTGCTTTTGAAAAGGCGGCTGAAATAAAATTCATCCTGCAGCCCTATTTGCATGGAGACTTCTTTAGCTGTAATTCCTTTCTTTTGAAGCAGCAATTTTTTGGCAGTCTTCATTCGTTCTGCATTTAAAAATTCTTTCGGAGTCATTCCAGTCCTTTTGCGGAAAGCCCTTGAAAATGTAACAGGGGTCATATTTGCTTTTGAAGCTAATTCCGCAACGGTTAATGGACGGGACAGGCTGTTCCGGATCAGTTCCTCTGCTTCTTCCATTCTGTCGATTTCGGTTGCGTCTGTCAGAATGGACAGCATCTCCCAGAGCAGGGATTGAAATCTGCATTTGGCCGAAATTGATTTTTCCTGCCGGCTTTTCTTCATCTCTTCCCAGAGGGGGACCATTTTTGCAGGGACCTGGTCAGCAAGCGGACGGGATAACAAGTCTTTCAGCATATCGCCTTCTTTTGGCCAGGAAAGCAGATAAACAGAAAGAAGCGAAGAAGACGACGATGTGAGGGTGCAGGAATCCGCAAGGAAGAAGCTTTTGCCCTCTTCAGCCTTCAATCTCTGGTTCCCGCTTACCAAAGTACCCTTTCCCGATGATATGTATAGGATTATAAAATGACTGTACTTTTCATTTATTGCCTGAGAGCCCTCACGCAGGTTGAATGATTCAATTTCAAACATATGGCACTTCAGCATCATATTTAGACACTCCCTTCTTTTTCCTGAAATATGAATTGACAAATGCTGTGGAAGGATAGTAGATTAATTACGATCTTCTCAGACGATAACGATTCTCATTTTCACTTAAAAAAAACATAGAAAAGGACTGATCATCATGGCCAGAACTGCTGCTGATATAACCGAATCCCTGCAGCCCGTTCACTTAAAATCTATTAAATGGGGCCTAATTGGCTTAGTATTTGTTTTCTTTGGCCTGCTCGCTTCAATCGGACTTGGAGCCATATGGATCTCCCCTTCTGTCGTTTGGGACTCTTTTGTCTCTTTTCAAGCCGGCCAAATTGAACACCAGCTGATCAGGGAAGTGCGAATCCCGCGGGCATTGGCTGCTGCCCTAATTGGGGCAGCACTTGCGGTGGCAGGAACTATTATGCAGGGAATCACACGCAACCCGCTTGCCGATCCTTCAATCATCGGCATCACCCATGGAGCAGGGCTGGCAATCGCTATTTCGCTAGCATTTGTTTCGAGCGGATCCTACTGGATTCTTCTGGTCTGGTCATTTGCAGGCTCTGCTGTTGGCGCTATGCTAGTCCTCTCTTTTTCCATGATTTCAAAAGAGCGGATATCTCCTGTAACCTTGACGCTTGCCGGTGCTGCGTTAAGCACATTATTCAGCGCTCTATCCACTGGCATTGCCCTGTATTTCCAGGTGGCACAGGACTTGAGCTTCTGGTTTGCGGGAGGACTATCCGGAACCAAATGGCAGCATGTTTTTATACTGCTTCCCGCTGTTATCATAGGGCTGCTGCTGTCCATTTGGATCAGCCGCTCTCTGACTATATTGGCTTTAGGGGAAGAAGTGGCTGCGGGCCTCGGCCAATCCCAGCAGAAAGTCAGGTGGATCGGGCTCATAGCCGTTATTCTATTATCCGGCGCAGCCGTTTCCATTGCAGGTGCGATTGGCTTTATTGGCCTTGTCGTTCCCCATATAGTCCGGATGCTCATCGGATCTGATTACAGATGGCTTATCCCGTTAAGTGCCATTGCCGGTGCCTTTCTCCTCGTACTCGCCGATATCGGCGCACGGATGATCAATCCTCCATTCGAGACACCTGTCAGCGCAGTGACCGCCTTGATTGGCGTTCCGTTTTTCCTATATTTATCCCGTAGAAAAGGGGGTTATATGTAATGGATTGGAAGCTTGCTTTAAGACAGTCCAAAACCTGGCTGGCAGCCTTTGTCTTTATAATCATGGCAACCTTTGTATTGAGCCTGTCGACTGGCGTGATGCCCATCCGTTTTTCTGAAATACTGAACACGTTAGCCGGCAGCGGCACCCCGAGGCAGGAACTGGTTTTATTTCAGCTGAGATTGCCGAGAATGGTCATTGCCATGCTGATTGGTGCCGGCCTTGCTCTATCAGGCAGCATTCTTCAGGGACTTTCCAGGAACTCCCTCGCTGACCCGGGCATTCTCGGAATCAATGCCGGCGCTGGACTGGCTGTCGTTTTTTCAATCTATCTTTTCGGGCAGGAAAAAGGAAGCCTGCTCTCTGAACCTTTTTTTCTGCCCGTTTTCGCTTTTATCGGCGCTCTTGCCATTGCAGCTCTGATTTACCGGTTCTCTTGGAAAGGCGGTATAGACCCGGAACGCCTTCTCCTTGTCGGTCTCGGTTTTAATGCTCTCTGCGGTGCTCTTCTGATGATTCTGCAGCTGAAAATGGATCCAAAGGATTTTCAGCAGGCGGCCATTTGGCTGACAGGAAGCATTTGGGGAACCGGGTGGCCTTATGTATGGGCGTTGCTGCCATGGATTGTGATTCTAATACCGGCTGCCTTTTATAAAGCAAGGACCATGAATCTTCTTCAGTTTAAGCAGGAAGTTCCGGTTGCCCTTGGCTTAAAAGTGGAGTCTGAACGCCGCTTGCTTCTTTGCCTTTCTGCTGCCCTTGCAGGAGCATGTGTGGCTGTCGGCGGCGGAATTGCTTTTATCGGCCTGCTCGCTCCCCATCTGGCACGGCGGCTGTGCGGACCCAATTACTTCAGCAGCCTGCCATTGTCTGCACTGATCGGGTCAGCACTGGTGCTCATGGCAGACATGATTGGCAAAAACCTTTTGGCACCAGCTGATATTCCTGTCGGGATTGTCATCTCGGTTATCGGTGCACCCTACCTGATCTTCATGCTGCTGACCCGAAAAGGTTCCGGGATGAAGGTATAAATTCAGTAAAAATGCCCATTCCCCTTAATGAATGGGCATTTCAGCTTTATTTGACTTCTGCAGGCTCTCTGTATTGCTTTTGCCCCAGCACATGATATACATCCTGGCGGCTTTCAATAATAAATTCAGGCTTTGGCTTCCCGCGATTCGCACGATGGCCAGCAAGATGTACATCGCTTGTTTCCCAAGCCTTCCATGCTTCTTCAGATTCCCAGCGGATCATAACAATGATTTCTTCCTCTCCGCTGCGCTGTTTTTTCTTTAATACATTCAAATCAAGAAATCCGGGCTGCTCTTCGATGATTCCTTCTCCTGCAAAGCGGTCCACCATTTTATCCCCATGGCCCTCTTTAACCATAATTGTCTTTAATTGAATAAACATGCCTATTTCCTCCTCAGTTCTTTTTTGTTATTATAATTGATAACGATTTTCATTTTCAACTGTTTTAAAAAATAGATTCATTATTTTGTAAGTTTATAGTATCTTTAGATTATCGAAATTTTACTAATTGTGAGGCCGTTATATGTGGAAAAATAAAAATGTGTGGATTCTTTTAACCGGTGAATTTATAGCAGGTCTGGGCCTTTGGCTTGGCATTATAGGAAACCTGGAGTTTATGCAGGAAAAGGTTCCTTCTGATTTCCTTAAATCACTTATTCTTGCATCCGGTTTGCTCGCAGGAATTGCAGTCGGCCCCTTTGCCGGCAAAATTACAGACCAGCTGAATAAAAAGACGGTAATGCTCGGAGCAGGATTTGTCAGGGCCATCAGTGTTATTTTCATGCTGATTGCTATTCAAACGGGATCTGTGTGGTGGATGGTTCTGTTCCTGGTTATGATTCAATTGTCAGCGGCCTTTTACTTTCCTGCACTGCAGGCAGCCATCCCTCTTGTAGTTGCCGAGAAAGATTTGCTTCAGCTGAATGGTGTGCACATGAATGTGTCCACTCTTTCGAGGATATTAGGTACAGCACTGGCTGGTGTTCTGTTAGTCATTCTGCCATTATCCATGCTTTATATCGGGTCGCTGGTCGCTTATCTGGCTCTATTCGGTTTAACCTGGTTTATGGACTTCGAAGAAAAAGGGGAAAAGCAAGGCCCTGGAAAAGAATCTGCGAAAAACAGTGGAGGATTCAAGGAGGTTTTCCCGATTATTAAAGGCCTCCCCATTGTATTCATGACACTGATCTTAACCCTGGTCCCGCTGCTGTTTCTTGGGGGGTTCAATCTGATGGTCATCAACATCAGCGAGCTTCAGGACAGCTCATCCATTAAAGGGTTAATTTATACTGCAGAAGGAATTGGCTTCATGCTCGGCGCATTTATCGTCAAGCAAATCAGCCAAAAGCGTTCGCCATATGCTATTTTATTTTTCTTCTCATTTGTCATTGGCGTCTCACAGCTGCTTCTGTACTTTGCGGATGTGCCCGTTCTATCCATTGCGGCCTTCTTTGTATTCGGATTTGCCGTTGGCTGCTTCTTCCCAACTGCAGCCACCATTTTTCAAACAAGGGTGCCAAAGGAATTCCACGGAAGATTCTTCTCCTTCCGAAACATGCTTGATCGTGTTATTTTCCAAATTGTGCTCCTGCTGACAGGATTCCTGCTGGATGCCGTTGGACTTCAGGTAATGGTCGTGATCTTCGGTATACTATCCTTAGTCATGACGGCTGCTTTCTTTGTTAAATCCAAACAGATTCGGACCGAAGTACAGATAAAAGAAAAGATCAGTACGTAAAAAAAAACGGCTCACATCGTGTGGGCCTTTTTTTTACTGCTATTTTGCCTTATTGCCTGGTGTTTTTATAGTTTATGTGCGGATAGCCTTATTTTATGTGCGCTTATGCCCCTAGCGAACCAGTTGCTTCACCAATTCCCGGTTCCTCTTTTTAAAAACATCATTATGTGATGAAACCATCGCTGCCCCGGCTGCATCAGGTTCAATGTACTGCTTCGCTTTATTGACTGCATTCGCAGCATCCTGGAAGGCTCCCGCAATCAAGTGAAGCTTGCCATCATGCTTAAGAATATCCCCGGCAGCATATAGCCCTTCAACTGACGTCTCGCTGTTTGCATTACCGGCAATATAGAAATCTTCCAGCATATTAATATGCAAATTGCTATTTTTCAAGAGTTCCGTATCCTGCTCATATCCATGGTTAATCACCACTTCATCGATGGCAAGATATGAAACCTCGCCCGATTCATTATTGGTCAATTCCACCTGTTCAATTTCCTCGTGATTTCCGCCGGCAATTAATTTGGTGATGGAGGTATGGTTAATGCAGATAACCGAACTATTCATCAGCTGTGAAACCTGAGCTTCATGACCAGTTAGGGCATCTCTTCTGCAAGTGATGTATACCTGCCCGGCAACGGGCTCTAATTCATTGGCCCAATCCACTGCCGAATTCCCTCCTCCTGAAACAATAACTGTTTTATCCTTAAAGTGTGCAAGTGACTTAACAGTATAGTTCAGATTGGAGACCTCAAAGCGCTCTGCGCCTTCAATTTGCAGCTTTTGCGGCTTTAGAATACCGCTGCCAACTGCCACAATCACTGTTTTTGAGTAATGCTCTTCTCCTGAAGACCCTTTTAAAACAAAAACTCCATCTTCATTTTTACTGATGGATTCCACCTTTTCATTTAGGACAACCGTCGGATTAAAGGTCAGCCCCTGCTCGACCAGCTGTTCAATCAGCTTTGCTCCAGGAGTTGGAGTTAACCCGCCGACATCCCAAATCATTTTTTCGGGGTACACATGGATCTTTCCGCCCAGCTTCGGCTGAAATTCAATCAGTTTCGTTTTCATTTCCCTTAAACCGCTGTAAAAGGCAGAGTATAGCCCCGCCGGACCTCCTCCTATAACCGTTACATCAAAAATGTCCATCTGCTTCATATCCGTTCACTCCTATAACCAATTATTATTGATTATCATTCTCACTTCAACTATACGTCCTTTCTTCTTCTTTGACAATGAAAATTTCCCTTTGTGCTTTTCCTTTAAATACTGTTGACTTATAACTTAACTAGACTTATAGTAAAAAGGAACCGACACTGATAATCATTATCACTAATTAAAATAAAATTTTCACATAAACGGAGGTTACATAATGGTCCGTCTATATACAGATGGCTTGAACATTGGGTATAGCGAACGGCTAATTGTAAAGGATCTCAGCGTCCAGATTCCCGATAAGAAAATCACAACCATCATTGGTCCAAATGGCTGTGGGAAATCAACCCTTCTAAAAGCCATTACCCGAATCATTTCCCATCAATCAGGCACTGTCATCTTAGATGGGGAAAACATTTCAAAGGAAAATACGAAAATCCTTGCCAGGAAGATGGCGATCCTGCCTCAAACACCTGAAAGTGCAAGCGGTTTAACAGTAGGCGAGCTCGTCTCATACGGCCGCTTTCCATATCAAAAAGGATTCGGAAGATTGACGAAAAAGGATTATGAAGTCATTGACTGGGCTCTCGAAGTGACAGGAACCAAAGAATTTAAATTTCGGCCTGTAGATGCTCTGTCAGGCGGCCAGCGCCAGAGAGTGTGGATCGCCATGGCACTTGCACAGGAAACAGACATCATTTTCCTTGATGAACCAACCACCTATTTAGATATGGCACACCAACTTGAAGTTCTCGAACTTCTTCAAAAGCTGAATGAGGAACAGGAGCGTACCATTGTAATGGTCCTCCATGATTTAAACCAGGCAGCCCGTTTTGCCGACCATATCGTCGCATTAAAAGATGGTGAGATTGTTAAATCAGGAAGCTATGAAGAAGTCATTACACAGGATGTTTTAAGGAAAGTGTTCAATATTGATGCAGTCATTGGACGCGATCCCCGCACAAATAAACCAATGTGTATAACTTATAATTTACTAAAAGGAGAAAATCAACATGAAGAAACTATTGATCCCATTTACGATCTTGCTGCTTCTGCTAATTAGCGCCTGCGGCAATACAGAAGAAAAAGATACGAGCTCGTCTGAACCAAAGGAAGATAAAAAGTCAGGTACAATCACATATGAATCTGAAACAGGACCGGTTGAGGTACCTGCTGACCCTAAGAGAGTTGTCCTCCTTTCAGGCTTTACAGGAAATGTTATGCAATTAGGCGTAAATATCGTCGGAGTGGATACCTGGTCCAAAAACAATCCTCGTTTTGAAGAACAATTGAAGGATGCTGAAGAAGTATCTGAAGATAACCTTGAAAAAATTATTGAACTGGAACCAGACTTGATTATTGCCTTATCTACTGTTAAAAACTACGATAAACTTAAGGAAATTGCACCAACTGTAACGTATACATGGGGTAAATTAGATTATCTTTCTCAGCATGAGGAAATCGGAAAGCTTCTTAATAAAGAGGAAGAAGCAAAGAAATGGGTAGCTGATTTCAAACAGCGTGCTGAAGCGGCCGGGGAAGACATCCGCGCAAAAATTGGCGAAGATGCAACCGTTTCAGTATTTGAAATCTTCGACAA
The DNA here is from genome assembly GCF_001956215.1 of Paenibacillus sp. FSL R5-0490. Taxonomy (GTDB): domain Bacteria; phylum Bacillota; class Bacilli; order Bacillales; family Cytobacillaceae; genus Cytobacillus. The sequence goes on along the minus strand of NZ_MRTQ01000010.1, from coordinate 118,659 downwards.
ACAGCTTTATGTTTTTGGCGATAACTGGGCACGCGGAACTGAAATCCTGTATCAGGCAATGGACTTAAAAATGCCTGAAAAGGTTAAGGAAATGGCCTTAAAAGATGGCTACTATGCCATTTCAGCTGAAGTGCTTCCGGAGTATGCAGGAGATTATATGGTGATAAGCAAATACTCTGATGCAGATCATTCATTCCAGGAAACCGATACGTACAAAAATATCCCTGCTGTGAAAAATAATCGTGTCTTTGAAATGGAAGGCAATGGCGCTTCCTTCAGTGATCCAATCACACTTGATGCACAGTTGGAGTTCTTTAAAGAATCATTTTTAGGCAACTAATACTGCAGGAGGGATTCTTAATTTTTAGGAATTCCTCTTTCCTATTTAAAAACACAGTTCCCGAATGGCAAAAACAAACCCGAAGAAAGATGGAAGTACAATGACTAAAGATACTCAACCCTTCATTCCATTTATATATAAACTTGCGGCAGGCCTCATCATTTTTGCCGGCATGTTTGTGGCTGCCTGTGTGTTCGGGGCAGCCGATGTTACGGTCAGAGATGTTTGGCTTGCACTAACCTCCAATGCTTCCGGAGAAAAAATCTCCATCATTCGTGAAATCCGTCTGCCCCGTGAAATTGCGGCCATTTTTGTCGGAGCAGCTCTTAGCATCTCTGGCGCCATCATGCAGGGAATGACAAGAAACCCTCTTGCTGATCCAGGCCTGCTCGGATTAACGGCCGGAGCAAATGCTGCGCTTGCCATAACTCTTGTTCTTATCCCTTCAGCAAATTACATTGGAATTCTGTTCGCCTGTTTCATCGGTGCGGCTATCGGTGCAGGGATGGTTTTCGGCATTGGCGCCATGAAAAAAGGAGGCTTTTCTCCGATTCGAATCGTTTTAGCCGGAGCCGCCGTTTCTGCCTTCCTTTTTGCAATAGCTGAAGGCACCGGCATCTTTTTTAAGATTTCAAAAGATGTCAGCTTGTGGACAGCAGGCGGGCTCGTCGGCACATCCTGGACCCAGCTGCAAATGATTGTACCGGTTATATCAGCAGGCATACTTGTTTCCCTTTTTCTTTCCAGGCAGCTTACGATACTAAGCTTAAACGAAGAAGTGGCTGTAGGATTGGGACAAAATACAACTCAAATTAAATTCATCCTGTTTATCTTAGTCACCCTGCTTGCAGGGGCAGCTGTTGCACTGGTCGGCAATATGGCATTTATCGGATTGATGGTGCCTCATATCGTCCGTGCTATAGTCGGTACCGATTATCGTTTTATTCTTCCCATGTCAGCTCTCACAGGAGCGTCATTCATGCTTCTTGCCGATACACTCGGGAGAACCATCAATGCTCCTTACGAAACTCCTGTGGCGGCCATCATTGCCGTAATGGGGCTGCCTTTCTTCCTGTTCATTGTTCATAAAGGGGGTAAGGCGTTCTCATGATTCAGCCGGAGTTAGTAAAAAAACAGCGAATTTTAATGGCCTTTTTATCAGTACTTATTATTGTTACCATTGTTATTGGAATGGGATTAGGCTATGCCTCCCTTTCCTATGACCGGTTAATCCCGACCATCCTGGGACAGGGAACTTTTAAAGAGGAGTTTGTGTTATTTTCCATACGGCTGCCGAGAGTGTTTATCACAGTGTTAGCCGGCATGGCACTGGCGTTATCGGGTGCGATTTTACAGGGAATCACACGCAATGACCTGGCGGACCCAGGCATCATCGGCATAAATTCCGGTGCAGGGGTTGCGGTCGCCGTTTTCTTTCTGTTCATCCCGATTGAAGCAGGTACTTTCGTCTACATGCTGCCATTATGCGCATTTTTCGGTGCTTTGCTTACTGCTATTCTCATCTATGCTTTTTCTTATAAAAAAGACGAGGGGCTTTCGCCTGTAAAAATGGTGCTCGTCGGAGTCGGGTTCTCCATGGCGCTATCCGGTGTGATGATTGTCCTGATTTCCTCAGCTGAAAGAGAAAAAGTCGATTTCATAGCAAAATGGCTGTCAGGGAATATCTGGGGAACAGATTGGCCTTTCATCTGGGCACTACTCCCCTGGCTGCTTGTGCTTATTCCATTCACATTATATAAAGCAAATCGTTTGAATCTATTAAGCTTAAGTGAGCCTGTCGCCATCGGCATTGGAGTATCCATTGAAAAAGAGCGGATTACCCTTCTGCTTACAGCCGTTGCACTGGCGGCTTCGGCTGTGTCTGTAACCGGCGGAATTGCCTTTATTGGATTAATTGCACCGCATATGGCTAAAGCACTTGTCGGGCCGCGGAATCAGCTTTTCCTTCCGATCTCCATTCTTTTAGGCGGCTGGCTGCTCCTATTCGCCGACACGCTCGGCCGGAACCTGGCTGATCCGGACGGCCTGCCAGCCGGAATTATGGTTGCGATTATCGGAGCTCCATATTTTATGTATCTATTATTAAAGAAATGACGTGCCGGCCTGCACGTCATTTTTTTTATTTTTTATGTTTTTTTCTGGAATTCTTGGGCAAATATATAGAGTCTTTTCATTTAACAGTTTAATAGAATTGGAGGAATTTAGATGTTTTTTCATGTAAAGGAATTGCAATTTGAAGCGAAGCCGGAACGTCCGGATCCCATTTTTGCCAAAAAGCTTCAGGAATTGATTGGCGGCCAATATGGTGAAATGACTGTCGCCATGCAGTACATGTTTCAGGGCTGGGCCACTCGCGGAAATGAAAAATATCGTGATCTTCTCCTCGATATTGGAACTGAGGAAATTGGACATGTGGAAATGCTCGCTACAATGGTTGCCAGACTGATGGACGATGCCCCAGTTAATCAGCAGGAAGAAGCAGCGAAGGATCCAGTGGTAGGAGCGATCATGGGAGGAATGAATCCTCAGCATGCCATTGTCTCCGGACTTGGCGCACGACCGGCTGACAGTGTTGGGAACCCTTGGATGGGGACTTATATTACAGCCAGCGGAAACTTATTAGCAGACTTCCGTTCAAACTTAAATGCAGAATCGCAGGGCCGCCTGCAGGCTGCCCGTCTCTATGAAATGACTGATGATAAGGGCATTAAAGATCTGCTTTCCGTCCTGATTGCAAGAGACGCCTACCACCAAAACCAATGGGCTGCTGCGATTGCAGAGCTTGAAGAAAAAGAAGGCCTGCTTGTCCCGAGCACCTTCCCTCGTGAAAATGAGCGCACAGATGTCGCCTACACACTCTACAACCTGTCAGCAGGCGAAGAAAGCAGCACTGGCAGATGGGCACAGGGCCCTGCTCTTGATGGCCAGGGAGAATACAAATATGTAAGCAATCCAAAGCCGGAAGGTGACAAGCCAATGCTTAAGCCGGCACCTCCAAATCTTCATAACACATTGCCAATGGATTTAAAATAAATTCCGAACAAGACAGGCTGAAGCATTCAGCCTGGTTGTTTTTTCAATCAAACGTTTGATTGAATTGGGCTGGTTTTCCTCTTTCATATCCATCCTCTCCATTGACTTCCTTCAAATTTTTTATATGATAAAACCATCTCACCTTAAATCCTGAATAGAATAATTTCCTTGCATTCACTCTGAACATTAAGGTTACCCTCACTATTAAAAGGGAATGAAAATAAATAATTCAACCGCCGGAAAGGATCTAGTTTGCATGATTTATTTTTTTACCGCCGCATTGATTATATTTATTAGTTACGCAGTTCTGCCCACTTTACTCATACGTTCGCTGAAATGGGGAATTGTAAAAGATATAACGCAGCCAAATTCCATTGCATTAACCTTTGATGATGGTCCAGATCCCCAGTATACCGGGAGGCTCCTGGATATCTTAAAAAAACATGAAGCAAAGGCAGCCTTTTTTGTTGTCGGGGAAAAAGCAGCCAAGCATCCATTGCTGCTTAAAAGAATGCAGGCAGAAGGGCATACAATTGGAATCCATCATTACCGGCATATCTCAAGCTGGATCCTTTCACCGGGATTATTAAAAAAACAACTGGAGCAAACAAAACAAATTATTGAAGAAACAATTAATGAAGAAGTCTATTTCTACCGTCCGCCATGGGGCCACTTCAATTTATTTACCCTTTGGACAGCAAGGAATTATAAGATTATTATGTGGTCGGGGATTTTCAAAGATTGGAAGATCAAGCATATCAGGAACACCCTTTCCGAGTCGCTTGCAAAAGAAACCGTGCCTGGCCGTATTTTTCTTCTCCACGACAGCGGTGAAACTCTTGGGGCCGACTCCAGTGCACCTGAACATATGATTAGCCATCTGGACGAGTATTTGCAGCAGGCAGCACTGAAAGGGATCCAATTTATTTCTTTAAAAGAAGAATATCAGGGGCATCGCACATGAGTACTGAAACCATTATTGAATTTATTTCGTCATACGGGTACTGGATCATCTTTCTCTTTTTATTTTTCGGGATTGTCGGCATTCCAGCTCCGGAAGAATCGCTATTGTTCCTGATTGGCGTGTTAATTGGAAATCACAAATTAAGCTTTGCCGTATCTGCTGTGTGCGCTGAAGCAGGTGTGCTGCTCGGAATGCTTTCAGCCTATTGGATCGGTAAAAAAGCAGGGACGCCCTTTCTCAGAAAATATGGCAGGTATATTGGCATCACGGAAAAGAGATGGAATACCGCACAGAAAAAGTACATGGAAAATCATCGCTTTATGATTTTTGCGGGTTTTTATATGCCGGGAATACGTCAGATCAGCCCGTACTTTGCCGGCATTTCAAAAGTTCCTTTTCATCAGTATCTTCTATATTCTGCGGCAGGATCCTTATGCTGGGTGCTCCCAGTCATCGCAGCAGGATACTTTGCAGGAAGTTTCTTAGATATAAATCCTGAGTATGTTCCATATCTAGGGGTTGTATTATTAGTTTTATTTATAATTTACATGCTAGTTAAAAATACGAAAACTAAATCCAACTGACAGAAAGGAGGGTATCATGAAAGTTCTCCTGCTCCCTTTATTTCAATTCCCCACGGGGCATTCAAAAGTTGCCAACACACTTCAGGACCATATTCAAAGCCAATATCCTGATGCGGAAATCAAAATAGTCGACTTTCTTTCCTATTGCAGTGATAAGCTTGAAAAGCTGGTCTCAGGTATATACTTAAAAGGATTCCTGGGTGCTCCTTTCCTTTACAGAGCCTTATATTACACGATTATGTATAAACAGCATCCTTTTAAATTGCAGCCTGATTTACAGGTTCTATCCTATTATTTTGAAAGAAAAATGCAGAAGTTCCTTGATGAAGAAAATCCTGATTTAATATTTTGCACTCATTCTTTTCCATCCGGGATCATCAGTTCACTCAAGCAAAAGGGACGATACCGGGACATTACTGCGGTGAATGTTTACACGGATTTTTTTATAAATGATATTTGGGGAAAACGCGGAATAGACTTTCATTTCGTTCCTCATACTGAGGCGAAGGAAAAGCTTATTAATAAACACCATATTCCGGATGATCAAATTTTTGTTACGGGCATTCCGGTTCATTCTGCCTATCACCTCCCGGTTCCATTTAAGAAAGATAACCGGATACGCCATATCCTGGTTGCAGGAGGAAACAGCGGCTTAGTAAACTGTGATTTTATAGAATCTATACAAAAGGTTCCTCATATTCGATTTCTGATCCTGTGCGGAAATAATGACGAATTATATAGCTCACTCAATGCACTTGATTCAAAGCAGATCGAGCCAATTGGATATATTGAAGACCCCTACGAAATGAACCGGCTTTATAATAAAGCGGATGCTATTTTGACCAAACCAGGCGGAGTGACAATTAGTGAAGCGCTGCAAAAGAAGCTTCCTATTCTGGTCCATACCTCACTTCCAGGACAAGAGGAAATCAATTTGGACTATTTGCTTGAGAAACATCTGGTGACGGTCATTTCCGACAAACAAATTACTGAACAGCTTAAAAACGAAGAAGCTATAATTAGTCTAAGAAAACACATTGATTCTTATCTGGAAAAAGTCACTTGCCCTTTGGACTATGCCATCTTCATTTCAATTAAAAGCACCGGCAGAAAAACGCCGGACACTGTTCATTCCTTGAGAGCCGTTCCAACTATCAAGTAAAATTTCAGGTCATTAAAATATATAAACAGCCTGGAATCTCCAGGCTGTCTTACATTTTCAATCAAACGTTTGATTGATTAATCCTTCTTCATAAAGAATATCCTCAATACCTGGGCCATCGCCCTGATCAGCTATGTCTTCCTCACAGCCAACCGAAAAATAGGTATACGAATAATCATATCCGTCTCCCTGTACACCGCCTGCTCCGCCATGTGAAATACAGCTGTCCGGTATAGGTTCACGCTTTCCCTTGTCATCCACATAATAGTACAAGTCTTCAATATACCCTTCACTCTGCGGTAAAGAGGTAATGGCATATCCCCTGTCATTCACCCGAAATACATCATACTCCCCTTCTGTCTCAGGCGCAGGAGCAATCTCTATCTCATGAACAATTCTCACCTGACCAGTATACCCTTTTGGAATTAGATAAAGGTCATGCGTTTTCTCTTCCAGATCTGCCTGCTGGAGCATCCAAAAGAACCCTGCCGGGAGCAGACAGGCGATGAGAAACCCGGCTGTATTTATGGTAATTCTCCTGCCTCCTGGCATCTCACGGTCCCACTTTCGCCACTCGTCAACCAAAAAGAAAAGAACCGCAGCAATTACTGCATAATAAGCAAACCCTTCCACAATAAAATAAGTCACAGCAGCTAAAAAGGTATGTATAAATGCAGATGCCGGGAATCGCCATACTGCCAGATTTCTGGTTAGAAACTCAGAAAGCAGTGAAACCGGAATGCCGTATATAACATTTCCGAATAAACAGTACAAAAAAACCACGATCAGGAAAAAAGAAAACAGTTCCCCCTCAGAAAAGAAAAAGAGAAGCCAAAATCCAAAGGTAAAAAGAATGGAAGCCTGCAGGGCCGTTTTTATTTTTGATCCCAGCATTGATATAAATTCCCTCCCTTTATATTGTGATTAATTTCACATATATACAGCATACAAACAAGGCATTTCCCATACTCCCTATATAAAGTTGCGCAGAAGGAATGTGGGGAGGCCTGCTCCCCTACCTGACAGACCCGGCCTCAATGACTTCTATTGCCCATTCAACTCCTTCTTCTGCCATTTTTTCCGAAGGGTTTGTGTGTGGTGTGTACTCCATGACAAAAAATACACCCTCACATTCCGTTGCTAAAAAATCCATCAGCTTCTTAATTTTATGATGCCCATCATTCTCATGAGATGGATGCACAGGCACCCAAATATATTTATCGCCCTGGTATTCAATGTTATGTAAATGAACAACTCTTACAAACCCGGACCATTTTTCTATATAATTTATGGCCTTCTCCCCTGCGGCTAATATATAATCCCCGATATCAACACAAAGGCCAAGTCCGTATTTCCTCCATGTCTCTACAGGAAAATGGTCAAGATATTGAATTCCTGCTGGCGATTGCTTGAATCCCACTTTAGGTTCACACACAATCATAATCCCATATTTTCTCTGAAGAGCACTGAGTTTCTTGAGTCCCTCCTCAATGATCTCTGCCGGATTCCCACTTGTTTCCTTTTTAAAGTAAGGAAAGTGCACCAATATGTATTCAGCACCAAGCCGGGACATCCTTTCCACTTCCGCCTCTAACTGGATCCAGGCTTCCTCTGGATTCATACTGACCTTTTCCAGAAGATCGTATTTGCTTTGTCCCCGGAAAAGAGGCGAATGAAGACCAAAGCTTTTGTTTGTTTTGCCCAGCAATTCAATAAAGCATTGAAAGGATTCCTCATCTTGAAATTCCCCTATCTCAATATGCGGCAAATAACTTTTAAAAAGTTTATGAAACAGCTTGCTGTCTGACAAAATGACGCTTCCTGATACCCCTATTTTATGAACCATTATATCCCCTCTCTTATGAATTGTTATAACAATCTTATCATACCTTCATGTAACTTATTGGGAAATAATGCCGTCTATTCAGTAAAATAGGTGAGGTGTACTTTATGTTTAAAAAGGTATTTACATCAATAATTGGAGTAATGTTATTATTCATTCTTTTTTTCCGGAGCGGAATTATTCTGGATTCCATCGGCATTCATTTTGGAAATCCAATTGCAAAGAAACTGGAGGTGCCCTCTGATTACTCACAGGCCGATTCAAATCAAAACGGCATTGCTGATCCGCTTGATATGGTCCAGACAGCCAGAAAAGAAGTGGAACAGCGCACGCCATATAAAAGTGCCTACTATGCGGGAGGCTATCCGCCCGATGGCGAAGGTGTCTGTACAGACGTGATATGGAGAGGATTCCAAGGAGCTGATGTAATCATAAAGGATCTTATTGATCAGGATATCGCCGGGAATACGGACTTGTATTCAAGAGTCCAGGGCAAGCCTGACCCGAACATTGATTTCAGAAGGGTGCCAAACCAGAATATCTTTTTTAGCCGGTTCGCAATGTCATTAACAACAGAACTGATTCCAGGAGATGTTAAGAACCTTAAGCAATGGCAGCCGGGTGACATCGTGGTTTTTCTTTCCCCTAAATTCGACCATGCGGCAATCATATCTGACAAGCGGACGAAGGATGGCATTCCATACGTGATACATAACTCCACACCATTTGCAGCAGAAGTAAAACTATCTTCTTTTAAGACTCCCATTACCGCTCATTACAGATGGGATTTTGAAAAAACGCCTGCGCTGCCATAAAGCAGATGCAGGCGTTTTTCTTATCTTACTGCCGCCGGACTGCCCGCCGGCCACTCTTCGCAGGTATAAGCCATCTCCCAGAAGCCAAGCTCCAGCTGGCAGCTTTTTCGGAAAGCGTCCTTCATTCGCTGCCTTTCTTCCGGTGATGCCGCATCAGCAAGCTCATCCAAACGGTTTCTCATATTCATGGTCACAGCTTCGACCCTTAAATTTGCATAAAAAGAGATCCACGGATAAAACGGATGGTTCTCATCTGGCTCATATTGCTTCATGAGCTCAAGCCCAATCTCCCAATAAGTCCATGGACAAGGCAATAATGCAGAAAGGATTTCACCCATGCCGCCTGTGTGGGCATGATACATCATGTGCTTAACATAATGATCAGCTGTTGGCGGGAGCGGATAACCCTGCAATGCTTCGTAATCCACGCCAATCTGCTGGCAAAAATTATGGTGGGGATGTACTTCGCTGTTCAATACGAATTCTATTTGCTGATTAAAATAAGCAATATCCTTACGCTCTGCAGACTTTGAAATGGCAATCCCATAAATATGCATGAACGCATTCAAATACTCAAAGTCCGCTTTAATGTAATGAGCCAGTGCCTCTTTCGGCACATCCCCTCTCCCGATACCCTGGACAAATGGATGTTCAAATATCAGCTGAAACAAATCTTCATTTTCCTTGCGCAGTATCTCTGAAAAAGTCATAAAAAATAGCCTCCTTAATTAAATACAGAAGCTGCCGGGGAAAAAGCATGAGGATTTATATTGAGGTCCTCACTGCTTCCCTGCGCTGGCATTATCCAGATCAGGTTCCAAGGGACAAAGGAAAAGCTCCTTATCTCAGCCGTAGCGCCCCTAGCAGTTTTCTCACATTATTAATTATTTTTTATCGATTGTCTAACTTGATGTTTTCGCTCATAAATTTTGAATTTTGCCCATAACTCTTGAAAATGCTCATAAAGTCAGGTTGCTATGCTGCACTCGCTTACCTGCTTACTCAACTAGCTTTACCAGCCCAAAATCATCACATATTCTGAACCAAATTCTTCTCTTTAACCTTCGCTAATACTATCCAGCCTATCGACGCACCGGCAATGCTGCTGACCAGAAACGGCGGCACAAAGAAGAATGCACCAGCTGCACTGCCCATGAGAAACTTTGCGTATGGAACGGTAAACAATGCACCGATTATGCCGGTGCCCACCACCTCTCCCACTACAGCCCATATTTTCCGGCCGAATTTCAAATAAAGGACACCAGCCAAAAACGCACCGATCATGCCGCCTGGAAACGCAAGCAGCGTCCCGAATCCAAGCAGATTACGAAGCAAAGCAATCATAAAAGCGACGCCTGCTGCAGGCAAGGGGCCAAGCGTCACCGCGGCCAATACATTCACCGCATGCTGGACCGGATAGGCTTTGGCTATACCTGCCGGGAACCAGAGCAAATGGGATCCCAGTGTCCCAATCGCCGTAAATAAAGCCATAGTAGTTAACAATCGGGTTCTTTTCATCTAAACCTCCTTTCTAAAAGGGCAGCCTGATTGCTTATCAGGATGAGAAGTATGTATACAAAAAGGCCGGATCCCCACAAAGGACCCGGCTTGGTTTAAGTATATGAATCGACAGATTGTCAAATCCTACTTCCCTCCGCTGGCATTAACCAGATCAGGTCCATAAGAGTCGGAAAGCTATAAGCGCTTTCCTCTCAGCCCGCACATTCGGGGCACCCCTAGTAGTTACATAGATATTTAATTTGATAAGCTGTTTCAAGCTTAACAAATTATTCCGGCACTGTCATCAAACTTTTAACTTATATACTTTTCCTGATGCACTGGATTAAGCGCTCTTCAATTTCTGCTGCGAAGCTTTGAACAGATTCGTCATTGATTAGCTCAATCATACTTGTCGGCTTAGGCATCCCAATTTTCGTTTTGCCCTTGTCTTCATAAACGACAATTTTACAAGGCAGGAAGTAGCCGGCCATTTTATTCTGTGTTAAAACGCGATGTGCTTCATTCGGATTACAAACCTCTAACACATGGAATGCCTCGTTATATTCCAGGCCTTTTTCCTGCAGCTTCTCCTGAACATTAAACTGCCATAGAACTCCAAACTTTTCGTCCTTCAGACTTCCTTCCAGTGAGGATATCGCTTCTTCAATTGATTTTTCGGTTTCAGCTGTGTAATCGAACATGACTGCATCTCCTTTAGTATTGGCATATTAATCATGTACCCCTATAGGTATAGTAATAAACACAGTCTTAACTGTCAACATGCCAAGCTTTTGTTAGAATGCTTTATCGAATTAACTGCAGACCAGCAATATCCTTTAAGCTCCCCACCCCTGCCAGAGAAAGCGACACTTTTGTTTCTTCTATAAAGTTGGCAAGCACTTTTTCAACTCCATCCTCCCCGCCAATGGCCAAGCCGTACACATACGGCCGTCCCAGACAAACGGCGTCAGCTCCAAGTGCCAGAGCTTTAACCACATCTGAACCTCGTCGAATGCCGCTGTCAAACAATACTGGAATCCTTCCTTTAACTTCCTTCGCGATCGGTTCAAGCGCATCAATCGCCGCAATCACTCCATCAAGCTGTCTGCCGCCATGATTAGAGACAATGATTCCGTCTATCCCTCTTTCAACGGCCAGCCTGGCATCTTCAGGGTGGAGAATGCCCTTTAATAAAATCGGCAGGCTGGTTTTCTCTTTTAATCTGGAAATATGCTCCCAGCTTAATGTTGGATGATGAATATTATCAAGGATTGCCTGTACGACATCGCCGTCCTGGAGAGAAGCCATAAAGACTGGATCGCTTTCATAATTTGCTTTTCCATAGCCAATCTTTAACGGGGAAAAATTGTTTCTTAGATCAGCTTCCCTCCATCCCATCATCACCGTATCAACCGTTAACACAATTGCCTCATACCCTGCTTTCTCCGCACGGCGAACCATGCTGAAGGAGGCTTCTTCATAATTGGACCAATATAATTGGAACCATTTTGGACTCGAATCTGTTGCCTTTGCAATTTCTTCAATGGAATAACTGGATACTGTGCTCTGAATAAAAGGAACTCCAAACGAAGCTGCCGCCCGGGCAGATGCCAGCTCACCCTCACTGTGTTCAAGCCGCTGCATTCCAATCGGCGCAAGGAATACTGGATAAGGATACGTTTTACCAAATAAATTCACACTTATATCCGGCAATGAAACATCCCTCAGCATTCTCGGAACAATTGAGTATTTTGCAAAGGATTCGATATTCTTTTTCAGCGTTTCTTCCCCGCCGGCTCCTGATTGGACATAGCCAAATCCGCCAGCCCCCATCACTTTCTCTGCTTCTTCTTCCAGTTCCTTAAATGAAATAGGAAAATTTTCTGCGAAACTAATATTCTCTACTTTTGCCATCTTCCAGCCCCGCCTTTTTTTGAATTTATTGAAAATAATATCACTTTTTTTGATTTTAAGAAACCATGTAATAATTTTGGAGCCTCTTCTCTGCAAATTAGCAGGGATTTCACAAAAAATCGGGAATAACCATTTTAACTAAAAGAAATTGGAGTGTAGCAAATGCTAATCAAACAGCCTTTTGATGAATTCCTGAAATTCCATTACGAAAGAATCAATGAAAGCAAAATGAAAGTCACTTTGCCCATCCAGCCTCTCTTTATTAACAGCGCCGGACTGGTGCATGGAGGGATCATTTCCACTCTTGCGGATGTAGCAATGGGGAATATTTTCGAGCCGGATGAAAACCAGATGCAATCCGTGGTCACCGCTGATTTGAAGGTCAGTTTCTTAAAGGGGGCCACAGGGGAATATCTTGTTGCAGATGCTCACCTTGTGAAAAGAGGAAGAAGCCTCAGCCACACGGATTGCCTGATTTATAACGATCAGGATCAGGTGGTTGCCAAAGCATCGGGGATTTTCGCAGCTATCAATAATATAGGGAATACGCTATAGAGCATATCGTAAAAGAATTATCAGATCTTGCTTAAGTAGATTCTAAGCCTGCAGAGGCTTTTTTTCGAAAAAAATGTAATATATATTTTACTTTTTGCAAATATATATTACAATAAAGGTAAGAAAAGGAAATGAGTGAGGCACTTGAAAGAGTTCACTATAAAAAACAAGGTAAAGCTTGTACGCATTGAAAAAGAGCGTTTAACTCAGGGAGAACTTGCAAAGCTTGTTGGCGTAACCCGGCAAACGATGAATTTGATTGAAGCACAAAAATACAACCCGACCATACGTGTCTGCCTCTTAATCAGCAAACACTTGGAAACACCTTTAGATGAGCTGTTTTGGATTGATGAGAACCATTAAAGGAGGAAATGTAATGAATGTAAACAGCTGGACTATCTGTTTAGGAGCTTTTCTTGCTTTTCTAGCTATTACACTTATGACAGACAATATTCAATGGGGGTTTGTCGCCGGATTGTCCATAAGCGTTGGCGGCTTCAAATGGCTAAGGATTAAAAGAAAGGAGGCCAAGGAAGAACTGGAGTACGATGAAAGGGTGAACCTCAATATTTTGCAGTGCTCTCTATATGTCTACTCTGGGGCCCTTGTCCTCCTCCTGAGCTATCTCATCATCTCCAGCCAAATATTAAATAACATATCGATTAATATTGAACTTTTAATCTGGTATTTAGTCATTACATTATTTTTAGGTTTTTATATCGTTCCAGTCATTATAAAAAGAAGATAAGGAGGAGTTTTCATGAATCAGCATTTTATTATTATCGGAGCAGTCCTGTTAATTCTTGCATTTTTGATCGGAGTAAAAAAGCAGACATGGCTTTTGTCGGGGTTCAATCAGCAAAGGGTCAGTGATAAAGATAAACTGGCAAAGATTATAGGCATATACAATTTAGTAATGGGGCTTTTGCTGATAGCCGGAGGTTTCATAAACCATCCGGATGCCCAGATACTTTTTCCCATTTTGCTGGTGGGCTATGTCATTTTACTTGGGTATGTGAATATAAAAATGATGAAATAACCTTTGCGGTATTGGCTGTCCATATTTCCTCTTTAGAAAATCATATAGCTGCATCTCTTCTATGTGAGTCTTTTGTTTCTCTTTTAGACCCTCTCAGTCACACAGATTGCCTGATTTATCCGACAAGGATCAGATATCCAGACCTCCAATTTTCTTGTAATCTAATGATTATCCCCCCTTCCTTCGGGTATAGTTACAAAAATCAAGAGGGAGGATTTCAACATGGAGCATATTAAAGCGATATTGATTAAATTTGTTATGATTACAGCTGTGCTGGGAATTATTTTAACTGGAATTTTTGATATCAGCTTTACGGAAACACTTATTATTAGTTTCATTCTCACTCTAGGGGCTTATGTAATTGGGGATATGATGATATTCCGTATGTCCGGTGATGAAACAGAGCATACGAAAAGGAATACCATTGCAACCTTATCTGACATTGGTTTAAGCTTTGTTGTCATCTGGCTTTTAAGCGAATTAATGGCATCAGGGAAAGACGACTTGGCAATGGCGGCATTTATCTCGGCTCTTTTGATAGGTGCAGGTGAATGGTTCTTCCATGTCTACTTGGATAAACGTGTTTTTGATTATGATGGACGTGAGTAATATTTGAAGAGACCTCTTGGCAGGGTCTCTTTTTTCCTTTATGATCATTGTGAATTAATTGATTTAGTATTCGATCTCATCATAATCCTTAGGCTGCGGAACCGGCTGATCCCCCTTATATTTTCCAAACTCATTGACAAGCTCCCTCTCCTCTTTTGGACCTTGTGCCTGTTTTTTATTTTGCTCATCCCTTCTGGTCAATTCATTTGCTCCTTCCTTATAGTTCTCAAAATTAATATGTGCTCATTACTAATATTTAAAGCATACTTTAGAAGGATTTTTCCTGAATCCTGTAAAATAGATAAAAAAACAGCACAATCAGATGATTAATAAAAAGGAGATTACCATGGTAAAATTAGAACCTTTTACAGAAAAAGATTTCGATTTGCTCATCAGCTGGATCAGCACACCGGAATTAATGGTTCAGTGGAGCGGTGCTCATTTCGAATTCCCGCTTGATCATGTGCAGCTTGCTAAGTATATACGCTCTGCGAATCTGGAAACCAGCTCGGATTATATCTGCAAAGTTATGGCAAACGATGAAATCATCGGTCATATTTCCCTTGGAAGAGTAGACCGTGTCAACGAAACTGCGAGGGTTGGCAAGGTTTTCATCCACTCCGCAGCACGGGGGAAAGGGTATGCTTCAGAAATGATTCATCAAATCCTGAACTTAGCCTTCCAGGAGCTAAAATTAAAGAGAGTCAGTCTCGGGGTTTTTGATTTTAATCTCCCTGCTATTAAGATTTACGAGCAGGCAGGTTTCCAAAAAGAAGGACTTCTCAGGCAGACCAATAAAGTTAAAAATGATTATTGGAGCTTAATAGAAATGAGCATCCTGAAAGAAGAATGGCAAGCTAGCGCCGGGCTCATGGGTATTCAATCAAACGTTTGATTGAATAGTGCTCATTAAAAAAACAGGGCGGAAAAACCCCGCCCTGCTTGATCAGCTTGCTTTTTCCTCTGCTGGCATTTCCTGTTTTTCCTTGGAAAGGAACCATCCAGCTAACGCAATACCAATTAAGACTGCATAGAAAGTAACTTTCCATCCGGCCGACTTGGCAAATCCTTCTGGCAGGATGGCCAGCGCCGGATGGGACATTGTGTAGACAGCCAGTTTAACACCAACCCATCCGACAATACCAAACGCTGCAATCTCAAGTCCAGGTCTCCTGTGAAGAAGATCCACAAAGAGGTTTGCAGCAAAACGCATAATAATCAATCCGATCATACCGCCGGCAAAGATGACAAAGAACTTTCCGCCGTCAAGCCCGCCTACATGGCCAAGTCCTGAATCCGGAAGAGCAACAGCCAGGGCGACCGCTGCCAGAATAGAGTCTACAGCGAAAGCAATATCAGCAAGTTCTACTTTAAAAACCGTCAGCCAAAAGCCTGATTGTTTTTTTGGTTTCGTGATCTCTGCTTCTTCCTCGCCTTTTTTCACAAGAAACTTTCTTAATATATGATTAGCCGCAATGAACAGAAGATACAGTGCTCCAATCGCCTGAACCTGCCATACGTCAACTAAATAAGAAATCGCAAATAAAGATCCAAAGCGGAAAACAAAGGCTCCTGCCAATCCGTAGAATAATGCTTTTTTCCTCTGCTCCTCCGGAAGATGCTTAACCATAATCGCCAGCACCAGCGCGTTATCAGCAGCCAATAAACCCTCCAGCGCCACAAGCAGCAGCAGCACCCATCCATACTCAAGTATTAGTGATAATTCCATCTAAGCACCCTCCCTCATTTCACCTTTGTGTATTTTTCGTCTAAACGCTTTTCAATTTTCTCAAGCATTGCTTGATCTCTCAGCAGCTCTTCTTTGTTTTTCTTAATTAATTCAGCAAAAGATATCTTAGCTTTTTTCATTTCGGTCTCCTTTCCTTCTATTTTTTAAGTATTGAAAGCTTCGCGCTGTTTCCCTGCAGTTATGTCGATTGAGGATTTTCATTGCCAAGCTATATCAGGCAATAAAAAAACCTCTACCAGCAAGCGGTAAAGGTTTTAAAAAAACAAAAAGACCTTTACCCGAAACAGGCAAAGGTCTTGCTAACAACGTTTAGGTTGCCAACAAAGCCGGGAGCTCTTAACTCCGAAATGACGACTCTGCTGTAAAAGCTACTCCCCTTTAGGAGAAACTATTCAACTATTTAAATTAATCATATTCCAATTTGTTCAAAATGTCAATGCTTATGCAAATCGGTAATAAATTAAAATGAATGTCGCAAGGACGAAAATAAAGTTCAGGAATACAAACACAAATTGATCTGCTTTAGTTTTATGCAGCTTGATCGGCGGGTTATAGAAAGACACCCCTTCAATGATGAAAATAATCAGCACAATATGGATCATAAAATGCCCGATCACTTCTGTCATGCCAAACAGCATTGTGGTAGTGATGAAAATAACAGTCACCACGAAGCCAACTACACGGTTAAGAATTCCTACTACAAGAAGGTAACCGACTACAAACTCAATGAATGCAGCCATAACAACGAATGCAGCAGGTGCAAAGCCGAATGTCGGGACTCCGTGATTGGCCACAATATCCAGAGACATGCTTGGATATACCCATTTCTCAACAGCCACCCAGCATAAAGATAAACCTGTGCCCAAATATAAGAATGGAAATCCAACCTTCTCCAGCTTCGTGCTGCCGACCAGCAGGACTCCAATAATAGCTACATAATATCCATAATCAAGCATATGGAAAATGCCATTCTGCATGGTAACGTACACAAACAGTCCCAGTAAAATAACAGCCCCGGCCTTTGTTGAAATATGATGCGGAATTAGCAGAAAGCCAATCGTTGCCCATGTTAATATCATAGCAATCGTGCTGGTTAAATGAAATTCAGGCGCAAACAATGTTCCGTTCGTTACCTGGATGATTAACGCCGCAGCAGTTCCATACTTCAGGATATATCTGCTGTATTTGCGGAACCCTGAGAGCCAGTCATCCAGCTTTTTGACTTTGGCCCATTGGGATGTCCTTGGGATAATCAATGTCAATAGCGCAAGGACAATCGCAGCCGCCAGGGCCAGTCCCATAAATAGAGGTGATAATATATTTTCAATGGTTTCCTTTTGAGGCGCCACATTCGTGAACCATTTCACATGAGCGCTTGTAAAAAAAGGTGTCATGACTAAGCCTGATATTAATAATAACTGAAATATTTTTTTCATGGTTTATTGTGCCTCCTTGATGGCATTTAAAATTATATAAACAATATAAGTACAGTATTAATATATTATACTTTTCATTCCAGTGGATTATTCAAAAATGAACATTATGTGAAATGTTTCACAGGTTAACACACAATAAAAATACAGGCTAATTTGCGCCTGTATTTTTATTCCCTATTTTTCTTTTTTCAGAGCTGAAAGTACCGGTTTTTTCTCTTCATTCTTTCCCTCATCTGACACTAAGTCCTTTGCCGCGCTTTTAAACTCAGTTAATGTCCGCCCAAATGCCCGCCCAATCTCGGGAAGCTTGGATGGCCCAAATATGATCAAGGCAATGACAAGAACAAGAATTAAGCCTGGAATGCCAATGTTGGATATCATCTTCTCACCATCGCTTTAATGTAATACTTTTTCACGCTGTTTTTTAAGTTGCTTTTCATGTGCCCGGGTATGGGCACGATGGCGATCTTCTTCCACCTCAGAAGAGATTCCAGCCCCCTGAGGTACAGCAGATGCCGATACCTGCTTCAAGCCAGCCTGATCTTTTTCAAAAACAAATGATGCTCTTGTTGAAATATCCGCTCCAGGCTCTGTTACGAATGGAAGAACCCGATAATCCGCACGCCATTGCTCTGCTGTTACCCGGCAGCGGACATAGCCTCTATAATTATTAAAGAACTTAATATGCGGATTCTCTGCAAGCGTCTTTTCCGTATCTGCTCTCACATCTGATCCGTTCCCTCCTGATGTGATAGAGGTTCCGACAAATTCGGCACCAATCAGCTTTGCATTTGGATCATTATAGTCTGTGAGAATATTGGAAGCCCAGCTTGCATGAACGTCCCCAGTCAGGACAATCAGGTTTCCGATATTGTTTGAAGCAGCAAAATCAGCCAAACGCTGCCGGGCAGCAGGGTATCCATCCCATGCATCCATGCTGAACTTCGGCGAAGCAATTGTCCCGAAATTTCTCTGGGCAAAGAACACCTGCTGTGCCAGTACATTCCAATGCACATTAGATCTGCTTAGATTGCTTTCAACCCATTGTTCCTGTTCCTTGCCAAGGAGAGTCCGGGCTGGATCAAGCGAATCCGGTGTATGCGGCTGCATCACCATTTGCCTGGTCATCCCGATATTGCCGGGAATCAAGCACAAGGAATGACGCCAGGCTGCCATAGCTGAACTCCCTATACAATTGCATACCATCACCATTTGGCATGGAAGATAACCGGAGCGGCATGTGCTCATAATATGCCTGATAAGCGGCTGCCCTGCGTTTAATAAATGCTTCAGCTGACTGGCCCTTTTCCGGAATCCCTGCTGCATAGTTATTTTCCACCTCGTGGTCATCCCAAGTGACCACCCAAGGGAAAGCAGCATGAGCTTCTCTCAGATGCGGATCAGTTTTATACTGGGCATGGCGATTCCTGTAATCTTCTATAGAGATAATTTCCGGTCCGCTATGGTGGCGGACGTTTCCTGTTGGTGAAATATATTCATTTGGTCCATATTCATATATGTAGTCGCCAAGGTGAATGACAAAATCCAAATTTTCCTTTGCCATATGCTGATAGGCTGTAAAAAATCCATGTTCATACTGCTGACATGAAGCAAATGCAAATGATAGCCCTGAAACTTTGGCACCCGCAGGCGGAAGTGTCTTTGTTTTGCCGATTGGGCTTAGTTCATTGCCGCTTTTAAAACGATAATAATAGACAGTGTCCGGCATTAAGCCTTCTGCCTCCACGTGCACTGAATGCGCCAAATCCGGCACCGCAATTTCTGTTCCGCGTTTAACAACTTTTCGGAAGTGTTCATCTGCAGCAAGTTCCCATTTGACTGGTACAGCATGATTTGGCATCCCGCCTCCATTAAGCGGATCGGGTGCTAGCCTTGTCCATAAAACCACACTGTCCGAAAGAGGATCTCCTGATGCGACACCGAGCGTAAAAGGGTATTTGCTGAACTTAGGCGCAGCATCAACCGTTAGATTACCCACCCCTAAAGATTGCGCCATAGCCAGCGCCAGCGAAAAACCGGCTATTTTCCCTGCACCAGATAGAAAGCTCCGGCGGTCAATGTCCCTCTTCAGGTTCTCTTCATTAAATTTCCTGATTAAATCATCAATCGATCTCTCATTGTTCATTTTCTTCACCTCTTAACATGGATTCACAATTGATTATAAGAGGTGTTTTTTAAAGTAATATGAAGACATGTAAAGGAAGAAAATAGATTCTCTGCCTATTTTATCAGGACTTTTGTAAGGATTGGTTGTTCATACAGCCTATAATCTATATTTGCGGTCAACAATCCTTTGTATTCCCGCACCTTTTGCCCCAGATTTTTTTACAATATAAACATAGAATATTAACGAATCCTGTCAGATTCTTTTAGTTTACTAATCTATAAATAGTGGTTATGATGATAGTTATAATCTTGAAAAGGGGTGAGGGAATGACGAAACGTCAGGTAATGCCACTTTTACTGCTGTCTGTGTTTTTATCCTTTCTCATTACCCAATACCCTGGAGTCCATTATAATGACATTCCGATGGACCAAAGCAAAGCGGTAACAGTTTCGGACTTTACCGAGAGCTTCCTATTAAAAGATGATCCCAAAAAGCATATCTTCACGTTGGATATCATCTCTTTATCCATTACAATCCTGACAGTTATCCTTTTTGTATATAGTGCTCTGCACATCGCCCGCAGGAAAAAGATACTTTATACTCCAATTTTCTACGAGGCGAATTATGTCATTCAAGCTCCTTAATTGTCCAGCAAAACAATTAAAGGAGGAAGACATAATGTGGATTAGATTTTTAATGATTGGGTTATTTTCATTAACAGCTTCCAGCCTGTTCTTTTATCAGGGGATGGAAATGTATCATGCTTTCACAGATTTCTTCAGACAAAAATAAAGAGTAGGCGCCCGGGGATTCCCTGGGCGTTTTTAATTCATTTAAAAACCCGGCCTGTTTTATTCCCAGGCCGGGTGTACTTTCTTACTGTGCTTTTGCATATTTATCGTCTATTTTTTTTTCGATCTTCTCAAGCTCACGGCGATCTTTTAAAAGTTCTTCTCTATTAACCTTTATCATTTCAAGCATTGATAATTTTTTCTTTTTCATTTCTGCTCACCTTCTTTCATGATGGTAATCTTTCTGGATGCAAGATCTTTTTTTCAGTGCCGCTTAAAAAACAATCGTCTTATTACCATGCACTATGACTTTGTCTTCCACATGCCAGGCGACTGCCTGTGCGAGGACCTGCCTCTCCACATGCCTGCCGGCAATTTTGAGATCCTGTGCAGTGTGCCGGTGGTTAACCCGCTGGACATCCTGCTCAATGATCGGCCCTTCATCCAAATCATTTGTTACATAATGGGCGGTTGCCCCAATCAGCTTGACTCCGCGGTTAAACGCCCGGGCATAAGGATTGGCTCCCACGAAGGCCGGCAGAAAGCTGTGATGGATATTGATAATCCTGTTTGGATATTTGGAAATAAAGCTTGGTGAAAGAATCTGCATATATCTCGCAAGCACAATGAAATCCGCTTTTCCATCCAGCAGCTCAACCGCCTTTTGCTCAGCTTCCGCTTTAGTATCCGGCGTAATCGGAACATGATGATATGGTATTCCAAAACCCTCCACCACTTCCCTCATGTCAGGGTGATTGCTGATCACTAAGGGAATATCCACTTCAAGCTCCTTTGATTTCCATCGCCACAGCAGCTCGAGCAGACAGTGATCCATTTTAGAAACAAATATGGCCATCCGCTTGCGCTCGCCTTTGCCGCTCAGCTTCCACTCCATAGAGTATTCCCTGGCCATCTCAGGCAGATCTTCTTTCAGTTTTGAAAAGGACTCATCAAAATGATTCATATCGAATTCAATCCGCATGAAGAAGATGCCTGCCAGCGGATCGGTTGTGTGCTGGTCAAAATGCACAATGTTCGCGTTATGCTCCAGCAGAAAGTTAGAGACTGTGGAGATGATGCCTGGCCTCTCTGGACAGGATATCAGCAATGTCGCCCGGTTTGCGTTAACATTTATATTCATCTAGATTCCTCCAACTGCCTTGCCATCCATATAAAAAGGACAGAAAAAAGGCGGCTTCTTTATCCCCCTTCTCTGTCCTTTTACCTGAGAGTTTGACCCCTTTGGTGTCGCATAGTCCATGCGCGCTCTCCAGAGATGCGTCCGACTGAGGTTCTGTCTACCTGAGAGATTGGCTTCAAGGGTATTTTTGAAGCTTGCTCCTTCGGTGGCTACTGTATGCTCTCTCCCGCAGCCGTCATTCGCTCAATATTTTTGTTATTTTCAGAATAATATATTTTTTAACTTATGTCAATCGAACTAGGTTTCTTTCACAAAATTGCCACAATTCTCAGCCTGTATTTATAGCTGATTTCCTTTGGGAAAAAGAAAAGCTTGAAGACAATGTCTCCAAGCTTTTTTACACAGCAGCCTTCGGTTTTGGCTCCCTTTTTTGCCATGCAACCGTGATAAATAACGTAACAATCAATAAGGCCAGACCGAGAACAAACGGATAGGTTATCCGTACATCGTAAAGCACACCGGCAATCGTTGGCCCCAGAACGTTTCCAATGCTCATATAAGCATTGTTCATTCCCATCGCAAACCCCTGTTCATTACCGGCCATTTTTGAGATTAGCGTGGTTAAAACCGGGCGCAGAATGGAAGTTGCAAGGAAAATGATCAGCGAAATAACGAAGAAAAGTGCATAGCTGCCTGCAAACAGTGAAACTAGGAATCCTGACGCGGCAACAGCCAAAAAGATATTCAATACCTTTCCCTCTCCGAATTTATTAACCACCCGATCGACTACGAATAACTGAACAATAACACTAATGACACCCGTTGAAGTCACCATAATGGCAATTTCCTGCGGAGTAGCAGCAAACTCATTATCAAGGTAGAGCCCCAGCACTGATTCATACGCCATTAGTCCAAAGCTCATCACCAATGTAATGACAAGCGGAATAAAATATGGCTTCTTAACGGACATGGCCAGTTTCTTGACCATCGGTTCCTCTTCAGGCATCTCACCCGGCACTGTCTGCAAAGTGCTGCTTTCTTCGAGGAGGACAATGGAGAATAGAACAGCCACTAGAGATACTAGCGCTGAGATCAAAAACGGCATTTTCAGGCCGAAGTCTGCCAAAAACCCGCCAATTCCAGGTCCAACCACAATTCCAAGTGACATCGCAGCTGATACAAGGCCATTCCCTTTTGCACGCTGCTCCATGGTAGTAATATCAGCAATGTAAGCAAAAATGGCTGGAATCAGCAAGGCAGCTCCAACGCCACCAATAACACGTGAAAAGTATAGCAGCCAAATGGAATCTACTGCATAAAAGACCAGCATGGATAATGTCAAACCAGCTAACCCGTAAATAATCATCTTTCTGCGGCCGTACTGGTCAGCCCACTTCCCTGCAATGGGAGAAAAAATCAGCTGGGCACCCGCAAAAATGGCAATCATCAGGCCTGCTGCCGTTCCTCCCTGATTGATGGATTCCAGATAAGCCGGCAAAATCGGAATGATAATCCCAAAGCTTCCGATTGCAATAAACATATTGATCATCAAAATGATCATCTTTTTCTTCTGATCCCCTGACAAAACGGATACCCCTCCTTCTATATGTGAAAAATTTACATTATTTTTTTCGGCACGCTAAATAGCTTATAATGAGACATGCTGCTTTGTCAAAGGAAAAAATAGAGAAGCTCCAGCAAAGCTGAAGCCTCTTTTAATTACCCTTTAAATTTGTCCGGGAATTGCTTAACAACCGCATCAGAAATGACATCTGCCATCATAATAATATGCGACACTCCCTCATCAATCGAAACAATTCTTGCTTCCCAATCCTTAACAAGACTTGCTGTCAGATCATCTGTTACTAATTCTAAATGCTTATAAAGCAGTTTTTTCACATCTTCATTTTTCAGATTTGGATTGGCTCCGCTTAGAAAAGCAGCGATATCATCGGCATTGCGATACCATTTTTTGTTCAGCTGGTTCACCTTTGCTCCCTGCCCGCTCTTAGCTGCCTCTACAATATCACCCGCAATGACAATATGCTCTTTAAGAAGTTCTGTCAGCTTAGCTCCTGCAGCTTCGCCGTAATAAGGCTTAATGGAATTTCCTATGTCCTCCTGATTTCTAAGCAGGCGGGCCAATACCTGCTTCTGATCCTCTGCTCCGGCAGTTGAGGCACTTGTAATATAGTTGCTTGTCCATAATACATGGTCGATCCAAAGCTTGCGGAATTCGTTTTCAAATTTAACCTCTGATTGGGTGAGACACGGTTTTTGTGCAGCTGCACTGCCCGGTGCTGTCAGCATATTCAGGGGCATGAGCAGCATTATTCCTATGATCAGTAATTTCTTCATATCCTTTTCTCCTTCCAAATTGAAAAAGTTTCCTTCTTATTTTGATTATCTTAAGATTTTTCATTCCAAAAAAATAAAGCCCGAGGCTAATGCCCCAAGCTTTTTCAATCAAACGTTTGATTGATTTGCATATATAGCCTATTTACTTTGGCTCTTTTCGTTTAAACAGATTTACCTTCACAAAATGATCACACCGCTGCCACCGCAGCAAAAAACTCATTATAAAGCGCCTGTACCGCACGTACCTCATCCACTGCCTGGACGCCGAACATCATGCTCACTTCAGAGGAGCCCTGATTGATCATTTCCATATTTACTTTTGCTTTAGCGAGAGCTTTGGAGGCACGGGCCATTGTTCCGATGTTCTGGCGCATCCCCTCTCCAACCACCATAATTAGTGAAAGGCTGTGCTGAATTTTCACTTCATCTGCATGAAGCTCATGCTGTATGCGGCTCAGAATTTCTTCCTCCATCCCATCAGTAAATTGGTTTTCCCGCAGGATAATGGAGATGTCATCAATTCCTGATGGTGTATGCTCATAGCTGAGGCCATACTCTTCCAAAATGGTCAGCAGCCTCCTCCCAAAGCCGACTTCCCTGTTCATTAAGTATTTGCCGACATAGATGCTGCAGAATCCCTGATCACTGGCAATCCCGATCACAGGTCCGTTCGTGTTATCCCGCTCGTTCACAATCCTGGTGCCGGGAGCAGACGGATTATTGGTATTTTTTATCTGCACAGGAATTCCAGCCCGAAATGCCGGTACAAGCGCTTCATCATGCAGGACAGTAAAGCCTGCATAGGAAAGCTCCCGCATTTCCCGGTATGTCAATTCTTTGATTTCTTTAGGGCTTTCTACAATAAAGGGATTTACCGAATAGACCGCATCCACATCTGTAAAGTTTTCATATAAATCCGCCTTGGCTGCACCAGCCAAAATGGAGCCTGTCACATCCGATCCGCTTCTAGAAAATGTGAAGACCTTGCCATCCGTGCTATATCCAAAGAAACCCGGAAAAATGATGATCCCGTCCTGCTCCCTTAATGCAAGCAGCTTGTCATATGCTTCAGGAAGGACCTGAGCATTGCCGGGCTCCGGACTGACAAGCAATCCTGCTTCCTTCGGGCTCACATATCTTGCTTCTATTCCCTGCTGCTGAAAATAGGCTGCTACAAGCTTAGCGTTGTTATCTTCACCACTCGCTTTGATCAAATCCATGAAAACTTCAGGATCATGCGTATCACTGGAAAGCCTCGCAATAAGGTCCTCCCTGATGATATCTTTAATTTCCGGACCAAGCTCTAATTCATCAGCGATTTGGCCATACCGATCCAATACAGCTTCAGCCAAACCATCTGCAGCTTCCCCCTGAATCCGTTTCTCTGCACATGCGATTAATAAATCAGTAACCTTGTCATCCTCTGAAAATCGCTTTCCAGGAGCCGAGACAACAATGATCTTCCGCTCTGGATCCGCAATTACAATATTGAATACCTTCTCGATTTGCTTTCCTGATGCTAAAGAAGATCCTCCGAACTTCACCACTTTCATTCTGACATCTCCCAATCTCTGAAAATTTAATCTTTATTTTACTCTTATCCTCACAGAAATCAAGAGAAAATTCCACCCTACAAAAACAAATGTTCATCTTAAAAACACATTATAATATCCGAATATAATATTTTTACTTGTTTTTTATGAATACACCGTTAAATAATATTATTTTAAGAAAACAAAGGAAAGCGCTTACACTTACTGTTTATTTTTTGGGATTAACTAAAGCAAAAAATGATCAAATTAGTGGTTTTCACTCTCCTGCAATAGGGTATATGTTAAGGATATTTATATAAAGAATTAAATCGTAAAACACAGGAAGGGAAAAAGTCTATGGGAATCCTAGTTGTGGACGATAACCAAGCCAACTTATTTGTAATTCAACATATATTAAAACGCGCAGGGTATAAAGAGCATTTAACGTTTTCTTCTGCAAAGGATATGTTTCAGCATCTCCAGGGATATTCACCTTTTTCAGCTGATATAAAAGCAGACGTGATTCTGATGGATATAATGATGCCGGAAATGGATGGAATTGAAGCATGCCGCCGGCTTCAGCAAATTCCACATTTGAAGGATATCCCAGTGATTTTTGTAACTGCATTGGAGGACTCAAATAAAGTTGCAGAAGCTCTTGATGCGGGCGGGACCGATTATGTAATGAAGCCCATTAATAAGACGGAACTGCTTGCCCGCATTCGTGCTGCCTTAAGGCTTAAATATGAGAAGGACTGGCATAAGGAGCAGGAAAATAAAATCAGGAATGAACTGGATTTATCCATGCAGGTACAAACCAGCATGCTGAGCGAACCGATTTATCATGAACATACACTGTTAAAGGCTTCCTACCTGCCAGCCAACAAACTTGCAGGAGATATGTATTACTGGCACCAGATAGATGAACATCGCTATGCTGCCATACAGCTGGATATGATGGGCCACGGAATTTCTGCTTCTCTTGTATGCATGTTTATCTCTTCTGTTCTCAGAGATGCCATCAGAACATGCAGTGATCCTGAATACGTCATGAACGAACTAAATCGGTGGATGAATTCCCTTAACCAGCGCAATCAGCGAATTCCATATTATTTTACAGCTATTTACCTCGTCCTTAATAAAAAAGACAAAACAATCGAGTATGTAAATGCCGGACATCCAGCGGGATATGCGCTTGTAGACAAAGATGAGAT
Source organism: Paenibacillus sp. FSL R5-0490 (assembly GCF_001956215.1). Classification (GTDB taxonomy): domain Bacteria; phylum Bacillota; class Bacilli; order Bacillales; family Cytobacillaceae; genus Cytobacillus. The sequence continues at coordinate 91,930 of NZ_MRTQ01000010.1, read as the reverse complement.
GGTCAGGTTATCCAGTAATATGTGTGCAGTCGGCTTTTTTGAAGATATTTCGATACAAAAAGAAACAATTCCCTATACAGATTCCATTCAGCTGCTCTTGTTTACAGACGGGGTGGAAGAAGCTGTAGAGCAGAATAATCTCAATCCATGTGAGTATCTTCAGCGCTTCGCATCGTTTCACTGGAATGCAGCCAGAACAGCAGAGCCAATCGATATGATACTGACTAAGCAGCAGCAGGCAAGCGCTGATGATGATATGTGTATTGTTCTTATTCAGGCAGATTAGGATGAATACATATTTTTTACATAAAAACAGAGTGCAGTCCCTCAAAAATGGGGACCGCACTCTGTTTTATTTTACATGAGAAACCTTCCTGAATATCTTTTCCTGCAGGTTGATTTCTTCGAATACCGGGTATTCCATCCGCAGCGCTTCCTTGCTGCCAAGCCCCAGAAACCCTCCCATGCTGAGGCTTTCATTAAAAAGATTAAAAACGTGGCTTTGCAGGTCTGTATTAAAATAGATCATCACATTGCGGCACATAATCACATGAAACTCATTAAAGGAGCCATCAGTCACCAGATTATGCTGGGCAAAAACCATTCGATCAAGCAGGGATGCATTCAAATAAGCCGCTTCACAATCGGTTGTATAGTATTCAGAAAAGGATTTTTTTCCGCCTGCCATAATGTAGTTCTTTGTATAGAGCTGCATTTTTTGCAGCGGGATTATTCCGCTCTCTGCTTTTTTAAGCACCTTTTCATTGATGTCTGTGGCATAAATCTTCGTTCGCTCTCCCAGCCCCTCTTCTTCCATTAAAATAGACATGGAGTAAGCTTCTTCCCCAGTCGAACAGCCTGCATGCCAAATTCTGATCTCCGGCAATTCCCTGAGCACCGGGACAACCTCATTCCGAAAAGCCTTAAAAAAAGAAGGGTCCCGGAACATTTCTGTCACATTGATTGAAAAATCGCTCAGTACCTTTTGCAGGTACCCCTCTTCATGTATAACCTTTTCTGTGAGACTTGTTATGCTGGGCAGCCGATCCCTGCTAAGACGAGCTTGAATTCTCCTGGCAATTGAAGAGCGCATATATTGCCGGAAATCATATCCGGATAAACTGTATATAGCCTTTAAAAGCAATTCTATTTCTAATTCTTCCTTTTTCAATTCCTTCATTCCTCAACTTTCGAGAATAAAATGATGTTGACGGTTTCCGGATGTTGTCCGGACTCCTCTCTGCCATCTATGAAAGCCATACTCTCATAACAGACAGCAGCTGGTCCAGCTTTAAAGGCTTGCTGATATAATCTGTTGCACCCGCTTCCATGCATTTTTCCCTATCGCCTTTCATTGCCTTGGCAGTAAGGGCAATGATTGGAACATCCTGGTGTCTGTCCAGCCCGCGAAGCCTCTTCATGGTTTCATAACCATCCATAACCGGCATCATAATATCCATTAGAACAATATCGATCTGTTCTGTACCCATTATCAAATCGAGGCACTGCATCCCGTTTTCTGCTGTTAGGACATTCATGCCTTCTTTTTTCAAAGCATTTTTCAGCGCATAAATATTTCTGTGGTCATCATCTACGACAATGACTGTTTTGTCTTTAAGCTCTGTACCTGTCTGCTGATGCCCTGCTTCCGTATCTTCTTTAGCATCTTGTGCTTCAGGTGTCTCAGAAACTTCCATGACAGGCTCAACGGTTACAGCAGCTTCTTCGAAAGCAAGCGAACCGGCCTCTAGTTCAGGCATTCCGTTTGGAAGATTCGGGATAACGAGTGTAAACCGGCTTCCTTTTCCTTCTTCACTCTCCACTTTGCAGATACCGCCGAGCAGCTGGGCAAATTCCTTGGAGATGGACAATCCCAGGCCCGTTCCGCCATATTTTCTCATCGTTGCGCCATCAGCCTGCTGGAAGGCTTCAAAAATCAGCTCCTGCTTCTCGGACGGAATGCCAATACCTGTGTCGAGCACTGTAATTTTCAGCCAGTCATTTGTATAGCTGGATAACGGCAAGCCAAAGAAATCGCTTTTTGAAGCTTTTTCAAACGTAACTGCTACTGAACCTTCTTCCGTAAACTTAAATGCATTTGAAAGGAGGTTCTTCACAATTTGCTGCAGCCGCTGCTCATCAGTATTGAATACAGAAGGAACTTCTTCAGAAGAGCTTACAGTAAATTTAAGATTTTTATGCTTTGCCACCTGTGTAAAATGCTGCTGCAGACGCTGCGACATTTCTCCCATATTGACTTCCTCAAAGCTGATTTCCAGTTTCCCTACCTCTACTTTTGAAAGGTCGAGGATATCGTTAATGAGAGCTAGTAAATCCTGTCCAGATGTATGTATAACCTTGGAAAACTCTTTCTGCTCCTCAGTAAGGATTTGATCCGGGTCTTCTGCCAGCATTTCTGATAAAAGCAGGATGCTGTTAAGCGGCGTGCGCAGCTCGTGGGACATATTTGCGAGGAACTCTGACTTGTATTTTGAGCTTAGACCCAGCTGTTTTGCTTTTTCCTCCAGTTCTTCCTTGGCAGCCTGAAGTTCTTCAGATTTCATTTCAGCATCTCTGGAGCGCTCTTCAAGCTGCTCATTGATGATACGCAGCTCTTCGGATTGACTCTGCATTTCTTCAGATTGCGCCTGCAGCTCCTCAGACTGGGATTGCAGCTCTTCAGCCTGTGCCTGCAGTTCCTCTGTCTGTGCCTGGGATTCGGCCAGTAAGCGTTCAATCTCCATTCTTCCAGAAATATTCGTAATGGCTATTCCTAGTGTTTCAATTACTTTTTCTATTAGTTTGATTTGTGCAGGAGTGAATGGCCTCAGACTTGCCAGTTCCACAACTGCCACTGCCTCGTCCTTAAGCATAACGGGAGCCATCATGATGCTTTTCGGCCTGACATCTCCCAAACCGGTTGATAAGACCTTGTAATCCTCAGGAACGTCCTCGAGGAAGATTGTTTTCTTATCCCTGACAGTTTGCCCTGCTAAACCTTCCCCCTCATAGAAAAAGTCTCTTCCAGCATCTTCGGCTCCATCTGCATATGCAGCTTGTTTTTTAAATATAAGCTTGCTTCCGCTGTCATCTTTCACATAAATGGCTCCGAGATCAGCTCCGGCGGCAGGTGCCAGCCTTGATATAAAATCATCTGCCAAATTGGCTATGGTCACATGCTGGCTATAGATGCTTACTAATGCAGCAGACTGGCTTTGGATCCAGTTTTGCTCACTGATTTCAGCCGAATAGCGCTGTTCTTTCTTATAATAGTTCTCAAGGGAATCAGCCATCGAGTTGAAGGCTTTCGCAATTTCACCGATTTCATCTTTTGTTTCGATATTCAGTCTTGAAATGGAAGAAAGGTCCTGATAATCAATCTCCTTAATCCCTTTTGTAATCAAGCTGATGCTTCTGCCTGTGCTTCTGATCACCCATACGGTTACTCCTACGATTAAAACAATGGATAATGCAACCGCAGCAACCAAAGTTGATACTAACTGGCTATACGTGTCATTTGCACCATTCAGCGATTCCGCCATAAGGGATTCCTGATATTCTTTAAATTCAGCCAGCTTGTTCAGCAGTGCGTTTCGGTTTTCTCTCTCACTTCTGTATAGCGCTTCTAAAGAATCCATTTCACCGCTTGCCATTAAATCAGTAAAGCTGTTTTGCATGTGGGCATATGATTCGTATGCCTGCTCCACTTCTTTTAAGAGCAATTTCGATTTCTGTCTATTTAATTCTTGCTCTAGATTAATTATTCGGTTTTGTATCCCCTCATGGTTGGCTTTCACCAATTCAGCTGTCATGGCTGAATCGCTTGTGTCTTTGTCGGTGAGCACACTCAGCAGCTGCTGGTCAGTCTGGTAAAAAAGCTGTCTGATCTCTGTAGCCTGGTTTACCTTATAATATCGATCCTCCACAATTTCCAGCATGTTTGCCTTCATTCCGTTTACCATAGACAGAATGACAAACATCAGAATAAACAAAAAAAATACGGTTAAGCCCAATCCCATTATTTGCTTTCTTTTAAAGCTCACCTGTTCTCTCCTTCTTTCCCCCGATTTTTCTTCACATTTTTCTTTTACATGTTCATGCTTTATGAGATTAAGGTTTTATAGACCAGCTTCTTTACCCTTATTTGATACAAACCAAACCTATTTTTCTATTTTTTTCATAAAAAAAGAGGAAGGATTACTCCTTCCCAATGTTTAACGATATTCCTTAACTCTTTCCCCTGCTGAAGTCATCCATTCAAACTGGCGGAGCTTCAGTTCAAATAGTGTCAGAGGATCCTGGTAAATCTCAGGATTTTTGCGCATATCGCTTAATGCTTCTTTATTTTCCGCAATGTTCGTATATGTCTCTTCAACTGTATGATTCAATACGTCAAACGGATTTCTGAAGAACATCTTAATATCCCGCTCAAGCGATTTCTCGAAGAGTTCGAATTGCTGCATGAATTTATCGGTAATGAATTCTGCAATTTCGCTATAGTCTTCATGCTCAATGAACTGTTTATATTTATTATGAAGCATGGTTTTATTCTGCTGAATGGCTCCAAACAGCTTTCCTGCACTCTTGAGCAGGAACTGTGATGGTGAAAAGCGGTTTAGAATATTGGCCTTTTCAAGCTGAACACTCCCTCGCGTCATCCGGTCAGCGTCGCGGCGCCAGTCATCCAGGACCCTGAAATCACAGTCCAGCGCGATTTTATCCTCGCCGTATAGCTCATTGAAGCCTTGGCTCATTTCATCCAAATACGCCTGGCTGCTTCTGAACTCTCCTTCACTTTCCGCAATCCATTCCTGAATGGAAACATGAAACTCCGGCAAAACTGTGTCTTCAATATATTGATGTACCCGATTATTCATTTCCTCATTTAGTTCAGTATGGATTTTTCCAAAATCACTGTCTTCTGTCACCATTTCTGAACAATTCCGAAGCAGTTCCGGAATCTGCTTCTCAAGATCCGCTCTCATTTCATCTTTAATCTTGCTGTACGATCTTTTAATCGTCCGGACCTTCTCTTCTTCCATATCCATCAGCTGATTCTTGGCACCCTTTAGTTTTGTCACCATCTCTTCATTCCATTTAATCGTATCAATCAAGCTATTTTCCATCTCAACACGTTTTTCAAGCAGGAATTTGATGGATTTTTTTATATAGTAAAGAACCTTAGCTGTACGTTCTTCTTTCCTGTTCCGTCCATCGATCATCGACTTGATAAAGACAGCTAAATCATTGAGCTGGCTTTCGCTTTCATAATAGGCGGAGAAAGCAAACACCTTTGCTTTCGGGAAATAGGTTTGAACACGGGACTGAGTTTCGTCAAGAAGCTCAATGGCATCCTGGCTGTCCGGAATCCGATCCATTTTACTGAGAAGAAAATGAATAGGCAGTTCCGGAGCCTGCTCTCGCATTCTTACAGCAAGATCCAGCTCTTTATCTGTCAAAGGGGAATCCGCATTCAGGACAAATAGCATACTGTCAGCGAAATGGAGGTATTGGAACACACCATTTCTGAACTTGCTCTGCCCCGCAAGACCCGGGGTATCTATGACAGCGAGTCTGTTATTCTGTAAAAAATTGAATGGCATCTTGCAGCGTATGAGCGTCTGCTGGCTTTTCTCTGCACTTTGCCTAAAATCCTCAAGATCAGAAATGCTTCTGACTTCCTCGTCTGTAATAGCATGGATTTCCGCTTCATCACTATCCTTGAACAGCACCGAAGCAGAGGTTGAATCCCCCATCAGTTCTTCACCGAGAAGAGTGTTCACAAACGAGGATTTTCCATTTGATGCTGCACCGGCAATCAGCAAGTGGCCGGAATCCAAATCAAGGAGCTCACGGACCATCCATTCAAATCGCTCACCCATCAGGACGCCTTTATCCTTTGCCCATTTCATGATATTTTCGAAAAGCTTAAAGCTTTCCTCCAGGCCTTCCTGATAACGGACAGAACGGTTCACAAGGCTTTCTGCTTCACTGACAGCAGAAGAATCAATATTGGATGGAAATATTTCGCTCCATGCCAGCACTGCCGATGCCGACACAAGATAATGAGAAGGAGCAGCTATTTTCACCCAATTCGTTATATGATTTGGAATCAGATGGGATAAGTCCCGGATTAAATGCTTCCCGCTGATCATTTCAAGATAAGTATCTTTATAAAGCTCCGAAAGCTCGCTCCATGTATGTGATCGTCCCGGCTCCATATCCAGGAGAAGATGATTGTATTCTTTCAGCCATGGGAAATACAGATCTGATGTCTTGTAGCTAACCCAAAGAGCCGCTGATAACCCTTCAAAGTTAGCCTGATCTGTACGGTACAGCACTGAAAGCGCCTCATTGAAATAGTTCGGCTCCATCTTTGCTGTCCGCCCCTGTTCCACATATGAATGAAGAACTTCAAACCAGGCTAGGGACTCGGTCCTGATGGCTTCATTGACAGCCAGCTCCACTGCATTTCCCCAATCGCTGTGTTCTTCAAAGAATCCGCGTGCCAGATCGGTCACATCCGGATAATCCGGATTTAACCGGACAGCCTCTTTAATAGATTCAACAGCCAATTCAAGCTTGCCGCGCTGTATGTAAAGTGAAAACAGCTGGAGGAGCACCTCGGTCTTCAACACCTCTGAGTCTGTTTCAATCGATTTATAAAAGTCCTCTGCATTTGAAAGCAGATCTAATTCAAAATAGGCATCAGCCATATTTTTCTGTGCCCATGGCCCCAATTCATTCGGAATGCTTTCCCACTTAAAAATGGCCGCTTCGTAATCCTTGTTAAGGAAATAGACTTCACCCTGGGCGAAGCGGATATTAGTTAAATCAGGCACCTCGTTCTGCTGCTCAGCCACATACAGTTCACCCAAAACCCTGATCGGATGTACATTTTCATTAGATTCCATGAAGGTCTTATAAAAGGTTTTGCTGATTAGCTGCTTCTCTAAAGTCATCTTGATCCCCCGCAGTGCTATTTTTAAAAGCTCGCCTAAAGGCGGCGGCTTTTAAAAGAATTTTATTGATCCAGCCTGCTGATTTCCTACTTTCATAGGGCTTTATCAGCATACTTTATAAAAAAACGCATAATACGCCAATTTTCATCCTTTATCCTTATATTGTAGCAAAAACTTTTCTGCAAAAAATTTCATTTCTCTATCATTTTTGAAACATTGCTGTATTCCTGTGTAATATTTTTAATAGTTAGAATCAGCTTCTCTCTATTAATACCACCTCTAATCAAAATAAAAACTGGCAGACAGAAATATATATTCCTGCCTGCCAGTTTTCATTCTTCATTATGAGGCCTGCTGCGGCCGGGCGGCCCGGCGCCGTTTCCCATAGAAGACTGTAACAGCCATGCCCAGAATCAGGAACACACTTGATATTTGGAAGAGTGCCGCCGTTTCCACATACTGTGCAAGCACCCCAAACACAAGCCCGCTTAGTCCAATGCCAAGGTCGATGGAGGAGAAGAACATTCCATTTGCCACACCGCGCCGGTTGGATGGTGTCATTGATAACGTCCAGGACTGCAGAGTAGGAATCAATGAGCCAAAGCCAATTCCAAACAAGATTCCGCTAATGATAATAAACAAATTCGAATGAGCGAAGGAAAGTACCCACATTCCTATGAAAGTCAGGAACGTGCAAAGCAGCACGAGCCCCATAGGCCCCCGCTGGTCAAACCACTTTCCGGCAACCGGCCTTGATAGTGATGCCATAATCGCATTAAACAGGTAGAAAAGAAATATCTGATCAATGCCCCGCTCTTCGCCAAAAATAACGATGAACGTTACGATGGAGCCATATCCAAATGTCACAATTATGGTGATGAACGCAGGAAACCAGCTGGATTTTTCAACTAAAGAGCCCAGGTAAGAGAATTTAAGATCCTCTTTCCTTGTTTTCATAACAGCCTCAGGTGTTTCGTAGCGGACAATGGCCAGGAGCACAATGGCAATCACCCCAAGTAGGCTTGAGATATAAATAAGATTTGTAAAGGAAGTAATCTGATATAGGTAGATTCCAAGACTTGGAGCAATGATCATTCCAATCGTAACGCTCAGGCCATAGTAACCCATTCCCTCTCCGAGCCTGGAATTAGGCACTACATCTACAGCCGCTGTCCCATTCACAGTAGTTGACCAGCCCCAGGCAAGCCCATGGATGAATCGGAACAGCAGAAAAATCATCACCACGCTTGAAAGCGGATAAATAATGGTTATTGCCAAAAGCGCTGCTGCCCCAATTAGCACCAGCTGCTTTCTTGCTTTATATTCGAGCATGAATCCGATGAAAGGCCTGCTCAAAACGGCTCCAATCGAAAACAGTGCTGTTACCAGCCCAATTTCAAGACCAGTTGCCCCTATGGACTTGATATATGGAGGCAATGTTGGGATCAGCATCTGAAACGACATAAAAACAAATAAATTCCCGACCATCAGCATAATGAAAGACTTTGTCCATAAAGTCTCTTTTGCAGCCTTTTCCAAGTGCATCCCCCTTTCATCCAGTAAAGAAAATGATTTTAAATTATTTCGCATCACTAAATGCTATCATAACTGGTTGCAAAAAGGAACGGGAATTTGCATCAGATCAAGGCATACAACAACGAATGGGACAATGGGAATATCCTTTTAAAGTCAAAAAAAAGGAGCCTGATTAAGCTCCCCTCATCACCCCTGAAGGCTGCTTGTTTCCAGTGCCCGCTGCAGAAAATGCAGTGTTCTATCTATAATGATATCCTGATCGTTATCCAACGTAGCCACATGATAGCTGTTGTCCAGGGTGACTAATTCCTTGGCAGCTGATTTAATGCCGCTGTATATTTCCTGTGAATTAGAAGGAGGAACTACATGATCTTCTTTTGAGACAAAAATCAGCGCAGGACAAGTCACTTTCCCTAAATCGGCTTTCACCTTCTTCATAAGTTCCGTTATTTCACCTAGCGATTTTACCGGTGTCTTTTCATAGGCAAGCTCTTTTATTTCAGGATTTTTTATGTCTGAACCAATTGCATCAAGGAAACGGACATCCTCCAGGCTGGCTGCTGCCGCCATATCAGGAATCTCAACCGCTGCATTAATCGGGATAATCCCCTTAATCTCGGGATATTTCTCGGCCATATACAATGTCAGGGTGCCGCCCATTGACAGACCTGTAACGAATATCGTACTGCAGCGCTCTTTCAGCCACCGATAACCTTCTTCAACAGAATGAATCCAGTCCTGATAGGTCGTTGTTTCCATTTCTTCATAATGAGTGCCATGTCCCCTAAGGCGTGGACCGCAGACCGTATATCCAGCATTTGCATAAGCTTCCCCTAGCGGACGCATACTTTGAGTTGAACCGGTAAAGCCATGAGAAACCAGAATCCCAATCTCATTTCCTTCAAAATAAAAAGGTTCTGCTCCTTCTAAAACCGGATACTTTACAGACATGTTCCTTCCTCCATTCAATAGATTATTTCCTATTAAGAGATATTCTGTTCAACTCCCTCTATTCCTCCTCCTTTGAAAGTATTTAACATTTTTGTAAAACTTCGCATCCAGCATTGAGAAAAACTTTTTTTCCACCATCGTCTTGTTTATAATAGATAGAATGAATAAAGAGTATTGCCCTAAAAACGATAGCAAACACAGCTAAGGGAAGTTTCGCTTTATTTTCCTTCCCGATATTATTAAAATAAGTACTAACTACATAAACAGAAAGGCTGATACCGGTTTGGAAAACAATTCAAATTTTATACGAACGATTATTAAAGAGGATCTGGAGTCGGGTAAGCGCAAAGAGGTCATTACCCGTTTCCCTCCTGAGCCGAACGGTTATCTTCATATCGGACATGCCAAATCGATTGTCATCAACTTCGGCCTGGCAGACGACTTTAACGGCAAGACGAATCTTCGTTTTGATGACACGAACCCGCTTAAGGAAGATCAGGAATATGTGGATGCCATTAAAGAAGATGTTAAATGGCTTGGCTACGAGTGGGAGGAGCTTCATTTTGCTTCAAACTACTTCGAAGAAATGTATAACCGCGCTGTTCTTTTAATTAAAAAAGGAAAAGCCTATGTGGATGACTTAAGCCAGGAAGAGATCCGCCAATACCGCGGAACACTGACAGAGCCTGGAAAAGAAAGTCCATACCGCAGCCGTTCAGTTGAAGAAAATCTGGATTTATTTGAACGCATGCGCAAAGGTGAATTCGAAAACGGAGCAAAAGTTCTTAGAGCGAAGATTGACATGTCTTCACCGAACGTGAATTTGCGCGATCCGGTTATCTACCGTGTTTCACATGCAACTCACCATAATACAGGTGATACATGGTGCATCTACCCGATGTATGCTTTTGCCCACCCGCTTGAAGATGCAATCGAAGGGGTTACCCATTCTTTATGCACCACTGAATTTGAAGACCAGCGCCCGCTATATAACTGGGTTGTCTCAGAGTGTGAAATGGAAAGCACGCCACAGCAAATCGAGTTTGGCCGCCTGAATATTACTAATACAGTAATGAGTAAAAGAAAGTTAAAGCAGCTTGTAGAAGAAAATTATGTTGATGGCTGGGATGACCCGCGCATGCCGACGATTTCCGGTTTAAGACGCAAGGGCTACACTCCGGAAGCAATCCGCGAGTTCGTAAAAGAAACGGGTGTGTCAAAAGGCTCTGGTGTAGTGGATGAAGCAATGCTTGAGCATTTTGTGCGCGAAGACCTGAAAATGAAGGCTCCCCGTACAATGGGTGTACTCCGTCCATTAAAGGTGGTAATTACAAACTATCCGGAAGATCAGACTGAAATGCTTAATGCAGAAATCAATCCGGAGAACCCGGAAATGGGCATGCGCCAAATTCCATTTTCAAGAGAGATTTATGTAGAGCAGGACGACTTCATGGAAGATCCGCCGAAAAAATATTTCCGCCTCTTCCCTGGCAATGAAGTCCGCTTAAAGCATGCTTACTTCATCAAGTGCAACGATGTCATCAAGGATGAGAATGGCAATGTTGTAGAGCTTCATTGCACATATGACCCTGAAACAAAGAGCGGATCAGGCTTTACTGGCCGAAAGGTTAAGGGTACGCTTCACTGGGTTGATGCCAAGAGTGCCATTCCGGCTGAATTCCGTTTGTACGAGCCATTGATCCTTGACGAAGATGCCGATCAGAACGCTGAGGCAGATACAGATGAAGCTCTTGAAAACGAAGCAGAAGGCAAAACCTTTCTTGACTACGTGAATCCGAATTCGCTTGAAATTGTTCATGGTTTCATCGAGCCAAATATGAAGGATGTAAAAGCCCAGGATAAGTTCCAATTCTTCCGCCATGGCTATTTCAATGCAGACCCGAAATATACGACAGCAGAAAAACCTGTCTTTAACCGGATTGTTTCACTGAAGAGTTCATTTAAATTGAAATAGGCATTAAGCTTGAGGGATGCTTTCCTCAGGCTTTTTTACCCGTAAAGCGATTCATAAACTGCATTTCCGCAGGAAAGTATGGTAAGGTTTAAAAAGTAAGCATTTACATAAGGAGGAATAGATTATGTCAAATCAGCATGACCCAAATACATTACCGCCGAAAACATGTTCAGTAGACCGTATGGTGACAGTTAAAGAGGACGTTGAAAAGGTTCTTGCAGGAAAGAAAACAGCTACACGCCGCAACGGCCGCTATGCTGATGTGGGAGAAATCATGACACTTGAGGGACAGGACTTTGTTGTAGAAAAAGTTTATTCACAGTCTCTCGGAGAGTTAACTGACGAAGATGCCCGCCAGGAAGGCTTTGAAAATTTGGAAGACTACAAGCAATCCATCCTTTCCATGCATCCGGGAATGCCTTGGCTTCCGCAAATGCGTGTATGGGTTCATGAATTCAGCGCAGTGAAGAAGTAATCTGCCGGAATGGACATATTGTACCGAATACTGCTGTATATCCATGTCAGCAGTGCCATTCTTTCTGTTGGACCATTTTTTATTCTGATCCCAATCGTCAATAAATTGGGAACGGCTCATCCCGGGGTCCAGCAGGCATATATCGGCATCTTCAGGACGTCCGTGCGCCTTGTCAAGCATGCAGGACATGTACTTGTAGGCTCGGGTATCCTTCTAATCGTGAACAGCCACTGGGCCTGGACGACATCTTGGATCGTCGCTACCCTGGCAGTCATGGGAGGCTCAGTCTTTTTTCTCGCCCGGGCCTTCACTCCCGTCCTTAGGAAATTTGATGAGCCGGGAGCAGATCAGCATTTCCTAATCAGAAAGCTCACCCGCTCCGTCTGGATCTATCTATTTTTGTTAATGCTCATGCTCTGGTTCATGGTAGCCAAGCCGGTGCTTTGGTAGGAATCAAAACAAGCGCTCATGATGTGCGCTTGTTTTTTTATGCATGGATAAATTCATATTTTCTCGGCTTGATGCAGCTTCTATTCACTTTTGCTGAATATGCGGTGTCTATCTTGGCATTATACAACCTCTGCGCGAATAATCAGAATTTTCACCCTTGCAACTAACTCATTATTTCAAAAACCTTTCCGGAAAATCGGTCATAATCACTTCGACTCCTGCATTATTTAACAATCCGCTGCGGGTTTCATCATTTACGGTATACACCCGAAGCGGAAATCCTGCTTCTTTTGCTTTCCTCCCAAACTCGGATAGAGCAAACCTCTCTTCACAATGAATGCTGTCTGCATCGATTTTTTTGGCAATTTCGAGTGTATTTTCAGGAATGCCTTCAATCAAATACCCCGTCTGTATAGCTGCATGAGAGTCCCGGACTCTCCTCAGGCTCTCCGCATTGAAGGATGAGATAATGACACGCTGTTCCAATCCATATTTAAGTATAAGGTCAATCACCTTTCTCTCCATCCCAGGATAGTCAATCAAATCATTTTTCAATTCAATATTAATCAGCAGTTCATTGCCCTCCATCACTGCCCATTTTAAAAATTTCTCCAGGTCAGGGATTGTTTCTCCTGCGTTCACATCCGCAAACCAGCTCCCGGCATCAAGCTTCAGGATTTCTTCAAAGGTCATGTCCTTTATATAGCCGGTTCCGCCAGTCGTTCTGTCCACTTTTTCGTCATGAATGATTACAAGCGTACCATCCTTCGCCATTTGCACATCCAATTCAATGCCATCTGCTCCTGTCTCCAATGCAGCCTGAAAAGCGGCCATCGTGTTTTCCGGAAAACGTCCACTGTCACCGCGATGCGCAAATACTTTCGCTTTTTTATTCAATTTATCTCCTCCTATGACAAAAACATCATCATTAATATTCTATTCTACAACCAGTACCAAAATCATTTTTTCATTCCAAGAAAGCCCGCTCAAGTTTCACTTCGCATTAGATTCCATTATAATGAAAACTATGAAACTTCTTTCTTTCCAGTACGTATAACAAATTATCCATACATAAAAACGAATTTAGGAGTGAAATCTGTGGGAGTTCGATTGAGCAAGGGACAAAAAGTAGATTTGACCAAAACCAATCCTGGTTTGCAGGTTGTGATGGCAGGATTGGGCTGGGATGTCAGCCACAATCAATCTCAATACGACCTGGACGCTTCAGCATTTTTAACAGGCGCATCCGGCAAAGTGCAAAGTGACAGTGACTTTGTGTTTTATAATAATCCTTCCGGCGGAAACGGATCGATTCTCTACAGCAGTGACAACAGAACGGGAGCCGGCACCGGGGATGATGAACAAATCCGCATCGAGTTGAATAAGGTGCCGCAGCATATCCATCGAATTGCATTTACTATTACCATTCATGATGCCCAGATGAAGGGTCAGAACTTCGGACAAGTTTCAAATGCCTATGTGAGAATTTTTAATGCCATGACGAACGAGGAACTGCTCCGCTTCGACCTTGGCCGTGATTTTACTGTTGAAACAGCCATCGTCGCTGCAGAGCTTTACCGCCACAATGGCGAGTGGAAATTCAATGCCATTGCAAGCGGATTTCAGGGAGGATTAGCTGCCCTCTGCCGCAATTTCGGTGTTTCCGTAGATGATGAACCTGTTCCAAGTCAGCAGCCGTCATTCGGCCATGGCCAGTTTCAGCAGCAGGCAAATTACGGACAGCAGTCTCATGGATTCAGCCCACAGCAAAGCCAGCAGACTCAATCAGGCTACAGCCCGTCGTCTTTTGGCCAGCCTGCCTACAATCAGACTGCATATAGCACACCTCCTTCCCAGCCTTCTGCCATGGGCGGCCAAACAGGTTTTGGACAGCCGGTACAGGCTCAATCCTATACAGATGGGAATATTGCCTGCACCCGGTGCGGATCTACTAACATCCGCACCGGTCAAAAGGGATTTGGCCTTGGAAAAGCAGCAATCGGAGGACTCATCCTTGGCCCTGTAGGACTTCTTGGCGGCTTTATTGGTAAAAATCAGCTGAAGCTCACCTGTAATGCCTGCGGCAATTCATGGTCGCCTAACCAGACAGATTACGCTCAGTGGGCCAATGACCAAAAGCGCCGCGCACAGGAGCTGTTCACCCGATTCAAGAGCCAGGATGTCATGGATGCCGTTGTAGCTTCATGCGCTCTTGTCGGCATGGCAGATGGCAGACTTGATCCATCTGAACGCCAAAAGATGATCGAATTTGTAAACAGCAGCCAGGAGTTAAAAGTATTTGATACCCAAAAGGTGATACAGCAATTCAATATGTTCGTCCAGCGGATTGAGATGGACCCGATCATCGGCCGGGCTGAAGCCTTCAAAGCAGTTGGCCGGGTAAGAAATAAGCCTGAGATCGCCCGCCTTGTAGCCCGTTATTGCATCGCGATCGGTTATGCTGATGGGAACTTTGATCAAAATGAAAAACAGGCTGTTACAGAAATCTGCATGGAACTCGGATTAAACCCGCATGAATTTCTATCCTGATTTTTCAAAGCTCTGCCCTAATGCGGCAGAGCTTTTTTTTGCATTTATTCCCTCCGCCTCCTGAATATGCCGCATACAAAGGTCACATGCGGGTATACTCAAAAAGATAAGAGGTCTGTTATTTTAAAAGGAGGTAATATTTTTGAAGGAAAGTTCATCAACTGAACGCTATATGCCCATGACTTCCTCCACGAGCGGGATGATTGTAAACGAAGCGGATGGAGTTTACTGCCTGACAGTTCAGATTGTTAATGTTTGTTTTGTGCGAATATCAGAAAAGCCCGGCGACTGGGTTTTGGTTGACGCAGGTATGCCAAAATCTGCAGAGAAAATCATGGATGCCGCCGAAGAAATTTTTGGGGAGAACGCCAGACCGAAGGCCATTATTCTTACACACGGCCACTTTGACCATGTTGGTGCAATTATTGATTTGGTTGAGCGCTGGCAGGTTCCTGTATACGCACACACACTGGAAATGCCCTTCTTAACCGGACAGCAGGATTACCCAAAACCCGACGCGAGTGTTGAAGGCGGACTTGTCGCAAAGATGTCCCCCACTTTTCCGCATGAAGGCATCGATCTCGGAACCCATATACAGCCTTTGCCTGACGACGGAAATGTTCCCCATATGGAAGGATGGAAATGGATCCACACACCAGGTCATACCCCTGGCCATGTTTCCTTGTTCAGGGAATCGGATCGTGTGCTGATTGCAGGTGATGCTTTCGTAACAGTGAAACAGGAATCCTTATACAGTGTCCTCACCCAGGAACAGGAAATCAGCGGCCCGCCCCGCTATCTGACGACAGATTGGGATGCGGCCAGGACATCCGTACAGAAACTTGAAGCCCTTCAGCCGGATGTAGCCATTACTGGACACGGCATACCCATGGCTGCCGCTGTATTAAGAGAAAGCCTCACCAGACTTGTGAATGATTTTGATGAAATAGCCGTTCCAGATCACGGAAAATATGTAGACGGGGAACGCTAGACAAAAAGCAGGGTCCAGCAAAATGACTGGATCTTGCTTTTTTGATGTTTAAAACACTCAAATAAAGGAAGAGTATAAAAAACGAATTTTAATAGTTCAGGAGGTTCATATATGCATCTTGAAAACTTTACAGGTCAAAAGATCCAAATAAAATTTAAGAACTTTCCAAATGATCTCGTCGGCTCCATTACAGGTATTTTTCAGCCTGATGAGTGGTACCTTGTTAAACTGATCAAAACAGAAAGCATGGGAATCTGGGTTGAGAACCCTTGCTTCAAGCGAACAATGGTACAAAAAGAAGACGGTACCAACATTCCGGAAGAACAGCAAAAGGAAGAAGATTGCGTCACCCATTTTCTGATCCGCTGGGATTACATCAGTTCTGTCATTACCTTCCCGGACAAGACGACGCTCGGTGTTGATAAGAAAGCCAAATTAATAGGTTTTCAGCCCTCATAATAGATAGATCATCCCCCGGTGCTTTACACCCGGGGATTTTTTATTAGAAAAGTTTCCCTTTATAGACTATGATATATTTACCGACTTTTCAAAAAATAATACGGAGGCACACACATGACAAAAAGAACCTGTATCATTACACACGATCTGGAACCCTCACAGCTTGAAAAAATAAAAGAAATCATTCCCGATTGGGAGCTCATCTCCGGCAAAGATTCCGCAAACTGGCAAAATGAAATGAAAAAAGCCGAAGTCATCGCCGGCTGGAAAAAGGAACTTAAAGAGATGGTTCTCGAGGGGGACAGCAAACTCCGCTGGTTCCAATCCTGGAGTGCAGGTGTCGATTCCCTCCCCCTGGCAGAAATGGAATCACAGGACATCCAGATTACGAGCGCCAATGGCGTACATGCCAACCCTATTTCTGAAACCATTTTCGCTCTCATGCTCGGGCTTACCCGCAAAATCCATACATATGTGAAAAATCAGCAAGGCAAAGTATGGCACCATTCCGGGTTAAAGCTCGAAATACATAATAAAACCATCGGCCTGATTGGCGCAGGAGCCATCGGAAAAGAAACGGCCAGGATTGCCCAAGCATTCGGCATGAAGGTAATTGGAGTTCGCCACTCCGGAAAATCTGAAGAGTATTTTGATGAAATGTATACGTCCGGACAGCTGAACGATGTGCTTCCTCAATGTGATTATGTTGTCGTCACCCTTCCGCTTACACAGGAAACCTGGCAACTATTCCGCTCCGAACAGTTTGCTCTCATGAAGGATTCTTCCTTCTTTATCAATATCGGACGGGGTGAAATTGTAAAAGAAAGAGATTTGATCGACGCACTGCAGAACGGCGTGATTGCCGGTGCAGGGCTTGATGTATTTGAAAAAGAACCGCTTTCTGAAGACAGCCCGCTGTGGGAGCTTGATAATGTCATCGTTACTCCGCATACAGCCGGATCGACGGAACACTATACCAGACGTGTGATTGAAGATATATTTATTCCCAATTTAAAAGAGTATATAACCAACGGTATACCAGGCATTAATCTCGTTGATTATCAAAAGGGATATTAATAGAGAGGGCCTTGCAGATGCAAGGCTCATTTTTTATAAGCTACGATATAAAACCCCTCTTCTTCCAACCATTCCGCACAGAATATTTCTTTGATATTGTGATAGCCTTCAGTTTTAATAGACTCCCTCAGCCACTCTCCATCTTTACCCAGTAATTTCAGGCCGTCTTCCACTACTTCTCCTTCATCGATCAGTAAAATGGAAGGATTCTTTTCCTTCACCTCAAGTTTCATCATTTCCGGAGTGACAGGCTCTTCTTTTTGGTATTTCATTACACTTAAGCCCCCATTGGTTTCAAGGTAAGCATATTTGACTTCATTCATGCTGAATATCCCTTTCTGGCGCAGCATAGTCCTCAGCTGCTCCATTTCAAGATGGTTTTTTTCCACCTCTTTCATATCCAGCTTGCCTTCCTTGACAAGGATCGACTCGCTGCCCTTTAAAATCCTTCTGAAAATATTTTTCTTTTTTGCCAGAATTTCAATCATATAAATAAAAGCTCCCCATAGGAATGCAGAATAGATAACTTGAAGCTCCGTTACTTTTTCATCATAAATCGTTTCCTCAATGATCCCTCCAAGAACAACCGCATAGACAAAATCAAACGGGGTTACCTGTGAAAGCTCCTTCTTTCCAAGAATACGGGTTACCGCTAACAGTGTTACCAGCCCCACAGCCATTTTTAGTGTTATTGATAAATACATCCAAGCTCCTCCTCTCTCTATAGCCTCTCTATTCCCCTTTGCGGTCTTTGAATACACCTTTCCCACTATTCCACTTTTTGCAAAAAAAAGAAAAGGTGACAGGTACCTATACCACTTTGTCTGACTGGTATAGGTGCCTGTCACCGCTATTAAAAGATACTTTACATATACTGGCTGTTTTCTTTTCTCCGCTTCCTGAATAATAAATCCTCCAATGCTCCAGATCCTGAAAGGACACCTCCCACAATAAGAACCAGCCCAAGCAAGTGGTTGATGGTGATAACTTCACCAAGAATCAGCGCTGAGCCTGCCAGTGAGAAAAAGGTATTCAGGTTCAAAAAAATACTGGCTTCTGCCGGCCCTATATTACGGATGGCTGTGTTATAAACCATATGGCCGACAGCTGTTGCCAATACGGCAGATGCGGCAAACGCAGCCCAGACATAGGCTGGCGCTTCTGATATGCCCTTAAGTCCGCCAGGTTCCATTACGCTCGCCATTACAAACAGGATCACTCCCCCAAAAACCAGCATATAGCCTGTCAGCAATCGCGGATCAAGCGTTTTCGAAGCCTTGCTGATCACAATGAAGCTAAGAGCCTGTGAAAGAATGGACAGGAACACAAAGAAATCGCCCGGTGTTAAGCTCGATATCCCTTTATTTCCTGAAAGAACAATAAAAGTCACGCCTGCACCGCCAAGCAAAAAACCAAGCACCTGGATGCCTGTAGGCTTGTGGCGCAGCAAAATGGAAGACAGGATAGCTGTCAAAAGAGGACCCGCACCTAAAATAAGCCCTCCATTCACTGCACTTGTCCCCGTTAGGCCTATTGCCAGAAAAAGATGGTGGCTGACAACACTCAGAAGGCCGCCAAAAATAATATACGAGATTTCCCTAACGCTCGGCTTCCTCACTTTTCCCATTATGCCTAATAGTAAAAACACCGTTATGCCTGCAGTTAATATTCGCAGAGAAGTAATTGAAACCGGAGGAAAATAACTGACAAGAATCTTAATTATGCTGACATTCAATCCCCATAAAGCCATGATGGACGTGAGGAGAATGTATGTTTTTATGTTCTTCACATTGATCCTTCTTTCCAAAAAATCCAAATTCATAATTTGTATCATTTTATCATATTTCAAATGGGAATATGTCTATTTAAAGCTTTAAAAAGTGAAAGTTAACGGGCATGAAAAACACCCTTCTGGACAAAATAACCATCAGCAGAATGAAGGGAGGGATCTGTTTGTCACCCGCTCAAGATAAATTCTTCAACAAACTCGTTGCTATTCAAGGCGATCTTACCCGGCATGGGATTGAATACTGGCAGCAATATTCCCACCTCGGCACATGGCAGTTTTGGACTGTTGCATGTCTGCTCATCCTGCCCCTGGTGCTTGTATATTTTAAAATTGACCGGAAGCTCATTTTTCACATCGGCTTTTTTGGTTTTGCTGTTCAAGTCCTTTTTTCATATGTGGACGCAGCGGGAATCCGTTTCGGTTTGTGGGCCTACCCGTATCAGCTGCTGCCTTTCATACCCAGCTTGTCATTAGATGCAGCCATTATCCCCGTCACTATTATGCTCGTATATCAATGGACCTAAAAACAATAAAAATTACTACCTTTATGCTCTATTAACTGCATTGGCTTTCGGATTTGGCTTTAAGCCCTTGCTTGTCGCACATGGCTTATTCCAAAAGTATAAATGGGTTAATTATATTTATATATTTCTTATTTACATTACCCTATTCCTGCTGGCCTACTGGCTTACCAGAGTTTTTCGATGGATGAATACGCGTGAAAAACACAAGTAAAAGAGCAGCCTCCCTTAAAGGAACGGCTGCTCTCATACTTATTTCACTTCTTGCTCATAAACCATCTCTGGTGCTGCTTTCATTTTATGCTTCTTTTTCGGCTTAGGGCCCATGTTATCAAAACGCGCTTTATCATAAATGGCAGCACCCACAATTTCTGCTGTATCCTGGAGCTTTTCCTTGCTGATTTTATCAATTGTGTCCTCTGGAGAATGGTACCACGGCTCTGTAGGGCTGTGAATGAATAATGCGGCCGGTATGCCCGCTTCTGCGAATGGAACATGATCACTTCTGCCGCCCTGATATACTGGTGTCGGCTCACCGTTCAGCCTTTCACTTGATGCTTGTGATAGCTCTGTTACCAGATTTTCTTTTCCATCCAATGTCATCATCACTAAATCGCCTGCATCCCTGCTTCCAACCATATCAAGATTAAAGTTCGCAATCGTCCTGCTGATCTCATCGTCAGAAAGGCTGTCAACATAATGATAAGACCCAATCAATCCCAGCTCTTCAGCTCCGAAAGTCACGAAGCGGATTTCTGTATCAGTCGGAATGTTCTTGAATACGCGTGCAAGCTCTAATGTCATCGCTGTTCCGGAAGCATCGTCATTCGCCCCAGGCGCCCCGGCTACAGAATCATGGTGTGAGCCGACTACAATAATGTCATCGTTCGCTTTCTTTTTGCTGGTCGGTTTTTTTGTGGCAATCACGTTATGGGAAACTTTTTCTCCTGCCTCCGCACCTTCAATGGTCAGGGAAGCTGTTAAGGTTTCACCGCTCTCCAGCAAAGCAAGTATGGCCTCACCTTCTGCTTTTGACAGGGCTAACGCCGGAATATACTCTTCATTATGTTCTCCAAGTGTGCCGCTTAATGGACCCTCTGCATTATTAAAAACAATTACACCGGCAGCGCCTTTTTCGGCTGCGTTTAGTACTTTCTCAGCAAAAGAAATGGAACCTCGCTGAATTAGTGCAATTTTGCCTGTGAGATCAGCACCTTCCAGTTCTTCGACTGTGCCCAGACCGGCAAATGCCAGCTCCCCGCTCACATTCCCATTGACTGAATAGGTAAAGGATCTTGGCTGCAGTTCTCCTTCATAGCCGTCAATGGTCACTTCCATACTGCTTGGAGGTGTATATCCATAAAACGTGAATGGCTGAATCTCCGTTTCATAGCCATAGGACTCGAATTGGCTTTTAATATACTGAACAGCGTTATACTCCGATTCCGTACCGGCTACACGCGGGGTTTGTGAAAGAAAATCAATATTATTATAGATATTTTCTGCATTAATTTTATTGACTGCTT
Source organism: Paenibacillus sp. FSL R5-0490 (assembly GCF_001956215.1). GTDB lineage: Bacteria > Bacillota > Bacilli > Bacillales > Cytobacillaceae > Cytobacillus. Next base: position 70,668 of record NZ_MRTQ01000010.1, on the reverse strand, counting down.
TCTTATCGAATACATTTACCGGCTGGTTCTGGTTTACGCCGACTGGCTGTGCAAAAGCTGCTTGTGCTCCGACTGCCCCAAAAACAAGAGTTGAAGCTAACGCTACTTTTAAAATTGGCTTCCTCATCTAGTACCTCCAATAGAATAATAGATTCCGCTCATTAAATATTATAATGTTTCGAAAACTCTTATAAGGGTACAAGATACTAGAATCCTGTAGGTACAAAAATCTATATTTTGGATATTTTGTTATTATTAGTAAATTTATAATAGGAAGAATAGACAAAAAAGAAGGCTGCTCAATGCAAGCCTTCTCCCATTCTATTTCATTAAATCATGGTCCACATAACGCTCGCCGTTCAATTCACTGATTACATTAATCGCCACTTTCGCACCGTCTCCAGCTGTAATGATTGTATGGACGCTGACTCCTGCAATAGTTCCGGCTGCCCAAATGCCATCAACATTCGTCTTACCGTCAGCATCAGCATCCAGAACCGTTTTAATGCGAGGCTCAGTCCCTGCTTTTGTTTTCAAACCGGCTTTTTCTGCTAAATCAGTTGAAAGACCAGCTGCTACAATCACATGTTTCGCTGAATATGATTTTTCTCCTGCTGTTACAGTAAAACCACTTTCAGCTTTTTCAATGTTTTCTACAGTTCCTTCAGTGATCTCTGCCCCAAACTTAACAGCTTGCTTTTTGCCTGTTTCAATCAGTTCCGGGCCAGTGATTTCCATAACGCCATAATGATTTTCAACCCATGCACGTTTAGTCATGCTTTTATCATTATCCACAACCACTACCTTCTTGCCCGCTTTGGCGGCAAACAGCGCAGCACTTGCACCGGCAGGACCTGCACCCACTATTAAAATATCAAACATCCATACTTCCTCCTTTAACACATTATTTACTTATAGTTTATCCAAGCTAATAATAATTGTAAAATAATGTGATTCAAGGGAAATTGTACAATTTAATCCTCATCTTTGATATCCCGGTCCTCCGGTATCGGCTCATTTAAAATTTCCTCCACCAGCTCCCTGTATTTTTCCACCTGCTTTAGATGGGCATTAAACTGTTCCTTGTAAATTAAATACTGTTCTCCGTCATAAATGGCGCGTATTTTCCTTTGCTGAATCAGGCTTTCTACATATGACTCAGGGTAAGATAAATATTCTGCGGTTTCTTTAATGGTCAGATACATGCTTGTCCTTCCCTTTCTTTTTCCTTATAATATGATTTTACTAATTTCCTGGCACTAGAAGACTCTGCCAAAATCATATAGAATAGAAGCTATATATAATCTGTATATGCAACCTGTATATTCTATTATTATACGTGAAAAATACTAATTTGACTGAATTCCAGCTTTTTTTCAGCCAAATAAAGAACAGGAGAAATATAAGCTAATGAATAAAAAAAAGGTATTGGGCTTATATGTGATCATCAGCCTTATTTGGGTATTCGGAACGAATTACCTTTTACATATGCTTGAACCTTCTTCTCTTGTCAGTTTTCTATTCAGAGCTAAAGAATTTCTGTACATCATTGCTACAGGATGGCTGCTCTATTATTTTATAGGCAAAAGAGATGAGCTCAGCGCCTCAAGAGAAGAAGAAAAGCGCCTTTCCACTTTAATTAATTCCATGGTGGATTTCGTTAATTTCAAAGACGGTCAAGGCCGCTGGATTGAGTCTAATGAGTTTGGACTTAAGTTATTCAATCTCGAAAATGTCGATTATAAAGGCAAGAAGGACTCAGAACTGGCCGAGTACACTGATTTTTATGCAGACGCACTTCGCTACTGTGAAACATCAGATGAAGAAACCTGGAGAAACGGTAAAATTACACGCATTGAAGAAGTTATTCCTTTACCTGACGGAACAGAAAAAACGTTCGATACAATTAAAGTTCCGCTCTTCCATGCCGATGGAAGCCGCAAAGGACTGGTTATTATCGGCCGGGACATTACAGAAAGAAAGCATGTGGAGAAGCTGCTTGCCGAAAGCCAGCAGCAGTATAAATCCCTGTTTGAATATAATACCGAGATAGTCTTTATGACAGACCTTCATAGCACAATTACGAAAGTAAATCCCCAATTTAAAGCCGTGACAGGATACAGCCCTGATGAAACATTGGGTAAAAGCATCAATGAAATAATACCGGTTCCTTATAAAGCGAAGGCCATTGAAGACTTTACAGGCATCCTTGAAGATAAACAGCCAAAGACCTGTGAGTTTGATTTCAATCATAAAAATGGCAGCACACTGACTATTCAATGCACTGCCCTTCCGCTTATTGTGAATGGTCAAATTGCCGGGGTCATCGGATATGGGAAAGATGTGACAAAGCTTCGTCAGGCTGAAGAAAGACTGCGCCGCACTGAAAAGCTTTCTGTGGTTGGGGAGCTTTCTGCAAGTGTTGCGCACGAAATCAGAAATCCTCTGACATCCTTAAAAGGCTTTGTGCAGCTCATGCAGCTGGAAGATGAAAAGCATCAGTTCTATTATCAGATCATGCAGGAGGAACTGGACCGGATCAACCATATTGTCGGCGAGCTGCTGCTTCTTGCCAAACCTCAGGATATTTGTTTTACAAAAGCAGATGTCCAAAAGATCCTGTTTAATGTCATTTCGCTTTTAAAAACAGAAGCCAGCATGCACAATGTCCAGATTGAATTTCTGTTAAAATCTGATGTTTATATGATTGAATGTGAACCAAATCAGCTAAAGCAGCTTTTTATCAATATCATAAAAAATGCCATCGAGGCATCTAAAGAAGGCGGCAAAGTAACCGTTACACTGCTGGCGGAAGACCATCTGCTGACTATCCTGGTTAAAGATAATGGCTGCGGCATGTCGGAAGATCGCCTAAATAGGATCGGTGAACCTTTTTATTCGTCAAAGGAGAAGGGAACAGGCCTCGGACTCACAGTCAGCTTCAAGATTGTCCAATCCCATAATGGTTCCATTTATTTCAATAGCGAGAAAGGGAAAGGAACAGAAGCTGTCATCAAGCTCCCTGTAAAAAAACAAACACCTGCCACTGAAACTGAATTAACAGTTTAAACAGCAAAAGAGCGATGTTCAATCAAACGTTTGATTGAACATCGCTCTTCTTTTAATTTCCCTTAATCTCCAGCAGCTTCAGTCTCAAGTCATTTTCCATATTGGCCAGGTCATGTTCCGCCTGCCGGCGCTTATTCCTGCCTTCTTCCTGGATCCTCAAGGTTTCTTCAAGAGTAGAGATCAGGTTCTCCTGTGTTTTCTTTAATGTTTCAATATCGACAAGGCCCCGCTCATTTTCACGTGCCGTTTCAATCGTATTCACTTTCAGCATCTCCGCATTTTTCAATAGAAGATCATTGGTGGTTTTTGAAACCTTCTTCTGGGCTTCGACGGCATGGCGCTGGCGAAGCAGCGTCAAGGCAATGGCCACCTGATTTTTCCAAAGAGGGATGGCGGTCATGATGGAAGACTGGATTTTTTCAACCAATGCCTGATTGGTATTCTGTATCAGCCGGATCTGCGGCGCACTTTGAATCGTTATTTCACGGCTCAGCTTCAAGTCATAAAGGCGTTTATCCAGGCGGTCAGCAAACTGAATCATATCGTTTACTTCTTGGAACTTCATCTGATCATTTGACTCTTCTGCCTTCTTCTTCAGTTCAGGAATCGTCTTTTCATGAAGTTCTTCAAGCTTCAGTTCACCGGCTGCAATATAGACATTTAACGCATGAAAATACTCTTTATTATTATCATAAAGCTTATCTAACATGACAATGTCGGAAAGAAGCGCATTCTTGCTTCTTTCCAATTTGACGCTGATGCGGTCGATTTGAGCTCCCGTTTTCTGGTATTTGGACAAGACTTCCTGAACTGAACCGGAAATCTTTCCGAACATACGCGCAAAAAAGGATGATTTCTCCGGCTTCAGCTCATCCGGATTCACATCGCTGAATTTTTTCATCAGGTCATTGATGATCGTTCCCACTTCACCAACGTCCTTTTTCTGAACATGCTCGAGCATAGTATGGGAGAACGATAACAGCTTTGATTGAGCTGGTGTTCCGTATGAGATCATCGCCTGGTGATTGGCAGGATCGATTTGCTTTGCAAGCTGATAGGCTTTTTCGCGGTTTTCTTCCGGGATCACATCTATCAGCCTTGTCCGCTTTTCCGATTGCAGCGGCGAGGAAACAGGCTGCTGATTCACCCCGAAAGGATCTGCCAGCAAATCATCCATCAAATCAGTATTTTTTAACAGGGACGGTTTTTCTTCGGTCATTTTAATCTCCTGCTTTCATCATGAATTCTTGATTCTTTTATCTTCTCAATCGAATTCCTGGCAACATCAATTTCAAGATGAAGCTGATCAATATCTTCCGCTATAACCCGGTGAAGATCTTCCTCCACATGATGGGTAAGTGCATCAAGTGTACGTCTCGTTTCCTGGAGGGACTGATCCAGTTCACGGGATTTTCTCGGCTGGGAAGATAGAAAGACATACTTTTCCGCCAGCTCCACAGCAGAATCCAAATGGGAAAAATAAAACTGCTCCGCCTGATAGAACCGTTTCGGCTCACTTCTGGTCAGTCTGTAAATCCTCCTTGTCACCCTCATGAACTCCATGCGCTGCTTCAGTGTCGGGAAATGCCGTATTGAGAACATCGCTTTGTGCAGACGGGTTATTTTGCGGCGTGCCTCATCAAGATTTCGCTTTATATATTGGTATTCCCTTTTCGTCAATCCATGCTTTTTCAAAAAGCGGCGGCGCTGAATCAATCCTCCGGCCCAATAAGTGAGCAGCCCGGCTCCAGCTCCATAAACCCCTGACAGAAAAAATGTTTGCCCGAAAGCAAAGTAACTGGCCAGCCAGACACTGACAGACAATGGAACAGCCGTCAGCAGGCGAAAAGCAAATGCTAAAAAGGAATTCATATTTATCGACTCCTACTCATAGTCCTACTTATTTATACGTAATTGATAAACCTAAAGTTTCATCCACAGACATCTTTCAGCAAAAAAGGCATATATCCTTAAATCTATTAAAACACTTTTAAAAAACTTCTCAAGTTATACGATACAAAATAACACGATTGCCCGCCATAGACCACAAAAGTAATCGTTGCTAAGACCTGAGACGTATATTTTGTAAAAAAAAGCACCTGCGGAAATTTTCCGCAGGTGTTTTATGGCTATTTAACCGCCAATGCACGCTTGCCCATGGCATTGTAGATCTTAATGAACTTCTCTTTTGGCATTTTAACATCTTTTTTAACAGCTTCACTGTCATTAAAATAAACATAATCGGCATCCACACCGGTTACGACAATACAGTGCAGAGGTGTCGGTGCACTGATCGTTTTGCCTGCAGGCGTTTTCCAGGTTCTTTTATTCGGCATTTCATGGCTGATTGTAAACCATGCCAGTACAGGGTTACCCTCTGAAACAGCTTTTTCTATTTCCGAGAAATCCTTCCCGGTCAAATTTACACCGCCAGGACGATATTGATCAAGCAGCTTTTTCAGCGGCCCCGGATTTATCGTGTGTCCGTTGCCAAAAGGTGTTCCAACAAACCCGACATCAGGGTCCCCCCAGGTTTTAATTGATCCGTCTGCATTTCTTACCAGCTTGGTTGAGTCATATGGCATTTTTTTTGCTAGTGTGGTTTTGCTGACATTCACTCCATAAAACTTCAGTGCCATCGCCAGTGAAGTGACTTCACATCCGCTTGGCAGCTCTGGCCGCTGGGCAATGAGCGGCACATTGGTCTTGGACAGGCGGGCGTCACTGACTGTCACATAATCACCGCTTACATAACCCGTGCCGCCATTGTAGGAAATTTTATACCAGCCATTGCTTTCCTTATGTATAACATTCAATTCAGATCCGTTTTTCAAGGACCCTATTTTCCCGTAATTTGTACCTGAACCTTTCCGGACATTTAATGAGGTAGCATCCACCCGGTAAAGTTTTTCATTTGTTTTAACATATTGGCCGCTGACATAGCCTGTTTTGCCATTGTACGTTATTTTGTACCAGCCGTTCGCAAGACGGTCAATAGCCTGAATACTGCTGCCTTGGGCCAGGCTGCCAATCCGGCTGTAATTTGTACCTGGACCGGAACGGACATTCAGACTGGTTGCATCCACTGTGTAAGTATAGGAAGCTGCTTCTGCAACTGCCTCGTTTGAAAAGCTCGGAATTGACGGCGACAAGACTCCTCCTGCTAAAATAGCTGCAGCAACAGTCCCTTTTAATATAGCTCTGTTTCCATATGAACCTTTTAAAATTGCCATACACTTTCCTCCATATCCCTCATTTTTTTCTGTCGAACTTTGCGGACTACTCTAAAAATAAAGATTCGCAAACTTCAAGTCTACCTCTTTGGGACTGGAAAAATTTTATTGATTCTATTGAATCAGTTTGAATTAGCTTATTTAGCGGAGTCAGTATATTTGGCATCTGTATATCTTCCTTTTTGAAAATGTTTATTTATAAAAAATGCAGGGAATAAGCTCTTGTACCAATTTACTTACATCTTGGAGGAAACATAATGAATAAGCACTATTTTTATATAGTTATTTTATTAATAGGATCGATTGTATTTCCTTCCTCAGGATATACAGAGGATTCTAAGAAGGAAAACAAGGTTGTACTGATTTCCTTTGATGGAATGAGAAACGACCTGGCAAAAGAGTTTGTAAAGGACGGCAAGCTTCCTCATATTAAGTCACTTATGGAGAACGGAGTAGCCGCCAAGGATTCCAAGACTGTAACCCCCTCTCTGACCGCACCATCACATGCGGCAATTGCTTCAGGTGCAGTTCCATCGGAAACCGGCATGGTCAGCAATAAATGGCAGGACCCCAACAAGGAATTGGCCAATGGAGAAAGCGCTTTTCATCAGCCGCTTGATAAAAGCCCGCTTTGGGCAGAAGCCAAAAAGAATGGCAAAACAACAGCAACCGTGCTGTTTCCCGGGTCAAACCCTGATGCAGGCGAACAGGCTGATTATGCAGTTTATTATGGTGAAACCTGGGCAGAAAGCTCTCTGGATAAGCTTCAGTTCAAAAAAACAGAGAGCTGGGAGCACACCGAAAACAGCTTTAGCCCTGCAAAAGAAGCTGCAGTGAAGCTGCCATTGAAAAAAGCAAAGAATAAAGAGATCTATATATTAGCTTTAGACACTTCGGATGATGGAAAAACCGGCTATAACCGCTTCATTTTTTCGGAAAACCGTTCGGCAGACTCCGAAGATGTTATCGTCAATGCCAATGAATGGGGGTCAATTCCTGTTGAAGCTGACGGTGAATCTGCAGGGTTCTGGTTTAAGCTGAAAACTGATGCCAGCCTTGAGAAAGCGAGCATTTACCGTACTGCCGTTACGTCAGCCCTCATTGAAGGTCCAGAAGGATTTGAAGAGGAGCTTCTATCGGAATTCGGCTTTTTCCCCGTCCAGGATGATACAAAGGCTTTTGAAAAAAAGTGGATTACTCGGGAAGAGTACGAGGAAATTGGTTCGCGTTTTGTCCGCTGGGCAACTGATGTGTCTCTTTATATTAAAGAAAAATACCAGCCCGATCTGCTGATGTTTTACACACCCCAGATTGATTATGAATCACATCATTTTCTGCTGGCAGATCCGCGGCAGCCCGGGTATTCAGAGGGAAATTCCCAAAGACATTCGAAATACATTGAATGGGCCTACAAGCTTGCAGATGATGTAGTAGGACAGACGATGGACAGCCTTAGCGAAGAAGACCACCTTCTTGTGGTATCTGATCACGGCATGGAGCCAGTCCACACCATTCTGGCTCCAAACACACTTCTGAAAGAAGCAGGTCTTTTAAAAACAGATAAAAAAGGCAGAGTGGATGAGGAGAAGTCCAAAGCAATGGCTGTAGCCAGCGGATCAGCTGCCCAAATATATCTGAATGAAAACCTCTCCAAAAGAGAAAAGGAAAAGGCTGCAGACCAAGTGTTGAAACTCTTTAGCGAATATAAAATCAAATCCGAATTTAAGACAAAAATCCTAAAGGGCTATTTGGGTGAAGCCGGTGATTTCCTCGCCGAAGGAAAGTTCAGCCAATTTAATCAAACGGCAAAGCATTTTTCCAATTACCTCTTTAGGAAAGAAGAAAAGCCTTATCAGATTGCCTATGATAATAAAAAAGAGAATAAGCACCCTAATCAGGGAGACATATTGCTGCTTGGTGCAAGAGGCTATATGATGGGCAGCAGCTTAACAAGCCCCCAAATGCCGGCAATAGAACTCGGCAGCCATGGCGGCAGCCCTGATCGGAAAGAACTTAAGGCTGTATTCTTTGCACAAGGCCCTTCTTTTAAAAATGACAGCCGAATTGGCTCGATTACCGTACTGGATATCGCCCCAACCGTTTATAAACTGCTGGAGATACCGGCTCCTGACTTTTTGGAGGGGAAAGTTCTAAAAGATGCTTTAGAATAAAAACACGGCCTTGCTATGTGCTGCAAGGCCGTGTTTCATTTTTTAAAAAAACCACACCTAAAGAGATGGGCAGAACAAACTATATACAATCCAATTCTACAGTCACCGTAGTTCCTTCACCTATAAAACTATCGATAGTCATCAGCCCTTGATGTTCCTGTATAATCTTGTTGCTGACTGTGAGCCCCAGACCGATTCCTTTATCTTTTGTTGTATAAAAAGGTGTCCCAAGATGCTTAAGCATTTCATCATCAATGCCTGCCCCTTCATCTGCAAAAGCAATCCTTACACGCCCGCTCTCTATTTGCTGCGTGCTGACATATACATTTCCTCCGTTTGGCATAGCTTCAATCGCATTTTTTAAAAAGTTCACAAACACTTGCTTCAGCTGAGGAGGTGAACATAACAGCATAATATCATTCTCACTATGTTTGAGATGAATCTGGACATTATGAAGCAGTGCCTGCGGATGAAGCACCTTAATCGTACTTTCCAGAATAGACATTAAGTTTCCTTTCTCAAACTCGATTGCCTGAGGCTTTGCCAAAGACATGAACTCATTGACAATGATATCAATTCGATCAAGCTCTTCCATAATAATGGAAAGATAATTATCCTGTTTTTCCTGATTAATGCTTGATTGGAGCAGTTTTGAAAAACCTTTTAAAGAAGTCAGCGGGTTCCTGATTTCGTGGGCAACCCCTGCAGCAAGCTGTCCAATAATGGAAAGGCGATCCAAATTCCTCAAAACAGCATCATTATTCACTCTGTCAGTTATATTTCTGCCTACTGCCACAAATAATTCAATTTCACCCCTATCGTTGAAAATAGGGGAAATGCTAGCCTCTACGAAAACGACATCACCATTGGCCGTATTCATTTTTGTCTCAAGGAGCTGAGGCTCTCCTGTTTTAAGCAGGTTTTGAGAGACCTTGTTAAACTTTTCCCTCTCTTCCTCTGAATATATGAAAGTGGTGCAGGACTTCCCCACAAGCTGCAGCGGCGAATATCCCAATACTTTTTCATGAGATGGGGATGCATAAATCACCGTTTGTTCCCTTGTGAAGACCTTGATCATATCTGTCGTATTCTTCGTAATTAAGTCATACAGTTCCCTGGTTTTTCTTAATTCCCTCTCCATACTTTTAAACTCTGTCATATCACGGAATATAGCCAGAACAGCTATGATTTTTCCCTTGGAATTTCTGAAAGGAGAATAGGAAACCGATATATCCAGAATCGAACCATCCTGATGATAGCGCTGTGTGATCACATTGCTGTAAACCTTCCCCAGCTTGACCAGTTTTATAATCTTCTTCACTTCTTCCAGATTCTGAAAATCGGTAAATTTCCTGCCGATAACCTGCGCTTCGGTATAGCCAAAAATCACCGTATACATATGATTGACCCTTATAAAACGGTTTTCCATATCAATGATGGCAACCCCATCTGCCGTACAATTCAGGAACAAATCGAGCAATTCATCAGGATTGGAATATATCGATTCACCATCATTACCAAGGATCGGGAAATCATTGACCATTAACCTCACCCCATTTAATAACTCTATAAACTATATTTTACAGAATTATATGAAAAAAAGTATGAGGATTCTTTAGAGCTCAATAAAAAAAAGCAGCTTTCCCTCAGGTCAGCTGCCCTCTTTCTGTACTCCCGTAAAAAACTCCCACAGAAATCACCCCATCGAAACCCGCATTCCTTCGTTTTCGAGATCGAAAAAAGTCATCCGAATTCTCCTTCTCCCGCTCCTTCCCCCCTCTTTTCATGCTTTTTCTCACGCTTTTCTCCCTCTTTTTTTTCACGCTTTTTCTCCAACTCGAAAAAAGTTTTCCGACTGACTCAAAAAGAAAAAGGCTTATCCCGTAAGGGATAACCCTGGTTTTATCACGCTTTTTTTCCGAAATCTTTTTTCTCACTCAAAGGAGAAATCGGAAAGGTTTTTTGTGACGGGTTAGGAATTTTAATTTTTAGTTACATAGAAGATTTAAGGGTTAAGGTTAAAGGTATAAGATTTCTCCTTTATTTGTATTCAAATTAGTTCAATGGAAATAAAGAACTTACACTGTTAATATTTGCTCCTTTGAATACTTTGTACCTTTTTCACCTTCCCATGTAGTAGTGATCGTAAATTTTCTTGGTGTACCCATATGCACAATCACATGTTCTTCAAAACTTTTCCCTGGTTCAAGAAACTCGTATGGAACTTTGTCTCTCCATATTACGCCGTTATATTCAGGTGGAATTTCATAATCGACATTATAAGCTGTAGCTTTACCAGAATTCCAAACTTTGAGTTTGTATTTGTTCTTGGCTATATTCACTATTCGAGCATCGACACATGCTTTACTGGCTTGTTCTCGTTCTTTTTCCTTTTCCTCTATCGCATATCTCTTTAGTTTCTCCTCTAATTCATTGAGCCTATCCCTTATCTTATTTGCTTTCCTGGAATCTCTAAAGGATAGGATGGATAATAGGATAGCTATTGATGGAAAGCCGTATTTCACAATGTCGACAAAAATCTCTTTAAACTTTAACCACAGTTCGATTGAATCCATAAAGCCTCCTACTTAAACAACTTCTTGAAATCCTTCTGGAGTTGTTTAACAATTTCTTCTTTAAAGTCTTCGACATTAGCCTCAATTACCTCGCTGTTATCTTCAAAAAGTTGTTCTTTTGTTGTTACTCTCCCACAATCCGAACACTTAACCTCTGCTTCATCAGGGGCATCCTGTATATCTTCGATTGATTCGTCAACACATGAAAATTGGTCATTTCCACACACAACACACTTTAGGGTCACAATTTTTTCCATATCCTTCATTGACACTAACCTCCTATAAATCAATGTTTCCGAACCAGAACAACCATAAAAACTTGGCCACTTTTAAGCATAATTCATAAAAAAATCTACAATCTGTTTTTAAATTGTTTTAACTCTTCGTCTGCTATCATTGCCTCAATTGATTTGGAATTTAGCAATGTTTTTCATTTTTTCTTACTTCTTCATTAATTTTTGTGATTTGGTTTTCACTTATTGTGTAATTCCTCGATTCTTCTATTCTATGATTTAAAAATTCTCCAAACCCTTTAACAGCGCAAACCTGAGGGATTTTTATAGTTCCTCTTTTTACAATCTTAGTTTTATCCCAACCTCTCATATTATTGGGATAAATATGTGAAACTATAATAATACCTGGTAACTTGGTATATACAAATAATGTATCTTTTCCATTTGACGCAATTGTACTGTCAATTGATCTTAATAAATACATATTGGGTTTATCAGGCAATGTTAGATTGTCACCAACCGTTGCTATTGTATCTAAGAAGAACATATGGTGGGCATAAGAACCAACATTGTTACTGTTACCAAGTAAAAACTCTCTCCATATTGCAGATGCGGTATCTAAATGACTCAATAGAAAATCGGGAATCTCTTTTGCAGTATCTTTTTGGGTAGTAATTATTCTCCATTGAACGGAAATGACAAAATATATTAACCATATATTATAATCAAATCGTTTTTCTCCATCTTGAAATGGTTTAAAAATTTTTTCTGCAAATAATTTTTCACTTTTTGAAAATAGTTGTTCGCAATCATTGCATAATAAAGGTAATTTCGTTATATCTTGCTGTCTCCTATCAGCATTCTTTGTTTCACGTAAATAGCCAGTTGCCGATGTATCTTTCAGCCACTTTCCAACAAACTTTGGAATTATATGACTTGCTTTTAATGGCTTTTTTTCTTTGCAAAGGAAACATTCACTTGTACCCGTTACCATTAAAATTCATCCTTTCCAGCATCAGAAATAAAATATCCATTACTCCCTTCTTCAATCTATTGGTGTTAAATTTATTCATTACTTTTTAACTAACCTTATAGTTGGCTCAGGTTCCTTGAAATTCAAAGTACCTCTATTCAAGTTACACAACATCTCAATATACTCTTGTGGAACTGCCATTTCTTGAATCAACTGCAATTCATTTTTTACATTGTTTTCAAGCAACATGAGGATGCTTTTCTTTAGTACAACAGGCTGTTGAAGAGGAAATACATCATCAAGAGGTTCTTTCGTTCTAATTTTTTTCATAGACATTTGTTTCTGTAAAGAGGTGTACCGACTTTCATCAATTAGCCCTAAATCGAAACATCTATATATCATTGCTCCCATAGACACATTCCAATATTTTTTCAACTCAATAAAGTGTAGCAAAGAAGTTGATGTCACCGTCTTTGCAAAGGCCTCTGCAGGTAATAAAAAGGCAGAAGCGAAGCGGTGTGCTTGGTTCTCCATTTGTTTGAATTCAAGTTTATTTAGCACTTCTTGATTGTCAATATCCTTATGCATTAGAATATGTCCTAACTCATGCCCTGCATCGAATTGCCTTCTAAAAGCAGATTGTTTATCATTCCCAAGAAATATAAACGGTCTTCCTTTTCTATGCTGGCAGAAAGCATCTACCTTTTGGCTATCCGTATCTACAGAGAAGACCATAATCCCATTTCGCTCTATTAAATGGACAATATTAGGGATTGGCTTATCACCAATACCCCAATATTCACGTAAATTTTTTGCCAACTTCTCAATGGATTCATTATCCCATTCATTATCGAACTCAGTTATGTCTGGCAGATTCAGTTCTGGAAACTCAATATAGTCAAATAAATACTCGTAAATATATCCAGCCAAGAGGGTTTTGTTTAGCTGAGTTTCTTTACTTTTTTTTGTAGCTGTAGCATTCGCCCTAAAAAACGTATTACCAACAAACTGATCCTTATAATCTTTATAAAAAAAGTTTTTCGGGAATTTTAGAGTATTGATTATAGCCATCATTGTTTCAGATTTAGGCGTATAATCTCCAAGTTCAAATTGGGATATCGCTTGCTTTGAAATGTGGAGCTGTTCAGCAAGTTCACTGATTGATAACCCCCGTATTAAACGAGCCTCCCTTAGCCTTTTTGGATTAAATTTCAATTCTTGATCAGTATTCATATACTTTTACTCCCAACTATTTACGTAAATCTATGATGACGTACTATTTTTTAGTTTTAAGACAATTTCATCGTCTGCCGTTGTAGTTTTTAATGTAACTTTAATATCTTCCAGGTTATGGCTATTTAGACCAAAGAGACTGCCAGTTGTAAGATTAATATCATCTGTAATGTCTTCTTTAAAAATCCAATCTTCCTGGTCTGGTCTTAAAGCTCCCTCAAAAACAATATCGCTCTTGCTATCATAGCAAACGATGATGCCAAAAGGCTGATTAGCCTCGCCTAAAAATAGCGATCCTTGATATACAGGGACATCTTTCAACAATTCATCTTGTGGAACCCCCATATCCAAAAGGCGATTCAAGTTGGCAGATGAAAATTCTTTTCTATAGCCACTCGGACTCATTATATATTTGCTTTTAGGCAATTTAGAAAGTAGGATGAATATGTTTCTTACGGTATCATGAATTGCAATATATGGGTGAAATCCAGCAATCTTGGGATAAACTTTCATTTGTGTGTGAGGATTCTGTTCTATCATTCTCAAAACATGCTCGTTTATTAAATCAGATAGCAAATGAGGAGTGTGCTTCTTGGTGACTGTGTTTGGGATTGATTGGGTTGACTCTCGAAACGCTTCCTTGCTATTCTTAATTCCTTGAAGGATTAAGTATCTCTGTTCAGGACTCAACATACATTCTTTTATTTTAGAATTCATTAACTCACTCTCCACTCCATAATCTACCATTATTATTTACTTTTTTGTCTAATTAGTCAAGTTTCATATTCAAATAAAATTAAAATGTAAAGTTATTTAGATTTCAACATGGTTTTACTATTAAAAAAATGTCAAGACATCATGCCTGAACATCACAATCCAAGTAATATATGATTTTATGTACATCCTTCTAATCAACTGCTCATTACTTATAGAGGTACACTTCAATCTTCTTTACATATTTTTAAAATTCTGTAGTGATTATCATATTTTTTCCTAAGTCTTGATAGATTGGTATATCCAAATCGGATCACCAACATTGGGTCTTGGAAAGTTATTTTTGTGCAAGAGTCGGTATTTTTAATTTCATATATGTTTTAAATAATATATCAGTTTTTCTTTCTCGCTTTATTACATATTCAACAAGGCTTGTTTTTTGTTTAATCAAACGTTCGATTAAACAAAAAACTGAGAAAACGACTGATGGTATGTCTACCGAATTATCAGGGTTATGTCATACCTTATAGTTTTGTCTCCCGCTTTTCCTCGATTGTTGATAGGTCGGGGATAACTGGCTTTTTCTCACTCTTTTTATAAAAATGATTATTCTCGGTGTGGATAAACTGTGGAAAAGTCTGTTTTAACAAATAAGGGTTTTATTCTTCAGTTACACAATTCTGTTTTTCTCTTTGCTACCTTAACCCTTAACAAAAAAGAGAAAATACGTTAGTTTTTCGTCTTTTTGCTATCTACTATGGACTCCCGCAAAATTCCCTTCCGAAATCACCTACCCAAACCCGCATTCCACCGAAGTTCGAAAAAAGTCTTCCGAATTCTCCTTCTCCCGCTCCTTCCCACTCTTTTTCACACTTTTCTTCACGCTATTTCCCCTCTTTTTTTCACGCTTTTTCTTTAAATCGAAAAGAGTCTTCCGTTTGACTCAAAAAGAAAAAGGCTTATCCCGTAAGGGATAGCCCTGTCTTTCTCACGCTTTTTTGCGAGATCTTTATTCTCACTTGATGGAGAAATCGGATAGGTTTATTGTGTTGTCGGTAAGAAACTTTGGTCAGTTACATTTCCATTCCAATCCCGCGACTGCTTCACAATGCATAGTCTGCGGGAACATGTCCACAGGCTGCACTTCGATGGTTTTATATCCGCCATCCTCCAAAATACGCAGATCCCTTGCCAATGTTCCCGGATTGCAGGATACATAGACGACTTTCTTTGGCTTCATACTTAAGATGGTTTTCAAAAGGGCTTCATCACAGCCCTTTCTCGGCGGGTCAACGACCAGCACATCTGCCATGTTCCCCTTTTTATACCATTCAGGAATTACTTCTTCTGCTTTCCCCACTGCGAATGAAGCATTTGTCATCCGGTTCAGTTCCGCATTCCTCTTCGCATCCTCAATGGCTTCCGGCACGATTTCAACACCGAACACTTCTTTTGCTTTCTGTGCCAGGAAAAGAGAGATGGTGCCAATACCGCAGTACGCATCGATAACTTTTTCTTCACCGCTCAAATCCGCATATTCCAATGCCTTATCATATAAAACCTTCGTTTGCTCCGGATTCACTTGATAAAAGGAGCGTGCTGAAATCGCAAATTTGATATCGCCAATAAAATCATAGATCACTTCTTCGCCCCAAAGGACTCGTGTAACATCTCCCATGATCACATTTGTCTTCCGCGAATTCACGTTATGGACGATGGATTTAACACCTTCGATGCTTGATGCAATCTCTTCCGCAATCTTTTGCTTATGCGGAAGCTCGTTCGTCCTGGTAACAAGAACAATCATCACTTCGCCGGACGCAAGCCCATAGCGCGCCATCACGTGGCGGAGCTCGCCTTTATGCCTGCCTTCATCATAAGCGCGAACACCATAGCGGCCGCAAATTTCCTTTACCTTTTGAACAACCTCATCATTTTTTTCCTGCTGAATGAGACATTCCTTCATATCGATGATCTGGTGGGTGCGCTGCTGGTAAAACCCGCCGATCAGACCGCCCTCCTGCTCTCCAATCGGAACCTGCGCTTTATTTCTGTAGCGCCACGGATCCTTCATGCCGAGAACCGGATGCACCTTGACGCCCTCAAGCTTCCCGATTCTTTCCAGAACATCTCTGACCTGTTTTTCCTTGGCGAGAAGCTGGCCTTCATAGCTCAGGTGCTGCAGCTGACATCCGCCGCATTCCTTATAAATCGGGCAGGGTGCTTCTACCCGGTATGGGCTGCTTTCGTATGTCTCGATCAGGCGCCCAAATCCATATCCCTTATTCACCTTAATCACTTTTACCTTTGCTCTCTCACCGGGAAGCCCATCCGGCACAAAAAGCGGATAACCGTCCACCTTTGCCACTCCTGCCCCTTCATGGGTCAAATCCTCAAATGTAACATCTATATAATCATTTTTCTGCACAGGTAATGTTCTGCTCATCATTTTCTTCCTTTTCAGCTTAATTCCGTGACCTTTTTTGACTAGACAGATTGTATCATAAAACAGGGGTAAATACGAAATGGATATCTTTCGGATTCTGAATCTTTGCATAGCCTGGAGCATGCCTATTAGCAGATTCTAACCCTTTATTTGCATATTTTCCGGTCTATTTGCAAGGTTTCCATATCTATTTGCTCTTTCACTCTTCTATTGGCAGGAATACTTTTCTATTTGAATCGTTCACAACTTCATGTGTTTTCGCAAAATTAAAAGCCCGCCCTGTAATAGAGCGGACTTCCTATTATTCGCGGGAGCTTTCCCAATCGGTGGGACGGTCTTCTTCACGAATCTGGTCAATAGGGACAAATACTTCCAAATGTCTGTACAGGTTTACGAATTCGGCAGGAAGCAGCCCGCCAAATTCACCGTCAAGATTGAGCTGTACTTTCTCTTTGGAGTGCACTTTAATGCGATTTGCCTGCGTGTAGATGACGTTCGGATCCTTTACATGCTCACCCCGGACTGCCATTGTCGCGATCCGGATAAAATCGGCGAGGTTGGTTTTCTTTAAAATCAGCAGGGAAAATAGCCCGTCATTAATACAGGAATCCGGCGCAAGCTTCTCAAACCCGCCGACTGAATTTGTCAGACCGACAAGGAAAAGCATGACCTCACCCTCAAAGATTTTGCCATCAAACTCGATGCTCACTTCAGTTGAACGGATTGAAGGCAGCATTTCAATTCCCTTTAGGTAATAGGCAAGCTGGCCAATCATGGTTTTAAGCTTGCTTGGCACCTCGTAAGTCAGCTCTGTCAGCCTTCCTCCACCGGCAATATTAATAAAATATTTATCATTTATGCGGCCAATATCAACAGGAATGGTATCTCCTTTTACAATGATATCTGCTGCCGCTTCCACATCTCTTGGAATATGGAGAGCACGGGCAAAATCATTGGTTGTGCCCGTTGGGATAATGCCGAGGCGAGGACGGTAATCCTGTTCGGCGAGTCCATTTACAACCTCATTAATCGTACCGTCTCCGCCTGCTGCAACGACCAGGTCGAATCGGCGTTCAACAGCTGTCCGGGCAGCTTTAATCGCATCCCCTTCACCTGTGGTGGCGTGGCATGAGGTTTCATAGCCAGCTCTCTCCAATTTTTGCAAAACCTCTGCTAAATGTCTCTTAAAAATTTCCCGGCCTGAAGTCGGATTATAAATAATTCTTGCTCTTTTCATAGCCCATCATCCTATTATTGAAATATCTAAACTTAATCCTCTTTATTCCATCTTTTTACATCATAGCGAATAGTCCACGGCTTAGCAATTATTCACTGCTATCCGTTTCTATTCTATTCACTTCCTGCTATTTTCACAAGTAGTCAGATGCACAAATGAATTATACCCTCATTAGGCAAAAAAGTATCGTAATTAAGTTATATTTCTTGGCCTGTTGATCTAAAATCATCATTAGCCAGGATAAGGCAGAGCATTATTCCTGTTTCAGGTCCTGCAAAACAAGGCTCTTAACATAGTCAATAATGGTTCTATATGGATATTCATCATTGATTACTCTATGAAGCATGGCCCCGTCCATAAAAGTCCAGAACAATCCCGCTACATGATTTGGGTCTGCAGCGGAACGGAATTCCCCGGCATCCTGTCCTTCCTCCATAATATCTGTTATCAGCTTTAAAAAGAACTTCTTTCCCCGTTCATTGAGGATTCGATTCAGGTTCTCATCTCTTGAGGAATGCAGCGTAAATTCCAGCTGCACAGTTATTCTGTCTTTTCGTTCCTCGCTGAATGGGCTCATATCCCTGTACAAGTCAAACAGGTATTCAAGTTTCTCTTCCGCGGAGGATAACATGGATATTTTCTCTGCAAGTCTTGCATTAGCTGATTCTGTCTGCTCATTCAACAGCTCCAAATAGATTTCTTCCTTGCTTTTAAAATAATTATAGATGGCTCCCTTGCTTATTCCTGAGTAGGCGACTATATCATCTATGGTTGCTGCCTGAAATCCTTTTTTGGCAAAACAGGCCAAGGCGCCAGACAGGATCTCTTTCTTTTTTTTCCGTTTATATTCCTCTGATACAATAGGCGGCAATTCTGTCCCTCCAAGGCAACTGATTTATTCTCTTTCAGTTATGCATTTATCAGCAGCACTTTCGGCTGATTTCACTGTCTTTCAGAACTTCTTCTATATACAGGCTGGCATGTTCACTCGTGATTTCCGTGCTTTCCTCCGCCAATCCCGCTCTTATCAAGTCTTCTTTCATTTTAGCGAGAAATAAATCTCTGATAGCTGCTGAACGGCACGGCTGCAGCTGCGCTGCCAAATCCCAAATCCATTGCTCAAGATGGACACTCTTGCTCTTTTTTTGCATTTCCTGCGGAACCTGCCTTCTTCCCATATCTCCCACTCCCCAGGTATTGTAATTAAAATAAACTGATCGGTCTTTTTTATTGTAAGTATTTTTATATGAATTTTCAAATTTTTTAATGTAAAAAACTCCTAACTTCGGTTAAGAGTTACTCCTGATCTATTTGATTTTTCTCCCGGTACATGGTTACTAATCCCCCAATAAGCACAAAGCAGGCGAAGGCAAGAGGGAACCAGCGCTCAAACCAGGAGGCTTTAGGAGGAAGCCCACTCTGTTCCTGAGAAGCTTCTTCGGGGGTTCCGCCTGCAATCTGAGCCATAACAAGATTGGTAAAGGCCTCTTCCCCTGGCATTGCGGGCAAGGAGTACTCCTCCTCTTCCATCGCTTCGAGGTATACTTCCAGACATTGATCACATATATAGAGATGATCTTCATAGAGTTCACGCTCAGGTTCAGAAAGCTCATTTTTCGAATATTTCCGCCATTCCTCTAATGAAAAATGCTCCATGAAAATCATCTCCTTCCAATGTTCCTTACAGGGAGTGCTTTGAAGCACAAATAATATCCTGCAGGGTATTATTTTTATCAAACATATCCTTAAAACTATTCGAATAACATGCTTTCTTTTTGAGTGCCGAAACAATCATAATTTAGAGGAAAGAATAATTCAATACCTTTTTTATAATAATCTCTCACTAAAAAAGTTACAGAATTTTCTATTCCGGATAATGATTAATTCTCCCTTTTCACTAAACCATTATATGGTAAACTGTAAGCAATGACTACATGCAGAGGAGGCTAGTAAAAAAATTTCAAATAAAGGACAACTCTAAATAACAATTGAATATATTGATGAAAAAGGATGAATACGATGACTCTTCTTATTTACCTGGCAGCATACTTGATAGGATCAATTCCTACTGCCTTATTGTTTGGCAAATTTGCCTTTGGAATTGACATTCGTGATCATGGCAGCAATAATCCTGGTGCGACTAATACATTAAGGGTTCTTGGCAAGAAAGCGGCTATTGTGGTTCTGCTGGTGGATGTGAGCAAGGGTGCTGCAGCTGCGGCAATTCCTGTGATTCTGAACGCTGAGGCTGATCCGCTAATAGTCGGGATGGTTGCAGTTGCCGGCCACTGCTTTCCGGTCTTTGCAGGATTCCGCGGAGGAAAAGCCATCGCAACCACCGCAGGTGTATTGCTTTATGTAAATATTTGGATGTTTTTAATCGCCTATATTTCTTTTGTCGCTGTCATTTTCCTAACGAAGTATGTATTTTTTGGCTCTTTATCAGTGGGTGGATCCTTGCTTATCTATTCCTTATTTACTGAAGGCACTGAACATGAACTTATCTTTTCTATTTTCCTATTATTTCTGATTTTCCTGCATCGTTCGAACATTAATAACTTTATTGATAATAAGGAGCCTAAAATCAATGATAAGCGCTTAAAAGATGACCGCATCCCTCCAAGAGATGATAAAAAGCGTGCTTAATTGAAACCCGGACCCTGCATTCGGGTTTTTTTATTATTTTTCACATGAAAGCAGCTCTTTAAGCAAAACCTTTGAATAAAGTGCGTTCGAAGGAGCTTGCATATGTTCTTGATCTTAAAAATAGCGAGTCTTTACTTAATCACAATCATGATTATGAGACTGATGGGGAAATCGACGATTATCCAGATGACTCCTTATGACCTTGTCGCTATCATTATCGTTGGCACAGTGGCTTCTGAGCCTCTCATTAGCACAAAATACGGGCCAACATTAGCAGCATTGGCCATTCTGGTAGGCCTTCACATTCTCTTCTCTTATTTGACTTTAAACCAAATTGGCAACCGATTTTTTCTTGGTGAGCCGACGATGCTGATTAAAAATGGTGAAATCCTGGAAGACAATCTGGAAAAGTCCCATCTTTCCATGTCTCAGCTGCTGTCCATTTTAAGAAGCAAAGGCTACCCGAAGATTGCGGATGTTGATTACGCTATTCTCGAGCCAATCGGTGAAGTGAGCATCATACCGAAAGTGGCCAATACGCCTGTCACAGTTGAGCATTTAAAGATCCCCATTCAGGATGAGGGGCTCCCGATTGCAGTGATTGTGGATGGCAGGATTCAGACCCGTAACCTCGAGCTGCTCGGACAGACCAAGGATTGGCTTTTAGATCAGCTTCGTCAAAACGATTTGAATGAGAAAGAGATTATGTACGCTTATGTGAATGAAAAGTCAAAGAAGTTGAATATAAACAGACGCAGATAATTTTACAAAATAGGTTTATTGACTGAAATTAAGGGTATTTAACATTAGTTACATACCAGAAAAATAAGTTGCTTTACTATACATATCAATATCAGGGGGTAATGGTATGAAAGAAGCAGGCCTTGTGCTTGAAACAAAAATTGATGGCTTTAATTTTAATTGGGACCTGGAAAAAGGTCAGTTTAATTTTGAAGGTGAAGACTCAGTCCTCTTTTGGATAAGTTCAGCCATGAAAAGCTTTTTTGATACAATTGAAGAGATTTCAGGCAAAGAAACCTCCAGTCTTGTACTTGAGACCGCCGGTTTCAGGCAGGGAATGGTTGTTGGAAAGTTTTTTAAAGACATGAATCTGCATATAACTGAAGTGGCCAATATCATCCCCAGAATATACGCGTCTGCCGGCTGGGGGAAATTCATCATTACTAATGTAGATCCCGCTGCCAAAACAGCCAGGGTCAGAACTGTTGACAGCTGGGAATATAAGATTAACAGGGAACAAGGGAAAACTGAGTCCGGAACCTTTCTGCCGGGACATTTTGCAGGGATCTTTTCAGCTGTGTTTGGGAGAAGCATCTGGTATAAAAAGGAATCTGACCAGTTAGCCGGCCACGAATATACAGAGCTGGATTTCTTCCCTTCAAGCGTTACGGTTGAGGAAAATATCCATGATTTAACGAGACGGGAAGAATCAAAAAAAATCAGTGAGCTTGAGAAATTAGTGGAAGTGCGCACGTTAGAACTTAAGCAGCTTGTTAAAGAAATCTCTTCACCGGTTATTCCTGTCCTGGATGGAATTGTTGTTGTCCCTCTTTTGGGAAGATATGATGAATTCCGCTCTGAAGAACTCGTCGATAAAACTCTTCATAGCCTTCCGAAGCACCAGGCAGATTGCCTAATCCTGGACCTGACCGGGTTAAATCAGTCCATCAGTGCCTACACGGTGGAATTCTTAAGCAAATTGGCTGCTGCAGCTAATCTGATCGGCACAGAAACCATTCTGGTCGGCATTTCTCCGGAACTTGGCACTAAAATTACGGAAACCAACTTTAATCTCTCTAAATTTAACTGCTTCACAAACCTGCAGCACGGCATTTATTATGCTCTTTCCAAAAAAGGCAGGAAAATCTTTTAATCATACAAAAAGCTGATTCCGCATTGGACGGAAGTCAGCTTTTTTATGTTTTTTATGATGCATCTGCAAATTATGTGCGGATAACCGGAATTTTTGTGCAGATAAAATTTTTTATGTGCGTTTAGCGTTTTTTGTGTGCGGATAAGTTTTTTTATGTGCGCTTAGCTTTTTTTATGTGCTCTCAGAACCCGGGGATGGCTCCTATTTCTCTGCCTGCACTTTCTTCGGCGCCCCCCTATATTTCGCTTCGCGCAGTTCCAGGACGTATGCCTCAAGATTCGGCATTCCCATGTCTTTGGCAATGCTGATTTCTTTTTCAATATCATATGGAATCCGGACAATCTCAATGGAAAAAGGTGCAGCCTCTTTTGATAAGTATTCCCCATGCAAGATTGCATAGGCAGCCTGAGGGATATCAAGGGAGTTCCCGACGCTTCCTGCATTGAATAGTGTCTTTTGCGGATGAATCGGTTCAACCAGGGCTGCGTGAATATCCCCGTACCCGACAACATCCGGAATCCTGCCTTCCTCTCCGGCAGTAATATTCTCCGTATTCTCGAACATAGCCAGCTTTTCGTCATGTGAATCCCTCATGGGCACCACCCGGTGATAAATGCTTTTGGCTGAAGCATGGTAGAGTCTGATATATTTTCCGCTCATATAAAAATCGTAATGGAACGGAAGCGTGCCTAAATAGGATAAGGCCTCTTCCCCCAGCTGTCTCTGATGCCACTGCCCCTCTTCAAAGTCCAGCGGCTTCTGCATAAAGTCATCCCAATTCCCCAGGAGGACCACTTCACAGGTCTCTTTAATCCGTTCAACGGCTTTAAGAGAATTGGGTCCTTTTCCTATTAAGTCACCCAGGCAAAAAATATTCTCTATTCCGCGTTCGCGGATATTGTCCAGAACAGCCTCCAGAGCTGTGATATTTCCATGAATATCAGATATTACGGCTACTTTTCCCATGTTTGTCTCCTCCTTACTTTTTTTATATTTCTCCAAAACACCCAAGCTTCCTCTAACAATTGAAAAAAACAAAATTTGATTTTTCCCTGGACCGCCATTACATTAGAAATATGGTAAAATAACAGCATGCCAAAACCAACATTACATATAGAAGGAGTAAGAATTATGTCAAAAGTATTTGTCTTCGGACACAAAAACCCTGACACTGACTCAATCTGTTCAGCACTTGCTTATGCAGAATTAAAAAACAAATTAGGCGTTGATGCAGAGCCAATCCGCCTGGGCAAGGTAAATGAGGAAACACAATATGCCCTAGATTATTTTAAGACTGAAGCTCCCCGGCTTGTTGAGGCAGTATCCAAGGAAGCCAGCGAAGTAATTCTTGTAGACCATAATGAGTTCCAGCAAAGCGCTGATGATATCAGAGATGTGAAAATCCTTGAGGTTATTGACCACCACCGCATTGCGAATTTTGAAACAAGCGATCCGCTTTACTACCGTGCAGAGCCTGTTGGCTGTACAGCAACCATTCTGAACAAAATGTACAAGGAAAACGGAGTGGAAATCAGCAAGGAAACTGCTGGCCTTATGCTTTCTGCCATTATTTCCGATTCCCTGCTGTTCAAATCTCCAACATGCACAGATCAGGACGTTGCAGCAGCACGCGAGCTTGCTGAAATCGCGGGAGTAAACCCTGAAGAATATGGTCTCGAAATGCTGAAAGCAGGAGCAGACTTAAGCAAGAAGAGCGTGAAAGAGCTAATCTCCCTTGACGCAAAGGAATTCCAAATGGGAAGCTATAAAACAGAAATCGCTCAGGTTAATGCTGTGGACCTGAATGACGTACTAAGCCGCCAGGAAGAATTGGAGGCTGTCATTACTGAAAACATTAATAGCAAAGAGCTTGACCTTTTTGTTTTTGTTTTAACTGATATCCTTAACAACGACTCAGTTGCCATTTCTCTTGGCAAAGAAGCTGCTGCAGTTGAAAAAGCTTATGATGTAACACTTAAAAACAACAGTGCCGTATTAAAGGGCGTTGTTTCACGCAAAAAGCAGATCGTACCGCCTCTTACAAACGTATTGGCCGGCAAATAATACAGAAGCAGTGCCGCACTTGGCACTGCTTTTTACTTATCCAATAATGCTTCTGTCCCCTTAACAAGCCTGGTCATCAATTCCTTCACTGTCACCTCTTTAGCCATTCCCACTCCCTGACCGGCCCATAATGACATAAACTCCGGCCGCTCCAGCTTCGCTGCATGCTTCCGGATAGGCGCTGTCATATCATTCTGCAATGGATAAGGCAACGGCTGCACACCTTTCATTTCCTCCATGAATCTGTTGCGAATCCCTCTTGCAGGCTTTCCTGAGAATGCTTTCGTCACAGCTGTCTGATCTTCCCTTGCATTTAATAGAGCATGCTTGTAAAGTGAGTGAGCCCCGCTTTCCCTGCATGTAAGAAAGGCCGTTCCAAGCTGGACTCCTGCTGCCCCAAGAATCATGGCAGCAGCCATACCCCGGGCATCCATGATTCCGCCTGCCGCGGCCACAGGACAGCTTACTGCATCTGCCGCCTGCGGTATGAGAGCCATGGAACCGATCATACCGCTTTCTTCCCTGTGAAATGTTCCGCGGTGCCCCCCAGCTTCAAATCCCTGTACAACAATAATATCTGCGCCCGCTTCTTCCCATTCCACTGCCTCATTGACATTTGTTGCGGTTCCAATAATCATCGTACCCTGTTTCTTTAATTCTGAAATAAAGGCCGAATCAGGTATGCCAAACGTAAAGCTGCAAACAGGCACACGTTCTCCCATCAAAACATCAAGCTGTTTTTTGTATAAAGCAGCATAATCCTTTTTCGGAAGAGTTGACTTTACCTCCATACCCAGCTCACTGCTGTATCGTTCAAGCACATTCCCCATGCTGCTGATATCATCTGAATTCACTGACACATCAAGATCCGGAACAAAGAGATTGACGCCAAATGGCCGATCTGTCAATTTCCGAATTTGTTTTATATCTTCTCTTATCTCATCCGGACTCATATAGCCTGCACCCATATTTCCAAGTCCGCCGCAATTTGATACCTCACTGATTAATTGCGGCGTTGTCATCCCTCCAGCCATGGGAGCCTGAAAAATAGGGTATTTTATATCCAGCATCGCAGTGATGGAATTACGGTTCCAGCCCATTTAAATCACCCTTCCTCCTTTATTTCCCCGAAACAAGAGCATCTATTACACTATCAGCAACCGTATGCCAAATCTTAGAATCCTCCTGATAGGAGGCAGTTAATCTCCTGTACATGCTCATTTGTTTTTCCTTAAAGTCTTCAGCATCCTGTGCAGGAAGCTTGCCTCTTTCATCATCCACCAATTCCTGAATCTGTTTGGCACGCGGTCCCCAAATAGCTTTTTCGTCCCCTTCTTTATCTATAAAAATATAAATCGGTATCGCTCTGGATGTTCCGTTAGTCAAATACTGGTCCATAAGCTCAAGGTTCTGATCCCTCAAAACAAAACGGACGTCCATGCCGGTTTCCTCAGCTATTTTTAGTAGAATCGGATTATTCAGCATGGCATCACCGCACCAGTCCTCAGTAAGGGCAATTACTTTCATGCCGGTACCCTTAAGGTCTGCCAATCTTGTTTTTTCCTCATCAGATAAAGAGAAACGATTATATATTTTATTCATCTCTTCTTTGTTAACTTGCATCGCTTCTATATAATTCTGCGGACATAGACCCTTCGCAAACCAGTCCATTAATTCCATAAACCCACTCCCTTTTTTCGATTTCTTTAGTGTTTATTCTTTACCATCCGCTTTCATTCCTGCATTTGCTGTAGCACTTTGTAAAACTGAATCTTTTCCTGGGAAATAGACTTTATTTTTGTCGAATACAGGAAAAGCTGATGGATTTCCATCAGCTCACCTTTTATCTTTTCTGTATTTCCTGCTGCAATAATTTGTTAACAAGCGGCGGGTTGGCCTGTCCTTTTGTGGCTTTCATAATTTGGCCGACTAGGAAGCCGATTGCTTTTTGCTTACCATTTTTGAAATCCTCGATGGATTGAGGGTTCGCATCGAGCGTTTCACTGATAATTTTAAGAAGTGCCCCTTCGTCCGAAATTTGGACGAGGCCTTTTTCTTTTACGATTGTTTCCGGATCTCCGCCATTTTCAACCAGCTCTTTGAATACTGTTTTGGCAATTTTAGAAGAGATCGTGCCGTTTTCAATCAGCTTAATCATGCCGGCAAGTCCCTCAGGTGTCAAAGCTATATCGGCCAGCTCTTTTTGTTCAGCATTCAAGTAAGCTGACAATTCACCCATTACCCAGTTGGAAGCCTGTTTCGCGTCTGCTCCTTTATTCACAGCTGCCTCAAAGAAATCAGATGTTTCTTTTGTCACTGTCAGGACAGCTGCATCATAGGCCGGCAGCCCAAGTTCCCTGATATAGCGGTTCTTTCTTTGGTCCGGAAGCTCAGGAATCTCGGCACGGATTCGCTCTTTCCACTCTTCATCGATATGAATATCAAGTAAATCAGGTTCAGGGAAATAACGATAATCATCCGAACCTTCTTTTACCCTCATTAGAATAGTTTTATTGGTGGCTTCATCATAGCGCAATGTTTCCTGCTGAATTGTTCCGCCAGAACTTAGAATCTCTTCCTGCCGCTTCTCCTCGTATTCCAGTCCTTTGCGGACAAAGTTAAACGAGTTCAAGTTCTTAAGCTCTGTCTTTGTGCCAAATTCCTCCTGGCCGACAGGACGAAGAGAAATATTCGCATCACAGCGAAGTGAACCCTCCTCCATTTTACAGTCAGAAACGCCAGTATACTGGATGATGGACTTTAGCTTCTCCAGGTATGCATATGCTTCTTTTGGCGTGCGGATATCCGGCTCAGATACAATCTCGATCAGAGGAGTACCCTGGCGGTTATAGTCTACAAGAGAATAACCTTTAGCATGAGACAGCTTGCCTGCATCCTCTTCAAGATGAATCCGCGTAATGCCGATCTTTTTCTTATAGCCGTCGACTTCGATCTCAATCCAGCCATGTTCTCCAATGGGCTTGTCGAATTGCGAAATCTGGTAGGCTTTAGGATTATCCGGGTAAAAATAATTCTTCCGGTCAAATTTTGTAACAGGTGCGATTTCACAGTTCAGCGCCATCGCAGCTTTCATTCCGAATTCAACTGCCTTTTTATTAATGACAGGCAGCACTCCAGGGTAGCCGAGATCGACTACTGTTGTGTTGGAGTTTGGCTCCGCCCCAAAATGGTTAGGGCTTGCTGAGAATATTTTAGAATCTGTTTTTAGCTCAACATGTACTTCAAGTCCGATAACCGTTTCGTATTTCATGAATTTCCCCCCTTACAGTCCCGGTTTTTGCTTATGGAATTCTGTAGCCTGCTCAAATGCATGTGCTACACGGTAAACAGTGCTTTCATCAAAATGCTTTCCGATAATCTGAAGGCCTAGCGGCAATCCATCCGCAAATCCGCAAGGAACGCTGATTCCAGGAACCCCGGCAAGGTTAACTGGAATGGTCAGAATATCATTTGCATACATAGTCAGAGGATCAGACGTATTTTCGCCAATCTTAAAGGCAGGAGTTGGTGCTGTCGGTCCAATAATGACATCATACTTTTCAAAAACATTTTCAAAATCCTGTTTTATCAGCGTGCGCACCTTTTGAGCCTTTTTGTAGTATGCATCATAGTAGCCAGAGCTTAAGGCAAATGTTCCAAGCATAATGCGGCGTTTTACTTCATCCCCGAAGCCTTCTGCACGGGTCTTTTTGTATAAATCGATTAAACTCTCAGGATCTGCTGTTCTATAGCCATAGCGTACGCCATCAAAGCGAGCCAGGTTGGCCGATGCCTCGGAGGAGGACAGCAGATAATACGTTGCCAGTGCATATTTCGAGTGCGGCAGGGAAACTTCTTCCCAAGTTGCCCCCAGTTTTCCCAACACCTTCAGGGCATCCAGCACTGACTGGCGCACATCTTCATCTACACCTTCAGCCAAATATTCTTTTGGTACGGCGATTCTCAACCCTTTAACATCGCCAGTTAAGCTTTCTGCATAGCTTGGAACATCTACATTTGCTGAAGTAGAATCCATTTGGTCAACACCTGAAATAGCCTGAAGCAGATAGGCGTTATCTTCAACTGTGCGGGTAATTGGTCCAATCTGGTCCAAAGATGATGCAAATGCAATCAGTCCGAAACGGGATACTCTTCCATAGGTAGGCTTTAACCCAACAACTCCGCAATAAGAAGCGGGCTGTCTGATTGAGCCGCCTGTATCTGATCCAAGAGAAAATAAAACCTCCCCTGCTGCAACAGAAGCAGCAGAGCCGCCGGAAGACCCGCCGGGAACTCTTTCAAGATTCCAGGGATTTCGGGTTACCTGAAAACCTGAGTTCTCATTGGATGATCCCATTGCAAATTCATCCATATTCAGTTTACCGATTGTAATGGTTTCAGCATTATGTAATTTGGAAGCAGCCGTTGCATCATAAATCGGGTCAAAGTTCTCAAGAATTTTACTCGCACTGGTGGTGCGCAGCCCCTTCGTTACGATGTTATC
The DNA here is from genome assembly GCF_001956215.1 of Paenibacillus sp. FSL R5-0490. Lineage (GTDB taxonomy): Bacteria > Bacillota > Bacilli > Bacillales > Cytobacillaceae > Cytobacillus. The sequence continues at coordinate 41,675 of NZ_MRTQ01000010.1, read as the reverse complement.
CTTTACTCCGATCGGCATACCGAACAGGAGGCCTTTCGCTTCGTCCGTGCCGATTTTTTCATCCATTTTTTTTGCTGCTTCACGGGCTCTTTCTTCATCAAGCGTCAAGAAAGCCTGTACTTTGTCCTCTACTTCACCGATTCGCTTGTACGATTCACTGACAAGATCGGTAACCGTGATTTCTTTTTTATGTAAAAGCTGATGAAGCTCAGATACCTTATGGTCAAATAAACTCACCATTTTCCCCTCCCTACTCAATAATAGACGGCACTTTTATATAGCCATCCTGATGTTCCGGCGCATTTTTCAAAACTTCTTCCTGTGGAAGCCCTTTATTCGCCTTATCTTCTCTCAATACATTTTTCATATCAAGAACATGGGATGTTGGTTCAACATGATCTGTATCAAGCTCATTCAAAAGCTCTGCAAATGAAATCATTTTGTCCAGCTGTTCCGTATACGCAACAGCTTCCTCTTCAGTCATCGCAAGTCGCGCCAAATGTGCAACATGCTTAACCTGATCTATTGAAATTCTCGACATTAATGCCACCTCCAAAATTTGAAAACTGTCAATGCACAATTATTATGATCATACCAAACTTTCACGCGTTAAAGCAACACGCGAGAACGGGCTGTTTCAGCAATCTTCTGCTTATTTTACCATGAGTTGAGGGGGAAATGTGTGTTTGTGTCTTTCTCTAGAGGATATATGAAAAGTAAAACCGAATTAATGGGGATGCGACTATAAGTACAGGAGGTATGTAATGGAATTTTTCCGATTTGATTTGGATGTCAGCAGGGAAATTAGTCAATTCAGCAGCCACAATGCCAGCATCAGCCCGATTATCAGAAACAAAACAGCTACAGTTGGGTGTATCCATCTTAAGGATAATAGTGTACTAGGCATGCATCCGGCAACATGTCCCCAGCTATTTCTCATCGTTGACGGCGAAGGATGGGTTAAAACCACTGGCGGTGAGCAGGCTGCAGTCCAAAAAGGAACCGCTGTTTACTGGTCTGAAGGCGAGGAACATGAATCAGGTTCTTACCTTGGCATGACTGCAATTGTGATTGAAGGTCCTGATTTGGACCCGCATAAGTATCTGAAGCCTTTGGAATAGAAAGCGGAAACCTGGCATTGGCCAGGAAGAGTGGAAGTTGGGCCGGTATTACGATGCCCTTCCCCCAAAAATAGAGCAGCGCGCCAGACGCTGCTCATTTCCGCTTAAATAGTTTGGCAAACAGGCCGCCTTTATTCGCCTTTTTCGTCTCCGATTTGACCGTTTTCCTGTCCACAAATATTTCCGGTTTATCAATCGCATAGTCATAGGCCAGAACCAGCCCAACCTCTGAATTATGTTCTTTATTGGTGACAATTGTATATTCTACTTTATTGGATGAAGCCAATTTTATATATTTTGACAAATAGGAGTAACTCATATTTCCATTCAGATAAAGATGGGCTTTGCTGTTGGCTTTAAGTGCTTCTTCCACCTGAGGATAGGTTCCATCCTCCCTCATCTGCGGCTGCTTCAGGGCAATGACAACCCTCTCCCGAAGCGAGCCTAGAAACTTGCGGCGCTCATCAGGCTTGGTCTGTTTCTGTCCATGAATCCCCTGTTGAAGATAATCATCTATATTTTCAGCCAATTGTACATCCTCCGTCCTTATTTGACCTCAATGCTTACATTGTATTCAGTATTATGCCCTATTTCAAATTTAACCTATATAATATGTATGTTTTCGCAGGAGGTACTGTGCTTGCCTGATAAGCAAAAAATACCTCCCTTCCAAGGAAGAGAGGTGTAAATTAGGAGAATATACAAGATAAAAAATCAAGTTACAAAGGACAGAAACTAAACTTCCTGCTTTTCAGTGAACTGTTCTTCCTCGGTTGATCCCTTTAAAGCGGTTGTCGAGGAAGTCCCGCCAGTGATGACCATGGAAACCTGATCGAAATAGCCTGTGCCTACTTCACGCTGATGTCTTGTCGCCGTGTAGCCATGTGTTTCGCTGGCAAACTCGGCCTGCTGCAGTTCAGAATACGCAGCCATTCCGCGGTCTTTATAGCCGCGTGCCAGTTCAAACATGCTATGGTTCAGAGCATGGAATCCTGCTAAAGTAACGAACTGAAACTTGTAGCCCATTTTGCCGAGCTCCACCTGGAATTTTGCAATCGTTTCGTCATCGAGCTTTTTCTTCCAGTTAAATGAAGGAGAGCAGTTATACGCTAACAGCTTGCCAGGGAATTTTTCATGAATGGCTTTTGCAAAACGTCTAGCCTCATCAAGATCAGGTTCAGATGTTTCACACCATACCAGATCTGCATAAGGAGCATACGCCAATCCCCGAGCGATCGCTTGGTCGAGTCCTGGTTTTGTCCGGAAGAATCCTTCAAGAGTGCGTTCCCCTGTAATAAAAGGTGCATCATATGGATCTACATCGCTGGTTATCAAGTCAGCCGCGTTAGCATCAGTCCGGGCAACAATAACTGTCGGCACTCCCATAACATCTGCTGCCAGCCTTGCAGATATTAAATTCTTAACAGCAGTCTGCGTTGGGAGCAATACCTTTCCGCCAAGATGGCCGCATTTTTTTTCAGAAGAAAGCTGGTCCTCGAAATGTACCCCGCCGGCACCCGATTCAATCATGCCTTTCATAAGTTCAAATACATTCAACTGGCCGCCGAACCCTGCCTCAGCATCTGCTACAATTGGAGCGAACCAGTCAATGGAATGATCCCCTTCCATATGATGAATCTGGTCAGCACGCTGAAGTGCCTGATTAATTCTTTTTACTACACTTGGAACGCTGTTTGCTGGATACAGGCTTTGGTCCGGGTACATATTTCCGGACAGGTTCGCATCTGCAGCAACCTGCCAGCCGCTTAAGTAAATGGCCTTCAGCCCAGCCTTAACCTGCTGTACAGCCTGGTTTCCTGTTAACGCCCCTAATGCATTGACAAAATCTTCTTCATTCACAAGCTTCCATAACTTCTCTGCACCACGGCGAGCTAATGTATATTCGATATCAATTGATCCTCTTAACTTAATGACTTCCTCAGCGGTGTACGGTCTTTCTACTCCATTCCAGCGTTCATCCATTTCCCAGCTTTCCTGCAACTGACGCACTCTTTCATCTGCCATTTGATTAAATCCTCCTTTTAATTTAGAAAAATCATCATTTCAGCAAGATCCCGGCTGCAAAACACTCTGTAACATAACAGAACTAAAAATATAGTTCTGTTATGTTATTAGTCTACGTTGTTATAAAACAATTAAATATCTATGTGTTGTATTATATAACAGTTAATCCGGAATGGGAACCCCTTAATTAAAAAATTTAAAATTTACTGAATATAACATCCTGCTTCTTTTCACCTTCACCCTCTGTGTTATGATATAGAGATTAGTTATTTTTTTAATCATTCTGATGGATGAAGGAGAATGTATGGAAGATAAAAATCGATCTTTATATAATTATCTAGTTGAAAAAGCCCCTGAAATGACGAAGGATTGGAGAAGTTTTCAGGTCGTAAAGGCTGGTTCCGACTATTCCGCCGATGCCCCGCTGGAAAGGGCAAGGAAAGTTGAGGAGCAAAATACAAAGTATTTCAGGACTGTAGCAAAATCGCTGCTTCAGACAGAAGAAGAAATGAAGGAAACGATAGCCAACTGGACAAAGCAGACGTCCGCTGATCGGGTTAAATCCAGAACCTCCCTTGTCGATGTTCAGAGAAATCTTTCGATATTCCGAAAGGTTTATTGGATGCATATAAAACGTTTTGCTGAAACTGCCGACTTGGATATTAAAGCAGAGGATATATTTCATTGGCAGGAAGTTATTGATTATACGCTGGATTATGTAATGGAAACTTTCACCGAAAACTTTATGGATATATTGCTGAGCCGATTAAGCGCGCAATCTATATTAATAAAAGAACTAAGCACGCCGGTAATCCCCCTTTCCTCAGATGTTGGGCTGCTGCCGCTCATTGGGGATATTGATACAGAACGGGCCAAGTTTATTATGGAATCTACTTTGCAGCAGAGTGTAAAGCTGGGGATTACTCATTTAATCATTGACCTTTCGGGTGTCATCATGGTCGACACAATGGTTGCCCACCAAATCTTCCAGGTTATCAGCTCATTAAAACTTATCGGTGTTCAGTCAACCTTGCTCGGCATCCGTCCTGAAGTCGCACAGACAGCCATCCAGCTCGGAATTGACTTTAAGGATATAACAACGGAAAATTCTTTAGAGAAAGTATTCAGCAAATTAAATTTGTAATTTTACTGGGGCCTATCACAATTAGGTCTTTTTTGTTGTCCATTAATAATCACTCCTGTTTTCAAACTTAATTTTATAAATTTAGATGAATAGATATGTTTATATATGTACTATAACAGCAAATTAATGCGAAATATCGTATATTTATTCATTTCTAACTTAGTAGTTTTTTAGATTTTTTGTCCATTACTCATTATTATGTTATGATAATAAACGTCTTTTTAATGTGGACATTTCCCCAAACTATTTTTTTAACAAACACAAAACTGTATGTTACTGTATAAAAGGTGATTTTCCTACGAATGATTTTATGGGGATACTAAGAGAAAAATGGAGGTGAACAAATGGATTTCACTATGGCGACGTGGCTTTGGCTTCTTATTCCAATGCCATTATTAATCGTACTATCAGGCATCTCATATTTTGTTGAAAGGAGAGAATAAGTAAGTATGGATATAAATATACCAACGTTAATTGCGATTATTGTGTATCTGGTCGGCATGCTGCTGATTGGCGTGCTTGCAGCCAGAATGACTAAAGATTTATCTGATTATGTATTAGGCGGCCGAGGGCTGGGACCTGGCGTTGCAGCCTTGAGTGCAGGGGCATCCGATATGAGCGGATGGCTGATGCTCGGCTTACCTGGTGCCGTATATCTAGGAGGTATGGGAGAGATTTGGCTTCCAATCGGATTGGCTGTCGGCGCATATTTAAATTGGCAGTTTGTGGCCAAACCACTGCGTGTATACACGGAAGTAGCCAACGATTCTATTACGGTACCCGGATACTTTGAAAACCGATTCCATGATACTTCAAAAATATTGCGTGTTGTTTCGGCAATCGTTATTTTAATCTTTTTCACTTTCTATACTTCATCCAGCCTTGTCGGCGGTGCCATCTTATTAGAGAACTCATTTGGGATGGATTACACACTCGCACTCTGGGTAGGAGCTGCTGTAATTTTGTCATACACATTGTTTGGAGGGTTCCTTGCAGCCAGCTGGACAGATTTCATTCAAGGAATTTTAATGTTCCTTGCCATGATTATTATACCGATTGTTGCCATTCAGGAGCTTGGCGGATGGAATGAGACGATGCAGAAAATCGGATCTATGGATACTTCTTATTTAGATGTCTATTCCGGTGCCACTTTTGTTAGTGTAGCTTCATTATTAGCATGGGGATTAGGTTATTTTGGACAGCCTCATATCCTTGTCCGCTTTATGGGATTAAAATCTACAAATGATGTGCCAAAAGCACGTTTAATCGGTATGACCTGGATGATTATTTCCTTATTCGGAGCTCTGTTTGTAGGCTTTGCAGGTATCGCATATTTTGCAGATTCACCGCTGGCCAATTCCGAAACCGTGTTTATCATGTTTTCACAAGTACTATTTAATCCATGGGTAGCCGGATTCTTATTAGCAGCCATTCTCTCAGCAATCATGAGCACAGTTGACTCTCAATTGCTCGTTTCTTCAAGTGCATTGGCACAGGATTTCTATAAATCTATCTTCAGAAGAAATGCTTCCCAAAAGGAAGAAATGATTGTTGGCAGAATTGCTGTATTGGGCATTGCCATTATCGCTATCTTCTTAGGGTATAATCCCGAAAGCAAGGTATTGGAACTTGTCAGTTATGCCTGGGCCGGATTTGGTGCTGCCTTCGGACCTGTCATCATTCTGAGCCTGTTCTGGAAACGCATGACGCGTAATGGCGCTCTAGCCGGCATTATTGTTGGTGCTGTAACAGTAATTGTATGGGCACAGCTTACCGGCGGACTGTTTGATCTGTATGAACTGGCGCCTGGCTTCCTATTTGCAGTTCTGGCAATTATCGTTGTCAGTCTTCTGGATAAGGCACCATCAGCAGAAGTTCAGGAACAGCACGATCAATTTAAATCTGTTCTTATAAAATAAGTGATGAAACCCTCTTCCTATGTGGAGAGGGTTTTTTGTATTCTCCCATAAAGGAATAGTCTTTAGCTTGAGGTGCCGGAGAACTATAAAGAAGGTATGTTTAAATTACTTCCGCTCCTAGTGTCTTTTCAAAATGCCTTAAAGCCCACTCATGGCCCTCCTGGTCAAAGGATGCGACAGCATCTTTATAAACCACAATTCTAAAGCCCTTATTATAAGCATCAATAGCTGTATGCAGGACGCATATGTCCGTGCAAACACCTGCCAGGTGCACTTCCTCTATACCGCGTTCTCTCAGTTTTATCTCCAGGCCGGTTCCTGCAAATGCGGAATACCTGGTTTTGTCCATGAAATAAACATTTTCAGCGTCCTTGTTGGTTTCATAAATCTCCTGCAATGAACCGTAAAGATTTCTTCCTTCCGTGTTTCTGATATTGTGAGGGGGAAATAAATTCGTTTCCGGGTGATGGATGTCTCCTTTATCATGAACATCAATGGCAAAAACAGTGTAATGCCCGCTTGCGATAAACTCTTGTGTGAGCTCTGTGATTTTCTTTTCCAAGAGCTGTCCGGGCCTGCCGCATGTCAGGGCACCGTCTTCAGCAACAAAATCATTTGTGTAATCAATATTGATTAGGGCTTTAATTGACATTTTTTCATCACTCCAATCTGCAGTTCTTCTTTCATCATATACCTCAGCGGGCTGAATATCCAACTAAAAAAAGAACAGCAACCAAGTTGCTGTTCCCGCCTCCGAATGGAGATCTTTTAATACATTTCAGAAGTAGTCTTCGCCTGCATGTGCAGAAGAATGTAATCAGGTCCGCCCGCTTTGGAGTCTGTTCCTGACATGTTGAATCCGCCGAATGGCTGGTATCCAACGATCGCACCTGTACAGCCGCGGTTGAAGTATAGGTTTCCAACATGGAAATCTTCACGCGCTTTTTGGATGTGTTCACGGTTCTGTGTGATCACAGCTCCTGTTAAGCCGTACTCTGTGTTGTTGGCAATTTCAAGCGCATGGTCGAAATCTTTTGCTTTTGTGAAGCCAACGACCGGACCAAAGATTTCTTCCTGCATTAAGCGCGCATCCGGTGCAAGGTCAGCGAATACAGTCGGTTTGATGAAGAAGCCTTTTGAATTGTCCCCTTCTCCGCCTGTCATCAGCTTGCCTTCTTCTTTGCCGATTTCAATGTAGCTCATGATTTTGTCAAATGCACCCTGGTCGATGACAGGACCCATGTAATTGCTTTGGTCTTCAGGGTTGCCCTGTGTTAATTCATTAGTTAACTCGACCACACGGTTCAGAACCTGATCGTATACATCTTCTACGATTACTGCTCGTGAACATGCTGAACACTTCTGGCCTGAGAATCCAAATGCAGAAGCCACGATGGAAGTCGCCGCCAATTCAAGGTCTGCTTCTTTGTCGACAACGATCGTATCCTTGCCTCCCATTTCCGCGATCACGCGCTTTAGCCAGATTTGGCCTTCGTTTAATTTAGACGCGCGCTCGTTGATGCGAAGACCTACATCACGTGAACCTGTGAAGGAAATGAAGCGGGTGTCTTTATGGTCAACCAGGTAGTCGCCCACTTCTGCACCGCTTCCCGGCACGAAGTTTAGAACGCCCTTTGGAAGGCCCGCTTCTTCCATTACTTCAACAAATTTCGCAGCCACAACCGGTGTTGTAGAAGCTGGTTTTAATAGAACTGTGTTCCCTGCTACGATCGCAGCAACAGTTGTGCCGGCCATGATGGCAAGCGGGAAGTTCCAAGGAGAGATGATGATGCCCACTCCCAATGGAATGTAGTCATAACGGTTATATTCATTCGGACGGCTGTTGACTGGAACACCGTCTTTAATTTCTAAGATTTGACGTGCATAGTACTCAAGGAAGTCAATCGCTTCCGCAGTATCAGCATCTGCCTCGTTCCAAGGCTTTCCTGCTTCCTTCGTTAATAGGGCAGAAAACTCAGCTTTTCGGTGGCGGATAATCGCAGCAGCTTTGAATAATACATCTGCGCGTGTTTCCGGCTTTACTTTTCTCCATGTTTTGAATGCTTCCACAGCGGCCTGCATCGCTTTTTCCGCAAGCTCGCGGTTTGCCTTTGAAACACGGCCCACTACTTCTTCTTTATTAGAAGGATTGATTGATACAATTTTATCTTCAGTAGAAATTCTTTCTCCGCCTATTAATAAGTCATAGTCTTGTCCTAAATAGCTTTCGACTGTTTTTAATCCCTGTAAGTATTCTTCTCGGTTTTCTTCTGCTTTAAAGTTTGTGAAAGGTTCATGTTTGTACGGCTGTACCATGATGCCATCCCCCTTTAATAAATTCGTTTTTCATCCACCATTTAATAATGCAAGAACTGTGCCAAATTTAAAAAGCTGATAAATGACAGTTCTTATAAGCTGAAAGCAAAATTTTTTTGCGTTTTTTGAAATACTAATAGTTTCTGGTGCAAATTTTCATTGCATATATTCAATTAAATATATACTATTGAATAAACTGCCGAGTGAAGGAGATTACAATGAATCACAGGGAAATTGAACAGCTCCAACTAAACAACAAGATCTTTCAGCGGATATTAGATGAAATTGATGTTGGTGTCCATGTAGTGAATGAGGAAGGAAGAACAACTTTCTACAATAAAAAAATGGCTCAAATAGAAGGCATGAATTATGAAGATGTATTGGATAAAAATCTTCTGGATGTGTTTTCTTTCAACCAGGACGAAGACAGCACCTTACTTCAGGCGCTCAAAAATGGCAGCAAAATTAAAAATGCCAAACAAACCTATTTTAACAATAAGGGGCAGGAAATCACCACGATCAATAATACTTTTCCAATTATGGAAGATGGCGAACAGATTGGCGCTATGGAAATCGCACGTGATGTGACCAAGCTTGAAAAGCTGATCAGAGAAAATATGAATAAACGCGGCGACACCCGCTATACTTTCGATAGTATAATTGGCTCAAGCGACGAGATCAATGAAGTGGTTGAAGCGAGCAAAAGAGCAACCCGGACAAGTTCTTCTGTCCTGATTATCGGAGAGACCGGTACAGGAAAAGAGCTCTTTGCCCAAAGCATCCATAATGGCAGCAGCCGATCTTCAAAACCATTTATCTCTCAAAATTGCGCTGCTCTTCCAGACAGTCTGATAGAGGGTCTTCTATTTGGCACAAAGAAAGGTGCATTTACAGGCTCCATTGAAAGGCCTGGATTGTTTGAACAGGCAAATGGCGGGACTTTGCTGCTTGATGAAATTAATTCACTTAATCCATCCCTGCAGGCAAAGCTATTGAGAGTTTTACAGGAAAAAACGGTCCGCAGGGTTGGTGATACGAAAGACCGGACAGTAGATGTTAGAATTATAGCAACCATTAACGAAGACCCGATTGATGCTATCTCAGAAGACCGCCTGCGAAAAGATTTATATTACAGGCTGAGTGTTGTTTCCCTCTTCATTCCGCCTCTGCGAAAGAGAAGAAAGGATATCCGGGATCTTGCACAATTTTTCATAGAAAAATACAATCAGCTCTTTGGAATGAATGTAGCGGAAATCGATGAAGAAGTAATGAGCAAATTCGAGCAATACGATTGGCCGGGCAATGTACGGGAATTGGAGCATATTATCGAAGGAGCCATGAATCTGATTGATCAGGAAGAAACCATCAGCTATGTGCATTTGCCTCTTCATTTCCGGAATAAGCCTCAATTCAAGGATGAGCAGAACGAAACCGGTCATTTGGAGGATTTGCTGCTTCAGAAAAACAAGCCTATTAAATCACTTGAACAATATATACAGGAAGCCGAAACCTACTATCTAAAGAAAGTCCTTAAACACCATGGCAATAATATAACCCAAGCTGCAAAATCCCTTGGCATGAGCCGGCAAAACCTGCAATATAGGCTGAGGAAGTACGGAGTCAGGAAAGAAAACAGCTGATTGAATCCGGCGTGAAAACCTGCCAAAAATCGAGTAAAAACGAAAAGCTCCCCACTGGGAGCTTATTTGTATATAATATCATCCCGAAGCGCTGCAACACGAGTCAACGCTTCATCAATATCCCTCTCACTCACTCCAAAATGCGCAAGTGCATCATGCAGATGTCTGGCAATCGCATCAAAGTGTTCCGGCTGCAGATTCATGCCCTCATGTGCTTTTGCCATGGAATTGCCTGAATATTGATTCGGCCCTCCCAGAGCATAACTGATGAACTTGGATTGATGGCGTTTCTGCTTTACCATATCGGTCTGCTCGAAAAACTGATTGACGTTCGGATCCTTCAATACCAGGTCCTCGTAAAAATAATCGACAACCTTTTCAATAGATTCTCCGCCGCCTACTTTTTCGTAAAGTGTCTGCTCTGCCATATTTATCTCTCCTTTCAACAAACTATATTCTTTGCTAACTGACAGCTCCTATTCAAAATTTTACAGTCTGAATCAATTTACCTTTACCCTCTTATCTTCTCAAAAAACAAAAAAGACTCCGAGGGTACGGAGCCTGAGATTTAAGAAGCTAATTGATCTTTCTCTTCCATTTCTTTTCGTTCCTGATCACTCATGAATGTTATTTTGTAGCCAAGCATCGCAAAGATAATAGCCAGAATCGGCACAGTGAAATTTAAAATCGCGTATGGTGCATATTCAAATGGATGAACCGCCAGAGTTGACATGATAAACACCGCACAGGTATTCCAAGGAACAAAAACGGACGTGACGGTACCTCCATCTTCAAGGGCCCGCGAAAGATTTTTAGATTGCAGATTTTTATCCTTAAATGCCTGTGTGTACATTCTGCCCGGCAGCAGAATGGAAATGTACTGCTCTGCAGCGGCTACATTGGTAAAGAAAGCAGATAGCACGGTAGTGGCTACTAAGCTCCTTGCTGAACGGGCCAATTTCAGGATCTGTTCAACAATGGCTTTTAACATCCCGGTCTGCTCCATAACTCCTCCAAATGCCATCGCCACGATCGTAAGGGACACAGTATACATCATATCGTCAATGCCGCCTCTATTAAATAGCTCGTCCACCATCGTGTTTCCTGATTCAATCGAAAACCCGCCCTGGAGTGTATTCACAGCATCCCCTGCAGCGCCTCCCTGTACAAAAATATGGCAAAGCCAGCCAAGGAAAACACCAATAGCTAGCGCGGGCAATGCAGGCACTTTTTTTGCCACTAATCCTATAACAATTAAAGGGACTAATAAAAGCCAAGGGGAGATGACAAAGTTCTCCGATAAAACATTCATGACACCAGAAATTTTATCATTATTCAAATCATCTCCGCCAAATTGCCTTCCCAAAAACCAATAAGCAATAATGGCAATGGCCAGCGCTGGAAGGGTTGTGTAAAACATATGTTTTATATGTTCAAAAAGATCTGTACCAGTAATTCCTGCAGCCAAATTAGTTGTGTCTGACAGCGGTGACATTTTATCTCCGAAATAGGCGCCTGAGATGATAGCTCCCGCCACCATTGGAGCCGGAATGCCCATGCTGATTCCAATTCCCATTCCGGCGACGCCAATCGTTCCCATTGTAGACCATGAACTTCCGATTGCCAGAGTGACAATGGCACAGATAATACAAATTGAGACTAAAAACATGGATGGCGTCATCAGCTTCAACCCATAAAAGACCATGGTCGCTACAATTCCCCCGCCAATCCAGGATCCAATAGTCAAGCCCACCATTATAATAATTAAAATAGCCGGAAGTGCCAGCTTAATACCTTTATAAAAACCTTCCTCAATATCGTTCCATTTATAGCCAAAACGCCATGCGATGAAAGCGGATACAATTGTTCCTGCAATTAAAGGCACATGTGGGCTCCCTTCAAACTTAACAATTGTAATAATCATTGCAGCAATCATTACCAGCAGCGGCAGCACTGCAAACCAGAAGGGAATTTTCTTTCCTGTTGTTTCTTTCATAATGTTCCTCCTTTTAAAGTTACACGTCTGTAGGTTTAACTATTGCAAGATTAATGCCAAGATATAAAATTCAAACATTTTTCAGACTATTTACCCTGAAAAAATTTAATTTACATACGTTTTATGTAGGTAAACATGCAAAATATATTGTCGAGCGCCCGCTCATTTTGCATACAAAAGCAAATATTTTTTGCATCAAATAAAAATAAAAAACCGGGCAGCAAAACCCGGTTTTCATTTTTATTACTTCTTAATAAGATCCTCGCGCTGGGACTGGTCAATCCACTCTTGAAGCTTATCTTTAAGTGTATTGAATCCCTGTGCAGATTCGTCTTCCATTTTGATTGGAGCTGCCTGGCGCTTGCGAGGCTTTCTTGCTTTCGCTTCTGCTTGTGGCGCTTCTTCTGTTGCACGGATTGACAAACCGATTTTTCCTGCTGCTTCGTCAACAGAAAGAACCTTCACTTTTACTTCATCGCCCACTTTAAGATGCTCATTAATATCTTTTACGAAACCATGAGTCACTTCGGAAATGTGGACTAATCCCTGTGTATTCTCATCTAATGCTACGAACGCACCATATGGCTGAATACCCGTTACCTTTCCTGTAATAACACTGCCTACTTCGATTTTCTCAGACATGAAAACACTCCTATTTAAATTCAAATTTTATCTCTTTATACGCAATAAGAAATTATATCACAACTTGATCAAAATATCAAAAGGAATTCAAATGGAAACACCAGACATTTTTATTCCATAATGAATCACAGACTGTCATTCATTATAATAAAACAATCCGCAAACAATATGTAGACATTCTATTTGTTTGTTAACTAAATGTTCATGAAGTACAAAAAGGATCTTACGTTTACCATGATAAAATATAGTTAGAAGAAATTGTTAACGGGAGTGATGGATATGTCAAATATCGGCCATAACATTAAAGCTTGCCGCGAACGTGCAAACATGACCCAGCAGCAGCTCGCATTAAAGGTGAGAGTGGGGACGGGTACGATTGCAAAATACGAAAATGGAGATCAGATCCCTGATACACAGACTGTTTTAAGAATCTCAACAGCCCTGGATATTCCAGCTTCCGAACTGCTTGAACAGGAACTGCAGAAGGGCCAGTCAGGAATCGATTATGAAATCGAACAGCTTGTGCGTGAAATTGGCACAAAAAAAGCAAAGCTTATCTTGCGGAAGGCTAAGGAATTCAGTGAGGAAGATTTCCTGCGTGTCATGCAAATGCTATATGAAATTAAATATGATCAAAAAGTTTTATAAAAGGGAGTATATAAAAAGGGAATACTGGTTAGCCTTGAAGTATAAGGCTTTCTAGTATTCCCCCCTTTTTGAAGTTGACAATCTGTTGTGGATTGTCCTTTTTTTATGCCTTCTGATTTTGCTTTACAAAATGGCTAATTCTCTTAATCGCTTCCTGCAGGAGTTCCATGGAAGTGGCATAAGAGCAGCGCACATGGCCTTCCCCGCTTTCGCCAAAAATATTGCCTGGCACGACAGCTACCTTTTCCTCCAGCAGCAGCTTTTCTGCAAATTCTTCAGAAGAAAGCCCGGTACTTTCAATTGAAGGGAAAGCATAAAAGGCTCCACCCGGCATATGGCATGTTAGCCCCAGTTCATTTAGAGACTGAACAAAATAATTCCGCCTGCGCTTATAGCTCTTTTTCATATCCTCGACATCTGATCTGCCGGTCTTCAAGGCTTCAAGTGCAGCAAACTGTGCCATCGTAGGTGCGCACATCATCGCATACTGGTGAATTTTCAGCATAGCCTGCGAGATCTCCTCAGGAGCACAGACAAACCCTAATCTCCAGCCAGTCATGGCGAACCCTTTTGAAAATCCCGAAATTAAGATTGTTCTTTTCTTCATCTCTCTGAGGGCGGCAAAACTCGTATACTCATCATCATAAGCAAGCTCTGCATATATTTCATCAGAAAGAACCAGCAAGTCGTACTTTTCAGCTATTTGTGCAATTGCGTTCAGTTCATCTCCGGATAACATTGTTCCAGTCGGATTATTGGGCGAACAAAGCATAATGGCTTTAGTCCTGCCGGTTATTGCGTTTTGCAGCTGCTCAGGCTGAATCTTAAACCCATTCTCCTTTAAAGTCTGGACCTGAACAGGCACACCTCCCGCCAGTGTTACTAAGGGAACATAGGAAACAAAGCTTGGTTCAACCACAATTACTTCATCACCCGGATCAAGGATTGCCCTTAGAGATATATCCAATGCCTGGCTCGCTCCCACCGTAACGATAATTTCATTTTGGGGTGAATAAGAAACTCCGAAGCTTTTCTGCATATAATCTGCAATTTCCTCCCGCAGTTCCATTAACCCGGCATTAGCCGTATAAGAGGTATATCCCTGCTCAAGTGAAAGGATGGCTGCTTCACGCACTGACCAGGGTGTGATGAAATCAGGTTCACCCACCCCAAGGGAAATGACTCCTTCCATTCCTGCAGCAAGGTCAAAAAAGCGGCGAATCCCGGAAGACTTAAGCTCTTCTACCGTTTTGGATAAATAAGACTTTGTTCCCTTCATTACGGTGACACCACAATTCGTTTGTCATCTTCATTTTGTTCAAAAATAGTGCCGTCATGCTTATATTTTTTTAGAATAAAGTGTGTTGTTGTCGACAAGACGGAATCGAGAGTCGACAGCTTTTCTGATACAAATCGGGCTACCTCATTCATGGAACGGCCTTCAATGATGACAGAAAGATCATAGGCGCCGGACATTAGATAGACAGACCTCACCTCTTTGAAACGGTAAATTCTCTGTGCAACTTCATCGAATCCTACCCCCCGTTTTGGAGCGACCTTCACATCAATCATAGCGGTAACTCCCTCATGGCCATCCACCTTTGACCAGTCAATAACAGAATTAAAACGCACAAGCACTTTCATTTCCTCGAGCTTATCTAAAATGGTTTCAGTTTCCGCCACATTTAATTGAGCCATTTTCGCAATGTCTTCAACAGGGATTCGTGCACTGTTATTTTCTAAAATCTCAAGAACTTCGATTTGCTTTTCAGTTAATTTCAATACTTGTCGCTCCCATCCTTTAGTGATTTACTCTATAAAATAGTTCCATTATAGCAAAAACTTCGAAAAATAAATGTGTCACTTTCATTATTTATTAATTTCTTTAAAATCATATGTGTCAAGATTAAGATTAAGGGGAAAATACTGTGAAACTGAGTCTAGGAGGAGGAAGGCCCATGGAACGAGCGACATTTTCAGGAACAGAGCCAATTAATGGAACAGATGTTTATTATGAATACTATAAACATGAGTCCTCCAGGAATACCCTGGTTCTGCTGCACGGTTTTCTTTCATCCACCTTTAGCTTTCGCAGGCTGATCCCTCTGCTGCAAACGGAATTCAATGTGGTTTCGATGGATTTGCCGCCCTTCGGCAAAAGCGGGAAATCCCAGCAGTTCGTCTACTCCTATAAAAACCTGGCTGATACGGTTATCCGCTTATCAGAAAAATTGGGCTTTGAAAAGGTCACATTAATAGGTCATTCCATGGGGGGACAGATTGTTTTAAATGTTGCACATTCCAAGCCTGATCTGGTTGACCAGGCCGTACTGCTGTGCAGTTCCGGATATATGAAACGAATGAAGCCTCATATTATCTTTTCAAGCTACATACCATTCTTTCATTTGTATGTGAAATTATATCTTCAGCGCTCAGGGGTAAAACAGAATTTAAAAAATGTTGTCTACGATCATTCCATGATTGATGATGAAATGCTCTATGGCTATTTGTCGCCCTTTTTAGAAGACGATATTTTCCGGGCCTTAACCAGGATGATTCGCGACAGGGAAGGCGATATGCCTGCCGCTGCATTGAAGAAAATAGAAACACCGTGCCTTCTAATATGGGGAGAACATGACAGGGTCGTTCCGCTTCATATCGGGAAACGGCTGAATAAAGATTTAAAAAATTCCAAACTGGTGGTATTAAAAGATACCGGTCATCTCGTGCCGGAAGAGCGGCCGGAAGATGTTCTTAAGCACATCCGGACTTTTGTAAATTCCGTTCAGGTGTGCAAATAAAAAAGGCAGCCCCCGGGACGAGAGCTGCCTTTTTTCACTTTACATAGAGCAGGAGCCATTATTCTTGATTTCAAGAAGACGCCCGGAGATTTCTTTGCAATTTTCCAATGGAATGACTTCCTCAAAGGAAAATTCATATATGGATTGAATCTTCCCGGCTAATTTCAGCTGATCATCCAGATCATGGACTGCCTGAACTGAATCCGCAATTTCAGTGTCATAGTTGCCTGGCCCAACTCCAAACGGATCCCATTGATCCAGTGTATAAACTAGCAAAAGATTGGTTTGCTGAATTTCCATTTATATCACCTGATTATTATTCGGCTGAATGAAGCCGCAATATTTTAATTTTTAGCATCAATATCATATCATAGAGTCAGGATACTTAAAAGAATTCTAAAGGCGGTGACAGATTTGGATCGTTTTAATTTCCATCAAAAAATCAGCAGGGAAAATACAGCTTCTGTTAAGTGGGATCGGACCAGGGAGGTTTTCGGCAGATCCGATGTATTGCCGATGTGGGTAGCGGACATGGATTTTCAGCCACCAGAGGAAGTGAAGAAAGCCATAGAGGACAGAATAGCTCATGGAGTCTACGGATACACGTTTGCTCCTGATTCAACCGCAGACTCTATTGGGCAGTGGCTATACAGGCGGCATGGCTGGAAAATCAATAATGAGTGGATTTTATACAGCACCGGAGTGGTTCCCTCCATCGCAACTGCGATCCAGGCTTTTACGGAAAAAGAGGAGAAAGTAATGCTTCAGTCTCCCGTATATACTCCTTTCTTTGAAATGATTAAACAGAATGGCCGCAAAGTCGTTAATTCTCAGCTGAAGCTCGAGAACGGCCGGTACGAAATTGATTTTGCCGATTTTGAAGACAAATTGAAAGAAGGAGTGAAACTATTCCTCCTATGTAATCCGCACAATCCGGGCGGCCGCATGTGGACAGAAGAGGAACTTAGGAAAATAGGGGAGCTCTGTGTAAAATATAATTGCCTTATTCTTTCCGATGAAATCCATTCTGATTTAATTTATAAGGGCCATAAGCATTATCCCATTGCTTCAATGGATCCACAATTCGCAGACATTACGGTCACCTGCATAGCTCCGACAAAAACCTGGAACCTTGCAGGGATTCAAGCTTCAGCTGCCATTATTAGCAATGAGAAGCTGCGAAAGGCATTCCAGGCAGAACAGCACAAGCAAGGATTCTTTACGCTTTCGGCCTTCGGCATCATCGGCATGGAGGCAGCTTATCGCCGTGGCGAAGAATGGCTTGATGGTCTGATGGATTATCTCGCCGAAAATAAACGGACGGCAGCTGCATTTATTGGTGAGCACCTTCCCGGTATTCGCCTGATGGAGCCGGACGGCACCTATCTCCTATGGCTGGATTGCCGCGGATTGGGATTAAGTGATGCCGAACTGCGCCAAAGGCTTTTGGAAAAAGGGAAACTCGCATTGGAGCCTGGCCCGAAATACGGCCCGGGCGGTGAAGGCTTCGTCCGGATGAACATTGCCTGCCCGCATGAAGTATTGGCGGAGGGACTGGACAGGCTGAAGCGGGCTTTTGAGTGATAGTATGTGGGGGCACGGCGGGGAAGCCGTGCTTTTTTTGTCTGTTGTGTGGAGGTTGCGGTGGTCCGATGATTATATACCCTTTTCGTTGGTCGTTACATTTCCCGCACTCACAAGTAAAATCCCCTCGCGTTTCAAGCAAGGGGATTTACAGTACATATTCAGCAAGCACGCTCTGCACTTCGTAGATGTTCAAGTTTTTATTAAAATGCTTTTCAATAGGTTCGTCTGATCCTGAAATCCAAATTTTTAATTCGGCCTCCAGATCGAAGCTGCCTGCGGTTTCAATGCTAAAATGGGTAATGTTTTTATAAGGGATGCTGTGATACTCGATTTTTTTCCCTGTGATTCCCTGCTTATCCACCAGAATCAGGCGCTTGTTTGTAAAAATGAATAAATCACGGACCAGCCTGTAGGCTTTTTCAACCTGTTCACTTGGAGCAAGGACGGCTGAAAACTCGTCCTGAACCTCCTTAATGTCCGCTTCAGAGGCATTGCCGATAAAGCCATCGAAAATTCCCATTTAACCAACCTCCATTATAAGGTTAACTCCATTATACGGATCGTCCGGAAAAATTCCCAGTGATAAAGGCTTTCCCTTTCCGGAAAGCCTTCACTTATTTATTCTTCTGTTGACTGATCATCCTGTGCCTTTTTCTGCCCTTCTTCTTTTTTATCTTTTGAAATACGGCCGCAAGCAATGCGTTCTCCGGAATCTCCTGCCGGCTGGGTCATACCGTCATCCGGCCCGTCATGGATGACAATGGAGGTCCCTTCCTTTGTCAGCAGTGAAGTTTTGTCTTCTTTTAACGTGACCTGAGGCGCCATAAAATCAATCTTAACTTTGCCGTCATCCTCGACAATCAGGTTGGGAAGATCACCCGCATGGGATCCTTTTGGGTGAAGCAGACCATGTTCCTTATTGTCAGGATTGAAATGATTCCCGGCGGATTTGAAATCAGGGGGTTCGCATTTTGCTTCTTCATGGATATGGATAGCAAGCTCACCAGGCGGCAGTCCGCTCAAATCTCCGGTCAATTTTACTCCGCTAGCCTGTTCCTGCACCTTAATGATGCCTAATGAATCGCCTGCAGCATTATACATTTCTACCTCTGTATTTGTAATGTTCTCTTCCCCGCAGCCGGACAGAAGAAGAACAAAACCCAGCATCAAAGCTTTTCTCATGATTGAATCCTCCATCAAGACAATTTGCCTTTAGTGTTGCCCAATCACTTTATTAATAAACAAGAAAAGCGCAATCGCTCCGCTCAATCCCTCCCCTCAGATAGGCAGGTGCTGGAGCTGGATCTTACAAAAAAAGAAGAACAGCCGCTCAGCTGTTCCCCTCTTGTCTATTTTGCCTGTCAATGCGCTCTTCAAGCTCTTTCGCTTTGGCTGCTTCGCGCCTTGATACACGGATAATTAATCTCATGGTAAGAATGGCCCCAATTAAGAAGATGGCAAACGTTAAAGCTGCCGGGCCGTATTCTGATTTATCTTCAGGAAAATACAAAAACAGTGACAGTACATACCATTGCAGCATTCTAATCCATCCTTTCTGCTAAAAGCAGTGTCCATTAAATTATTATATCAGCAATGATTGCACAGTCCAATGAACTTATTTCAATACCTCGATCTTTTCAATAACCACATCTTCTGCAGGCTTGTCCTGTTCGGCTGTTTCAACCGCTGCAATGCTGTCGACTACATCCATTCCCTCAACAACCTGTCCAAAAACGGTGTGCTTATTGTCAAGCCAAGGTGTACCGCCTTTTTCATAAGCTTTAATGATTTCTTCCGGATAGCCGGCCTTTTCCATTTGTTCTTTCAGGCTTGGATCAAGTGTCGTGTTCTGGACAATAAAGAATTGGCTTCCGTTTGTGTTTGGACCGGAATTCGCCATTGATAAAGCTCCGCGAATATTATAGAGCTCATTGGAGAATTCATCCTCAAATGCTTCACCGTAAATGCTTTCTCCGCCCATGCCGGTTCCCTCAGGATCGCCGCCCTGAATCATAAAGTCCTGAATGACACGGTGAAAAATCAAGCCGTCATAGTAGCCATCTTCACTGTGCTTAATGAAATTTTCAACAGCTTTCGGGGCCTGGTCCGGGAAAAGCTTAATTTTAATATTCCCTTTTGATGTCTGCATTTCCACCAGTCTTTCATTTCCCTGAACTTCTTCAGTCAGCTGCGGAAAATTGTCCGGAGTTTCACTTGACTGGTTATTTGTCTGTTTTTCTTCAGTCTCAGAGCCATTAGCATTGTCCGCTTCTTTTTCAGTGCTTGTCCCGCATGCTGACAGGATAAACATCAGAATTAGAATGGGAGTTAACATTCGCCATTTCATTGTTTTTCAGCCTCCTATAAAAAACTAATCATTTTTTAGCTTACCTGATTTATTGAAAATTTGCACTTTGTTTTTTCAGGCTTCATAATAGGGCTAAAGAAAATGAAAAAGGAGAGGTTAGGTTGGCAGAAGTAAAGATCGGCGACAAAGTAACAGCCATCTATAAAACAGGCAAGTATATCGGGGAAGTGACAGATATCCGGCCGCAGCATTACCTGGTCAGAGTGCTTGGGATCCTAAAGCATCCCATGCAGGGCGATTTGCATAATCCTAAAGAAGCGGACGTGATGCTTTTTCATGAACGCCGCGCACTTGCATACAGAGAGCAGACGAATGTGCCTAAGCAAATGGTAAAGCCCTTCGAAGAAGAAATACCAGATTATAAGGATTCGCTTCAAATAGCACTGGATAGAATGAGAACGGAGCTGGAAGGAGATTCTTCTCCATGGGCTGAGCAAAGCATAAGAAATCTGGACTCATTGGAGAAAGATTATTTTAAGTAAAATGAATACAAGCCAAATCGCTTTGATGGATTTGGCTTGTCAGGCAAATTTATTAAACAGCTTCGAGAAGTCCACCCGGTCGCCAATTGTCGTAGGCTCCGGCTTTTGCAGATACTTTTTATCCTTTTCTACCAGTCTGAAAATATTGTAAGTCGTCAAGGCATCATCCAGAGCCCGGTGATGTTTTCCGGTTCCTTCCTTGCCGTATTCCTGAACTGCTTTCCATAATCCTGTCTGGTTTTGGTCCCCAAAGAATCGCTTATATTCCATCGAAAGGTCCACTTCCCTGCCTCTGAATGGAAAATCCACTCCAGCCTGGATACAATTATTTCTAAGCACCTTCATATCCATATTTCCCCACGTAACGATTGTGCAGGAACGATTTCTGTTCATATCCTTCATTTTCTTGACCAATTCAAGAAAATCCATTCCCTGGTCTACTTGTTCCTGTGATATATGCAGAAAGGATTTGCATCGCTCGGACAATAGCGGAAACCGGACAGGAGTTACATATGAAGAGAACTCTTCACAAACCTGATTGCTGATAACTGATACAATGCCTGCTTCGATAATTTCCGGAAAAAAACCTCTGAAAGCACTGCCTTTATCAGGCATGGTAAACTCAAAATCAATAAATAGGTATTGATGTTCTTCCCCCATGTTTTCACCTGCTTTCCCTTAAAATTTAACGGACTTAATTTCTTATATTATAGCATGAAATATTTCAATTTTCTGATCAAATTGCTTTTATGCCGGAATTTTTCAGCATGACCTGTCTTCTTCTTAAAAAGGCTTAACTCCTCGGAAAAATAGCCGAAAAAATAGGATAGAGGTTTAACATAATGGAGGCGGATTCCTTTGCGTTCCTGGTCTGGATCTATCATCATCATTCTTTTGCTTCCTATTTTTTCTTTACTGGTAATTG
Organism: Paenibacillus sp. FSL R5-0490; assembly: GCF_001956215.1. Classification (GTDB taxonomy): domain Bacteria; phylum Bacillota; class Bacilli; order Bacillales; family Cytobacillaceae; genus Cytobacillus. The sequence continues at coordinate 20,061 of NZ_MRTQ01000010.1, read as the reverse complement.
CTGTTTCTGCTGAATCGCAAAAATTTCTGGGCTTTCATGAGCTGCTGGATGAAAAGCTTGAAATAAAAGAAGTCACCCTGCCCCAGACTAGTTTTATTAAAGCAGGCAACGGTCGCGTAATCTCTGAAATGTATGGTCCGGTAAACAGAATTAACCTATCGTCAGGAGACATTTCCCCTTTTCTTAAGGATGTATTTATCACAGCAGAGGACCAGCACTTTTATGATCATTCAGGCTTCGATATTGCTGCCATTGGACGTGCCCTGGCCATCAACATCCGATCGGATGATATCCAACAAGGGGCCAGCACCATCACCCAGCAGCTGGCTCGTAATATTTTTCTGAGTCATGAACAATCCTACAACCGCAAACTCAGTGAACTCCTATATGCATATGAGCTGGAGCGGAAATTATCCAAAGAAAAAATTCTGGAATTATATATTAACGCAATTTATTTTCATAACGGGGCTTACGGAATTGAGGCTGCATCCCAGCTTTATTTTAAAAAAAGCGCAAAAGACCTGACCAAAGCTCAAGAAGCCTTTTTGGCCGCCATCCCAAACAATCCATCCTTATATGATCCAATTAAACACTTTGACCATACAAAAGAAAGACAAGTGCGGCTGATTGATCAACTAAAAGAAAAAGAGCTGATTTCCACTAAGGAAGCGGAAACTATGAAAAGTGAACCGATTCAGCTTCAGGTCAAACAAAGAATAGATTTATATCCGGATTATGTTTCATATGTGGAGGCGGAGCTGCGGGAATTAATCTCTGTTAAAGAAGGCTACCATGACAAGCTTCTTAAAGCAGGTGAACAGGAACAAGCATCCGTGAGCGCCAAGCTTGATAAGAGAATATCCCAGATAATGGAGCAAGGTATAATTATTGAAACTGCCCTGAATCCTGCCCTACAGGAAAAGGCTGCAAATTCCCTTAATAAGCGTCTGCCCTTTAAAGATGTGGAAGGTGCAGCAGCTGTGATCGATAATGAATCATATGAAATTACAGCGATTGCTGGCGGAAAGAATTATAAAAAATACGACTTTAATAGAGCTTTCCAGGCATACAGGCAGCCCGGCTCCGCTATTAAGCCGCTGCTTGTTTATGCCCCATACTTTGAGCAAACCGGCGCAGACATTCATGAACAAGTGAATGCAGGCCCTTTCTGCAAAAATGGGTTTTGCCCCCAGAATTATGGCGGTGCCCGCTATGGTTTAACAACACTCGAAAAAGCATTTATTTATTCCTATAACACACCCGCAGTAAGACTGCTGGACGACATTGGAATTGATGCTGGTTTTCGTGATTTAGATAAGTTTGGTTTTAAAAAGGTTTCAGTTAAGGATCATACCCTTTCCGCAGCTATAGGCGGGTTTACATACGGAATGACACCGCTTGAGCTTACATCTGCATATACTGTGTTTGCAAATGATGGTTTTTACCGGCCGGCAAGATCCATCCGTAAAGTCACTGATCTGAAAGGGAATTTGCTTTATAGCTGGGAGGATTCTAAAACGCAAGTTTGGAGCGAAAAAACGATAGAAAAAGTGAGGAATTTATTGGCCAAGACCGTTCAATCCGGCACTGCACGGAAAGCACGTATGCCATTTGGATATGCCGGCGGCAAAACTGGGACCACTAATGGCTATCATGATTTCTGGTTCGTGGGCTTAAATGGGCAGTATACAGCAGGGGTCTGGGTTGGAAAAGATCGGCCCGCCAATCTGGCTGCTATCGAATCGGCCTCTCCCCAGCTGCTGATTTGGAAGGATATAATGTCTGATTAAAATGATAAGTTTACCCTAAAAGGAGGCCCTTTACAGCGGCCTCCTTTTACTATATCGGCAAACTGGCCATGATGCTGTTGTATATTTTCAAAGAAAGATAGAATATACCTGTTAAAAGAGAAGACCAGACAATAACCTGAAAAAAAATCACACCAGCGATGCCGGCTGCAGTCAATGACGAACTGGCTTTATAAACAAAATAACTGAAATAAACAAAGGTAGCGGCCGCAAAAAGGATGCCAATCCCGATATAACTGAATAAACTCAGAAGCGACAAAGCACCTCCAATAAAATAGATGGCCGAACCTTGTCTGGACTTTGTCAGACTTTCCCCTTCCAGATCTTTTGAAAAAAATAGAAGTGAAAGTCCATTGATCATATCCGCAACCAATTTCAGGGCTGCAAACACCATAAAAAAAAGGATCAGGAGGAGGACCGTTAGTGACAGCTTTACACCGCCTTCTGAAAAGAAATCCAGCATCCCCTGGTATATACCTGTACTTTCCAGGAAGTAAACTAATTCCATTTGGGTTTTTAATGCCAGAGAAGTACTAAACAAAATAATTGCTAAGAGCGGAAAATAACTCGTCAGATATGTATTTTTCATTTTTCCCCATCCATATGTGTCTATCTTTACTCTAGCTATCTATTATCATTGATTTTCATAATTATTACAACCGTTAATCCTAGCTGTATATTTCCATTCTTCCCAGCATAAACATAAACCATATTCTAGTAATTTTAAGAGACAAATAGAGAAAAAGGGGGCAGGGTATGAAAAAAGGAATGTGCTGTTTTTTGTTTGCAGTCCTGCTAATCGCGGGATCCCTAATGCCTGCGAAAGCTGCTAATGCTGAAAAAGAGTTTGAAGACATACTCGAAGAACAGCTTCGAAGCACAGTCCATTATTACAGCGAAAACTCCTTTTCAGTCATCGATGCGTACGGAATGCAGGGACAGGTAACAAAGATCGTTACATCCGATGACCCGCAGACATCAGAAAATGAAGAGGTTATTGAGGAATATACTTCCCATATCGGCATTGTTTTTTTGGAATTGGAACAAAAACGGGATGACTTATTTATATTTAAGAAAAAAGATTTCTTTTATTATGATTTTGACAAAAAAGAATTTCTGACAGCATCTAATGTGCTTGGCAATGAATCAATCAGGGAGTTCTTTGAACGGTATGTTGATGATATCGAAAAAAGCATTACCCCCTTCTCTAAGTTACTCTTCCTGTTTTTCCTTTCGTTTATTATTACGGTTCCTCTTGCTATCATGGTTGTTCAAAACCGCACCCGCAGTAGATCTTAATGCAGCAGAAAGAGAGGATGTGCCAAAGCACATCCTCTCTTTCTTATGATGCTGTCTGTATCCTCACATATTCCCTAGGTTCAAATACTTTCAGCTTTTGTTCTTTTCCAGCTTCCATTTTATAATCTGCGGGTAATAATTCGACCACTTCTTCGTCTGCAGGAATATAAAATTCCCTTTTGGTCTGGTGGTCCAATATCCAGGCGCCTGCAAACAGCAGGGCAAAGATTGTAATGGCTGCTGAAATTTTATGTTTAATCATGCATAACACCACCTGCTAGTAGTGTGCTTAAATGAATCATTTATTATACAACTGTGCTTTCTGTTGATATATTTTTTCAAAAAAATTTTCCCTGATACATTCGTGTTTCTACCTATTTAATAAGAATGGATAAATCCTTTACTGATAAGGGTTGGAAGAATGCACAGACTTTCTTTTTAGGTTATAATTTGTTCTGAGGTGCATGAACGGATAGTAATGATGAATATGGCACAACTGTCATGCCTGCCCTGGCTGGATAATATGGGGGAAGGTGGAAAAACTTTTATTAAGCGCTTACTATAGCAGAAATAGATTATACATTCTGCGGAAGAAAAATACATTATTCCAATTATCCATCCTGAACCATTAGATGCCATATAGCGGCTTCATCAAGCTGCCTGATAGGATATTCTGTTGAATAACTCGCAATTAATTTAAAGGGGGTAATGTCTTGTCTTTGCTTCACCTGGCAATAATTTCACCATTTTTGCTTGCCATCCTTGTGCCTATTGCGTACAAGCTGTTCAGGCAGATACATACGGGTTGGTTCGTTCTTCCTCTGCCAATCCTTTTATTCAGTTATTTTATTTCTTATTTATCCATCACCTCCGATCAGCAGTCCGTCACAAAATCTTTTGCATGGATTCCCGCTCTGGGTATTGATTTCTCGGCAAAAGTTGACGGTCTTGGTTTGCTTTTTGCTTTGCTGATTACCGGAATAGGATCATTGGTTGTTCTGTATTCCATCTATTACCTTGATAAAAATAAAGAACAACTGAACACCTTCTATGTGTACTTGCTTCTATTTATGGGAGCCATGCTTGGGGTTGTCCTATCTGATAACCTGATTGTGCTTTATACTTTCTGGGAATTCACGAGTTTTTCTTCATTTCTGCTAATCGGGTATTGGTACCACAGAGAGAAATCAAGATATGGTGCACAAAAGTCGATGATCATCACCGTTTTCGGCGGTCTTTCTATGCTTGGAGGCATCATCCTTCTTTATTTGATGACAGGCACTTTCAGCATTTCGGAAATTATCGCTGGATCAGATGAAATATTTTCACATTCATTATTCGTTCCTGCTCTGCTTTGCTTTTTGCTTGGAGCTTTTACCAAGTCTGCGCAATTTCCATTTCACATCTGGCTGCCGGATGCCATGGAAGCTCCAACACCCGTCAGTGCATATCTGCACTCGGCAACGATGGTTAAAGCCGGCATTTATTTAGTAGCACGTATGAGTCCGGTATTTGCTGAGCATTCGCTCTGGCTCTGGCTCATTGCGGGATTTGGGATTACAACCTTATTCTGGGGTTCTTTTTCAGCTGTCAAACAGACTGACCTTAAAGCCATTCTGGCTTTCTCAACAGTCAGCCAGCTGGGCATGATCATGTCCCTTCTCGGCATCGGCGCTGCAGCGCTTCACTTTGAAACAGTGGATGACAGTTATTTTACGGTTGCCACTACTGCAGCTGTTTTTCATTTGATCAACCATGCCACCTTTAAAGGAAGCCTCTTCATGGTAGCCGGAATTGTCGATCATGAAACCGGAACCCGTGATATCCGCAAGCTTGGCGGTCTGATGAACTTTATGCCGATTACCTTTACTCTGGCGATCATCGGCACATTTTCCATGGCCGGTCTTCCGCCTTTTAATGGATTCTTAAGTAAGGAAATGTTCTTTACAGGCATGGTCCGTGTTCTGGAAATGGATATTTTCAATTTGGATACATGGGGATTCTTGTTCCCTGTTCTTGCCTGGGTGGCAAGTGTGTTCACGTTCATTTACAGTATGATTCTTGTATTCAAAACGTTCACAGGCAAGTTCCAGCCTGAACAATTAGAAAAGAAACCGCATGAGGCTCCAATCGGGATGCTGATTTCACCCATTATCCTGGCTTCACTAGTTATCATTATCGGTTTCTTCCCTAATATTATTTCAAACACGCTCATCTCCCCGGCACAGGCTGCCATCATGCCTGTTGAAGGATATGTGTATGATACTCATATATACTTCTGGCATGGATTTACGCCTGAACTGTTCATGACTTTAGGTGTTATTACATTGGGAATTCTGCTTTTTGTCACTCTGCCGAAGTGGAGAAGTGTGTATAATTTGTTTCCTGAGAAATTGGCTCTTAATCGTTTCTATGACAGTGGCCTGTCAGGGATTCAGCATGTCGCACACAAATTTACAAAGTGGTACATGAATGGCTCCATCAGAAACTATTTAGTTTATATTTTTACATTCTTTATTATTACATTGCTGTCTGTCCTATTCCTAAAGGATGCATTTAAATTTGATGCGAGTAATGTTTCTGCCATCAGATTTTCAGAAATTGTTCTTGCTCTCGTAATCACTATTGGATCCATTACGATTTTGTTTGTGAAATCAAGATTGACATCCATTATCCTTTTAGGTGCAGTCGGCTATACCGTGGCGCTATTCTTTGTTATTTTCCGTGCTCCGGATCTTGCTTTGACACAACTTGTTATTGAAACGATTTCAGTTGCTTTATTCCTGCTTTGTTTCTACCATCTTCCACAGATTAAAGATGAAGAAAGAATGCCGTTTAAAGCGACCAATGCAGTCATCTCCATTGGGGTTGGACTGGTCGTAACACTAATTGCTTTTTCAGCACACAGCAATAAATTATTTGATTCCATTTCACAGTATTATATTGAAAACACTTATGAAAAAGCTGCCGGCAAAAACATGGTAAATGTTATTCTCGTGGATTTCCGCGGTTTTGATACGATGTTTGAAATAACGGTTCTCGCTATTGCTGCGCTAGGCATATTCGGAATGATCAAGCTTCGTCTGGGAGGAGGAAAGAAAAATGAAAACAAATGACGTCATACTGCAGACAGCCACTAAAGTTGTTTTGTTTCTCATCGTTCTTTTCTCAGTATATATTTTCTTTGCCGGACACTATACACCCGGAGGCGGTTTCGTGGGCGGCCTGCTAACATCAGGGGCACTCATTTTACTCTTGCTGGCCTTCGATATGAAGACAGTAGAAAAAATTCTGCCTGTTAATTACATGTATATGATTGCAGTTGGCCTGCTATTTGCAATTGGAACAGGAGCAGGCGCGCTGCTCTTCAATGTTCCATTTCTAACCCATGCATTTACAGGTGTAGACCTCCCAATCCTGGGACACTTGTCACTTCATACCGCAGCATTGTTTGATCTCGGTGTTTTCCTCGTTGTTGTAGGTGTGACAATGATCATAATCAAAACGATAGGGGAGGATGACTAATGGAAATATTAATGTCCGTTGTTGTTGGAATTCTTTTTATGTCAGCCACCTATTTGATGCTGTCAAAGAGCCTGCTGCGCATCATTATTGGAACTGCGATATTAAGCCATGGTGCCCATTTGCTTATTTTAACAATGGGAGGTCTTAAAAGAGGTGCTGCACCGCTTCTTGGTGAGTCTGCAAGCTCCTATACAGACCCGCTTCCGCAGGCTTTAATTTTAACTGCAATTGTCATCGCATTTGGTGTAACTGCCTTTTTCCTAGTATTGGCATACCGGGCTTATCAGGAACTTGGTACAGACAATATGGACAAATTGAGAGGAAATGAAGGAAATGATTAACTTTTTGATACTGCCGATTTTAATTCCCTTAGTAACGGGAGTCCTTCTAATCTTCGATGCCAAACATATCATGCTGCAAAGGTGGATTGCAGGCCTTTCAGCGTTGATAACTGTAATAGTATCAGTGCTATTAGTTCAAAAGGTTAATAATGATGGGATTCAGACATTGAACTTATCTAATTGGGAAGCTCCTTTCGGAATTACACTCGTTTCCGATATGGTCTCCGCCTTGCTTGTATTAACGACAAGCATCATTGCATTGGCATGTGTAATCTATTCATTTCGCGGAATAGACGAAGATAGGGAAAAGTTCTATTTCTACGCAGCTGTGAATTTTTTGATCGTTGGCGTAAATGGAGCATTTACAACCGGTGATATTTTCAACCTTTTCGTATTTTTCGAAGTCATGCTTATGTCTTCCTATGTACTGATCGTAATAGGGGGCACGAAAATCCAGCTGAGGGAATCCATAAAATATTTGCTCGTGAATGTCATTTCTTCAGCTTTATTTGTAATTGCTGTAGCATACTTATATTCCATTGTCGGAACGCTCAACATGGCCCATATTTCCGTTCGGATCAGTGAGATCAGTGAAATGGGACAGCCTGGCATCATTACAGTAATTGCCGTACTTTTTTTGATCGTCTTTGGCCTGAAAGGGGCAATTTTCCCTCTGTTCTTCTGGCTCCCTGGATCATATTATGCACCGCCTGCACCGGTTCTTGCACTATTCGGAGCCCTGCTCACAAAAGTGGGTGTATACTCAATAGCCAGAACATATACTTTATTCTTTTACCAGGATGGAGGCTTTACTCAACAGCTTTTAACCATTTTGGCGGTCATTAGTATCATTTTTGGTGTAATTGGAGCAATTGCTTATTGGGATATTAAGAAAATTGTCATTTACAATATCATAGTAGCTGTTGGAGTTATTCTCTTTGGCATTTCAGTTATGACCCCAGATTCACTTACTGGCGCAATGTTTTACCTGATACACGATATGAACATCAAAGCAGCACTGTTTTTACTTGTTGGTATTATGGCAGCTATAACTGGAACGAGTAATCTTAGAAAAATTAGCGGGTTAATAAAACGCTATCCCGGATTGGGCTGGACCTTTTTCCTTGCCGCGCTTTCGCTATCCGGTATTCCCCCGCTGAGCGGCTTTGTCGGCAAGCTCTTAATTATTAAAGGGGGATTCGAGGCCGGGCACTACTGGGGAGCAGGGATCGTCTTAATGTCCAGTCTTCTTGTCCTATTCTCCATTATGAAGATATTTATCAATGGTTTTTGGGGAACACCCCGTGATTACGAAGGAGCAGATAAAATACCTGTTAAGAGGATGATGGCTGCTCCTGTGATCCTGGTTGCTATTGCCGTCTTTTACGGAGTCGGCTCTGAGTTCGTATATCCGTATATCTCTCAGGCTGCTGAAACGCTTGCAAACCCAAGCATTTATATAGACGCAGTCTTAAAGGAGTACTGATTATGGCATTTCAAATTTTATTAAATATGTTCCTTGGGTTTATGTGGATGTTCTTAACCACAACCTATGATCCGGTAGCTTTTTTGAAAGGATTTCTTTTCGGACTGCTCATTATTTTTGTCTTCAGGAGATTCTTTCAATCACGCTTTTACCTGCTGCGCGTAATCGCAGTGATCAATTTATTGCTGATTTTTATTAAAGAACTGATTCTCGCAAACATATCAGTGTTAAAAGTTGTTCTTAAACCGAAGCTGGACATGAAGCCAGGTATTTTTGCATTCCCTACTGATTTGGAAAAGGATTGGCAAATCACCATTCTAGCTAACCTGATTACATTAACACCGGGAACCTTAACCATTTCTGTTTCCGACGACAATAAAATATTGTACGTGCATGCAATGGATATGGGTGAAGTGCAGGACGAAATTGATTCTATAAAAAATTCATTTGAAAAAGCAATCATGGAGGTGAGCCGATAATGATCAAGACTGTTGTAATGATTGCCATTCTGTGTATATCGGTCGCCACACTGGCTTTAATTTACAGGGTGATCAAAGGCCCAACCACTCCTGACAGGGTTGTAGCATTGGATGCAATCGGGATCAACCTGGTTGCCATCGTAGCACTAACCTCCATTGCACTTAATACAAATGCCTATTTGGAGGTCATCCTTCTGCTTGGAATACTCGCTTTCATCGGGACTGTGGCCTTCTCTAAATATTTGGAGAAGGGGGTCATCATAGAACATGACAGAGATCGCTAATTTCTTTATTATCGTGTTTATTCTGTTAGGGGCCTTCTTTAGCCTTGTTGCAGCTTTCGGTGTTATCAGGCTGCCTGATGTTTATACGAGAAACCATGCTGCTTCAAAATCTGCAACACTTGGTGTTTTATGTGTCCTTTTGGGAACATTGCTTTTCTTTTATTTTAAGGATGGCTATTTTAATTCAAGAGTCGTTTTGGGGATTATTTTTATATTCTTGACTTCCCCCATTGCTGGCCATTTACTTGGACGGGCAGCATATAATTCCGGAGTCAAGCTATGGGACCAAAGCGTCAGGGATGATCTGAAAAATGTCCCAAAAGTAAAAGAAACTGCCGGTAAATAAAAAAAGAAAACCCACGGGGAACTTTTTCTCTCTCGTGGGTTTTTTGTACGTTTATTTTCTTTTAATTACTGCCATAGTACATCTTGATGTGCATACCAGTTTGTCATTTTCATCTGTAATTTTGATATCCCAGACCATTGTGGTTCTTCCCTGATGCAGCACTGTTGCGACAGCCGTCACGATTCCATCTTTTTTAGCACGTATATGGTTAGCATTGATCTCAAGCCCTGCAACGGATTCCGTTTCTTTGTCGCAAAGTTCAAATGCTCCTATGCTTGCAACAGTTTCCGCAAGAGCGACAGATGCTCCTCCATGCAGAAGGCCAAACGGCTGGCGGGTGCGTTCATCAACAGGCATAGTGGCAACTACACGGCCTTTTTCAAGTGACACGATTTCCATTCCGAGTGTTTCGATTAGAGTCCCTTTCAATTCCATTCCCCAATCCCCTTTCGCTATGTAAAATGTTGTCATACTATACTTCATTATATAAGAACAAACTATGGATGTCCTCCTGGACAATCACAAAAAAGAGGTGACCGTCATGGATCGTGTACGCGAAGGATTAATTCCAGCTGTTCTCGGCACCGCTGTTACTGCGGCAGGCTATGCAATGAAACAAAACCGCAGAACAAACAATATGTTTTCAGATACCATCGTTGGTTTTGGGCTTGCCCATATTGTACTTGGGGCCATCGACCTGGTAGAGCACCGTAATCAGTACTAAGTATAAAAGGCAGCATCTGGCTGCCTTTTATATTATAATCCCAGCCCCTGATCATGCAGCTTTTCCTGCTCCTTCCCCCGTTTTCTTCTGGTAATGCGGAAAATAAGGAAGATTGCAGCAATGCCTGCCAGGCCAATCAGTATTTCTTTTTCATGTTTGATGATAGTGTCAATATGATCTCCAAATACGTAGCCGATCGCGAAGGCTAAAGACAGCCATATCAGTGCGCCGCTGTATGCAAATAAAGCGAATTTTTTAAATGGTAATTTACTGAAGCCATATAAAAAAGGGAGGAAGTTTCGGATACCCGGAACAAAATAGCTGAAGGAGAGGGAAAAGGCATGATACTTTTCCATTAGCTTTAAAGAAGAATCAATCGTTCTAGACATCCTTTTGCTTTTATGAAAGTACTTTAGCAAAGGCCTTCCGATTAAACGCCCGATGGTATAGCAGGTTGACAATGCCGCCAAAATGCCAAGATAAATGACAATGAATGCAAGCACAGGGTGAAGCGTTTTTAAAGAGGAAGAAAGTCCAACAGTCATAACAATCAATTCATTTGGCACAGGAAAAATAAAAACTCCTACCCAAAGCCAGAGAAACAGCCCCAAATATCCGTTATTTTCAATGATTTCCAAAATCAGTTCCAGTTCCATTTGGGGCCTCCTATCTATGTAAGCTGTGCACAATTAATTACCACACTAATATATTCTTCATTCCCTTCTTTTACCCCTTTTCTAATAATATCAATCCTTTTAAAAAATTCTCTTCCTATCCACCTCTTATGCCTAACTTTTGGTGAAATAATTTTGTTCCTTCATAGGAAAAGCCTGGTTTTCATATATTGGGAATGCGTGCATTTATTATTAATCGAAAGGGGCAGAACCGGATGTACCCCTATTATTATTTTCGCTACCCAAAGCCCGGATATAATCCTCAGCATCAAAGCTGCTGGAATTATCCGCAGGCCTATCAGACTTATTATCACCCTGTACATTTCTACAGGACCTTGCCTGCTGTGGATCCTCAAATGTTCATGAGCTCTGCAAAAAAAATGGAGGTCCTCATGAGAGATGCCAGCACATTGCTTGTAAATATGGCAGAGTCAAAAAAGTTTTCTTATGAACTGATGTCAGCGGCCCAGCAGTCCAACAAGGCGGCAGTCGAAAACCTGCTGAAATCGACAGGCATCTCGCGAGTCCCTTCTGTTGACTATACACCCGACGGGCTAAGACTTCATTTCGAATCAGACAAAGAGGATCCTCAGAAATGCTGTGATTTAACGCTAAAACTGAGATGGATGTAAATAAAAAAGCTCTCGATCAAGAGAGCTTCTCACGTGTTTAACGGTAATATGGGTTTCCATATGGGCCATAGCCAGGGTATCCGCCACCGCCGTAAGGAGCATATGGTGCTCCTGGCGGGCCATAGCCATAGAAAGGCGGTGGAGGCGGAGGGCCGTAAAATGGACGTGGAGCAAATAAAGCTGCTCCCAGTCCTCCTCCCAGGAAACCGCCAAGCAAGCCGCCGACAAAAGGAGCTCCTAAAAAGAAAAACCTTTCGTTCCCGTTTCTATATGGGCCTCTATAATAATACATGCAGGGTAACCTCCTTCATTTTCAATCCCTTCTCTATTTAATATGCAAATGTCCTTATTTTGAGTGGGCGACTAGAAAAGCGGAAGGCGCCCGCTTATCGGCGACAAGCATAAGACGAGCTGGCTAAAAGGTTGTTCTTTAACCTTTTGGACGGATTGGCTTATGACCTCGAGCCGATGGCGCCTGGAGCTAGACAACACTAGAAAAGCGGAAGCGCCTTGCCCACCCCCGACAAGCACAAGACGAGCCTCCCGGAAAGGCGTTCTTTGCCTTTTTGGGAGGATTGGTTTGTGACCTCGAGGGGGTAGGCGCTGGAGCTAGAAAACACTAGAAAAGCGGAAGGCGCCCTGACTGCACAAACAAAATCCCCTTAGCCTTTTGGCCAAGGGGATTTTTTGTATATTAGTTAGCTGCTTTTACTTTAGCAAATGCATCTTCGACAGATACATACTCATAGCCAAGGTCTTTAGCAACCGCTGGGTATGTGATGCTTCCGTTTACAACGTTTACGCCAAGTTTTAGTGCTGCATTGTCTTCAATCGCCTTTACAACACCTTTGTTTGCAATTTGCAGAGCATAGTTAATTGTAACGTTTGTAAGAGCAATTGTAGATGTTCTTGGAACTGCACCAGGCATGTTTGCAACAGCATAGTGAACAACGCCATGCTTATCATATGTTGGGTTGTCATGAGTTGTAATGTGATCAACAGTTTCGAAAATACCGCCCTGGTCAATCGCTACGTCAACAACTACTGAACCAGGCTTCATTGTTTTAATCATTTCTTCTGTTACAAGCTTAGGCGCTTTAGCTCCCGGGATTAGAACCGCACCAATTACCAGGTCAGCATCTTTTACAGCTTCTGCAATGTTGAAAGGATTAGACATTAAAGTTTGGATGCTGTTTCCGAAAATATCGTCAAGCTGACGCAGACGCTCTGGGCTTAAGTCGATGATTGTAACTTGTGCTCCAAGTCCGATTGCCATTTTCGCTGCGTTGATTCCAACCACACCGCCGCCAACGATGGTAACTTTTCCGCGTGATACCCCTGGAACACCTGCAAGAAGGATTCCCATTCCGCCATTCGTCTTTTGAAGGAATTGAGCTCCAATTTGAGCAGACATGCGTCCTGCAACTTCACTCATTGGAGTAAGAAGAGGCAATGTGCGGTTTACTTCTACTGTTTCATAAGCAATCGCTGTAACACCTTTTTCAGTTAATGCTTTTGCAAGCTCAGGCTCTGCTGCAAGGTGAAGGTATGTGAAAAGAACCAAACCTTCACGGAAATAACCATACTCGGAAGCTAGCGGCTCTTTAACCTTCATTACCATTTCAGCAGCCCATGCTTCAGCAGCAGTATCTACGATAACGGCTCCTACTTCAGTATAATCTTCGTTAGTGAAACCGCTTCCAATTCCTGCATCAATTTCTACTAATACTTTATGTCCGGACTTTACTAATGCGTCAACGCTTGCTGGTGTCGCAGCAACACGATTTTCGTTATTTTTAATCTCTTTAGGTACTCCAATAATCATGGAAAAATCCCCTTTCAATCTATCAATTATGATATTTACTATTGTCAGTATAATAATTTTAGTAAAGCGCTGTCATTGTTAAATCGGTAAAATAAAAGAGCCTCCATTTGTGGAAATCTACAAATGAGGGCTCTTCTTTTCCATTCTCCGGATTTTAAGCTCAAGATATAAAGAAAGTTTTGTATTCGTATTCTTCAGGTCAACTTTCCCAATATCGGTTATCCTCTTTAATCGGTAATTCAGTGTATTCATATGAATATGCAGCTTTTTAGCTGTTTCATTCACATTGCTGTCATGATCAATGAAGGCTTCAAGAGTAGTGAGCAGATTAGTCCGGTGCTCAAGGTCATATTTAGTAATCTTTTCGATAGCCGGGTGCTCATACGGTTCCTTCCGTTTCTTTTCAAGGATGGCATCAAGGTAGCGGAAAATGCCAAGCTGCTGATAGCTATAAACATGATGGATCTCTTCTGGGAATTGTTCTTTAAGACTCAGAACCTGCAATGCCTCCTGATAGCTTTTTTCCACTTTTTCAAAGTGCTGATAAGTTGTTCCTGTTGCCCCGTTTATATGATCAATGCCAAAACGTGTTTTCATTTGATCAATGAAAAACTCGATGAATTCGATAAAAGTATTCTCAGCTAGAGCAGGTTCAGGAGGCACTGCTAGAATTACGAATTCGTTCCCCATCGCGGCATGAAAGGTTATATGAACCTTTTGGCTTGTCGTGATCAGATAGATGATCTTTTGCTCTATTTTAGAGGTAACTTCTTCTTTAAACCTAAAGGCTAGCACAGCAAACGGTGATGGCGGTTTTATGCTTAACTCCTCAAATCTTTCTGAGATTTCATCATGGGTATGGAAACGGCCGGTTAACAGCTCCCAGAAAAAATCCCGGTAGCCCTCAGCTCTTTTTTTCTTTTGGGCGTTTAATCTTAACATTTCCGTTCTTGCAGACTGTGCAGCCAGCTTTAGCATATTCAGCTTGCTTTCAGATAAAGCGGCTTCTTCTTCAACAGCCCAGATGTAGCCCAATACCTCATTATGATTGCGTATTGAAATGGCTACCCGATTTCCCAGTCCTATCTCCTTTATTTCAGGAATTCTAAGTGGTTCGCCGCTTTGCATCAGCTGCGGAATCACACGATCCTTCCATAAACGATTAATCACCTTCTCAGGAACCTTTCTGCTGATGATTGTAGCGATTCTCGCGGTATCTGTCTGGTCATCATGTGTGCTGTATGCCAGCAGGCGATGATTAACATCTTCTATTGTAACAGGGCATTCCAGGACATCGCGTATCTTATCTACCAATTCCTCCAGATCACTAAATGCCCTCTTAAACGGATCTTTTTCCATTTTATTATCACCCAATCGTAAAACTTCTTTAATCTGCACTTTCTCTATCCTATTATATTATACCTCAGGTTCCACCCTGTACTCTACCAAAGCCATCAGGCCATTCGACATAATTCGAGCGGTGCCCGTCACCTTTTTTATAAAATTGCTAATAGTTTTACTTTTTTAATTTACCTTGAAGTTATATTCAGATAATTTTACAATAGGACATGTTCACAAAAAACTCATATTTTAATAGTTTGATTTACAGATTTTGAAAGCGTTAACATCTGGGAGGCGATGATTTATGCTTGAGACGCTTAATAAAATTAACGGGGTGCTCTGGGGCACACCAAGTTTGATTTTGCTTTTTGGTACGGGTGTTCTTTTAACATTCATGCTAAAGGGCCTTCAGTTCAGAAGGCTAATATATGCGTTTAAATTAGGATTTACAAAAGAAGGTCAGGCTACATCCAATGATGAAGGGGATGTCAGTAACTTTAAGGCTCTAATGACTGCTCTCGCAGCAACCATCGGTAATGGTAATATCGCCGGTGTTGCCACTGCAATTACACTTGGCGGACCAGGAGCCATCTTCTGGATGTGGATTGTTGGTTTGCTTGGAATGGCAACCAAATATGCCGAAGCATTACTCGCAATGAAATACCGTGTAAAAAATGCAAATGGCGAGTACTCCAGCGGACCGATGTATTATGTGGAACGCGGACTTGGCAAAAAGTTTAAATGGCTTGCAGTTGCCTTTGCCGTCTTTGGTGCTTTTGCAGCACTGGGCATCGGAAACAGTGTTCAATCGAATACAATTGCAGCTGTTATGGATACTTCTTTTGGAATTAATAATTGGATTACAGGCGTTATTCTTGCTGTATTGGCAGCCTTAATCATCTTTGGCGGCATTCAGCGCATCAGTACTGTTGCAGGATTCTTTGTTCCGGTTATGGCCTTTCTTTATATCGGCGGGGCATTACTGATACTCGCTGTTAACTATGATCAAATCATTCCTGGTTTCCAGACTATCTTCTACTATGCCTTCAATCCGGTAGCAGCGACAGGCGGTTTTGTCGGTGTTGTCGTATCCGAAGCAATCAAGAATGGTGTTTCCAGGGGTATTTTCTCTAATGAAGCCGGTCTTGGTACAGCAGCGCTTATTGCAGGAAACGCAAAGACAGACCATCCTGTAAAACAGGCTCTTGTTGCGATGACTGGTACATTTATTGTTACAATCGTAGTTTGTACGATGACCGGCCTGGTGCTTATCATGACTGGTTTCTGGGACACAACAGGCGGATTGATCTCTGGTGTGGCACATGATGGCAGCCTTGACGGCGGGGCATTAACAAGTGCAGCCTTTACCCATGTTCTTGGAACAGCGGGTGAATATATCGTTGCTTTCTCTGTAATTTTCTTCGGCTTCTCAACAATTGTCGGCTGGTATGTATATGGTGAAAAATGCTTTGAATACCTTGTTGGCACAAAAGGAATTATGGGATACCGTGCCATTTACATTTTCGCAACTGGAATCGGTGCGGTTGCCAACTTAACTACTGTTTGGGCATTTGCCGACATGGCAAACGCATTAATGATGATTCCTAACTTGATTGCACTAATCCTTCTAAGCAAAGTGGTTGTTAAAGATACTAATGAATTCTTTGAAAACCACTATAAAGCAGCAAATAAGCAGTTAAATAAGGCTAGCTAATACTAATATATGTAAAACAAACACAGGTCCCTTCACTTTGATCTGTGTTTGTTTTTGTTTAGGCGGTATCCCTAAAGCGGAAATAACGGCAGGTCATTTTCTCATGAATATAAGCAAATATCCGATAGTGATAAAGAAACTCACCAGTTATAATTCCTTCTTGTTCAAAAGAATACGCCTCTAAAAACGCTTCTATTCTATCTTCATCCGCATCATCCCATGCCCCTGTCATCCAGACTTTATAGGCAAGCTTGCTGTTTAAACCTGGATATCCGCTTTCTTCAAAAAGCTCCTCGATTTGTTCTCTTTCCACCTTTTCGCCTCCCTCCCCCGTTTGTTATCCATCCTTTTCTGTTTTTGTCTTCCTTATACATTTTTGGGACAAGGCAAATATACAATTTTAGCACCACATGAGGTGAACTTGTCTATACTATATCGAAGTCTATTTTAAAAATCAGGATTGCTTCTTAATAATAAATAAGGGAGGGATAACGTTGGAATTGAACGAGTTATTTCATTTAGGCAATAAAACAGCCATTGTCACTGGAGGAGGACGCGGACTCGGTGAGCAAATGGCAAATGCACTTGGGGAAGCAGGAGCAAATGTTGTCGTCTGCTCACGCAGAATTGAAGCATGTGAGCATGTCAGAAAAAGCCTTGAAGCCAAAGGAGTTAATGCCCTTGCCATCGAATGCGACATCACCAAGGAAGAAGACATTCAGAAGG
Source organism: Paenibacillus sp. FSL R5-0490 (assembly GCF_001956215.1). GTDB lineage: Bacteria > Bacillota > Bacilli > Bacillales > Cytobacillaceae > Cytobacillus. The sequence goes on along the minus strand of NZ_MRTQ01000010.1, from coordinate 2,857 downwards.
TCATCCAAAAGACCCTGGAGACATTTGGAAGCATCGATATCCTCATTAACAATAGCGGTACATCCTGGGTTGCACCTTTTCTGGATCTGCCTGCCGATAAATGGGACAAAGTCATGAATGTGAACTTAAAAGGGCTGTTTTTATTTTCACAGGCTGCCGCAAAAGTGATGACGAAGCAGGGAAGCGGCAAAATCATTAATATTTCTTCCGTAAATGGAATGAGGGGCACCCACTCGGCATTTCTTGATGCAGTGGCTTACAGCACAAGTAAAGGGGCAGTTATCGCACTTACAAAGGATTTAGCTGTAAAATTGGCTCCTGCCGGCATTCAAGTAAACGCTATTGCTCCAGGCTTCTTTCCTACCAAAATTACAAAAGTCCTTGAAAAATCGAGTTCAGTTATTCTCAAAAAGATTCCTGCCGGAAGATTTGGCAGCGAACATGACTTAAAAGGAGCAGCTGTCTTCTTATCATCCAAAGCGTCTGATTACGTGACAGGACAGGTATTAGTCGTAGATGGAGGAATGACGGTATCCCTTTAAGGTTTCACAGAGCTAACTTTAAAGAAAGGAGAAAGTTTATGTCTATTAACCATACAGAAGCCCTATTGCAGGCAATAAAAAAGTTAGGAACAAAAGTGGAAAGAGAACTGAATGAATCTATTCAGAACTCTATTAACAAAGAAGATATTTTCAAAAACTTAGTCACCCGTTCCGAGGTGACTGCAGCAAGCATGAAAAAACTCCGGGACGCCATTGAGACACTATCCATCCCTCTTAACTTTCCTACCAAGACCGACGTAGCAAATGCAGCAAAACTAACTGTTCAGGCTGAAGAAAAAATGGATCAGATTGACGAAAAAGTCATCGCTTTGGCCAGATCAATTGAGGAAATAAAAAAAGCACTTGGCAGCCCTGCTGAAAGCGCGGAAAAATAAATGGCTCAAAATACAGCTTCCAAAAAACTGCTTGGATTTTTTAATACTCTTTTACAGCCTGCTCCGGAGATCAATTTAACTCCAAGAACTGCAGTCTGGAAAAGAAATAAGGCTACTCTCTGGCATTATGCCCCTGCCAGCAAAAAATACAGTATTCCCATTTTCCTTGTTTATTCATTAGTCAATCAGCCCTTTATTCTGGACCTGGGACCTCAGAACAGTTTAATTGAGGCTTTGGTTAACAGCGGGTATGATGTCTACTTGCTGGATTTCGGAATTCCGGGCTATGAGGATAAAGACATTACGATGGAAGATTATATTACTGAATACATCCAGAAGGGGGTAAAAAGAGCTTTATATCACTCGGGAGCAGACGAAATAACTGTGATGGGCTTTTGCCTGGGAGGCACCTTTGCAGCCATTTATGCGGCCATTGCGGATGAACCGGTCAAAAACTTAGTATTGTCTGTTGCACCGGTTGATTTCAGCATTGTCCCGGTCTTTGATAAATGGGCGGATGAACTGCGAAATGGAGAAGGCAGCCTGGAAACCACTTTTGATGCATGGGGACTTATCCCCGCCTTTGCCATTAAATCAGGTATGCGGCTTTTTACTTCCCCCCTCTATTACTCTCCATATTTATCGCTTCTGGCCAGGGCCGATGATGAAGCTTATGCGTCCCGCTGGAAGCGATTTAACCATTGGACCAATGGCCATATTCCATTTGCAGGGGCTGCACTGAAGCAAATCCATCAAGATCTTTTAAAAGACAATAAGCTTGTGAACGGTACATTAACGATCGGAGAAAAGAAAGCCTCCCTCAGTAATATTAAAGCTAATTTGCTCGCTGTCGCTTCAGATAATGATCGGCTTGTTCCAAAAGAGCAGATTCTTCCGGTCATGGACCTGGTGTCCAGTGCTGATAAAACTTTTCATCTCCTTCAGGGCGGGCACGCCAACCTGACTTCAGAAGGAAAAGTTCCTGACTATATGGACAAATGGCTGTCAGCAAGATCAGGAAAAATATGATATTTATCATTCCCCTGCCTCGCAGGGGATTCAATATTTAAAGGAGGTAACTTGATGACTTTATGGAATTATCCAAATTATATTATAAACGACTACACTGTCAGTGCTTATATGGGTTTTGCTTCATTTGTGTTTAGAGACTTATTTTCTGCTTAGTTTTACGACCATGCAATTGCTGCATGGTTTTATTTTTTTTGTGTTAGCCCAAATGGTGTTTTTACATGCTTAGCTGCAAATAATAAGCAAATGAACAATAGGCAATCACAGGAGAGCCTTAAGCAGGCATCTGACAATGACAAGAGCAGAAGGAGACAAATAATGGACTTGAAGATTTTCAAGGCAATCAACCGTTTATCCGGTCGAATAGCATTTATTGATTTTTTAATGATTCTTTTATCAAATAGGGCAAGGTATTTATTTTTATTTGTCCTGGCATGCATGTGGCTGGCCAAAGGACCTTCCAGAACAGCCGCAAAAAAAGCTGCTGCTGCTTCTCTGATTGCAATCTTTGTAAATAAGGTTCTAAAAATTTGTTATTTCAGGCCCCGTCCCTTCATAAAAAATAAGGTTGGCCTTTTAATTCCAGCCAAAAGAGACTCAAGTTTCCCAAGCAAGCATACAGTAGTTTCGTTTGCTGCTTCTATCGTCATTTTTTACGGAAACCGATTTATAGGCCGTATTTTGCTGTGGGTTTCAGCATGCACAGGCTTCGCCCGCATCTGGGCAGGCCACCACTACCCTTCCGATGTTATTGGCGGTGCTCTTATTGGCGGAACAATAGGCTGGTTCACAGAAAAGCTTTCAAGACCAGAAATAAAGTGAAACTTCAATCAGTGGGGGGGTTCCTTATCCCCCACTGATTGTTAGTCGCGTTCTAGTGTCGCTAAGATC